>DASRCX010000001.1:0-28728 GCA_035652895.1 Terriglobia bacterium
CGGGCCGAGGCCTCAAGTTTTTCTATCGATGCTTCGACTCGGGCCTGGGTGCTGAGAATGAACTCCATCGTCTTTTCGATATCCATGGCGTTCATTGTACCGCAATCTCCCAATTCAATTCATCGAACGCGCGGGATCGCAAAAAGCATCGGCTTGCTTGCCATGCAAAGAAGTGAAGCGAGGTTACTCTTTATGGCCGTTGCGGTGAACCAGCTTGTCAACAGTTTCGATCAGAGCGTTGAGCTTGTAATCAGTACTGATGAGGGCTTCTTTCAACTCTCGGAAACCAGAGTCCATGCGTTCAACCGTCTGAATCTGGGCCTGGGCCAGGCGGCCGACAAGATCCGTAACGGTCGCGATCGAGGTTTCGAGCTTTGCGAAGCGTTCCTCGTGCCCTTTGACAAGGGCCTGGAGTTCTGCTGACCGCTCGGCCTGCTGCTGCACAGAAACTTCGAGCTTCGCCTGAGTGGTGAGAATAAACTCCATCGTCTTTTCGATATCCATGGCGCTTATTATACCGCGGGGACCCATGATTGAACGTAACTCGAATAAGGAGGACTGAATGAGCGGCGTAAGGCTTTTGGTGGGTACAGTGAAGGGCGCGTTTATCCTGGAGGCCGACGGAACGCGCAAGAAGTGGAAAGTGAACGGCCCGCATTTTACCGGCTGGGAGATTTATCACATGAAGGGCTCGCCGGCCGCTCCGAACCGCATCTATTGTTCGCAATCGAGCGGATGGTTCGGGCAGGTAATCCAGCGCTCGAACGATGGAGGCAAGACATGGGAAGCTCCCGGCGGCGGTGTCACGAAGTCGCCCCAGGGGTTTCCCCAGGGCGAGAGCAACCGGTTCGTCTATGACACTTCTTCAGAAACCGGAAAGCCGCTTACGACGCACCAGTGGTATGACGGCACGCAGCACCCGTGGGAGTTCAAGCGCGTGTGGCACCTGGAGCCGTCGCTCCACGACCCGGACACGGTCTATGCCGGAGTGGAAGACGCCGCCATTTTCCGCTCGACGGATGGTGCACACTCGTGGCAGGAGCTTCCGGGGCTGCGCGGACACGGAACCGGTCCCAAATGGCAGCCGGGCGCCGGCGGCATGTGCCTGCACACCATCGTTCTCGACCCAAGCAATCCCAATCGTATCTTCGTAGCCATCTCCGCCGCGGGCGCCTTCCGTACCGACGACGGGGGCAAGACCTGGAAACCTATCAACCAGGGATTGAGATCGCAGTACATCCCTGACCCGACGGCGGAAGTCGGCCACTGTGTGCATCGCATTGCTCAGCACGGAGCCAAACCGAACGTCCTCTACATGCAGAAGCACTGGGACGTGATGCGCAGCGACGACGCCGGCGACACCTGGCACGAAGTCAGCGGCAATCTGCCCACCGATTTCGGCTTCGTCATCGACGTGAATGCGAACGAACCGGAAACCATTTACGTCGTCCCGATCAAAAGCGATTCCGAGCATTTCCCGCTTGACGGCAGACTGCGTGTTTACCGGAGCAAGACCGGCGGTAACGAGTGGGAGCCGCTCACCAAAGGCCTGCCACAACGCAACTGCTACGTCAACGTGCTGCGCGACGCGATGTCGGTGGATCGGCTTGACCCTTGTGGAGTCTATTTCGGCACGACGAGCGGACAGGTGTACGGTTCGGCGGACGGCGGTAACACGTGGAAACCTATCGTCGAGCATCTGCCGCGCGTGCTCTCGGTGGAGGCGCAGACACTGGTATGATCCGAGTCGTTCTTCCTTTCCACCTTCGCACGCTGGCGCAGGTTGATGACGAGGTCACGCTCGACATTCAAGGCCCTGTCACGCAGCGATCGGTGCTGGATGCGCTCGAGGCCAAATATCCCGTGCTGCGCGGCACGATTCGCGATCATGATACGGGCAAGCGGCGAGCGTTTATCCGCTTCTTCGCCTGCGAGGAGGACCTTTCGCACGAACCGCCGGACGCACCTCTGCCCGAGGCTGTCGTTAGAGGCGCCGAGCCCTTCTGCGTGATCGGGGCCATCGCCGGCGGATAAAACAAGCGGATTGCCGGGATTCGAACGACAGGGTTTCCCAGACCTCAAACGCCTCGCGCAAAGTCGATGAGACGCAAAGCTGCGGTTGTGTCTTCCCTGCCCTACTTTGTACCGCCGGGTAAGATCACTTCCAGCGGGCGTTCTCAGTATTCTACCTTGACCAGGCACAAACCATTTGCGGGGGCCGTAGGTCCGGCCTTGCTGCGGTCGCGGGCTTCGAGGATGGCCGGAATATCTTCCGGCGAGCGTTTCCCGCTTCCCACCTCCAGCAGCGTCCCCACGATGTTCCGCACCATGTGGTGCAGGAAGCCTGAACCGCGAACCTCATAGACCAGCAAAGCGAGCTTTTCGCGCAATTCGAGGCGCGAAGAGAAAATGCGCCGCACGTTCGAGTTTTCTGAATCTTTCCTGATTGTCT
This sequence comes from Terriglobia bacterium, assembly GCA_035652895.1. GTDB lineage: Bacteria > Acidobacteriota > Terriglobia > UBA7540 > UBA7540 > SCRD01. The sequence goes on from DASRCX010000001.1 coordinate 2,453, forward strand.
CTTCCGAGTGATCGTCGCCGGCAAATGATGTGAAATCGTGCTCGCCTTCAAACAATCGCGCGGCCTTTGCCATCCGGCACCAGTCGAGCGGATAGGGATGGTGGTACACGTAGCGCGCGAGGAACGGCGGGCAGATCGCGGTCTGGAGGATGCGGTAACGATAAGTTTTTGATTTTGCCCTGTAGCGCGCATGGAAACTTGACGGGACATCTTCTGCATGCCTCACGCGGATAGCCGGCGGCAGGACATCGTTAAGGGCTTTCGCCAGACCCTCGCATGGGATCGGACATTCCGTCCTGAAGTTCGCCACTTGTCCCGAGGCGTGGACGCCTGCGTCTGTCCGCCCGGACGCATGCAGGGCCACCCGGCTGCCGGTAATCTGTGCAATCTTTGCTTCGAGCTCTTCCTGAATGGAGCGAGCATGCGGCTGACGTTGCCAGCCGTGGAAGTCCGCACCGTCATACGCGATCAGAAGTCGTATGTTTCTCATGCTCACCAAGATTAAGGTGGTTGGCGGTCGAAGCGCAACTTTTGGCCCAAACTCTTGCCTCCCGCGTCTTTACCTCAGGTGGGACAGCCCGAATGGCAAAGTCCAAGCCATCCTGAAGTTTTCCGATAGACTGCCGATATTTGCAACTTGTAGAAACTTTGAGTGTTAGATCGAATTCACAAACGGGCGAATTATTTACTTGACAGTAAACTCGCTCAGTATTACTAATAGGTAACTATAGGGTAGGATTCAACGGAGCGGCGGGAAATCGATCGGCGATGTCCTTTGATCGGAATTCTTCCTGACCGACCTCCCCTCCCTGATTGGCGGCAAATGCAGCCGCTGAACGGAATTTTGCAGGCGGTTTGGTCAGGTCGCTTCATACGACCAGACCGACGAGGACCCCCTCCCGCGGCGGACGGAGCCCAGACCCGGTTCCGTCCGCTGCCCCTCGTTTTTCCTTTGCATACGATGGTGTAATCCGCCCGGATATCACAGCGATTGGCATCCTTGGATCAGGCGTGCACCGGTTGGTCCTCATGAAGCATGGGATCGCATGAGTAAACTCCTGCGCCAAGTTGCCTGACAACGCCTGCTGCCCGCGGGCGAACAGTTTCTTTCGATTCTCTGGTTTATTCGCACTGGGTCTCCCCCCTTGAGGATCAAGGGCAGTAACGTTAAGGTCTTAATTCTCTGAATTGATATGTGCGCCGGCTTTGCCGAGCTAGTGGCGCTAACCGTAGGCAAAGACCTCCATACGGAAGGCGGGACCGGGATTGCGCCGGGCACGGCGATTTCGATTCCGGGACCTGCAGCCGGCGGGTGAATCCGTTGCCAGAGTGGCGGCGGAGGTGTTACATTGGGCAGCTAGCCTCATTCAGGCCAGGCGGAACTTCTGCGGCAATCCCTGCATGTTTGCGGCGAAGGTGGACGATGACCTCAGCGGGAGCAGACAATTACCACGCGGATTCACGACTCTGACCGGGTTGGCGCTATCGCTAGTCAGGAGATTTCTCCCACCTTTCGATGAAACTGAACATCCAAAGAGTTCGTAATTAAGTTATTGGGCGTGAGAAAGCTGAGCATGTCCCCCGGGCCGGTCAGGAACAAGGGCCCTCGGAAGGAATAACGCGCGTAACAAGACTTTTCCAACAATCCGGTAGATTCTTGTGGAGGGAGCGATTACGAAATGAAATCGGAAAAAGCTATGCGGTGTGCGGGACTGACAGTCCTAGCAATGTCACTACTGGCAGGCGTTTCGCCCCGGGAACTGCGGGCCCAGCAGGCGCCTGGCGGGCAGAGCGTGGCACAGCAGCAACCGTCCTCACCTCCGGCAGGTGCACAGGAAGCACCGGCGGCGAAGCAGGCATTCGACTATTCCAACGGGCCTTCAATTTTCAAGGCCTATTCCTATCCGCATGTGCCGGCCCCATCGCTCGAGAATACGCCGCAGATAAATCAGTTGATTCAGGGCAATAAGCTGATGCTCTCGCTGAATTCAGCCCTTGAACTCGCCCTCCAGAACAATCTGGACATCGCTGTGTCGCAATACGAACTTCCGCTCGCCCGGCTTGACGTGCTCCGGGCGAAAAGCGGAGGCGCCGCGCGCGGAGTCCAGGGAGCGATCGTTTCAAACGCCTTGTTTGCGGGTGCTATCGGTGCAGGCATCAGCGGCGTGTCCGCCCCCGGCGGGACGGGTGGCGGCGGGTTTACGGGCGGCGGCGTCACCAGCACAAATTTCGTGGGCTGCTGTGATCCTTTCACCGGGTTCAGCTTTGGGTGGAACAACAGCTCAACGCCTCTCAATTTCGAATCGCTGACCGGTGTCCCCGTAGAAGGCAGCCATACGGCCAACTACTCCACCTTTTTTGGGAAGGGCTGGCTTACGGGAACCAGCTTCCTGGCTGCGGTCAGCGGATCGAGGAGCAGTACTACGTCGCCCAATGCGTTGTACAATCCATCGATTCCAACCACTCTTACCGTCGGCTTTAATCAGCATCTGCTCAACGGCTTCGGCCGCCGGGCCAATGAAGTGTTTATCCGCATCGCCAGAAACGACATGAATATTGCTGACACAGTGCTCCGCCAGCAGGTGATCACCACGATCACAGCGGTGCTGAACGCCTACTACACTTTGCTGGCAGACCGCGACCAGGTCCGCGTGGCGCAGGCCGCAGTGCAATATTCGCAGAAACTCGTCGAAGACGACAAGAAGCAGGTCGAGATCGGAACTCTTGCCCCTCTCGATGTCGTGCAGGCTGAGTCCGAACTCGCCAGCGATCAGCAAAGCCTCATCGTCGCCCAGACTACCTACTTGCAGCAGCAGGAAACCCTCAAGACCATGATCTCGAAGCGCGTGACTCCTGAACTGGCCGCTGTTGAAATCGAACCCACAGACCAGCTTCCCGTGCCAAAGCCGAATGACATCCCTTCCCTTCAGGAAGCGATCAACCAGGCCCTCAAGAACCGTCCGGAACTCCGGCAGGATGAGTTGAACCTCCGAAACCAGAACTACACTATCCAGTCCAACCGAAACGGATTGCTGCCGACTCTGGACGCCTTCGCCACCTATCAGTCGAACGGCCTTGCCGGCGTGCCGTTTGCGGGTTTCATTGCCGGGCCGGGAGGTTTTGGCGATTCGATCAGCCAGGTGTTCAGCGGAAAGTATCCCAGCTACTCGCTGGGTCTCTCGCTCCGCATCCCCATCCGCAACCGAAATCAGCAGGCCAATGCGGCCCAGGCGATGGTCGAGCTGCACCGGATGCAGACCAGCATGCAGCGCGACAAGAACTCGATTGAACAGGATGTTCGCAACGCGGAAATCGCCGTCACTCAGGCCAAGGCCCAGATTAATGCCGCAATCAAGGCAAGGGATTACGCCCAGCAGGCGCTGGATGCCGAAATCAAGAAACTCCGCCTCGGCGTTTCGACCACGCTGAACGTCATCCTGCTGCAACGCGACCTGATTACGGCGGAAGGCAACCTGGCCAAGGCCCGCCAGGCGTATGCCGCGGCCATCGTCCAATTTCAGCAGGCAACGGGCACGACGCTTGACGCATACAACATCGTGCTGGCCGACCCGGAAAAGGGCGAATACACACGGCAGCCGAGCATTCCAGGAACGCCCCTGCGACAATCGACCCAGCCATAATGGGCATCGCCGGGCGGCGGTCGGAGTCCTTTCGCAAATGATTGGGAGCATGTGCCTGGCTGACCCCAGCCGTGGCACATGTCGACCCGTCAGACCCGCCCTTCAATTTAATCTGCCCGCCAATTACATTTTTAGTAACCATTGACGCCATCTTGGGTGTACATTATGTGTGTTCCGGGGGCCGATGGCACCAGGCCCTGCGGTACAATTGCGCCCTTCGTCGCGGGACGCGGGATTTTTCCCCTGGGTTGGGTGTCCGGTGGGGAGGAGAGGGAGTTCACATTGGGCCGTTTTTGGACAGTCGCTATGGGCCTCGGAAATCACAAAGACGTTGCTGTAAATAAAGGAGGTCGCAAGATGGTCGAACACGATCACACCACCGTACAGGCGGCTTTCGAGATCCTGCTCGAGGAAATGGAGACGGAGATCGAACTGATCAACCAGGCCGGCGCCAAGGCTTTTGCCGCGCGCAACTACGAAAAGGCCAGGGCCGTCATCGAACGCGCTGATCAGGCCACAGCACTGCGCGAGAAGCTGGCAGCGCTCCGGGCCGAATGGGACAAGCTTACCCCCGCGCTCAACGACATCGCCCACACCCGGAAAAACGGCGCCCACGATCTTTCCCGGTTGCAACGCGGCATCCGCACGCGCGAAACGGCGTACTTCAAGCCGATTCTCCAGGTCCTGAACCAGATGGGCGGCGTCGGCGAGATGAACGAAGTGCTCGAGCGTCTGCCCAGAGTTATGAAGGGAACCCTGACCGACGTGGATTTTGAGCCGCTGGCCCCCAACACGGACGTCCCACGCTGGTGGAACACCGCACAGTGGGCACAGAACGCAATGATCCAGGCCGGCCTGCTGAAGTCGGATGCTCCGCGCGGCGTCTGGGAAATGACCGAAGCGGGACACAAGCTGATCGCCGAGTTTAGCTCGTAGCCGTAAGGGAGTTGGAATCCCGGGGGTTCCATTACGGCAGGCCTGCGCTCGCCGCACTGCACCGACCCTAACGCAGATTGTCAGCGTTCTCAGTGTCCGTCCGCGTGACGTTTTGGATAGAATAGACCTCTTCGCCGGGCTCCTGCACTATAGAGCCAGCGCTGGGGGAGTCTCGTTTTTCAGTCTTCTATCGTAAGAACGCTTCTCGCAAAGTGGAGGGGTTCATGCATAACAAGCGTCAAGGGACCTTGGGGTCCAGCAAGGGATTTCTCTTTTTATCCATCGCTCTTTTCTTATTGCGGGCCACGGCTGTCCGGGCCGCTGACCGCGTGAAAATCGCCGCCGGCATTGTCGAGGGCAAGACGCTCCCTCATTCAAACGTTCGCGCCTTCCTTGGAATTCCTTTCGCTGCTCCGCCGGTCGGCAAATTGCGCTGGCAGCCGCCGCAGCCTGTGGAGCCCTGGAGCGGCGTCCGCAAAGCCGACGAATTCGGCCCGCGCTGCATGCAGCTCAGGGTCTTTCCAGACATGGTGTTCCGCGACAAGGGGCCAAGCGAAGATTGCCTTTATCTCAATGTCTGGACGCCTGCGAAATCCGCCGATGAGCGCCTGCCTGTGATGGTGTGGATCTATGGCGGAGGGTTCCAGGCCGGCGCTACGTCCGAGCCGCGCCAGGACGGCCAGCATCTGGCAGCCAAGGGCGTCGTCGTGGTCAGCGCCAATTACCGGCTCGGCATTTTCGGCTTTTTTTCCGATCCCGACCTGACCGCAGAATCGCCCCATCATGCGTCCGGCAACTACGGCCTGATGGACCAGATCGCCGCGCTGCAGTGGGTCAAGGAGAATATCGCGGCGTTTGGCGGCGACCCCGACAATGTCACGATTTTCGGCGAATCGGCCGGCGCTTTTTCCGTGAGTGCGCTGATGGCCTCGCCGCTCGCCCAGGGCCTTTTCCAGAAAGCCATCGGCGAGAGCGGAGCGTTTTTCGGCGCCGGACCGGACCTGCACGGTGCGCCATCGCTTGCTGTATCTGAAGCCGCCGGCGCTAAGTTCGCGCAGTCGATTGGCGCCGATTCGCTCGCTGAGCTTCGCGCCATTCCCGCCGAGAAGCTTCTTGAAGAATCGAAGAAGGGACAATTCTGGCCGAACATCGACGGCTACGTTCTACCACAGGATGTAGATACCATCTTTGCTGAGGGCAGGCAGAGCCATGTGCCGCTGCTCGCCGGCTGGAACAAGGATGAGGCTTCCTTCGTTCTCTTCGCGGGACCGAAGCCGACCCCGGAAAGTCTTGTAAAAGCGGTTAAGGCCCGCTTTGGAGATCAGGCCGATGAGGCCCTGAAATTCTATCCGCATGCCACCGAAGCCGAGGCCCGCCAGTCCATGGAAGACCTCGCCAGCGAATTTTTCACCGTTTACGACACCTGGAAATGGCTCGAAATGCAGAACAAGACGGGCGGCGCGCCCGTTTATCGCTACCTCTTCACGCGCACGCCGCCTGAACCTCCGGGCGAAATGGACGGCAAAATTCCGGTTATCAAGCTGGGTGCGCGCCACTCGGCGGAGATCGAATACGTCTTCGGTATGCTGAAATGGAAGCCCGCCCCGTATGAACCCGTGGATTTCAAGCTCTCCGACGCCATGATGACCTACTGGTCGAACTTTGCTCGGACGGGCGATCCCAACGGCGGCGGACTGCCCCACTGGCCGCGCTACGACGCGAAGGACGGGTATCGGGTGATGGTCCTCGGGCCGCGCATCTATTCCCGGCCCGCCAAACACCAGGCGCGTTTCGAATTCATCGACTCGTATATCGACCGCTACCGCAAACAGTAAGGCGGGCATTCGGACCGCCTTTCGACGCGCGACCGCGTTCTGCAGCTTTTCGCCCGAAAAAACTGAGCACCCGGCCGTTCTTTACGACGCCATGAACGCAAGCCCTGTTTCTTGAATCGTCTCCACCGGCCGGCGGAATTTTCTTGACAACAGAACGCTAGTGTGCTAGTCTACCCTCTGTCGGTGTCGCGGGGCAGCGTTACCTGTTGTCTGCCCATAGATCACGGAGGTTCCCATTGGCCATTTGCCGCCCTGGTCTTCGAACCGATGATCGAGGTCATCACCGTAGACATCTGACCCATGGGCGGGAACGTCGGGGTCTGTCCATGCCGCAGCGGTCCCATTTCGAAGTTGCCCGAAGGAAAATACCGCCTGGAGCAATCTACATCCGTAGCCTCGCAGGGACCGAAAAAACGCACCAGGTGGGACAGAAAAATCCATTTTTGCAAGAACGAACCGGAGAAGTTGTTGAAAACAAATGATCGGGCTTCGGAAATGGGACAAAACGAACCGGAAAACGAACCGAAGAAGCTCTTTAGAATCAGCGAGCCGATAAAAACGAAGCGGAAAAAGCTGAAAACCGAAGCGATCTAACTTGTTGAAAATACGTGCTTCGATAAAATGCGTTTGCGCGGTTGCTTCCGGCTACACAACCTTATCTGGATGTCGTGCTCATGGCTACTTGGCTTATCATTTCCGCCGGCCTTGCCTCACGACGGATGGAACCTGAACAACTTTCCCTTTGCCGCTTTACCGCGCGGTATATAATCTCTTGCTTGCAGATCAATTGAAACCATTCAGGGGTCCAATGAATCTCGTGCGAAGCAAAGCTGTTGTCATTATCGCCGTGCTCTCCGTAACGGTTGTGGCTCTCTTTCTGCTGAAGCAGGAAAGGTCTTCGGCACAGCCCGGCGATGCATCCACCACGGCCCAGTCTGCCCCTGCGCCAGGCGCTGCGGCGATCCAAACATACCGCAACCTTGGCAAGGCCTACTACGAGCAGGGCAAATACGCTGAGGCCGTCGCCGAATTTCAAAAAGTGATCGAGTCCGGCCACGCCGTAGCCACGGATTATCTCGACATCGGCCTCGCGTACACGCAGGCGAATAATCTGAACCAGGCGCTCTCTGCCCTGACGACGGCAAAACAGATGGCGCCGAACATGACCGCTGTCGATTACAACCTCGGCATCCTTTATAAACGCGAGCTTCGGTACGGCCCGGCGGAAGAAGAATTCAAGAAAGTCCTCGCCGCCGACCCCGACGATCCGGCCACCCTGTTCAATCTGGGCACTGTTTACTTCGCCGAGCACAAGCTCGATCTTGCACTTGACACGCACGAGCGCCTCAACAAAATCGGGTTTGTGCGTGGCCAGAATTTTTACGTGGCATCCCTCTTCCGCACGTTCACCATCCTTGTCCGCATGGGTCGCAGGGACGAAGCGCAGCGGATGCTGAAGCTCCATCAGGAGTACAGCGACAAAGTGCCCAGCATTTCGCTCCAGAGTCCCGCGCTTGAGAAAGGCCGGTACGGAGCCATCCTCATCCCCGCTGCGCCGCCTGTTCAGGTTGCCGGCAGGGCGGCGCCGGCTGTCAGTTTCCGCGATATTGCCGCGGAACTGGGCGTTTCCCTTCACAACTCTCCCGCTTCACCCGAAGCAGGGTCGTCCGTCGAAATCAGGAGCGCGGATTACTCGCTCGATTTTGCCCGCCGCAAGCTTGTCCCGCTGTTTGGCGCGTCCGTCGCCGTGGGGGATTACGACGGCGACGGCCATCCGGACCTTTACGTTGTCGATCCGGGCGGCCGCAATCAGCTTTTTCATAACAGCGGCAATGGGGCTTTTACGGATGTCACCGCAAAGGCCGGGGTTGAAGGCCCTCCGGACTCTGTCTCCGCCGTCTTTGCCGATTATGACAACAGCGGCCACATGAGCCTGTTTATCGCGGGGCTCGGCGGCGTCCATCTGCTTAAGAACAACGGCAACGGTACGTTTACTGACGTCACCCAAAAGGCGGGCCTCAAGGCCGAGCCGGACGAGCTTGACACCCGCGCGCTGCTGTTTGACGCGGACAACGACGGCCTGCTCGACCTGATCGTGACTTCATACACAAACCTCAATTCGCCGCCGCATGGCGCGTCTTTCCGCTTCCCGGACGATTTCTCCCCCGCCCGTATCCATTTCTACCGCAACAACGGCAACGGAACATTCACTGACATCACGGCCGCCTCCGGGCTTGGCGGCGTCAGCGGCCGCTTCCGCGACGTTCTCTTTGCCGACTTCAACGGCGACGGCTATCCCGACCTTGTTTTCTTCCGCGATGACGGCCCGCCCATCTTTTTTGAGAACCTCGGAGGCGACAAGTTCGTTGACCGCACTCGCGAAGCCGGCCCGGCCTTGACGCGGCTCACCGCTCTGGGCGGCGCCGTGGCCGATTTCAACCACGACGGTAAATTCGATCTCGCGCTTTGGACCACCGGCGGCTATGAAGTCTTGAAAAACGACGGCAATGCCAGGTTCACGCCGGTCGCCGGAATGCCCGCGGTCAAGCCCCCCGCGCCGCTTCTGGCTTTTCGCGGCATTGCAGCCGACCTCAACGGCGACAGTTATGAAGACCTGCTGGTGGCGGATGAATCCGGTCAACTGCACCTGCTCGCCAATCGCCTGGGACATTTTCATCAGGAAACCATCCACTTGGGTTCTCCGGGAAACATCGCTTCTCTCGAGGCGACATGGCTCGGCAAGCCGGGCGTTCTCGATTTGGTCGGAACAACGGTCCGGGGCAAGCTTTCGGCGTGGGCCGAAACCGGACCGCCCGAACACTGGGTGGAAATTTCCATGGACGGCTCAAAGAGCAACAAGCAGGGCGTCGGGTCGGAAATCGAGCTGAAGCAGGGGGACTTTTATGACAAGGTCCTCATCACGGGCGGCCCGGCCTATGTGTACACCGGGAATCTGGCCAAGCTGGATGTCGTGCGCGCCACGTGGCCCACGCAAATCATCGAGAACCAGTTGAACGTGACCACGGATGCCGCCATCCGCTTCCGCGAATCGGAACGCCTGGCCAGTTCCTGCCCTCTGCTCTACGCGTGGAACGGCCGGCAGTTTGTCTTTGTCACGGACATCCTCGGCGTAGGGCCGCTTGGTGAACTCGCGCCGGACGGCACAAGGATCAGGCCCTATCCCCGCGAATTCGTGCGCCTGCCCGGTTCCTTGCGCCCGCGTGGCGGCGCATACGAATTCCGGATGACGGACGAATTGCGGGAGGTCGATTACTTTGACCGGCTGCGGCTGATCGCGGTCGATCACCCGGCGAATGAAAAAATCTACGCCAACGAAATTTACTCTTCGGCGCCGCCTGCGCCGCAACTCTATGCCGTGGGCGACGAACACGTGCCGCTCTCGGCCGTCGATGATCATGGCGATGACGTCCTCCCGCTGATCAGAAAAGCCGACCATCAGTATCCGCACAACTTCAGGCGGCTGCGCATACCCGGAATGGCTGAAATGCATTCGCTCACGCTCGACCTCGGCAGACTCGACAACGCGCGGCGCGTTTCACTCTGGCTCACGGGATGGGTCTTCTGGACGGATTCGAACGGCTCGCGCGCTCTGATGCACAATTCCGCGCTGCCTATGGTCCCGCCTTACCTTCAGGTGCGTAACACGCAGGGCAAATGGGTCACGGTCATCCGCGACATGGGTCTGCCGAGCGGCACGAACCGCACGATGCGCGTCGATCTGACGGGCAAATTCCTTTCACCGGACCATCACGTCCGCATCATCACGAATTTGTGCGTTTACTGGGACCGCATTTTCTTCAGCACGGACGACCGGCCCGTCAAACCCGCACCTGAGATTGCGCCCGAGTATGCAGACCTCCACTTCCGCGGGTTCTCGGTCCCGGTCAGCGACCCGGAGCACATCCGCCCGGATTATTACGAATACGCATCGCTGATGAAACAGGCCCCGTGGAACCCCATGCGCGGCAACTATACGCGATACGGAAACGTTAACAAACTACTGGCCCATGCAGACGATCATCTGGTCGTGATGTCCACCGGCGATGAAATGACGGTGCGGTTTAATACGTCACAGCTTCCCGTCCTGCGGCCCGGGTGGGTGCGGTCATTCTTTCTGGACGCGACCGGGTATGCCAAGGACGGCGAACCCAACACAGCGGACTTCGCCACCGTGACGCCACTTCCCTTCCGCTCGATGTCGAATTATCCACCGGGACCGGAAGACCACTCACCCCAGGACCCGGCCTATCGCGATTACCTTAAAAAGTATCAGACCCGGCCTTCATACCGTCTGATCCCGGCCCTTGCGCCGCCCGGGGAATAAGAACAGGAGGGAGACGCGCAGCGCAAAAGAGAGTTCCGCAGAGTAGCCTGGATTCCTAGCCCCCGTCACGGGTCGCGTCTCGCTTCCGCCCGGGCTGAATCGTGGGCGGCGGGAGGCCCGCCGCCGGGTTTTTGAGCACAACACGGGCAGCGCAGCGCCCCGGGGGCAGACCTTTCGGCTATTGAACGCGATTCGAAGGTTCCGCAGCGGGAAGCGAGGCGGCCGGTGCTAGAAGTCCGAGTCCTTGCAGGAGGAAGATCGTCCGCTGCGCGGCGCCGCGCCACACAAGCTGGCAGCTTTCCCCCTGGCAGTTCTGGACGTACACGTCTCCTCCCGAGTACTCCAGGCTGCAATTCTTGAAAACACAGTTGACAAACACTCCCTCATCGAGGATGACATGCTCATTTTCGAAAGTCTTGTCTTCGTATCGAGTCATACCCACTTGACACTTCCTTTGCCAGAGCACCCGGGAAATTCAGCACTCGCGTCCCCCTCCACACTTCCCCGCCCTTGGATTGCGTTTTACAGCAGGCGTGTGCAGAGAGGCTATCATTTGCAGGTGCGCGATGCAATCTTTGCATCGCTCATAATAACTGACCGATGACTTTTCCATTCAGTACTCCAGCGGCTGCCGGCGGTCCCTCTGGACACCAGGCAATACGCCAAAGAATGTTAACCCTGTGCCGGGACCGGCGTCAGCGCAGCGGCCTTGCCGGAAACGCGCGCGGGCCGGCCGAGCATGCCGGCCACCCGGCTGCGCAGCCTGGCGATTGCGGCCGAATGAAGCTGCGAGACGCGCGACTCGTCGATGCCAAGCCGCAGCCCTATCTGCTTCATCGTCAATCCGCCGTTATAGTAGAGGGTCATGATCAAACGTTCGCGCCCCGTGAGGCAGGCGAGCGCGCTGGAAATGAGGTCTCTCTGTTCCCGCCGGTAGCAGAGCACAAAAGGGTCGCCGTCAGCCGGCGCAGGCAGATCTTCTTCATTCACGCGCTTACTCGCGTCCAGCGAAAAACGGCTGCCCCCGCCCTCAAATCCAAGCCGCTGCAACTCGGCAACGAGTTCGTACCATTCAGAGAGGTCCACACCCAGCGCATCAGCCACCTCCTGATCGCATGCCGGGTGGCCCAACTGACGTTCGAGGTCCTGGCAGGTGGACTCAATTTTCTTGATCCTTCTCCGCATATCGCGCGAGGCATGGTCCTGTTCGCGGAGAGAATCAAGAATGGCGCCGCGGACCCGGTGGCGGGCATAGCTCTCAATCGTGACGCCCCGGGCAGCGTCGAATTTCCTGACCGCGTCAATCAGGCCCACCGTGCCCTCGCTGATCAGATCGTCAAGTTCGACATGAGCAGGCAGATGAGCTCGAAGCTGAAGAGCGACGCGCTTCACGAGCGGCAGCAGCTTCACAACTGTTGCATTCGAATTCTCCCAGTCGTGCGACGGCCCGCGACTTTGCAGCACGCGCGAGGAGTTGTTCGAGCAGATCGCCTTCCGGCGGGATTTTCGCCGGGCATGGTTCCCGGAACACAACTGGCCGCCCTTCCGCTGCTCGATTGGAACCGCAGTTTGAATGGCCATTTCATCACCCCCTGAGTTTTCTATGGACCTGTGGCGGCAGCGGCTCCCCTTCGTGCGGCGTTTTGACAACCGCAGAGTCGGAAACGCGCTGAAGCCGTGCACGCGAGCCTTCTAATGCACGGGGCGGGCCAACTCGTTATCGAGGCTAGAATATTTGAGGTATGAAGGGGCCTGCGGACGCGGGAGGGTTACTGATCAGACATGTCGTTTCAGCCGGAATCAGGATCAGGTCCCGGCCTGAGCAGACTCGCGATTCCACTGGAAGTATCGTTCTTTCAGTTTATTAGCCACGGCCTGAAGCCGTGGGCCCCAAGCTATGGGCGGTCGGGCCGGGCACGGAGCATAGATCGCCGCCCGCAGCATTGTAAAACGCGGCGGGCGCTCTCGAAACAATTGTGCAAGCAAGCCTCCAGGAGGCTGGACTTTTCAAAATGGGAAGCATGGCGGTTTCGCGAGTTCGGCTCGATCGTGGCAACGCTTAAGACAGTTCTCATGAAAAACTCCTATTGTTTCGCTGCAGTCGTCAGTTCTGGTCCTGGAGTCCGGGAACGGTTTCTTCGGGAAATTTCAATTTGGGAACAATTCCCATTTTGGAACACGTGCGGCGATGGTCTGCTCGCCTGCGCCGTGGCTCGGAAGGCGGTAAGGAGGAGCAGGCAGGATTCTTCAGCGCGAAATGGAGGCTGCCGGCGTGGGTGCGCTACGCAAGCGGCTCCTGAAGGTGAAGATCGGATGCACGGCAGCGCCTTTCTCACGCTATGGGCGGGACCGCAATGCGACTTTTGAGGTGTCCATCTGATGGGCGAAAGCGGATTTCATTTGGTTCGTCATCGTGAAGAATATTCTTTGCAAAATTTTTACCGATCGTGTATATTGTTGGGTTTCATTGTGCTGTCAGTCGAAAGAAGAGGCCTCGAGGGGCGGGGTCGAAGCTCATAAACCCAAAGACGAATAAGCAAAGCTGACTGCCTCGAATAACCGCAGTTTGTGGTTCTACAGGCTTGCTTTTAGGGCTCTCAAAATGTCTCAAATTTTTCATCGCAGCATGAACACCGTGGCCCGGGCCAGCATCTATGGCATCGTTCTGGTTGTTGCGCTCATTGGCTACGTGAGTTGGGAGGTCAATCAGTCGTCTTACTTTACATATGTTAATCGTCCGATACCCCAGCCTGTTCCCTTCAGCCACGAGCACCACACAGCACAACTTGGGATCGATTGCCGTTACTGCCACACGTCCGTTGAGACGTCCTGGTTCGCGGGCATCCCGCCGACGCACACTTGCATGTCCTGCCACTCGCAGCTTTGGACTAACGCCGACATGCTGGCGCCGGTGAGGGCCAGTTACCGAACCGGCGACTCCATCCTCTGGAACCGGGTAAACGCCCTTCCCGATTTTGTGTACTTCAACCACAGCATTCATATCAACAAAGGGATTGGCTGCACGACGTGCCACGGACAGCTTGGAGAGATGCCCATCACCTGGCGGGGGAACACACTGTACATGAGGTGGTGCGTTAATTGTCATAAGCATCCGGAGCGCTACGTCAGGCCGAAGAAGGACGTTTTCGATCCGATCTATACTCCTCCTGCGGACCAGATCGCCATGGGCCGGAAGCTGGTGAAGGAGTACAAGATACGAAGCCTGACGAGTTGCGACACATGCCATCGGTAAAACGCACACATAGGAATAATCAATGAAGGACAAGAACTTCATCGACCTCGCGTCAGTTCGAGCGAGCCTCGAAAAAGACGGCAGGAAGCGCTTCTGGCAAACCATCGAACAGGTTGCGGAAACCGAGGAGTTCCAGCAGTTGGCTCATCAGGAATTCACGACGTTTCGACCTTCCCCGAAGACCGAGTCCGGAATGAGCCGCCGCAACATGCTGAAGCTGATGGCCGCCTCGGCCAGCCTTGCCGGGCTCGCCGCGTGCACGAAGATGCCGATCGAGAAGATCGCGCCCTACGTGAGGCCGCCGGAAGAATTCGTTCCCGGGAAACCTCTGTTCTACGCCACGTCGATGCCGCGGCCTGAAGGCGGCGCAATCGGGTTGCTGGTTAAGAGCAATATGGGCCGCCCCACCAAAGTCGAGGGCAATCCCGATCACCCCGCCAGCCTGGGCGGCACAGACGCGTTCGCGCAGGCTTCCGTGCTCGATCTGTGGGACCCGGACCGTGCCCGGACAGTGATGCGCGAGGGCACGATCGTCAACTATAGCGATTTTCTCGATCTGCTCAGCCAGTTGCGCAGCCAGTATCTGGCGAAAAAGGGTGCGGGCTTCCGCATCCTCACAGAGACCGTCACATCGCCCACGCTTGGAAGCCAGCTCAAAGCGTTCCTGGCCCAATTTCCGCAGGCAAAGTGGCATCAGTACACTCCTGTAAACCGCCACGCAGAGCGCGAGGGCGTACGTACCGTGTACGGCCAGTATTTGAGCCACTATTACCGATTCGACCAGGCGGAAGTAGTCGTTTCGCTGGACGCTGACTTTCTCTGCTCGGGACGCGGCGGCGTGCGCTACGCCCGCGATTTTGCGGATAAGCGGCGCATCACCGACACGCACAGCCCGATGAACCGGCTTTACGTTGTCGAGTCCATGGCCACCATCACCGGCGCGGCGGCAGATCATCGCGTGCCGGTAAGGCCGAGCCACGTTGAAGGCGTCGCACGGGCCATCGCCGCGGCCGTCGGCGTGCGGGGAGTCGAACCCGGGGCCCAGTCTTCGCCTGAAGTCAGTACCGAATGGGTCCGAAGCGTTGTGGCTGACCTTCAGCAACGTCGCGGGGCGAGCATCGTGCTGGCCGGCGAGCATCAGCCGCCTGCCGTACACGCTCTGGCCCATGCCATCAACGCCGCCCTGGGGAATGCGGGAAAGACCGTGGTCTATATCGATCCTATCGAGGCCCAACCGGTCAATGAGATGGAATCGATTCGGGAACTCGCGGCCGATATGAACGCGGGAACGGTGGAGACGCTCCTGATCATCGGCGGGAACCCCGTGTACAACGCACCCGCTGATCTTGATTTCAAAAAAGCCCTGGACAAAGTCAAACTCCGGCTTCGCCTCGGGATTTACAACGATGAGACCTCTTACCATTGCCACTGGTTTGTTCCCCAAACGCATTATCTGGAATCCTGGAGCGATGAACGCGCTTTCGACGGGACGGCCTGCATTGTCCAGCCGCTGATCGCACCGCTCTATGAAAACCATTCAGCGCACGAAGTGCTCGGTGCGCTTCTTGGAGATCCGGGACGGACGCCGCATCAATGGGTGCGTGATTACTGGTCAGGCCAGAAGCTGGCCACGCCTGTTGAATATGAAACCTTCTGGGAAACGTGCCTCGAAAAGGGCGTTATTCCTGGAACCGCCTTCCCCGCGAAGACGGTGACTCCGAAACCGGATTTTGCCGCGGCTCTGGGAACAGGCGCGGCGAGCGCAGGACCGATGGAGATTGCCTTCCGGCCTGACCCGTCAGTCTGGGACGGGACTTACACGAACAATTCCTGGCTGCAGGAACTCCCGAAGCCTATTACCACGTTGACATGGGACAACGCGGCCTACATCAGCCCAAGATCGGCTGAGAAACTTGGCGTACAGCGCGACGAAGTCATTGAGATTGCCTACCAGGGGCGTAAGCTCCGCATGCCCGTCATGGTCCTGCCGGGACACGCTGACGACTGTATCACTGTTAACTTCGGGTATGGCAGGACCCGCGCCGGAAGGGTCGGCAACGGAACGGGATTCAACGTCTATTCGATCTGGACATCGGACAAGCCGGGTTTTGGACCCATTCCGGCGCCCGCAAAAACGGGCGACCGATATCACCTGGTCACCACGCAGCGGCACCATATCATCACGCAGGGCGGGAGAAAGGTGGAAGAGGAAAGTCAGGCCGCCTTCAATCGGGACTTGGTGCGGGTTGCTGACCTTGAGGAATTCCGCTCGAACCCGGATTTCGCGGCCGACCCGCCGGAACAAACCACACAGGCCCCGAACCTGTATCCTCGCTATGACTACAGCCAGGGATACCAGTGGGGCATGTCCATTGACCTGACAAGTTGCGTGGGCTGCAACTCCTGCGTCGTGGCCTGCTATGCCGAGAACAATATCGCCGTGGTGGGTAAAGAGGAGGTGGACCACGGGCGCATCATGCAATGGATCCGTGTGGACACCTACTGGCGCGGGGGCCTTGACAATCCTGAAACCTATCACATGGTCATGCCGTGCATGCATTGTGAAAATGCGCCCTGCGAGTATGTCTGCCCGGTCGGCGCCACAATGCACAGCCCTGAAGGGCTGAACCTCATGATTTACAACCGCTGCGTGGGGACACGGTATTGCTCGAATAACTGCCCGTACAAGGTGCGAAGGTTCAACTTTTACCTTTATTCGGACTGGCATACCCCAAGCCTCTATGGAGTCAGGAACCCGGACGTTTCGGTGCGCAGCCGCGGCGTCATGGAAAAATGCACCTATTGTGTGCAGCGCATCAAGGAAGCTGAGATTAAAGCCGAAGTCGAGGGCCGCACGATCAAGGATGGCGAAGTTGTCACTGCCTGCCAGCAGGCATGCCCCACCCAGGCGATCGTCTTTGGAAATATTAATGACCCGAACAGCAAGGTTGCAAATCTGAAAGCTCAATCGAGGAAATACGTCTTGTTAGCTGAATTGAACATTCGTCCGCGAACGTCGTATCTGGCCCGGGTGCGAAATCCGAATCCGGAGATCAAGGAGTAAGGTGGCTGCCATGGACCACGAAGAAGTAGCTACGCTGGTTTCCCCTGGAAGCGAAGTCCTTGGCCCCGGACACACGTACGGGTCGGTTACCGACAAGATCAGTTCCATCGTTCTGACCCGAGGCACCGGCAATAAGTACAAGATTGGACTCGGGATCTCCGTGGCCCTGCTCATCGGGCTGAATATGGGCATCACGGTTTTGATGGCGTACGGCGTCGGCGTATGGGGCATCAATATTCCGGTCGGCTGGGGATACGCCATTACGAATTTCGTCTGGTGGATTGGAATCGGCCACGCGGGCACGCTGATCTCGGCGTTCCTGCTCCTCATGCGCCAGAAATGGCGCACATCCATTAACCGGTTCGCTGAGGCCATGACCCTTTTTGCGGTGGCTTGTGCGGGTATGTTCCCCCTGCTGCACATGGGCCGCCCATGGCTTTTCTACTGGCTGCTTCCCTACCCCGATACGATGGGCGTATGGCCGCAGTTCCGCAGCCCGCTGGTCTGGGACGTTTTTGCCGTTTCAACTTATGCGACGGTGTCGCTGCTGTTCTGGTACGTGGGACTGATCCCCGACCTGGCAACAATCCGCGATCGCGCCACAACAAGGATCAAGAAAATCATTTATGGGGTGGTCGCTCTGGGCTGGCGCGGTTCTGCGAAACACTGGAAGCGATATGAAATGGCGGGGCTGCTGCTCGCCGGGCTTGCGACGCCTCTGGTGGTTTCCGTCCATACCGTGGTCAGCTTCGACTTTACCATTGCCATTCTTCCCGGCTGGCACAGTACGATGTTTCCCCCTTACTTCGTCGCCGGCGCCATCTACTCCGGCTTCGCGATGGTCATTGCTCTGGCCGTGCCTTTGAGGAAGTACTACGGGCTGGAAGATTTTCTCACTATCCGCCACCTGGACAACATGGGCAAGATCATGCTGGCTACGGGCCTGATTGTGGCCTACAGCTATGTCATGGAAACCTTCATGGCATTCTACGGCGGAAATAAGTTTGACATATTCATGATCATGAACCGGATGACAGGCCCCTACGCCGCCGTTTACTGGGTGCTGATTGCCGTCAACCTGGTCATTCCGCAACTGCTCTGGTCCGCGCGTATCAGGCGAAACCCGCTGTATTTGTGGCTGCTGTCGTTCTCTGTGCAGACCGGCATGTGGCTCGAACGGTACATGATCATCGTCACCAGCCTCCATCGCGACTTCATCCCCTCTTCATGGGGGATGTTCCACCCGACCCGCTGGGACTGGATCGTCTTCCTGGGCACCATCGGCTTTTTCTTTACGCTTTTTTACCTGTTTATCCGCTTCCTTCCCATGATCTCGATCTTCGAGATGCGGGACCTGGTCCACAAGACCGCAGAGGAGGCTAGATCTTAAATGAGAAGCACGAATTCGCTTTACGGGTTGATGGCCGAATTCATCTCCGCGGAAGAACTCCTGGAGGCCAGCAAGCGCGCCAGCGAGGCGGGTTACCGGAAAATGGATGCGTATTCTCCTTTTCCCATCGAAGGACTGGCTGAGGCCATCGGATTCTACAAAACGAAACTGCCCATTATCGTATTTTGCGGAGGCTTGTTCGGCTGCTGCGGCGGGTTCTTTCTTCAGTGGTGGCCCAACGTGATCGGCTATCCGCTGAATATCGGCGGCAAGCCTTGGGACAGTTGGCCCGCGTTCATCCCGATCACGTTCGAATTGACGATCCTGTGCGCTGCCTTGTCGGCGACCTTCGGCATGCTGGCGCTCAACGGCCTGCCGTCCCCTTATCATCCTGCGTTCAACGTGGAGCGGTTTGCCCAGGCCAGCAAAGATCGGTTCTTTCTGCTGATCGAAGCGGACGACCCCATGTTTGACCTGGACCGGACAAAACAGTTTCTGAATGAACTCAACCCTCGCGAGGTATCCGAAGTTGAAAGCTAAACGGGGCCAGACACAACATTCGACGGCGGCTTCATCGATAGCGGCATCTTTGGGCCCGGCGGGCTGCAGGATTCGCCCCGCGGCCGCCCTGCGTTGGGCTTCCGTTGCCCTCTTGGGATTGCTGATGACGGGCTGCCGGCTCGATATGCACATCCAGCCGAAGTACAGGGGACTGGAACCGAGCAGCTTCTTTAACGACGGCCGCTCGGCACGACCGGTGGTTCCGGGGACCGTCGCACGCGGTGAGTTACGAACCGATGAACTCCTTTACACCGGCAAGATCAACGGCCAGGTTGCCAACGTGTTCCCTTTCCCGATTACCCAGAAGGACCTGGAGCGCGGTCGGCAGCGGTTCAATATCTACTGCGCTCCTTGCCACGATTATACGGGGAGCGGCAACGGCATGATCGTACAGCGAGGGTTCCCGCCGCCGCCTTCATATCATATTGACCGCCTGATGAAGGCGCCGGTCGGACACTTTTTTGATGTGATAACGAATGGCTACGGCACCATGTACAGTTACGCCGACCGCGTTTCTCCCATGGACCGCTGGCGGATCGCGGCTTACATCCGCGCGCTGCAATTGAGCCAGAACGCGAGCATCAAGGATGTTCCCCCGCAAGAACTGAGCAAACTCGAAGGATCGGCAAAATGAACGAAACCGACACCCTCAAGCCCCGGATCGAAGCCGCGCAGCGATGGTTCCTGATCATCGGAGTAGTCGCATCCGCGGCCTGTGTTTTTGGAGCGTTCTCGGATTGGACAGGGTTCGTCCGCGCCTACCTGGTGGGCTATCTGGTCTGGTTGCTGATAGGGCTGGGGAGCCTTGCAATCCTTATGCTTCATCACATGGTGGGCGGCCGGTGGGGATTCGTCATCCGGCGCACGCTTGAAGCCTCGAGCCGGACGCTCGTTTTTCTGGCGCTGCTGTTTATCCCCCTGGCCATCGGGCATGTCAATCCGCTTGTTTATCCCCGCGTGACCGATGGTTCTTTCAAGGCCTTTTACCTGAGCCCTCCGTTCCTTTATGCGCGCATGGTTATCTATTTTGCCTGCTGGATTGTGCTCGCATTTTTCCTCAACAGGCTTTCCCGGCAGCAGGACATGGGCGAGGAGCGGGGCATGTTGCGGAAGTTCAGCAACCTCAGCTCAGCAGGCATGCTGATCTATTGCGTGACCATCAGTTGGGCCTCATTCGACTGGGTGATGTCGCTCGAGCCGCACTTTGCCTCCACGATCTTTGGCATGATCTTTATTATTATGCCGGCGCTGGCCGGAATGTCCTTTACCATCATTGTGACCATGTTTCTGTCGAATCACAGCCCGCACTCGGAAGTCGTCACGCCGGG
This sequence comes from Terriglobia bacterium, assembly GCA_035652895.1. GTDB lineage: Bacteria > Acidobacteriota > Terriglobia > UBA7540 > UBA7540 > SCRD01. The sequence continues at coordinate 22,806 of DASRCX010000001.1, forward strand.
CCATTTCAACGACCTGGGAAATATCCTGCTGACGTTCGTCATGCTTTGGGCATACATGTCCTTCGCGCAGTTCCTGATCATCTGGGCCGGCAACCTGCAGGACGAAAACTTCTGGTACGTGACGCGCGCCACAGGCGGGTGGGCGCCGGTTGCGCTGTTCATCATCCTGTTCCACTTTGCGGTGCCGTTTATTCTGCTCCTGAACCGGCCCATCAAACGGCATATGAAGGCCCTCGCGTTCGTAGGCGGGGGGCTCATCGTGATGACCTGGGTGGACCTTTACTGGTTCATTATGCCGGCCTTTTATCCTTTTGGGCCTCATCTTCACTGGATGGACATCGTTGCACCGTTTGCGGTCGGGGGATTGTGGCTGGCCTTTTTCACTCGCCAGCTCAAATCCATGCCCCGGCTTCCGCTGCATGATCCAAGGTTTGAGGGAGTAGTCCAGCATGGATGAGCACAAGACTCATTCGGAAAATTCAACGCCCCGCCACGAAACGCGCGAAGCCGTGCCAAGGTACATTCTCTACTTCGCAGCGGCATGCGCGTTAGCGGTGGTCGTCAGCTTCCTGGTAAGCTGGGGCGTCCTTGTTTACTTCAGAACGCACCAAAAATACGCTGCGCCGGAATCAGCTCTTTCGGGAGGTCGTGTACTTCCGCCTCCCGGAGTTCCACAGTTGCAAACCCATCCCGCAGCCGATCTGCAGGATTACCTGAAACAGGAAAACAAAATTCTTGATTCGTATGGATGGGTGGACCGGAAAAACGGCATCGTTCGAATTCCTATTCAGCGCGCAATGGAACTCCTGCTTCAGCAGGGGCTCCCGGTACGCGATAGCAAAACACCCAGAGGTGCGGTACAGCCCGGTGAGGTTCAGCAATACACTGTTCCGCAGGGCTATATGCCGCAGAACTAACAGGGAAACCATAGCTGGTGGCTGGAAGGCTGCCAGAAAGTCAGGGATTGAAATGGTTTGGAAGTTTGATCTACTGAAGCAACACAGCGTGCGGTCCGCGCGTTGCAACCCCACGCTGAAAAGGGCCGGAATTGCCGTCGGGCTTTCGGTGATGTTCGCCTTGGGCTACCCGGCCGCCGCAAGGGGACAAATCTCAAAGCTCCTCAAGGCCAAGGGATTTCAGGGACCGCCAGCGGGTGGCGCAGTCGCGCAGAATTCAAAAACGGTTCCCGCGCAACTCCAGAATGTTGGCATCGACCAGGAATTGAACCATCAAATTCCGCTGGACCTGGTGTTTCATGATGAGACTGGCAAGACCGTTCGGCTGGGGGATTACTTTGGAACGAAACCCGTCATCATGTCGCTCGTTTACTTCAACTGCCCTCAGCTCTGCCCGATGGTGGAAGACGGACTCGTGATGAGCCTTCGGGAACTCAAGTTTGATGTGGGAAAACAATTCAATGTCCTGACCGTGAGCTTCGATCCGAATGACACTCCGGCGCAAGCTTATTCGAAGAAGGCCGCGTATTTGTCCATGTACAATCGCAGAGGGGCAAGCGACGGCTGGCACTTTCTGACGGGCGACGCGGCCTCGATTGAAGCTCTGACCCAGGCGCTGGGATATCACTACAAGTACGATCCGAAAATCCAGCAGTTCTCGCACGCCGCAGCCATCGTAGTTCTGACGCCGCAGGGCAAGATCGCACGCTATTTTTACGGTATCACTTATCCGTCCGGACAGGTCCGTCTGGCGCTCGTGGACGCCTCACACGGAAAGATCGGCAATCCGGTTGACTCCGTGCTGCTGTTTTGCAGCCACTACGATCCAACGACCGGAAAATACAGCCTGCTGATCACCCGTGTGCTCTTCCTCGGAGCGCTGCTGACGGTGGTTCTATTGGCCGCCTTTTTGATGATTCTGTTCCGCGGCGGAAGCAAGGCCCAGGCCAGGGCGTTCGCGACGGGAAAGTCGCTCAGAGCAGAGCGGTAAAAACCCCGTCGGGATTTATGGGCCTTATTGGGAGAGGGTAAAAGAATAAAATGCCACACGCGTTTCCATTGTTCCCGCAGGAAGCTTCAACGATTGCTCCGGCGGTCGATCATCTCTTCTATTTCCTGACGGCGGTTTCGATATTCTTCGCCTCGCTCATTTTCCTGCTGATCTTCTATTTCGCGGTCAAGTATCGGCGCCGCTCAAAGGATGAGCCGGCTCCGAAGAACCAAGTGATCAACAACATCCCGCTGGAAGTGACATGGACTGTCATCCCCATGATTCTTGTGGCCATCATGTACCTCTGGGGGGCCGAAATCTTCGTCAGGAACGCCCAGCCGCCGCCGAACGCCCTTGAGATTTTTGTGATCGGAAAGCAGTGGATGTGGCACATCGAACACAACAATGGCAAGCGCGAGATCAACGCCCTGCACATTCCGGCGGGTGTTCCGGTCAAGCTCACCATGACGTCGCAGGACGTGATCCACGATTTTTCGGTTCCTGCCTTCCGCATGAAGATGGACGTCGTGCCGGACCGCTATACGACGGAGTGGTTTGAGGCCACCCAGCCGGGCAAGTACCGTCTCTTCTGCGACCAGTATTGCGGAATGGGCCACGCCCTGATGCGCGGATGGGTCTACGTGATGACTCCTCAGGATTATCAGAGGTGGCTTACCAGCGGCGTGACGGGGCAGACGATGGCCGAACAGGGCGCCGCCCTCTATAATCAACTGGGGTGCGTCACATGCCATGGCACAGGGAAGGGCCCTCCGTTCGCGGGCCTCTATGGGCGGACGGTAAAGCTTTCCGACGGGACCACAGTCGTCGCAAATGATGCGTACATTCGCGAGTCGATCCTTGATCCAAGCGCCCAGATTGTCAATGGATATCCGGCGATTATGCCAACATTTAAAGGCCAGGTGAGCGAAGAGCAAATCCTGCAACTCACGGCCTACATCAAATCGCTGGCATCAACAAAAAGTAATACGGGGGCACCATGAGTAGTCAGGAAATCGCGATCGAACCCAAACTTAATTACCTGAACTGTGATTACAGCATTAAGTCGTGGCTGCTGACCACCGACCATAAACGGATCGCCTGGCTGTACATGATGGCGATCACCTTCTTCTTTACTGTCGGTGGCATCGCGGCCACCTTGATGCGGCTGAATCTGCTGGAGCCTCAGGGGCTGCTGGTAGAACCTGAAACTTATAACAAACTGTTCAGCATCCACGGGATTATCATGGTGTTCTTCTTCCTGGTCCCGTCGATTCCTGCCGTCATGGGCAACTTTCTTCTGCCCATGATGCTGGGTGCTCGCGACGTCGCCTTCCCGAAGCTGAACCTGTTGAGCTGGTATATCTTCATGACGGGCGGCTCGCTTGTCCTTTACACCGTGATCGCCGGTGGTGTGGACACAGGCTGGACCTTCTATACGCCCCTCAGCACACTTTATCTGAATACTCACGTCATGGCCGCAGCGGGCGGGGTCTTCATTGCCGGGTTCTCGTCCATCCTGACGGGCCTCAATTTCGTTGTCACCATCCACAAGATGCGCGCGCCCGGTCTCACGTGGTTCCGACTTCCCCTCTTCGTTTGGGCCATGTATGCAGCCAGCATCATCTTCATTATCGGAACGCCGGTTATCGCTATTTCACTGTTTCTGATCGTCGTCGAACGGATTTTCCACGTCGGCATTTTCGATCCTTCTCTCGGCGGAGATCCGATTCTCTTTCAGCATCTCTTCTGGTTCTATTCCCACCCCGCTGTGTACGTCATGATCCTGCCGTCGATGGGTGTCATCAGTGAATTGATCACAGCTTTCTCCAGAAAGAGGATCTTCGGCTACCACTTCGTGGCTTTTTCCAGTGTTGCGATCGCGGCCATCGGATTTCTGGTGTGGGGCCATCACATGTTCATCAGCGGCCAGTCCGTTTATGCCGGGCTGGTGTTCTCCGCGCTCAGCATGGCTGTGGCCATACCTTCCGCCGTTAAAGTTTTCAACTGGACGGCCACCCTTTACAAGGGTTCCATTTCCTATGAGGCCCCCATGCTTTACGCTCTTGGCTTTATCGGCCTCTTCACGATCGGCGGATTGACGGGGCTCTACCTTGCAACCACCGGATTAGACCAGCACGTTCATGACACCTACTTCGTCATCGCGCATTTTCACTACATCATGGTCGGCGGGGCGGTCATGGGTTATCTTGGCGGGATCCATTATTGGTGGCCCAAGATGACAGGGCGGCTTTACCCCGATGGATGGGCGCGCGTTGCCGCTATCATCGTGTTTGTCGGGTTCAATCTGACGTTCTTCCCGCAATTCATCCTCGGATACCTTGGCATGCCTCGCCGGTACGCCGTTTACCCCCCGGAATTCCATACTTTGAACGTCATCTCGACGGCGGGAGCCTCGATCCTGGGGCTTGGCTATGTGATTCCCCTGATATACCTGGCATGGTCCCTCCGCTACGGGCCGATTGCCGGCCCCAATCCCTGGAAGGCGACGGGGCTCGAATGGACGACCTCTTCTCCCCCGCCAACTCACAATTTCGAGGAAACGCCCATCGTCACCGAAGAACCCTACCGGTACGATCGACTCGCGGAGGAAATACACGTTGCATAACAGTCAGGCAGTTGTTGCAGAACAATTTGATGACCGCGTACAACAGCATGAGGCCGCCAGCCTGGGCATGTGGATATTCCTCGCCACGGAAATCATGTTCTTTGGCGGTCTGTTTACGGGATATACCGTCTATCGAAACCTTTACACGACGGCGTTCGAGACAGGCAGCCACCTGCTGAACGCAAGAATCGGAGCGCTCAACACCGCCATCCTGATCGCCAGCAGTCTGACCATGGCTCTGGCCGTCCACTCGGCCCAAACGGGCAAGCGCGCGAAGCTGATATTCTTCATCATTTCAACCATGTGCCTTGGTGCCGCGTTCCTGCTGATCAAATTCTTCTTTGAATGGACGCATGACTACGCGGAAGGATTTGTGCCGGGACTCCATTTCACTTACGCAGGACCGCACGCCTCTCATGTTGCGCTGTTCATGTGTTTTTATTTCATCATGACGGGCGTTCACGCTCTCCACATGGTTGCCGGAGAAGGTGTGTTGACTGTTCTTCTCATCATGGCCTGGCGAGGCAGATTCAACCAGGAGAGATACAACGCCATCGAAATGATGGGCCTCTACTGGCACTTTGTTGACATCGTTTGGATCTTTCTGTTTCCACTATTGTACTTGCTGGGGGCGCGTTTCTAATGTCCGAACATATCGCACCGTTGAAAATTTATTTCTTTGTCTTCGTGGCTCTGATGGTACTTACCCTTCTCACGTGGCGGATCTCGTACATTGATCTTGGCCAGTGGAACACCGTCGTGGCCCTGCTGATCGCCGTCTGCAAAGCCTCCCTGGTGGCGGCGTTTTTCATGCACCTTCGCTGGAGCGCCTCAGTAATGCGACTGGTGTTGTTTGCAGCGATCTTCTGGTTGTCGATTCTCATTTCTCTCACAATCGGCGACATCTTCAGCCGTCACGTCCTTCCTCAGCCGCAGTCGTGGCACGCGGCAGCGGCGATTACAAATCCTTCTGCAACGGCTCAGGGACGATAATTCCTCCCGGCTCGCCTCGTTCTGAACAAGCGGCACGTCAGAATATGGCGTCGCTGAAGATGTTTATTGTTCAGCGCGTTCCAGCAGAACCACAGGGAATTTGTCGAGCGCGATGTTGATCGGAAGGATTCTTTGGCCGCCGGCAAGCCGCTTCGCCACCACCATCCCGTTTGTAAAGACGTTCCGCCACTTTTCAGGGCACTCTGGCGGTGTTACGGGAAGCGCACTTTGTGCTGCACGGCTGGCTGCGAAGCGGGAACACCCGGGCCGACACCGGGGTGGTGGAGTTTCTGAAAGAGGCCCTGGCGAAGCTGCAAAGTCCGGAGGGGATTCGCCGGGTGCGGGCCGACGCGGGAT
>DASRCX010000002.1:0-20620 GCA_035652895.1 Terriglobia bacterium
CTCGCAGCTCGAAACCGGGCGCTGGCGCCGCGTCGCCTCCTCCGTCCAGAACGCCCTCGATCAGTTCAACGCCATCTTTCAGGCCAGATTCGAGAACGAGGAGCCCCTATGCCTTCAGACACAAAATTCTTGACAAGCGCCATGGCCTGATCCCCGGCTCCCCGTCTTCCGCACGACAACAGAGCGAAGATCTCCTCCTGCAGCCGGACTTCTCTGCCCTCTGGGGGCGTTGCTCATCACTTCCCGCAATCCACAGGTCCGCCCTACCCCCAAGGCGCTTTGTCCCGCCTCCCACTCGCTGCTCAGATCTCCTTAAAATATACTTCCCCAAACGCGACTTTGACGGAGCCGTGTACCTAATGATAGGAAGAACAGAACAAAGGTGGGTGACTCCAAAAGTGACTTACCGACGAATCAGGGAAAACTGCGGCGGCTGAGTTGATTCGCTATGGCCGTATCTTCATTTTGGTATACCACCGGTACCGGCTGCGGGTGCGCGACCGATGGCGATAAGCACCACCCACATTGCTAGAGCGCCGGCCAGGGGGATGGTTAGGCCTAGTCGAAACTCCCCTGACTGAGCCGCCACATATCCGACGAGCCACGGGAGACTCGCCCCCCCCAGCGCCGACAAACCAAACATTAAGCCGCCACTGCGTCTCGCGGCCACACCTGAGTGCAATGAAAGTAGTGCGATCGTTCCAGGAAAAACCGTTGCAAGTCCGATCCCCGTGACCATGGCAGCCCCAAAGATTACGCCGACCGATTGCGCCGCCAACAGAAGTGCAATTCCTAAGGCGGCAACGGGCAATTCCACGAGCATGAGGGTCCGGTCACCGATCTTCTTCAAGGCGGTCGGCGCTAGGGCCCTTCCACTGAGCAGCCCTCCCCAAAAGAAGCCTGGCGCCAAAATCCACGACCCATGCCCTTTACAGGCCATCTGCTTTGCGTAATTTGCCACCCAACCGCCCACCGAGGTTTCGGTCCCGACATACAGATAAAATAAAAGGCTGATAGCTGCGGAGGTGATGAACTTATTCTTAACGCTTGTCTGTTGAGAGGCCGCGCCCGATACTATTTCATGCTTAGGAGGTAGCACGCCCAGAGGCGCCATAGTCGGGAGCGCAACCATTAGGAGGCCCAGAACCGCGAGACCTGCGCCAACGGCGTGTGTGGCGACGAAGACGCCGACCAAAAATGAACTGACCACTGCGCCCAGCCCCCAGGCGAAGTTTAATGTGTTGAGTGCTGGCGCTGGCCGGGGCCAGTGGCTTTCGGCAACTAGAAGATTTGAGGTCGGAATGACAAGCCCCAATCCGACACCGTAACTAGCCACGCACCACAGTATCACGGGCCACCGACAGAACCAGAGCGCCGCAACGCCCGCGCCCATCAGAATAAGTCCGCCGTCCAGCAGGCGGCGAAAACCAAAACGGGCAAGCAGCAGGCTGGAAAGGCCTACACCGGCCAGAGAACCCAGGAATTGTGCAGAAAAAAGGTATCCGGCTTGGAAGCTGCTGACGGCCCGCCGCGCAACCAAGAGAGGGATCAGCGGACCTAGCACCGCGGTCACGACACCGGTTAAGACAAAAACGATATGGATGCTCGCATCCGCCCGCCGATGAGGCTTTAGGGACGCGGTGAGAAATTTCAACAATTCGTCCTGTTCGCTCATCCCAGTACTGCTCAGCCCTCAGCATTCTCCTTTCGCAGCGCTGGGGAGTTTAAGCTGACGGAAGCCGAACGTTTACGGGTGCGAGCTTTCTGGGAACCGGTCCGGTGGATTCGCGCACTACCAACCTAGGCTCGACCGTAAGGATTTTGGGGAACGACCTTTCCGTACCATTGGCGATGCGGTGCAGCACCGTCTTGGCCGCCAGGACGCCCATCTTATGAAGCGGTTGATGCACGGTGGTCAAGGCCGGGTGCTGAAATTCCGCGCTCTGAATATCATCGAAACCGACCACAGATACGTCCTCGGGCACGCGGAGTCCTGCTTCACGTAAAGCTCGGACGGCGCCGATAGCAGAAACGTCGTTGAAGGCGACCAGCGCCGTAAAGGGCTTGTTACTCGACAGGAGCTTTTTAGTCGCCACGTAGCCGACGTGGGGAGAGGGGGTGTTGCCCTTCAGTTGTGCCGTCAATCCCTCATCAACCTGCAATCCACGCGCTCTCATGGCTTCGCGGATGGCTGCCCATCGCGTCTCAGTATCGGAGCTGAATTTTTGTCCTTTAATGACCGCAATCTTACGATGGCCAAGCCCAAGTAAATGGTCCACTGCAAGCATGGCCGCACGGCCGTGATCCAGGATAATATTCGTCACTCCTTCCCTATCTTCATGTGAAGAAACCGCCACGACAGGGACGCTATAGGCCGCGTTGCACGGAGTGTCGACAGCGATCAATCCTTCGATGGCACGCTCTAAAAGCAGTTCAGTATATTTAGCGATCAGTTGAGGCTTGTGACGATGGCTAACCACAAAATAGAAGTAGCCCTCTCGCAGGAGGTGGTCTTCAATGCCACTCAGTACCATTGCTTCGTAACCTTCACTTATTTCCGGAACGATGACCCCGATCGTGTAACTGCGTTGTGCCCGAAGAGACCGCGCGACGAAGTTTGCGCGGTAACCTAGCATTTTGGCGGCCTTAAATATCCGCCGCTTGGTTTCCAGCGGAATGGAATCCGCAAGGCGGGACCGGTTGAGCACCAGAGAAACGGTGGTGGGCGAAAGCTTCACATAGCGGGCCAGGTCTTTGAGGCTTGGCCTCTGCGAAAAGCTTCGATTACCTGTCGGATTTTTGGACTTCATGGTTTAAACTCTTGCACAAGCACGAATCCCATTCAAGAGCCACTTTTCTTGCTCACGGGCACGCTTTCGATTGCGACCTTTGCCCCTCATTAAATTTAAAAGATGCTTCAAAAAAGCCTTGACATCCTCCAACATTATATGCTATTTCTCTCGGCATATTGGTTAAAACGTTTTTGTAAAGCGATTTGGCAATTCGTTTTACTGGTCGTACTTGGTGCCGGAAGGGGCCTCATCATCCAGCGGAATTGATCGAGCAAGAGTCAGCGGGGCGTTAATGATTTTGGAGAAATTAAGGAGGAAATCTAGCATGCAACCGACAGGCCTTCGTCAGATTTTCCATGCCTTGGGCGTCGTGTTGGTCTTGGGCGTGATCACCACGCCTGCTCTCGCGCAGTATCGCGCTGGGATTCAGGGGACGGTGACCGACCCTTCCGGTGCCGTTGTCGCTGGGGCAACAGTCACAGTGAAGAACCTTGAGACCACGTGGACAAAGCAGGCCCGAACGGATTCATCAGGAACCTATGCCATCCCCGCTCTTCCCCCTGGCCACTACACGGTGACGGTAGAAAAGGAGGGTTTTAAGAAGAAAATAATCTCAGATTTTGTCCTCACAGGGGAACAAATTCAAGGCTTAAACGTAGCCCTGGAGTTGGGCTCAGAGACCCAATCAGTCACCGTGCGTGGCGCTGCCCCGGTTGTTGATACCGAAAGCGGCACGATTACGGGCACAATTTCCAGCACGATGGTGCAAAATTTGCCATCTTTTGGCCGGGACGTCTTTCAACTCGTCCAACTCGCTCCCGGAGTTTTCGGTGACGCTGCCCAGTCGGCCGGAGGCGGAACCAACAGTCTGCCCGGCTCGAATATGTCGGCATCGGGCGCGGCGGACGGTATTTTCAAGACGGAGAATGCCCCTCAGATTATAGCCAACGGCACCCAGAATGAGGCGAATGGTATCACGCTCAATGGAGTGAGCATCACGAGTGTAACTTGGGGGGGCGCTGCTGTAGTTACACCCAGCGAGCAATCTGTTCAAGAGGTTAAAGTCATTTCTAACGGCTACGATGCTGAATACGGACGGTTCAGTGGGGCGCACATCGAAGTTGTTTCGAAAAGCGGGACTGACCAGTACCACGGGGACGCATTCTTTGATGCTCACCGGCCCGGGCTGAATGCCTACCAGAGTTGGAATGGGCCCTTCAGCAGTGGCGGACCTAATAACGGGCTGCAGAAGGACACACAACGCTTTAACCAGTTTGGTGGTAGCATCGGCGGGCCAATTCGAAAACATAAGTTGTTCGGTTTCTTCGCCTATGAAGCGCTGCGGAATAGCTCCACGAATTTCGGAACCGGCTGGTACGAAACACCCCAGTTCGACAAGCTGACAGCGCCTGCAGGGAGTATTTCCGGGAAGTTTCTCACTTACCCAGGCGAGGGCGCGAGCTACGCTTCCATTTTGCCGACCGGCTTGGGCGCAAATGAGGTGAACTGCGCGGCTATTGGCCTCACCGAAGGCGTAAACTGCGAGACGATTGCCGGCCAAGGGTTGGACATTGGCTCCCCACTGACAACGCCACTCGGGAGTTCGGACTCGACCTATGGCGGAACGACCACCACGCCTGGTGTGGGGAGCGGTCTTGATGGCATACCGGATATCATGTTCGTAAATACAGTCAGCCCCTTTAGCGCCTCCGACTCACAATACAGCGGCCGGCTGGACTTTAATGCTACTGAGAGAGATCTGGTCGCTTTCTCCATCTACAAAGTTCCTGTAACCCAGACTTTTTACAATGGCGCTATCCGGGCAGCCAACTTCTGGCACCATACGCAAATGAATGAGGCCGAGACAGTCCTTTGGAACCACACGTTCTCCCCGACCGTTCTTAACGAGTTAAGAGCGAATGCGGCCGGTTGGCGATGGAACGAGATCACGTCGAACCCTCAGGAACCTTGGGGCTTGCCGATCGATGCGATTGACAATATTGGTAGCGCCGGTCTTAACGTTTTCGGCCAATATGGCCCCAGCGTCTTCGACCAATGGACCTACGAAGTAAAGGACACGCTGACCAAAGTGAAAGGTGCACACATGTTAAAATTTGGGGGTGAAGTGACGCGATTGCAATATCTCGATGAAGCACCCTGGTCAGCAAGACCGCAGTATAATTTCCGCAATCTGTGGGATTTCCTCAACGACTCTCCTTATCTGGAGTGCTGCGCCAACTTTGATCCTTTGACAGGCCGGCCGACCAATTTTCAAAAGGATGATCGTTCCACGGTCTATGGGCTTTTTGCACAGGACAACTACAAGTTCAGGCCCAATCTTACGCTCAATATGGGATTGCGCTGGGAGTATTTTGGTCCGCTTCATGAAAAGCGCGGTAAACAGAGCACGCTTGTCTTAGGTTCAGGGTCGAATGTGCTTACCGGCATGAGCATGAGGTTAGGAGGCAACCTGTGGGAGGCCAGTAAGGCCAACTTTGGACCAGAGCTTGGATTTGCATGGAGCCCAAAATCTCTCGCCGGCCACAACTTCAACGACCGCCTTGTCCTCCGCGGCGGGTACGGTATCGGCTACAATGGTGAAGAACTGGCCATCACCACGAATGGACGCAACAACCCTCCTTTTGTATCGAACTTCACCAATCTGAGCATCCTCTATGCCGTTCCAAGCGATATTCACGCTTTTAGCGGCTGGCCGTCCAACCCGAGTGCGATTGCCACTTTCGGCGCCAACAATCTGCCTACAAGCGGGTCTCCGATAGCCGTTACAGGATTCCCAGCACACTTTACAACTCCCTACACCGAACATTACTCTGTGGAGGCTCAGTATAATTTCGGAGGAAACTGGGTGGGCACAGTAGGATACCAAGGGAGCGCTTCGCGCCACTTCGTTCGCCAGTACTTCTTGAACCTCACTTTGGCTAATGCGGTTCCCCAGAATCCCATGGTAAATACTGTAGACTATTACGCCGATGATGCGAACGGGAGTTTCAACGCCTTTCTGGTAGGAATCCGACATCAATTTTCCAATACCTTTGAAGCGGACGCGTCATATCGCCTGAGCAGTTGCAGAGACCAGGGTTCACAACCTTATAACGTAGATCAGTATCAGTGGGACCCCAAGGCGGCATGGGGTCCTTGCGATTACAACGTGACTCATGCTTTCAAGATTTGGGGCATTTGGTCGCCCAAGATCTTTCGCGGTAACAAGGGGTGGCTGGAGAAAGTTGTAGGCGGTTGGACGATTAGCGAGATCCTGAATGCGCACTCCGGGTTCCCGTGGACTGTTGTTTACAACAACGGAGACACCTGTAACGCCGTCATCAACGCGAACTATGTGACCTGCAATCTGCGTCCGGCCGCCTACTTGGGTGGGGCACTGAGCGACCACAGTAACAGCACATTCATGAGCAAAGGTGGTGACTTCCCTAAAGGCGGACTCGCATACTTTACGCCACCGACCTTCGTCGCAGGACCGAATTTCCCGCAAACAGGTCCTATCCCCCAGGCCCCCGGAGTCGCTAGGAACTCCGAGACCGGTCCCCACTACTTCGACGTAGACGCCTCACTGGTTAAAGCTTTTGGGGTGCCAAATACGAAAGTGCTCGGAGAAAACGCAAAGTTCGAAATCCGCGCCAATTTCTACAACCTTTTCAACTCACTGAACCTGGCCAATGTGGATAATAACATTGTCGATCCGTACTTCGGCACGGCCATGAACGCCCTGGGGTCGCGGACGATTGATATCGAAGCAAGGTTCAGCTTCTGAAACAAGGGCAGACGTGTCGCGCTGGCAACCGCGAAAGCGCGTGTTCTTCTTAGCGAGTGCAGGGGCAATTAAAGGAATGGACCAACCGCCTTTGCGAGAGTTTTGTACACTGTTCAACTTGCGCAAGGACGGCTATGGTTCGATCAGGGGGGGCTTCCAAACTTGGCTTCTGTTCCTCGCTCGCTTGGGGAGAGGAACACTTCTACTTTTAGCGGTGCTTGGATTGCCTTGTCAGACAAAACTTTGGGCTACATCACAACAGGGTGCCATCAAGGATTTCCAAACTCTGTCGTCTGAGGCCAATGCTGCGCGGGATGCCAACCAATTGGATCAGGCCGCCATTCTTTACGAAAAGGCGTTGGCCCTCCGCCCCACCTGGACCCAAGGGTGGTGGTCCTTGGGGACGATTCTTTACGATCAGAACGCTTACAGGAGAGCGGCAAACTCATTCCGCAAGGTCGTGGAGCAGGATACGAAGAATGGCACCGCCTGGGCGATGCTTGGCCTCTGCGAGTTTGAGCTTGGCCATTCCCATGATGCACTTGCGCACCTTGAGAGAGGTGTGAATTTCGGTATCGCCAAAGACCCGCAATTGTTGAAGGTGATTGTCTACCACGAAGGTGTTTTATTCGAGCGGGAAGGAGAATTTGAAACTGCATACGAGAAGCTTGCGCCCTTATGTGAAGAAGGCGTTGAAAGCCCAAACCTGTACCGAACACTCGGGATGATTGCTTTTAGGATTCCGCATGAAGATGCAGAGACGCGGACCTCGCCTGGAGAAGAGATCGTTATGCATCTGGGCCAGGCGGAATGTTTGGCGGCGCAAAATAAGTTCGAAGAGGCAGGGCGCAAGTTCCAGACCCTCGTCGAGCAATATCCCGAATTCCCGAAGATCCATTATGCATACGGGAAGCTCTTGCTCCAACTCCATGATACTTCAGATGCCAAGCGGGAGTTTGAAAAGGAAATCGAAGGCAATCCTCAGGAGGTATTGTCGCGTCTGGAAATTGCTGCAATTGAATACCGAGTGGACTCGGTCCGCGGGATTAGCTATGCACAAGAAGCTCTGAAACTCGACCCCCAGCTTCCCTTTGGCCATTACCTCCTGGGTTTGTTGCTCCTCGATACTCACCAATACGAGAAAGCACTCCGGGAATTGGAGGTTGCTCGCCCGGCTCTTGCCGCGGTTCCCAACATTTATTTCGCTCTGGGTACAGCCTATTCGAGGCTTGGGAGGAAGCACGAAGCCGCCCGGGCTTGGGCGACTTTCCGTCGCTTGAATCAAGGAACTGAAAAATCCGGCCCGCTCTACTATGGGCAGCAACACTTGGGACTCCAAGGAAAGTTAGGACCATGAACGTTGGCATAAGCACTGATACGCTAAGGCCGCCCGCCTCGAAGAGGGGGTTGCCACCAATCTCGATTACCGGATGAAGAAGATCTCCAGACGGCATCTCCTCGACATTGTGGCAGCGCTAAGTGCAGGAGCAGGTGCCTCGCTTTGCATTCCTTTCCTAGCACGCACCCTGCCCGGCTATTCGTCGCAAGGCGACGGGAACAGCGACCCGTTCTTCATTCCTGTCCCTCCAGCCGCCAGCGGGATTACTTGGAAGCACGTTAATGGGCGTTCGTCGGAATACTATCTACCCGAGACGACTGGGGGCGGTTGCGCTTTTATCGATTTTGACAATGACGGATGGATGGATATCTACTTGATCAATAGCGGCCGGTGTGATTTTTATGATCCCGATCCGCCGCTGCGGAACGCCCTTTACAAAAATAATCGGGATGGGACTTTTACGGACGTTACTGCGAGGGCGGGCGTAGGGGCCGGTGGATATGGAATGGGGGTTGCTGTGGGAGACTACAACGGCGACGGCTGGCCAGACCTCTACGTCACGCAATATGGACACGGCATTCTCTACCGGAACAATGGAGATGGCACATTCACGGATGTGACTCAACAAGCGGGGGTTGGGACGGTCGGCTGGGGGTCGAGTGCCGTGTGGTTTGACTACGATAATGACGGGCGGCTGGATTTGTTCGTATGCCGTTTCGTTGATTTCAACAAGTCCTTGAACAAGTTTTGTGGCAACAAAGCCACCAACGAACGCTACTATTGCTACCCGCGGGTGTACCCTGCCACGCGGAGTTGGTTGTTTCACAACAACGGGGACGGAACGTTCACAGACGTAGCCGTCGAATCAGGCATCGGCGCACATCTGGGTAAGGCGTGGGGAGTGGTAGCCACCGATCTTAACAATGACGGCTGGATGGACTTGTTTGTGGCAAACGATACTGCCCCTAACTTTCTCTTTCTTAATAAGGGCGATGGAACGTTCGAAGAAATCGGACTCGAAGCCGGCGTGGCCTACAGTGCTGACGGGCGGTCAAGGTCGGGGATGGGCGTAGACTCGGCGGACTACGATCAGGACGGGTGGGAAGATCTGTTCGTTGACAACGTGGACCAGGAAATGTACTCCCTTTACCATAACGATCACAATCTGACCTTTGACGACGTGGCGGAAGCTTATGGAATCGCGGCTGTAACGCGGCTAATGAGCGGATGGGGCGTCAAGTTCTTCGATTACGACAACGACGGAAATATTGATCTGTTTATCGCTAACGGCCACCCCGACGACAAAATCCAGGAGCACTCATACGGGGTACAGTACCGCGAGCCTCTCCTGCTATTTCATAACAACGGCCACGGCTTCGAAGATGTAAGCTCTCAAGCCGGACCTGTGTTTGACGAACCTTTTGCGGCACGCGGCCTTGCTATCGGCGATTTCGACAATAACGGGGCGGTGGACGTGCTGGTGGGAATCAACGGTGGCGCGCCATTGCTGCTCAGGAATAAGGCAGCCCATGGAAATCATTGGCTGGGTGTAAAACTGGTCGGGAAAAAGTCCAATTCGGATGGAATTGGAGCACGCATCACCTGGCAAGCTGGAGGGCTAAAGCGGAGCCAATTAAAGGTGGGAGGAGGAAGCTACCTGGCTGCGCACGACCCACGAGTCGTGCTCGGTCTCGGAAGTCATTCAACGGTTGACTGCCTTGAAATCCGTTGGCCTGGGCCAGCAGGTGGAACGGATAGATTTACGAACGTTGCAGCGGATCGGTACATCACTATCGTGGAAGGGGAGGGTGTCCGCTGATGAGGTTCCGTACGATGACACGGCGTGATCTCATCCGACTCGGGATGAGTGGTGGCGTTTTGGCCTTGGGTTCAAGTACCGGCATATCGCTCGCCGAATCAGCAAGCTCCTCCGCTCCGGAATCCCCAAAGCCACTGGAACTTCCTTCCATCGGCCAAGAGCGATATTATCGACACATTTTCTTCGATTATAGCCTGACACCCGATATGTACTATTACAGTTCGGGCAAGGCCACCCCGCCAAGCACTATCCTTCTACGCAACGGAAGGCTGCCCGTGGAGCCGCACACATTCTTCACCCCTCCCAACGCACTGCGGCTTGAATGGCAATCCATGCCCAACGGGAACTGGCAAGCCGAGCTGAAGGTAATCCCGTTCCGCTTCCGCGAAATACATTTTGCTGGGGATACTCTCTATTTCTGGTGCTTTTCCGAACAAGGCATTCCAGCACCTGCGTTGCCTCTGATCCAGTTGAGAGACACGCGCCAGAATTTCTCCGTTCCGCTCCACCTGGCAAGGTTTGTCCGGGGGCTACCGCCCCGGCGATGGATCCAGGTGCACATTCCCCTCCGACAATTCGTCACCGGGTCCGTGCACGCATTCAATTCAGAACGCGTGGAAAGCATCTTCTTCGTCCAAAGCGCTTCCGATCCGACGCCTCGAGCGATGATCCTGGATCAAGTGAAGATTGACTTTGCCGCAATCGCTTCCTCGAAGCGAATCCCCCCACCCGCTCCCCGCGGTCTTCGTGCCACGGGCTACGAACTTCACGTAGACCTCGAGTGGGAAGCAGTGAAAAGCGAAGATGTCCAGCACTACACAATTTACCGCTCGTTCGATGGAATAAATTTCCAACCGATCGGTATCCAAGCTCCAGGTATTACTCGTTTTGCCGACTTTCTTGGCCGGCAAAATCAGAAAGCCTACTACAAGGTTGCTGCTTTGGGACGCAATTACGAATCCTCGTCTCTGTCCTCCAAGGCTAGCGCGTACACTCGTTCGCTCACCGACAACGAGTTTCTGACCATGCTTCAGGAAGCTTGTTTCCGCTATTACTGGGAGGGCGCTCATCCCGTCTCCCGTACCACGCTCGAAAACATCCCGGGCGATGACAATATTGTTGCCACGGGAGCTACGGGCTTTGGCATTATGTCCCTGATCGTGGGGGTGGCACGGGGGTTCATTACCCGCAATCAGGGGCTTCGTCGCCTGTCCGAGATGCTCGACTTCTTCGAAAAGGCCTCTCGCTATCATGGAGCTTGGTCCCACTACATGGACGGTCGGACAGGCAAAAGTCTCCCTGTATTCGACATGTTCGATAATGGCGGCGACCTTGTCGAAACAGCATTTTTGATGGAAGGGCTACTCACCGCACGCCAATACTTCCGCGGTCCCAGCAGTGCGGAAAACAGCCTCTACGAGCGAATTACGCGCCTGTGGGAAACCGTCGAGTGGGATTGGTACCGGCGCACGCCTGATGGCGCTTACCTTTATTGGCATTGGTCCCCGGAATGGTCTTGGTATCTCAATCATCGGATTACCGGATGGAACGAGACGATGATTGTTTACGTCCTGGCTATCGCTTCTCCCACCCATCCTGTTCCTGCCAGCCTATATTACAGTGGCTGGGCCAGCGAAAAGGACTACGTTAATGGTCACGACTACTATGGCATCAAGCTGGATGTGGGAGGTGACCGTGGAGGCCCCCTGTTCTTCACTCATTATTCTTACATGGGTCTCGATCCTCGTCGCGTGCGTGACCGCTATACTGAATATTTCAAGAACAATCGGGCCATCGCCTCAATCAATCGGGCGTACTGTGTTGCTAATCCCGGAAACTTCCGTGGGTACGGGCCCAACTGCTGGGGCTTGACCGCTAGCGACGGTCCGACAGGCTACGTGCCCCACGAGCCTTCCCGAGATCTGGACGACGGAACCATCACACCAACAGGAGCGCTCGCATCATTTCCCTATACACCGGAAGCGTCCATGGAAGCACTTCGCCATTTCTATCGTGACCTCGGGGCCCAATTATGGGGTGCTTTCGGTCCGCGTGACGCGTTCAATCAAACCCAGAATTGGTTTGCCCGGATTTACATGGGACTAAACCAGGCACCCATCGCGGTCATGATCGAGAACTACCGTACTGGGCTTGTCTGGAAGCACTTTATGGCCAATCCTGAAATCCCACAAGCGCTTCGGGCGATCCAATCTGCCTCCGGCATGGCACAGCCTCAAGGTTCGTCGCCGAACTTGTCAGATGGGTCTGGGTAGAGGTTTTCGAACGTAAATATCCCCCGGCAAAGCCGGAGGCCTTAGGATGTGAGCCGCTCAAAGCGGCTGTTCGGGGTCGATAACGCGGCCCCGCCGTTCCGAGGGCCACGATTTCAGTGGCCGCTTACCAAAGCCCCATTTGATCCAGGCGCTTGTCCTCTCCCGCTTGCTTGCGAATATATTCCCGGACAACTTCTTCATCTCTACCCACTGTGGACACGAAGAACCCTCGTGCCCCAAAGTGCTGGCCCGCAAAATTCCTCTTCCTCTCCCCGTACACCCGCGCCAGTGGGATTGCGCTCTTGCCCTTGATATACCCGATCACTTGCGACACCGCATACTTGGGCGGAATCGCGATCATCATGTGTACATGGTCGGGCAGCGGCTGGTAGCTGCAACTCGACCGGCTTATCCCCACCAACCCACAGGCTCGCCGTTCGCTTCTCCGGTAAACTTTCTTCATCACGCCGACCGCTTCCCGGCCCGCTGTGGGCGTCAGAACTTTTTTGCGAGCACCCCTTTCAAGGCCTGGATGTTGAGGGCCTGCTCAGCTACCATCTGCTTCAGCCGCCGGTTTTCGTCTTCCGGTTGCCGTAACCGCCGCGCTTCGCTGACCTGGAGGCCTCCGAATTTCGATTTCCAAGGGTAACAAGTCTGCTCGCAGATCCCGTGCTTCCGGCACAGTTCCGCCACTTCTACCCCAGCCTCACCTTCTTTCAAGACCCCAATGATCTGCTCCTCCGTGAATCGGCTCTTCCGCATCGTGAGTTCTCCTCCCGGCTTTTATATCCCGGAAAACTCACATTTCAACTGGACCTCTTTTCGGGGAGCAGCCCACGGCCACAGGTCTGACCAATCTCCCTTACGAGGTCCTTGCCTCAACAAATCGTCCAGCCTGTGACCTTTCTACTCCGAAAAGCGTTCCCGGCTCCCAGAAATCTACCGCCTCAAAACCTAAACATTTGTACCATCTCCTGCGGAGTTGCTCTTGTGTATCACAGACGAGAGCTGGGCTGCAACCGTGCAGCAGAGGGCGCTTCCCATGCGCAAGGAAACTAACATATTCACTCTCGGACTCCGGTCACTGCGGCCGGGTGAACGAGTCGAGTGGCGGAAGGGTTTCTCCGCTTCGATAGTGATGAACAAAATATTCCAGCCGTTTCTTTACCGTCCACCAATACTCCAGTTCCGCGTCGAACCTGCCCATGATCCGCCGGACGCGGTAAGGCGTGTATTCCTGCAGCCATGCGGCACGATAAGGCTCTTGCAAATCGCCTATGGTGTCCAGCAGATCAGCGATCCGGCTGTGGTCATGGCTATAGACTTCTCCACCGTAAAACCAAAGATCACTGGGCTTTGGTTGCTTTCCGAGTTTCTGCCAGAATCCGCTGATCTGGTCAGCATAGAGGTATTTCATGGCCGCGTAATCTGCCAACCGAGCTTCGATCAATAATTCCGGGAGCGACATGTGGTTGCCCGGCAACCTCAGGGCTCGGCTCAGATGAACTTGGGCATCCTCTGCTGCCAAACGCGCATAATGAAGATCGTCCAGGTGAGCGTGGATGCGCGAGAGTCGTGCTGGTTCAAATGGATCATCCCAGAGTTGAGGCAGGGTTTCTTCCCCGACAGCGGTCGCCAATCGAGCTTCGCATTCGGTAATATCCCGCAAGCTAGGTGCGACTTCTGCACTGATGTCGCTAGGGTACACCAGTTGAGCATAGTTTGAAAAGAACTTTGAGCGATCTACCGGCCGGGTTTGCCAGGACGCGACCGCGCCATAAGCCATTCCAGGCATCGCAGGTCGCATCAACACGATCACGTCATCCGTCCATATGGTGTTGATAATGCCCAGAACCCCATGCCTCCGACCCGCCGCTAGAAAGTTATCGATGTTATCGAACGACATACCAAAGTCAGGCAAAATGTAGTCCCAGATGCTTACCCCGGTTGCAATGACCTTGGGTATGGGGAGTGCAGCAAAGGGCTTCCAATAAGGTTCATATACTGTATGATCGTAGCCCCAGGGAACGATGATGATTCCGGGTGGAATCTGCGATATCAGCTTGGGATACTTGGCAAACATGTCACTCCAAACCATCACCGTCTTGCCATGGCTGCGAACCAGGTTTGACACCTTCAGGAAAATATCCATGTAGAGCTTGTCCGGAGACGATGCAAGTTGCTTCGTTTCGCCGGTCTCGTCGAACCCGATGTGAAAGAAGGGGCTTGGAAATAAACGGGCGAACTGGCCGATCCAGTTCCTCAATAACGACTCAACCTGAGGGTCGCGCGGATCAAAGTCGCTGCCGTAAGGAACGAACCCTAGGCTCGAGTAGTGTTCGACACGGAACAGGTCATGCTGGTGGCCGTAGAGCTCCAGGCACGATCTGTTCCGCGTCGAGCGTTACTCAAGCCTTTCGGACCTTCCCCACGGAACGGAATTCGATCCTGGCGATCCGCAGGTGATGAAGCTACTCGCGAACTGGATCAACCAGTATGCGCAGTTATTCCCCAGCCCGTTTGTTCACATCGGATTCGATGAAACTTTCCAGATCCAGATGGCGGTTAAGGAGCAGGGAATCGGTGCAACGCCCACAAAGCTGTTTGTCGATCAATTGAACAACGTCGCCCGCCTTTTTGAGCAACGGGGCAGGCACGTCATGGCCTGGGCCGATATCATGGTCAAGTATCCTGGGATCGTTTCCCAGTTGCCGGCCGGCATTATTGCGGTGCCGTGGCAATATGAGTGGGACCCGAAGGATCCGCAATATCAGCATTACTTGGGACCGTTAACTGCCGAGAAAATCCCGCACATCATTGCCACGGGAGTGACGAGTTGGAACCAGGTTTCTCCCGACTTTGAGAGGACCTTTGAGAACATCGATACATTTCTGGCGGCCGGACGCAAATCACACGCCATTGGCTTAATCAACACGGTTTGGACCGACGACGCCCAGGTGCTGATGCGGATGGCATGGCCCGGCATTGCGTATGGGGCAGCAGCTCCCTGGCAGTCCGCTCCCATGGACAAAGAAACCTTCTTTTCGGATTACGCGCGCCTGATGTATCCTCCTATGGCCGCCTCCGACGTGTCAACGGCATTAGAGGATCTCACCAAGTCCGAATCCGCGCTTCAGAAAGTGCTCGGAGGCGAGACCATGATCGAACTCTGGCGAGACGCATTTAACCCTCAGATCCTGAAGAAATGCACCGCGGATCAGGGTGACTTGCGCAAGATGCGCCTTCTGGCTGAGGACGCCGAAGAGCATCTGGATCATGCTATTTCACTAGGTGGAGACCAGACCACGCTCGAAAGTCTGCTGTTCGGAAGCCGGTTACTCGATTATGCCGGGCAGAAATTCCAAACTCCGCCGGAACTTGAGGACTTGTGGCACCGGCTGGGCCCGACGCGTCCGAGCGATGAAGCGTGGTGGAACGAGTGGGGCTCCATGGTGGTCTACCAAGATCACTCCCGCATTGTCGATCTGATGGACACAATCACCGAACTGCGCGCAGAATACCGCTCAGAATGGCTGGCTGAGTATACTCCCTATCGGCTGGCCTCAGCCATCGGCAGATGGAATGCAGAGTACGAATACTGGCGACGAATGCAGAGCCGATTGTTGACGTTTTCCGACTCTTCGCACGAAGGAGAAAAGCTGCCGCCACTCGCCTCTTTTGCGGAATCGCACTAGGATGGCGGGCTGGCGAGCACCCGGTGCTTGTGTGCAAGGTGGGATTGAACGGGACAGCTGCGGAGCTAATCACGACAACGCGCCCATTCGATAGCGAAGGGATAACTGAGGCGATAACACCATGGAACGAGCAGGATCAGCAAGCGAGCCCGGAAACATTCCAGCCGGGGTAGTCGGGCTGGGCCTGATGGGGACAAGTGTTGTCACATGCCTGCTGGCTGCCGGGCATCCCGTGGCAGGGGTGGAGATCGACGCCACCAACCGGCAGAGCGCGCGGGGAAAAATTCTCAATCATCTGCGGCAGATGAAAAAGGAAGGATTATTACAGTCTGACCCGCGAGAGGTGATTGGCCGACTGAAAGTCTCCGACGCTTATGGGATTTTGGAATCGAGCCAGTTGGTTGTCGAATGCGTCTTCGAAGATCTTGATATCAAGAAGGATGTCATACGAAAAGTGGAAGAGACCATCTCTTCCCGGAGCCTGATCGGGACCAACACCTCGGGCATACCGGTAACCGTGTTGCAAGAGGGAGCCCGTCATCCGGAACGCATTGTGGGAATCCATTGGGCTGAACCTGCCCATATCACGCGCTTCATGGAGATCATTTGCGGAAACGCAACGCGGCCGAGATACGCGGAATTTGTGGCGACGCTTTCCCGCCGATGGGGAAAGGAACCTTCGATCGTCAAGCGTGACATTCGCGGCTTTATTACCAACCGTTGCTTCTATGCCTTGCTGCGGGAGGCGTTTTATCTGGTTGAGGCCGGGTATGCCACGGTTGCGGACGTTGACCGGTCGCTGAGAAATGATCTCGGTTATTGGATCACCCTGGCGGGGCCATTCCGCTTCATGGACCTTACGGGGATTCCCGCCTATGCGGCAGTGATGAAAGATCTGTTTCCTGAATTAAGCTGCGCGAAGGAGGTGCCGGATTTGATGAGGAAGGTAGTAGAATCGGGCGCCAAGGGTATTGCGAACGCCAAGGGGTTTTACCCGTATACGCGTGAAGAGGCTGAGCGATGGGAGAAGCGGTTCATGAAGTTCAGCTACGAAATCCGTGCCTTGGCCCAAAAGTATCCGGAGGAGACGCCGAAAACGAAGCGGGGACGAAAGATCGGGAGGTAGACGGCTGCGTGGATTCCTGAGACGGTTGTGTGTTATGAACGAAAAGTTCCCAGGACCTACCGCGCATGCAGCTCAATCATCAGGGAAAGCCATTGGGAAGCCTTCCAACTCCTAAACTCTTATTTCCTTTCCAATGTCACGTTACGCCGAGGTCCGAGGTCGAGTGGGCACTTACAAGAAATCGGCGGAAGTATTTGCCAGGAATCGCAATTTCATCACCGGGGGCGTGGTTTCGGTCAACCGGGTGACACACCCTGAGATCGCTTTTGTCAAAGGGGAGGGAGCCTACATTTGGGATGCCGATGGTAATCGTTACATTGATTACCACGCCGCTTTTGCGCCCCATTTTCTGGGCCATAACGCCCCGTGTGTCACAGAAGAGGTGCTTCGGGTGCTGCGCGAACACGCCAGCCTTTACGGATCCGGCACCACGGTTCTGGAAGGCAGGCTCGCCGAGTTGATCTGCCGGAACATTCCCTGGGTGGAGAGAGTGCAGTTTCTGAATACGGGAAGCGAGGCCACGTACCAGGCCATTCGTCTGGCCAGGGCCGTCACCGGCCGGGACGACATCATCGTCATGCAGGGAGGGTATAACGGCTGGCATAATGACGTCTCCTGCAATCTCATGACTCCCTTGGAGCGGCTTGGGCCCCGGGTTTCTCCCGGCGAGTATCGCTACGAACCGATCAGCGCAGGCGTCCCGGCGTCACATCAGAAGCTCGTCCATCCCGTCAATTTCAACGATCTTGAATCGGTGGAATACGTTTGCCGGAAATATCCCATTGCCGCCCTGATCACGGAACCGATCCTTCAGAACGTGGGGATCATCAAGCCCCTGCCGGGATACCTGGAGGGCTTGAGAAAGCTGGCGGATCAATACGGATTCATCCTGATTTTTGATGAAGTGAAGACGGGCTTCCGGCACAGCATTGGCGGCTATGCAAAGATTGCGCAGGTGGCGCCCGACTTGGCGGTATACGGCAAAGCCTTGGCAAACGGCTATCCCATCGCAGCGTTAGGAGGCAAGAAGGAACTGATGGACTGGTTCGTCCATCCTGACCCTTCCAAGCGCGTGCTGCTGGCGGGGACTTATAATGCCCACCCGGTGCCAACGGCGGCGGCCATTGCCACGATCGAACGCTTGCTCAAGAATGATGGAGAGGTCTATCGGCACGTTCAGTGCCTGGGAGAGAAAATGCAGGCAGGTCTTGAAACTGTCCTTGGTAACCTGGGCCTCAAGGCGGTGGTAGCCCGCCAAGGCTCTGCATTTTGTGTGTATTTCATGGACCACTGCCCGAGGGACTGGCATGACCTGGCTTCAAACCACGACTTTGCGTTGGATGAAACCCTGCGCCAGGGGCTGATCGAGCGGGGCGTTTACTTCTTTCCGCTGGCCACCAAACAGTGCTCGATTTCGTTTGCTCATACCGCGGAAGACGTTGACGTGACAATTGAGCGCTTTCAAGATACGTTGACTTCAGTTTTAGCAAAGTAGGCAGAATGCGTTCGTGGCTCTTACTGTTCGCCTGCAATTTGATGTGGGCCTTGCAGTTCACTTGCGTCAAACTGGTACAAGATCAGGTGGGCGCTCTCTTCACCGTCTGGGGGCCCATGACCTTGGCCACCATCATGCTAATTCCCCTGATTACGAGGGGAAAGCGAGAGTCCTACCGAAACAGCGAGCGGTCCAAGCGAGACCTTTTCACCTTTTTTCTGCTGGCGTTGGTGGGGATATTTCCTGGGCAGGTCTTCATCACATGGGGCACCCGATGGTCTCTGGCCAGCAACGCCGCTCTGCTGATGCTCACCCTCCCGGTATCGACGGCTCTGCTGGCGTATATCCTGCTGGGCGAACGGATGACGCGGGTCCGCTGGATCAGCTTTGCGCTTGCTATCGCAGGCGTACTGATGTGTTCCAACCTGCACTTTGAACACATGGACTTTGGCAAAGGCTTTCTTCTTGGGAATGCCCTGATCTTTGGGGGAACCCTGGGTAGCGCTTTTTATAACTCATACAGCAAGAAGGTGCTGGAGAGGTACTCTCCGCTGGAAGTGCTTTTTTACACTTATGTGGGGATGTTTATTATTATGACCCCGCTGGTGATCTGTGAAGAAGGCAGCGTTTTCGGGCACATCCTCAGCTTCACCGCGAAAACATGGGTTGGATTAGCCCTGCTGACTTTCTTCCACAACTTCCTGTCGATGGTTTTGTTCCTCACGGCGCTCAAACACCTGGACGCCATCCAGGCGGCGCTCTCCAACTACCTGATTACCTTTTTCGGCATTCCGATCGCCGTCATCTGGCTGGGAGAAAGGCTGGCCCCTCTGGCAATCGTCGGCGGGGTTATCATCCTTGGAAGCACTTTGTTGATTACTGTTTGGGATAAACAAGAAGCGGTCGAGGAAACGCCGGGAACAGAAACCCCAATAGTCGAATAGCTCGAGCACGTAAGTTCTCGGTGATCTGCAGGCGAAGGCCACATTTTTTTCAAAGCGTGTTGTAATTTTGGCCCCTGCTGGCAGAAGCAATGGCGCAAGCAGAAAGATTCCCTCGGAAAGGAGGAGATTCGGACATATGGCGAAGGTGGAGATTAAGCATCCTGACAAGAAGGTTTCGACCGGCGCGTACTCGGCGGCCGTGTTGGTGGATGGCTGGGTTTATGTGAGCGGCCAGGGCCCCCTCGACCTGGAAACAGGAAAGTTGGTGGAAGGTACAATCGAAGACCAGACCCGGCTGACCCTCACTCACATCGGCAAGATCCTTAAAGCCGCCGGCTGCAATTATGACGATGTGGTCAAGTCCACCTGCCATCTGAGCGACATCGGTGATTTCGACCGCTTTAACGCTGTTTACGCGGAGTTCTTCTCGGGTGTGCGCCCGGCACGGACTACCGTGCAATCCGGGCTCGGGAAGGGAATGCGCGTGGAGATTGACGTTATTGCCCGAGTACCTCGGTAGGCGCAAGTGACAGAAGGCCGGCTGGCATTATGCGAGGAGGCGATGCTATGCCCGCCTGGGCTTTCCCGGTGGCGGCAGGAGATGGTATGAATGCTTAGCTTCGGAGGCGGTACGCTTCGAAGGCTGACGATAGCCTTCGGAGTAGACAGGTCACAGGCTGGATGTTTTGTTGAGGCAAGGACCTCGTGAAGGAGATTGGTCAGACCTGTGGCCGGGTGCCACCGTAAGGCCCTGCAAGGGGACCTTGGATAGGAGAATGGGGACCGCCGAAGAACAGGTCTACTCCGCCTGGCAAGAAAAGCAGCACAGGAGGAGAGATGAGAGAGAAACGCTATATCGGGATCGATTTGCACCGCCGGAGGTTGACCTGCTGCGTGCGGTTGGCCAATGGAAGGAATTACCTCAGCGAGTGGGCGCTGGATCGTTTGCCGGAGTTCGTGAAGAAGCTGCGGCCGACGGATGAAGTGGCCGTGGAAGTGACGGGCAACACGCGGCTGTTCTATGAGGCCGTGGCGCCGCACGTCGAGCGGGTGGTGGTCGTGGACCCGAACCAGTTTCATGTCATCAGCCACTCGGTGAAGAAGACCGATCCGAACGACGCCCGCGCCCTGGCGTTGTATTTATCCAAGGGACTGCTGCCGGAAGTGCGGATGAAAGAGAAAGCCCAAGCCGAAGTGGCCAGCCTCACTCAGACGCGCGACCGGCTGGTGAAGCTGCGGACGGCGCTGAAGAACAAGGTCAACAACCTGCTCTCGGCGCGAGGAATCGAGCTCGGGAAGGAAGACCTCTCGGGCGAAAAAGGACTGAAGCGGGTGCTGGAACAATCCCTG
>DASRCX010000003.1:0-29431 GCA_035652895.1 Terriglobia bacterium
CCCGAAACCGGCGGCTCAGAAGGGCCGCCTTGCCGCTAACCTCAGTCGCCCTACGGGCTCCTTCGGCTAGCGGCAAAGAAAAACCAAAACCGGACAGATTATGTGCTATAAAAACCGGACATCTTCACGTGCTAACGACAAGCCAATTCAAATGCTTCCCTACACACCACGCCAAAATGACCCCAGCGGACGCTTTGACAAATAAGGTGACTATCCAACTCACGTCAAGCGACGCCCTGGAAGAATCAAGTCCCATAATCGTGGGATGTCAACTTCCTGAACACCAAAAACCATGGATGCCACAAGACTGCCGCTGCCACACAAGCAGCTTCGTGTTTGTTTCCCAAACCTCAACCTGGACCTTGAAGCGAACCGCAAGCTCCGCCTGTGGATAAAAGCGAGGGGGCTGTGGAAAAAGATTATGTTAACGGCGGATGCACCCTATAAAGATTATCAGACACACCTGTTGAAAACCTCACCTCCCTTCTGCCCGGCCCTTGCCAACTGCTAGTCACTCGCCCGGGCACTCCGTCACTTCGCTCCAATCCCATACGATTTTCCTCCTCTACTTTGCCCCCAAGTGGCTCGGGTCATGGTTTTGCGGTAAGGGAAGCCGGCGGTTATGATCAGGACGCTCTTGGCCTTGGTCTTTTCAAACGATGTCTTTGTATTCTGCGGCGGGCACGACGAAGTGGAGTTCTTTCAAGAGGGCTTGAGAGCGCCTGGTCGTTGCTTTGTTTGAGCCTCGGCTTGCATCGACCGGCCATCCCGAGTTATCAATGTCACAAGCTCGGGATGCAGACCAATCAGCCCTTCGTTGCCGACTGAATTGCGCAAGTTTACTTCGAGGCCCGGTCGGGACCATTCTTCATTGCCAGGATGAACAGCGATACGCCTCCAGGAAAGGGAGGGCCCCTGAATCCGAAGCGAAATTTCCTCCCGACCAATTTCCCAATAGAGCCTGCCGGGGCGGAGCCTTAGGCTGCATGCATCGGCTACGTCTTGAAATGACATGGGCAATGGCGAAAGTGAACGTGATATAAACGCGACCCGGGTGAAGGGTGGACGGGCGACTCTCGAAGTTGACGACGTTTAGCAGATGGCGGGTATTTTCACCGAAATTCGGCTGTTGACTTGGATAAGGCAAGCGCTTAGCATTGACCCTTGGAACTGGCTTGTCACATGTTTGGAGATCTGCAATCGCCATGACGATTTATTTCCTCCCTGCCCTTGGTTATCCCGTCCTCGTAGTCGTTAATCTTGGAGTCGTTGTCCCGCTCGCGCTCGCCTGTCTGGTGCTCATGGTAGTCATTCCGGCTGCCGCCTGGCGGGGAAAATTGAACGTTCCGCTCTACGCGCTGCTAATGTTTGCGTTGGCCTTTATCGCCTATCCAGTAGGAAGGATTGCTGGCTCACAATCCATGCACGGAACGACGCTTGGGGTTGTCATTGCCATCATCTTCTTTCTTCTTGTGGCGACGGCTGGGGGCTGCTTTTTCGGAATTCTGTTTTACCGGCAGCCGGTCGCAACCGATGAAGAGCCAACCGCAGCCGGCGAGAACATGTCTTCACCAGTCGCCGCGCTCGATAAAGACCGACGTTAAGGTACTTGAGGAGTACGCGTAACCTGCTTTCAGCCGCTTTTGACGATCAATTCGTCAGACCACACCTGCCAGCAACTGTCTGAGAAGACTGTCCGCTTCTCTATCCACATATGAACGCGCCGCTCCGGCTTTATTGAGGTCACGTCAAAAACACTTGACGCTGTGCGGGGCGTCCGTCAGACTTCTCCCATCCGCCTGTCATGAATGGAGCAGATTCTAAATCGCTGAGGAGGGTTGACCATGTTAAAGGAATTCAAGGAGTTCATCTCACGGGGAAATATGTTTGACATGGCAGTGGGCATTATTTTGGGCGCGGCTTTCGGAAAAGTGGTCACCTCACTGGTGAATGACATCCTGATGCCTCCCATTGGGAAGCTCATGGGCCAAATTGACTTTTCAAGCTTCTATATCAACCTTTCTGGAACGCATTACGCTTCGCTCGCTGACGCCAAAAAGGCCGGCGCGGCGGTCATAAGTTACGGAGTATTTCTAAACTCTGTTTTTGAGTTCCTGATCGCGGCGTTTGCGATTTTTCTGCTCATCAAGCAGGTGAACCGGTTACGAAGGCCGGCGCCCGCCCCGGCAATGCCGCCAACTAAAGAGTGCCCTTTCTGTGCTTCGACCATTCCGCTAAGGGCAATCCGATGCCCGAATTGCACGTCAGAACTTAAAGCGGCGTGATAGATTATGTTTCGGAGTGCAAGCGAAACACACGGAGGCCCGTCGAGCACTTTGTGCAGGGTGGCACAGTGCACTCTGCAATGGCCAGATTAGTCTTGGCAGGCCAATTACCGCGAAGTGTAATCAAAGCCGGAAGGATCAAGGCCTGGAAGGACGGAGCGGTGTAAGGCGTTGCAGCGCGTCGGGAGTTCGTCCCGGGATCGGCGGCAATCCGATTGCCGATTTCGCGAGAGATCGTTCCCGCGACTTCCGTCTGCGGAGCGGTGATGCTGCCTGACGCCCAGTTGTAAATGTCGGCCCGGAGATGCGCCTGGTCTTTCACCCGAATGAGCAGCACAGTGATGCGGTAGCCGTCGTCCAGTCGCCGTATGCTCCCTTCAACGATGAAGTCCACTTTCAGCTCGCGCCCGATTTCCGTGATCGGCTTTTGTGTGCCCCGATACAACTTCGACGACGTGTGACTGATGACGTCCACTTTAGAGGCCTTCCACGGCCCTAACTGGGAGATAATTGCATGGCTCAGTCCGTCAGCAATGCGCTCCTGCCGCATGTTCCCGGCCAGATTCTCGAAGGGTAGGGCTGCCAGCATGGGCCTCGGATTTTCGACACTTTCGAAAATCCCAAGGCGCTTTCCACCTAAATACCGCCCTGATGCATGGCACCCACGGGAAGCACACCGGCTATGGTCCGTTGCCCGTGCCACAGGTAACGGCGTGTGGGCCGCGGTTCGCCCACCCCGCTTGGGATTGCTGTCTTGGCTTGATGTATCAAGGAGACATTAAGAGCTTCGGGGCCGGCATTCAGATTGCCCGGCAGCCCCTCCCTCATTTCCCGATTTCCCGCAAATGGGGAGCTTCGGGCGAACTCAGTCCAGCCAACTCTTCGACGTGGGTGGCAAAACGGTAACCCTGCCGAGGCACAGCCTCGATAAATTCCCGGCCGATGTTTTTCCTCCCAACAGGCGCCGCAAAACTCAGGTGTTGTGATTGGGGTTATTTTCTTCTACGATGGTATCAAGCTAAATCGGAGCCATCAGTTCAGCTTTGGTCATTGAAGAACCATGATGGGTCACGAGGCCGACCAGAGTGCCGAATACTTTTCCCCGAAGGGGGATCCTTTGCGGGTTGCGCGGCAATCGCCTTTCATGGATTTCCAGCCTGGACGGATCGAATTCAAATGCCCTGCTTTCCATGTCCATGCGCTGTCCAGGGAAATATTAATAAATATTCAAGAACAACTTAAGGAAACTCTTCAGTCCCACGGCACACGAATAGCCTGTGTACGTTTGAGCTGGATGATGTAAAAAGCTCGGCTCTGTGCGATTATTTTACCAGTTCCCTGCGGGCATAGTATCAAAAACCTGATTCTGAAGGAGCGAAGAAAATGGAACTGTGGAAACCTGATCCTACCTTCTATCCATCGCCCCGGATGGCGATGGAGGCACCACCGGAGAAACTCACGTACGTTGCATTGCTGAATCCTGCTCATAAGGGGAAGCACGACGCGATGGGTGTCATCGATGTAGACCCGTCATCAGCGAAATATGGGAACGTGGTCGGCATGCTTGACATGCCGAATGAAGGCGATGAGTTGCACCATTTCGGATGGAACGCATGCAGTTCCTGCCTTTCACCCTACGCTCCCCACGCGCACATGGAGCGCAGGTATCTGATTGTCCCGGGGATCCGCTCCTCCCGCATTCACATCATCGACACGAAGCCGGACCCGCGAAAGCCGAAGATCGTCAAGACCATCGAGCCGGAGGAACTCGCAAAGCGGACCGGATATTCCCGGCCCCACACCGTCCACTGCGGCCCTGATGGAATATACGTGAGCGCGCTCGGTTCGCCCAGCGGCGAGGGCCCGGGAGGAATCTTCATGATGGATCCCGAGACCTTTGAGGTGCTCGGAAAGTGGGAATTGGATCGTGGCCCGCAATACCTCTCTTATGATTTCTGGTGGCACCTGGGCTACGACACCATGATCACGAGCGAATGGGGAACGCCCAACTCGGTCGAAAACGGTCTTGTCCCTGAAATCCTCATGAAAAGCGGCTATGGCCACGCGCTTCACATCTGGGACCTGCGCCGAAGGCGCCATCTCCAAAAACTGGATATAGGCTCGGAGCACCAATTTGCCCTGGAGCTGCGGCCTGCGCATGATCCGACACGCGCCTACGGCTTCATGGGTGTCGTGATCTCACTCAAGGACCTTTCCTCTTCCATCTGGCTATGGCAGCGCGCACAGGGTAAGAACGGCAACTGGAGTATCAGCAAGGTGATCGACATTCCAGCGGAGCCCGCCGATCCGGCACAATTGCCACCCTTGCTCAAAGATTTTAAGGCTGTGCCGCCCCTGGTGACAGACATCGACCTCTCCCTTGATGATCGCTTCCTTTACGTTTCCTGCTGGGGTACGGGAGAGTTCATCCAATACGACGTAAGCGATCCTCTCAACCCGAAAAAGACGGGTTCTCTGCACCTTGGCGGGATCGTGAGGCGGGCGGCCCACCCGAAGAAGCCAAATCAACCGCTCAACGGCGGCCCGCAGATGGTGGAAATCAGCCGTGACGGGCGGCGGGTCTATTTTACGAATTCTCTTTACGCGTCCTGGGATGAGCAGTTCTATCCCGATGGAATCCATAGTTGGATGGTCAAAGTTGACGCCGGGCCGGAAGGTGGGATGGCGCTCGATGAAAATTTCTTTGTGGAGTTCGACGAACTGCGCAGCCACCAGGTCCGTCTGGAAGGCGGTGACGCTTCCTCGGACTCCTATTGCTATCCTTCATGAACCAAAACGAACTGTGGCCGGTCCTCGCATTGGTGTTACTTGGCGCTTATCACGGAATCAACCCGGGCATGGGATGGCTGTTCGCGGTTGCACTGGGCATGCAGGAAAAGAGCGGCCGCGCGGTCTGGAGGTCGCTGGTGCCGATCGGCGCGGGACATGCGCTGGCAATCGGGGCCGTCGTTTTCCTGGCATCTCTCGCAGGATTGGCCTTGCCATTAAGCAGTCTGAAGATCGCCGTTGCAGCCATTCTCTTCGTGATGGGGATCTACCGCCTGATAGGGCATCGACACCCGCGTTTTGGCGGAATGCAGGTGGGATTTCGAGACCTTACGATCTGGTCGTTTCTGATGGCTTCCGCCCACGGAGCAGGTCTGATGGTGCTGCCAGTCCTGATGGAGATGCCTGCAGCCTCGCATACGGGCAGTGGTCACGCTGTGGGGCATCACGCGCACGGTGCTATTGCAGGATCGGCAGCCGGTAATTTGCTGGCGGTTGCCGTTCACACGGCCGGCTACCTCGCGGTGACGGGGCTGGTTGCATGGATTGTTTACGCAAGGCTGGGTCTGGCTCTCTTGCGCGAGGCATGGGTGAACCTGGACATGATCTGGAGCATGGCTCTGGTCTTAACAGGGTGCTTCGTGCTTTTCCTGTAAGTTGTTGCTGCTGGAGGGGCTGAAAATGCGAGAGGAAGAGACACCTCGATATGTCTTGAACATCAACTTAAAGGGAATTCAGGGAGGGAATGAAAATAGCAAAGTTTTTGATTGAGGTCCCACATTCGCCCGAAGTGTGTGCCTGTGCGCGCGTAGTGCAGATTTTTCTCAAAACCGGTTAGCACTTTCTGACCCATGCAAACTGGGGATGCATGGACGGCGAACACAAGGCATGGATCATCGCTGACGTGAAGTACAAGGAAGAAGCATGCTCGAGCGCGCCGCCTGCCTTCCGCTCCGAGGCAAAGATCGTGAAGCTTAACGAGTTCACGATGGAAGAAATTGATGACATCCTGAGCAGTCACCAGAAGCTCGACGCCGCGTAGCCACAGTTCCGGAGACCCACCTGCGCAAACTCGTCCACAAGTCGGGGCGGGCCTTGTGTTCAAAAAACATTGCGCGTAGGGACAAAGTGAGGGAAGATGGGTTCGGCCTGGCCAGGTAGGAGATATGTCGGGCTTCATACTCGTCCAGTCAGAGTCATAACCAAGGGCACGGGGTAATCAAAGGGGTCCTTATCCTTCGGCAAGCTTCGCAGGCCTAGGGTGTTGGGGTGTAGCAGAAGCATGATCTCAATGAACCGCAACCTGCGTCGGAATGGAATTCCGCACGGCCATTCCCTTCCCTCGACATTTTATTTGACCCTCGTGTCCGTCCCCATGGACTCCATAACTCAACCCAATCGTCGAGGAGGAATGCATGAATTCAGAAGTGGTTGGAAAGCTGCGGCAGAGATTTCGCGGAGAAATCATCTCGCCATCTGATTCTGGTTATGACGCTGCGCGCAAAGTTTACAACGCCATGATCGAGAAGCGCCCGGCAATAATCGCCCGCTGCACGGACGTTGCCGACGTGATGGCGGCCGTTGAGTTCGCCCGCGAAAACAATCTGCTGACGGCCATCCGTAGTGGAGCCCACAACGTCGGAGGCCTTGGCAGTTGCGACGGCGGTCTGGTGATCGACATGTCGCGCATGAAAGGCATCCACGTTGATCCGAAAGCAAAGACCGTTCGCGTGGAGGGTGGCTGCGTCTGGGGTGACGTTGATCACGCAACACACGCATTCGGAATGGCTGTACCGAGCGGAACGGTCTCAACGACAGGAGTGGGAGGATTAACCCTTGGTGGTGGCCTGGGCCACCTGTCGCGACCTTACGGCCTAACGATCGATAACCTCCTGGAAGCCAGCGTTGTGCTCGCTGACGGCAGCTTTGTTCGTGCCAGTGCTGATGAAAATCCCGACCTGTTCTGGGCCCTTCGCGGTGGCGGCGGCAACTTCGGTGTTGTAACTTCCTTCCTGTTCAGAATGCACCCTGCGAAAATCGTGATTTCTGGAGTGACGTTCTGGCCGCTTGAACAGACGCCGCAGGTAATGACGACCTACCGCGAATTTATTGCTCAGGCGCCTGAAAACATCAGTGGTTTCCTCGCCTTTCTGACCGTGCCGCCGGTGCCAATTTTCCCGGCAGAACTTCACGGGAAGAAGGTCTGCGGTATTGTGTGGTGCTCACTGGCAACAGAAGAGGAGATGAATAAAGCTACAAAACCAATGCGGTCGGTTGGCAATCCATTGCTTGACCATACGGGCCCAATGCCATTCCCCACCCTCCAGAGCCTCTTCGACCCTCTGCTTGTTCCCGGGCTTCAACACTACTGGCGTGGCGACTTTCTAAAGAACATCGCTGATGAGTCAATCCCCAAACACCTCGAGCACGCCGCAAACATGCCCACGCCGCTTTCCACGGTTCATCTCTATCCCATCAATGGCGCAGTGCACCGGGTAGGCAAAGGCGATACCGCATTCAGCCATCGCGACGTCCTGCTGGCGGAAGTTATTGTGGGCCTCGATCCTGACCCGGCCAACAAGGAGAAGATTACTCAATGGTGCAAGGACTACTTTGACGCCTTGCATCCCTACGCAACAGGAA
Source organism: Terriglobia bacterium (assembly GCA_035652895.1). GTDB lineage: Bacteria > Acidobacteriota > Terriglobia > UBA7540 > UBA7540 > SCRD01. The sequence goes on from DASRCX010000003.1 coordinate 7,716, forward strand.
GCACCTATGTGAATTTCATGATGGAGGAAGGTGCGGCACGCGCGAAAGCTGCATTCGGGGAAAACTACGCGCGGCTGACGCAGATCAAGAAGAAGTATGATCCGACCAACTTCTTCCGTGTAAACCAGAACATTCCACCGGCAGCGTAGAAGCGGTCCAGAAAAAGCTGCGAGTCATCGGGGCTCTTCGGCACAATGAAATCGCAGGGCATACGCATCGTTACCGCGTGTGCCCCGCAGTCATCAACTTAGCCTGGCAATTCGATCAGAAACTTCCTGCGCGAAGCGGTCGATAAAACCCTGGATATATCTTCCGGGGTCGAGTTTGCCATCGTGGATAAGCGGCGTCAGGTCGATGCCGAAAATCACCGACTGCGCGACGTCGGTTGCGTGAGACGCAAAGTAAGTCGCGTTCGCCCTGCGCCTCCCCGCGGTCGCCAGATCGTAGCGCTTGCCGCCGCAAATCTGCGAATCAAATACACCCACCAGCGACATCGCAAGATTTTCGTGCGCGGTCACATCAAAGAAAACCTTGTCGCCGTCGTTCAGCCAATCAAGCCCGCGCCACACTTCGCAGCCATAGAGCTTTTCGGGGCGGTCAGCCGCCGGCAGACCGCGGATCGCATGAATCACCCGCAGCGCAACGCCAACATGGGTGTCATGCTTGTCTGCGAGGTTGTGCGTGTAAATAACCTTCGCTTTCGCCGCCCTCAATAGTTGGTCGAGGTCACTGACCACATCAGTATTGTTCTTGTCCTTTACCGCGCCGCTGGTGTAATCAAGGAAGACTTGCGCAGCATACTCGCCAACGTAAGCCGCCTTGCGCTGCTCGATACGGCGGATTTTCTGCATATCTTCATCTGTGTAATTCGCGTACAGATCGTCGCGCGGGCTGCCGGCGCCGTTGGTCACCGTCACGCCCGTGAAGTGCATATCCGGTTTGCCGAAGCATTCGAGTATGCCGTGATAGGCCATGATCTCAAGATCATCCTGGTGAGCTCCGATCCCCATGTGAGTTGTGCGTGCCAGCGCCTGGTCCACCGGGCTGCCGTCCGGCACGTAAACTTCAGATGCGGAATTATGGAATCTCATTGGCTCCTCCTGGGTTCAACGAATAGCAGGCAGACTGGCTGCTGCAACAGCCTGACCAACTCGACGGGTGGTTTCATCGGGAAGATGCAACTTCACTATTTCCGACAGGTCCGGAAACTCAACACGCAAAACTTCCTCCGCCTTGTCGAGGGCAATGGTACCGCCCTCACCCGACGTGACGCGACCGAGAATCAACACGTGTTTCAGTTCGTAAAAGTCCGCATAGTGGGCGATTCCGTAACCGATGTAAACTCCGATGGTCTCGAAAATCTTTCGCGCACGATCATCGCCGCGGCTGAGCAGTTCCTGAACAGATTTCAACTGGTCCGCCGGGCCGAGCTTGTCATCAAGCTGTATCCCCGCCACGGGTGCAAGTCGAAACACCGCCTGTTGCGAGAAATACTGAGCTCCCACGCCGCCGTCGCCTGACCATTCGTCCACGGGTGCATCGGGATCGTAATCCACCGGGACAAAAGCCAACTCGTCAAGCCACGTCGTGATCTCTCCCGACGGAGTCACGTAACCACCTGCCTGGCTCGATCCCAGCGCGATGCCGAGCACAGCGTTGTCATTGAGAGACATGGATCCGGCCAGAGCCGTCACTTCGCCATCATTCACCACGACAAACGGAATGCCGCCCCACGCCTGCTGCAAGTCGAGAAACAGGCGCGTGGTCTTCGCTTCGAAAACGTCTTTAGGAATGCCGCGAAACAGCGAGGCCACGCGCGGACGATTGTTGATGTAAACACCGGCAGCGCTCCCGCCGATGGCGTCTACGCGCGGCATGTGGCTGGCTGCGGACTTCAATCCAGCCATGATTTCGTTAAAGTGGTAGCTTGGGTCCGTGGCGTTCCGCGGGTCCCATACGATCTCCTCGCTGAACACGGTATTCCCGTCGATCACTGCCGCCACTTTGCGGTCCGTCGCTCCGAGATCGAAGCCGATTCGGCAGCCGTCGAGGTGCCGCCCAAGACGCATGGTTCCTTCCTGCGGTTCGGGCACGTTATCAGGCGAAGTGATCTCCACTGTGAATGGCATCTCATACACACCGCCCATAAATTCGAAGTCGAACGCCCTCGCGCCGCTTGGCGAATACACCTGCCGCAAGTGCTCACCGACACTCTTCGGCCCCCCGACGATCACGCGCCACCCGCCTCGCTGCCACAACAGCATCTTCAGCGTGCGTTCTGCGTAGCGCAGGTTCAATGCGGCTGCCGAATGCGATTCATCCAACACCTGCGTACGATAAACCGAAATCGAGCCCTCGCCGCGCTCGAGACCAATCACGAGCGGCACGGCTTTGCCCGACTCTTTCACCAACTTCAGAAACGCACGGTCCGCAAGCACGGCCGGTGCAAACTTCGGGTGCAGCACGGGCACGATGCGCGCGGGCGCGAGTTCATGAAGTTTGACCATCCTCGAATTCCTTTCCGGATCGTGGTGCTTATTGGATCATGCTGTGGTGCAGAAAACTCTACATCATAAGAGCATGTACGACCAGCGTCAAGGATGAACGACCCTTCACGCTCCATTTACGACAAGTCATGGACAGCGACACTTCCGCCGCCGACCTGTCGCCGCGGGCCAGCGTAATTGTAAGGTAAGATAAATCCATGGCAACACAGGCCGAGGGGCGGATTCCGCAACTGCACCGCGGGATTCTTCTGGAATACTTCACGATCGGTTGGAACATTATTGAAGGTGTTGTCGCAGTAGGTAGCGGTGTCGTGAGCGGAAGCATTGCTCTGATCGGCTTCGGCGTTGACTCTTTCATTGAAACATCATCGGGCGGCATCTTGCTTTGGCGCTTGCGCGCCGAGCGTCGCGGGCGTAACGCGCAGCACGCCGAGCGCCGCGCTTTGAAGATGGTCGGCGTCAGCTTTCTACTCCTGGCCGCGTATGTCACCTTTGACGCGGTCAAATCTCTGGTCAGCGGGGACGCTCCGGAACGGAGCCCGGCGGGAATCGCCATCGCAGCGCTGTCACTGATCGTGATGCCATGGCTTGCTCACGCAAAGCGAAAAACCGCCGGAAACCTCGGCAGCGCAGCGTTGCGTGCCGATTCGCGTCAGACATCGATTTGCGCATATATCTCCGCCATCTTACTCGGCGGCCTGCTCGTGAATGCCCTGCTCGGCTGGTGGTGGGCCGACCCGGTCGCCGCCCTGGGGATGATCCCAACCATTGTGAATGAGGGCCGAGAAGCCCTTCAGGGCCGCCCCTGCTCCGATTCCCGCTGATTTTTGGTTCCAACCTGCCCCTCCCCTGTCGGGTTAAGAACGAATGCGGGGATCCTTCACTCCGTTCAGGATGACGGAGGCGGACCGCCGAGGGACACACCGCCGCCAGGAAAGTTGCCCAACCGCTCATATTCGGGCGCGTTATAGTAGGATGAAAAGTCAGGCAAATTGACCTGATGTGTCATTTGGAGAGAATTTGGCGGAGGTCTGAGATATTGGATGAGCCTGGACAGTTCGCGAAGCGCGCGGGTCCCGCGGTGATTCGTATGGCGGGGGCGGTTGCGGGGACGGCTGGCATTACGTTCCTCTGTTTTCGGCTGATCCAGGTAAACGCTACGACGGCAGGTTTTTGTTATCTTATCGAAGTCCTGATTATTGCGACGGCTTGGGGTCTTGCCGAGGCCGTCCTCACCTCGCTTGTTGCAACGCTCTGCTTCAACTATTTCTTTTTCCCGCCGGTCGGGACCCTCACGATCTCCGACCCTCATAACTGGGTGGCCTTATTTTCGTTTCTTGTGACCTCACTGATCGCGGGGCAGCTTTCGGCGCACGCCCGGCAGCAGACTCGCGAGGCAATCGATCGACAGAAGGAACTGGAAAGGCTATACGCTCTCAGCCGGGCCATTTTGCAGAGCAGCCCGGAGCACGCTCCCGCCAGACAGATCGTCGGGCAGATCGTCAAGGCATTCCAACTCCCAGGAGTCGCCCTCGCAGACCACTCTTGCGGAGAGATTTGCGTCGCGGGGACAGGACATCTGGGTGATCTTGAACGGGTCCTTCGCACAGGACCGGACAACTTCATTCCAGCAGACCCGGGAACGCCGATTATCGTCAGCCCTGTTCGATTGGGCGACGAGGAAATCGGGACCCTGGCCTTATACAGGTCCCACCTTTCGGAGGCTGCGTTACAGTCGATTTCAAACCTGGTAGCCATCGGGCTCGACCGCGCCAGAGCACAGCATACAATGGCGCGGGCGGAAGCTGCGCGGCAGAGCCACGAACTCAAATCCACTTTGATGGATGCTCTGGCCCATGAGTTCAAGACCCCTCTGACATCGATCAAGGCCGCCGCCACGGCGCTACTGGCCCAAACCGGGCCCAAGGCCCCCGCGGACCGCGAGTTGCTCGCCATCATTGACGATGAGGCAGGGCATCTATCGCGCCTCGTGACCGAGGCCATCCAGATGGCACGCATCGAAGGCGGCAAGCTGCAATTGAATAAAGGGCTGTTTGGCCCGGCCACTTTGATTTCTGCGGCGCTTCACGACATGAAACACCGCACAGATGGACGGCGAGTGCAGGTGAACGTTCCGGACGATCTGCCTCCGGTGTTTGTGGACGCCGGCCTGATTCAGCTTTCCCTGCGGCAGATCATCGATAACGCGCTCAAGTTCTCTTACCCTGCAGGCGCGCTGGTAATTACGGCCTGTGCCAAGGAGGGCCGTCTGAAGATCGCCATTGCAGATGAAGGCCCGGGCATTCCCGAGCGCGACATTAGCAAAGTATTCGAAAAGTTTTACCGCTGCCCCGGCCATGACCGCGTGGCAGGAACCGGAATTGGCCTGACGGTGGCCCGCGACATCCTTCGCGCCCACGGGGGCGACATCATGGTGCAAAATATCCCTGGGAAAGGCTGCGAATTTTCGCTGACCCTCGCTGTCGCGCCGCCAGACGAGGATCCTGTATGAGCGCAGGGCGCATCCTCATTGTGGATGACGATCCCCATATCCGGCGCGTAATGCGAACTACGCTCATCGCCAGTGGGTATGAAGTATCCGACTCGCGTACGGCGGAAGAAGCGCTGGACAGGGTCCGCGCTGAGGTCTTCGACGTTGTCCTGCTGGACATGAATCTGCCCGGTATGGGAGGTCTTGAGGCTTGCCGTCTGGTGCGGGATATGCGCGCTCCGACCGACCTGGCTATCATCGTGCTCACAGTGCGTGACACTGAAAAAGATAAGGTTGAAGCATTGGACGCAGGTGCTGATGATTATGTCACTAAGCCCTTTGGCACGCCGGAATTACTGGCGCGGATTCGCGCGGCGCTCCGCCGAATTCCTCTGGCTTCCCCTGGCGCTCCACAGTCCATCCAATTGGGGGAAGGGCTGACGATCGATTTCCAATCCCATCAGGTGCGCGGATGCGGCCGCGAAGTCCGACTGACCCCAAAAGAGTGCCAGCTTCTTCATTACCTTGTGGCCCGTCCCAACCAGACAATCTCCCATCGCGAACTGTTGCAGGCGGTGTGGGGAGCGGATTACGGCGAAGAACTGGAATACCTCCGCGTGTTTGTGAATCAACTCCGCAAAAAAATCGAAGCAAATCCTTCCCGGCCGAAATACCTCCTGACGGACCCGTGGATAGGCTACCGCTTCCGGACCACAGAATAACTGTTTCACGAAATCTTTAGCCAGCCTTTATGACTTCCTTATGCGGACTGCCCTATTTTGAAATTGGGTAGCACAATGATGTGGCCCACTGAAGGAATGGAAAACCAGCGCCCGGGGCAGGCCGTGGATGCGCCTGGGACGGAAACGGCCGCCGCTGAAATCCATGTGATCTTCACGACGCCAGAAGCGACTCGGGCCGCCCTCCAGGCTGCGGGCACTGTGGCGCAATGCTTCAAGGCCAGAATCCATTTCCTTGTCCCTCAAGTCGTCCCTATGGGATTTCCTTTGACAAGACCGCCAGTGTCGGTTGCCTTTGCAGAACAGCGCGCGCTTGGCCTCGTGTATGACTGTTGCATCACAGCCGCAACCAGCATCCAGATCGTGCTGTGCGGAAATCGGGGGCAGTGTCTCGAAAAGATGCTCCGACCAAATTCACTGGTGATTATCGGCAGCAGGAAGCAGTGGTGGCGAGCCACGGAACAAAGACTCGCCCGGCAACTTCGCTCCCGCGGCCACAGTGTAATTCACGTCCTTGAATAATGGGGAGGAGATTGCCGAGTCCGTTGAAGCAGCTTTGCTAAAGTTCACAACGCCAGACCCGGACAGCAACTATGTTGAAAGAAACCACCGAGAAATCCAGCATGGCCGTAAGCACCCCAGGGCCGCGCGTAGTGGTGGCCACAACTGCCATGCTGGCCTTTATCTCCTTCTGGCAGGCCGCAGCCGTCGTGCTAAACGACATGGGGTCATCGGCCTTTTATGCCGGCGCCATTGCGGAACATTTTATTGGCAAGTCCGCCCCGTGGTTTGTCCTGGCGATTATGTGCCTGGCATACGCAGTGCGCGCGGTGTACATCGAGAGTTGCAGCATGTTCGTACGCGGTGGTGTATATCGCGTAGTAAAAGAGGCTATGGGCTCGACGCTGGCCAAGTTCTCTGTTTCGGCGCTGATGTTTGACTACGTTCTTACCGGGCCCGTCAGCGGCGTTTCCGCAGGTCTGTATCTTGCCGGTTTATTGAACGAGATTCTGCAGCACTTCAAGGCGGGGTTCGCTCTGCCCATGAACCCCACCGCTGCGGTCTTTGCCATATTTGTCACGCTCTACTTCTGGTGGCAAAACATCAAGGGCGTTCCCGAATCCAGTGAAAAGGCGCTGCGCATTATGTACGTGACCACCGTAATGGTGGTCGTCATGATTGTCTGGTGCGGCTACACGCTTGCCGTGCGCGGATTTCACCTTCCCCCGCTGCCAACACTTTCCACCATCGTTTACTCGCATGACGCGCTGGGGTGGCTGAAGCACACGAGCTGGCCTTCCACGATCGGGCTGGCGGGCATTCTGATCGGGCTTGGCCACTCCGTCCTTGCGATGAGCGGCGAAGAGACTATGGCGCAGGTGTACAGGGAAATTGAACATCCCAAACTGCGAAACCTTGAAAGAGCGGGCTTCGTGATTTTCGTTTACAGCCTGGTTTTCACAGTGGGCGTGGCTTTCTTTGCGGTCATGATTATTCCGGATGCCGTCCGCAGCAACTACTTCGATAATCTGATCGGCGGCCTGGCTATGTATCTTGTGGGGCCGATATCTTTGCGGCTGGCATTCCGCACGTTTGTGGTTGTGGTGGGAGTTCTGATGCTTGCCGGCGCCGTGAACACTGCAATCGTTGGCTCAAACGGCGTGCTGAACCGCATTTCCGAGGACGGCATCCTCCCACAATGGTTTCGATACCCGCATCGGCGCTTCGGAACTTCATACCGCGTTCTGAATCTGGTTGTCGGGCTACAGTTGCTGACGATTATTCTTAGCCAGGGGAACATTTTCGTCCTGGGTGAAGCTTACGCTTTTGGCGTGATGTGGAGCTTCGCCATGAAAGGTCTGGCGGTCCTAGTGCTCCGGTACAAACAGCCGGGCGAGCGGGAATTCCGAGTTCCACTCAACTTCAAAATCGGAAAATGGGAAGTTCCGCTGGGGCTCGGCCTTATCACGCTGGCCCTGTTCGCGCTCTGCCTTGTGAATCTCTTTACTAAGCCGGTGGCCACTATTTCCGGCGTCATTTTCACCGTCGTACTTTTTTGTGCGTTCAGCGCTTCTGAAAGGGCCACGAAAAGGGAGCACAGCGCACATGCGGAGCTTGACCAGTTCAATCTTCAACCCGGATTCGAGCTTACTCCGGAAACCGTGGGCGTCCGCCCCGGCAACCTGCTCGTCATGGTCCGCGATTACAACGCGCTTTACCATCTTTCCGCCATACTAGACCGTGCCAACACGCGGCAAAAGGACATTGTAGTTCTTCACCTCCGCCTCCTCACTCGTGCCGATTCCGGCGAGCACGGACTCCGGGCCGAACAACTTTTCAGCTTCAAAGAGCAGGAGCTGTTCACGCGCGCCCTCGCCATCGCCGAGAAAAAGGGCAAGACAATCCACTTGGCGGTGGCCGCCGCGGCTGAGAAGTGGGACGGGATCCTGCGCGCTGCAAGGAGCCTGCAATCGTCGACGATCATCCTGGGACGTTCCCCTTCGCGGTCAGTGGCAGAAGAAGCCCGCCTGGCAGGGCTCGCCTGGGAACGCCTACCTGACCCGAAACCTCAACTCACGCTCGAGATCTACCTTCCCAGTGGACAATACTCCGTGTTTTATCTAGGTCCCCATGCTCCGCAGCTCACCCCTGCTGAAATCGGCCGTTTGCATGACGCTTGGCTCGAGCTCAGTGCTTGCGTCGCTCCGCTCGAACTCCATCATCACGATGTCGTGCACTTCGCGCTCGACGAGCTTCTAAGCCAGATCGAGGGCGGATCCCGCGAACAATTGATCGCACGCCTGCAGAAGCACCTCGAGCAGATCGGCCGCACCCGTAAGAAATCATGCTGAGCACCACATTCGAGGTGGCACGGTTTACGGACCGCCCTGTCTTCCGTATTCATCCGTCGTGCCGACCGTCCGTTCAACCGTGTGCGGACGGCACAAACAAAGTGGCGACTCGAACTTCACGGTTTTCACATTTTTGAGGGCAGCGAACTACGTAGAAGGACGGACGGTACAACAACAGGAGATCACGAAGCGGCAATTTGGAATCTAACCGCTCAGATTCCACAGAACTACATGCAGAAAGGAAGGCCTGCACACAAAAAACGCGGCAGGCTAATCAGACATAAAAATGTGTAATCTTGCGGGCGACAGCGGGTGAAAAGCCTTACTTTCCCTTTTCTGAAACGACAACCGGCTCCGGACGTCCAGCAAATTACTTCGCATTTATGCACGTCTTGTTAAATAGTTCCGAAGTTATTTACTCGTCGGCTACTTGTCTGGCATCAGAGGTCCCCCTAAAATTCTTTTTAGCTGGCATAGGAGTCGGGTCCGGCAGCGGCGAAGGCCCCGTTCGCTGTTGCAATGGGGGAGGGGGAAAATGGGAGAGCAAGGAGAAGGACGAAACTCAAATCCACAACAGGCCAAGACGCAGAGCGGCAAAGGAACTAGCCGCCGTTTACCAGACGAGCCAAATTCCTGGGGGTTCGGTAATTCTGGTGCTTTCGGATACAGACCTGCAACGCCGACAAGCGCCGTCTTCAGTTCTTCGCCGATGATCCCCGCCATTCTTCTGATGGTGGTATTTCTGACGCTTCTCAGTTCGCCGACTACGCGAGGCTGGATGGTTGCTGCCAGCGAAATTCCCAGCGTAGCCTGGACCTCTGTTATAGGTGGAACGAAGAAATTGCCCGCACCCGATGCAAGCACGATCGTTTGGGTGAAAAGGCAATCCGGCCTCTACTATTGCAGAGGCGATGTCCTTTTTGGCAGGCACCCTGGCAGCCTGATGCGTCAGGACAAAGCGCTTACGCTCGGATATCGTCCTGCGAATGATGAGTATTGCCGTGATGCCAGCCGCTCGGCCCCGGCCCGGCAGGGATCGTCCGTTGTCCGTTTCCTCGGCATAAATTAGGCAGCGGGAAACGCCCAACTCAGCATCTCAATCCATCATGATGCCATCCATAGGTGTGCTTCAGGACAGCCTTCGCTGTATCGATTGATTCCGCCCGTAAATTCGGGTACGATCAAGCCCATCGGGGTAATTCCACATATTCACGAATAGCATGGAGGGGGCTATGAAAACGAGGGCGACTCTATCGGCGATTTTTTGTCTCGCGATGGTTCCTTCGATGGGCCGCGCGGACTTCAAATATACCCGGACTTCGCAAATCACGGGCGGGGCCATGGCGGGCATGGTTCACGTCATGGGCGTTTTCAGCAAGCAGATGCGCGAGCCTGCCGAAAGTACAACGTATGTTAAAGGAGATTTTCTGCGCACGGATGAAAGCGACGGCACCTATCAGATCATCGACGTGAACGGCAAGCGCATCATAAAGGTGGACCCGAAAAAGCGCGCCTACAGCGTGGTCACGTTCGAGCAGATGCGCGAAATGATGGAGAAAATGCAGGCAAAGTGGAATGAAGAGGTGCAGAAGCAGCAGAAGGAAAAAGGCAGCGAAGTCACCATCACGCCGAAGGTCGAGGTGACGCCGAGCGATCAGACGCAATCGCTACTCGGCCAGACGGCGCACGAAGTGAAGATGAAAGTCACCTTCGAAGCGCAGCAACAGAACGCACAACGGGGACCGCAATCAGGGGGGTTCGGGATCTCGGTCGATTCCTGGGTGGCGCCATCGGTGCAGGGGTACGAAGAGGTGAGCAACCTCTATAAGAAGATGGCAACCGAGATCAGTTGGAATCCGATGGTAAACATTGCCGGCGACCCGAGGATGCGGCAGTCGATGGTTGAACTTTACAAATCAGGGAAGATACCGCAGGGGCTGCCACTTCTCCAGGTGATCAACATGGAAGTCGAGGCTCAAGGCGGCTCTCAGGCAAGCTCTGAGTCGAGCCAGCAGAACCGGCCCGCTGGATCATCAGATGAGCCGACCACGGCCGGTGATGTAGCGGCTAAAGCCATCGGAGGCATGTTCGGTGGGTTTGGGCACTTCGGCCGCAAGAAAAAGAATACCGAGAACACCCAGACGGCAAGCAGTGCAAATTCGGCGGCAGGGCCGTCCTCCACATCGCTGATGGAGATTACCAGCCGCGTGACGTCCTATTCAACGGATCCGGTCGATAGCTCACTTTTCGAGATTCCCGCGGGATATACGCAGGTGCCGTCCAACCTGGAACGGGACTTCCAACGCGGACAGTAACCACAAGGGCGGCGGGGCAGACGAGGGTGCAGGCAGGGACGGTTCGCAACCCGTCCTGACCTCGCGCATGTGTCGAATTACGGATTCAAGACCATAGGTTTCAGGTTGCGAATTTTGGCCTCGACAATCTGAAACTTTGAAATTTCAGATTTCAAACAAGCCCCGGCGGAACTCAGAGCCTACGGGTGATAGCAGCAAGGCGGACGCATATTGGCAAATTCGAGACACCGCCTCAGCCGCGTTCCATTTTGCGGATTTTGAGGTAGAGCCCGGAAATAGCAATCACGATTGCGATCAGTGAAATGGCCAGTCCCTTCCTGCGGTAATCGCGCTCGCGCAGAGCGGCGACACCGGCTTCGTAGGCTTTATGGGAAGTCTCAACTCCCTGGTCTGTGATCTTCAGGACGTCCGTCGCATTGAAGCTGTGGACGGCCACACGCGCTTTGATCAGGTCGCTGTGGGCGCTGGCCAGATCGACGCGCGCGGCTGACACTTCCATGCCGGACTTCTCCGCCTTGTTAAGCACCTGATCGGCGTCGTGGTAAGTGGACTTCAGCCTGTCCAAGCCTCCTGCAATCGCTTCCGCCGTTTTGTATCCATTGTCACCCGCCACGTGACAGGTGACGCAGATGGCCTTTGGACTCGTTCCCACCCAGGTGTCTTCCGGTTTGACAATTTCATGGTTCGAGTGGCACTGCACACAGCCAGGCAGGCCCATCTTCGCAAAGGCGGGCCCGTGGGGACTTTTTTCAAACAGCTGCTGGTTCATCACGTGGCACGTGCCACAGACATTGGCGACAGAACTCACTCCAGGCGGGGTAGCCCCGTGATTCCCGTGGCAGGTCGAACACGTTGGTGCGGAAGTGTCGCCCGAGGCCATCGCCGCCGCGTGGACGCTCTTCTTGTAAAGCTCGTATTGGTTGGTCGGGATCTTGTAACCCTTCATGTAGTTTGAGTCGGCGTGGCAACGCGCGCAGGTCTCCGCCACGTGAGTGGGATACACGGGAGAACGCGGGTCGGAGGGCGGACGGATGTCATGTACGCTGTGGCAGTCCACGCAGACGGCGACCTTGGTATCGCCCTGCTTCAGCCGCTTGCCGTGCACGCTCGTAAGATATTCGCTCACTTGGTCGGTGCGAAGACTGGGATTGAACTTCCGCATGTAGTTCGGGTCAGAATGGCAGCGGCCGCAAAATTCTGGCACCTGCGCTTTGGTGGGCTTGCCGCGAAAGCCTTTGGCCGGGCTCATCGCGTTCATGGAATCGTCGTTGGGGTCGCCGCCATGACAGTTCGCACAACTGAGACCAGCCTCATGATGGACGTCGCTGGAAAAAAGCTTGGCCGGCTGGCCGTATTGGCCGGGTAGCTGCGAATGGCAGGCGACGCAGGAATCTTTTGGGGCCGCCTGCACTGCAGCCAGCTTGAGGCTTGAGCCCAGCAGTATCAAAGCCGCACTGAAGGAGCACTTTCTGATCCAGGAGTACGTGATGGAGCGTCTCTTCATATTCTGTATCGCAAGGGCCATCTGCACCGTAAAGCTGTGCTCGCTGACTCTATTTACTTGAATCTTTGCAGCGATCACAGGTCGCCGCTACAGCTAGAAAATTGCCAAGCCGGACATGACGATGATATATCCCAGCGCGAAGATACCCAGCCCGGTGAAGAACCGCGTCGTGCGCCCAAATCCGCCTGCCTTGTAATCCAGGAACGGAATGATCACCCAAAGGGCTCCAGCCGCACCGAACAGCATTAAGCCGAGCAATTCTCCGTCAATGAAAAAGACTTTTGATGGCAGGTATTTCAGCGTCTGGTACATGAACAGGAAATACCATTCAGGATGGATGCCCGCGGGCGCCGAACCAAACGGGTTAGCCTTGGTACCAAGCTCCCACGGGAAGATGGCGGCCAGCGCGCCCAATACGCCGAGCGCCGCGTACCATCCCATGATGTCGCGCAGCAAAAAGTTTGGGAAGAATGGGATCGAGCGTTCAGGCTCAACCCCTTCCTTGATTCGCTTCTCCACTCCGGGCGGAACGCTCATCCCAAGCCGCTGCACAAGCAGCAAGTGAAACGCGAGAAGCAGCGTTGCAAGCCCCGGGAGCACGGCGACATGAAACCCGAAGAAGCGGGTCAGCGTTGCGCCAGTGACCTGATCGCCGCCCCTCAGGAAAATCATGATCCACTTGCCAATGAAGGGTACGAAGCCGGCCATATCCGTCCCAACCTTGGTTGCGAAAAAGGCAAGCGTGTTCCAGGGCAGAAGATAGCCGGAGAACCCGAATCCCAGCACGATGAAAAAGAGCAGCATGCCACTGACCCAGGTCAACTCGCGCGGCTTGCGGTAGGCCTTCATGAAAAAGACGCTGAACATATGAATGAAGACCACGAGGATCATCAGGTTGGCGGACCAACTGTGGATCGAGCGGATCAGCCATCCGAATTTGACTTGCGTCATGATGAACTGCACACTCTCAAAGGCGCCGCTCGCCGTGGGACGGTAATACATCAGCAGCAGGATGCCTGTAAGCACCTGAATCACAAAGAGGAACAGTGCCATTCCGCCAAAGTAGTACCATAGGGTATGCTCATGGAGCGGCACGCGCTTATGACGGAGAAATTCCTCGATGCCTTCGCCACCGAGTCGTTCGTTAAGCCAGTCTAAGGTACGACGTTTGAATCCATCCATAGTTATGCGTTGCGGACGACGACAATGTCATCGCCTTGAATGTGGACCTGGTATTGCACCAGAGGTCGCGGCGGCGGTCCGCTGACGTTGCGCCCCTGCAAATCGTAGGTGCCGTTGTGGCATGGGCACCAGATTTCATGGAGGTCAGGTCGGTATTGCACAGTGCAGCCAAGATGAGTGCAGACGGCGGTGAACGCCAGATATTTTCCCTCGGAATTGCGTATCAAAATGGCCGGCTCCGAACCGAATCTGAAAACCTTTGCAGAGTTGTTTTTGAGTTCGCCGACTTTGGCCGCTACAACGGAAAGGTTAGTGGCTTCGGCGACGGGCGGCGGAATCACGTAGCGGATTGCCGGATAAATGAAGGAAGCGATCGTCGCGACGACGCCCGTGCCCAAAAGCAAATTGATCCAGCGACGACTGGAGTCGGCTGGCCCTTCTGCCGATGGCACAGAGGTTTTTCCGAAATTGGCATCCATCATTGGATCGGTTCCTCCGTTTGTCTGCTGACCACGTTTAACTACTCCACTGCTATTCAGCGCGCTGCGGCATCGCTCAGGCGCTTTGCAATAAAACTTTACTGCACAAAACGGCTAAGGCTGAGGAACTTCACTTCCTGTTCAGCCTGGGTTGCGGCGGTTGGAGAATAGAAGTAGATAAAGTCCGCCTGCACCGTCGAGCGGACGCCTTGCGGCACGCTGAAGGTGAAAGATTCCTTCTTCGTTTCTCCCGGCGCGAGACGCGTGTCTGACACGACCTTCGCCGCCTTCATGAACACCAGGTCCTCGCGATTGAGAATGTTCCCTTGCTGGTCCGCCACCACTCGAGTGAAAACGCGCTCCGCATGGAAAGGCTTGCCGCCGAATGGCGACGCGCTGACTTGCAGGATCAGCTTGCGGAGCGGCGATCCCGTGGGGACCATGTGGCCCGCTCCCTGGTTCGTGACGTCGACTACCACACGGAGTTGTCCGCCTTCATGCGAGACGATCAGCCGGCCGCGAATCGCCTTGTTGAGCTGCGTCAGCGAATGGCTGCCGGGCATCTGATGGAGATTAATGCCATCCTGCGTCTTCAAAATGCGTGGATCCACCACTTGCCCCTCGATGCGGTACATGTGGCAGGACTGGCATCCTGTCTTCTCCCTGCCGTAGGGGCCTTTCTGCCATTCAGAGTAAGTGGTAAGCACCGGGAACCCCAGCGAGTTCCGGTACTGATGGCATGTCGCGCAAAGCAGCGAAGTCGTGTGCAGCGCGGAATAGGCCGTTCCATGAACGGGCGAGGTGACACCTTTCCAAGGGCCTTCCTTGACGTTGTTGTATTCCACAACCGCCTTGGGATTAGGCCCAGCCAGGTTTACGCTTCGGATGGAATGGCAATAGTCACAGGTGATACCTTCCCAACTCACCTTCCGAACGAGCGAATAGTCCCCCGTCGCCGCAACCGTGGGTGCATGGCAACCAAGGCAAACGATGCGCGCGTGCGAACCAAAATCCGAATCGGCCATCTGCAACGCATCTTGGAAGAGCCGGCTTTCCATCGCCTGCGAATGAACCGATTCCTTCCAACCCTGTTCGATTGCGCGGTGGCAGCCGCCACAGTATTCAGCCGATTGCGGCATCTGTGCTGCTGCCGGCTTGTTGACGCAGAGCATAAGAAGGAGCATTGCCATCAGGTAGGGGCATGGTCTCTTGGATTGCTTCCCGCCGGAATTGACCGATACGCCGTTCACTCTGCCCTCATCGTCAGAACCAAACCGGGACTGACGCAATCCGCCTGGCTGTGCCAAAGGAATCACCGGCCGCGCACGTCCGCGAAGCCAGACCCGCCAACAGCATCATGTTCGCAAGCACACTGGTGACCTTCCTGCTCAAAGTTCCGCTGGGCCGTGCTATTCCAACGCCCGGTTTGACGCGTTAGCCCGCGATCCAGTCGAACGCGAGTAATCTAACGGCCCCGGGAACTTGACGCTGTGACCGACATCACACTGAAGCGTGATAAACTCCACTGCGCGGTGAGAGAATTGTCACACCTTGCGGGCTAGTCTGCATGCTTTTTGGGCGCATGTGCGGGTATGAAGGGGAAATTGGTCGGGGCGCCCAGATTCGAACTGGGGACCTCTTGCGCCCAAGGCAAGCGCGCTACCAGACTGCGCCACGCCCCGACACGGAATAAATGATTCCAGCAGTGAGCTTACCTGCCAGCCGCGTTAACAGCAATAGGCTGCTCTCGCTACAATGGCTCGCCAAATTATAGCATTACAGAATCATCAATGAAAAAGTGCGATAAATATGCTTGCGACTTGTAGTTGCACCTGCCTTCGCAGAGGTGGATTTCAAACCTGCCACTTTCGCAACGGGGCCTTTCGTAAGGAGCAGAGCAGAGTGATAAAATCCGCACATCTGAACTGTGGGGGTCAAATCCGTGCCGGTACGGATTTCTTGCAGCGGATGGAATGAAGCAACATTACGGGATTTGCGAATCGGATGCTGTGGTTTTCCGGTAAGTCTGGTGCGTTATGCGCGCGAATTCCCCGTGGTGGAAGTTCAGCAGACATTCTATCAGCCGCCGCTGCCGAAAACGCTGGAGCGGTGGAGAAGGCTGGTCCCGGCGGATTTTGAATTCACGCTCAAGGCGTGGCAACTGATCACGCACGAACCCTCGAGCCCGACCTACCGGCGGCTGCGCGAAAAGCTGAGCGAGAGGCAGAAACGCGAAACGGGAGGCTTCCGGCTGAGCAGGACGGTGATGGACGGCTGGCATCGCACGCTTGAATGCGCTCGGGTCCTGCGGGCCCGCATCATCCTTTTCCAATGTCCTGCGAGTTTCGCTCCGACCCGGGAAAACACGTTTAGGCTGCGCGCGTTTTTCCGCGAGATTCGCAGAGCACCTGGCGAAGTGAAAGGTGTGAAGTTTGCTTGGGAGCCGCGCGGCGATTGGAACTTGGAAGAGGTCCGCGGCCTTTGTCAGGAATTGAAGCTGGTTCACGCGGTGGACCCTTTCGCGCAGGAACCGGCAACAGGAAAGCCGGGGTATTTCCGCCTTCACGGCAGGGGCGGATATCGCTACCGCTATACCGATCAAGACCTCGGGCAACTGCTTGACATCGCGCGTCGCTGCCGCCCCTGCTATGTGCTGTTCAATAATATCTCGATGCTGGAAGATGCCCGCCGTTTTGCGAAGCTCGCCTCATGAAGTCTCCGGGGCAAATCCAACCCGGGGCACGCTGGTGCAGAGGAAATCCTCGAATCGCCCTCGGACTGCGAACTTTTCGCTCGATGTATAGCGGTGCTCGATCAGCATCTGTGCAAGCGTCATTTCGTACCGCAAGCGGGCAGTTAGTAACCTGCGAATTCCTCCATCCGGATGTTGTCCTCATCCGCACCCCAATCAACCAGCATCTTGCGCATAGCAGCGACCATTCCGGGAGGTCCCGCGATGTAATAGATCGCCTCGGCAATACTCGGGTCGGTGGGTGCGACTGCCTGCAAATGCTTCGCGAGCATCTTCGAATCGATGAATCCAGTTTCTCCCGCCCATTCGCGCGTGGAGCCCTCCATGGCGGTCATCGTTGGTATGAAGTGATAATTCGGGTTGATTTTTTCAAGCTCACGGAGTTCATCGAGAAAAGCAGCATCCTCCGGGCGGTTGTTAGAGTAGAAAAGAAAGATTCGGTGAGGCAGCTTTTCGTGAGCGGCCTGAAGCACGATACTTCGGAAAGGCGTAATGCCAATTCCACCGGCCAGCAGAATTGCGGGCCTCCTGGCATTGTTATGCAGCGTCAGATTGCCGAAGGGCCCTTCGATCCTGACCTCCGTCTGAAGCGGCATCGACGCCAGTGTTCGCTTGAAAGCTGTATCGCGCATCCTTGTTGCCACCATCAGTGAATCTTCAAAAGGCGCGCTCGCAATCGAAAAGCCACGGACGCTTCCTTCGGCGTCAGTCTCTGCCGGATTGGGCAGGGTCATATCCACGAATTGACCCGCCTTGAAGTTCCATCCCTCCGGACGCTCGAACCGGAAAGCCATTGTCGAATGGGTAATTTCATTGCGTGAAATCAGTTTCGAATACAACGCCGGCCTGGCCGCTTCCGCCGCGCTCATGCCTGTACTCCTTTCACGTTGTCGCCCTGAATGACCGACTTCGGCGGCTTCGCGCAGGAAACAATAGCCGAAGCGCACAATACGCTTTTCACTGACGATGAAACAAATCGTGCACGGTAAGAAACTGCCATGGCGTTGGAGACGAAAATTGTGCCGGTCAATACGAATACCAGGATCACACTGATCATTGCCGCAATTTCCGCTATCATTGCCCCTTCCTTTCCCGGACAGGCATTTGCCATCTACGTTGTTTTGATGAGCGGATTGAGGAAATGTTTCAACTCTGTGGCCTGGAAAGCTGGGTCCAACCAGAAATTCCTTTCTGAATCTATCACTATGCCGACACGACCGAGCTTGCAAGGGTAAGAAATAATGTGGAACCGTTATGGATGCCGTAGGAACCGAGGGTGCTGTCGGGGTGCAGCGGCATCGTAGCATTGCAGGAGAGAAGCAGGTCATAGCGCCGGTCAAGAGGGAAATTAAAGGCTTGAGCCGCCTGCTTTGCGGCCTCCGCGACCGTCAGGTCTTCTGTGAAAGAAAATGCCTTCTTTCCCCGCGTCGAATACACCGTAATGTTCATGCTGTGGCTCCCTGGTGATTTTAGGCTTTACCACCTTCACATCCAGCCCTTGGCAAGCAGGCTGCCATGGTGGATCACGCTGTCCGTGTTTTCGGTCACACGGTCTTTTCCGGCGAATCACAAATCGGCTCGAGAGGGCATTCGCCGCATAGCGGCTTGCGCGCAAGACAAATCTCCCTACCAAACCATGAGAGCTGATAGCTGAACTGAATCCATCGGTCGCGCGGAACAAGTTTCATAAGGTCCTGCTCAACTTTTTCCGGCGCCTTCTGCTTTGATAGTCTTAGCCGCCGCGTCGCTACGCGCAGGACATGCGTATCAACAACAATACCGCTGGCGATACCGTAAGCGGTGCCCAGGACAACGTTGGCCGTCTTGCGCGCGACGCCGGGAAGCGTCAGCAATTCCTCCATTGTCTTCGGCACTTTGCCGCCGAATTCCTCGACGATCCTCCTGGATGCTGCAACTATATTCTTTGCCTTGTTTCGGAAGAAACCCGCGGCGTGGATGCCCGGCTCCAGGGCTTCGGGCTGCAGCGCTGCGAATGCCTGCGGCGAGGGATACTTCCGGAAAAGGCCAGAAGTGATCTCGTTGACTTTGGCGTCGGTACACTGCGCGGCGAGAATCGTCGCGACGAGAAGCTCGAAGGCGTTCCGATGATTGAGCAGGCACGCAGCGTTGGGAAAGCGCCGGTCGAGCACGGCAAAAATGCGCTTCATGCGCTGTGGCGACGTGTAACCACCCATGGCCTTGATTGCAGTTGTCCGGGAAGCCTGCTTCAACGAGGGCGCAGCTTTCACGCTGGTCTTGCCGGTCGGCATGAAACACCTCTGCTCAATCTGCCGGATTACGCGCTGTTACGTCCAGATGTGGAAATTATACCTTCTGCCGACACACCCCATCTATGCCTATTAAAAGACAAAGATCGAAGACGCCCTTGAAGCCTTCAACCCACACGTGATTCCGAAGACGGCGGGATCACCTTGCGCCATCTCATTTTGATTGGTCCGGAAATTTCAACCTGGGCCTTGCCTCCCGTTGTCGTGCGCAGCGTGGAAGAAGAAAGGTGCCAGGCGCCGTTCGTTCCATAAGCAGCATGGAGCCAGCAGCCCGCGGGCGCATACTCCCGCGCCGCCATTCAACTCTGATGCGGCCTGCCTGTTCAAAACGGGTCGAAGTCGCAACGGCCCCTGCGCGCCTGGCAGGAAGAACACGGAAGCTGACTGCCGTTGGAAAGAGTGGTACGCCCGGAGAGATTCGAACTCCCGACCCCTTGCTTCGTAGTTTGACTCAACATTGCTATCTTGTTGGCTCGCTCAACTTTGTCTTTGGTCACGAAGCACAATTTTAGGGGGTTTTTGGGCGGTTTTGTTCCCAAGATGTTCCCATTTCGGTGGGGCGAACCCCTATAATGACACAATTTTTTTGTTCACGGTTTCCGTGTTGTATAAAGGCATTTCTGTATCTTCCAGCAGGGGATGGGGTTCGGGGAAGGGGACGGCATTGGAGTCCCCTTCCCCGCCCACCAATTCAGAAATCCCCGCTGGTTTTTTGTCGTTCCCACGGTTGTTCTCAAAAAACTGGATCGCTGCGCTTCGAGATTCAGTTTGAGCTGAAGATTGGTTCTGGCGCTCGAATTCTTCCGGCGGGCAGTAGCCCAGCGCAGAGTGTAACCGCTAGCGATTGTAATAGACCTCGATGAACTCCGTGATGTTCGCCCGCAAGTGCTCAGGTCGTTGTACTGGTTGGCGTAGATTTCTTCCCGCTTCAGCGTTTTGATAAAACTTTCGCAACTCGCGTTGTCGTAAGGGTTCGCCGGTCGGCTCATACTCGGCACCATGCCGTGCTTTTCCATCAAGGCTATGTAATCGGCGCCAGCGTATTGAAATCCTCGGTCTGAATGGTGCACCAAGCCTGGTTGCGGATGCCGGTTCTCGATGGCTTGCTCCAGCGCCCTGATCGTCAACCGTGCCGTCATGGTTCGGTCCAGGGCCCAGCCCACCACCTTGCGCGAGTACGCATCCAGGATCACGGCCAAATAGACAAATTCGGTCTTCAGCCGAATGTAAGGGATGTCCGCAACCCAGAGCTGATTGATCCCGGTCACCTTCATCCGACGCGCTAAATTCAAGTACACCTCGAGCTTGTGATTCGAATTCGTCGTCACCACGAACCGCTTCGGCTGAATGCCCAACAGATTGTCCTCGCGCATAATCCGAGCGACCCGTTTGTGGTTGATCTGCATGCCTCGACGGCGCAGCTCGGCGGTGATTCGCGGATAGCCGTAGCGCCGGCGATGCTCCAGGGCGATCTGTTGGATCGCGGATCGCACTTCCATCTCTTCCTCGGCTGGTTGCCGCTCCTTCAGTGACCGGTAGAAGCTCCTGCGGCTGACTCCTGCCAACTGGCACATGCGCTCGATGCTCAGGCTGCCTTGCAACGGCATCACGTCGCGGATCTGCTCGTAGATGCCGTCCCGTCAGAGTCGCCGCGACTCCGGCGTCGAGCCTCGACTTTTTGCAAGGCACCTTTGAAAAAATCCACCTCCAGAGCCTTCTCGGCGAGCAGTCGCTTGAGCTTCTCGATTTCCCGCCGGTGGGAGGCCGCGCGCGTGCCCGGCCGCGAAGCCTCTTCCCCAGGCTCAACCGTTTCGAGCTTCCGGCGCCATTTGTACAGGCATCGTCGGGTCACGCCCAACTCCTTGGCCAATGCCTCCACATCGTCGCAGTTCTCCATCCGCTCTACCGCCATGCGCTGAAATTTCCGGGAGTACCGTTTCCTTTTCACGGGCCTTCCTTTCCCGGAAACTGTGCCCAATTCTGTGTGTCATTTCAAGGGTTCACTCCACCATAGTACGGCCAGAGTCCACAGCGTTTCGGGGATGGGTGAGAAAGGCGGGCGAGTCTCGCGCCACTGCTCGAACTGCTGGCGCGCATGCTCCACCGTCGTCGGAACAGTGGGGATGTTCTGGACAGTCATCAGTCTCCTCCCGGCCCTGATTGGGCCACAAGACTGACGATCCCCACTTCTCTCAGCTCAAGTCACGCACGCCTACCGAAAGCACACGAGCATTGAACATAGGGATACGGTGCATGTTCTCGCCTTTCACCCCTCCCGACGTATGCACCGGCAGCCCAACTGCCGCTAAAAAAGGTGTAAAAAAGTGCTTGACTCTAGACTGGGGTCTAGCAGGTTGCTGAAAAATGGGCGTAATCAAAAGATTTGGTCCGTTGCCAGCGCGGTTTCGCGCCTGTGCTGGGCTTGGCCGACGCGCTCCCACCACCCTTGCGGGTGGCTTGGGTTGCTCTTTCCCCGCTTCGAGGCACCCTTCGCCCTGGACTTCATGCCGTCGCTCCGATCAAGTTACGGATTCTCACCAGATTGTAGGCTGCCACTGTCCAGGTAAACATCCAGGCCCCACGCTTTCTGCCTCGATGCCTCGCCT
>DASRCX010000004.1:0-9846 GCA_035652895.1 Terriglobia bacterium
CATGTATAGGGAAACTCTTGTCGTCTCCGTATCGTGATACGAGAGTACAAGCGAGGAAGGCCACCATGCCTACCATGGCTACCAGAGCTACCTCGTTCGAGATTGGACCTGAATTGGACCCAGTTTGGACCCAGTTGATGAAGCCTCTGGGGTTGAGGGCGTGTAAGTCTTTGAAAACTATGGTCGGGCCGCCGGGATTTGAACCCGGGACCTCTTGCACCCCAAGCAAAATTTATCAATAACTTACGAGCATCGTGTACTGAAACCAAAAGACTTAGGTCCGATGGATTTGGACGCCAAAACGCCACCAAAGACGATGTGGACTCCAACCCGACTCCAATGCCGGCCGATTCCGATCGTGGAATACCACATGCGTCGCGCGCGCACGCGCGGTTGTACCCGACGTTGTGATTCCGTGCAGCACGAAGAAAAATCAGCCCCCATACATGACGAGCAGCATGTGGGAGAGGCCCCCGCACGACGGCGCCCAGTAGCTGGCGCGATCTCGGAGCACGGTGCCTTGGTGCACGCCGCGTCAGACCCTAACGACCGCGTCAAATACCAGCACATCGTAGATTCGGGCCTCCGGGTTCGGACCGGTGATTACATTTACAAACCCATCCAACTTAGCCAATCGTGCGGCCCGGATGCGCTCGAAATCACCCAGAATCAACTTGCGTTTAGATTCTACCGGCACTACATGCCGGTAGAACAAGGCCTTCCGCGGCGCTGCTGTCAACTCGTACAATCCCGCGACGGAACCGTCGAATAAATCCCGAATGACCGCACTCGCCGGCAGCTGGAGCCTTCTGGCAATCAGTTCGACCGAACCCGTTCTCGCGGCGGAGGTGTAGCGGGCCCAAGTCTCGTCCGGACTTGCGCAATCGAAACAGCGGATGCTGTCTGGCCCCTTGCCAATTACCTCAAGCACACCGGCGTCGACTAGCGCCACAAACACTCTCAGCTCGTTCGCGTCTTCAGATCTGTCGCGATACGGGTCGAACGTCGACGATTTGGGTGGAAAAACGCCGGAGCAGATCTTGTCGAACTCGCACTCTGACGGCACGCTATTCGACACGAGATGGCGCCGGATCTTCAGGTTGGTGGGAGTGTACAGCAGATAGGCGGATGAGGGAAGGCCGTCGCGGCCGGCGCGCCCGACCTCCTGGTAGTAGGAGCCCGTCGTCAGCGGCGTCGCTGAATGACCGTCCTCGTCCTCGTCCCCGATACCTCGATGCTCGTTGACTTACGTGGGGCGTTGTTTCGCGGTGAAGGGTTCGCTGACTGTGCCGTGGACCGCGTACCATACGCTGGTGTGCTGAGAAACTCGCGAATGCGCACAGTTATGCGCTCCGGGTCGCCCGTCTCGCACTCCCAGATAACAAGGACGTCCCAGCCCTGGGCTCGCAGCTTCTCGCGGTTTGCCTCATCGCGGGCTTTGTTGCGCTGCAGTTTCGGCACCCAGTACTCACGGTGCGAGCCAGGCTGATGGCCAAGGTGGCAGGTGTGGCCGTGCCAGAAGCAGCCATGCACGAAGATGATTTTGCGCCGTCCAGCAAAGACGAGGTCGGGCCGGCCCGGCAAGTCGTGTCGATGGAGGCGGTAACGGAAGCCGCACCGGTGTACGAGACTGCGTACGAGCAGCTCTGGCACAGAGTCTTTGCTGCGGATGCGGGCCATGTTCTGGCTCCGCTGTGCAGGCGTAAGCCGATCCATTCTTCCACTTCAAGCTTACGGCGTTCTTTACGCGCCGGCCTTTTGTCCCAAGGCGCGCTGTATCGTACTGGTCATCACGTTCATCGCGGGGAGGTTGAGGGTGGAGTTGAATGCCTCCTTCAGGTTCTCCACAGTCGTGGTGAACTGGCCGGCGCAGTGCAGTGCGCGCAGCCTACCGGCGTGGGTGTTTGGCCCAAGCTCGTAATGCCGGAACGTGAGCGCGCCGGCTTGAAGGGGGTACTCGGAAAGCTTGGCCCCTAGGCGGGCGATGAGCCGGTTGTACACGGGCGTCGGACACACAAAGAACAATCCTCGCTTGCAGAGGCGCTCGCGCCGGTACACGTTGCCCTTGGTCAGAAGCTGGGGGATGATGCGCTTATTGACATTCTCCCAGTTGATGCTTGGATCAGTGGGGTTACACTCCGGCGGCAACGTCAGCCCAAAGAGGGCGTACCACTCCCGCTGGTAGCTACCCGTGGTGTCCATGGTCTGGACCTCGACAGGCACAAACTCTTCCAAGACACCTGCGGGAGTGATCTTCGCTAAAATCCAATCAGCGGCGTAGCTGCCCGTCGTGCTTCCACTGCGTTTAGGGACACGCAATTCCCGCCCCCATCGTTTGCCGAACGCCACAACCCGGTGGTGCTGGCCCTGGGTTACGGCAAGATCGCGCGGGTGGATGATCGTCGCCTCCGGGCCGAATGCCTCGCGCGCAACGTCACGAATGACCTGGTAGTCATTTGCGTAGAGCCGGTCAGGGCATACTAGAACCTCCTCGCCGGTGGGCGGCCTGACCGTACACACCCCATGCGTCTTGCCTCCAGCCCGGAACTTCTTCCAGCACGGCAGGCTGATGCACGGACACACCGCCGTTTTGCGGTGCCGTGTGGCGACGGCGGAGCGGTCGGCGGGCGCGAACCCGAAGACCTCCGTGAGCTGCAAGGCCATAAGCGAAATAGAAGGAAGGATTATTGTATCGCACGCGTGCTGGCGGGTCTCACCGATCTAGGAGTGTTTCGCGAATGTGGGTGGCGAGTGCGGTGGCCAGCAGCGGGGGAACGGCGTTACCGACCTGCTCGTATTGCGAAACCCTGCTTCCATAAAACCGGAAGGTGTCCGGAAAAGACTGGAGGCGTGCAGCTTCGCGCACGGTGAGGGCACGGTCCTGCTCGTAGTGAAAGAAGCTTCCCCAGTGCGGATCACATTTTGTAAGGACAGTACCGCTGAGGCCCATCGGGTCGATGCGGCCATACCGCCTGGTGTGGTCACTGCGCCGGGCGCGCTGCATGCCCGCAGGCAGTAGGCGGTGGGGAATTTCGCGCCAGCTTCCGCCGGGGCGGATGTACTTCAAACGTTCGAGGTTTTGCTCAGAAAGGGTTCCAGCGACGTGGTTATACAGTCGCGTCGCTCCGTCGCGCATGCGCGCCTGGTACGCGCTACGCGGCGCCTGGGTGTAGTCGGCTTCTTCTGCTCCCTCGTTGATCTTCAATGGTGGCAGGTCGCTTATTGCCTCCGCGACGGTTGTGTGCGGCACGAGGAGCGCATCAAAGAGCGTCGGTGGCCGGTCGCCGTTAGTGATCAGGGGCAACCAGGTCAGTTCGCGTCCGCCTGTGAAGTTTGCGCGGACAGGTGCGAAGTGGGTCGGGATAGGGAACGTGATTTCTTTCTTGGGAAGGATGGTGCCGATGAAGAACAACCGCCAGCGCTCCTGTGGAACGCCGTAGTGCGCGGCGCACAAGATCATGTGCTGCATCCGGTATCCGGCATCCTCGAAGAGGCCATAGATAGCTTTGATGAACCGACCGCCGTCCATGGAGACCATGCCGGGGACGTTCTCCATCACGATCACCTTCGGTCGAAGGCCCTCCAGGACCAGCCGACCATAGTGCCGAAACAGGTGATTGCGGTCGTCGGTGCGCGAACGCTTGGGGGCGTTGATGGAAAATCCCTGGCAGGGCGGGCCGCCGATGAGGACGTCGAGTGCTCCCTTTTCGAGCCCTGTTTCGCGAAAGATGTCCTTGGCCGTCAACTCCTCAATTGAGCAGGGGAAGAAACACGTCCCATCGTGGTTGCGCTGGTACGTCTCGGCGTACTCGAGGCAGATGTCGTTGGCAAAGGCGATGCGGAAGCCGGCGTGCGAGAACCCCAGCGAGAGCCCGCCGGCGCCGGCGAACAGGTCAGCCGCAACAAGATCCGTCATACCCATACATCCATCGGCAGTTGTCGCCCCAAACTTTTACAACAGAATATAACGCAAATGTTCCAGTCTGCGCACACTTCTATCTCTGGCTCTCGGGGATCTTCTATTCTGCGCTAGGGCCGCCCTTGAAGCAAGTGAAACACCGGGCCTCATCCCTGGCTATCCACAGATGGATGTCGCCCGCCTGCTAGGAGATCGCGGGAGGACGGTGTTGAAAGCCCGTGGAAAAACCATCCGCTGCGCGAAACGTTCCGACCGCACTCGGGCGGACTGTTTGGCCTGAGATATGATTGACGCTTGGCACAGGATCGTTTCGGAATCGGCGAATGGTACGGTCGACCGTTCGTCACCCTTACTCCAGAGGAGCGTCGCCGGTTTGCGGGGGCGGCCCATCGCTCAGTCGCGTGCCCGTTTCGCAGCACGCCGGCAGCGGTGTTTCCTTGCAGCAAGGCCGGCGGCGTGTGCTCGTTGCGGCTCTACCACCAGGACGATGAAGGTGCCGTCACGACCGTTGCGGGGCAGAGTCTGCGCACAACGTGCCCAAACCGGTTTCACCAAGATCACACGATCTTCTCGTGGATAGGAGAGGTCCTACTCGGCACGGCTGAACCACTCGTGGTCGGCGAGGTCGGCTTTCTGGAACGCGAGAACGGCGAGGCCGGCGACGACGTGGGGCGCATCGACCACATTCTCGTACACCCGACCCGCGATCCATTGCACTGGTGCGCACTTGAGATCCAGGCCGTGTACTTCTCCGGGGCAAGCATGCGCGCCGACTTCACTGCAATACGTGAGCACGGAGGCGCAGGTATTCCGTTCCCTGCGGGCTTTCGGAGACCGGACTATCGCAGTAGTGGCCCGAAACGCCTCATGCCCCAGCTCCAGATCAAAGTGCCCGCCCTGCGCCGGTGGGGGAAGAAGCTTGCTGTCGTCGTGGACGAGGCGTTCTTTAGTGCGCTGGGGCGGATGGATGCGGCGCAGCATGTGAGCAACTGCGATATCGCATGGTTCATCGTCCGTTATGACGACGACGCCGAGGCATTCACGCTTTCGCGCGGCACAGTTCGGCTCACCACGCTCGAGCGCGCCGTCGAAGGGCTGACCGGCGGGCAGCCCGTGAGCTTGGAGACGTTCGAAGCGCGCATCGCAGCGAAACTCGGCGTGGCCCAACGGTGAACACCGTCTCATCGGCCGGGGGATGCGCGGGGTTGCCTGAGACTTCAGCAAGTTGCATCGCCGTAATCACTACAGGTATAAAGGCCTATTCAAGATCGAGTAGTCCGTTGTTTTAGGCGGTGCACACCCATGCCAATGCCTCTCGAAAGTTGTTTTGATCCAGAACTCGCGGCCACTGCCCGGGTACCCTCACCCTGGTGCGTGCCGCCGCCGAGGCGCACTTCTTGGATTGAGCCATGAAATCGGAGGTCTGCCAGTCGTGATCGTTCGACGGGTGTGGGAGGGAAAGCAGTGGCAGAAGTACATTGAGGACCTGCTCGTCCTCCACTATGGCCCGGAAGATTTCCAGCGGGTTCCGGATGAATACCAGGGTGACCTTGGCATCGAGGCCTTCACCCGCAGCGGAGTCGGCGTCCAGTGCTATGCACCGCAGGGCCACCTAAACATCAAACAGCGGTACGAAAAGCACCGGGACAAGATGTCCGCAGACATCGGCAAGCTGATCGCTAACGGGAATGGGCTCAAAGCCGTGCTCGGGCAGACCATCTTGAAGCGTTGGTTGTTCATAATCCCGGACCACGATAACAAGCAATTGATCGAGTTCGCCAACAAGAAGGCGTGCGAAGTTCGGGAAAAGTCCCTGCCGTACATCTGCCCGGATTTCGAGATCCAGGTACACGACGACGGGGCGTTTCCAGCCGCGCGCGCAAAGCTCCTGGGTGTAACAGATGTCCAGTTGCAACTCGACGTGCCCGAGGCCGGCGTAACCCAGGTACAGGACTGGGCGTCGGAGAACGACAGCCTGGTTCGGACCATCGATGGCAAACTGGCTCGTGTATCGACCCTGAAATCAAAGGAGCGGCGCCAAGAGTTCCGCAACCTGCTTGTGGCGCGTGCTATCGAAGGGCAGAACATTCTGGAGCAGGTTAGGAAGATCAGCCCCGATCTTTACGAGCGCGTGATCGAGTTGAAAGCTGCACGTGCAGTGACTCTTCAGATGGAAAGCTACATGAGCACAGTCGATCCCGCCGACCGGCTGACGTCGGTTGTCGCCGATTATGTCGCCACGCTGCATGCGCAGGTAAAGGTGCTGCCGATGGGCGCCGAGAACGTTCTTGGTTACGAGGCCGTGTGCGACTGGCTTGCCTTGTGCAACCTTGACTTCCCCGAGGTCGGCCATGCCTGAGGACGTGTTCAGAATCCCGGAACTTGCGGTGCCGATCACGTTCCAGCGGAGGCCCATCAGCATACCCGGCGACCTGCGGCCGCACTGGCAGATCGGCGTCGTGTTGCTAATCCTCTGGAACAGCCGGAAAGCGAAGGCTTCGCTACAGAAGGTCCATATCATGAACTGGGCCGTTCGCGACGCCGAACGGCGTGCCGCGCTGTCGGGCTACATCGATGGAGAGGTAGGGCCCGAAGATGTCGTGGTCCGCTACGAGCCCGGCCTCGATCGGGCGTTGCGGTTCGCTGTCGCGGAGGGACTTGTTGCCGTCGTGAAGACCAATGAGTTGCAGCTCACCCCGAAGGGAAGTGAGATTGTGCAGCAAATTGAAGCCGCTGACTGTCTGCAACCGGAAAAGCACTTCCTGAAAGAGATGGGATCGCGTGCCAGCGAGAAGAGGATGAAGGCACTGCTACGCCTGGAGTCTCTGATATGAAGCTGTCTATTCGCAAGCTGTTGATCCGCATCAGCACGGCGGAAGGCATCGTCGGCACGCGGCTGGATTTCGAACAGAAGCTCAACATCATCCATGCGCCGAACACGATGGGAAAATCCATCTGCGTGAACGGGATCATCTACGCGCTTGGACTCGAAGGGATGATAAGCGCGTCGCCGGATCCGCCGTTCGGTAGCGCAATGACGGATACGATCGTTGTGGGCGATCAGTCACGCGCGGTGCTCAGCTCGGAGGTTCTCCTGGAGATTGCGAACGAAGAGGGCACGGTCGCCACGGTCCGCCGGGCTGTCGCCGGTAAGGAAAACCGGCACTTGGTGTCCGTGTGGGACGGTGCGATCATCTCAAACCCGGATGCCGGTATTACGCAGAAGGACTATTTCGTGCGGGTCGGCGGCGCGGCCCAACATGAGGCAGGATTCCACCACTGGCTGGCAAGCTTCATCGGGTGGAAACTCCCGATGGTCCCCACGTTCAGGGATGAGGACGTTCCCCTGTATCTGGAATGTATCTTCCCGTTGTGTGTCATCGAGCAGAAGCGGGGCTGGGCCGGATTTCTCTCCAGAATCCCAACATACCTGCGCATCCGTGATGTGGCTGAGCGCGCGGTCGAGTTTCTGCTCGCATTGGACGCCTACCAGAACTCGATAGCACGACAGAAACTGCGGGAAGAGCAGGCCCGAATCAAAGGGGAATGGCAGAACACCCTCACCGCAGTTTCGACAGCCGCCCGCCTGATCAACGGAGTCGTCGTTGGCATGCCTGCGGAGCCCGCATCTCTCTGGCCACCGCAGCCCGGTCCGCAACTCGTCGTTCCTGAAGGCGATAAATGGATATCCGCGCGCCAGGGACTCCAGTCAATGCGAGCCGCCCTGCGCACCTTACAGGAACAAGCGCCGGAGGGGAACGGCAACCGAATTGCCGAATTGCAGACGGAACTGCGGACCGCCGAACAACAGTTGAGACGGGACGAATACGTTCTTGACCAGAACCTCACCGAACTGGAACAACAGCGGGAGGCGCTCGGCAATGTGAACCGGCGCCTTGCGGCAATTGAGCAGGACCTGCGGCGCAACAAAGACGCAAAACGCCTGCGCCAGTTTGGTTCGATGCTGCCGCTGCATGTGACTCAGGGGGAGTGCCCGACCTGTCACCAAGCCGTGCAGGATACGCTCCTCAGTCAGACTATTGATGCGGCCCCAATGTCGCTCGACGACAACATCGGATTCATCGAGTCACAGAAGGCGACATATCTCGCCATGCGACAGAACACACTGCGCCTGGTTGCCGCGAAAGAGGCGCGCTTCGAGGCTCAAAATGCCCGCGTCGAAAACATCCGGAGAAACATTCGGGGCCTGCGCCAGACGCTGACGGGTGAACGGGCGCCAGTGGAGAGGGAAATCCGGCAGCGCCTTCAGATCGAGGAGTGGATCGAGAACGCCGAGAAGACCCTGGGCGAATTTGACGAGAAGCTCCAGCGTTTCGGTGAATTGTCGAAACGTTGGAACACTGTGCTCTCGGCCATCAAGGCGTTGCCTGAGGATGACCTTTCCGGCGATGACATCGCTAAGATCTCGGCGCTGGAGAAGAGTCTCAGACAGCAACTGGTCGAGTACAAGTTCCGGAGCCTGCCGCCGGATTCGCTCTCCATCTCACGAGACACGTTCCGGCCGGAGCACGAGAAGTTCGATTTCGAGGTGAACAACTCCGCGAGCGACCTGATTCGCATGATCTGGGCCTACGTCAACGGCCTGTTGGAAACCGCGCGTTCGTTTTCGACCAATCACCCTGGGCTGCTGATCATGGATGAACCGAAACAGCAGAGCGCACATCGAGCCGACCTGGGTACTTTTCTACGCAGGCTGACACTGGCCGGCCAACACGGGCAGCAGATCATCATCACCACGAGCGAGGAAGACGACACGTTCGGTCAGTTGATCGCGAATCTGGATTGCAAGGTATTGGACTTCGACGGCAAGATTCTCGGCCCACTGACTACTGGCTGAATTCGCTCAACTTCGGAGAACAATAGCTCACGCCATGACTGAGGACCCGCTTGAGTCGTACCTGAATGGACTGCGCAGCTTCGCCGAACGAGCGATTACCGCGCGCGGAACGTGGCAGATCATTTTTGAGTTTCTGGAAATGGAGCTTCGTGCTGGAAATGCAGAACTCGCAGCGCTGATCAACTGGCGCCAGGACCAGATGACCGCGCAGGACCGCGCGGAGGCAGCTGGATTCTTGACGTGCGGCTTCTTTGCCGGACACTCGGATGAATTCCGCGCAGCGGTTTACCTTGTGTCGTTGGAGATGGACCGTCAGCGGCGCGCCATCAAGCTACGGCGATCCCTTGAGCGCTATCGCCAGAGCGACCCTGTGTTTTCCAGCGGCGCCAAGATGCTCGGATTTGTTAGTAAGCGTAACGAAATGGTGGACGCGCGTGAGCTTCGTCAGGAACGGCGATCCGGACTCCTGGCATATGGGACCAGTTTCGTGAAAGTATCTGGCCTACTTAATCCCGAAATCCTTAGCTTCGTTCGAAGCCATGCACCGGCCAGCACGCAGATCGAGGTGCGCCTCGATCCCGATTATCCTGGCGGGCCCGCCGATCCTCCATTCGCTTCGTATACTCCTGAGCTGCCGATTGAATTCCTGAAGTTAATTGCCGACGTTCCACTTAGCAGGTTTATACAGACGCGACGCTGGGCTGTGCCGATCCCAGGTGTCGGTGCGACTGATGCCCGGAATTTCGCGGAGTACTTCGCTGCCGGGTTGAGGGCGCTCGAAACGACCGCCGTCCACGACGGCGCCCGAACGGAGATCTACTTCGAGGAGATCGAAGATGCCGGAGGTATTTACATAGACATGCGCGATGGTGGACTTCGCGAACGAACGGAGGGCCCAGTCCTCGGGCGTATGATCCATTTCGACACCGAATCAAAAGCCAGTTCAGCCGCTCGCGACGTGACTCTAATCCACTTGGACCTGGCGCTGAACGTCTATGATGAGGGTGCCTCACGCGCGAGGCTTACGACTGAACTGCCGCAGCGCGTTGAGGCAAGCAGGCGGATACAC
>DASRCX010000005.1:0-12608 GCA_035652895.1 Terriglobia bacterium
CTTGATAAGTTTTTCCCGGGTGCTCATGGTCTTCTCCTTGAGGTAAGTTTTTCAGTCTTCGAACAACCGAAAATCCTACCACCGGAGTCCCGGAGCACCCCTTGCCTTCACTCCTGCAATTCGGTGCAACCTGTCCGCTCATCCTCAGCTAAGCTCATTTCGCCGACTCAATGGCGACTCTGCATCCTGGTCCTCGGGATGGCCTGCGCGGCGAACATCGGAAGTCGCGTGGCGGAGGCTCAGAATTACCTGACGGCTGGTGGTTCACCGACTTTTTCATCTCCCGCACCCGTTGAGTTGGGCTTCACCGATACAGCCAACGGAAACTTGCATCTGGAGATTTCGGCGGCGTCGGTGCCTCAAAGGGGCAGCAAACAGCCGCTGACAGTGAAATTCTCGCATGACAGCAACACAATGTGGACCATTTCATGCGGTCTCAGTTGTTCGTGGCAGCCTTCCTCGTTCACAAACGCTTGGACATGGCGCGTCGTAGTTTCAGGAGGACTCTCGGCGTTCGGAGGTCCCAGCAATTGCCAGGCAAGCTGGACTGACCCAACGGGAACGACGCGGTACTTTACGTTCACTGGAACCGATCCCGCGACTGGACAAAACTGCACTGGCAGTGGTTGGGCAACGGACTCATCTGGCTACAGACTTCTCTACAACATTGGCGCCGTCTACGCACCGGATGGAACCATGGCGGGCCATTACGGTGTGTCCCAGAGCGTTCCTTACAATACGAACGCGAATGCGGAAGATTCCAACGGGAATTATTTGACCGGCGCTCCGCAGTATTCCAATCAAACGACCGATACGTTGGGTAGGGCACTGCCAAACTGGGAGAGCTGCAGCGTAGGGACTTGTCACTTTGCCGTGCCCAACTCACAGGGCGGGACGTCGACGTATACGGTTACGCCCACGACCATAAATGTGAAGACGAATTTTGGGCAGCCGGGCGTGACCGAATACTCCGGCTCCATGGCGGTGGTGCAGAGCATCACTTTGCCCGATGGCAGCGTCTACACCTTTAAGTACGATTGCGATTCGAGTACGGGAAATGCTGCATGCGGTTCGCCATCTGGTCAGAGCGGGTACTACGGTCTACTCGTCAACATGACTCTGCCCACAGGCGCAACAGTCAACTACACCTACGAAAACTTCAAGGATTCCTACGGCAATTTCTCACGCTGGCTGAATGGCAAATGGGTTTCTGGAGCAGGTTCCTGGTCTTACTTTCCACAAGTGCTCTCGACGTGTAGCAGTGGCCAAGTGGGCTGCCAACAGCAGGTGACTGTCACCAAACCCAGCGGAGCATACATCGTCACGACTTTCACGCTCAACAATGGCGCCTGGCCGGTGAAAATCCAATCCTACGATAGCTCGGGAAACTTGCTCTCGACTGTGACCAACACTTTCGACTTCTCGAATTCTTGTCCACTGCCGAACTGCCACGGCGCTGCCTACATTCGCCTCCTCACGCAGCAAACCACAATGCCTGTGCCCGGAGCAACCGGAAACATCACGAAACAGACTCAATACACGTACGATAGCCCTCAAACTGGAAACATCACGGCCATAAAAGAGTGGAAGTATCAGCCCGGCACTTCGCCAACTTTTTCGGCGACGCCCGACAGAGCAACGTATACCACATATTTCACAACCGGAACGAACAACATCAATCGTCCGCTGAGCGCAACGGTTTGCAATAATTCCGGTTCCGATTCCGCTTGTCCGGGCGGAGGAAGCAGGATCGCGCAAACGCTTTATGCCTACGATCAGTATGGCGCGAATTGTCCTTCAGGCGGGTTGGCGTCCGTCACTGGTGTGACCGAGCATGACGACACGAATTTTGGCGCTGGTAATACGCAGCGCGGCAACCCTACAAGCATTCAGCGTTGGGTCAGCGGGACAACATACCTGACCACTCAGCGTTGTTATGACACCACCGGGCAAGTCACGGAAGAGATCAACTCCAAGGGGAACATCACGAGCTACGGTTACGCTGACAGGTTTTTCAACGACAACGGAACAAACACGCTGCAATCTTTCTCACCGCCAAGCCCTACAAACGCCTACGTCACCAGTATCACCGAACCGATCATTGGCACCGCAACCGCCGGTTATTACTACGGAAGTGGAAATCAAGCGTTTTTCACGGACCAAAACGGTGCGACAACGTACAACCATTACGTTGACCCGTTCGACCGTCCGACAGAAAGCGACTATCCCATCGGCTGGAACAAGTCTGTTTACACTTCCCCCACACAAAGCGACATTT
Source organism: Terriglobia bacterium (assembly GCA_035652895.1). GTDB lineage: Bacteria > Acidobacteriota > Terriglobia > UBA7540 > UBA7540 > SCRD01. The sequence continues at coordinate 2,279 of DASRCX010000005.1, forward strand.
ACATTGGCGTGGGCGACACAACTGCTTCCGCGACTTGCAGCAGTTACCAGCATCAACAGATGATTTTTGATTCTCTGGGACGCGAGACGTCCGAAAAGCTGGTGAACAACCCAAGCGGAACGATCAGCGTGGACACGGTTTACGATTCGAGTAGCAGAGTTTTGCAGAGAAGCCATGCGTACATAGGGTCTTCCGACCCGAACCATGTGTTTGAAACGTTTGCTTATGATGGGCTTGACCGGGCAATCCAGAACACGCATCCCGACAACCAAGCTCTGAAAACCTTTTACGGCCTTTCGGTTACCGGTTTCGGCGCCAACGGACTTAGTTCTCAGCAGGGTGCTCCCGCCACTTATGGCTATGGTTATCCAGTATATACCGTTGACGAAGGCGGAAAAGAAAAGCAGGAATGGGTTGACGGATTCGGCAGAATCATCGAAGTGGACGAACCAGTGACGGCAAGTACGCCAGGTACCGGGAGCGTGACGATTTCCGGGAGTGAACGCAGCAAACAATTCGGCTGTCCTCTGCACTGCAGAACCCTCTATGATTCAGGGACGCTTTACATAACGGTGAACGGTCATTCGGACTCAGCAAGCTACGGCGATACCGATGACCCCACATCTGTCGCTTCTTATTTGGTAAGTGCGATCAACGCGGATACCGGCGCGCCGGTTAGCGCCACTTTGAACGGAAGCACCGTTGATCTGACCAGCAAAGCCATCGGCTCCGGGACGAACTACTCGCTCTCAACATCTTGCCAGAATACTTCTGGCGGTCTATTCACAGGCTGCTCGTTCAATCCGACTTCTTCAGGTTCAACCCTTACCGGAGGCTCAAGTAACGGGACCTCGCTGGCGACGCCCACGGTGACTCTCTACACTTTCGATGCGGGAGACCGAGTTACGCAAGTCGTCCAGGGAGTGCAGACGCGCACTTACGCGTATGACGGACTCGGACGGGCAACCTCGGTTACCACGCCGGAAGCGGGCACCGAAACTTACGCATACACGGTCGGAGGCGCACTTTGCAGCGGTGATCCGGCTAACGTTTGCCAGAAAACCGACGCACGCGGCGTGGTCACGACGTATTCCTATGACGCACTGAACCGAAATGTGGGAAAGAGCTACACCATTCCTTCGGGGAGCAATGTAGCGGCCATGCCAAACGTTTGCACCACGTCCACGGGCGTGTCGGCGAACGTGTGCTATCTCTACGACCAGGGAGGTGCGGGAGCATTCGCGCTCGGACGGCGCACGCAGATGATCGATCCGTCAGGCTCGGAAACGTATGTCTATAACGCGGCGGGAAATGTCACGCTGGTGCAAAAGATTGTGGGTACGACGGGCTACACGACGAGCTACCAGTACAATGGAGCGGGAGAACTCACGCAGGTTACGTATCCTTCCGGGCGGGTTTTGCAGAACAGCTACAACGCTGTGGGTTGGTTGTGCGAAGTCGCGCCCGCGACTTCGGGTTGTGGCACGGCCACGAGTCCGTTTGCAACGGCTTTTAGCTATGACGGAGCGGGGCACGTTACTGGCTTCAATTACGGCAATGGTGTGACGGCCACCTACTCTTATGCGGCGAATCGCTCGCAGCTCGCCAGTCTGAGCTATGCAAAGGGTGCTCAAACTCTCTTCAGTTTGAATTACTGGTATCAGCAGGATTCCACGAATTGCCCGAACGGGAACAATCTGGGCAACAACAACCAGATTCAATGCGTTACCGATGGTGTGGACTCGGGCCGGACGACGAGCTATGGGTATGACGCGGTGGGACGGCTGAGCACAGCGGTGACGAATGGCTCGATGGGTTTTCCGAAATGGGGCCTGTCCTGGAGTTATGACCGTTACGCAAATCGGCTGTGTCAGACCTTGACGGCAGGCAGCGGGTACCAGGGCTGCTTGTCTTTCGCGAATCCTGGGGGCGCGCAGACCAACCATCCCGATGGCTGGTGCTTCGACGCGAGCGGGAATTTGCTGGCCAAGAGCGGGACTTGCCCTCCTCCGGCTCCCAATTTCGTTTATGACGGGGAGAATCGCATGGTGGCCGACCCAGCGGCTGGTGCGACCTATGTGTATGACGGTAACGGAACACGCGTGCAGAAGTGCTTGCCGAATTGCGCCAGCCCAACGTCGTCCACAGTGTTCATCTTCTCGGGCTCACAAGACATCGCGGAATATGACAACGGCGCGGCGCCGGCTTCGCCGTCCCGTGAGTTCATCTACGCGGATTCCATACCGGGCACGGGATTGCTGGCCAGTATTACGGGAGGATCCTCGTCGAAGACGACTTACTTCCATGACGACCATCTCGATTGGCGGATCAGCACCGACGGAACGCCGGGGAGCCCCACTTATGGTCAGGTAAGCGGCCAGCAGGGGCACTATCCGTTTGGAGAATCGTGGTACTCCTCGAACGGGAACCAGTTTGTATTCACGAGCTATCAGCGCGATTCGGAGAGCGGGTTGGACTACGCCATGGCCCGTTATTACGACAGCACGGCGGCGCGCTTCTGCTCGGCGGATCCGCTCGGTGGCCAACTCGACGACCCGCAAACGTGGAACCGCTACGCCTATGTTCGCAACGATCCAATCAATCTGACAGATCCGAGCGGCAAAGGGTTCTTCACTTGGCTCTTTGACGCGCTAGCGATTTTGGCCGACATCTTCAGCGGAGGAGCGGCTACTCCCGAAACGGTACAGTTGGGAATCAATTTGCAAGGCCTAGATGCACTCTCCACCTTTGCAGCTGTCGTGCAAACCGGCAAGGCGACTGAACCGAAAGGACAAGCCCAGCTGCCTCCCAGAATACCGCCCGTTCTAGTGCCTCCAGGTTATACAGTTTGTAATCCTGTCAACGCTGAGATCACTTTTGTCGGTGTACACCAAGCGCACCAGCGAGGCGCATTGACCAATCCTCCCAGGCAGCCTCACAACGGAGAGGCTGCAATCCGCCCGCGGGATTTCGGCGTCGATTACCCCGGCACGAAAGCGGGAAACGAAGCTGCACAACAGGTCATGAGGGATGCAGACATCCGAATCTATCCGGACTGGAGTCAGGCCACCGATGCCCACAACGGGAAACCCGCGGCTCCTCCCAACTACGGCGGTCCCCAGGGTCCGATGATCCCGAATCGGCCAGCCGATGTGATATCACCTCCAAGCATTCGAAACGATCCAAACAGACCTACATCAGTGGACATCTATAGAACAAGAAAGCCGGGAGACCTGAGGGTTCCCACCATATTCGTCATGAAGGAAAGCGACAAGATACATTGTCCCAAGTAGGTTATTGCCTCCGACCTGCTTACATAGGATTCAGCCGTAGACGGACTCTGGAAGGAGTTTTTCAATGAAATTCTGCGCTGGTTTCTGTTTGCTTCTGTGTCTGCTATTGACTCAAGGCGGGTACATGGTGGGGACCCCGAATCAGTCGAAACTTGTGCTTGCCTGTGGAAAGCCCATTTACAGTCTAAAGGATTTTGACTCGGGCACGACCGCGGTTGTGTCGCCGAATCGCGCGAACAAAGTTTTGTTGGCGAAGAATGGATCGTTCCTAGTGCTCCGTGCTAAGAATGAAATTGGAGCACTTCAGCTCCCGAATTTGAGCTCAAACGTCGAAGTGATGTGGGCACCCGATTCGGAAAAGTTCTCAATTACGTATAGCGACGGTGGTGCGGAGGGTGCGTTCCATGCACACGTCTACCTATTGACTCCAACTGGCGTCACGGAGCTAACCAAACTTCCCGAGATCGCGTTTGAAGAGTTCAAGCAACATTACTATTGCAGTGCGCGCGGCAATAACATATACGCCCTAGGCTGGACTTCGAACTCCAAGCAGATCTTCTTTGTGACCCAAGTTTATCCGACGGGCGATTGCGGCGAGAACTTTGGGAGGTATGGCGGTTACTTACTCGACCTTGAGGGAAACATCGTGCGTCGCTACGGCGATAAACAAACCGAGTTGATACAAGATGCGTGCTGGAGAACGGGGCATGTGGTGCTTCTCTCATCGTCGCGTTGAGAAAACAGCTGTCGGACGTTATTGTGAAATGATCGACACGAGTTTTTAACATGATGGCTAGAAGTTATCAGATGGCTTGTAGGCTGGCGGACGCGAAAATACGTGGAGCGCTCTCAATGGCGGCTCTTCTGTTCGTCGCGTGTTTGGTCTCCGCGGGCGCAAGAGAATCTTCGGTTAAATGCGGTCCAGGACGCTGGTCAACCGAGGCAATTGACCTGTCGTCGCGGAAGGTCAAAGCACCATATGAAGACCGAGACATTCGTGTATATTCATCTGATCGCAAGAAGTCTTTTCACGTGGTAAACCACCAATGGTGGGTGAAGGTAGGCGAAAAAAGGATTTCACCCCCCAAAAAGCTCTCTGAGCTCTTATATCCAGCAGAGATGGCCTGGGCCCCCGACAGCAGCGCATTTTTCCTTACCAGCAGCATTGGTTACAGCACTGGCTACCGCGCACAGGTTTATCGAGTCGCACACGACAAATTAATTCCGATCACACGATTGAGCGGCGTTGTCCAAAAGGACTTTGAACGTCACCACAGATGTTTTGATGCAGTCGCAGGAGTTGGAAATGCTCCAAATTTAGCGGGATTCAAGTGGCTCGGCGGCTCTGACCGGCTGCTTGTGGTCGCCGAGGTTCCACCGATAGGGATCTGCAAAGAGCAAGAGTATTTCGGAGGCTACAAGATTGCACTCCCTTCAGGGCAAATTGTCCAGCGATTGAGTCCTCAGCAGTTGAGCGATCAATGGGCCGACACCCTCGGTGAGAGACTTAAGAGCAATCTCGAGTATCTCTCCCCCGAGGCTAAGGCAACTGTGCCTTGACCGCATGCCGCGGGCACTTTATCGCGCAAGGGGTCAGGGTAGCTGGCTTTTCTGTGTCCCCGCCGCCGCTTCACGGGTGAGGCGAAGGGAGAGAGTGTCCAATCCAAGTTCGAAAATCGTCTGCTAGGGCCGACCATTTTTCCTTTTTCTGTTTTCGCGCCATACCCCAACCAGGTGACGCATGGTGACGACCGGCCCGACGCCTGGTCACACGCGAACCGTCGCCGGGACCGCCTGCAACAATTGCAACTCTACAATCCACTGATATCCGGGATATTGGCCGCCCCAAGTACCCGGGCCTAGGACTATCCTGTTCTCGAGGCAGGGAAAGCTGAACGTCCGCTTTCTGGTTGGCTCCTCGCGACCAGCTCCTTCCTGCCGTTCAAGACGATTCGCGCCGGAGTTTGCAATTGGACCGGGCCGTTTCGGCACGCGCACAGCGTTTGTATGCAGAAGTGAGTCTGCAGGGCGTCAGTTCCTCCCATGACTGGAGACGGCGCCGAAACAATGAGATGACCGCCGCATTGGCCGATCCAATCAATATGCCGGTGGCCATGCATGATGACGGACCGGCTCGACAGCGGGCGAATGCGGCGCAGGAACCAATTTCCATTGATGAGAGCGGTGCCAAGGCGCTCGGAAAGAGCGTGCGCCCCTTGGGGGTACTCGACCACGTGGTGGTGCAGCGCAATCACCCACGCGGCTCCCGGATACTGGCCCATGGCGATTTCGAGGCCGTGAACCTGCTGCGTCGAAACGAGTCCGAGGGCATTCGTGAAGGAGAAATGAGTGTCTGCGTTCGAGTTCAGGAGGATGACGCCCAAGCCAGTGTTCGCTTCAGGCGGCAGCACCATCGGGAACACGCTGGCCCACAGCTTGGCCACAGCTCTCAAGACCATGCGAGGACGGCCTTGATCAGCGAACCGGGTTAACGAGGGAATCTGCGGCTCCAAGGCATCACTGAGAAATGGCCCGAGACAGCGCCGTCTACGGTCGACGACTCGCACCCGGCCCCCCTGAATGGCATTCAACACGGACAGAGTACGGATCTTGCGCAGAGTCTTGTTCGGGCTTATAGGAGTATCGAGGCGCGCCGGATTGCTGCTGTCCACGATGTTCACGTCGTGATTGCCGGGCAGAAGGAGCATGCGTTGCGCAACAAAGGGATGCCGAGCCACCGAATCTAGAAGTTCCGCCCACTCGGCAGATGTTCCGGCGTCCGTTATGTCGCCGGTAATCAAGACCAAATCGAGTGTGCCGCGCTGGCAAAGTGGATCAAGGCTCGCAAATGCTTGCTTCAGGCGTTCGTTGCCTTGCGGACCGGACCGGCCGCCCTCAATGCGAAAGCCGTAAGTTTCGCCGACAACATGCACGTCGGACAGATGGGCCACCCGCCAGCTTCGGCCTGCAGGCGAATCGGACGAGAAATCATCAAGATCGCGGGGCTGGGGCATGGTGGTATCGGCGAATGCCCAAACTAGCGCGGCCGCCGCCAAATACAACGAGACGATCACAAGGCTGTTGGCGAGCGCGACCGTTGCCAAGCGGCTCGCGGAGCCATACCACAGCAGGTCACCACGCCAATGCGACGCAGGCCATGCCGCGACGAAAACGAGCATTGCCACGGCGCAGACCACAAGACCTGCCACGGCGCTCGAAGCCGCTCGAAGTGTCTCCATCTGTCTCGCGTTGGCATGCCGCGACCAAATTTTGTCCGCTGCGTGACGCAGACCCTCACGGCAAATGACGTAAGTAGGTTCAATAACAACGGAATTCAGAGACCAGAATCCACTTTCAGCAAACCGGAACAGCGTCTTGCTGGCCACGAGGCCGATGGCCACGAGAAGCAACACGAACAGAATGGGCCAGAAGCTGTTCAGCGGCGACCGCACGTGACCGGAAACTTTTTCTATCCAAGCGGAGACGACGAGGGGCGCAAATCCCAGGACGAACGCGGGAAAGACAATCAGCACAAACCACGACACGATAAGCTTTGGAACGCTTATTTCCGCAAGAACACTTCCGGCGAGCGAAAGCAGCGTGCGTTTTTTGGTGCTGGACGCATCATCTTCGACGTCGCCTCGGCGCGGATCTACAAACGGCTCCATATACTCCAATGGGGACGATGGCAAACGCGCGGCCGCTCCGCTGGAGGCAGGACGCCTGACGGCGGCAAGGCAAGCTGGCCAAGGCGGGCCGCTAACGCGCCGGCAACGTCACGGCCTTTTCCAAACGAAATTCCACAAGAGACTCGGCTGGAATCGAAACTTGCCTGCCCTCACCACTGGCGGAAACCGCAGTGCCCGCGCCTGCGCCTGCCGCCATTCCGATACCTGCTCCCTTTCCTCCGCCGGCGATCCCGCCAACGAGCGCGCCAAGCCCCGCGCCAATTCCGATCCGGCTGGCCGTTTGCTCGCCTTTCCCCTGGCTGCGCATTTCGTAGGAGCTGGTAACGATGGGAAACGGCTGGCCGCCAATGATGATGTCGGTTAGTTCCAGTGTCAGATTGGCGCCGCCCGAAACGCGACCCGCGGCTTGTGCGCTGACCAGGCGGCCATGGACAGTAGCGCCTCTGGGCGCCACAACCTGATCGCCGGCCTCGAGCGCAGTTTCAAGAGTTCCCGTGAAGCGCTGACCCGCGGTCTGCTTGTTCGAATCGATGGCTTCCGCCGTTCGCACCAGAATTCTGCTGCCCGCTGGCAGCGTGAACGTTTCTTGCGCTGCCATCAAAAGCACCTTCGCGGAACCGGCGAAGGCTGTGAAGATGAAAGCAAGGACCCACATCCCTCGCATAAGACAATTCCGTTTCATTGGCGCATTCTTTCGCTGCATTTGCTCAAGATCCGTGGCTCATCACCGGCAGGTGACCATCAATCTGCAGATCAATCAGAGAGAGCAACTGGTTTTCGACCTGGAGAAACCGGGCCGCTGTCGAGGCGCCGAGTTCGTTCTTCACGCGGTCATAGTATTTGGCCAAGAGATCCGTCCTTTGTTTCCGGAATTCGAAAGCTTGCCGGGTGAGTTGATCAGCCTTCTCGTCGGTCATTTCGGAATAGTTTGCCGCGTACTCTTTAATATTCCGCAGCCTCATTTCATTCAGCTTGTTCAATTCGGAGTTGTATTCCTCGTAGATCGGCCAAAACTTTTTCGCGTCGGCAGGAGTAAGGCCCAATACGGCGCCCAGGATTTCTCCCTTCTCCTGCCGCAGGTTCTCTCTCAAAAGCACTGCGTATTCATAAATGTTCGCCTTTTCGGTTTGCGTCATGGCCGGAGCCGAACCATCCGGGGCCTGAGGGCAGGCAGGACCACCAAGGCCAAAAAGGGCAGTGGCGAATGCAAGCCCCAACGGGAATCGAAGTCGCATTGGCGCCTCCGAAGGAAGAGAAAAATGCTGCCACAAGAACGATGATGGAGGGAACGCGCAGTGTGAACTGTCACTTTTGCCGGGCAGTTGCGGAACGCCAGCGAGGCCGCCTGTCCGCTGTGCGTGCGCCGAAAGCTGCAACTTGAGTTCGCGCGTCAGCTCATCCCGTGTCACTGAATCAGTCGATGGCAAGGCGCTGCTGCATCGCTTCCAAACTGATCCCTTTTGTCTCGGGATACAGGAAGAGCACCACGAAAAACTGCACGGCCATCATTGCTGCAAAGAAAACGAACGGATAGGCGCCCGAAGAAGTCGCGAGCAGCGGAAACACCGCGGAGATGATCGCATTCATCACCCAATGCGAGCCGCTGCCGAGGCTTTGGCCCTTGGCGCGCACGCGGGTTGGGAAGATTTCGCTGATGTAAACCCAAATCACGGCGCCTTGCGAGACAGCAAAGAATGCAATATACGCAACGAGCAGCCAAACCAGCGCCTGGCGATGCTGATGCGTTAAGAAAATGAGCGAGACACCGGAAAGGCAGGCGAACGTGCCCACGGCCCCGGCCAGCAGGAGCCGCTTGCGGCCGACCCGGTCGATCAAGGTCATTGCAAAAAGCGTCGCCACGAGGTTCATCGCGCCAATTGCAACGGCTTGCAGGTCGGCGGACATTTTGCCGAATCCGGCGGCGGCAAAAATATCGTTCAAATAGTAGAGAATTGCGTTGATGCCGGACAGCTGATTGAACATGCCCATGGTGACCGCGAGAAAGATTGGCTTGCGGTATTTTGCGGAAAAGAGCGGCTCGGCTTTGGCCGCGCGTTCGAGGTGCAGGGAGCGCACGATCTGATCCAGTTCGCGCTGCGGATTCGGAACGCCAATTTGCTGCAGCGCACTGCACGCTTCCTCCATGCGAGCCTGCGTGGCCAGCCAGCGCGGACTGTTCGGAATGGCCAGCAGCAGCGCCAGGAAAAGCGCCGCAGGAATGCCTGCCACACCGAGTTCCCAGCGCCATTCCCTTGCGCCAAGGTCCAGCCGCGCAATGCCGTAGTTCGAAGCGTACGCGAGCAGAATGCCGACGACGACGTTGATCTGGAAGAATCCGACGAGCCGCCCGCGCCATTCCGCCGGAGCGATTTCCGCGATGTAAACAGGCCCGAGGACCGACGAGCCGCCGATGGCCAGGCCTCCGAGGAAGCGGGCGCTCAGCAGCACCGGCCAGTTCCAGGCGAGCCCGCAGCCGAGCGCGGACAGTACGTAGAAAAGCGCCAGCACCTGCAGAGTGGCACGGCCACCGTAGCGCTGCCCAGGCACACCGGAAAAAAGCGCGCCCACAACCGTGCCCCACAAGGCTACCGAAACCGTCAGCCCCAGCTCGCCCGGCGAAAGGTGGTACGTCTGGGTCAGGGCATGCGTCGTGCCGGAAATCACCGCCGTATCGAAGCCGAAGAGCAAGCCGCCCAGCGCGCCGACGACCGTACTCTTGATCAACGTTGCGTTGAATCGCATGGCGCGTCTTTAGCCCGCAAACACGTTGCGCACAACAAACCACAAATTCGCCGGCCGCTCCGCCAGACGCCGCACAAACCACGGATACCAGTAGCTGCCATAGGCAACCAGCACGCCGGAGCGGTAGCCCTCCCGGGCAAGCCGCTCCTGCTCGCCCCGCTGGATGCCGAAAAGCATCTGGATTTCGACTTCGCTCTTCGGCAACCCGCGCCCGGCCGCGAAATCCGTGATGCGGCGGATCAAACCCGCATCGTGCGTGCCGCACGCGATCCGCTGGCACTTGCCTTCGGCTTTCGCGGCGAGCATCTGCCGCGCAAGCGCGAAATAGTTCTCGTCCACTTCGGCCTTTCGCGGAAAAGCAATTGCAGGCGGCTCTTTGTACGCTCCCTTGACCAGGCGAATCGAAGGCCGCAGCGGCAGCAAATGATCGAAATCCTGCCGGGTGCGGCGCAGATACGCCTGCAGGCAAATGCCGACGTTGGGTGCGAAAGCGAGCGCGCGCCGATAAAGCTCCAGAGTGGCGTCCACGTACTGGCTGGCCTCCATGTCGATCCACACCACCGACTCGGGGCGTTCGCGGGCGATCAGCGACTTGAGATTCGTGAA
>DASRCX010000006.1:0-13940 GCA_035652895.1 Terriglobia bacterium
GGCTCGCAGGGCTGCGCTCCGGGCAAGGCCCACGAGAAAAACAAAAACAGAAAAACCAAAGAAAGACAGAAAAACAAGAACCACAAAAAGGGGACACTTCTAATGAGTTAACCAAGGGGACATTTCTAAAGAGCTTTGACAGAGGCTGGCATTTCAGTTGACAAGCGGCTGAAGTTTGGCTTATATTGCTTTTTACAACTTGGTTGGGTAAGACCTGAATCTCATCCAGAGTGGCCGAGGGACGGGCCCGAAGACGCCACGGCAACCGCCCGGAAGGGTAATTCCGGGGGCAGGTGCTAACTCCCGCCCGTGAATGGGGGAGATGAGAGGAGGACGCAAGAGTTTATTTGAGCCTCCCTGATGAGAACGGGGAGGCTTTTTAGTATTCCCTCCCTGAATCCTCAATCCATCCCAAGCTACTCTGGAAGCGAAGTACAATGCCGGGAGGAAAAGTGAGCTACGCAAAGCATCTGAAATGTCGCCAGTGCGGGCGGACCTACGCGATTGAGCCCATTGCCGCGTGCGAGGAGTGCTGGGCCCCGCTCGAGGTGGTTTACGATTACGACCGCATCCGCGCGGAGGTGTCGCGCAAGGAGGTGGAATCGCGGCCTCCAACCATGTGGCGATATCGGGAACTGCTACCATTATCAGCGGATCCGTGCGTGGGACGACTGACAGGCTTTACGCCGCTCGTCGCCGCTCCGCGCCTTGCCGCGGCCCTGGGCGTCCGCGAAGTTTACCTGAAAAACGACGCAGTAAACTTCCCGACGCTTTCCTTCAAGGACCGCGTTGTGGCGGTGGCGCTTTCGAAGGCGCGCGAGTTTGGCTTTGACACGGTGGGGTGTTCCTCGACCGGGAACCTGGCGAATTCGGTCGCAGCCCAGGCTGCCGCCGGAGGATTCAAGAGCTTCATCTTTGTGCCCGCCGATCTCGAACCTGAAAAAATCATCAACACGCAGATTTATGGAGCGACGCTGGTGAAGATCAGTGGAAATTACGATCAGGTCAACCGGCTCTGCTCTGAGATTTCGCAGAAGTATCCCTGGGGGATGGTGAACGTCAACCTGCGGACTTACTATTCCGAGGGCTCAAAGACTTTTGGGTACGAGATCGCCGAGCAGCTTGGATGGAGGTTGCCGCAGAACATCGTCGTCCCGATGGCGGGCGGCTCGCTGATCACAAAAATCCATAAGGCCTTTGGGGAGCTTCAGACGCTGGGGTGGGTTGAGAAGTCGGCAACGCGCTTTTTTGGGGCGCAGGCAACCGGATGTTCGCCGATCACGACAGCAGCCAGGAACAAAACCTGTGAAATCGTCCCGCAGAAGCCGAACACGATCGTGAAGTCGTTGGCAATCGGAAATCCGGCGGATGGTTTCTACGCCTCGAAGGTGATTCAGCAGACCGGCGGAACAGGCGAAGACGTAACGGACGCTGAGGTGGTGGAAGGCATCCGGCTGCTCGCGGAAACCGAGGGCCTGTTTGCAGAGACCGCGGGCGGTGTCACGGTTGCCGTGGCGCGCAAGCTGATCCGGCTTGGACATCTGAATCCGGCGGAGTCCGTTGTGCTGGCCATCACGGGCAACGGACTGAAGACCATTGGCGCGGTCAGCGGAGAGATTCGGGCGGAGGAGCCGATTAAGGCGCGGCTGTCGGAGTTTGAAGACCGCTACCTGAACATCCCCGCCACGGCAAACGCCTGAGTTAGTGATTGTGAGGTGCTCTGGTTTGCCGACGGCGTGAGCATTTCCTGGAAAAATCAACAGAATCGGAGGCAGACTCGATTGAACGTAACGGTTCGTATTCCCCCACCGTTGAGAAAGTACACTGACGGCGCTGAGAGCGTTGAAGCCGCGGCCCAGAACCTCAGCGAGCTTTTCGATGGGCTTGACAAGAAATATCCCGGCATCAAAAAAGTGCTTTGCACCGAAGACGGCACGCCGCAGCGCTTCCTCAATATTTATGTGAATGATGAGGACATCCGTTTTCTGGGAGGCTTGCAGTACAGCTTCAACGACGGCGATGAAATCCTGTTGATTCCTGCAATCGCCGGCGGCGCTCCGGCAGGATTGCCGGAGCCACTCTGCTCTTGACTCCAGTAAACCCATGCCTGAGCGCAGTTCAGTTCGTGTCCCCGCAACCAGCGCCAACCTCGGATGCGCCTTTGACAGCGCGGCACTTGCCCTCGGGCTTTATCTCGACGTCCACGTGACGCGCCGGCCCGATCTTGCTGTCAACGTGCGCTACCAGGGCGTTAACCCGGAAAGAATTCCCTGCGATGAAACCAACCTGATTGCCGTCAGCATGAAGAGAGTACTGAACAACTGGGGCAAGGAATACGGGTTCGATCTCGAAATCAATAATCAGATTCCGGTGGGCGCAGGACTGGGATCGAGCGCAGCAGCCATTGTGAGCGCGATCGCGGCGGCCCACTGGCTTGCGGAAAAAACCCTCTACGACGACGAAGTCGTGTCCCTCGCCACGGAATTCGAGGGGCATCCTGACAATGTCGCGGCCGCCTGGCACGGGGGCTTTACCGTCGCCGTTCAGGAAGACAACCACGTTGTCGCTTATTCCTCGCCGGTGCCGGAATTGTTTCAGGTGGTGCTGGTGATCCCCGCCTACGCGCTTCCAACAGAAAAGGCCCGCGCTGTGCTTCCAGCACAATATTCGCGGGCGGATGTTGTCCACAATCTCCAGCGAGCCGCGGTGCTTTCAGCCCAATTGTTTTCAGGCAAAGTAGATTTCCGTCCCAGCTTTTTTGACGACCGCATGCACCAGCCGTACCGCGCACCCCTGATGCCGGGACTGAAGGAAGTGCTGGAAATGAGGCATCCCCATTTGCTGGGGCTCTGCCTGAGCGGGGCGGGACCGTCGGTCCTCGCTTTTGCTAAAGGATGTGCCAAGGAAGTGGGCGAGGCTATTTGTAAGATCTTACGGGAGAAAGGCGTGGAATCACGCTTCTCGATCCTTTCGCCTGACAATCGCGGCGCCAAGGGCTGGAGCCTGCCTGTCTGACAGCCGCCAGGGCAACTTTTCCTCTATTGACTGATATCAATTAGTACCGCATCGCAGTCAACCGCCCCGTATTTTCCCCGCGCAGCCAGACGAATATGGGCGCATGGGGGCTGGGCGGCGGCCAGGGCATTTCGATTTTGAGGGTCTGCATCTGGGGATTTCCGGCAACCGGCGTTGGAATGCCCTGAACGGGATAACCTGTGGTTGCATCCCAGCCTGTTTTTTCGATCATCTGCAGGTCCTGACCCGTAAGCGTTCCCACGTAAAGCGAATCGCCAACCTTCTGATCGCTTAAAGTAAATCGGGTGATCTGTGGCAGTCGGGTTACGCGGCCAAGTGAATAGGGGTCTGAACTCCCGGTTTGGGGGTCAGTCACAACGGCGTCCAGCACGCATCCGGATTGGCCCACCATGCCGGGATCGAGCGTGAGGAACAGAACGCCACTGCCCGCGAAATCAAGCTGCCCGGTACTGCTGTTGTCGCCGGGATGGAGCGTGAGTGTCTGCCTTGTATCACTCTGGTTGCTGCAACCGAGAGTGACCTCGGGGTTCGGTCCCATGTGCGCGGCCTGGATGGCAAAGCTGACCGCCGAACTGGCAGGAATTTCGTCCTTTTCCAGGGCGATGTTGGTTTCCTTCGGAAAAGATGTTCGAACATCCGTGATTTTCGGGCGCGGACCTACAACATGAACAATCTCAGGAATGCGCAAGGGCTGTGTGATGTCCTCCACATACAGACTGGCGCTGAGAATCTCGCCTGCATGCGCCTTGGGTGAGAGCCTGATCGTGGCCTTCCGCTCCTGCAAGTGATCATCGCCTGCAGGAACCGGGGCCAGTGTCCATTCGGCGCCATCGCTTGCAATGCGGGTGATGCGCTCCAGACCCGATCCTTTCAGGACCAGGGTTTGTTCCGGTTCGCCGATATTCGCCCGCAGCGGCAGGTCCGTCAATTTGGGATTGGGAGGATGAACGGTCAGCGGCACGTCCTGGATGGCGCCGTTAAGCTGAGTCAACATCAGGAGATATTTGCCCGGGTCGAGGTTGGTTGTATCGATCTGTGTCTGCAAGGTATGCTGTTCGCCGCCCTTTGCCCCCTTGTCAAGCGTGAAAGTGAGTTCTTTCGCCGTGGCGTTCTGGCTGCCTTCTTTAACAAGCGCCAGCTTGCTGACGAATTCGAAGTCCGGCCCAGTCAGCTTGACTTGCACGGGGCCGTCCCCCTCGACGAGCTTGTCCTCAGATTCCGGGGCCACTTTTGCTGTAGAAAGGTCTGCAAACCTGTGGACTTCCACGGTGCCGGCCACTTCAAACGGCGTCCAGTCCCAAAGGGCTGCCAACTTATATTTGCCGGGGACGAGCTTTGTATCTTTGAGGTCGAGCGCCAGGGTGTCGGAATCCGAACCCACCGTGACTTTGACGGGAACTTCGGTATGGTGGTCGTCAGAAATCAGACGCCAGTCGCGTGCGCGCGCGAGGTCGCGGAGTTGCAACCTGGTGGCGCAGGTCACTTTGACGCTGGATTCCCAATTCAGAGGAACGTGCACAGTTTCCGGAAGCGATGCGGCAGGCGGTCCGGTGTCGGGAATCCGGCGCACCCACAAATAAGCCATGCGCGCCCGCTTGTCGGATTGTTTCTGTGTCGTGCAAAGCTCGAGACCTTGTGAGTTCGCCGGCTGCGCGAATGCAGCGCGGAAGTCCGTATCTGGAAACATCAGCGTCCGCATGTTTTGCAGTAATGATGCGCCTCCGGCGGCAATTCCCACGGGCGTGCTTCCCCAGAACAGTGCAGCCACCCAGGCTGCGACGCCGGCAGATGTTTGCAGAGTTCCAGTTGCCCCCCGATCATCCAACGGATTGTAGGAGGACAGAGCGGGCACAACGGCGTGCAGAAGCTGTGCGGCCTGCTGGTCCGCGGGAGCGGACGAATTGATGGACGGCAGTGTCACACCGTACTGGGACGAAAAGCCCTTGAGCACGGCATCCAGATCGCGGCTGGCCGGCGGCGATTGCTCATATTGAGAAAGCGTCTGGACCAGCGCCTCGACGGTCGCAGCTTTTTCCGCATAATCTGCAAGTTGCGGGATCAGGTTCTGGTTGTGTTCCACCAGCGAATGGACTTTTTTCACATCCAACCCATGGGGCCCGTAAACCACTCCCACAATCGAGGCGCGCGATGGAACTTTCCACTCTTCTACGGTGTTGGCTGGTTGCGGGGGGAGGATTTCAATCTTGTCGGACTGGCCGTGGGAAGCCGGGACAAGGATAACAGCGATTTTTCCCTTGGGAGTTTTTTTAGGGTCCGAAGAAGAAGGTGCGTATTTCAGCTTCTCGCCACGAAGGACCTGATTGATGGATTCCACAGGAAGCGGAGTGCCGGCATGTTCCGGTTCTACCGTTAGACTGAAGTGGATCACAGGGGTTCCCGCCGAACACGGACCGGTTGCGACGGCAAAGCCCTGGGCAGAACTGATCATCACCAGCACAGTGAGATAAACGACGCTCCTCAATTCTGACACTCCTTTCCTAAGCCCCCGCGCTCATTCCTTCCAAACTCCCATGGTAAATTCAGCACAGTCTTGCTGGCAAACGCCTGCACACGGTCTCTGGCCGCTTATTGTCTTGGATGTCCAGACCTGCGGCTAAGGATGGCAGGCCGGCGGGTTTTCCCCTGGCGCCACGGTGTCCTGTCGGAACTTGACTCACGGCTACAGGGACCTGGGCAGGAGCTACACAAGGCGGACCCGAATCGAACGTTTTTCCTGCTTGAGGACGATTTTATTCTCGCGGGCGAGCCAGACGATCGCCCAGTCAAACACAGGAGTCTTGGCCTTCGTGTGCTTCTTAAGATTAGAAAGGGTCAGTTCGCCGTTCTTGTGCAAGACGTTCCAGATGGCCCCGGCGGTTGTCCCGATTTCTTCGTGCATGTGACCTCCCCACACAATGATGGGTGGAAGCGAAACTTCTGCAGCATTCTCAGTAAGAAGCGAGGAAATGTTCAACATGCTTTCGACTTCCAGCCCTGCAAGGGAAAAAGCCCGCTGCTAAAACGAACTTTCTGATTGGGCGCATTTGTCACCGCTTGTTTTGTTTTCTCTCGGATTGTGACGAGTGAAAAGGGCCTCCCGATTGTTGTGAAAAGCGGCCGATCTGCAGACGCCTGTTGTTTTTGGCACAAGGCTTATTGCAGACCCGGCACAAAGCCTGCGAGCAAGAGGGGCCAGAGCGAGCGGCGATTTGCCATCCATTGACTATAAACGTAAAGGGGGAGCCGTCCGGCTCCCCCATCGTTTCTTTTTTCTGGCCGTCGCCCAGCGGCTGTCCGTTGGGATCGGTCCACACCGCGAGAGCGGTGCGATCAAGAAACTGCTACTTCCGGTGGACTCGCTCTTTCCATGTCTCACTTCATACCACTGTCAGCAGGAAGATTCAAGCGATTAATTGAGTTTTTTCAAATTCCCCGTGTTTGTCTCTTAATCCTTCTTGTTTTCTTTGTTTTCCGGCAATTGCCTCAGCATCAGCCGTAACAGGTCCCGCCGGGTAACGATGCCGACCGGCCTCCGATCTCGGACGACCGGCAATCGGTGTAACCCGCATTTCAACATTTTCTCCAGGACTGTTTCGATCGTGTCAACTTCCGTCACCGTGATGACATTGCGACTCATGATTTGACGGACTTTTCTGCGGCGCGCGGCTTCATAGATTCGTTCAACATGTTCACGCGGCATCGATTCTCCGAAGATTTGTGGAAAGCGGTAAATGGTGAACGGAACACCCTTTTCTTTGGCGACGAAATCCGATTCTGTAACTATGCCGCACAACTCGCCGCGTTCATTGATCACGGGCAGGCCGCCGACGTTCCGTTCCAGCATGATCTTTGCCGCTTCTTCCAGGGAGCAGTCCTCATGCACCGTGATGACGGGCGTCACCATAATTTCCCGTACGAACATCTTGATCGCTCCGCACTGCAGGACTTGTGAATCGGTGTGCCGGTATAGCGTAACGCAGACTGTCGCACGGATTCAGGCTCTTCTGCTTGCCTGGAACATACGAGGATTCGGTTTCCAACAAAACCAGGGTCCGGTATGCGCCTTTGAATCAAATCCCATCTCATGTATTCTGAACCTGGCAGGCGGTCTTCCACGGCCGGGTGGGCATGATGTCTGCTTTCCATTCCGGCCCGGCAGCACCGATGGACTGTTGCCTGCGACATCACGACAAACAACTTGACATCAAGGCCCTTAATGCCCGCTCTTCTCCGCGACGGGCGCTTCGCGGCCAGCCGGATTCCATGACCAAATGGTATCAAATCGGGCCCGAGGTGGCAGTAAAAGAACTCGGGAGTAACGTGGCCACCGGCTTGAGCGAAGCGGAAGTTGCTCAGAGGCTCCTGAAATTTGGCCGCAATGAACTCAAAGAGACCGCAGCCAGAAGCCCTTTACTGATTTTCCTGGATCAGTTCAAGGAACTGATGGTAGTGATTCTCGTTATCGCCGCCGTGATCTCTGCGCTTCTCGGCGATTACAGCGATGCGATCGCCATTGGCGCCATTGTCATCCTCAACGCCGTGCTTGGCTTCACTCAGGAATATCGGGCGGAAAAGGCCATGGCCGCGCTGAAGAAGCTGTCTGTTCCCTCGGTAAAGGTCCGGCGCGACGGGGCCGTCAGCGAGGTCCCTGCCGTGAACTTGGTTCCCGGCGACATTGTTTTGCTCGAGGCCGGCAATTTTGTGGCGGCGGATTGCCGTGTTCTGCATAGCGCCGACCTGCAAACACAGGAAGCCGCGCTGACAGGCGAGTCGCACCCTGTCCCGAAGTTGACGGAGGCGCTGGACCCGTCCGATCTTCCCTTGGGGGACCGCCACAACATGGTTTTTATGGGCACGTATATCACTTCGGGCCGCGGTGAAGCCCTTGTGGTGGAGACCGGAATGCGGACCGAGTTGGGGCGGATCGCCGGGATGCTCGAAACCGTGGAGCGCGAATCGACACCGCTGCAAAAGCGCATGGGGCAGCTTGGAAAGGTCCTGGCGGCAGCGGCCTTGATTATTGTTTTCGTGATCTTTGTGCTCGGCTGGTTCCGCGGGGAAGATTTGAAGGTCCTTTTCCTGACCGCGGTGAGCATAGCCGTAGCCGCCGTGCCGGAGGGATTACCGGCCGTTATGACGATTGCTCTCACGCTGGGCGCGCAGCACATGCTCAGACGAAAAGTCCTGATCCGCAAACTGGCCGCGGTTGAAACTCTAGGTTCGGTCACAGTGATTTGTTCCGACAAGACCGACACGCTCACCGAAAACCAGATGACGGCCACTGTCTTCGAGACCGCGGACGGCAAAGTGGAGATCAGCGACCGCAAGGCCGAAGATTACCGTCGGGAATTTCCGGAACTCGGCAGGCCGGACTTCAGTCTTCTGCTTACAGGCGCCGCGCTTTGCAATGATGCCGTTGTGCGCTCGAATCAAAACGGGCCGAAGGGACCGGCCCTTCTTGGCGATCCCACGGAAACCGCTCTGGTGGCCGCTGCCGCGAAGACCGGACTGGAAAAGCCTGAGTTGGAGCACCTTCTGCCACGCGTTGCGGAAGTTCCGTTCACGTCTGAACGAAAGATGATGACTACGGTACATCGCCTTCCCGCCGCCAACGAGGCGGTGCCGGCGGGAGTCAAAATCGCATGCCAGGAAGGTCCGTACCCTTATGTCGCTTTTACCAAAGGGGCTGTGGATGTCCTGCTGGGTGCGTCCAGTTCGGTCTGGCTCAACGGTCGGCGCGAGCCTTTGAATGATGACTGGCGCAAGCGCATCTGCGGAGAAAATGACCGCCTTGCCGCCGACGGCATGCGGGTCCTCGGTGTGGCGTTTCGATGCGTTACGGAGGATTCGTTCAGAAGCGGACCTCAGGCGCTTGAGAGGGATCTTGTCTTCGTCGGTATGGTCGGCTTGATTGACCCGCCAAGAACGGAAGCGGCAGCCGCCGTCAGTACCTGCAAGGCAGCGGGCATCCGCCCCATAATGATCACCGGCGATCATCCTCTCACGGCCCGCTACATTGCGCGCCAGGTGGGGATTTCATCTGACGGCGAGGTCGTAACGGGCCCGGTTCTCGAGAGAGCATCACTGGAAGAACTGGACCGCATGATCGAGGCATCAGCCGTCTATGCCCGGGTGTCCCCCGAACACAAACTCCGTATCGTCGAGGGCCTTCATCGGCGGGGCCATATCGTGGCAATGACCGGCGACGGAGTGAACGACGCTCCGGCGCTGAAAAAGGCGGACATCGGCGTGGCCATGGGAGTCACCGGAACCGACGTTGCCAAAGAGGCTGCCGACATGGTGCTGCTGGATGACAATTTCGCCAGCATCGTCGCTGCCGTCGAAGAGGGCCGGGTGATCTATGACAATATCCGTAAATTCGTTCGTTACATCCTGGCAACGAATTCGGGCGAAATCTGGCTGATGCTTGTGGCCCCGATTATCGGAATGCCTTTACCGCTGCTGCCGCTCCAGATACTTTGGATGAACCTCGTGACGGACGGCCTGCCCGCGCTGGCCCTGGGCCTCGAACCTCCGGAATCTGACACCATGAGCCGCCCGCCGCGCCCGCCCGGGGAAAGTATTTTCGCGCGCGGCATGGGCAGGCAGATTATCTGGGTGGGGTTACTCATGGGGCTGATTTCGCTCGGCATTGCTTATGAATTTTGGCATCTCCGTGATCCAATATGGCAGACGATGGTGTTTACAACACTCACGCTGTCGCAGATGGCCAACGTCATGGCTATCCGCTCTGAACGCCGGTCATTGTTTCAGATCGGTCTGCTGTCAAACAAACCACTTCTGGGAGCTGTAATCCTGACTGTTGTCCTTCAACTCGCCCTGATCTATATGCCGTTTCTCCAGGCGATTTTCAAGACCGTCGCACTCCCGCTTCCCGATCTTCTCCTGACCGGTGCTGTCAGTTCCGTCATCTATTGGGCTGTCGAGGTGGAGAAGTGGGTGAGGCGGCGTCCAGGGACCACGTAAATGTTCATATGGGCCCAATTCCTGATCTGTACAAGCCTGATCCTGTATTGCGGGTCGCGCCTCTCGTATTACGGCGATGTGATCACAGAAAAGACCGGCATGGGACGGACATGGATCGGCGTCGTTCTCATAGCATCAGCTACCTCCCTCCCCGAACTTTTCACGGGGATCAGCGCGGTGGCCCTCTTCGACTCGCCAAACATCGCCGGGGGCGATGTGCTCGGGAGTTGTATGTTCAACCTGCTTATCCTCGCGATTCTCGACGTAGGGCTGAAGGTGGCTCCTATCTCGACGCTGGCTCACCAGGGGCAGATTCTGACCGCATCTTTCGGCGTCCTCATGCTTGGGCTGACCGCCATCAGCCTTGTGGCAAACCAGTCTATTCCTACTTTGGGTTGGATTGGGCTTCACAGCCTGGTGATCCCGCTCGTTTACCTTGTGGCGATGCGCCTGGTATTTAATTATGAAAGAAGAAGGATTACGGAGTTTCTGACAGAAGTAGAAGAGAAAGCCCGCTACGATCACGTCTCGAAGGCCGCAGCCTACAGACGATTTGTATTTTTCGCCGCAATTATCGTGGTTGCAGCCACATATCTGCCCCGCAGAGCGGATGAGATTGCCACGGTCACCGGGCTTGGCCAGACGTTCGTAGGAAGCATGCTTGTGGCTGTGTCAACCTCTTTGCCTGAAATCGTTGTCAGCAAGGCTGCGCTTCGTATGGGAGCGGTCGATCTGGCGGTCGGCAACATTCTGGGAAGCAATTTGTTTAACCTGGTCATCCTTTCAATAGACGATGTTTTTTTCCCTAAAGGGTCCTCTTCTGAGCTAT
This sequence comes from Terriglobia bacterium, assembly GCA_035652895.1. Taxonomy (GTDB): domain Bacteria; phylum Acidobacteriota; class Terriglobia; order UBA7540; family UBA7540; genus SCRD01. Next base: position 10,853 of record DASRCX010000006.1, read on the forward strand.
ATTTCGGCATCGCAAGCCGTTACAGCATGCGCCGCCATGACCATGACGGCCATCACGATGATTGCTCTGATGTACCGGTCACAAAAGCGGATCTTTTTCTTTTCCTATGAATCGATTGGAGTCTTCCTCGTCTATTTTTTGACGGCACTGATACTTTTCCTGCAACGCTAGCAACATCACAGTCGCGGCAACTGCCGCGCTCCGTCTGACAGGCGGCTTACTCACGACGGCGAAAGCCATGTCCGGCAATCCTGTTCCATTGCAAACATCATGGCGCCGCCCAAGATTGTGCCCTGTGCCTCGCAGCGCAAAGTCCGCCCGGGTTCAAAGGGCCTCGTCCCCGTGCTGACCGTCGCGGATGCGTACCGCTTCTTTGATGTCTGAGACGAAAATCTTCCCGTCGCCGATCTTCCCGCTGCGCGCGGCATTGATAATGGCATCGATCGCGGGATTGGCGAGGGCATCCGGCAATACGACTTCCACCTTGATCTTCGGAAGCAGATCGACGGTGTACTCATGGCCGCGATAAATCTCGGAGTGGCCCTTCTGTCTGCCGTGGCCGCGCACTTCGCTTACAGTCATTCCCTGGACCCCGATTTCGTGCAGTGCTTCCTTGACAGCATCCAGCCTGGAGGGTTGAATTACGGCTTCCAGTTTTTTCATATTCATCAGCCCTTTCTTTTGACTCACTGGGATATCGGATCAGACCCGATTTGCTCCGTTTGAAGGACGCTTGCGACTTCTTAACGTTTGTACTCGCATTACGACTCAGGTGAAATTCCTTCGACGCCCGACGAAACCGGAGATATTTCGAGGACGGCTTCTTCTCCGCCGAAGCAAAGGCTGAGCAAGGGTGGTGTCAGCAGAGTCGTGGCCAGCACGAGAACGATAACCAGCGAATAGATCTCCGGTGAAACGATACCTGCAGCCCAGCCGATATTGGCTGTAATCAGTCCAACCTCGCCTCTCGGAACCATCCCCACGCCGACAATCAAACCATCGCGACCGGAGAAGCTGTTGAGCCAAGCGCCCAGCCCGCAGCCGAGCACCTTGCCAAAAATCGCGATCATCAAAATCAGGAAGAAAAAACCGAACTGCCCGCTCAGCGACCAGGCATTTATCTCAAGGCCGATGGAACCAAAAAACAGCGGGCCGAAGAATGAGTTCGTCATGGAACGCAAGTCGGAAATAACTTCAGCATGATCTGACGGGCTGGCCGCGATGAACAGACCCGCAAGATAAGATCCCGTGATGGCCGCCATGCTTCCTGCATATTGCGCCAGGAAGGCGAAAAGAAATGCGAGGGCCAGAGCAGCGGCCAGCGGCGAGTGGGCGGATTTGAAGCGGCGCACCAGCTTGAAAGCCGCCCGGATCAGCCACGGGCCGGCAAGGAAAGCAAACACGAAGAATACAGACATGCGGGCGACCGTCCAGCCAAAGCCTACCCATGCCGAACTCCCGGCGCTGTGGCTTGGCATATTCGGCTCAAGAGCGATCACAAGCGAGAGAACCAGGAGGCCGAGAACATCGTCAATTACCGCCGCTCCCAAAATTGTGGATCCCGCTTTTGACCGCAGCCGGCCCAGGTTCATCAGGGTCTGTGCGGTGATCGAAACGCTTGTGGCTGTCAGAATCGTGCCAATAAAGACAGCTTCGCGCCAGGCGAAACCAAGTTCATGCGCGATGACAGCACTGCCTGCAAAGGGGAGAACTACTCCTCCACAGGCGGCCCAGAAGGCCGGGCCAAAGGATTCCTTCATGGCGCTGATGTCCGTTTCCAGCCCGGCAAGAAACATCAGAATAACAACGCCGATTTCCGCCAGCACCTCAATGAAGCCGGCCAGCGAAATGTGCGCGTTGCTTCCGGCAGACCCGGCGACGGCTAACCAGGGAAATCGCCAGATGTTGATAAACGTTGGTCCGAGCGCTACCCCCGCCAGCAGTTCACCAAGCACCGCCGGGAGCCGCAAACGCGTCGCCAAGCCTCCGGCCGCCTTCGCCAGCAGGATCAGAACTGCAAGGAATAAGAGAACCTGGAGTGATATATTCATTCTCAAAATTCTCTAGTGCTGTGTTGGATGCCAGGCCAGACGCAGGATGCTGTGGAGACCATTGCCCGGCAATCCGCCTGATCGACTTACTTGATGACGCGCTTAACGCAGCCAATGAAGACCAGAACGGTGACCGACCCGCCACAACCGAGAAGTACGGGGCCCGGTGGGGCGTGAAGCACAGCAATTGCCATCACAGCGACGGCTGCTGCGCAGATATATGCGGTCCGCCGTTCTTTGACCGCCTGTAGTAGAACTGAGCTGATACTGAGATTCGCTGACCCCGCCCCCATCGAAATCCCTCCCGCGGTTAATGCAATGTGGCAATGAACATATAGAGTATCGGGAAGAGAACGCTTGCTCCGAGAAGCAAGAGGCCCTTGCTCGAAAACGGCCGGTCCCAAGTGGGCCGTGCCAGGCTTTTCTCCTCGAGCTTCTTTTGTTCGCGAAGCAACTGCCCCACAAGCCGGCGCTCCTGGACGGTGGTTGCACAATTGAGCGCCTTTTGCATTTCCTCGTATCCTTTTTTTGAAACGTGCAGCTTGAATTGAAGTTGGCCCAGTTTGAAGTGGGCAAAGAAGTTATCCGGCTCGATGTCCGCAGCTTTTTCGAGATGGTCGAGCGCGGGATATACCTTCCCGGTCATGGCATAGGCAATGCCCAGGCCGATGTGAGCATCGGCAAATTCGGGGGCCATCTGCACAACTCGTTCAAAGCACAGAGCCGCTGCGGCCGGTTCTCCGTGGCTCATGAGTTCCAGACCTTCCAGCACCTTTCTGGATACCTCCATGGGGAGATTCCGGTCTCGGAGTTCGATGACACCACCTGGTTTCGTGACGGCTCCAGTTGTGACGTGTTCCCGAATCGGCAGATCAGAGTTTACAGTTGACATGGCCTCTCCTATGATGTTTGTCTACTCCGACTGAGCAGAAGTCGTTGTTAAGTTTTGGCTTCGGCCAAAACAAAGTTGGGAAAATCCTCGAACACCCAGTTGTTCTTGAGCGTGTGGTAAATGATGCCGAGGAACTTGCGGGCCA
>DASRCX010000007.1:0-15633 GCA_035652895.1 Terriglobia bacterium
AAGCGGGATGATCTACCCTTGGTCAGGGTGAAAGCCGCGTAACAGCGGCCGGAGGCCCGAACCGGTGTTGGTTGAAAACAGCTCGGATGAACTGAGGGTAGGGGTGAAAGGCTAATCAAATTCCGTGATAGCTCGTTCTCCTCGAAATAGCTTTAGGGCTAGCCTCGGATGTTTGCCCGCGGTGGTAAAGTACTCGATGGACTAGGGTCTGTTAACGGATACCGAATCCAACGAAACTCTGAATGCCGCGTAGTCAAGTCCGGGAGTCAGACGGCGGGGGCTAAGCTTCGTCGTCGAGAGGGAAATAGCCCAGACCGCCAGCTAAGGTCCCCAAGCAGTGGCTAAGTGGGAAAGGAAGTGAAGTCGCTTAGACAGCCAGGAGGTTGGCTTAGAAGCAGCCATCCTTTAAAGAAAGCGTAATAGCTCACTGGTCGAGCGATTTTGCGCCGATAATTCAACGGGGCTCAAGCCACTTACCGAAGCTGCGGAATTTGGGATTTCAAATTTGAAATCTCAAATTGGTAGAGGAGCGTTGAGTACAGTTTGAAGCGGGACCGAGAGGGCCCGTTGACGGTACTCAAGTGACCCTGCCGGCATAAGTAGCGATAACGGAGGTGAGAACCCTCCGCGCCGAAAGTCTAAGGTTTCCTGAGAAAGGTTAATCCGCTCAGGGTTAGTCGGTCCCTAAGGCGAGGCCGAAAGGCGTAGCTGATGGACAGCCGGTTAATATTCCGGCACTACGACGGAGACGTTATGACGAAGCGGGGACGCAGGAGGATAGCGGAGTCGGCCTGATGGCTCAGGCAACGTGCGCATCAAGGAGGACCCGGCAGGCAAATCCACCGGGTCGGTTCAAAGCCACTCTGAGGTGCGTGCCGAAACTGCCCTTCGGGGCGGATAAGTCCGCGATTCCATGCTGCCAAGAAAATCCGCTAAGGAGTCTCCGGCGCAGCCGTACCACAAACCGACACAGGTAGACGAGGTGAATATCCAAAGGCGCTTGAGAGAACACTCGCTCAGGAACTAGGCAAATTAGCACCGTAACTTCGGGAGAAGGTGTGCCTCGCCAGGGTTCATAGCCCGAGGAGGCCGCAGTGAAACGCGCTCTGCGACTGTTTAACAAAAACACAGGTCTCTGCAAAGTCGAATACGACGTATAGGGGCTGACGCCTGCCCGGTGCCGGAAGGTTAAAGAGAGGGGTCATGGGGAGCAATCCCCGGAAGCTCTGAACTGAAGCCCCGGTGAACGGCGGCCGTAACTATAACGGTCCTAAGGTAGCGAAATTCCTTGTCGGGTAAGTTCCGACCTGCACGAATGGCGTAACGACAGAGCGACTGTCGTGGCGAGTGACTCAGCGAACTTGTAGTACCGGTGAAGATGCCGGTTTCCCGCACCTAGACGGAAAGACCCCGTGCACCTTTACTACAACTTAGCCATGAATTGCGGGATTGCATGCGCAGGATAGGTGGGAGGCTTTGAACCAGGGCTTTTGGGTCCTGGGGAGCCGACGGTGAGATACCACCCTTGTGGTTCTGCGGTTCTAACCTCGACCCGTAATCCGGATCAGGGACATGGCTAGGCGGGTAGTTTGACTGGGGCGGTCGCCTCCTAAACGGTAACGGAGGCGCCCAAAGGTTGGCTCAGGCTGTTTGGAAATCAGCCATCGAGTGTAAGGGCATAAGCCAGCCTGACTGCGAGACCCACAAGTCGAGCAGAGACGAAAGTCGGGCCTAGTGATCCGGTGGTTCTGTATGGAAGGGCCATCGCTCAACGGATAAAAGGTACGCCGGGGATAACAGGCTGATCGCTGCCAAGAGTTCACATCGACGCAGCGGTTTGGCACCTCGATGTCGGCTCATCGCATCCTGGAGGTGTAGAAGCTTCCAAGGGTTGGGCTGTTCGCCCATTAAAGCGGTACGTGAGCTGGGTTCAGAACGTCGCGAGACAGTTCGGTCCCTATCTGGTGTGGGCGTAGGAGATTTGAGGGGGGCTGTCCCTAGTACGAGAGGACCGGGATGGACAAACCTCTTGTGTCCCAGTTGTCGCGCCAGCGGCACGGCTGGGTAGCGAAGTTTGGAAGCGATAACCGCTGAAAGCATCTAAGCGGGAAGCGCGCCCCAAGATATGATCTCCCAAGGATGAAATCCCGATTAGCTACCGGGAGTGAATCCTATGAAGGGCCGCGGAAGACTACCGCGTTGATAGGTCGGAAGTGTAAGCGCAGTAATGCGTTGAGCCTACCGATACTAATCGCCCGTTCGGCTTGACCATAATTTCTGCTCAGCACACGCGCCGGAATTTCAAATCGCAAATTTGAAATCCCGGATTGCAGATCGATTCGACGTCGCACTATTCAGGAATGAAGTCGTCAGCCGTCCCGAGAGAATGCCTGGCTGATCGCTGACAGCTTCATCAAAAAGTTTTCCGGCGATTATACCGGAGGGGTCACACCCGTTCCCATCCCGAACACGGAAGTTAAGCCCTCCAGGGCCCATGGTACTGCGCGGGGGACCGCGTGGGAGAGTAGGTCGTCGCCGGGATTAATACTGTGGTAAGAGGCCCGATTATCGTATGATAATCGGGCCTTTTCATTTTCGAAGGGCCAGGGTCTTACGGGACGTTATTTGACTTCGTGAATGACGGAAGTCTGCGTCCATGCCGCGAATGAACGACCTTTACAGACGATGGGCCGCAGAAGTGCGGCAGAACTCCTTTGTTCACGCGGGGGAGCGGATCGGGGCCGCTGTTTCGGGTGGGCCGGATTCTGTGCTGATGCTGGACTTCCTGGCTCAGTTGTCACGCGAGATGGGGCTTCAGTTGTCCGTGGTCCACTTCAACCACCATCTGCGCGGGGCGGAATCAGAAGCGGACGAAAACTTTGTCAGGACGCTCGCGGCCCGTTACGGCGTTCCGTTTTACCGCGGCGAAGCGCGCGTGGCGGAGGAAGCCCGAAAACTGCGCCAGAACCTCGAGGCCACAGCCCGCGACCTCCGTTATCGTTATTTCCTTGGCCTTGTGCGGCAAGGGAAAGTTGATAAAATCGCGACCGCGCACACGCTGGACGATCAGGCTGAAACGGTGCTGCTGCATATCCTGCGCGGCACCGGGACGCGGGGACTGGGCGGGATCCATTCGATGCTGCAGAACAAAATCATCCGCCCGTTTTTGACCGTGACACGGGCCGAAATCGAGAGCGAAATCGTCAGGAGAAACCTCGAGTTCCGCGTTGATTCAACCAACCTGGACCCGCGCTTCCGCCGCAACCGGGTACGGATGGAACTGCTGCCCATGCTTGAGCGGGAATATAATCCTGAACTCAAGCGGCTGCTGAGCGAACTGGCGGCAAGATCGCAGGAGGATGAGGACTACCTCGAGCAACAGGCTAGAGAGCGAGCCGGCGCCTGGCGACTGCGGGAAGCCGGCTGCGAGAAGATATCGCGCGCCGCGTTGAGGAACATGCCGCCGGCCCTGGTGCGGAGGGTGTTGCGCCGGATGCTTCAGGATATTGGAACGGGCCTGAGGGGGATTACGCACCGCCACATCGAGGCTGTGCGCCATCTTGCTGTCAGTTCGCAAAGCGGAAGAAAGCTCGAGTTGCCGCATGGGATCAAGGCGCAAACAGAATATGAGTGGCTGGTTCTCTTGCCCAAAGCGGGTAACACAAAGCCCCTGGAATTCGTCTATAGCGTCGAGGTCCCCGGCACAATCACCGTACACGAAATCGGGCGAACGGTTGACTTTAAAATTATTGAGCCGAGAGACGCCGATAAGGGATATAATGCGATGGAGTGGCCGAAGTTGGACCCGCTAAAATTGCCAGCACGCTTGGTCCTTCGAAACTGGCGCCAAGGAGACCGATACTGCCCGCTGGGCTTTCAGAAGTCCGTAAAAGTAAAGGAACTGTTCCAGCGGCGGCGAATTCCGCTTCGAGAAAGAGCGCTTTGGCCGGTCTTGGATAGTGAAAAAGGGGTCGTGTGCGCCCGCGGCTTTCCAGCGGCGGCGTGGGCGGCAGCGGAAAAGGGCAGCACAAAGGTTTTAGCAATTCGGGAAACCAACGCGGCTTAACGCAGGGGCAGAGCAGGTTCTATTGGACAAGCGACGTTGACGGATAAGCAGTTACCCGGGACATTTGCAGGACCAAGGGGCCCGCGGATGGCATCTAAACTGAATAGGGGCAGGGGATTGCAATTCTTCCCGAGAGTGGAACGGGAGGTAGAACCGTGAATTCGGCGGTCAAGAACATTATTTTTTGGGTGGTGATGGTAGTCACCGCATTACTGATCTGGGCCGTCGTGCGCTCAAGTACCGGCGAGCACATCAGCAATTTTACATTTACCGAGTTCGTCAATCAGGTTGACAGCGGAAATGTGCAAGAGGTAACGATTTCCGGGACCGACGTAACGGGAATTCTCAAGAAAGACAGCACGAAGTTCAAAACAACGATCCCCACTAATTATCCCGACCTGTACAAAGACCTTATCAGCAAGAACGTGCGGGTGACGGTGAAGAGCGAAACCAGCGGTTCCTGGATGACGTGGCTGGCGAACGGGCTGCCGCTGATTCTCCTGATCGGCCTGTGGATTTTCTTCATGCGGCAGATGCAGAGCGGCGGGAACAAAGCGCTTTCATTCGGGAAGAGCCGAGCGCGGTTGCTTTCAACTCAGCACAAGAAAATAACCTTCAAGGATGTCGCCGGAGTTCAGGAAGCCAAGGAAGAACTTCAGGAGATTATTGACTTCCTGCGCGAGCCGCAGAAGTTCCAGAAACTGGGAGGGCGCATCCCCAAGGGTGTGCTTCTGGTAGGTCCGCCCGGAACGGGCAAGACCCTGCTGGCGCGCGCCATCGCCGGAGAGGCCAATGTGCCTTTCTTTTCAATTTCCGGTTCGGATTTTGTGGAGATGTTTGTGGGCGTCGGCGCTTCACGTGTGCGCGACCTTTTTGAGCAGGGGAAGAAGAACGCCCCGTGCATCATCTTCATCGATGAAATTGATGCTGTCGGACGACATCGCGGAGCCGGACTTGGCGGCGGGCATGATGAACGCGAGCAGACCCTCAATCAGTTGCTGGTTGAAATGGATGGGTTTGAATCGAACGAGGGTGTAATTCTGATCGCCGCCACCAACCGGCCCGACGTTCTGGACCCGGCGTTGCTGCGCCCGGGTCGTTTCGACCGGCGGGTTGTGGTTCCGCGGCCCGACGTTAAAGGCCGCGAAGATATCCTGAAGGTCCATACTAAAAAGATTCCACTGGCCGAGGATGTTGATTTGCAGGTCCTGGCGCGCGGAACGCCGGGCTTCTCCGGTGCCGACCTGGCCAATCTGGTCAATGAAGCTGCACTGCTGGCGGCGCGCCAGAACCGCAAGCAGGTGAGCATGCTCGATCTCGAGACCGCCAAGGACAAGGTCCTGATGGGTCCTGAGCGGAGATCGATGATCCTCTCTGAAGAAGAGAAGCGCAACACCGCTTACCACGAAGCAGGTCACGCTCTGGTTGCCGCGATGCTTCCGAACGCGGACCCGCTGCATAAGGTCACCATCATCCCGCGCGGCATGGCGCTTGGCGTTACGATGCAGTTGCCGCTGGATGACAAGCACACCTACACCCGCGACTTCCTGGAGGCCCAGCTTGCCATCATGATGGGCGGACGTGTGGCGGAAGAACTCTTCCTGAACCACATTACAACGGGCGCCGGGAACGACATCGAGCAGGCGACCAGCATCGCTCGAAGGATGGTGTGCGAGTTCGGCATGTCAGACCTTGGGCCTCTCGCCTTTGGCAAGAACCAGCAGGAAATCTTCCTGGGCAGGGACCTGGCAACGCAGCGCGACTTCAGCGAAGACACGGCCATTAAAATCGACCAGGAAGTCAAAAAGTTTGTGATGACCGGTTATCAGCGCGCCAAGGACATCCTGAATACAAACCGCGAGGTCCTGGTTCGTATTGCGGAGGCGCTCCTCGTGCGCGAGAGCCTCGATGCAAACGAGGTGAAGCTGCTGATCGACGGGAAGCCGCTTCCTGAACTGGTGCGGCCTGCGCCGGCAAAACCGGCCGAAGAGGAAACAACGGAAGTGCTCAAGCCTCAGCCGGCGGGCGGCGTTCCTGGGCGTGAGCGTCCTCAACCTGCATAAGCTTTCCAGCTTCTTCCATCAAGACCCACATGCGGATGGGTGTATTTCTCTCCCTGAATGTTTTTTCCCGCCGACGGGCATTCCCCTTATAATGGCTTCCTGCCAGAAAGCCCTGGGCAAATTTGACCATAAGGGGCCAGTCAAGCATGTCATCAGCGGATCTTGAATCCGATAGGGCGTGGGAAAATCCCGTCAGGAAATTGTTGAAAGAAGGGAAACCTGCGGTCGGCTTGACCATCACCGTCCCCAGCGTTGAAATCGCCGCCCAGGCGGCGGCACTGGGCTTTGACTTTTTATGGATCGAGATGGAGCATAGCCCGACAACACTCGAAACACTGAGGAACATGGTACTGGCAACGCGCGGATTGAAAGCCGTGCCTTTTGCGCGAGTGCCCGTGAATGAGTTGTGGACAGCGAAGCGCGTACTTGATTCAGGCGTGCTTGGAGTGATTTTCCCATTCACCAGTACGCCCGAACTCGCCCGGCGGGCTGTGGCTGCCTGCAAATACCCGCCTCACGGCCACCGAGGGTCCGGCGCGGGTCTGGCCACATTTCGATGGCCGGCGCCTGAGGGCTACTACGATTTCGCGGACTGGAACGTAATGGTGATCGCCAATATCGAAGAGGCCACCGCTCTTGAAAACATTGACGCCATCGCCTCAACGGATGGACTTGACGTGCTTTTCATTGGTACAAGCGACCTTTCATTTTCGCTTGGCTATCGCGGCAAACAGGACCATCCGCAGGTCCGTGAAGCAGTTGAAGAAATTGTGAAGGCGGCAAAGAAGCACAATAAGTTCGTTGGCGCACCCGTCGGCAGTCCGGAGCAAATTGAGCAGTACCTGAAGCAGGGATTTCTCTTTTTCCAGGCAAGCACGGAGTTACGCCTGATGACCGCGGGCGCCCGGGAACTGCTCGAACCCTTTGGAAAGTTCAACAGCGGCAAGGGAATTCGTCCGCTCTATTGACTACCCGCCCTGGTCGGGGCAGACCAAGCGTCCCTTGCGAAAAGGCGAGGACCTGGCGCAAATCAAGGGAACTGAGCGCGCAACTCGCGAACCAACTCTTCAACAGAAGGGCATTCCTGGAAGAGACGAATTCCGGCAATGCCTGCTGCACCTGCTTCAATGCACAGTCTGACTCTATCAACAGTAATACCGCCCAGTGCGAGAACCGGGATTACTACCCGGTTTGCAATTTCCGACAATTTACTCAGACCGAGCGGAGCTCCATACTGACGTTTGGACGGAGTGTCAAAGACGGGTCCAAATAAGATATAGTCGGCTCCACCCGCCTCGGCCTTGATCGCTTCTTCCATCGAGTGGCATGATACGCCGATCAGAAAGCCAATCGGGACATGGCGGCGAACAATTTCAGGCGCAATCGACTGACCGCCTAAATGGACGCCGTCTGTTTCGGCGGCGATTGCGACGTCCAGGCGGTCATTGATAACTATTCGTGTATGGGTTCCACGGGCGATTGCGGTGGCGGCCGACGCCAGGGCGGTCAGGTCTCGCCCGGACATGTCTTTCTCACGCAATTGAATCAGGTCCACTCCGGCCTGCACAATTGCCCTCAGATGGGAAGCAAGCGGGACCGGAGCAAGCGAGTGACGGTCAGTGATATAGCACAGGCGAAACTGGTGAGGCATGGCTAACAGGAAAGGTTCAAATCAGTGCACGAGTCCGATCGATCGGCGCAGGCGCCAGACTTCGTGAAACGCCAGGAAAATGTCAACCAGTCCCAGGCCGGAAATGCTGCCGCGAATGTAATAATTCCTTGCGAGAGAGTATACCCATGGAAAGTGGGCCATAAAGAAGTTCTGGTTCCAAAGCGGGACCCAGGGATACAGAAACAGGAACGCTCCCATTTCGAAGCAGATCACAACGTAAAGGATGGCCAGCCAGCGGTTCATGCGTGGTTCTTGCGCGGGGCCTTTTGCCGGACACTTTAAGGCCTCGGGTTTCGTCTGCGTGCTCACAACGATACCTTCAGGCCGTTCAGTGGGCGCTCTGCCGGAGCAGGCGGATTTTCTCTGCGACGTCCCGATAGTCGATGTTCTGACTGTAAACCTCGGTGAATTTTTCCAGGGCAGCCGCTGTGTTGCCGGCCTTCTCAAAGGCTATACCCAGATCGTAGCAGAGGGCAAGCGCTCCTTCATAATCGAGGCCGGGCGCCTCAAGGGCGCGCATATACCATTTCGCGGCAATGGCCGGCATTTCCTTTTCCATGAAGCAGGAAGCCAGCAGGGTGCATCCCTGAAGAAAAAGGGGACTGAATTGCCTGGAATCGCCGCCCCCGACCACTTTCTGGAATTCGCCGATGGCTTCGTCGAGCAGACCCATTTCTCTGAAAGCCACCCCAAGATTATAATGCGTTTCTTCATCGTCTGCTTCCTGATGGGCATTGTCATCCGTGTCCTCAAGCTCTTTAAGCAGGGAGCCGAGTTCCGCTGAAGCATCGGCGGCATATTGCCGTGAGGCTTGGATGGTTGGCTGTGCGCTTGACGCGGTGGTTGCGGGACCGGTTCCTGTTGCCATGGGTTCGCCGCCAGCGACCTCCGGCGGAGTATTGCCGGCGACGGCGATTCGGTCCCCCGCGTGACCCGTGTGAGAGATTTCAGAAAACGACGTCGGCAGCTCCCATTCGGGCAACTCTATCTCTTCGGTTTCGATCACGGCCGCGGCTTGCGGCGTTTCAGCTATTGTTGCCTGGCGCATTTCTACGAGCCGTTTTCGGAATTCGGCGACTCGAGCTTCTTCGGGGTATTTTGCCTCAAGCTCGGAAACGGCCCTTTCGGCCTCGTCGTAGAAACCGTGGCGAAGATAGAACTCGATCTCCTCGCGGCTTTCCTCAAAGTTGAAGGCAGGCCCTTCGGCGCTTGCGGGCTCCGGTCGCTCCTCTGGAATCTCGATGCCGGGATGTCCGTTGTCAGGCATCCCTGGGTTGGGCAAAGACGTGCCGGGGCTTTGTCCAGTGTGAAAATCCAGATGGATCTCCTGCGGAGGAGGGAGGTCTGCTCCCGCTGGCAGCGTTTCCTGATTTGGGCTTAATTGCAGGAGATCGGTTTCGACAGAGGCGCCTGTTGGAGTGGTTTCTTCGGGACCCTTCATGCCGGCTCCCGCAGTGGAGAGCGAAAGCGGGTTGATTTCGGACAGCGTGGCAACGCGGGAGAGTTGCTGTTCTTCTTCTTCATACTTGCGGGCCGCGTCATGATCGCCATGCGCCGAATGTATTCTGGCCAGAGCCCCGGCCGCCAGCGCCGCACGCGCCGGCAGCTTTTCCCGGCAGATTTCCAGAATTCGCAGGTGGATGTCGGGCTGGTCCGGATAGAAGCGAAGAACTCTTTCGAGTTCCTCAACAGCCCTTTCCGTCAAACCGTCACGAACGAAGAAGTCGCTGTTTGAGATCGCGCTCCTGACAATGGCGGATTGTGACGGGTCCACAGAGGCGACAGACTCTGCGCTGACCTGAATGCTGTCAGCACCTTCGTCGAGGGCCACGTCGCTGCTGATGAAAGGTGTCTGGCTGAGCGGCATATATTCCTTGCCCTGCTTCGCAAGGACCTGCTTCAAGAGGTCCCTGTAGGTTTCATTTTCAGGCTCTCGCGCCACCAGACGAGCATAGGCTTGCTCGGCCTTTTCATATTCTTCCTGCCGAACGTGCAAATTGCCAATGGCTTCAAGCACATCCGGGATCGTCGTCTCATCGGCGGCCTTTTCCGCTACCTGATAGACAAACTCGAGGACCTCGATCCGGTCACAAGCGGATTTCCGGAGTTCGTGAAGGACTTCCATCAGTGGAGCTGTTTCACGGCGGGCTATCAGGGTTGGCGTTGCTTCCTTAAGGACTTCCAGCGCCACATCAAACTGATACTTCGCAATACACAGTGAGGTAAACGCGGCCAACGGGGAGAAATCAGATGGATTCGAACGGAAGACATCTAAAAGCAGGCCCCGGGCGCCTTCGAGGTTGCCGGTTGCCAGGTGTGAATCGAGCAGCAATCGTTGGACCTGGGGATCATTCTGGCTCGCTGGGACCTGATCCAGGAACGATTTGGCTTCCTCTGGCCTGCCAGCGGCCAGCGCCCGGCGAGCGCGATACAGGTGCACCTCGGCGTTTTCCGGGGCCAATTCGGCTGCTTTGCTTAGCGCGATCTCTGCTGTCGAACCGTCTCCCGCCTGGTCAGCAAGCACGGCCGCCTCAAGATACGCAGCCGTTGCCTCCTTGCTTTCCCCGGCGCGCTCGGCAAACTTTGCGAGGTCCAGCCGCAGGGCCGGATTTTTGGGGTCAAGCTGACAAAGCTTGCGCAAGATGTCCAAAGCCTTGTCCATCTGCCCGGCCCGTTCAAAGAATTCCAAGGCGCTGGTGTAGTGTTCACGGGCCTCGCGGGCAAATCCCTGCGAGGCATGAAGCTCGGCAACGCGCAACAAGGGTTCTGGCGAGCTTCGGTCGAGCTTGGCAATCTTCTTATAGATGGCGATTGCTTTAAGTTTATAGCCTTCATGCGTGTAAGCGTCCGCAAGCCTGTAGAAATATCTCAAGGCTTCCGAGGGATTGTTTTCCTGAATATACAGGTCGCCGATGATGTTGAGAAGAGAGAGATCCTGGGGGTCCTTTTCCAGGATCCATTGATATTGTTTGATCGCCCGGGAAATCTTCCCTTGCCCGATAAACTTGTGAGCCTCCTGAATTGCCTTGGCTTTGTTGAAAGCCATCGGGACGGAACCTCGAACGAGCCATGTACTTTGTTGAAACTAGCATACGGTCTGAGTGAAGTCAACGAAGCCTGCCCGCATGCGGCACCCAACTAATCTAAGTAAATACTTATGATTCTTCAGGTTATGGCAGGCACCCAGAATTCGTGCTGCGTGCGGCCCTTTGGGTTGCGAATGTCAATTGGTTTTTCTATAATGGGATATAAATGCTGGAGTATAGGACGTAAACCAATGCCTTCACCAATCGTTCAAAAGCTTCAAGAAGAAATTCAGGCCTTGGAACACGAGCTCAACCATGAGTTGCCTGAGGAATTGAAACGGGCGCGGGCGCTGGGGGACCTGAGCGAGAACGCTGAGTACATCATGGCCAAGCAGCGGCAAGATTATGTCGGGGCGCGGCTTGCCCAGCTCAAAAAGCGCATGGCAGACCTCTCGCTTGTCAACGTCAACAATATCCCCAAGGACCGGATCGCCTTTGGCTCACAAGTTGTGTTGTATGACATCGACCGCGACACAGAGGTTAACTACCGGCTGGTTACGAGTGAGGAATCTGATGTGAGCAAAGGGTGGATTTCCACCACTTCTCCTATTGGCCGCAGCCTGATGGGGAAGAAGGTTGGTGACCAGGTAACGGTAAAGACTCCAAACGGTGTCCGTGAGTTCGAAATCCGTTCCGTAATTACCATTCACGAGCAAAACTAGGGAACTATCAGTCGAGCGCCATTGGGCTGCTGTCAGGATTTTCAGGGGCAGTGTTTACTGAGAAGGCGTGGGGTCAGTCGCGCCGTTTCAGGACCGGGGGTTTGTCACCTTCGGTTGTCTGGCCGCCGTTCGTGCTCGTTGGCTGTCCCGAACTCGGTTCGCGCCTTTCCAGGGTAGGTCTATTGCTTGCCGATTCAACCTTCTTCATGTGGTTAAGAAGATCGTCCAGGCGTTCATGAACGTTCTGGAACTCGGAATCGGAGACCAGATACTCAGATCGTTTCGGGAGAATAGTTTTAATTTCCTCTTCGGCATTGATGATGCGTTCTCTCGTAGGCGGGTGGTCCATAAAAATGCTTGGGACGCTGCCCGGCGAGCGCCGCTGCTCCTGAATGATTTTGGCGAACATGGAGAGATAGGCGTCAGGATCGTATCCCGCTTTCCACATATACTGAAGTCCAAGGAAATCCGCCTGCTGTTCGTCATCCCGGCTGAACTTGAGAAACGCGAGCGGGACACCGAAATTGAGCCCCTCGGAAAGACCAATGTAAACAGGGTAAGACATTGGGGTAAAGATGAGCGGTATCATGGCGTACTGGAGCAGCGTCTGCTTGGTTGCGCTTGATGCCCAGTGGCGGCAGGCCACGTGAGCAGTCTCATGAGCGAGCACGCCTGCCAGTTGGGCTTCGCTTCCCGCCGCGCGCAGCAGCCCGGTATTGACGTAAATAAAGCCGCCGGGAAGCGTGAAGGCGTTGATCTCAGGAGAGTCAATGATCTTCACTGTAATGGGGACTTTGGCGTCGGAATTTTCTGCGATGTTCTGCTCCACCCGGTTCACATACTCTGTGATGACCGGGTCCTTGACCAGCCTGGACGACTTGTCGATCTGGTCTGCATACTTCTTTCCGATCCCGATCTCTTTTTGCACGGAGATGATACTGCGATGAGCGACATTCCTCTGCCCGATGCAGTAAACATCATCCATTTTGTTTTTCGCATCCGAGCAGGGTTTCACGGCTTCTGTGTCCGCGGCAAACAGGGAGAGCGTGCCACAAAAAACAGCGACGGCCAGTCCTAACGGGATCAAACGCATTTCTTTCATCGCTTCAGCTCGTCGAGATTTCCCCATTAAACATTTCAGATGACAGATCGGCCTTCAGGGTTTCCTCAGAATTATGTGTGAGGGAGTATCGGTCCGCGCTGGTTGCTCACTTGCCAACCATAACCTTCCAGCCGGGAAGAGGTAAGCGGAAGGACCTTCCCTGTGCCTTCAGTGGTAGGATATCCGCTGAGCGATGTCATTAAACAGATTGATGAAGGTTTGGAAGATATTCGACACCCATCGCGGCATGTACTCCGGGATGGAATCCATCGTGTCCCGCAACCAATCTGTACTCCATCCGTAAGAAACGACCCACGCATCATGCTGGTTCCATATCCTCCGGAGCCGGGACCAGTAGCGCAGCCGGGCTGGATCTGCGTTCGATTCCATGTTGTGCGCGGCCTCGGCGATCTGGAACTGAGGCGGGGGATTCTCCGGCAAAGGCTTATCAGGGGAATACTCCTTCTGTATCCTGCGAACGGCCACCTGCCAATAGGCGTTTGCCAGGCGTTTCTCCTGCTGCAGAGTTTCCTGGTTACCCGCCGGGCTGTTGTCATAAAAGGACTGCGGCGGATCGGCGGAGAGCCGCATGATAGGGCGGGTTGAGCGGTACACAAACAACGCACAAAGTGAAAGTGGAAGCGCCCACTTCCACCAGGCCTTGCCTTTGCGCTTACCCGACTCCGGGAAGAGCTCATCCTGCAGGGAATGAAGAGTGTTTGGATATTTCATTCCGAGGGCATTTAATCGCGAAACAGTGCGAGATGGCAATGGCCCGATAGTTCCAGTTACGTACAAAATGTTAACCAGTTACAAATGGCCCCGTAGGCGTGATGTTAGAGACTGTAGCGAAGTCTCCGGCGAATTATGCATTACCGCTGAGCTTATTAAAAGCTGCGAAAACGCTTCGTCCCGTCTCGGTGTCCCCGGCGCGTGCGATGTTCGTCGGCAGCCGGAAACACGGTCCGAGACCGGGAATATTCTTTTGCAATGTATTACCTGTTTTGTAAATAATCGCCTGGAAGGTCCGCGTCGAGGAAAATTCCATGATGCCGTTCCATGCAAAAATCGCATCCAATAATTTCTTGCGTTGATACGGCATTTGTCTTATCAATCCGAAGGGGGCAGACTCATTATGAAAGCAATCGCAATTATTCCCGGCACGAAAGAAGTCCGAATTGTTGACCGGCCAGAACCTGTATTGAGTGCGCCGGATGAAATCAAGCTGAGGGTCCTGCGGGTAGGGATCTGCGGCACAGACAGAGAGGAAGCCTCCGGAGGGCGTGCGGATGCTCCTCCGGGGTGGAAAGACCTTGTGATCGGGCACGAGATGTTCGGACAGGTTGAAGAAGTCGGAAGCCAGGTCCAATCCGTTCAGCCCGGCGATTTCGGATGCTTCACTGTACGGCGCGGGTGCGGGCAATGCGCGGCTTGTCTGAACGACCGGAGCGACATGTGTACGACCGGCGGTTATACCGAGCGAGGCATCAAGCAGCGCGACGGGTATCAGACGGAACACGTGGTGGACCAACTGAAATACTTCGTTAAAGTTCCAAAGGAGCAGGCGGCGCTTGGGGTGCTGTCCGAGCCGACATCGGTTGCCGAAAAGGCCGTCGATGAGGCGTTAGCGGTACAGGCTGCGCGCCTTCCGGGTGTGACGGACCCTCAGAAATGGGTGGAAGGCAAGCAGGTGCTTGTGGCCGGCCTGGGGCCGATTGGTCTGCTGGCTGCCGTCGCGCTTCGTCTGCGCGGGGCCCAGGTGCTGGGGCTGGATGTTGTTGATGAGGACACGCTGAGGCCGCAAATCCTGAAACAACTGGGCGGGAAATATGTTGACGGCCGCCAGACCAGACCCTCCGCACTCGACGACGCCTTTGGGCAAATGGATATGATCTTTGAAGCAACGGGGATTGCCCGCGTTGAATTTGATTTGCTTGGAGCGCTTGGCATCAATGGCGTTTATGTGCTGACAGGAATCCCGGGAGGGGACCGTCCGCTGCAACTGGATGGCGCGGCGTTGATGCGTCAGCTTGTGCTGAAAAACCAGGTGATGATCGGGAGCGTCAATGCCAGCCGCAAGCATTTCGAAATGGCCGTTGATGATCTTGGAAGAGCTTATAAGACCTGGGGGAAAACGATGGAGCAACTTATCACCCACGTGGTTCCCTATACGGATTTTGCGGAGGTCCTGGAGAAGCATCCGGACAATGAAATCAAAGCTGTGATCGAGTGGAGCAAGCCGAGTTAGGCATTGGCTGATCGGATGATTGAGGATGGATACGGTCATCAGAACCCGCGAGCCATCGAGTCCGGTCAACATCCATTTGCCCCACTCGGAATTTCCATGAACGTTTGGGTTTTCAAAATCAATACGAAGCGCGGCTGGCGGTTTGATCAATATTTCCGCTCGCGTGCTAAGGGTAACTATCCAATGGGCGACGAAGGCTGGATCAAGAGCGCATCGAGCCTTCGTTATCTGCGCGAAGACGTCAAGCGCGGCGACCTGTTCTTATGTTATGAGGCCGACCGGAGGGAACTGCTCGGTGTGGCGCGAGCCGCTTCAAACGGGCGCGATGTGGGAATGGGCTCGCTGATCGATTTCTGTCCGCCAGCCCGCGCTGTGCGGTTCAGAAACCCTCTGAAGCGCCGACCGGACCTCGACCATATCCTGGCCTTCACGCCTCATCGCGGGCGGGGAACAGTCCAGAAAATCGACCGCGACGAGTTTGCCCGCCTCAGGCGCATCATGTTGCGCAAGAATCCCCACCAGGTCCGGGAATTGCGCCGCCTTCTTGGATAAGACCTGCCAATGGAGGGAAGGGCCTCATCTTAGATTGGTCCCTGTCGTTAGCACGTGAAGATGTCCGGTTTTTATAGCACATAATCTGTCCGGTTTTGGTTTTTCTTTGCCGCTAGCCGAAGGAGCCCGTAGGGCGACTGAGGTTAGCGGCAAGGCGGCCCTTCTGAGCCGCCGGTTTCGGG
>DASRCX010000008.1:0-5641 GCA_035652895.1 Terriglobia bacterium
CTAGTGTAGTGTCCAACAAATAGCTGGACTTTCAGGCCCAGCTACTTCATAATCAGTCATGCCCCGCTCAACGCGCGTGCTGGACGTGTCTGAGGATCAGCGGAAACAGATCGAGCAGTGGTTGGCGGCGTTGGGAACGCCGCAACAGGTGGCCCTTCGCGGGCGCATCGTTCTCGCGGGCAGTCAGGGTAAATCCGAGGCCGCCATCGCCGCCGAGCTGAATGTCAATCGGAAGACGGTTCGTCTATGGTGCGAACGTTTTGTCGCGCAAGGACTGCCGAGCTTATGGGAGGTTGCACCAGGCCGGGGCCGCAAGGCCACCTACAGTGCGGAACGGATCAAGGCGGTGATCGATGCCACGCTGCAGTCGAAACCGAAAGGGATGACTCATTGGAGTTGCCGGCTCATGGCCGCCAATCAGGGTATGAGCAAATCGACGGTGAGCAACCTATGGCGGAGTCACAACATCAAGCCGCATCGCACCAAGACATTCAAGCTGTCACGAGACCCGAGGTTCCTGCAAAAACTCACCGACGTCATCGGTCTCTACTTAAATCCGCCAGATAAGGCGATCGTGCTCTGTGTCGACGAGAAGAGCCAAATTCAAGCACTAAACCGCACCCAGCCTAGCCTACCAATCAAGAAGGGCCGCTGCGGAACGATGACCCACGACTACAAACGAAACGGGACAACCACGCTATTCGCCGCACTGGATCTGCTTCAGGGCAACGTTATCGGGGACTGTCACAAGCGCCACCGGCATCAGGAGTTCTTGAAGTTTCTTCGACGCATCGACCGGGAGTTTCCAGACAAGCGCCCCCTACATCTGGTGATCGACAATTACGGCACTCACGGCACTGCCCAGGTCAAAGCCTGGCTCCAGAAGCATCCTCGCTTTGTCATGCACTACGTGCCCACCAGTTGCAGTTGGCTCAATCTCATTGAACGCTGGTTTGCCGAGTTGACCAACAAGCGCATCCGCCGCGATTCCTTTCTCAGCGTCGCTGATCTCACCGCCGCGATTGAAGACTTCCTGGCTGCGTGGAACGCAAGTCCCAAACCGTTCGTCTGGACCGCCACCGTCGATTCGATTGTCGCCAAGCTCGCCCGGTGTCGTCAAACCCTTGAACAAATCCAGCCCGGCTGCACCGTTCCCAAAACCCGGAAAAGAAGGTCCAGCTAATTCGTGGACACTACACTAGCGACCAGAGACCATACGCTGGCACGCCTTGCCCGTGGTTCATGAGCTGCCTCCTCCCCCGGTTCCACCATGCTTGCCATGGCCCCTATGCATCAAGTAGTGCGTGAGCGGGCAGAGCAGAACCAGAACATACGGAAGTGCTCCCAGGATGTGAGCACCGTGTTCTTCCCAAAGGAAGAATAGGGCAATCGCCAGGAAAATGCACAAGCCCAACCAGAATGGAATCCGAAAGGTGCCGTGCATGCCAACCTCCCTTCTAGAACGAGAAGGCGAGCATCTCTTGGGCCAAACAATCTTTGGTGTAACATACTGCGGGAATGAGAGTTGTTACCGAAACGCGGCGACGCCGGGGACGCACTGTGGCAAATCACGCAGGGTCCGCTGGAATTCTCAAGTTCCGCCGCGACTTCGGACCAGGATTGTAACCGCCGAAGTTCCTCGTTTGCTCCGCTTGCGGCGAAAACGACTGATGGCACCGGAATTGCACCCGATCGGAACATACGCGCGAGGAGGCGCATATGAAAATTTGGAACGTTGTCACAATAGCACTCGCCGCGGGTTTGCTCGTGACTGGGTCTGCTGCCCAGCATGAAGAGCATCATCAAGCGACGCAGCAGCCGGGAACGGCGGCGCCTCCCAATGAGGCCAAAGGCATGTCCGGCAACGCGATGTCTCAGATGCCGATGATGATGTCGAAGCAAAACGAGACGGCGAAGCTTATCGACCAACTCCTGGAGAGTTTTGCCGCCATCGAGGCGGAGAAGGATCCGGCGGAATTGAAGAAGAGACTAACGGCGCACGGCGCCCTGTTGAAGGAATTGCAGACCAAAGCTCAAGCCCAATCTCACATGATGGACATGATGCAGCACATGATGGGTGGCTCGATGATGAGCGCTGAACCCAAGAAGTGAGTTTTTCGGCGCACGTGAGCAGCTCGTACGCTGTGATTGCTGGACTCAACATGGTCTTGCAGAGGACGCATAAAGTTCATTCGTTCCGTCCAAACAGCGAGGAGTCCTCAGCCTTGGCAGCTTGGGAAGGAGAGGGAGGCGCCGTGACAGCAACAGATCCGGTATGTGGAATGGAGATCAAGGCTGGCAATGCCCTGGAGCTGCAGCATTCGGGCCGTGTCTTTTACTTATGTGGTCCACGATGCCTGGAAAAATTCCGTGTGGAACCTGATCGATACATTGGTCGTAAGGATGCGGCCGCGACGCCTCGGGTCAGTGCGCAAACCCCCAGTGCTACCGAATACAGCTGTCCGATGCACCCCGAAGCGCGTCAGGCGGCTCCCGGTAGCTGTGCGAAGTGTGGCACGGCTCTTAAGCCGGCCCTGATCACACAACCAGCCGTCGGGACGGAATACACTTGCCCGATGCATCCTGAGATCGTTCGCAGAGAGCCTGGAAACTGTCCCATCTGCGGCATGGCTCTGGAACCTCGATCATTAGGAGCCGAGGACAACCGCGAACTCGCGGACATGACCCGGCGGTTCTGGGTGTGTCTCGTCTTGACGGTTTTAGTG
Organism: Terriglobia bacterium; assembly: GCA_035652895.1. GTDB lineage: Bacteria > Acidobacteriota > Terriglobia > UBA7540 > UBA7540 > SCRD01. The sequence goes on from DASRCX010000008.1 coordinate 2,727, forward strand.
TTGATCCCTGCGATGGCCGAATATATCCCTGGCCACCTTTTGGAACGGCTCGCATCCGGACGCGTTTGGGTATTGTTCGAATTGACGCTGGCGACTCCTGTGGTGCTTTGGGGGGCATGGCCCTTCTTTGTCCGCCTCTGGCGGTCACTTCTGAACCGCAGCCTCAACATGTTTACGCTGATTGGGCTCGGCGTCGGTGTAGCATACACCTACAGCGTGATCGCCGCGCTGCTCCCCGGAATTTTTCCCGCCTCGTTCCGCAATGAGGCGGGCCAGGTCGGTGTCTACTTCGAGGCAGCGGCGGTCATCACCACTCTTGTGCTGCTGGGGCAAGTCATGGAGCTTCGCGCGCGCAGCCAGACCGGTGCCGCGATCAAAGCTCTGCTCGGCCTAGCTCCGAAAACGGCGCGTTGGATCAAGGACGATGGCTCAGAGACGGATCTGCCGCTCGACCAAGTAGAGGTAGGTTTTCGTCTCCGTGTGCGGCCGGGAGAAAAGGTCCCAGTGGACGGCGTGGTGCTAGAAGGCGCGAGCAGCGTAGACGAGTCGATGATTACCGGCGAGCCGATCCCGGTGGAAAAGAATACTGGCGACCGGGTAATAGGCGCTACGGTGAACGGTACTGGGTCACTTGTCATCCGCGCGCAGCGCGTGGGGGCCGATACGTTGTTAGCTCAGATCGTCCAGATGGTCGCCGAAGCGCAGAGAAGCCGCGCGCCGATCCAGAAACTGGCGGACACCGTCTCGGGCTACTTTGTGCCCGTGGTCGTGGGGATCGCCGCCATTACGTTTATCATCTGGGGCCTAGCTGGGCCCTCTCCGCGCATGGCCCATGCACTCATTAACGCCGTCGCCGTGCTGATTATCGCCTGCCCTTGCGCACTCGGATTGGCGACGCCAATGTCGATCATGGTCGCGACAGGCAAAGGCGCCACAATGGGCGTCCTATTTAAGAACGCAGAAGCCATCGAGTTGTTGCGAAAGGTGGACACACTTGTAATCGACAAGACCGGCACTCTCACCGAGGGCAAGCCGAAGCTGGTCGCGCTTGAGACGGCGGATGGATTCGATGCGAACAAACTGCTGCGCCTGGCAGCAACGCTCGAACGCGGCAGTGAGCATCCTCTGGCTGCAGCCATCGTCAGGGGAGCAGAAGAAAAAGGAGTCACCTTTGGCTCGACAGAGGGCTTTGAGTCGCTGACTGGCCGGGGCGTTCGGGGACGAGTGGACAACTTGGCAGTTGCCTTGGGCAATCGCAAGCTTCTTGAGGAGAATGGCGTTGACCCGGGACCACTGGCGCAGAAGGCAGAAGCTCTGCGCGCGGATGGCCAGACAGTGATGTTTGTGGTGGTTGAGAACAAGGCCGCGGGCCTCGTCGGCGTGGCCGATCCAATCAAGCAGACGACACACGAAGCCATCCGTCAGTTGCAAAGGGACGGCGTTCGCGTTGTCATGCTGACGGGCGACAGCCGCACGACCGCCAACGCGGTTGCAGCAAAGCTTTCGATTGATGAGGTTGAGGCGGAGGTCTTGCCTCAGGACAAAGCCAGCATCGTGAAGCGGCTCCAACAAGAAGGGCGTTTCGTTGCTATGGCCGGCGATGGTATCAACGACGCGCCAGCACTGGCACAGGCGCAAGTGGGAATCGCGATGGGCACGGGCACGGATGTCGCGATGCAGAGCGCCGGGGTCACCCTGGTCAAAGGCGACTTGCGCGGAATCGTCCGGGCACGCCTCCTGAGCCGGGCCACGATGAAAAACATCAAAGAAAATTTGTTCTTTGCGTTCATCTACAACGCGCTTGGCGTGCCGATTGCCGCCGGCGTACTGTACCCATTCTTTGGCCTGCTGCTGAGTCCAGTCATCGCGGCAGCGGCGATGAGTTTCAGCTCTGTATCGGTGGTAGGGAATGCTCTACGGCTGCGACGAATTCGTCTGTAGGCGAAGGGTATAAGGCGCGCACGTTGTTGAGAGACGCCTATTTCTTGGGGCACCTGGAACGATTTTATCCGCTGCTGCCGCGGTGAAAGATCCGGTTTGCGGGATGGAGGTTCGCGCCGGCGAGGGATACGCCAAGATGCACGAGGGCCATCAAGACCGGTTTTGCAGCCGGGCGATGCTTGGATCAGTTTGAGGCCGAACTGCGGCGTGAAACAGCGTAGAAGGGCGGGGCATGAAGCGCACGATTTCATTTTCAGCGTCTGGGAATGCGACCAGCGTGTTCCTGGCGCAGTGGGTTTAATCTGCTGTTTCCGTAGCATACGACGCTTCCGGCTTGGCAGAAGCTGCTGCCCGGGGTGGAGTGGACCAGTTGGAAGAGCTTCCTTGTGGGTTGGATTGAGAGCTATGGCTGTGGCTGGTTCGTGACTCTCATATGGGTTCCGTTGTACGATGTGTCCGCCGCGAAATCGCACGCGATCGGGTGAACACTGGAAAGCGAGCGACCAATACATAACGCCATAGCGCAGGTACCGCATTAACGGGTACTTCAAGGATTGGAGTACAGAAGAAGATAGCCAAGCGTCGTTCCTCCTAAAGTCTTCACTTTCAGTACACCAGCCCATCCGCTTGGATTGCTTGCCGACCCGAGTTCACCGAACCGGCAACCGTTGCCGGGGCCGCCGGCGAGGATGAGTTCGCCGTTGGCGGTGAGTTCGAGGAGGGTGCTGTCCGCGAGGTTGGAGCCGGGGCCGTGGATTTTGAGTGGTGAGGTGGTGGTATCGGGTGCGGCGATGACGGTCGGGCCAGCGGCGAAGGAGCGGAGTGGGCGCGACCGGCTCCCTCTATGGATTATTGAGTTACCTTTGAGGCCGCCGCTCAGACTCCAATCTGCATCATTTGCGATTCATACCGCCCTGTGCACGACTGCTGGACTGGTGGCTTCGGCGATGGCACGCGCAACATTCGGTTGTCCA
>DASRCX010000009.1:0-11802 GCA_035652895.1 Terriglobia bacterium
CGCACCCAGGGCCGCACGCCGTTTCAAACCTGGTCAGAAGGGGTTTTGCAACTGCGCCGAGAGGAGGTGAAACCCGAAGCCGCTTAGTTTACAATCCGCGCCACCGGTCTCCCGGTGTCCGCCCATCTCCAGCTAAATACAGCGAAATCACCGAGTTTCTGAAATACCAAGAACCATGCACGACTAACGCCCTCACCCTCTTCATCAGTCCTCCGTAGGACGAGCAAAAATCCGCTCGATGCGACCTAGGCCGCAACGCTAAATTCAAAATGTGAAATCGGCGTCAGTCAGACCTGAATTGAAAGTGATCTGGCTCAATTGAATCGATACCGTTTCCTGTCCACCGATCAGTTCTTTAATGGTGAGAGGCACAAGGATTCCGTTTGTTGGTTGATAGCCTGAGAATTGCATTTCATGGGGACTCTCTCCTGGCTCGTCATCCTGGCGGTAGGCCATGTCTTGCACGCTCAAAACCGAGAATGTACTCGGATCAATAAGAAAGTCGGCTCTTGTTATCCTGCTTTGGACCCCAAGCGGATCAGTGCTGGCGGGAAGGATTTTCTGCAAACGAATGTCGTGTACTTGCTGACCATTGTGGAGCACAAGGCCAACGTAGGAAATGCTCGTGGAAGTGTCTGCGATACCGACCACCAACTGCAGCAATGGAAAGGTAATGCTTGCAGGTTTGCGGGCGTTCTGAAAGGGTAGCGGCATTGTACTGCCGTCAGCGTGCTTCCCTAATGCCGAACCGCTGCTGACCATCCATGAATGAACCCCATCGGGGAGCGCAGCATCTAGACGGAACTGCAAGAGACCTCGCCCTTTGATAGAAACGGAGCCCTGAACCGGCTGATCAGCCCAGTTGTAGGTAATCGTGCCCGTGGCGGTGAAATCCTGAATCGTCGAGATGGCTTGCGCGCCGCCCGCCGCATTCAACGTTTGTGTGAGGATTGCTATTGCCTGTGGATCGCGTTGGACAGTCGCGGTCGTTGTTTGCTGGGAATTAAGCCGAGTTGAAAACAGGAGAATGAAAGGAACGAAGAACACAATCCTCACAAAGTGCATCGGGGACCTCCATTGGCAAGAATGCGGCGTATTATATGTTTGCGATACGTGTTGTCAATAGTACTGCGCAATGCAATCGGCTATGTTTGTCACCCTCCGCCGCGAGATCATTTCCCGCAACAAAGTTGTGACAAGGGGGACCGCAGGGAACCGCGCCAGCGGGGCCTGTCCGTTTACGGCGGAGGGAGCGGTGTCAGTCACGCTATCGAAGCAGCGACAGGATGCACCAGCTTCTATATCCGTGTAGTGCCGAAAGTCCTTGTCGCTGAATTGCAAAATGCGCTTGACGCCATGCACCCCATTGCCGCGACAAGAGGCACGTCGTGGACTTGGATGCCAGAGACGCTGTGCGTTACCAAAAGTCTGCGCCACTTCTCATGGACTATAAGACCGTCAGGCAGCAGGCGGAGCCTCTCCTCGAAGGTCCTTGCAAGCCGGTCTGTCTCTTGGGGTGAGAGGCCGTAGCCGCTGCGATCCACAGGACGGATAGAGGCATTGCAAAACTCGCTGACATTCTGGGAGGTGTAGCAGAGAACGCCGTCATGCCGAAGAATGGCATCCGTGGCTGGCACTATCAGGGGATAATCTCGATGGTTTGGCTTGACCGAACGAAGGAGGACATTGCTATCGACGAGGCACGGCGTCTCCGCCATTTAGCCGGTCCTCGTAGAAGCTCTCGCGTGAAAAGCTCTCAGTGGGCAAATCTGGCAGCTTTTCAGACCCTTCAGCCATCGCGTCAAGCATTCGATGAGACTCCTCGACGCCTAGCCAACCATGAGACCCAGCACGTCCCGTCAGGGCTTCTCTAAGGAGCTGCTCGGCTACGGTTTCCACAGGTAGACTCTTGGCGCGTGCCTCTGCCTTGAGCCGTGCCTCAGTCTCAGGGTTAAGTTCGACCCGGATAGTCATCGGAATCGCCTTCTAGCCAAGAAATTAAGTGGATTTGGCACGAAATGCTAGCCCTTCGACTTGTGATCGCCGCCTTTGGTCACATCCCTCAACCGATGCTTTGCAGCGGCCCGCGACCGAACCACCGGCGGCCCTCACGGGGCCCGGCGGCGCTCGGACCCCCCAAGTATCAATTCGGTGAAAATTTTTTGTGAGTTTTTCGCGAGATTTTGCCTCATACATATAGGTAGGGATAGCCACGATTGCCGACCGGTTACCCATGCCAGCCCGCCGTCTGACCCAAGACGCCGTAATAACCCACGCCGATCTGATTCGACGAGGGCTCGGGCAGAGCTGTGAGCTCTGGTATGTAAATCTTTCCAATGCGAAATTTCTTTGCTCCAGCGCGATCGTTTTTGCCGACTTGATGTGCATTAGGATATTTGAGGGCTGAGTTCGGCCCGCTGCGGTGGATACCACTGGGCGTCGGGCAGCCGAGCGAAGAATTTTTTGGCAAGGCGCAAGCTTTTGCCGACTTGGTGGGCATTAGTAGAAATGGGAGGGACCGTGAACCCGTAAGCCACGCCGGGGATGAAAAACGGGTAGACTGACTCGCAAATGGCAAGTTTTTCTAGCGCTGGGCGACCATTTTCACCGGGTCGGTGCCCATTAGGAGAGATAGGGGGCCGCGCAGGCATCAGCCGGACCTGATGGGAATACAAAAAGGGACAGACTGACGCTTGAAGGCAAGTTTCTCTGGCGGACGCAACCTTTTGGCCGGGCCTGTGTTCAAAAAGGGCAGGACGAAGTCCTGACCGACCACAGCGACGCCAGACCGGTCTTCAACGTAGCCTGATCCATAATCGAAGCCGTAGACCCTCCCACGCACGTTCCACCAGGGCAGCCACCGACTTTCCGCCCAATCCACTTGGGACCCACGGACTAGCAATCCACACGCAAATTTGAACTGGGAGGATGAGTATAGAAGGGAGCGATCTTTTGGCGGTCGGTTGCTTTCTATCGATGAAGTCTTGCATGCGTCCCAGAAGTTGCTCGTCGCTTTCGGTGGCTATTGTGCGGCGCAACACACGAAGTCTTTGCTGAGACTGGGTTTGGCATCCAAGCATGGGCGCGGATGACAACTCTGGAGCGGCTGGGATTCCTGCGGCGCGTGACGAAATACCCGGTGGTGTATCAGGGCACCAAGGCAACAACTCGACTGGTGGAAAACTTTCGCTTGTGACCATCGTCTAAGGACCAAGCCAGAATCTGACCACCAATCACCTGCCGTAGCCACGCTCTTTAAGCTCCCCAACACTTATGATTGCACAAAGGGCTTCCTTCCACCTCGCGGAATCCACTCCAAATCTCCTGTGGTGAGGTGAATCCGTGAACAAGTTTCATTTTCGAGACCGCGTCGGAATTCTCGACGAGCGGTCACGGCATTTCCTCGTGACTGTGACGTGGCTCGGTGGCTATGTCACCGCCGAACAGGCGCAAGAGCTGGGGATCAGGAATTCGGTGCCGAGGGTCCACGTCCAATTGAAAGACCTAGAATCCTGCGGTTTCATCAAGCGCATCAGCACGTATCCGGCGGTCTATCAGGTCACCAAGTCAGTGGCTCGGCTAATGGGAGCTGATTTCTCCGCTCGCCGTCAGCACGCTATTGAGACAATCCGCACCCGGATTCTGACCGTGAACTTCTATCTCGAAGCGCTCGCGTGGCCGGTCGACTTCGTGTTCAACCACGGGAGGAAACTCTCCAAATTTGGCGAACTCGGATGCGAGTCCGGCTTGCTGCCACAGCGCGGCGGCAAACCATATCTCTGGCAGGACTTTGTCCTCCAGCGCCGGTCCGGAGATCTGGCCGTGGTGATGGTTGACCACTTTGGCCGGAGCGCCCAGCGTCAGCTGTATCGGTTCCTAAAGCGGTTCGCCAGGTGCCTCGGCTTCCTCCAGGACAAATTGAGGCTCCTCGTGGTGGTAGGAAGCGACGCCCGGCTTCGCGTGTACACCCGGTTGCTCGATCACCCGAAACTCCAAAGGATTGTCGCGGACGGCCCTGGAGGTCTAGCGAGCGTAGTGAAGCTCTATCGCATCCGACGGAGTGTGCCCGTCATTCGCTCACTCGAACCGATCAGCCGTGACCTGCGCGAGCTACGAGCCTTAGGCCCGCTCAGAGACCCTCAGTCCCACTCGGCGCAGCAGAACGGACAAGCCACCCACAACAATGCCAGCCACAAGGACGGCCAAGACTTCTGGATCGAATGGTCGGAGTAGGGATCAGGGTTGTGCCTGACCCCCTCCACGGATCCGGACAAGCGGGTCTCCCGCATCCGGCTCTTGCCTTAGGTGATGACGCCCATGCGGCGGAGAGGATAAGGATGACAGACAGTAGGCTCGGGCAGCCAGCGATTGTAGAGGCGCCGCATTCGATCCCACCGGACGCGGCCATTCTGGCTGCGCCGCGACAGCGCGCGTTGCCAGAGCCATCCGACTCGGTATCGAAACGTCCACAGCGCCGACCTGTTCATGGGCACCCCGTAGTATCGAAAGTGTCCAGTCACGACCGCCTGCAGCCATTTGCCTTGTTCGGGGACGGGTACGTGCATGCGTCGCTGAAGTTCGGCTTTCACCTCGTTCAGTTTCGCCTGCAACCTTTTGCGAATCGTCTGCCGCAACACCGTGAATCGTCCATTGCTCCTCTTCTTCACACAGATATGTGTAAAGCCCAGGAAGTTGAACGTCTCGGGCTTCCCTTCTCCACGCCGCTTCCGGTTGTCGATCGCATACGAACCGAACTCCAGAAGTCGCGTCTTCTCGGGATGCAACTCCAGATGGAACTTCTTCATTCTTTCAGCGAGTTCCACCCGGAACTGATCGGCATCCGACTTCACCTGAAACCCAAGCACGATATCGTCCGCAAAGCGCACGACGATTACGTCACCGCGCGCCTGCTTCCGACGCCACGCCTGAATCCACAGGTCGAACACGTAGTGGAGGTAGATGTTCGCCAAGAGCGGCGACGCACTGCCGCCTTGGGGCGTCCCTTCTCCCACTCGTATTCGTTTCCCATCCTCCAGCACGCCGGCGTTCAGCCATTTCTGGATCAACCGCACGACGCGCCGGTCTGCAATCCGGTGCTCGACGAACTTCACCAGCCACTCGTGCGAAATCGCATCGAAGAAGCCCTTGATGTCCACATCGAGCACCCAATTCACTTTTCTCGTCAGCAGTCCCACATAGAGCGCATCCAGTGCTTGATGCTGGCTGCGTCCGGGCCGGAACCCGTACGAGAACCCGAGGAAGTCGGTTTCGTAAATGGCGTTCAGCACCTCGACCGCTGCGCGCTGGACAATCTTGTCTTCCAGCGCCGTTACGCCGAGCGGCCTTTTCCGCCCGTCGGCCTTGGGGATGTACACCCTACGCACCGGCTTGGCTCGGTACGCTCCGCGTTTCAGCCTTTCGGAAAGGTCTTGGAGATTCGTTTCCAGTTCCTCGCCGTAGTGCCGCCATGTCTCCCCGTCCACGCCTGGCGCGGCTTCCTTCTTGAGGCTGAAGTAGGCCCTGCTGAGCGTTTTCCGGTTGTAGACGTGGTGCAGGAGCGCCGTGAACCGCAACTTCCTATCCTTCTTTGCTGCTTGACGTACCCGCTCCAGCGCACTGGGCGCATCACTCCGGCTCGGTGTCCGGGACGCGTTTTGCTTGAGCAGGTTCCCTTTGGCCAGACCCCTTCCCTCCGTCTCCTCCGCAGCCGACTGCCCTTGCGGGGCAGGTCCGGCGTTGTTCGGAGACTTCCCAGGTACTACGGGTCTGTCCGACTTCCCAGGTCCGTTCGTCATCGGCGTGTGTCCTTAGACTTCCCGATGCGTCCTAAGGCGACCGCTGCCCTGGGCAAACCTGGGATCTCCCGGTTCCCGCGCGAGGTGTCTGCGTACGTGCACGGGGTCTCTGACCGCGCGGGACTCTGGAACTCCTCGCGATGTCGGCGCGCCAGATGGAGCCTTCCGCTTCCTCCTACGGCGTCGGCGTCCCGGAGAAAGACACTTACGCGGCTGAATACCCGGCCCGCACGTTCCCCTGTCAACGCTTCAGCGCCGCCCTTGCGAGCGGCTCCGCATGACTTGGGGCCGTTGTGGGTCGCTAATCCACTTTCGTGTGACTTTTTCATTCACTACACCTCGCCGGTTTAACCGGCGCACAGGAGGCGAGTCAAATGCTTGACGCCATCGCTCTACCGCGAAAAATCTTCCGACGGATTTATCGGGAGATTTTTCGCCCAAAAGTAAACCCTTCCCTTCCTGTACCGGTACGTCCCCAGGGATGGGTCTTGGGGGTGGCTCCGGGGACGATCAAATTGTCCCCGGAGCCCTCTCAGCAAGTCGCAGTTGACAACCTGATCGAAGAGATTCTGAACCGTCTCCCAGCCGATATGGACTGCCGCGAACGAGGTGCCCGTGTCATTGCAAAGTTACGGGATCTCGTCGGTGACTTGCCGGCGAGTGCCGATCATCATCACAGCACGCGCTTCGGGCTCCTTCGTCACTCGCTGGAAGTTGCCCTAAAAATGCTGGAGCAGTCCTCCGCGACAGCGGTCAAAGAGCACCCTCCCGCCGCAACCATCGATGGCTTTGGAAACATCGGGAGCAATTCACGCTGGCAGTACCTCCATTTTCTGGCCGGCCTATGCCACGATTTAGGCAAGCTCTTCGAGATGGATGTCCGGCGAGGGGACCGGCGTTGGTCTCCACTGCACGAGACCTATGCCGATTTTCTCCGACAAGCCAAGACGAACCCAGTGATGAGGTGGCGGGCGGATCGAGTGCGCGGTGCGCACGCCATGTTCTCGCCATCGCTGGTACACCATCTTATCGATTGTTCCGACTTCAAGTACCTCGGTCGGGAGGGACTCACACAGCTTGTTGACGCCATCATCGGCACGCACAATGCTGAGCAGCCAACCCCTGTAGCACGTGTCCTGAGGAAGCTCGATCAGAAGAGTGTTGAGGAGGCGGCGCCCGAGTGGATGCTCAAACGAACCGATAGCAAGGTCAGCCAGTTCGTCCGCGCAGTTAGAGCTCTGATCCAAAAGGGAGAGCTAGGCGTCAACTCTTTTGCAGCGCCGGTCTATATGGCGGGCGATAAGGCTGCGGTGATCGTTCCGCTCGCTATCCAATCAGCGCGTGATCTGCTGAAGCAAGATCGGGTCATGCTGCCGGGCAATATCCATCTGTATGACCTGCTAAGCCAATCAGGCTTGGTCGAAACAGATAGTGCGGGTCGCTGCGTACGGAAAATCAGAATATCCGGGAAGCACGGCCCGGTCGAACTGAGCGCCTTAATCTTCTCGACAGAGACAATAGTGCCTAAGCGAATGATTCCGACCCTGCCGAACTTCAGCTTCGAAATCAAGCCGGAAGAACCGAAGCATGGGAACGGAACTGCTGACGCGGGCAAGACGACACCGACGATAACAGGAGACCCGTTCGGTTAGACCGGCCTCCAAAACCCACAGGAATTCGAACTAAAACCGCAAACTGTTCCCGGCATACTCGCCGCACAAAATAACAAGACCCACCGCACAACACGTCCCACCTCATCACAAACAAACAAAAATCACAGACGTAAATTGACGATTGTGACTTCCGTGATTTTTGTGATTTTGTCCAGTGCAGCAGCATGCATAACGGAGACTCTGAAGCGCAGGGCAGCCACAGTCAAAACTAACAAAACCCAGAATCCTAAACGGAGAGGTTGTTGAGTGTTGTGGGGAACGCTCCCAGAGCCCTCGCTGGGCCGCCAAACCGATCCGGCAGCCGCAACGGGAAACGACGCCCCGGAATTGCGATTCCGCTAGGACGGTTGCTCTGGAACGGCCCGCCTGGGACCGGCAGGAAACTGACAAAGATCAAGAAAATCAAGAAAGTCAAAGTTGACGCCGATACCCAGAACAGGACTCCGGCAAACGAAAACAAACGCGGCACCCACCTGCCCCTGCAGTGAACAGGGCGGAGTCCATTTCCCTTTTGCTCTTAATCCATTCCTCTTACCCATTCACTGATTCCCATTCGCCTTACCCATTCCCCTTACCCACTCCATTCCCTGTCCTTTGCTTTGCAGAGGACAGTTTAAAAGCAGGGTACGATGGAGAATCGAAATGTCAGGCTTCAAGACCGAGAATTTATTGAGGAAACGTCGCTCAGCGATACCGAATTGCACGCGCTAATTGAGTTCTTTCAATTGCTCGACCGCTGGGATCGTGAGTTCGTGCACAATGTAGACGAACGAAGTGAGGTGAGCCTATGCAGAGCGCAGTGATTTACGCCCGAGTTTCCAGCCGTGAGCAGGAGCGCGAAGGCTATTCCATTCCCGCACAGCGCAAGCTGCTCGCCGAATATGCGCGACTGCGTGGCTTCCACGTGCAGCGAGAGTTTATCGACGTGGAATCGGCCAAGAATCCAGGACGCAAGGAATTCGGCGCGATGCTGCGCCTATTACAATCCGATCCGCAATGCCGGACCGTGCTGGTCGAGAAAACCGACCGGCTCTATCGAAACCGAACCGACAGCATTGCCTTCGAGGAGTTGATCGAAAAGCGCAACGTCGAAATTCATCTGGTCAAAGAGGGGCGGGTGATCGCGAAAGACTCGCGCTCTCAAGACAAATTTATGCATGACATCCACGTTGCGGTGGCCAAGCATTATTCGGAGAATCTGCGCGAGGAAGTCAAGAAGGGAATGCGGGAAAAGGCCGAGCAGGGCATTTATCCCGGCCATGCTCCCTTCGGATATAAGAACAACACCGCTACCCGCAGCATCGAAGTCGATCCGCAGCGCGCGCCCGCGCTGAAGAAAATCTTTGAAATGTACGCATCCGGTCAATATTCGCTCACCAGTTTGCGACAGGCCATTCTGCGGGAAACCGGCATGCGAATTTCCCGCGCCTATCTGGAAATGATGCTCAAAAATCCGTTCTACATTGGCCGGTTCATCTGGCAGGGCATCGAGTACAAGGGCACCCACGAGCCGCTGGTCTCGCCGGAGCTGTTCCAGCGGGCACTGGATACTTTTGCGGGACGGAACAAACCGAAATACCGCAAGCACAATTTCGCTTTCGCAGGCCTTCTGACCTGCGCCCACGACGGCTGCACCGTCACCACGGAATTGCAGAAAGGCAAATACGTTTATTACCGCTGCTCGCATGGACGCGGCAATTGCTCGTTACCCTATATGCGCGAGCAGGATGTATCAGATCGGTTGGGCGAGCTGCTCAAGCAAATCTACGTACCGGAAACGATTGCCCGAACCATCGTGGATTCACTTCAAACAGACTTGAATCACTCCGGACAGAAGCGGCAGGAGCAGATCGCAACTCTCCGGCAGCGACTCACCGCAATCCACACGCGCATGGAGCAACTATACGAGGACAAGCTCGACGGAAAAATCACCGAGGAATTTTGGGCACGCAAGCAGGCGGAGTATTCCGAGCAGGAACGCAGTATCGAAACTGCACTATCGAGCCTGAATCGCCCTGTTTCTTCGGAGCGCGTCTTGACCGTGGCCAGGACTTTTGAACTCGCGCAAAGAGCGCATTCTCTGTACTTTACACGAAACCACGCGGAAAGAGGGCAACTGCTGAAAACTGTGCTTTTGAACTGCGCTACGGACGGCGTAACTTTTTGCCCCACTTACAGAAAGCCGTTCGACTTGATCTTCCAGCGAGCAAAAAATGAAGAATGGTCGGGGCGCCCGGATTTGAACCGGGGACCTCACGCACCCCAAGCGTGCGCGCTACCAGGCTGCGCTACGCCCCGACGAAGCTCGGCCCGGCGGAATCACGGGTTCGAGAAGAACGGCGAAAGCCATTCTAGCGCAAAAGCTAGGCTATCACCTGCGTTCGAGCAGCGTCAAGAAAGCGCGCAGCGAATCGCGCAAGTCGAGCAGCATCTTGCGGCTGAGGAGGCCGGCCGCGCCTTCGCCCCGCGCGTGAGCAGGCGCGCCATTTGTGCCCGGCTCGATCTCCCCGGATTGCTCGCGCAGATGGCGGCGCGCTCCTGCAATGGTGAATCCCTCGTCGTAAAGAAGACGCTTGATCTTGAGAATCAGATCAACGTCTTCCTGGCGATAGAGGCGATGGCCGCTGTCGCTCTTCACCGGCTCGAGCATGGGGAACTCCGTTTCCCAATAGCGCAGCACGAAGGGTTTCAGCTCGGTCATGCGGCTGACTTCGCCGATGCGGTAAAGGTCTTCGGCAATCGCCGTTTGTGTTCCTGGTCCCTTGCTGGCCATAACTTCCGCCGGTGCCTTTCCCCGGGGACGCCGCTATCCTAGCAGGTTCGCGAGCTGAGGTAGAAGCTCCGCGGCAAGCAACCCGGATCGGTCGGCTGGCGTGGAGAGGCTACTGCACGGAGCGCGAACGGAACGGGATGTGCACGATGGCCTCGAGATCCACGGGAGCGCCATCGTGCTCGGCGGGGCGGAATCTCCACTGCGCGAACGCCTCGACCGCGTTGTGGTCGAGCTCGTCGTCGAGGCCGCGAACGACCTGAATGCTGTCCACCGAGCCGTCGCTGCGGATGACAGCGTAAAGAACCACTTCGCCCTGGACGCGAGCTTCGATCAAAGCAGGCGGGTACTTTGGGTCAACTTTCCGAATCGGTTCAGGGCCGGCCACTTCACCGGTCGAATTCCGCGGAGCCGCGCCATCGACTCGCAACTCGGAAAAATTCAGGACCCAACTGCCGCTGGCGCTGTTGAGATTTGGCATGTTGACATACAGCGTGTAAACGCGCTTGTGGCCGAAAAGCTGCTCGGGTTTTGCGCCGGGAGCAAGCGCGGCGAAATTCGGAGGGCCGGTTCGCGTGTCCTCGGCAGCCGCGCGCAAATCGGCGCGAGAAAATTTCGGGCGGGGCGCATCGAGATTGAGGTGGGAGGGGCCGCCAAGTCCGGAGGCGCCGCTCTTCGCGGCGGGATTTCCTCCGCTGATGCTGATTTCGGAGAGCCCATGGCCGCCGCTAATTCCGCCAACGCTCCCTCGGTCGCCGGCGGTTCCACCGTTCGCAGGCACCGCGTCCGGAGCGCCGCCGGGTGCGCCAGGCCTCTTCCCTTCGGGAGAAAGCGCCACCTTCGCGGCGAGGTTTCCTTCGGGTGGCTGGGCAGGAGCGACGGGGCTGGGAGTGGCGGAAAGGGCGACCAGTGTGGGCTCGGGACCGGGAGGCGGAGCTTGCGTCGCAAGCTCAGGAGCGGGGCCGAGATCACCGGTTTGCTTCCTTGGCGCGAGGCGCGGCATCACGCCGGCGTTGATTTCGATTTTTGGCCGTGCCGGCGCATTCAGCGAAGCGGTAAGCGGAAGGTCGGAGGGCGGCTTGGGCCCGGCGTTCCCGATATCCGGCAGAGTAGCCGCGGTCACCGCGGCGATTTGGCGTTCCCTGGGATGAAGCTGCGCGAGAGTTTGCGCACTGATGGCGAGCTTGGGCCGCGCGGGAACGGCGACGGCGGCGAGCTGCACGATATTTGGCAGATTCGGGAGAAATTTAGGAGCGACCGCGGGTGCGGCAGTGTCCACAAGCATTTGGCGCGGATGATTCGGACGGACCGGGTCCGTGAAAATGCGCTGCCGAGGATGAAACGCATCGGCGCCTAAGGCAGGCTGGGGTTTAGAGGGTTCGCCGCGCGGAGCGGGTTTTGGCGAGCCGGCGTGCGTGGCGAGAAGCGGCAAGTCCTCGATGGGACCCGACCAGGTGAGCTCAGTGTTATCGAAGGCGTGCGTTTTTGGCGGGGCGACGGAGAGGCGTGGAAACGGCATGACAAGAAAAACAAGATGCCAAAGAGCAGCGGCGATAAGGGCGCG
>DASRCX010000010.1:0-2214 GCA_035652895.1 Terriglobia bacterium
CGGACCTCGGCATTGTCTCGGGCTACGGGTACCTAGACGGCTCTTGGCAGTATAGCGTCGCCGGGGCAATGGACAGCAACACCTGGGGCGCGTGGACCCAGACTGCCGACGCCCCCCAACAAGGTTCCTTCGGCGGCAATACCAGCGGCGGCGGAATGATTACGGGGCCCAATGGACCCTGTACCCCGAGCGTTTTCAAGCCGTCATGCAAACCGCCATCGTGCCTCGCAGTTTTCCTCAACGCTGCGGGTGAGGCAGATCCTCTAAACTTGCCTGCTGTTCCTCCTGGCTTCGGTCCTGACGATGCTGCGAAGGCGGCGGCTACAGCACTCGCTACCAAGCACATAATCGAGCGTGGACTAGTGGTTCCCCTCCGATCATCGATAGTGCGTAACATCCTTGCGGCTGGAGAATTTGCCGCCAGTGCAGCCGTCCTCGTTCCAGCCATTTATCAGCTCTCAGTCGGACTCAAGGCTGAATATGACGCGCGAAAAGCTCGAACATGCACAACGGCCTTCGGTAACTGACATAAAAATGTCAATAAAGAAGCTGATCACCGCTTATCCGATGCTGTTTGGGGCGCTAATTGGTCTCGTGATCTTCGGCGCTATCATTGTCATTGAGACCTGGTTTCCGTGGATCGGGAAAGCCTGGGAGAGGCATAACAAGCTGGTGCAATCTGCTTGGTTCACCGCCGGCTTTTTCGGAGTCTGGGTCAGTCGCTATTGGCGGTGGCGACGCAGAGGCTTCTTCTGGGCCTCAATGTGCATCTTCCTCCTGGTTCATACCCTCGGCGTTCTGTATTATGCAACGCAAATCCATCCCCTCGCTTTGCGGGAGTGGATTGCTCTGCTTACAGTGGAGTCCTTCGTTGTTGTTTTTTACATGGACTGGTCGACACGGCGGTTCGGTCACCCAAGTCGGCATCGGCATTCCGATGGAGCCAGTGGGAAACCAGGCGGAGCTTAAGGTGGGTATGTGAATATCAATAGTGCTCTCGGTTGTGGCGGCTGAGGGGGAAGCGTTCTTGACGGCTGGGATCATTCAAATAGTTGTGGGCATTGTCGCTATAGTATTCGGGTTCACTGCGGACGCGTTCTATCCGACTTTCCTGCGTCGGCCAGGACCAGGCGAGAAACCTTCCCCTAAATGGCTGGGCAGAACCATCTTCGTCCTGGTGGGAGTGTGGTTCATTCTGGCGGGAATCTCAGACCTGCGGCATCGCTGACTCGCTGGCGGCACCTGGGTCGATCACCTCCCCCGGGTCAGCTAATGCTTGCGGTCTCAGGGCGGTAGGATAGCTGAGGTGACAGGGCAATGATGCAGAATGCCCGTCTGCTGGAAGACAACCAAGGACCCCGAATCTTCAAAGCATCGAGAGTTTGGGAGTCCAATGTTTGGGGAGCCACAGTTGCCGGTATCGGAGGTGGCTTGCTCATCTCGGTGGTTGCCGGGATTCTCCTGTTCGACTCCGCAGGACCCGGCGGAACGAAGGGCGGTGCAGTCCTGATTGTCACGATTGTCGCAACGTTTTTGGCAACCTTCCCCGGCTGTCAACGCGCATTTAGAACTGACCCCCTAGCGTGCATTTAGAATTGCCCCCTCAAGAGCAAAAGGTTTCATTTCGCGCCGTTCCGAGCGGCGCTACTGAGCGTCTGTGCTGCCACCTCGACGCGAGGCGTGACGGTTCTGGCTTGGCGCTTTTCTTTCAGCCCGTAGCTTTCGCCGCGGATGTGGATCACCGTGGAGCGGTGTAGCAGGCGGTCCAGGGCCGCCGAGGCCATGATGGGATCGCCGGCGAAGACTTGTCCCCAGCCGGCGAAGGCCTTGTTGCTGATCAGCACGATGGCCTGGTGTGTTTCGTAGCGTTCGCAGATGGCTTGGAACAACAGACTGGCGTGCGCCGTCTCCAGCGTGAGATAGCCGACTTCATCGATGAGGAGCAGTTTGGGTCACGTGAGATTTTTGATTTCGCGGGACAGGCGATTCTCCTTCAGGGCCCGCGCCATGCGGCGCGCCAGGTCGATGGCCGAAGTGAAGTAAATGCGGTGTCCCAGCTCCGCGGTGAGCACGCCCAGAGCGATGGCCAGATGCGTTTTGCCGACACCGGGAAAACGAAGAAGGCGGCAGAGCGACTGGCAGGGCTCCGGTTTCCCCGAACACGACTTACGCTTCCTTCTTTCCTTCCTTAGTTCTCGGCCTCCGTTGGCGTTC
>DASRCX010000011.1:0-3401 GCA_035652895.1 Terriglobia bacterium
CATGCGGTCGTAGAGAATCTCCTCCGGCACGCCACCCAACTGGCGAAAGGCTTCCTCGTGCATCTTCAGCAGCGTGCCCAGCTTCTGATCGAGCGCTGCTTCGGCCATCATCGTGCGGCTGTAGCCCAGCGTGAACGTGAACCCGTTCAGCTTGCGTTTCTGGCCGTCGATGTCGATGCTGCCGAGATGTCCCCAGTCCACTTGCGCCTGCTTGCCGGGCGGAGTCTCGAATCGCCGCCCCGCCACAGTCTGCGCGGAGCTGCGCTGCGGATGCAGCCAGTCTTTGAGAATCGTGTAGCCGCCTTCGTAGCCGCGGGCGCGCAACTCCCGCAGCAGCACCTGCGCGTTCCACACGCCAGCTTTCAGCCGTTCCTCGATGTACGGTTTAAACACGTCCAGTTTGCTCGGCCGTGCCGGTCGCGGTCCGTAGACCGGGGTTCCTTCCGGCTTCAGCAAGTACTTCCGGATCGTCTTGCGATCGAACCCGGTCAGTTTGCTGATGGCCTGAATGCTGAGCCCTTGCCGCTTCATCTCTTCGATGTCACTCACTTCTTTCCCCCTTAACAGGTCTCGGCGCCTCCTCCGTTCCAGAGTCGGTGCCGGCTTGAGCCTCTGCCAGGGGTGGGGAATTTTACTCCGGCGTTATGGGGATTTTACGACCGGCGGTGACAGCTGCGAGCACGGAAGACAAGACCCCAGTTATCCCACGAACGCGAGGGGACATCTGGTGGAATAAACCCCAAAATAACTTTCCCTTCCCATGTGCTGTCACCCATTCCGAGCATCGGGTTGCCATCCGCGCCTTCCAATCGGAGGGTAAGGCGAACTTTGGAATCTGCACCGACAAAGTCGAGATACGGAAATCCCGTCGAGCGCACCCCGAAAGCAGCGATTTCGTTCCCCGTCACGCCGAGGAGATGCAGAGCCGGTTCGCGGCCGCTTACGGATCCCAGATACGCAAGTGTCCGATTGGATTTATCGGTGAGCTCAATACGCCGGACGCGTATGACGCTGTCTGACGCGGCGACCGCAGGAAAAACTGAAGTATGTATTTGGCCTCCGACAAAAGCCCGCGGCTACAGCGGCTAACACCTTTAGGAGCTCGGTCGCTTTCATTTGATCATCTCCTTGGCGCCTATTTTGCTCGTGCTTTACTGAAACTCCAATCGGCAGGGCCTTATCCGTGAACTTGCAATCATTCTTCAGCCAATCAGCTATATCAATCGTGCCGCCGTGGATATTTTTGAGACCATAGCCCGCAAATGCGGCAAATATCTCTTTATCGTCCCAATGGGTATACGCATGCAACAACTCATGTAATAGCGTGTTTTGCTGGAAGCTTGGATCATTGTTTGAAAAATAGTTTGCACCCAACAGAACAGCGTTTCTGCCACCAGCCCCCCCAAATTGTCGTAGCGTCAACACCGTACGGAACACTGGCAACTACTTTGATCTCGCTTCCGTTCCCTACCAGCTGATCTTGCGTTAGATATGCAACAGCCGGATTTCGAGCTTGATAGAACTCCGTACTGTTGACATACCCCACAAAGGTTTTCGTATTATAACCTTCAATCACCTCACCAAAGGTCTTTGCGCAATTCGATGATCCAAAGTTTTTGAGGCGATCATTGAGGCGCTGCCGGGCCTGACTATCGGTAGCCGTGTCCCGCGGAGGGGTTGGAGTTGAGGACCCTCCAGCCTTCTGTGGCTCAGGGGGATCATAGGGATCAGGATCCGGCTCGCATTCCCACTCGTCCTCTATGCCAGAGTGGCAGTAGGGCATCGCCATCAATCCGCGGGGATCAGTGAAGTTGACTGGATCGCCCAGTACATATGCATATCGGTTCCAACTACCTGGATTTGCGGTGTCGGCAGAGCGTTCGTGTAAACTTCTTTCTGTAAATTAGCTCGAAAGCAATTCAAGAATGTTTTGTTCTGGGCCGTAGCGGAGGCGAGCGGAGCGAGCCGCAGCGGAGGGCCAGAACAAAACAAGGGCGACTTGTTTTGGCGGGCCAAGTTTGATTTCCTTGAAATGAACGAGCAATTCATCGAAAGGAGCAAACCATGGCCCACCAAGCCGACGATAGCGTAATTGAGACGGTAGTTCAACTGCTTTGTGAAAACGGGCTCTCGCACATGGCCGATGCCATGCGCCTGATGCTGAACGAGGCGATGCGGGTCGAGCGCTCGCAGGCGCTGGAGGCCGACCCGTACCAGCGCACGGAAAAGCGGCGTGGCTATGCTAATGGCTTCAAGCCAAAAACGGTGAACACGCGTTTGGGCGAGCTGACGGTGCAAGTACCGCAAGTCCGCGGGGACGTCGAGTTCTACCCTTCGGCTCTCGAGCGCGGAGTGCGGAGCGAACGCGCGCTGAAATGCGCGATTGCCGAAATGTATGTGCAAGGCGTTTCCACGCGCAAGGTGACCGAAGTCATGCGCGAGTTGTGCGGACTGGAGGTCTCCAGTACGCAGGTCAGTCGGGCCACCAAACTGCTGGATGAGGAACTGACGAGCTGGCGTAACCGGCCGCTGGGCGAAGTGCCGTATGTATTTCTGGATGCACGTTATGAAAAGATCCGGCATGGCGGCTCGGTGGTCTCCTGCGCTGTGCTGATGGCCTTCGGGGTGGATGAGAGCGGGCATCGCACGGTATTGGGAGTGAGTGTTTCACTGAGCGAAGCCGAAGTACACTGGCGCGACTTTTTCGCCCACTTACAGGGGCGCGGTTTATCGGGAGTGCGGCTGCTGATCAGTGATGATCATGCGGGCTTGAAAACGGCGCGCGAAGCGCGCTTCCCCGGTGTGCCCTGGCAACGCTGCCAGTTCCATTTGCAACAGAATGCCGGCCATTACGTACCGCGGATCGAGATGCGCCGCGAGGTGGCTGCTGACCTGCGGGCGATTTTTGAATCCACGGATCGGCTGGAGGCGGAGCGCCGTTTGCGCCAGGCCGTGGACAAGTACTCACAGCGGGCGCCCAAACTGAGCGCCTGGATGGAGGCCAACGTGGCCGAAAGTTTTACCGTGTTTGCTTTCCCGGAAACACATCGCCGGCGCTTGCGCACCTCCAATCTCATGGAGCGCATTAGCAAAGAGTTGAAACGGCGAACGCGAGTGGCGACCCTGTTCCCGAATGAGGCTTCACTACTTCGCCTCGTCAGTGCCGTCTTAATGGAAATTAGTGAGGAGTGGGAAACTGAGAAAACTTACTTGAGAATGGATAACTTGAGCTCGTCAAAACAGGACTAACCCAATTTACAGAGGATTCCGCCGAAGGCGAACGCTGATTCCGAAGGGAACGCGAACGGCATTCCGGGCCGAAGGCGAAGCGTCCTCGGAGCGTAGTAACGCTGGCTCCTCGATTGTGCAGGAACTGTTCGCCTTCGTCAAGAAAAAACCTG
>DASRCX010000012.1:0-3015 GCA_035652895.1 Terriglobia bacterium
GATCTCCGATGTCCTGGCGGCTGTCATAACGAAGGAACCGGACTGGGCCTTGCTGCCGAAAAGTACGCCACTTCCAATTCAAAGACTCATTTATCGCTGCCTGCAAAAGGATCTGCGCCAGCGTCTGCAAGCCATCGGCGACGCTCGAGTCGTGATTGAAGAAACGATGGCCGGCGTCGAGGCGGGCGACGCTATTTTCGGAGAACGATCCACCACCGCTATTCCGGAAGGACGTCGCCCCCGAGTGCAGCGAGCCTTGCCATGGGCGGTTGGGATTTTGATAGGCGCAACCCTGGCCGGACTCACAGTATGGCGAGCTCTCAATTCACCAACTCCGGCCCTGCAAGCGATCTCAGCGTCCATTGATGCGCCAGCGGGCTCGTCCTTCAGGTTCGTGGGATTTGAGTCGGGATTCGCGCTCTCCCCTGACGGGCAACGATTGGCCTACATTGCGGCCAACCGCGAAGGCAGGACCGCTTTATGGGTTCGCCCGCTCGATTCGCCCATCGCGCAGCCCTTGCAGGGTACGGAAGGTGCGGCTTCGCCTTTTTGGTCGCCGGACAGTAAGTTCATCGGGTTTTTCAGTGGAGGGCAGCTCAAGAAAGTGGAAGCATCAGGGGGATCACCGGCAACCATTTGCGAAGCAAGCCTGTTTCGGGGGATCGGGGGAACCTGGAGTCAGGAGGGGGATATCCTGTTTGGCAGTTGGTCGGACCATCCCATTTATCGTGTCAGCGAAAAAGGCGGGACGCCCGTTGCTGTAACCCAGCTCGACACGGCGCGCAAAGAGCGCACTCATCGATGGCCCTATTTTCTGCCCGATGGACGTCACTTCCTCTACTTCGGGGGCGACCCGTACGCTCCTCCTGAGAGTGGAATCAACGGTATCTTCGCTGCTTCGCTTGATTCGAAGCAAACGAAGTTTCTCGTGCAGGCTAATTCCGGCGCGGCCTACGCCTCAGGGTACCTGCTCTTCCTTCAAGGAGCCACGCTGATGGCCCAACGATTCGACCTACAACGCCTGAAGCTTGAAGGCGATGCGTTTCCCCTCGCTGAAGGCGTGCTGTTCAATGATCTCTTCTCCAAAGGCCAATTCTCCGTTTCAAACAACGGACTCGTCGCTTATGCGAGTTCCTCGCAGGGTAGCGGGCTGAAGCTGGAATTGTTCGACCGCAGCGGGAAGCGGCTTGGGGCGGTTCCAGATAAGAATGCTTACTGCTGCGTGCAGTTTTCCCCGGATGGAAGGAAAGTGGCCTATGATGCCATTTCGGGAGGGAAGCGGGATCTTTGGGTGTACGATTTTGTTCGCAACACCAAAATCCGTCTGACGTTCGGCATTCAAAACGTGGGTACCTCCACCTGGTCACCGGACGGACGTCACATTATTTTTAGTTCCAACCGCGACGGCCTTTTTGGCCTTTACGAAAAGGCTGCCGACGGATCCGGAGCGGAGGAAACCGTTCTCCCGCCTTCTGAGGGCGCTAAGTTTCCCTGGAGCTGGTCCCAGGACGGAAAGTATGTCAGTTACCTCTACTTTAGCCCGGCAGCCGGCGCTCACCTTTGGATTCTTCCCCTTGCCGGCGACCGCAAGCCATTCCGTTTTAGCCAATCCCCCCTCTCCTTATCGGAGACCGTGGGTTACTTTTCGCCGGACGGCAAGTGGCTTGCGTACCAGTCCGAGGCGGGACAGCCAGAAATCTACGCGGCGGCATTCCCCGGCGCGGAAAGTCGTTACCAAATTTCCACGAATGGGGGCTATGGCCTCAAGTGGGGATGGGACGGGAAAGAAATATTCTACATATCGCTGGACAACCAGTTGGTGGCAGTGCCCGTAACCGAAGCGGGCCAGTCACTCGAAATCGGAACGCCGCACCCGCTTTTCAACGTTGATGACTACGCGATGGGATCCATCTTCGACGTGACCGCGGACGGCCGACGCCTCATCGTCACGACTTTTGACGACCAGGTGGCTCGCCCCATCACTCTCCTCATCCACTGGCCGGCATTGCTTGAGAAGAAGTGACTCCTCTCCATTGATCCAGATCATTTAACCTGAATAATTCACGTTTTTTGAGACAAGAAAAGCCTCCGGTGCTATAAACACGTCGCGGAACGGCTGTTCAAAGCACACGAGGAGGCTTTTACTTGGCCGAGCATACCACAACACAGTGTTTGTTGTTCCCGGATATTTTTCCCAAGCCGGTGGTGGTGCAGTTTGATCGGTGGCAGGGCAGTTCCGATGGGGGAGCGATTCTGCTTCGCGCGGCGGACCGATGTCTGCGATTGACCTCGTCGCTGGCCGCGTGTCTGGTCGATCAGCGTCAGCCAGGTAAGATACGGCACGAGGTGCGCGAACTGCTGACGCAACGCGTGATGGCGCTGGCCTGCGGCTACGAGGACGCCAACGACGCGGCGCGGCTGGCTTCCGATCCGGTGCACAAACTCCTGGTGGGTCGTGATCCCATCGAGGGCGAGGACCTGGCCTCCCAGCCCACCCTTTCGCGTTTCGAAAATGCTCCGAAGCGCAAGCAGCTTTATCGGATGGGGGAGGCGCTGGCCGAGCGGGTGATCGAGCGGCATCGTCGGCGTCTGAAGGGGCGCGCCCGGCGCATCACCATCGATTTGGATCCCACAGACGATCCCGCCCGCAAGCGGCGTTGAATGTTTAACCGCCTTCAATCTAAAGAACGAGAATTGGTTGACATTGTGGACATGCCTCGCACCGAAATTCTTCGCGTTCGGCCCAAGGCCGTGGATTTGTTCCCTGCCCTGTGCTATGGTTATCCCATCGGGTTAACTTAAAGGCGGGGGGAAGCTATGGGGGGGCCTCCTTCACCCCACGAGGTCACGATGCTGCTCCGGGCCTGGAGCGGCGGCGACAAGGAAGCTCTCGACCGCCTGGCGCCTCTGGTCTATAACGAACTTCATCGCATTGCCAAGCGATTAATGGCCGGCCAGCGCCTGAACCATACCCTGCAGGCCACGGCCCTTGTGAACGAGGCCTACGTGCGGCTG
>DASRCX010000013.1:0-31396 GCA_035652895.1 Terriglobia bacterium
GTCCGCGCTCAGGAGGACTGGGCGATTGCGCGTGAATGCTGGCGCCTTGCCAAGAGCGGCGATCTTTATCGAAGTGACAAATGAGCGTTAACCCTGCTGCCGGAAAGCCTGCCGATCCGTCTATCCTGGTGAATGTTCCAAAGCTTGTCACGGCCTATTACGCAATCCAGCCGGATGCAAATGACGCTAGCCCGAATAATTCACGTTTCTTAAAGACACGGAAAGCCCCCCGGTGGTAAAAAGCTGTTGACAAGCAGACTTGAGACCACTGCGGAGGCTTTCGCTTGAACCAACCTACCACAATATAGTGTTTGTTGTTCCCGGATATTTTTCCCAAGCCGGTGGTGGCGCAGTTTGATCGGCGGCAGGGCAGTTCCGATGGGGGAGCGATTCTGCTTCGCGCGGCGGACCGATGTCTGCGATTGACCCCGGCGCTGGCCGCGTGTCTGGTCGATCAGCGTCAGCCGGGTAAGATACGGCACGAGTTGCGCGAACTGCTGACGCAACGCGTGATGGCGCTGGCCTGCGGCTACGAGGGCGCCAACGACGCGGCGCGGCGGCAGAGGGCCAGCAAAGCGTAGGAGCAGGAAGCCGGCAAGGGGCGGTCGTGGGCCTTGCCCTCCGCTTCGCCCTAAACGCTCGCCCTGCGGGCTCGCAGGGCTGCGCTCCGGGCAAGGCCCACGAGAAAAACCAAAACAGAAAAACCAAAGAAAGACAGAAAAACAAGAACCACAAAAAGGGGACACTTCTAATGAGTTAACCAAGGGGACATTTCTAAAGAGCTTTGACACAGGACGAGTTCAAGCGCTTGACTTCATGAGAACTCTGGAAGTAGACTCCTGGGTGTTCCCAGCTTTCCTTTTATTGATGTCTGCATAAATAATGCAATACAATGCCCTTCGGGAGGGAACGATTATGCCCCGACGGAAGGGCAGTGCCGATTTGCTCGAAGACCGTCGCCGGCGCGCGCTGGCGTTGTGGGACACCGGCTTGTCGCTGAACGAAGTCGGGCGTCGCATCGGCTGCGCGGCGAGTTCCGTGATGCGCTGGCTGCGGGCGCGCCGCCGCGGAGGCGCCGACGCCTTGCGAGTTCGTTTCTCGCCCGGGCGTCCGCTCAAGTTGAGCGTGAGCCAGCGGCGTCGCTTGTTGAGGCTGTTGCTGAAGGGAGCGCCGGCGCACGGCTACCGGACGCAGTTGTGGACCATGGCGCGCATCGCCGAGGTCATCGAGCGCGAGTTCGGCGTCCGTTACCACCGCGATCATGTCGGTCGGCTGATGCATAGCCTTCATTGGAGCCCGCAGAAACCGGAAACGCGCGCCATCGAGCGCAACGAAGAGGCCATCGAGCGCTGGAAACGGAACAAGTGGCCTCGGGTAAAAAAACGCCGCGCGGCTGGGCGCCCACCTAGTTTTTGCCGATGAATCGGGCTTTCTGCTCGCCCCCTTGGTGGCCCGGACCTGGGCGCCCCAGGGCTCGACGCCCCTCGTGCGCCATCGCCAGGGGCGCCGCGATAAAATCTCCGTGATCTCCGGCATCTCGGTCAGCCCCCGGCGACAGCACCTGGGGCTCTACTATCTGCTTTTCTTCGACAATATCGGCCAGGAAGAAGTCTGTCTGTTTCTCCGGGAACTGTTGCGCCACCTGCGCGGTCCCGTCTTCGTCCTGCTCGACAATTCCTCCACGCACCACGGCCAACCTTTGGACCAACTCCGGCACCGGCACGCGCGCCTGCACATCGAGCACTTCCCGGCTTACGCCCCGGAACTCAACCCCGACGAAGGCGTTTGGTCGCTGGCCAAGCGCGACCTGGCCAACAGCTGCCCGCTCGATCGGGATCAATTGTTGAACCATGTCATCCGCTCTATCAACCGTGTCCGGAATTCCCCCGCCACACTGCGCGGCTGCATCCTCGAGTCCGATCTCCCTAATTTTTTGTCCTAGTCCATTGCATTATTTATGCAGCACTCAATAGGGGCTGTTATTCCGCTGAAAGATATTCCTTGGGGACTAAGGAGGTAATGATGAGGTACCCATTCTTCCATTCCCAGGTGCTAGCCTTTGTAACGGCAGTCTGCCTCGGCCTAGTGATGAACGCTGCCGGGCAAGGAATGGCCACCATTGTTGGAACGGTTCGCGACCAGACGGGGGCAGTAATTTCAGGCGCGAAGGTAACGGTTTCGAACCCGGAGAAAGGTTACATTCGGAGCGTGAAAAGTAATTCCGCGGGTGCCTACGAGGTGGCTGCTTTGCCCATCGGCAATTATATGGTGGCAGCCGAGGCGAAGGGGTTTCAGAGATTGGTTCAGACTGGCATCAGCTTAAGCGTGGGCCAAGTCCAGCGTGTTGATTTGGAATTGCATGTGGGCGCAGAGACACAGGAAGTAACAGTGAGGGGTAATCTGCCTCATGTGCAGACGGAAACTGCCGCAGTTTCAAGTCTGGTGACCGGAAAGCAGATAACTCAGCTCATGTTGAATGGCCGGAACTTTACTGACCTCTACCAACTGGTACCGGGAGTCGTCATGGACAACAGCTACGACCCGACCCAAGTGGGTATTACCGGGTTCGCGGCTTACTCCATCAATGGAAACAGGATGGAGTACAACAACATTGAATACGATGGCAGCGGCATTTCGGACGAAGGCTCGGGAGGATCGAGTGTGACAATCTACCCCAGCCTCGAATCCATTGCGGAATTCCGCATCACGACCTCCAATTATGGGGCAGACCAAGGGAAACACGGGGCGGGACAAATCGAGTTGGTCAGCAAGTCTGGAACGAAACAGTTTCATGGGGAGGTTTACGAATTTGTTCGCAATGATGCCTTCGACGCCAACGATTGGTTCATTAACCAGACGGTTGCTCCACCCGGTGGCAAGGCCCCCAAGGTACCCCTGAAATGGAACGATTACGGGTACACCATCGGGGGTCCTTTTTACATCCCTCATCACTACAATACCACCAGGTCAAAAACGTTCTTCTTCTGGTCAGAGGAGTGGCGGCGATATCGCCAAGGCACAGTGCTCAATGCTGGTGTCCCTTCGGTACTCGAACGGCAGGGAGGCTTCAGCCAATGTGACCCGGGTTCGACCGACTTTAATTCCGCCGTGGCTTCTGGCTGCGTCCTTCCCGCTTTCAACGGAACCAGCTACGACACGGTCCAGCAAATGCCCAATTTCAATCAGCAAGCCTTTATCAATGCTACCGACTTGCTCAACGCTTATTTTCCCATGCCCAATAATGGCCCCGCCAATTGGGTGTCGGCACCTTCCGTGCCGACCAATTGGCGTGAGGATCAGATCCGCGCCGATCAGAACATCAGCGAGAAAGCTCACGTTTTTGTCCGCTTTACGCACGACGCATGGGATACGGTCTCAGTTCCCAGCCTCTGGTCGTGGGCTAGTTACGACACAATCGAAACCCCTTTTAATGGTCCCAGCAAGGCTGCAGTCGTCAACATGGTCTATAATTTCGAACCCAACCTATTGAATGAATTTGTGGCAGGCTATTACGAGGATTGGATCTATCTAAACAATCGGCCCGGCCCCGATTCAGTCGCCCATTCGATTAACCAGCCCTCCAATTGGGTCGCCAATCATCTCTTTGCTCCGAATGCCGGCAATCCTTTGCTTCCTGCGGTCGCCGTTTGCGGGGGCGTGTCATTCTGCACAGCGGAAGACGCTGGCAACCATCCGTGGACCAATTCTAACCCGATCGTAACTCTACGGGATGATGTAACCTACCTTGTGGGCAACCATACGGTCAAGTTTGGGATGTATTACACGGACTATCGCAAAAACGAGCAATTCGGGTTCGACACGCAAGGGTTCCTAAACTTTGCTAACTCGGGTCCGATTACCAGCGGCAATGCTTTGGCCGACATGTTCTTGGGGAATATCAACTCCTATCAGGAGGGAACGGAAGTCGTCAATGGAGTGCCCGTCGGTGGATACCCCAAGGGGCATTGGCGCTACATGGACTACGAACCTTATGTCCAGGACAATTGGAAGGCCCGGAAGAACTTGAGCTTGACCTTCGGCGTGCGTTTTTATCATTTTACTCCTTGGCATGACGTGAGCAGTCCGGTCACGGTAGACGCAACTTTCCTGCCCCAAGCTTACAACCCAGCACAGGCTGCCCAGTTGGATTCCAACGGAAACCTCGTTCCAGGAAGTGGTTTTGGCTATACCAACTACGGGAACGGCCTCGTGAAATGTGGGCAGGGTGGTGGGGCGCCGAGCAGTTGCCAGGCCAACCATCCCTGGCAGGTGGCCCCTCGTTTTGGTTTCTCTTGGGACCCAACGGGACATGGCAAGACAGTGATACGGGGAGGATACGGCCTCTATTACGAGCCCGGCAATGGGAACGAGGCCAACCCAGAAGGCATGGAAGGTAATCCCCCTGTCGCCTTCGCGCCTTCAGGCTTCAACATTGTGGGGTATTCCAACATTACTCCGGGCGTTCTGGGCCCCACGAATTTCGTTGCAATCCCTCTGCATCAGCACTATCCGACCGTCCAGCAATACAGCTTTGACATCCAACACCAGTTCACTATTAATGACTTACTTACTATCGGCTATGTGGGAACCCAAGGACGCGACTTGGCGCGGTCCGTGAACTTCAATCAGATTCCCGACGATGCAACTACGGCTTTCGTGCCGCAGCTGGCGGGCTCAAAATACTGTGATTCGGCGGGCAATTGCAATGTTCAAGCCACGCTGATCAACGAGGCGGCACCAAACAATGATTTCTTTTATCCGTATCATATCTTCAACAATCCTTCGTGGATGAAAGAGTACACTGCCCTGTCCAATTATAATTCCCTGCAGATTGACTACCGACATAGCTTCAGCCATGGCCTGACCTTCCAGGTTGCATACACATGGTCGCACACACTGGACAATTCGACCAGTACATACAATGAGCCGACTGACGCTGTTGACGATACCAACCTGAAACGCTGGTACGCCACCTCGGACTTGAATCGTGCTGAGGTACTGACCATGAATTATATTTATAATCTGCCTTTCTTCAGTCACTCTTCCCACCGCTTCCTGAGAAATACGCTGGGCGGCTGGGAACTTAGCGGAATCACAACCTTCTTCACAGGCGAGCCGATCACAGGCCTGACTTGTAGCATTGCGGGTTTTGCAACTGGGATAGGGGCGACAGGCTTGATGTGCAACACTGCGCCAGGCTTCGGCGTTCATAAAGGCACTGTTAATGATCCCACGTTTGGGCCTGTGCCCACATGGTTCGATCCCTCTAAGTTACTGCAGCCTATGTTGGAACAACTACCCGCGAATGGTGAGCCTGGGATGTTCGGCTACATGGGAAGAAATGCACTGACAGGTCCTGGTCGCAATAACTGGGACTTGGGGCTGTACAAGAACTTTGTGCTCCCCTGGTTTTCGGGCGAGCATTCCACACTTCAATTCCGCTGGGAGACATTCAATACGTTCAACCATCCCCAGTGGAAAGGGATTAACGCATTTTGTTCATCGGAAACACCCCCTGGTACCCCCTGCAACGGGCCGAATAACGTTGGGAATGGCGAAGTCAGCTCTGATTGGGGGCCGCGGCTGATGCAGTTTGCGATGAAATTAAGTTTCTGAACATGAACGGCGCTCGCAATAGCGCATGCCTCGTTAGGCTCCTCCCTAGTGTAGTGCGTCATACGGATCGTGACTTATTCAGCGCCCCTCCCTAATCCGTCGATAAGTCTGCGGGACGGTTGAGGCCATGCGGTTTGTGGCGAGTGAGGACGAAATCCGTCCTCCAGCCACTGTCCCGAGGCACGGCTGGGGCGGAGCGGTGACGATTTTTTCGAAGTGCCGGAGACCGCCGAGGTTTTCGGGGCACAAAAAGGCAGAACTCTCCAAACTGGGGTTCCCATCAAGGGGCTTGGGGGGCCGTCGATAACGGCTGTGTCTGGGTGCAGGCGGGCTCAGGTCCTCAGCGGCAGCAACCGCAGGCCTTCCCGGTAGGCGGCAATCCACTCGGCCGTCGCCGCCAGCCGCAGGATCAGCCTTCGGGCGTGATGCACCAGCCGTCGCGGCGTGTTCAGGATCAGGAAGCGCAAGCGCTTCGGCCGCGCCGTCAACAACTCGCCGGGCAACGCCAGCCGCTTCAACGCCACGAGCATGTTGTGGGAGATCACCGCCAACCGCAACCAGGCGGCATTGGCTCCGAAGTATTTCGAGTGCAGCACCCCGCCGCCCAGTTCGTTCGTGACCACATCATACACCCTCTCCACCGTGCCGGCTTTCTCCCGGTGCCACTCGATCAGCCGCGCCGCCGTCAACTCCCACCGGTTCGATAGCACCGCAAAATGCCGCACCCGGCTGCCGTCTTCGAACAGTTCCCCTTGTTTCTTGCGAATGCGGATGGCCACATAGCGCAGAGATTGCGTATCCTTTTTCTTCGAAAGGGGCTATCCACTTAACTCAGGTAGCCCCTATATCTTGTGGTCTAGCCGGAGCATCACGGATCATCGAAGCGTAAGTGGATGGCTCCACGGCGACGGCCTGCTGAACAAGCCGGAAAAAGAGCTTGCCCCGGCTACGTGACCTACGTCGGTTGAACCGAAAGGTGAACTCGTCGAGGTAATAGTCCAAATGTTTGAAACTGACGGCCCCTTGATGAGTGCCCAGCAGCCACCGCTTCAGCAGCGAGATGACTCGATGAACGCGCGGCAATAGGTCGGACGGAGATTTTTTGGTGTCGAAGAGAGGTGATCTCATGCCGGTAGCCACTCTTTTCCAGCGGTGGGTAGCCCAACCACGCGTCCGTGTGCACGACGCTGCCGGGTTCGATGGAGTCTTGCACAAACGGCATCAGGCTGGCGGACGAAGCGTCAGCGATCCGCCGCATCCGGATCCGTCCGATACCCTGACCATCTTCTTGCGCCGCAACCACGATCAACGCCTTCTTCGCTGTTTGCCGTCCGCGCATACCTTTTTCCACGCCGCCGAGATAGGTCTCGTCTACTTCCACGGTTCCGGCCAGCCGGTCCCGGCCCCGTCTCACCATCGCCCGACGCAATTTATGCAGCCAGGACCAGGCGGTCTGGTAGCTTCCCAAGCCGAGTACCCGCTGCAACCCCAGAGCGCTGACGCCGTTCTTCTGAGTGGTCACCCACCACATCGCCCGGAACCAAACCGTCAGCGGCATGTGCGTATCTTAGAAAATCGTTCCCGCCGTGACCGACATTTGACGGCCGCACCCCGCGCATTGCCACAGAACCGAGCGCAACGACCAGGCCTTGGAGGCTCCGCAGCGCGGACAGCGAAATCCCTCGGGCCAGCGCAGTTTGAACAGATACTCCCGGCAGGTCTGCTCCAAGCCGAAGCGCATTTCGAATTCCGTCAGCGTCCGTGGGTAGTCCTCCATCAGCGGCCATACTATATGTCGGGGTTACCTGAGTCAAGTGGATACCCCCTTCTCCGATTTCTCACCGGGCACAAACGGCACCTCCGCGCACTCGCGGATTTCTTCCCCATCCGGCTCGCCGTAGGGCTGCCAGTCGGACTCCGGCACCGCCTCGATCGCGCTGTGCAAAGCCTCACTCATCCGCGCGCTGATGGCAAAGCCGATCTTCCCTTCCGGCCCACCTTCGCGTTTCTCATCCCGCAGCCACTTCAGCAGGTGGCTTTCGTGACAGGCCGCATCGCCCCGGGAGTAGAATCCCCTCACCGTCTTTGGCAAGGCCGCAAAGGCTCGCTGGGCGACTTCCAGCGGCTCCATCATTGCCGGCACGTTCCCGTTGCGAAACGGGTCCGCCAACCCCAGTCCCGTCTCCGCCCAGACCGCCAGCATCGGCTGGTCGCCCCGCGACCCTTCATAGGTCGGCAGCGCCTGTTGCTTGCGGCTCTCAATGGTCGTGGCGTCCTGATCCACCGTGGCCGTGCGCTGCTCGGGCGAGCGCTCTCCGAACCGCCGCACCAGATCGCGGTTCACGCCTCCCAGCCCTTCCAGCGGCGGCGCCTCTTCCCGGATATAGGCAGTCTGGCCCGGCAAGCGTCGCTGCTTCGCTTCCTCGATCTTCCCATCCTCGTGAAACGCGTCCAAAAACTGCCGTGCCGCGGCCGGCGACGGCAACTCGTGCCCGACCATCTCGGCCAAACCCGGGTCTTGCCGCAGACGCTCAAAATCATCCAGGCACTCGCCTCCGGCGGCGTTCCAAATCACGAAGCTCTCCACCAACGTCGCTTCCTCGTAGCCCCGTTGCCGTTCTTTCACCCGCACCTGCTCCCGCACACTCGCGGGCAGCCCCAGGGAGCGGAATGCCTGCACGACCAGCGGGATTCCGCCCAGAACCGTCAGGGTTTCCTCCACGGGTTCGGGGTCAACTTCGAACAACAACGGCGATTCGGTCGGCGAAGCTTTGGATTCTCTGCGCATGCCGCGATCATAACGGAATCGCCCACCCCGTGGGTGAAAAATCTACGCAAGGCCACCGGCCGCTGCCCTCAACGGACAGCCCGCGTTTGTTGGCTGTCCCAAGGCTCGCCTGCGGGCCACCGGCGGTCAGCAGTCCCTTACCGACGGATCGGGGCCGTGTCACTCTATGTGGCGAACTGCGGGTGTTTCTGCGGTTCTGCTATCGCGAGCGGATCGTGGCCAGGGATCTCAGTGCCGCGGTCGAGATGCCGCAGAGCTATCGCCTGGCCCGTGTGCCGCGTTCCATCACTTGGGACGAGGTACGCCGCCTGCTAGAAACGGTGGATCGGAGAACAGTCTCCGAGCGCCGCGACTACGCAATCCTTCTTCTAGTGACGTACGGGTTGCGCGGCCACGAGGTAGCAAAGCTCACTCTCGACGACATCGATTGGGACCGCGAGCGGCTTCGAATTCCTAACCGTAAGGCTGGGCACTCGACGGCTTACCCGCTTGCCGGAGTGGTCGCCCAGGCGCTGATCGATTATCTGAAGCACGGACGACCAGAAACTGCGGAGCGTCATCTGTTTTTTCGTCTAGTCGCCGCACAGGCTCCGATCACCTACGGCGCCATATCCATGCGAGTGGCAATTTACCTTCAGAAAGCCGGCATCAGAGTCCATCGTCCGGGAACACACACCCTACGGCACACCTGTGTCCAGAGGCTGATCGATGCCGGGTTCCCTCTCAAAACCATTGGTGACTATGTAGGACATCTATCCTCACAGTCGACTCAGATTTATACCAAAGTTGCCCTGGCCTCCCTGCGGGAAGTAGCCATGGGTGACGGGGAGGCGCTATGAACTCGCATAGTTTCCACAGTGTCCTCGCGGAATCTCTCGCTACTTTTATCCAATACAAGCAAGCGCTGAATCGTAAGTATCGAACCGAGGCGTTGACACTTCGGCTTTTTGACCGGTACCTGTCTGAGCATCACATCGTCAGCTGGGAATCCATCGACAAGATCCTGATCGACGACTTCCTGAAATCGCGTCCGCGTGCCAGGCCTCGCAGCTACAATCATCTGGTTGGCGTACTCCGTCGCTTTTATGCATGGGCCGTGCTGCAAGGGTTCACCCGTTGTAACCCAGTGAGCACCGAGCTTCGGCAGGAAGGTTCCCAGCGGATGCGCTATCTGTTCGACCTCCATGACGCAAAACACCTGCTGGAGCTCGTACGCTTGTTTCCTGACCGGTCCCGAGCACCACATCGGGCGCTGGTTTACGAGACCGTGTTTTCCCTCCTCTACGGCCTGGGTCTGCGCGCTGGCGAGGTGACCAGATTGAAGCTGGGCGATGTAGATTTCGCTCAGAACGCACTGTTCATCTGTGAAACCAAGTTAAGCAAGAGTCGAATCGTGCCCTTCGGGCCCAGCCTGGCTGACCGTCTGCAATGTTACATTGAAAAGTGTCACGGCGAGAAGCCTGAACCTAATGCCCCCTATTCTCCTTCGTAAAACGAGCCTGCATCAGTCCTGGGACGATCAGCCAGACGTTCCACAACCTCTTGCCGAAGCTCAACTTGTCCATTCCGCCTGGCATCTCGCCGCCGCGGCTCCACGACCTGCGGCGGTCATTCGCCGTTCGAACGTCGCTGCGCTGGTATCGTGAAGGCATCGACCCCAACTCTCGGCAGATCCATTTGGCCACCTTCCTAGGCCATGTCGATCCCAACTCGGCGGCCGTGTACTTGCCCATCACCGAAGAGTTGCTCCACGAGGCGGATCAACGCTTCCGGGCAGCGGCGCCGAAGGGAGGTGCTGAATGAGCAGTGTTGGTCAAGTGCTTTTCGCTTTTTTCGAAGACCAGCTCAAGGTTCAAAAAGGACTCCGGCCCGGCTCCGTGCGAAGTTACTGGGATGCGCTCAAGATCTTCTTGACCTACGTGGCGACCTCGTCCCGACGGCCGATTACCCGGCTCACCCTTTACGATTTATCTTCCGAGCGGGTTCTGGAGTTCTTGAGCATGATCCAAAGCGTACGCGGGAACAGGTTCGCACGCGAAACCAACGGCTCGCCGCGCTTCGTACCTTCTACCGTTACCTTGCCGTACACCACCCCGAAATGCTCGCCGAAGCCGAGAGGGTGGAAGCGATTCCCACGAAGCGAACACCACCTCCCGAAACGCGCTACCTGGAACGCGATGAGATCGACAAGTTGTTTCAATCACTTCCAAAACGAGGCCCACTGGTGCTGCGGGATCGAGCGCTCCTCATGCTCCTCTATAACACCGGAGCGCGCGTGCAAGAGGTTGCCGACTTGCGGGTTGCCGATGTTGCCTGGAGGGCCCGCTACGCGTGCGGCTCCACGGTAAAGGAGACAAGTGGCGAAGCTGTCCCCTTTGGCCAGAGACCGTGCATGCACTGAAGCAACTGGACAGCGTATGCTCCCAAGACAAAGCTGCGCCCCTGTTTGCTTCACGCCAAGGCAGGCCCCTCACGCGATTCGGAATTTACAAACTGGTGAAACGTCACACTGCAAAATCATGCCCCACACCCACGAGCGCGAAGCGCTGCGGAGTTTCCCCCCATGTTTTCCGACACTCCCTGGCCGTCCGGCTCCTTAAAGAAGGCATTGATGTGAACGTGATTCGAGGGTGGTTGGGACACGTCAGCCTGGATACTACACATCGCTATGCTGAAATTACCTTGCGCACAAAGCAGGCCGCCGTAGCCACCTGCCTGCCTGCCGTCGTGGGTTCCGAAACATCCCGCGCAAACGCCCGATGGCAGAAGGATGAAGAGTTGATAAAATGGCTCCGTTCGCTGTAGTCGTTATGTGCCCGCCAGAACGTCCACCGCCAATACCTGTGGCCAATCCTTGGCCGTAGGGAACAAAACGGGGAACGGCACAAAAGTTCGATTTTGTTCCCGGGAACAAAATCGAACCAACATTCTCTTGCGACTCCGCCCAGGGCATGAAAAGCATGCTGGTGGCAGCGCACGAAGGCGCGCGGAGAGGAACGGGCCGCCCGCACTCTCCGCAGATAGCCATCCAGGATGGTGCGGCCACCTCGATAGCCGGCCTTTTTGAGGCGCTCGAGGATGACGGCACCGGGAGCGCGGGGGTCCTGCTCGAGCAGATCAGCGATCAGGGGCTTGAAAGAATCGAGTTTGCTGGAGCGGGAACGGTGGGTCGGCAAAGGCGCGGGAGCCCAGAGATACTTTTTCACGGTGCGAGCCGCCAGATGGAGATGGCGGGCGATGCGGCGCATCGACCAATGCTCGCCTTGGGCGAGCCGATGGATTTCATTGATCTGGTCTGCCTTCAGCATGGTTCCGGTTATAAGCCGCAGCCGCTGGCGAAACTAGAGGGATGTTGTTGGCAAGAAGCCGGAAGCACCGGTACCGGGGAGCCATCGGAATGAAAAATCAACACTTGGCAGGGGGCCAAGTTGTTGTTGGCAAGAAGCCGCGTACTCTGGCCCAGCAGCCAAACCTGAGCAACGGAATGCCTTAGGTCGAATGCTAGGTTGTTGTTGGCAAGATTCACCAGACGGCGCTTCTGGTCGCGGCACCATTGCCGCTGACGATTCTGTTCCACCTGCTGAAGATGGGTCTGGCGGTATTGCTTCCAGTAGTCGGGGTGCGCCTCACGCCACTTGCGCGGACTCTCCAGGCAGACCTGCCGGTAAACCGGGTCGGAGGCGATCTTCTGCCGATGATATTCCCGCCGGCGTTGACGCTGGCACGGAAGCTGGCTGCAAACCTGTTGTTGGGGATGGTAAGGGGCTGGCTGAAAAACCTGCTGGCAATAAGGACAACGTCGGAAACTCATCGGGGCGGCTCCGGATCAGAATGGGATTCGCTCATTCTCTCCGGAAGCCTCGCTCAACCCGAAAGCACCGATCAAAAATTCAGCCTATATATAGAGTCTCATGTAGAGTTTTTACCGCCTCCTCGCGGATGGGACTGCTGCTCATCAAACCGGCAGAACTGCTGCTCTTTTATTCCGGCGCGGAGACCTATTACCTGCTCAGAACCGGCCCCCCTACCACGACCTCGGATCCGACTATTTCGACCGAATCAACGCCGAAGGCTTGAAACGCTATCTCGTCAGGAGGTTGGAGCGCATGGGCAACCAAGTGCTGCTCGTCCCCACGCCCTTGACCATCTGAAGCACACCTTACTCAAGCGTTTATTTTCGAGGGAGGTCAACTTCAATTTGCGAATTCGGGTTGAAAGCTTGCCCAAGGCAGTGGGTTACCACTGCTTCGAATGGTACGATGAGCCCAAGGAAGGGCGGTTTGACGGCGAAAACTCGAATTATGGACTCGTGAATATTAAGGACCAGCTTTATACACAATTTGTGGCAGCGGTCAAGGCTGCAAATCACAAAGCGCTTTCCATTCATCGCAAGCTAATGAAGTAGTTGCTTCCCGAACCGGCAGCGTAAAGCACGCCGTTCAGATCTCCAATTTGATGGGACTGCTGCGAAAACCCTTGGTCAGATATGCGAGATAGGCGACACCGAGGCCGAGCCAGATAAACCCCACAATCTTGGCAGGCGTCGATAAGCTCATCCAGACATAACTGCAAACCAGCGCGCCAAGTGTCGGAAAAATGAGATTTGTTAGAACGCCCAGTCCGCTGCGCTGACGCTGGCGCAAATAATAATGGCGAATGACGCTGAGGTTCACCAGGATAAAACCTACGAAAGCGCCAAAGTTCAAAAGCTCGACGGCAAGCTGAAAACGGATCAGAATGGCGCCCAGGAGCGTGACCCCACCCATGAAATAGATGCTGCGCGTCGGCGTCGAATGTTTTTCGTCGACATAAGCGAAAATCCTCCGGGAAATGACGCCGTCGCGTCCCATGCCAAATAGGAGCCGCGAGGCGCCTGCCTGGCCTGTCAGCGCGCTTCCCAGACCGGCAACGAGCAGGACGAATGTGATCCACCCCATCATCAGAGGTCCGCCCATGAGCCTCCCGATATCCAGAATCGCAGTGTCAACACTGGGGAACGTGTGATAGTTCGGCCAGACAATTTCGGCCAGGTACACCTGCACAACACAGAACAATGCCTGGAGAATACATACAGAAACAGTTGCGATTGCAATATTCCGCTCCGGGTTGTCCACGTCTTCAGCGAGGGTGGAAATGGCGTCGAAGCCGATATAGGACAGCGTAGCAATGCCTGCCCCGAGCATCATGGGGCGCAGTTCGAAAGTTGCCGGGTTGTATACCGCATGAGGAACGATCAACCCACCCCAACCATGAGATGCGGTGATGAAATGAGCCGCAAGGACAACAAAAAGGATCGCGGAAAAACTCAGACTCACCATCATGACGTCGTTAGCCCGAGCCGTCATCTTGATGCCACGAATGTTAATCAAGGTGATAGCAATGGTAAAAAATACTGCCCAAGCCATGTAGGGAACTTGAGGGACATACCTCGCGGCAAGCAGCGCCGCATAAATGACGCTGAGCAAAGGAATCAGAAAGTAGTCCAGCATCATCGCCCACCCTGCCAAAAAGCCGACATGTTCGCTGAGGGACCGCTGGGCGTATGTGTAAGTTGAACCGGCTACGGGAAAAGCTCCGGACATCCTGCCGTAACTTGTCGCCGTGAAGAGCATGGCCACCATTGCCACAAGGTACGCTAATGCTGCATGGCCCAGAGAGACCTTTTCAATGATTCCGTAAACAGGATACGGCGCCGTGGGGGTCAGAATCACCAAGCCGTAGATGATAAGGTCACGGAGCCTGAGCACGCGCTTAAATTTAGGCTTATAGCCTAAAGCTTCAAGAGAAGAAGAGGCACATTGTTCAGCCAGAGTCATTGAGACCTCGTGGTTAATTTTCCGGCTGCTTGATTGGACCTGATTGGCAACTGGCAGTACCCCGACGGTCTTTCAAACAGGCCGTTCTTTCTTACTCATACGTCAGCCGCACACGAAGGAATTTGACGATGCAAAAGCGTCAAGTGTTATTGGCTGACCGTCGTGTCCTACCAATTAAAGGTTCTGTCTTTAACCGGGTGATTGTGCGCTTTGGCGTATTGATTTCTTACCTGCTCAACGCGCCTAAACCACTTCCCAAGAAGTACCAGGAATTCCCTTTCGATAAGATATTTCGGGCCGAGCGCGCGATCGACTCGATAGCCGTAAACACTATTCAGTTCAAACAGGAAACGGCGCCCATTGGCCTCCTCAACGCGCGGACACCACCTCTTGTACGACGTTTCCGTCACGTTATTGAGCACCGGGTTTTGCTGCTCGCGAATAGTATCTGCGATGTCCATCGCGCGGTCCAACGCCGCCACCGCCCGCTCGAATTGAATGTGCGTTGCCGCCTCCTGCGCCCGCTCCAGCACCCCATTGATCTCGTTCATCTCTTCAATCATCTGTATATTCTGCCAGTACAACCCAGCAACCGAGAGAAACACTTCCAGGTTGTACTTCTTGAACTCGACCGACCTCAGGTTCTTGTGCAGCAGGTCCAGCAATTCATCGTTGGCAGTCATAGAATCCTGAGCCATCTTCACTCGCCGGGCGTTTGCTTTGCCCCAATCAAACCCCAGCCTCAGGTATTCTCCCTGAGGCACTGGCGGCAGCGGCAGTGTCTGATCATGTGCAGGACGCTCCAGCTTGAACACTCCACGCGAATCGCCAAAAAGTGGCTTCCCAGCCGACGACGGAGCCCAGTCCCAGCTACTGGTCCAGAATTCGGCTTGGGTGCTCATCAACTGGTACACTCGGCCCATGTCATGGGCACCGTTACAGTAAAACAAGTGGTAGAAACTGTTCATCGCTTCACATGCACTCGGAGTGACCGGGCGCCATCCCCAACTGGCGATAGTGGCAAAGCCAAGCCAGAAAGTCTCCGGATGAAGGCCATTGCCACCCCAACCACAAACATCCACACCAATCAGGTCAGCATCTTTCCTTGCCGGCCAGAAGGAGATTTCGTGGTACATTTCAGACATTCTGCCCCGTTGAGGCCGGTAATGAGCGCTGGCAGCCTGAGTCATCGGGCGGTAGTTGTATTCCTTCGAGGGCGGCAACAGATAATAATTCGGGAAAAGGTCTTCATTGCCCTGCAAATATGTAAAAAACATTTGCTTGGTGCCGTGAGCTTTGAACGCGGAATCGAATTCGGGCCCGTAGACCTCTCCATTCACCAGATAAGATGGCAATGACGGGATGTCACTCGGTTTCAGCGGATATTCTCCCCAGAACATCACTGTCCGCCCATGGTCGTGCAGATAGCCAGCAGTCTTCGTAATAAATTTGGCCAGCACCTTGCCAACGCTCCCTAATTGCCTGCTTCTTTCGGCCGAATCACACTACTCATTGTCCGCCAGACCAACGTAGTAAGGCTCGTCGGTCGACAAGACAAAATACTTCACTCCCTTGTTGGCGCCGATCCGGCCTTGATACGTGCCGTCCAGCAGTTTGTACGAATCCGGATTCGTCGTGCACAGCTCATAGTTGTTTTGCGGAAATTCCCGGAGCATATTGTATTCGGGATGTTTCAATATCTAAGCAATATGAGCCGGACCGTCCAGATATGGGATCAATTGCACGTGATACTTCAGCCCGTAATCCGTCAAATCCTGTAACTGTTGGGGGGCAAGCGCATATAGCTCGACAACTGCAGGTGCGCTTTTAAATTCAAAGTGGCCGTTTAGCTTGATCATGATTCCATTAATCTTGCAGAAAGCCGCCTGGCGGATAGTTTCCTTCAAGACGTCAAAGCAATCCAAGTGAGCCTTGTCGTCCCAGTAAATGAACCGGTTCTCAAGATCAGGCCAGTCTGTGATTGTTGCAGCCGGGAGCCATAGCTTCCCTTCGGCCTGCTTCACCAACTGTACCAACGTTGCGACTACGTAGAACAACCCCACCGGCGTGTTGGCTGTAATCCGAATCCCGCCGCTCGCAAGTTCCAGCTTGTAGGCTTACTCCTCCAGTACCTGCTTGTTCTTGTCCAGCGCCTGCCCGATCGCGACCGATCCCGGCTGGATCGAAAGCTCGATGGCCTTGCCTCGCCCGTGTGTCTCCAGCATGATCCCGTCGAGCTTCTCCAAGTCTTCTTTCAGCGTCGTCACCGCTACATCATCGGGCTTCACCACATGGCCAAGCTGCAGCCGCCACCCGCTGCCAGATTCAAAATCCCCGCCTTCGAACTCCACTTTCCGCGACAGCGGAATCACCGTGTAGCCACGCCCAAAGAGTGGCGACGAGGTCGCTGCGTTGCAGACGAAGGGAAGAAGCAACATCAATGGCGCCAGTATCAGTTCTTTGTGTTTCAATCGTGCATAGCGGTGCATACCTGCCATCTCCTTCAAGTTGTCTTATGCCTTGAAAATCCGTTGTGTATCGACCGTGCCATCGGACTCAAGTTCTTCAGCTTACAGCTCGCGGTTGACTCCCTGGCCGTACAGGGTGGACGTGTCCTGCCAGTCGAATTTACCTTCGCGGGCAGGGAGATTGTGGGCGGCCGCATACTTGTTCCTCACATCCTGCAATCGATTGACCCACCGTCCGAAGGGCAGCATGAATTCCCGGTCGATCAGGTACAGCAGGCCGACCTGGCGGCGGCGAGCATCCTCGCTGGTTGAGACCGAGACAAAGTCCTGCGGGTCGCGTGCCACGTGGCGTCCGTTCGCTTCCCGCACGCGCGGAAAGATGCTTTTGTACCAGGTGCTTGTCACGTTATGGAGCATCTGGTTGCGCTGATCACGGATCGCTCCTGCAGTGTCTAGCGCATGGTCAAGCGCGCTAACAGCATCCTTGTAATGTAGTTTTCCGGCGTCTTCCTGGGCCGTCTCAAGATCGTTGCTGATCCCTTCCAGCCCTTGTAGCATCTTCAGGTTCTGGCGACAAACCTCAGCAAGGGAGAGATAAACCTCGAGGTTGTATCGATTGAACTGGACCGACTGGAGGTTCTTGTACAGCAAGTTCATCAGCTCATCGTTTTCGCCGAGAAATTTCCAGACCAGTTGCATGCGTCGGGCATTTTCCTGAAGCCAGTTATGCCGGAGGTGGAGATAGTCCGGGGATGGCATGGATGGGAGCGGAAGCGTCTGGATATGAGGCACAAACGGACCGATGCCGTACGAGTAGCCGAAGATGAGAGGCAATTCCCCCGA
The DNA here is from genome assembly GCA_035652895.1 of Terriglobia bacterium. Lineage (GTDB taxonomy): Bacteria > Acidobacteriota > Terriglobia > UBA7540 > UBA7540 > SCRD01. Next base: position 17,532 of record DASRCX010000013.1, read on the forward strand.
GGGCTTGCTGTCCCAACTGCTGGCAAAGAACTGTGCTTGCGTACTCAACAATTGGTAAAGCCGCCCCATTTGCGTGGAGCCTCGACCATAAAATAGCCGGTAGAAATCGTGCTCCAGTTCCTGCGGCGCGGGCGAACCCGGATGCCACGCAGCAGACGCGCCGACCGCATACCCCAGCCAGTACGTTTCCGGATGCGGTCCCAGATCGCCCCAAGCATAAATGTCCACGCCAATTACATCTGCTTCCTGACGGCCTGACGTATACGAAATTTCGTTAAAAACTTGCGCCGCCTGCCCCTCGGTCTCTGCACGGGGGTGTAACTGCTCCTTGGGCGAAAGGACGAAATAACTGGGGAACAGAGGCTGATCTGGCAGAGAGTTGGTATAAATCATCTGGCGAATGCCGTGCGCTTTAAAGGCTTTGTTGTAGGCAGGACTGTAAATCTCTCCGTTGATGAGCCAGGATGGCAGCAGTGGAATATCTTCGGCTTGCAACGGGTCCTCTCCCCAGAAGATCACCTTGCGGCCGCGGTCGTGGAGGTAGCCAGCGGTCTTCTTCGTAAACTCAACCAGCAACTTGCTGGGGCTCCCAAGCTGCTTTGCTGCCTCAGCGGAATGACATTGATCATTATCCGCCTTCCCGATAAACCAGGGCTCGTCTGTTGAGAGGTGAAAGTACTGTACGCCCTTATTGGCGTTCATCAGGTCCTGGTACAGCCCCTCCAGCAGTTTGTAGGTGTCAGGATTGCTGGAACACATCTGGAAGGCGTTCTGCGGGAACTCTCGAAGTTTCTTGTATTCCTGCCGCTCCAGGATCCAGTTCACATGCGCCGGCCCGTCCACGTACGGAATCACCTGAACGTGATAGTGCAGGCCATAGTCAGTCAATTGCTGGAGCTGGGCAGGGGAAAGTGCGTAAGGATCAACCAAAGCTGGCGCGCTCGCATACTCAAAGTGTCCGTTTAAACGAAGTGCGAACCCGTTGAGCTTGAAAAATGCCGCACGCCGGATGGCCTGTTTCAAAACATCAAAATGGTCCAGGTGCATCTGCTCATCCCAGAAAACCTCTCGGAGACGCACATCGGGCCAGTCCGTTATGGTTGCTTGTGGAAGCCACAGCTTCCCTTCCGCCCTCTTCACCAGTTGCACCAGCGTATCGACCCCGTAAGACAACCCCGTCGGCGCGTTGGCGGTGATCCGAATCCCCCTGTCCGCCAGTTCCAATCGGTACGCCTGCTCCTCCAGCGCCTGCTTGTCTTCGTCTGTCGCTTGCCCGATCGTGACCGACCCCGGCTGGATCGATAGCTCGATCGCTTTGCCCCGCCCCCGCGTCTCGAGCGTGACCCCGTCGCGCTTCTCCAGCCCTTCTCTTAAACTTTCAACCGCCACGTCATCAGGCTTCACGCCCCGCCCAAGCTCCAACCGCCACCCGCTGCCAAATTCAAAATCCCCGCCTTTCAATTCCACCTTCTGCGGCTCGGGCATCACGTTGTAGCCGCGCTCGTAGAGAACCGAGGGAACGGCGCCACACGCCACTCGAGCGAATCCTGAAATCATTACCAGCAGCCAGACCCACTTCACCGATCTTTTGATCATGCGCATTCTCCCTCCGGACCCAACGCACATTTGGTTTTGGCTCATTATTTCGTAGAAGTTCGGCGTTTCCTTTTCGTCAATGAGCCAGTGTCTGGTAGTCTCTCCAATTGAGCCTGTCAGTACGAGCTGGCAGCCCGTACTCCTTCGCATATCGGTTCCGCGCGGTCTCCACCTGGTCATACCACTGCCCCAGCGGCAATAACAGCTCCCGGTAGATCAGATAACTCAAGTCCACCGTCCGCATCGGCAGATGGTCCTTCACATCATCCACTTCGTTCAGGTACTTCCGCCCGTTCGCCTCTGCCACTCTTGGATACCAACCCTTCTCCCACGTCTGCACAGTACTCGCATAGACCGCGTTTCGCTGCTCGCGAATCTGCTGGGCAAGGTCCAGTGCCTGATCGACATCACGTACTGCCTCCTCGGTTTGAGCCCTCGCAGCAGCTTGCTGAGCGGAGTTCAGCAACTCGTTGATCTGTTGCAACTCCATCAGCATCTCCAGGTTCTGCCGATATAACTGCGCAATCGAAATGTAAACCTCCAGGTTGTAATGGTTGAATCGCACGGACTGCAGGTTCCGGTTCAGCAGGTCCATCAGCGTGTCACTCTGCGAGAAAAACGACGACGCCAGTTGCAGCCTTCGCGCGTTCAGTTTTGCCCAGCCCTGATCCCGATTCAAAAGTTCGCCCGAAGGAACCGGCGGCAGCGGCAAAGTCTGATCTTCCGCCGGCATCCGCGGCTTATAGATAATCGGCTCGTAGTCGCCCCAGATTCCCTTTCGCGCATTCGAGTGGATGACGTTCCAACTGTCCTTATAGAACTGCGCCTGCTCGCTCATCAGTTGATAAAGCCATCCCATATTTTTCGTGCCCGGCCCGTAGAACAGCCTGTAAAAAGAGGCCATCAGCTCCCGTGGATTTCCCGCTCCTGGGTGCCAAGCCGATGCTAACCCTGTGGCATAGCCCAGCCACATCGTCTCCGTATTCAGCCCTTCGTCAGCCCAGCCAGCCACTACTGCGCCCATGATGTCCGCATACTTGCGCTCAGGCGTATAGGAAATCAGGTTGAACATTTCCGAGATTACCCCCGGGCCAGGAGGAACCGGCTCGTAAGCCCCGCCGGCGGGGCCCGGAAGCATTTCCGTCGCAGGCCGTACATAGTAACTGGGGAATAAAAGCTCCTTCCATCCCACCGTGGAAGTGAAAATCATCTGCTTGATGCCATGCGCCTTGAAAGCTTCGTCGAAAGTTTTGCCGTAGAGTTCGCCATTAATCATGTAGGAGGGAAGCGAAGGGATATCGCTCGGCACCAACGGAAACTCTCCCCAGAAGACCACTTTCCTTCCCCGCTCGTGCAGGTAACCTGCGGCTTTGTCCAAAAACTGCGCTTCCACCTTGCCCACACTCCCCAGTTTCTTCGCCAGCTCCGCCTCGTGACACTGGTCATTATTCGCAAGGCCGATGAAGTAAGGCTCGTCGGTTGAGAGCACAAAATATTTCACGCCCTTGTTGGCATCCAGCAGGTTCTGGTACATCCCGTCCAGCAACTTGTAGGAATCCGGGTTCGTCGTGCACAGCTCATAGTTGCTGTCCGGAAACTCCCGCAGCTTGGCATACTCCGGATGCTTCAGGATGAACGCAATGTGCGCCGGCCCGTCCAGGTACGGAATCAACTGCACGTGGTACTTCAGCCCGTAATCCGTCAACTCCTGCAACTGGGCGGGCGAAAGCGCATACGGCTCTACAATCGCCGGCGCGCTCTTATACTCAAAATGCCCCTCCAGCTTGAGCACAAACCCGTTGATCTTGTAGAACGCCGCCTGTCGCAGCGCCTGCTTCAGCACCTTCATCCGGTCCAGATGATGGGCGTCGTCCCAGTAGAGGTTCCGCTGCTCGAGGTCAGGCCAGTCGGTGATTTCGGCTTCCGGCAGCCACAGCTTCCCCTCTGCCTGCTTCACCAACTGCACCAGCGTCTCAACCCCATAGAACAATCCGGTCGGCGCGTTGGCTGTAATCCGAATCCCGTTGTTTGAAAGTTCCAGCCTGTAGGCCTGCTCCTCCAGCGCCTGTTTGTTCTGGTCCTCTGCCTGGCCGATCGCGACCGACCCCGGCTGGATCAAAAGCTCGATGGCCTTGCCCCGCCCGCGCGTCTCCAGCGTGATCCCGTCGCGCTTCTCCAAGTCTTCTTTCAGGGTCGTCACCGCTACATCATCGGGCTTCACCACATGGCCAAGCTGCAGCCGCCAGCCGCTGCCGAATTCAAAATCACCGCCTTTGAACTCGACTTTCTGTGGCACAGGGATGACATTGTAGCCGCGGTCAAAGAGTGAAGATTGAGCTGCGGCGTTCATGGGAACCCAAGCGAGGACGATTGCCAGAACGAGGTAGACGGAAAATCGCTTAGCATCCAGGAATCTTCGCATGGCGCACCTTCCCCTATCAGCGAATAGCAATGACAAAATCGTTCAACGTCTCAAGCCGTACTCTCGCAAGTTCGCCTCGCCTGGACCGGGCGCGCCCGTTTTCTTCATCGCGGCGGCTGGCGTGGCCGTCGAAAATCAGACCGGACGGCCAGACGCTTCGTGATGGAGCATGCCACGAACGCTGACCCGGGAGAACCACGTACGAGCACGGTTCAACCATTTCACCCGTGAATTGTACCTCAGAATGCCACCATCCAGGCGACCGCCCTGGAAACGCTGGTATAGATTTCCGATGTTCGCAGCGATTGCCCGGCCTTGCGAGACAAACGAAGGTAAGCCGCCCTACGACGTTGCGGGAAGCGGGACCGAAAACCTTCGGCCCGCTTCCCCGCGTCGTGGTTTGGCTTGAATCGGGACTTCAGAAGAACAGCTTGAGCCCGAACTGAATGATTCTTCCACCCTTGGCACTGGTAATCTGACCAAACGTCCCATCCGTAACAGTTGTATCCGGATTGTTGAAGTTTACCTGGTTAAAGGTGTTGAAGAATTCCGACCTGAACTGTAGCCTGTACCTCTCGGTAATCGGAATGTTCTTGATGATCGAAAAGTCTGTGTTCGAGTATGCAGGTCCGCTCAAGATCCCGCGTCCGGAATTCCCGTATTGCCCTAACATCGAATACTTGAGGCCAAAGGGTGTGCAGTTCTGCTGCTGAATCGCGAGAGGGTTCCCCGGCTGTGGCGTATAACTGCAGGTAGGATTGACAAACGCGCCAGTGTTGAAGAATTCATTGATCATGCTGGCGCGGCTGGGATGGCTGATGCCGATCGTTTGCCCATTCAGTTGCGCATGTTGACTCCCGAAGGTTCCATCCAGGGCAACATCTTCTCCGCTGAGGAAGGTCAGCGGTGTACCGCTTTGGACAGACACGATCCCTGTGACCGTCCAATCTCCGAACAGCCGGTTCTTCCACTGCTGGGCAAATTGCGGCGCCGGCGACCAGACCCATGAGGCCACAAATGCGTGGAGACGGTCCCAATCCGAGCGTCCTCGTTCCGTGCGCAAATTGAAGGGGTCTGAAACAGTAGCTCCCAAATTATCTGTCGAACTGGTATCGATTGATTTCGACAGCGTATAGGAAGCTACGACTTCCAAACCATGGCTCATCCGTTTAGTCACCTCAGTCTGCCAGCCGTGGTACCAACTACGGAAGTCATTCCCGAGCAGGAACCCCTGGGGGCTCAGAATCCCCGGTTCGTAGAGCACACGGCTGTTAATGTTGTCGGGCGTGGAGAGTGTGTTCTCAAGGCCCGTGGTGGCGTTGTAGGTGGTGCCGGGAATAAATCGAGCAGGATTGTAAGTCCGCAGCGCCTCGATCTTGGTCCCGATCTTTCCAATGTAGCCGGTTGAGAGCATGATGCTTGGAGTCAACTGACGCTCGATCGTAAGGTTCCACTCCTGATCATAAGGGGTAGCGAGGGTCGGCTCAGTAAACACGCCGCCAGCCGGCAACGGGAACAGCGGGCAATTGACGCCAGGGGGTGCTGAAATCTTCACGCAACCGAACTTTCCGGTCGGGGCCGTTGGAGGCGGTGTTTGCCCAATGGAAGTGAACGGATCAGTGATCAACCCATTAAAACCGTTGAAGAATCCGGCGAACGGGGGATTCTCCTGAGCCAGGGAGTCTGCGTTAACCGATTCATAAAACACGCCATAGGCTCCCCTGACGCTCGTCTTCCCGTTGCCAAAAACATCCCAAGCAAATCCAATTCGCGGAGCCAAATTGTTCACATCCCACGCGTGTTGGGTAATTGATCGAGTGAGACCAGGGTCATTTGGGAAAAGAATGCCCGGAGGCGCGTCGGGAACAACTGTCGATTGGGCTCCCGGCACGACCGTGTCGATCCTGTTGTGGCGATCGATCCACCACTTATAAGGCTCATATCGAATTCCCAAGGCCAGCGTGAGCCGAGGCTTTACCTTCCACTGGTCCTGGAAGAACCAGCTTGGCAGGATCGTTGTATCATCATTATCGCGAACACCGAAGTCCCCGCTCATCGTGTTATAGGCACCTAGCAGAAAGTCTGCTACGGGATCACCTGTCCGGATTCCGCTAAAGTCAAAGCTCGGCGAACCAATGAACCTCTGAATGAAATGCGGATGCAGCACATCGCCGCCAAACTTGAAGGTATGGTTGCCGCTGATCTTGGTCATGACGTCTCTGACCTGCCAGTTGTTGTTGATGAACCGCGTGAGGAAACCTGAACCGAGGGTAAAGAGCCCGCCAACGCTGACATTAATCGCTCCTTCGGGGAGGTACTGGGGGAAATTCTGCATGCCCAGTTGCGTGGGAGTAATCGTCTGCGTGTTGTGCTCGAAAGATGTGGTCCGCAGAAACGACCCTACGAACTGGTTGAGAAACGTAGGGCTGAAAGTGTATGTGTCATTGATGGACCACTCACCGGTTTGCTCCACCAAGCTGTCGCCATCGTATCCAGGAATATTCCCGCCATTGAAGGGCGTCGTGTTGGTATTGTGATCGAGGAAAAACGTGCCGAATAGCGTGTGCTTGCTGCTCTTGTTCCAATCGATCCGAGCCAGCACCATATCATCGTCACTGGGGCTTGGCGCCAGCGAAACCACTTGTCCAGAGGGAGAAATTGGGACAAATTTGAGCAGGTTCTGCGCAACTGGACTGATGCAATCCTGCCTGATAATATTGTTAGCCACACACGGGTTCCCTGAGGAATCCGTGAACCCCAACCCTGTCAAAGGATTGATAGGGTTACTGATCGTCGTGCCGCTTCCTGTAAAGTCTCCATTCCGCTCCGCTTCAGATGGAACGAACGCGACAACAGGGACTGATTGAGGACGCACACGCAGTCCCTGGTATGAGCCGAAGAAAAAGAGCTTCTTGCTCTTCCACAGCGGACCCCCGCCTGCCCCTCCAAACTGATTTTCCTTGATTGCCGGTACAGTGGCGCTGAAAAAGTTGCGCGCATTCAGCGCGTCATTGCGAAGGAATTCCCACAGGTCTCCATGGAACTGATCCGTCCCAGCCTTCGTCACCATCGTGACCTGAGAACCAGGGTTGTGCCCGTATTCCGCGTCGAAATTGGAAGTTTGAATGCGGATCTCCTGGACCGCATCCGGGGGCGGAGGATTCATGCCGGTGTTGCGCGAGGGATTGTTAAAGTAGGCCCCATTCAGCATGAAGAGATTCATGTTGTCCCGGCCGCCACTGACGTTCATCGTCGGCCCGCTGCGAGCATCCGTCAACTGCTGGGGCGCGTTGACGTTGAGCACCCCGGGAATCGTCACGGCAAGGCCAATGACGTTGCGGCCGTTCAGTGGTAAATCCACAATACGGCGGTCATCGATAAGGTCCGAAGTTGTAGCGGAGGTTGTGTTGACGAGCGGAGGAGCGGCGGAAACCTCCACCGTTTGCGTCACCCGCCCCAATATCAGCGTCATGTCCAGTCGAACAGGCTGATTAGCCGTCACTGTGACATTGGTGTGGGTCAGCTTCTGAAAGCCGGCCTTTTCCACCGAAACTGTGTAAGGGCCCGGCTGAACGGCGTTGAATTGGTAAAAGCCTTCGGCATTCGACGTCGTACTGATAGAAAAGTTCTGGCTGACCAGCGTTGCCGTAACTTCCGCTCCGGGCACAGCGGCGCCCGTCGGATCCTTTATGTATCCACTGATGGAACCCGTGACCTGAGCCCGCAGGCTCACCGGCAAGCCGATCAGCAGGCAAGCTACAATTAGTCCTACCCAAGCAATAAACCGGGCTGAACTTCTTCTCGACATTATCCCCTCCCTCCTTAATGAACTTGCCATCGTGCTCTTAGCAGGTTCTGAATGAATATGAGCGCCCAGCCTCTACGGCTGAATGCAAATCCTCACTACTTTCTCGTTGGAAGTCCCTCCCCCGTCGCTGAAAATGCAGAATGTCCTGGTCCGCAAACTCCGCAATCAGAATTACACTGGCGCTTCAACTGCTTTCTGAATATTTACCAACGCTGCGTCAGGCAGCATTCACAAAAACCGCCTCTTGCCCCTTAACTTGAACATGCCCCCGTGCCTACATTCTTCGACAAAAGATTCCTACATTAATAAGGATAATGTCAATAGTTTGTTTTTTCTTTTTGTCATTCTTTTCGCAAAAGGGGGTATTTGGAAGCAATTCGCACAGCAACGCTAAGAGTCGGAAGAGCCCTTTTGCCGATTACAGACTGTTCCAGGCCCGTGAAAGCTCTTGATTCTGTTAGAGGTCCGCACGAACCACGAACAAGCAGGACCCTCGCTTGGGAGAACTGCGAACCCAGGAGGTAAGCAAAAACCGAGCGGACTCAGCCCTGATCCACTCTTCCGCTAAGTGCCCCTGCTGTCAGGGTCTGCCACAGCGCTACCCACAGTCCATTTGCGTCGGCCCTTATGCGCGCACGAGCGAGAGCAAGTTACCTTTTTGGAGGTTTTTGGCAATCCAAGAAGCTGGCAGGGAGGAAATCACGCCGGAAGAAGATCAGGCTGCATCGCGGCCCAAATTAACCAACAGGTTCACTTATGAGCCACGGGAGCCAGTTGCTCTGCAGTGATGTGTGGGTCCAGCTTCAATGCATGTTGAAAAGCTTCGTGGGCACCCTTGGAATCACCCTCTTTCTCGAGGGCAAGACCAAGATTGTAGTAGGCCCGCGCGTCGTCCGGTTTAGCATCGATCGCTGCCCGGAACTGTCCGACCGCGTTCTGAGTTTGGCCTCGACTGAGCAGGATAGCCCCAAGATTTGTGTGTGCTTCAGCAAAGTCAGGTTTAATCGATAGGGCAGTCTGGAATGCATTTTGGGCCGCTGTGAGATCGCCCCTCGCCAGGGCGCCCAGCCCAAGGTTGTACTGGAGGTTAGCCTGCGCGAATTCCGCATCGGCCTCGTGCAGACGCTCCACTTCGCTGAAAGCCGCCTGCGCTTCCTTCATTTTCCCCATGCGCCGCAGAGTCTGCCCGAGACCATAGAAAGCCTGGGAGTAATCCGGCTTCAGGGAAATAGCGCGGCGCAGTTCGACCAGCGCGCCAGCCAGATCACCACTCCGGCTCAAGGTAACGCCAAGCTGGTAGTGCGCCTCCGCATCATTGGGCGCGATCTGAACCACGTTCTCCAAGGCTGACGTGGCGCGCTTGATATCCCCTTGCTCACGCAACGCAACACCCAGATGCAATTCGGCTGAAGAAAAGCTCGGTTCGAGCTTCAATGCCTCACGGTACTCCCCGATCGCGCCGGCGAGATCCCCTTCCTGTTGCAGCCCCCCGCCGAGGAGAAAATGCGCCATGGGGTTATCCGGCATAAGCTGGACAGCCTTCCGGTGTGCGGCAACGGCGGCGCCAAGGTTGCCGTCTTCTCCCATCAGGACCCCCAGACTGAGGTACGCATCAGCGTTTCCAAGAGCGGCGGCCTTGCGGAATTCCGCCTCAGCGTCCTTCGTGTCCTTCTTCTTTAAGAGCGCCAGTCCCAGATTTTCGTGCGCCTGGGAGGAATCTGGACGCAGGCTGATGGCCGCACGGAGCTCTTTGATAGCTGCGTCGAGGTCGCCCTCAGTAGTCAATAGTCGGCCAAGATTGTTCCGTGCCTCCGCAAATTGCGGGCTAATGCTGATCACAGAACGGAATTCCGCGAGTGCACCCTTGTTGTCCCCGGTGCGTTCCAGGAGCAGGGCGATATTGTTCATCGCTTCCGGATAGTTCGGCTTCAATTCCACCGCTCGGCGAAATTGCTTGAGCGCCGCATCGTCATTCTTCATCTGGAACAGCACCCGCCCAAGGTTGTAATGGGCTTCCGGGGAGTCCGGCTGGGCAGTCACGACTTTCTGAAATTCTTCAGCCGCCTCACTCAACTTGCCTTTCTGTGCCAGGGTGACGGCCAAATTCTGACGAGCATCGATCATGCCTGGCTGGAGCTTAAGAGCATTTCGGAAATCCTGCTCTGCGTCATCCAGATCACCTGCGGCGTAGGCTTTGTTACCCAGATTGTATTGGAGAATAGACCGATCATGGACGGACTTGGCTTGGTCCAATCGAGCCGTTTGCGCTAATGCCGCCTGAGCCTCCTTCTTTCGTCCCAGACGCATTAACACTCGGCCCAAAACATAATAGGCCTGATCGTTATCAGGCTTGAGCGAAATGGCGCGGCGCAATTCAGGAATGGCCTGCGCTGGGTGATCAGTGAGGCTGAGCGTCACTCCAAGTTCGAGGTGGGCATCCGGGTCATCCGGATCCAGTCGGACGGCCTTTTGCAAAGCTGCGAGCGCTCCCTGAATATCTCCCTGTCTACGAAGCACCATCGCCAGGCCCACATAAGCAACCGCCGCATCCGGATTTGCAACAAGGACTTTCCTAAACTCCTTGGCTGCTTCATCCAGTTTTCCAGCGCTGGCAAGTGTGTTGGCCAGATTTTGCCGCGCACCGACCATGTTCGGATCGATCTTGAGCGCGGCCCGAAAATCTCGTTCCGCCTCCGCCAGATCCCCCTTTTGGAAGGCCTTGTATCCCAGACCAAAGTAATGATTTGCCTGAGAGCTACTGGCAATTCCGGTTCGCCCTAGCACCGCCGTAACAAGAAACGCGGCTAAGAGATATGAAATAAACTTGCGCGGCTTTGCTCCACGGCCAAGGATGGCAAGTTTCATTAACAGTTGCCCTCGTTCAAACATTGTATACATCATACGTTACAATGGTTGCTGGAGGCCTTTCAAGAAACATCTGTCCAGCGTCTTGTCAGGCCTCCGTCAGGTCGGGCATCCCCGCAGTCAGCGAACTTGTTCTCACACGGGCAAACGATAGGAATCCGGGCTCAGCGGTAAGAGCCTTATGGCTGGCCGCACCGCGCTTTTCCCCGATCTCCACCAGGTATTTGCCCTGGCTGGCAAACACCAGTTTCGAGAGTGGGAAGTTTCCGAGGATTTTCACTACCGCGGAATTATCGTCCGTCTCAATGAAAATAAAGCAGGCCATTCCAGACGATTCACGCCGGTAGTACGTGACGTCCCGAATGCCTTCCATCCGTCGCAGGAAATTGAAGACATGTTCAACGATCTCTTCCGGCGACTCCACCAGCGCCATCAGGGACAGTTCCGTCGTCCGAGTCCCGAGAGTCAGGGTGTTGATGCCGACGCCTTTGCGCCGCAGCGCGTTCAATAGCCGGCCCAGGACGATAGGGTTATTGTCCGCTTCGAGTGCGATAATCCATTGCATATTGGCCTCGTGCAGCAGCTTGACCTGAACCAGTGCGTCCCCATCGGAGAAAATGTCCTGCTCCGGTGGCATTTCCCGACCGGATCTGCTGCGCTACTTTTTGTCCACTAATACCGGCGGCTCAACCAGCATTTCCGCCAATGAAGCTCCGGGTGGTACAATGGGAAAAACGTTCTCTTCGGGATCCACCCGAACATCCAGCAACCGAGGTTCATGACCGCTCAGAAAATCTGCCACCGCGTCTTTCAAATCAACGCGGCGTTCGACTCTCGCTCCGCTGATGCCGTAAGCCTCCGCAAGTTTCACGAAGTCGGGAACCCGCCCCAGGCTGACGTCGCAATAGTGCTTGTCAAAGAACATATGCTGCCATTGCCGGACCATTCCGAGTGAGCGGTTGTTGACCACCACAATCTTTACCGGGATGCCATACTCCGACACAGTAGCCAGATCGCTCAGCGTCATCTGGAATCCGCCGTCGCCCACAATGGCGATCACTTGCCGGTCCGGGAACGCCACCTGGGCGCCCATGGCGGCCGGGAAGCCATAGCCCATCGAGCCGAGACCGCTCGAAGAGAGCCAGCTTCGCGGCTGCGAGAAGCGATAGAACTGAGCCGCCCACATCTGATGCTGGCCGACGTCCACCGATACAATGGCATCGGGTTCCGCCTGCTCGGAAAGAACTTCAATCAGGTATTGGGGCTTCACGCAACTGGCTTCCCTGTCGTAATTGAGCGGGTGCTCCGTTCGCCAGGACTCGATCTGTTCCAGCCACTTCCGCCGCTCATCGTGCGCCACGCGTCTTCCTCGCCGAATCTGCCCGCCCACCTCGCCGATGAGGGCCCGCAAAATCTCCCGCGCGTCGCCCACCAGCGGAAGGTCCACGCGCACGTTCTTGTTAATTTCTGAAGGATCCACGTCAATATGGATCTTTTTCGCCTGAGAAGCAAAATCCTTAACACGCCCGGTGGCGCGATCATCGAACCGCGCTCCGACCGCCACCAGCAGGTCAGAGTGGCAGATTGACAGATTGGTGGCGTACGATCCGTGCATGCCCAGCATTCCCAGTGAAAGCGGATGGCGAGAAGGAAACGCTCCCAGCCCCATCAGCGTTGTCGTCACTGGGATTCCGGTTAGTTCGGCCAGTACACGGAGTTCGTCCGTCGCCCCCGAGGAGATCACACCTCCGCCCACATAGAGCACGGCCCGGCGACTCTCCAGTATCATTGTCGCTGCGCGCTCGATGTCCGTATCACGCCATTCCTTCAGCCGCTCGGGTTGCGATACCAAAGGTTCGGAGGCGAAGTCCGGATCAGCCCTTTCCACCAGCGCAGTCTTGGGAAGATCAACCAAGACCGGTCCCGGCCGGCCGGAGACGGCAACCTGGAAGGCCTGCCGAATCACATCAGGGATCTCCCCCGCAGTGCGCACCGCGAACGAATGCTTGGTCACCGGCATGCTGATCCCGATGGTGTCGCCTTCCTGAAAAGCGTCTTTGCCGATCATATCGGTGGTCACTTGCCCGGTCAGCGCGACCACCGGAATTGAATCCATAAAGGCAGAGGCAAGTCCCGTGATCAGGTTTGTAGCGCCAGGCCCGGAAGTGCCCACGCAGACTCCGGGCTGACCCGTAACCCGTGCATAACCGTCCGCGGCAAATGCGGCGGCCTGCTCGTGACGAACCAGCACGTGCCGCAAATCTCCCTTATAGAGCGCATCGTATAACGGGAGGAGCACGCCTCCCGGAACCCCAAAAATGACTTTCGCGTTCTGCCGCTCCAGACTCTCGATCAAAATTTCAGAACCATTCGGTAAATTCATTGACAAAACCTTCCTGGCTGCCCCTGCGAATCTTCAAATAGAACTGGCGACTCCACTGCAAAAACCGATGGCGCAACCTCCAGCCGGCTCTGCGGGGTTTCATTTGGGACTAATCTCATGGTTGTTCCTGCCGTTGATTCTCGATGGCGCGCGACGCGTGCGCAGCCAACTTCGCTTCGCTGTGAAGTTACAATACACTGGTATGGGAAAAGGATAGTCAGCCCCCGAAGGGGCCAATAATGATGATGGTCAGATGGGTGGGACGCAAACTCACCTCGGACGGAAGGCAAAACCCTTCTTCGCCGGGGACCAACAACAGCGCGTCGTGTGGTTTTTGTGTCGCCATAAATTTCTGCTTGCGCCGGCACTCGCAACTCCGGCACTTTCAATTATTAACGCTTAATTCCGGCCAAAAGTCAAGCGTGGAGTTTCGCTGGCACTAAGTCTCCCTCTACCTTCGCGACCCGATAAACCGCCCTAAGACAAAGGAAAGCGAGCGTTAGTTGGTAATAGGATTTCACAAAAAGGTGTTTTTCAGCAAGCTCCGTAAAGGAAGTCCGGCACGAAGCTACGCACAAAGGTCAGGTGGTCGGAGTGGCCTGAGCGGTGGGCCGTCAAGGCCACGAGCAAGACGGTGATGTGAGCAATGGTGCAAAGATTGCGAACACTGTTCAGACCGCGCGTCGGCAGATCCTGCATGGCGATGGCGAGCAGGCGGGAGAAGACGCGCTCGACGGCGGTTCGCTCGCGATACATCGCGCGGAAGCCGTCCGAGCCGTATGGAATCTGAG
>DASRCX010000014.1:0-3976 GCA_035652895.1 Terriglobia bacterium
AGCCAGGCGGAATTGTGTTCGCCGGAGCAAAATGTTTTTGGAGTTGAGCCCCGTCGTGATCCCATAGAACCATCCGCCCTGTGAGAAATAGCAGACCGGGATACCCGCTTCGCACAACGCCTGAATAGTTTGCGTCGAGAGCTGAACGTTGCCCATCACGTTCAACTGGCAAATCTCGCGAAGCCGGACTTCGTATTTCTTGTCGTCCTTGTCGCGAATCTGCAGCACTTCACCGCTCTTGCCCACGCGCGCACCCTGCGTATTCAGATAAAGCGGCCTGAGGTCATCACGAGGCGTGATTAGCTGGCGCGGCTCTTCCTCCGTGAGCGCCTCGTCCGCGCGTCCATTGTTGCTCGCGAACAGGCCGAGCTGAACCGCCGGTCTCGATTCAGCTTCTGGCAAACGGCGGAGCCAGTTAGTTTCGTCCGGCAGGCAAATGCCGACGAGTGAACATCCGGGACACTTCGGCGAGTCCACGAGCGGGGGCGGGATGGTGCCGAACCGAGCCAACTCCCACGCCACTGCAATCGTGCGCTGCGTTTCGCTCATCAGTTGTTCGTCAAATTCGACGCGGACTCGTTGACGAGTTTTTTGGTAGTAGACGATGCCTTCATTCGAGCGATAGCCATTCTCGCGAAGGATGAGTCCTTGGACGGCCAACTGAACGCGATCCGTGGGCCACAATTCTATGCCGTGCTCCGTCTCTCGCGGCGCGCCATGCTTGTAGTCCACCGGCGTCACAACGCCTTCGGCGGCCTCCAGCAGGTCCATTTTGGCGATGACGCGGTGCTGTTCGCTCGAAAGAGTTACCGAGCGTGATTCGATTTTCTCGGCTTGCTTGTCTTCGGGCTTGGGCAATTCGGTCGTTTTTGCATCCACACGGTCGTGTTGTGACTTGCCTTCAACCGTATCGGCGCTTTCACGAAACAGCCCTTCTACCCATTCGTAGAAAAATAGGCGGGGACAATAAACGAACTCGTTGACCATTCGTGCGGGGAGATAATCGGGTAGGCGATCGCGCACCGCGTGCCTGCGAGCGTCAGGCTCAGCGTCTTGTGCCTTCAGATGTTGGTCAGGAAGTGCGCCCACGGCACAGTCCAAGGCTCACGCTGTGACATCCTGCTTGCACGATTATGGTCTTACCGGATGGGTTAGCAACGTTGCAGCGCGGGCGGTCTGCCGAAAAAGTAACGCAATTTCCAACCCACCCACACTTGCGGCGAGAAGCTTAGCCGCAGCACGAATATCCTGTGTGAGGAAGACTCAGGAGTCGAGTCTTGCGCGGAGATTAGACGACGATGCAGGGTGCGTCGACGGCCGAATACGCCTTGCCGAGCGCGGTAATGACGCGGTCGCCGCGGCCTTCCGCCGGACCCAAATCCACGAAAAGCACCTGGTCTTCCTCGTGGTGGATGATTTCCGATAGCTGGCTCCGGCACCGGACGAGATCCATCGGCGTAAGCTGGCATTCGAAGACCGAATACTGCAAATGATCGCCAAAGCCGCGCATTAGCTTGTGGACCTTGCGCAGCCGCTTGTCGTCGCTAATGTCGTAGCAGACCAAATATGAGGTGCGCATCGCGTATCACCGTGGCTGGTTCTTAAGGTTCGCGTCATCCGGGACAAACAGTCCCATGCCGAAGTGACTGGAGTGGCCAAGGCAGATCGGCCCTTTTACCGGGCGGGGAAAGGTGAGCCGAAAGCTCCCGCTGGTCCGCCGGCCGCCATCGTCGCCGGTCTTCTGGCGAAACCGGCGAAACCCGATCGGACGAAGTTGCTTCTGGCCGATGCGGAAGACGCCGTTGGCATCGGTTATTGGCTCTACCCTGATCGCGTCCAGGGTTAAGTCACGAAGGCCATCTCGCCGACCGAGAAACCTCCTTAACTCCTCCTTGAGGACCAGCGTTAGGAATGCGACGCGATTGTTCCAGACTTCGTCGGGATCGCGCTTCGTTCCGCGCTTCTTCAAGTACCGGGTCGCGATAAAAGGAGTCGCGGAAATCCAAGATTGGGAACAACCGCAAGGCCCCTGATCGTAATCGTCCAGCCTGCCGAGTCCCAGAAGCAGGACGCGCAAAGGATGCCGGGACCGCATCTCGCCAAGTCCCTTGAGTTCTCGGAGACAGTCCAGAGTTCTTATTTCTTTCGGGCCAAAGCCTTCTGAAGCAACGACCGTGAGATGGTCGAGAAACCGATCCCCGTCTTCGTCCGTGGGCAGATAATAGGCATGACCATGCCCGCTGAGTGGCTGCGACGTTTCATCTTTCCCGGAGAAGATTACTGACTTTGCTCTTAAACCGTCTGATTGCGCGAACAGTCTGCCGTAGATACCCATGAGCATGCGCCGCGCAGACTCCGCGACGGGCAGTGTGTCAGTAACAAGAGGCAGCACAGTGGAATCCAAAGCGAAGCGAGCCACTTGAGGGGGCGGTACTCTGCCGGAGCGTGAGACGCGGCGCACTGGCTCGATTTTGAAGCAATCCCGCCTTCGCGCGTAAGGAACCCAGCGCGAACCGGGAGCGTCGGACCAATTCTTGTCGTGCAGCTCAAGAGTTTCCATGCACAGTTGCCAATCAGGGTCGTAGAGCGGAGTCAGGACAGTCGTCTTGGTCTTGCCTCGTCCTGAAATGCCCTCGTGTTTGGGCGTATGTTGGTTGGTAAACGCTGTATCCGGCTTGGCACACAGCACCCGGACCACTTCGTAGTTGGGCGGCGCTCCGCCGCCGTTAAGCGCCTGGCAATTCACCCTTCGTGTGGCTTCCGCTGCCTCACCGTCGCCCAGAAGGCTGGCGCTGCACCAGGATTCAGCGCGGCCGAAGAAGTTCACGTGGGCCAACAGAAGGCTCAACTGATGACGCTGTTGGGGTGACAGCGTGACGTCAGGCCAAAGCATGACTACCCGCGCATCGCGCGCGAGGGTGATGAACGTATCGAATACGAGCGTTTTTGCCTTTTCAGGCTCCGCAGGCTTCCAGTTCTTGAACCACGGCATGAAATGCCGAGTGTGACCTGTGCTGGCGCGTGGCAAGACGAACTGGGGTGGCTCGACCAGCGCACGCAACAGTGCCTCGACATCCGACTGGCTGAGCTTGCTGTCAAGTTTTCTCTTCCATGTCCCGATCAGGGCCCGCAAAAACCGCCAGGGCGATGGCGGCCACTCGAGCGCACCTTCATTGACATGCCGCCCCCAGGGCGTTGCGTGAAAACGGCCCGAAGGGAAACTCAGTGCGACGGCAATCATTCCTCCGTCTCCCCTTCAGCCTCATCACTCTTGTTGTTTGTTGATTTAGGCTCCGGTTTCTTGTTTGTTGGTTTAGGCTCCGGTTTCCAGTTGACCGTAGTCACGCCGGCAAACCTGGGTCTGCATCGACCGATCAATCGCTGGCACTCGGACAGCAGCTGCGACTCAGCTGGGACGTCGAATCCGGATGGCTGCGTTACTGTCGGTTCGCCGATGGGTTTCAGATCGCAGGCTGTCCGCAGCCGCAAGCCCGTCGAAAGAAACCGGCGGATTTTGAAGAGAGCCAGCGCAATGAGCAGTTGAGTTGCTTCGTCGCCGAGCGCGTAGCCACGCAGCAGCGCAAGATCGAGATTGAAGTAGGCCTTGATCTTTTCTGCCACAAATTCTGTTCGGTGGAACGGCACATTACCGAAGCCCTTGCTCGTATCGCCACTCGGGTCGACACGGTCGTTTTTGACGCCGCCACTTTCAGCAGGACGGACGTTCGATGCCTCGATGAAGCCGCTCAAGGCTCGACTCAATCGCAGGCGACCTCCGGCCAACGTGCTTTTGGCAATGAACACCCCATGAAGCAGTGCGTTTACGTCAAACTTGAAAATTAGCGCTGCCAATTCGCGTGGTCTTACCGGCCCGATTTCTAGACCTGCCGCATCCTTCTTGAGTCGTTCAAATACTGTCTTGTCTGCGCCTTCCAAGATGTAAGGTGAGTTGATCCGATGTGCTTCCAGGATAGAA
>DASRCX010000015.1:0-88924 GCA_035652895.1 Terriglobia bacterium
TTACAGGCTCGAGCGGCGAGTGAAAGGTCCCGAAAGCCAACCAAATGGCAACGCATGCACAGGAGCTTTTACGTCTGCCACTGAGCCATGAGGATGGTCACCTTGAGGCCTAGGGAGGAATCAAAAACGGCGCACGGCGCGATTCCCACGGCACTTGGTGCAATGGCGGGGGAACGCACGATGTTTGTGTTTGTCTTCGTGTGCATTACAGCCGGTGTCGCTCTGGGCTACATTCTGCGCGGGGTCGTCTCATCTGACACCACGGCGCCCGGGACCCAGTCGGTCAGCGTGCCCACTGCTTTGAATCAGGAGCCAGCCGATGTCTTTTACTCCGCCGTCGCGCCGCTTGAAGAAGCGCTGAAAGCTGACCCCCAAAATACGCAACTCCTGATCAAGTTAGGAAACCTGTACTACGACCATCAGATTTATTCCAAGGCGATCGTTTATTATGAACGCGCACTTCAGTTTGTTCCGCGCTACGTGAATGTCCGAACGGACCTTGGCACGGCCTACGCAAGATCGGGATTTCCCAAGCAGGCTATTGCAGAATACCAGCAAGCTCTTGCAATCGCTCCCGAGCATTTTCAAACATTATTCAATCTTGGGGTTGTATATGAAACGGGTTTAAAGAACCCCGCGCGTGCCATTGCGGTGTGGCAAAAGCTTCTGAAACTCTATCCTCGCACGCCGGACCGAGACCGCATTGAAAAGATGATTGAATCAGCAAAGTTGGAAGAAGGCAGTCTGGCAACGAAGCAGTGAGGCAATACAGACGCCCCCCGTCCCAGCCAGGCGCTTGCGCCGTGTACATCGACGAAAATTCGTGTCTATAAACCTTGAAGTGCGAAACACAGTGTAAATGAGTCAAGTTTTCAACAAGGAAAATTGGGCTTGTGTCAAAGCTCTTTAGAAATGTCCCCTTGATTAACTCATTAGAAGTGTCCCCTTTTTGTGGTTCTTGTTTTTCTGTCTTTCTTTGGTTTTTCTGTTTTTGTTTTTCTCGTGGGCCTTGCCCGGAGCGCAGCCCTGCGAGCCCGCAGGGCGAGCGTTTAGGGCGAAGCGGAGGGCGAGGGCCACGACCGCCCCTTGCCGGCTTCCTGCTCCCACGCTTTGCTGGCCCTCTGCCGCCGCGCCGACGGCGGCATCGATCAATCTCTCTGGGAAGGAGAAAAAACCGTGACCGGGATCGATTTTCAGTTGACCCGTCCCCATCACTTCAAGCACCACATGAACGTCAGCGTCGCTTCGCTCCGATCGTGATCATTATTACAGACCGGAATAACCCATCACGATAAATTTGGAATCACCCATCACTATCATCGGAATCCCCAAAGAACCTGAGCGGCATTGCGAGGCAAGGCAATAGCTTAATGTTGGATAGACCCTATTTGAGTATTGTGTTGCTGTAGAACTATCTCGGTTGGAGCTATGGATTCTCGGCCCTATTGGATAAGTGCGGCGCGGGAGTTTCAGGGGAAGTCACGCCTCACGCGCCACGCTGGTTTAATCCGCGCCTATTCTGGAGATGCACGCCCATAGTTCATTAAAGTCCTGGTGAACTAAGGGCTGCATTCAGAACAGAAGCTTCAGTGCGAATTGGATTTGCCTCGGTCCGGAGTCGCTTGTTACTTGGCCGAAGTTTGAGTTGAGCACTCCGGAACTCACACCACTAAACGAGGCGTGGTTGAAGATGTTAAAGAATTCAGCCCGGAACTCATAACTCACGGTCTCTCCCAGGACTCCTCCGATCGGTCCGTTTTTCACAAGTGCCATATCGAAGTTGGCGAAGTGCGGACCGTAAACCATGTTGCGGGCCGAGGTGCCGAACGTTCCTTTGGCCGGCTGGCTGAAGCAGGAAGTGTTAAACCACTTCGCCAGGGTGTGAGGCCCGGAGTTCGGATTGCACCCACTCGTAATGTCGGCAAACTGCGGACCGGCTCCACCGACGCCGGCAACATCGCCCGATGCGCCGACGCTGAAAGGACGTCCGCTGATGATGCTGGTTACGCCGGAAACTTCCCAGCCTCCATAAAGCTTGCTAGCCAGGTTGCCTGCCTGGGGATGGAAGGGAAGCTCATAGACGTAATTGAAAATCAGGTTGTGCGGGGAACTATAACCGCAATTCCCTTTGTCGAGGTTGAGATTCAGCGGATCGGTAGCTACGTCGTATAGCGAGTCTCCCTGATCGAGGCATTTTGAGAACGTATAGGCCACGCCGTAATGGAGGCCACGATGGAAACGCCTCTCCACGCTAACCTGCAAGGAGTCGTACCACGAATTGGAATTGTAGAGCGAGACCGTCGCTCGCGAAATTCCTGGGAACGGCCGCAGCGCATTCGGATTGATACTGGGGTTCGCCGTAAACGTTCCCACTGGCGGCTGGTTGAGGTCGGAATTCAGAGTCAGATGATGCCCGCGAGTGGCAACATATCCGACCGTAAACAGAGTGTCGGCGACCATGTGCTGGGCCGTCAGGTTCCACTGGAGAATCTGCGGCCACGGGTGGGTCAGGTCGTCCCCCGTAATGGGTATGGGCAGGCTCTCGCCAGGCACAAGCGCCCCGCCGGGATTATCCGCGCTGGCATTAAAGGCTTCAGCCGTTACCTGAAAGGGGCTATTGCCGCCTTCGAGCGTCACGTCGCTAAGTGTGATCAGGTTATAAAAGACGCCGAACGAGCCCCGTATCGCGGTGGTACCGTGTCCAAAGGGGTCCCATGCAAATCCAAAGCGGGGTTCGAACTGGCCGAAGTGTTTCTGGATTCCCATGGTCGGATCGAGGCCGCGCATGATTCCGTAGTTGCGCAGCATCTGATTGACTTGCTGGAAGTTGGCCTGTGTATTCGTCGGAATTCCGAATACGGCAAAGTGGCCCTGTGCGTCAGCGGGAAGTGAAGAGCATGGCGCGGCAATGCCGTTATATGGATTTCCAGCGATCACAAAACCCGTTGTCGGATCAACAACTTGTTTTACGCCTGGAAGGTCGGAATAATACGCTGGGGAGAACATGGAGAAATTGCACCATCTGCTGTGGAAGGGACTGTAGTACGACCAACGCAAGCCGCCCTGGATGGTGAGGTTCGGTCTGGCTTTCCAGCTATCCTGCCAGAAAGCGGAGAAGTCCTTGGCTTGCCAGGGCGTGTAATTTCGGAACCCGATCTCCGTGTAGTTGTCGGAATTCCCAAGGAACTCATCAGCCAGGGGCGATCCTGTTGTCCTCGGATTTGTGGCTGAGGCATCAAAGGTAAATTGCCCATTCAGATTATTGCCGACACCGCCGCCAGGCGTAACCCGAACCTGGTCATAATCGTTCTCGCCGTTGGTCTGGAACCATCCACCCATCTTAAAAGTATGCGAGCCAACGATTTTCGTGACCGTATCTTCAACAGTCCACACGTGACCGACGCTGCCGGAAGGGTAGGGCAGGCCGCTGATCGTGTTAAAACCTCCCGTAATGACCGTCGGTATCTTCTCCGCGATGTCCTTGCTCTGAGGGCCAAAAATGTACGGGAAATTGATCCCGAGTGTTCCCCGATTAAGTCCCGGTGCTGTGGCCGGGAAGGGGAATGGGTTATTAATGTCCTCATTTACTCCGACGTTAAAGTCGTTCAGGAGCGTCGGGCTGAAGGTTGTCGTGGCGTCAAAGCTGGCAGCGCGGCTTGGGAACTTGAAGCCTTCCTCCATCAATGAGCAGGAGCCGCCGCACCCATTGACGCTGGTCTGGTCTTTGCGGAAGTGCCGTAAAGCCAGTGCGAAGTGTGTCTTCAGCGAGTCGCTGAAGTAATCGCCCTTGATATCTGTCTCGACCTGGTTTTGAACGCCCGGAAACGTGCGCGCGAAATTCAGGCCTTCTCCGGGCATCGTCGGCAAGGCCTGCATCAGGACAAAAGCTGACCCGTTCGGACTCCAAAGATCACGTGGAATGGTATCATTTGGGAACGGCTGGCCAGCCGTAAGCCCATCGACCCCATTTAAGTATGCCGGCACTACAGGGCACTGTTTGGGATTGACAGCACAGAAATCCGAGAAGTTTCCGTTGCGGTCATTGAGGCTGGGTACATTGGCCGTGACGTCGCTCGTGTTGCGGAGCCGGAACCATTCCTGAGTAACAAAGAAAAAGGCCTTCTTGCTGAGCGCCCCGTGAGGAACCAGCGGGCCGCCGACCGAAAAGCCGAAGTCATTAAAGCGGAGAGTGGACACCTTGGATTGGAAGAAATCACGTGCGTCGAATGCATCGTTTCGGAGAAATTCATAGGCTTCGCCGTGATACCTCGTGCCTCCGGATTTCATGCTGACGATGATCTGTCCGCCGCCGGCGCGGGAGTATTCCGGCATGTAACCGTTTGTAACGACGTTCACCTCAGAGATCGCAGACATGCTGGGCATGGCAACAGTTGCGCCGTTGGCGCGCGTCCGCGTGGAAGCCGTGCCACCGATGATCACATTGTTGGCGTCGCCACGCAGGCCGTTCACGTGCGTGTCCTGCGTCGCAAAAATATTGGTTCCCTGAAAGCTGTTAAACGTAAAGCCTGTGCTGACTCCCGGCTGGAGTGCAAGCATATTGGTGAAATTCCGGCCATTGACTGGAATGGCCTCAAGCTGCCGTGAAGTAATAATGCGCGAGACATGGGCTGTTGACGTCTGGACTTGGATGGGCGATGCAGTGACCTCGACAGTCTGTGTGACTTGCCCGAGTTGCATAGTAACGGAGAGATGAACGTGGCCAGCAGGGTCCAAATGAACGTTGCGGGTCACACTCCTCTGAAAGCCTTTTGCCTCAACCTGGACGTTGAAGTCTCCAGGTGCTGCCAGATTCGGGAAGGAAAAGTTGCCCGAACTGTCGGTCTTTGTTGTCTTGGCCGTTCCCGTTGCAATTTCGGTCAGGGTAACATCAGCTCCGGGAATAACGGCTCCCGAACTGTCCTTTACAGTACCACTTACAGTTCCTGATACCGCCGCTTGGCCGAATAATTGAGGAGACCAACAGAATACTTCTGAAAGAGCCAACACCAAGGTCAAAAACCACAAGCTTGAACGTCGCATTCCGCTCTCCTTTCGATATGAAACTTTATGAGAGATTTTTCCAGACAGGGATATTGGGAGAGTTGTGCTTGCCCCAACGCTGCGGATTCTTACACACGGCACCACGTGTGAAGGTCCAGTTGAGCTCGAGTCAGCCTGGTTAGCGTGTTAATTATCCGCAATTGATGCCTTGCCCGCGCACCTGTAGTGCATTTCTATTACCAGTCGCTCTAAGAGGAGAATCGTCAATTAATTTGTTTTATTTCAATACGATAGAACATGAGTGGATTGCCATTTCCCCCTGATTGTACAATTTATTGGAGAGTTATACGTAATGTCATATATACCTTTGAAGGGCACCTATTAATTGTCGATTGTCGCGGGCTTCCACCAGCGCGGTTCGTGTTCAAGAACAAAGATGTCGACCTTGTGCCGGGCGGAGGCAACCGCTGCGCCCGCTCAATTCAAGGACTTAAGAAGGGAATTACAAAAGTCCTCAGACCGTTTATTGGATCGATGCTATTGCGCCCGGCGTCCAGGTTGGCTTTTCAGGCTACTCAGGATTTCTGGAGGGACAATTGCGGTAAGAGCAGGGTCCAGACGCAATCCTTCTCGTATTTCTTGCTGTGCCGTGTCGGTCAATGTATTTTCTTTTTTCGCCATGAGCAGTCCCAAGCGCACGTGGGCCGCTGCCAAGGCCGGGTCGAGAGCAATAGCTGCGCGGAGTTCTTTTTCGGCCTCCCTCAGATTTCCTTTCGATGATAAAGCGACACCAAGATTGAAATGAGCCATTGTAAGTCCGGGAGTGAACGCAATAGCAGTCCTGAATTCCTTTATTGCGCTGTCGATATTTCCGGTCTGGAGCAGAGCGTTCCCCAGGTTGTTGTGCGCCTGGGCAAAGTCAGGATTTGAGCCTATTGCGGCCCTGAATTCCGCGATTGCTTCCTGCCTTTCGCCTTGTTGCCATAGTACGCCGCCAAGATTATTGTGGGCCTCGCTGTAAGCCGGGTCTTCGGCAAGCGCCCTCCGAAAGCTCTCGGCGGCGTGCTGAAGGTCTCCCGCCATCCAGGATTCAAGTCCCTGGTTATTCTCCCCTTGGGCGCGTTGAAGTTGGAGGCTCCGCTGGAGCATTGCATGTGCCTGCGCAAACTGTTTCTGCGCCTCGAACCTTTTGCCCAGACGCGCCAACGCAGTTGCCAGCCCATTGGTTGCAGCAAGGGACCCTGGTTGGACTGCAAGAACTTCTTTGAAAATCCGCGCTGCGGCCTCCCATTTGCCCTTTCGCAGAAGCACTTCTCCGAGCTTCTCCGCTGCCTCAGGATAGCCTTGGTTGCCCCTCAGGCGAAGGGCGGTCCGGAACTCGGATTCGGCTTGAGTCATGTCGCCTTGGCGCATGCAAATCAAACCCAACCCGTAGTGAGCTTCCGAAACCGGAGCGCTGTACTTGACAATGTATTGCCACTCGCTCTTTGCTCCGGCAAAGTCGCCCTTTCGAAGAAGCGCTTCGCCTAACTGTAATCGCGCTGTGAAATAGTCAGGCTTCAACCGGACAGCCTCGCGAAAGGACATTTCGGCATCGTGCCAATGGTCGTCGCGCGCCTCGAGCAAACCTTTGCAATACCAGGCCTCACTTAAATGTGGATCGAGCTTGAGCGCGTGATCAATCGCGTTCGCCGCAGCGTTGCCACTCCCCGCGTCCCACAAGGCAAGCGCAAGGTCAAGATAAGACTTTGCTGAGGCCGGATGGGCTTTGACTTCTATACGCGCCTCGTCAATTCGCTCGAGCGGCGAGCGTGCTTCTGGGCCCACGCCTTCTGGTGGGCCGGGTGACGAAACAGGAGGCACTCTCGCTATGTCAAGGCCTGAGGTTTGCGACACTTGGCCGAACAGTTCGAACGGACCTCTACATGCGCCCATCAGGAAGATGAGGATCATTAGCCGAATCGGAAAAGTGAGTCCGCGCAACACCATTACTACGGCCCAGCCTTTTGTTGAAGGGTGTGCTGCCGATCGGCGGGGAGATTTGCATGCGATTCGACCGACCCGTCCGGCCAGTGGATTTCGACCCGGTCCACAACCGTGGCGGCACCCAGGCCAAAATGGAGCCTGACATCACTAGTTGAAAGAAAGCTCTCACCGCTGCGCACTTCATCGTACTGCGTTGTCCCGCCGGCCAAAACTTTTACACGAGCACCTACGGCATCGCGGTTGCTCCTGCTGCCAACCAGCCGGAATCTTACCCAGTGCCCGTCGGCCGGGTGAACAGGAGAGTAGAGAAACGGCTGGGCGTCAATGTTGTTGACGAGGATTTCAATCTTTCCATCGTTGTTCAAATCCCCCCAGGCGGCCCCGCGGCTGCTTTTCTTTTCTGAAAATCCGCTCTCTTCCTTACTGAGCAACTGAAAGCGCCCGTTACGCAGATTGCGGAACAACTGGTTCCTCTGCAGATAATGATTGCCGGCTTCGTCCGCTTGTGGGTATATGTGTCCGTTTGCGACGAAGAGGTCTCTCCACCCGTCGTTATCGAAGTCGATGAATCCAGTCCCCCAGCCCAACTGGCTGTAGCTGGCTGTACCCAACCCTGCTTCGTAAGAGACGTCTTCAAAAAAACCCTGTTGGTTGTGATAAAGCGTGTTGTAGTCTTCTGCAAAGTTGGTGACGAGAATATCCATCCACCCGTCATTGTCATAATCTCCAAGCGCGATGCCCATCGACGATTGCACGCGGCCGTCGATGGTAAGCGCGCAACCAGCTTCGAGGCCAATTTCCTCAAATGTTCCGTTCCCCAGATTGTGCCAGAGGAAATTCGGTGTTGAGTCGTTGGCGACAAATATATCGGGACGGCCGTCGTTATCGAAATCGCACCACACCACGCCGAGACCATAACCGTTCTCGGTACCCCTGATTCCGATTTCCGCACTCGCTTCGCGGAACTTTCCTCCGCCCTCGTTTTTGTAAAACAGATCAGGAATCCCGGGCAGACCCATCGGGCCGCATGCCACAGGGACTGCATGATAAAGGCAATAACTATTGTCCCCGGGTTTGGGAATGCGACTGCGGTCAAAATTCACATACCGCGCAACATATAGGTCGAGCCGACCATCCCCGTCAAAGTCGCCCCAGGCGCAGCCCGTGCTCCAGTTACCTCCTTCCACTCCGGCGTCGCGGGTAATGTCCGTAAAATGTCCATTGCTGTCGTTGTGGAACAAAACGTTCTTGCCGAAGTTGGTGATAAAGACGTCCTGATATCCATCGTTGTCGAAGTCAGCCACAGCCACGCCCATCCCCCAACCTTCGTTGATCAAACCGCTTTCTTTTGTAACGTCTGTAAAAGTTCCGTCGCCGTTATTGCGGAAGAGGCGGCTTGAGGCTCGTGGCAATGCAGGGTTATCGAGCAGTTCGAATGAAGACCCGTTGACCAGAAGGATGTCCGTTAACCCGTCATTGTTATAGTCAAAAAGCGCCACGCCGCTGCCGAGAGTCTCAACCAGGTAGTCTTTGGCAGGCGAGCCGCAGCGGTCGCGAAAAGCTCCCAGCCCGCAATGCAGGGCAATATCCGCAAACCACGGTTCGCGTGTTGCCACAGGCTGCCCCAGGCTCCCGTCGCGAAACAAAGGGAAAACGAAGTACATGGAAGCCAGTGCGCGACCCAGAAATGCGCGTCGGCTGGGGCCGCCACGCTTGTGTGTTCCGAATGGGGATACACTGTCCATCATCGAGTGACAGGCTTGTCCAGATTTTCGTATTGTTCGCGTTCTTTTTCCAGCGCTCGCGCCTGCTCCTGATTTAGCTGCAGAGACGCAGATCGCAGTCTTTGAGAGACTGCGAACATTTCTGTTGATTTTTGAATGTTGCCAGTCTTCCGGTAGAGAATCCCAAGACGATAATGAATGCTCCCGTTCCGATCGTCTTTCAGGACCCTTTCCAAGGTTGCGATTGCCGCCTGTGGGTTTCCGGTCTCGTCTTCGACTTTCGCGAGGTCCAGCAATGCGTTAACGCTGACGGAAGGATCGTGCTCTGCCTCGCGCAGGTAGGGAATCGCCTCCTTCCACAACCGCATTTGCACATAGCAGTCTCCCAACTCGTACGCAGCCACAGCGGATTGAGGAGACATTGCAAGCACCTGTCTCAGTTCCTTCTCTGCCTCTGGCCACTGTCCAGCCTGCCAGTAAACGGTTCCCAGGCCCATGTGGAGATCGGCCGAACCGGGTTCGGCCTGAATGGCCAAATTGTATTCCTCGATTGCCTGTTTCCATCTCGATTGGTCTGCGAAGCTGCGGGCAAGCAGTTCATGAATCTGGGCCGAGTGCGGATTCATAGACGAAAGCTTTGCCAGACAGCGATAGGACAGCGCGTCATACGATTTTACGAGCCACGCCATTGCCCAGGCATTGCCAGGTGATCTTTCCAGGGCTCTTGCGGCTGCCGTTTCCGCGACCTTGTAATGCCCCAGGCGGTATTCCGCTTCTGAGAGTGTGAGTTGTTCTTTCTCGGTAAGGTCCCTCCGGCTGAGCAAGTAACGGCTCAAACGCGAATAACAAGGCTCGGAAAGCCACACTCCGGGTGATTTGGCGGGCGCCGCGAGAAGATTGCTGCAAGTGGATTTCGAGGGCTCCAGGTGGATGGAGGCGACGCTCATACCTCGCATCCACAGTTCCCACAACTTGCCCGTCGGAGTTCCGACAAGGTTCACTGGCAGTGCAAGTTGCCCGGCCCGATATTTCTCGCGTACAGGTTCGGCAGGCCCGCTTTCAAATGCTTCCTTCAGATACAAGGGATGGGAATTCTCAAGGTGCGAGAAAGTTTCCATGGCTGACTGCCAATTCCCCAGCAGAGCTTCGGTTTCCGAATATCCCAGCAATGCGTCCGCACACTCCGGATTCCGAACAAGCTCATACTGGAACTCTTTATCCGCCGCCTGGATAAAATTGAGTT
The DNA here is from genome assembly GCA_035652895.1 of Terriglobia bacterium. Taxonomy (GTDB): domain Bacteria; phylum Acidobacteriota; class Terriglobia; order UBA7540; family UBA7540; genus SCRD01. Next base: position 9,955 of record DASRCX010000015.1, read on the forward strand.
GCAACAAGGCCATGCCAAGGTCGGCACGCAGTCCGGGCTGAAAACGCGAGTCGTCCCGTACCTGTGCCGATGTGGCTGACTCCTGTTGAATCAGCGGGAAGATCGTTCGCGCGGCGTGCCAGTAATCTCCCTGTGCGAGGAGTGATTCGGCCACCACCTGTTTTGCGACCGGATCATCCGGATGCTGTTTTTCAAATTCTTCCAGCGTTTTCTGGCCGAGTTGCAGATAGACGACGCTCAGTTTGTACCACGCATCCGCCAAATCGGGAGTGCTGCGCAGTTGTTCGCTGTAATATTGCGCGGCATCCATCAATTTGCCACTTCGCGCCATGGCGTCAGCCAAAGCCATCCGCGCTGTCCCGCTATGGGGATCTAAAGAGAGAGCCTCATTGAGGGATTTGATCGCGTCCGTCAATCGGTTGAGTTCGAGATAATCCAGCCCTTCGGTTAGAAGGACCGGAAGGGCTGACAGGGATTTGGGTTGAAACCCCGCCCGGCCCCGGAGTTCTGCCAGAACGTTCAGCGAGTCCTGGTAACGATGAAGAAAAAAATAATCGCGCGCAAGATGGACCTGTATCTGGTCGCGTAGCGCGGGAGGCATGTTGGATACGTCACCGCTTTTCAGAAGTGATTCGTAAATTGAGACTGCCTCAGAATAATGCCCGACCGCCTCTGCTGCAGAACCCTGTCTTAGTGATTCTCCGCCGGTTGTTTGCGCACGCGCTGTGAGAAGCAGAGACAGTGCCACGCAAAGAAAGCAGGCTAACCGCAAGCGCACGCCAATGCTATTCACATCCAGATTGCCCCTAAGCAGGGAGCATTCTATCAGGGTCGTCTCAGGCGAAGCAAATTTCCCGCCATACTTTAGATCGTGTTTTGTGAACCGGCGGCGTGGAGCAGTGCATGGAATAACCCCGCCAGACCGTGAGAAATGATCGCGACCTGTTCTGCGCCACCATGTGCAATCGCGCTCCACTGACGGGTAATTGCGGGAGCGAGCGGGGGATGTATAATTCAATGGATGATCTCCTGCTTTCGGTCATTTTTCGCTTCTTTCCTGTTGCTGTTCCTGATTTCAAGCTGCGGATTGGCACAGGCGAGTGAAGTGGCGGCCCGCGATGAAGCTCGCCAGGGCGAAATCGCCTTCGAGCAGAAAGATTTTCAGGGTGCGGAGCAGCATTTCACCAAGGCACTCCAGGCCGACCCTGCGCTGATTGATGTGCGGTCTCAACTTGCCCGAGCCTTTTATTACGATCACCAATACGAAGAGGCAGTTCAGGAATATCGGAATGTCCTTCATCGCGCTCCCGCGCAGAAGGGAGTAGAACCTTACTTCAGCCTCAGCCTGGCTGCGCTCGGGGATTGTCGTGAAGCAATTCCAGGTCTAAAGCGCGAATTTTCGTCAAGCTCCGACACTTCGCTTCGCCGCATCGCAGGACTGAGCCTGCAAGGCTGTCTTTTAAACTTGAATAATCCGACAGAAGCGGATGCTGTGACTCAAAAGCTTCTCGCCTTATATCCCCAGGACCCGGATGTTCTTTACGAGGCCGGCCAGTTGTACGGCAAGCTCTCTTCTTCGCTGTACCTGCGTCTTGTGAAGATTGCACCGCACTCGGCGCGCGCCTTTCAGGTGCTTGGAGACGCTGCGGCATCCGATGGAAGATGGAATGACGCTATTGCGGCGTATCGCAAAGCAGTCCAGGTTGGTCCTACAATTCCTGATCTGCACTTCCATCTTGCTATGTTGCTGGCGCAATATTCCTCCGAGCCTGACGCCTGGAAAGAGGCACTCGAAGAGCTTGATAAAGATTTGTCCATTGCGCCGCGCAACCCCGCCGCTGAATATGAAATTGCGCTGATCTGGCAGAAGCATGACCAGCCCGACAAGGCCATTGGCGCATTGAGGCAGGCGCTGAAATTCGATCCGTCGTTCGTGGAGGGCCGCATGGCACTGGCGAGAATCCTCAGCGAGCAGAACCGAAAAGAGGAAGCCTTGGAAGTGCTCGAGCCCGCGCTAAAGACGGCCCCCGATAACCCCTCCGTTCACTACATGCTTGCTCGCCTCTATATGCAACTCGGCCAGACTTCGGCCGCCAAAAGTGAGCAGGAAACATTTGAGAGATTACAACGAAAAGAGAAGAGTGGCCCGTAACCTAAATGGAGATTACAAATTATAGTGGCTACCTTAGCAATGGCGCGGCGACAGAAGTCGCAGTCACTATCATTTGTAAAACTCACTATGGATCTTGTGGTGCGGTGCGAAGCACAGGTTTCTCCATCACGGTTCAGACCGCGCCTTCACTTTCTGCTGCTTCTATTTACACGAATTTGATTCGCTTGCGGATTTTTGGGTGCTAACATAAACTTCCGCTGTGCAAAGCGACGTCATTCACGGGACAGTTTACGACGTGTTGATTGTCGGTTCAGGAGCAAGCGGCGGCTGGGTGGCCAAGGAACTGACGGAAGCGGGTATGCGCGTGCTGATGCTCGAGGCGGGGCCTCCGCGCATTCCGTCTCGTGACTTCACCGAGCACGTCTGGCCCTACCAGTTGAAATATCGCGGCTTTGACGACCTGCAGGCGCGCCTGACCGATCAGCCCATCCAGCGGCTTTGTTATGCCTGCGACGAATACAGTCATCAGTTCTTCGTCAAGGACGCCGAACATCCTTATACGTTCCCGATTGACAAGCCGTTCATGTGGATTCGCGGGCGGCAGGTGGGCGGCAAGACGTTTTGCTGGGCGCGTGAAAGTTACCGCTACAGCGACTATGAGTTCAAAGCCGCCAGCCGCGACGGCTACGGGCAGGATTGGCCGTTCAGCTACAAAGACCTGGAACCTTACTACGACAAAGTGGAAAGCTTCATTGGCGTCAGCGGATCGCATGAAGGCCTTGAACAGATGCCTGACGGCAAATTCCTTCCGCCGATGAACCTCTCCTGCGGAAGCCTCTATGCAAAGAAGGTGATCGAAAGCAAGTTCGGGTGGAGGGTGATGCCGGACCGCGTCGCCAACCTGACCGTTCCTCACAACGGGCGGCCGGCGTGCCATTACTGCGATGAGTGCCAGCGCGGATGCTACACGGCATCTTATTTCAACAGCCCGGCCGTCACCTTGCCCGCCGCAGCCAGAACAGGCCGTTTCACCCTGGTGAGCGATGCCGTGGTCAGCCACGTGATTGTTGATAACGAAGGGCGCGCCAGCGGAGTCCATTATATCCACCGACTTACCCACGAGCACCGCGAGGCGTGGGCGAAAATTGTTGTGCTGGCGGCAAGCACGCTGGAATCGACGCGCATTCTGCTCAATTCGAAGACGCGGCGTTACCCTAATGGCCTGGGCAACTCCACGGGAGTGCTTGGGCACTATCTGATGGACCATTTCACCATTGAAGGCGCGAGCGGCATCATGGCGTCGCTTGCGTCATCGGTACGGGAGCCTGTCGGCAACCCGTGCGGCTTTCTGATTCCCAAGTATGCCAATGTGGGTCCCAACCGGAACAGGAATTTTATCCGGGGATACCGCTTCGATGGCGACGGCAGCCAGGAGCTTTACGCACATGCGTATTCCATTCCAGGTTACGGCAGGGCGTTTCGCGAGAAAGTCCGCAAGAACATTCCTTATCGTTTCGGCATGATGGCGCAGGGCGAAACGCTTCCGCGCTATGAAAACTACGTCACGCTCGACAAAGAGAAAAAGGATGCGTGGGGCATTCCGGTCCTGCACATCAACGCCAGTTACGGTGAGAACGAATACGCCATGGCCAGGGCGATGCGGGAAGACATTCTGGCCATCCTCGACGCGCTGAAGCTTGAGGACGTGCGGCCGCCCGCAGATAAGCTGAGCGTGTTTGGCAAGAACATTCATGAGTGCGGTACTGCCCGCATGGGCAACGATCCCAGAACCAGCGTGTTGAACAAATTCAACCGCCTGCACGATGCAAAAAACGTGTTTGTGGTTGATGGCGCATGTTTCGTTACCAACAGTTGCTACGAGCCGACGCTGACGATCATGGCAATTGCCGCCCGCGCCGCGGATTACATTACGGATGCGTATCGCAAGGGCGAATTGTAAGAACATTGGGTTTCAACGAAGAACCGGGAATTGCGTGATGTCGAAGGAAAATCAAGGACGGAATCATCCCGAGGATAAAGACAAACGGCGCGTCTCGCGGCGGAAGTGGATGATTGATGTTGGCAAGGCCGCAGCGCTTGCGGGAATTTCCGGCACGGCGGAAGCGCTCGAAGGAGAAAGCGCAGTCCCTCGCGCGGCAGAATCACCAACGGAAAGTCTCCCGCCCGGGCTGTATCGTCCTTCATTCGATCATCTCACTCACGCCCTCGAAAGTGACGCCCGCTTCCGCTCAGTTCCGCCGGATTGTCCCGTTGACTATGTGCGTCCTCGCAAGGGGGCGTTTCAGCCGCAGTTTTTCTCACGCGACGAATACAGGGTGATCCATCGTTTGACGGCCCTGATGCTGGGTGAGGAAACGGCGGCGACGGAACATTCCGCGCCCGGCGGATACACCATTGTGGATGAAGTGGCGGAGTGGATTGACCTTCGGGCTTATAGTTTTGCAGGTGTGCGCGCAGCGGCTGCGAGATTGACGCCGGAGCAGGTGGCGCTCGCTGAGGCGTACGACGGCGGCCGTCTCCTTCGCAGCATCAAGGCGAGCGATCCCCAGAAAATCTATCGTAATGGTCTTGCGTGGATTGCTGATGAGTCAAAACGACGGCAACAGCGCGAGTTCCTCGAGCTCACGAAGGACGAGCAGACCACCATCCTTGATGCTATCAGCGACGAGCAGGCGGGCAGGGAAGCCGAGAATGCGGGCACGCGGTTTTTCCATCAGCTTAAGAGCGACATCATATCGGGGTTTTACACGTCCCAAGCCGGTTTAAAAGAACTGGATTACCAGGGCAACAGGTTCTATGCAGAGTCGCCCGGATGCAGGAACCCCGGGAGGCCACGGCCCGGAAGCCATCGCTGACTTGAACGGGTCTTTCGAATGATTGGACACTCTAAGCACTAAAGCACCCGGAACATCACTCCAGCGGGCCCTTCCGTGGTCCGACTACCGGGGTTCATCGTAGTGCCACCGTCATCCTGGCGGTCACGCTGTGGTGAACTGACTCCACAGAGGGGGAGGGGGAGTTGAAAAATCTATCCCGACGCAACTTCTTGAAGAGTTCCTTCGTATCAATCATTGGAGCAAGCAGCGTGGCGCTGACGGCAAAACTTTCCGCCACCGAGCAGGGGCCCCATCTGGAGTTTCCCGTTGTTCCGCGCGAGCGGCTGGCTGTAACCACCTGGCCGTTTCGCATGTACATGGAAAGCTCTGCAAACCGATGGCGCGACCCAAAGCTTCCGGGGATGGATTTGAAGGACTTCCCGGCGATGGTGGCGTCGAAATTCGGTTTGCATAACGTCGAATTACTGGCCGCACATTTCCCTTCGACGGAGAAGGCGTATCTGCAGGAGCTGCGGTCGGCCGTGGAAAAGGCAGGCTCTCATGTTGTTGATATTCCCGTTGGCGCTGCGGCCAGCTTTTACGACCCTGATCAATCGAAACGCCAGGAGGCCATCGATTACGCGAAGCAGTGGATCGACATTGCTGTGGCCGTAGGATCGCCGAGCGTCCGACTTCACATTGCCGGAGTGAACGGCGTAGCTCCTGACGCCGACCGGACCGCTGGAACCCTTAAACAAGTGGCGGATTACGGGGCGCAGCGCAACGTCATCGTTACGCTTGAGAATGACGATCTCGAGACTGAAGACGCTTTCTTCATTGTGAGGGTGATTGACAAAGTCCAGAACCCTTACCTTCGCGCGTTACCCGACTTCGCGAACTCGATGCTGAGCGGTAATGCCGAATTCAATTATGATGCACTGGCCCTGATGTTTCGGCACGCGTATAACATTTCGCACATGAAAGATTCCGAAGTGGGCGAAGGCGGCAGGGTTTATACAGTTGATGTGCAGCGGATTTTCAGGATTGCGAAAGAATCGGGCTATCGCGGCTATTTCTCGCTTGAATGGGAAGGCCGCGGCGGAGCTTACGAAGGCACCAGCAGGCTGCTGGCAGAGAGCCTGAAGTACCTTGCTTAGCGAACGCCCCTGAGTTCAGCTTTACTTCGATCGGGAGACGCGAATGACCGCAGATGGAACCGCCGGCGATGCCCGGTCAGTGGTCGGCCGACCCCGGCTGCTGCGCGACTTCAATGCGCAACAGATTCTTCGGTTGCTGCGGCAGCAGGGTCCGTGTTCGCGGGCCGATCTCGCCCGGTCATCCGGGCTGAGTGCTCCAACCATCTCAAGCGCAGTGGCTTATCTGCATGAGAACGGTCTTGTGGAGCCGATGGGTCCCGGTCCGTCGAAAGGCGGCAGGCGTCCGGACCTTTTCCGCTTCAATGCGAAGGCGGGCTATGTGGCCGGGGTTGACATCGGGACCTCGCTGGTCAAGATCGCCCTGGCTGATCTTGACGGAGCGGTCATTGAGAGCCAGGCTTTCCCCACCCATTCACGCAGCACGCCGGAACACGTTGTCTCTCTGATCGCCGCGGGCATTCATCGACTACGGACGCGGCATGAAATTCCTGCAAAAAGGCTCCTCGCGCTGGCCGTCGCCGTGCCGGGCATTACTGATGTTGCGAAAGGAGTCGTAATTTCCGCTCCCATTCTTCCCCGGTGGAACTCGGTTCCCTTGCGGGAGGCCCTTTCCGAAAAGGTGGGAGTCTCCACGGTTATAGAAAATGATGTGAACCTCGCCGCGCTCGGTGAAGGGCGCTGCGGAATTGCTCGCGGAGTAAAGAATTTTGTGTTCCTGACGGTAGGCACCGGCGTCGGCGCGGGCATCTTCATCAACGGGCAGATGTATCATGGGGCGGATTGGGCGGCGGGCGAAATCGGCTACCTCTATGTCCCCGGCGTCGAGGAGAGTCCGCTTGCGATTCTGAATCCCGGCCCGCTGGAAGGGTTGATTGGCGCCAGAGCGATCGAACGCGCTTGGAAACGCCTGGGCGGCGGGAATGGCAAAGGTGGAGGGATCGAGCTGCCGCTGGGTGCGGGGAGCATCATCGACTTGGCCGAGGAGAAAGAGCCTGTCGCCATCACCATATTGCAGCAGACGGCCCGAATCCTTGCCGATGCCATCACCAATATCTGCGTCGTGCTGAATCCTTCCCTTGTTGTCCTGGGTGGACGCGTCGGATCGCGCCCGGCGCTTTTCAAAGCTACCTGCGAAATCATCGAACGGAATGAATTCTGCCGCCCCAGGCTGGCAGTGAGCACGCTGGCAACAGAAGCCGCTGTGCTGGGTGCGGTCCATCTGGCCGCCAACGAAGCCGAAAAAAAGATTTTGCCGAATTTCGATGGCCTTCGCCCTCTTACGGGCACTGATCGAATGTCCCGCTTTATCTCCCGCCAATAGGTCCCTACACTTGGAATTGGGTCTCCTGCAGACTGTAACTTATACTAACGGTAGAATTTAGCAGTCGGCGAAACCGCATGATAAATTTCTTGGCCTAACTGAATAAAATCGCTTGACATAGTTAAGAAACTTTATTAAGTTCAGTTCGTCACAGATTGCAGATGCAGCCTCGGGGGTTGAACCAAGGTTACCTTCGTTTTGTTGCGTCTCTACTTTTTGCGCCGGGTCGATTGAAAACCAAAAGGAATGTAGATTTGCGATCGCGCTCAAATTCAGCTCCTGATCTGAATCCGCATGCCCCTTTGGAAGGCTCGAGGTGAGGCATTCTGAACGCTGTGACTTGCCTGCACCCATCAGTGCAGGCTTTGCAAGGGGGCTGCCGGAGCAACGGGTAGTGTACGTGATTTTCGTCTGCTGGATTAGGCCAGTGAGGGGCGGGAGCGGCAAACAACGCATGCGAGTTACCTCTCCTTTTGCAGCAGGCAAACCGTCGATGACACCCTGAGCTTTCTTTCGCGTCTGGTCTTTCAAGGTCTATAAGCAACGTCATGCTGTCCAGGAGGAGGATTATATGCCGAACCATCGTAGTGTGCCTTTGCGATGGCTTTGTTTCTCCGTGTTGTTGTTGGCCACTTTAGGCCTGGCACCGAGAGCAGTTGCGCAATTTGGCACTGCAAACATTGTGGGAACGGTCCGGGACGCTTCGGGGGCCGTCATACCCAAGGCGAAAGTTACAATCGAGGACCCGTCAAGAGGTTATGTCCGCCACTTGGAAACGGGTTCAACCGGAAGCTACGCCATTTATTCAATCCCGATCGGGACGTACAGCGTTACTGTCGAGGCCCAGGGATTCAAGAAAGTCGTGCAATCCAACGTGGTCCTGACGACAGGCCAGACGCAACGAGTGGACGTGACTTTGGAAGTTGGGGCGGTCACCCAGGAAGTCACGGTGCAGGGGAACCTCCCTCACGTTCAGACTGAGAATGGGGCGATTTCCAGCGTCATTACCGGCGAACAGATTTCGCAGCTTGAGATCAACGGTCGGAATTTCGTCCGCCTGGCTCTGCTGGTTCCCGGCGCTGTGCCTGACAACGGTCTGCAAACCAGCACCGTCGGCGTCGCCGCCAATAACAATATTTCCTTCAACGGTAGCCGTACGCAGTACAACAACTGGATGATCGACGGCGCGCCCAACACCGATGAGGGCTCGGCCAGCACTTTCAATACGTACCCGAACCTCGACAGCATTGCAGAGTTCCGCATTTCCACGTCAAACTACGGCGCCGAATACGGACACCACTCTGGCGCGCAAATTGACGTGGTGACCAAGTCCGGGACCAACAAGTTCCATGGTGACGTCTTCGAATTTCTGCGCAACGACGCACTTGATGCCAACGACTGGTTCATTAACGGAAACACCACCGGCGTGGCCAAAGCCCCGAAAACTCCCTTGAAACAGAATGAATACGGTTGGACACTCGGAGGGCCGTTCTACATCCCCGGCCTTTACAACACGAAAAAGGACAAGACGTTCTTCTTCTGGTCTGAAGACTGGCGGAAAATCCGCAACGGCAACCCCTTATCCAGCGGTGTGCCTTCGCTTCTGGAGCGACAGGGAGATTTCAGCGAGTGCGATCCGAACAGCAGCAATTACAACAAGGTGGTTGCGTCCGGCTGCGTCTTGCCGACAGTTAACGGAGTGACCTATGACAATATCAACCAGGTTCCAGGCGTGAACCCGCAGGAGATTGTGAACGCCACAGACCTCCTTAACGCTTTTGTTCCCAAGCCCAACAGCGGCCCTGCAGGATGGACGCTTGCGGCAACCAGTGCCACCAACTGGCGTGAGGACCAGGTGCGCGTTGATCAGAACATCGGAGACAAGACGCACGTCTTCGTTCGCTTCACGAACGACGCCTGGAACACGCTGTCCGTTCCCTCGCTCTGGTCGTGGTCCAACTACGATACCATCAAGACGCCCTTCAACGGCCCCGGCAAGAGTGCGGTGTTGAACATCACACGCAATTTCACGCCTACTCTGATGAACGAGTTCATCATGGGCTACACGGAAGACTGGATTGACCTTTACAACCAGGCCGGCCCTGATTCCGCCGGGATCAACCGCCCGTCTAACTTCCAGTTGGCGCACTTCTTCCCGGCCAATGACTCCAACCCGCTCCTGCCTGGCCTGGCAGTCTGCGGTGGCGGCCCTTGCTTCGGTGAAGATGCTTCCAATCACCCATGGCATAACTCGAACCCGATTGTTACACTCACGGACAATCTGGCGTGGGTCCACGGCAATCACATCCTGAAGTTCGGCGCCTTCCTCGAGGACTACCGCAAGAACGAGCAGTTCGGCTCCGATACTCAGGGCTACATCCAGGCAGCCAACTGGGGAAGCAACACCAGCGGCAACGGCCTGGCGGACCTTTTCCTGGGTCGCATCGCTCAATACAGCGAAGGCACTCAGACTTTCAATGGCATCCCGGTCGGCGGCTATCCCAAGGGCCATTGGCATTACAAGGATTTTGAACCTTACATCGGAGACCGTTGGAGGGTGAGCAAAAAGCTGACCCTGGACTTTGGTGTGCGGTATTACTTGTTCACCCATATCCGTGACGTCAGCAATCCGACGGTGGATTCGGGTTTCCTGCCGCAGCTCTACAACCCGGCGGCAGAAGCGCAATTATGATAGCAACGGCAACCTGATCCAAGGTACTGGAGCCATACCTACTGACTTTGGCAACGGGCTTGTCGAATGCGGACACAATGGCATTCCGCCGGGCTGCCAGACGAACACTTACAAAAACATCGCGCCGCGCTTTGGGTTCGCCTACCTCCTGACAAAGAACTTTGTCATTCGCGGTGGCTACGGAATTTTCTACGAGCCGGGCAACGGCAACGAGGCTCAAGCCGAAGGCGGCGAAGGCAACCCGCCCGTGGCCCTCAATCCTTCCGTATACAACGTGAATGGCTATGAGTCGATCGGCCCCATTTTTTCAAATGGTGTCTATTCAGCGCCAATTCCACCCACCAGCTACACCGCCTGGCCGTACAGCCAGAAATGGCCAAGCGAGCAGCAATACAGCCTCAGCCTCCAGCGCCAGATTGGCAACGACAGCCTGTTCAGCCTGGCGTATGTGGGAAGCGTGGGCCGGCATTTGGCGCGGTTCCGCAACCTGACGGAAGTCCCGCTCGGGCTTGGCATCGTCAACGTTCCGCAGCTTGCAGGCCAGGATTACTGTGATGCGCAGGGCAATTGCGACGCTCAGCAGTTCCTGATCCACCAGACAGGGCCGGCGATCTGGTTCCAACCCTACCGGGGCTACAGCAGTATCGGCATGAAGGAGGACACGGCCATTTCGAGCTACAACTCTCTCCAGGCTGAATTCCGCCACACCTTCGGCCACGGGCTGACGGCCATGGTCTCATACACTTGGGCCCACAGCCTCGACGATTCGACCAGCACTTACAGTTCGAGCGCCAACGGCGTGGACGACTCCCTTCTGTCCCGCTGGTACGCCACGTCTGATCTCAACCGGGCGCAGGTGTTCAATGCCAGTTACATCTACTACCTGCCCTTCTTCAAGAACGCGGGGAACCGCTTCGTCCGTGGAGCATTGGGAGGCTGGGAGATCAGTGGCATTACCACCTTCTTCACCGGCCAGCCTGTCAATATTAATTGCGGTGTGAACGGGTACGGCACCGGGGCGGCCACCAGCGTCAAGTGCAATACGATCGGCACACTGCAAATTCACAAGGGCACATACAACGATCCAACCTACGGGCCTCGTGTGCAATGGTTCGATCCCGGCGTTATCACGCAGCCGCTCGAGTCTCAACTGCTCGCGAACGGCGAACCCGGGATGTTCGGCTACATGGGCCGCAACGCGCTCACAGGTCCGGGAAGGAATGTTACAGACCTTGCTCTCATGAAGAACTGGAAGCTTCCATTCTTCGGCGAAGGTGGAGGGCTCCAGTTCCGGTGGGAGACGTTTAACAGCTTCAACCATCCATCATGGCAGGGTATCAATGCGGGTTGCAGCGGTTCGGACGGCTTCGGCCAGCCCTGCAACAGCCCCACCAATGACATCGGCAACGGTGAGGTCAACAGCGCATGGCCCCCGCGTGTGATGCAGTTCGGTCTGAAGGTCACATGGTAATGAGCTAACCGCAGCGGCAGGAGCACGCCGAAAATTCCGGTGTTGCTCCTGCCGTTGCAAATCGACTGAGTGGACTCCCGCCTGAACCTCAGGAAACCTTGGGAAATCACCGTCCGTGTGCTGGCGACAAAAGATCGCTGATAAAAGTCAGGCTCTCATTCTGAGCGGAACTAAGCAACTTGGCGTTTTACCGTGAACAGGCGCTGGGATTTTTCGCTGCGCTCAGAACGGCAAATGCCTCTGGACGCATAAGGACTTTCTGTGGGCTTCCCTTTTGATATTCAGTCGGACGCGGGTGGCGGCGAACCTTGCAGGCGGTTCTGCTGGTCCTGGACTTGGGCTGCCTGCAGCTTTCGTGTTTCTGCGAATTCGCGCTGGGCGGAGTTTTTGTCGCCAAGCCGCAGATAGGCCTGTCCAAGCTGATAGTGATAATCGGCCTGGTCCGGGGCGAGCGCTACTGCCTTCTGAAAGTATGTTGCGGCCTCCTGGAACTTTCCCTGCTTGAAATACGCCTTACCCATGCCAACGAGTGAGTCCGGCAGCCTGGGGTTTCGCGCGAGCGCTTCCTTGAACATCAGAATGGCGTGCGCGGGATCATTCAGATCGAGGTCCACCTGCCCGCGCTTCTGGTAGCTCCACGGCGGCTTGCCATCAATGGAGATTTCGGCGTCGAAATTCCGGGCGGCTTCCTGAAGTTTGCCCAGGCGCATATCGACGACGCCGAGGTAGTAATGCGCCTCGGGCAGTTTGGGATCGCCTGCGATGGCTTTCTCCAATTCGGAGCGCGCCTGGTCATACCAGAAGAGGCCCTCGTAGGCCCTTCCCAGCAGAAAGTGGAAATGGGGAGTGTCGCCGCCAACTTCCACCAGCCGCCTGAATGTCATATTGCATTCCTCGTTGCGCTTCAGCTTGCCGTAAGAAATGCCCATGACGAATAGATAATCCAGGTTGGTGTTTTCCTTTTCCCAGAGCGGCTTGAGGGTCTCAACCGTATCCGCGTAATCGTTCAGCATAAAATGGCACAGGCCTTTCAGGAACCTGGCCTGCTGATTGTTCGGGTCTGTCCGCAGCACCGCGTCAAACTCCGGAATTGCTTTCTCGAAGCTCGATTGCTGGTAGTAGGCAAGCCCCAAATCGAGGTCGATGCCGGCAACCTTTGGATCCTGTTTCTTTGCGGTCTCAAAGTATCGGACGGCTTCATCGGGCCGGTGAGTGCGAAGGCAGACCACCCCGAGGTCAACATAGGCGGGAGTCAACTGTGGATGGGTTTTCAGTACTTCCTTGAAACCCGCCTCGGCCTGTTGATAATTGCCTTCGCGCAAGGCGCTTTCAGCCTGTTTGAACGCCTCTGCGGCTTGCGTAGCGGCGACAGCCCGTTTGGGAGAAGTCTGCTGGGGACCTGCGTCCTGGTTTTGCGGATTATATTCAGCAAGCACAGTCGGCTCTTGCTTGAGCTTCGCAAACGCGACCCGTTCCCGTATTGCGGCCTGCCGGTTTCCCAACTTGAAGTAAACGTCCGACAAAGCGTAATGCGCCTGCGGGCTGTTGGGCGCGAGTCGAACGGCTTTTTGAAGTTCTGTCAGGGCCGCCCCGGTTTTTCCCGCGCGATAGAGCGCAAGACCAAGAGCATAGTGCGAGGCGAACAGTTTGGGAGAGAGTTGGACGGCCTTTTCAGCGTAGGGAATCGCATCGCCCGGCCGGCCGGTGCGAATGTAAGTCATCGCGATCTGGAGCGACGCCATCGCGTCATCAGGATTCAGGCGCAATTCCTCCTGCATCTGCTTGAGCCCTTCCTCGTAGTGCGCCTGGTTCAGCAGGTAGTCGCCGTAAGCGTAATGAATACCGCGCGTTGCGGGGTATTGCTTAAGCAATGCTTCATATCCCGCAGCGGCCTTTTCAAAGGGAGCCTGAACGGAATTGAATGCAGCCTGGCCGACTTCCTGGACCAAGTTCTTCTGCTTCACATCGGTTAACTGCTCCGACATTTTGGAGAGGCGCAATGCGGCAAGCCCGAACGCCGTGATCAGGTCGGGATCGCTGATGCCTCCGCGCGCCAGGTGGACCAGCAAACGGTCGGCGACGTCGAACTCACCCTTCAGAATGAGCAGCAGCGCAGCATGATACGTGGCTACTTTTTCAAGCGCCGGATCGTGTACGCCAAGCTGGCGCCCATGCTGGATGTCGTTCAGCGCGACAGTGTAACGGCGGAGTTCGAACTCACAGAGGCCGCGAAATGCCCACCCGTTGCCGTTCTTGGGTTGCAAGCGAAGAAAGTTGCTGAAGGCCACGACGGCCCGCTCGTAGTCCTTGTTTTGAGCGAGCAGGGTCCCGGCATTCCACCACCCTTCGGCGAAATCCGGATTGAGCTGAAGGGCGGCGAGATAAAGGCTGATGGCTTGCTTCGTCTGGCCGTGGTTCGAGGCTTCTTGCGCCTCAGCATAGAGTTGCTTGAAGCGCTCTGATGAAAGCTGAGTTTGCTGTGATGGGGCGGTTTGCGCAGGGAGTGCGCCCGGGGCGAAGGTAAGCAGGATCGCCGCAAGCGCTGCCCACCTCACGATGTTCTTGCCCTTAAGCCTTCGCATTTCCGTTGGACTTGTCCGCAAGCGGATTATAGCACTTCCAGCACTCGGCCACGAATGCGCGATTGATCCTTAAAGATGGCGTGTGGCATAATCCAGCCTGAAACATCGGTAAAGGGCCGGGAAGAGCAGGCTTTCCGCATGACATTTTCCCCCGGACAATTGGCACGGGCCGGTCTGACGTCTGCGCTGCTTGCGAGTGCAGGCGCGGTCGCGCTGTGGTGCGCGCCGCAGACTTCCGCGCCTCAAAGCAGCGTAAGGGTCCCGCCGCAGGATGCGTCCGCGCTCGCCGCCCGGGCAAATAAGGCATTTGAGGCCGGCGACTATCCGGAAGCGATTAAGGACTATAGAGAGTTGATCAAATCCAATCCGGAAGTGGCTGAGGTCCATTCCAATCTTGCCGTCGCGTATTATTTTTCGGGCCAATACGCCGATGCGGCGCGCGAAGCGGAGACGGCTCTTAAACTCAAGCCTTCGCTTGTGAACGCGCATTATTTTCTGGGCGCGAGCCTTGCGCAGAGCGGATACTGCCGGCAGGCGTTGCCTTATCTTGAAGATGATTTCCCGCACGTCAGCGATCCCAAATTGAAGCGCATTACCGGGGCGAGTGCGCTTCAGTGTCTGATGGCGCTGGATGATGTCAGCAAGGCCATCGACTACGGCAAGGTCCTCTCCCGTGAATTTCCAAGCGATCCGGAAATTCTTTACCTGACGGCCCACATGTATTCTGATCTCGCGACCCTGGCGTCTCAGCGCCTGCTTGCAACGGCTCCCGGCTCCTACCAGATGCACCGCATGAATGCCGAAATTCTCGCATTGCAGGGGAAGCCCCAGGAGGCAATCACGGAGTATCGCAGGGTCCTGGAACTCAACCCACACGTGCCGGGAATTCATTATGAAATCGGCGCGATCATGCTCCAGCAAAGCCACGAGATGAATACGCTCGACAAAGCCAGGAAGGAGTTTGAAGAGGAACTGCAGATTGATCCCGGCAACGCGAAGGCCGAATACCAGCTTGGCGTGATTGCCGCAACGGTCCGCGATTGGAACACCGCCATCACGCATTTCAAGCGCGCGGCGCAACTTGATCCCCAGATGGCCACGGCGCTTGCCAGCCTCGGCGAAGCCTACGCCTCTGCAAACCGTTTTCAGGACGCGGTTGCCCCGCTGAAGCGGGCTACGGAGCTTGATCCCGAAAATGCGGACGCGCACTATCGGCTGTCGATTGTTTACCGCCATCTTGGACTCGAGCGCGAGGCGGACCAGCAACTCGCGGCCTATAAGGAAGCGTACGAAAAGCTCATGCAACTCAAGCAGAATATCCGTAACGCCGCCCAGGGTGGCGCAACAAAGCCGCAGGCCGCGCCCGGCGACCGTTGAAGCCGCCATCCGTCCGAGGTTTGTGCCCTCATTCAGCGGAGAATGAAAAGAAGAGAATTCCTAAGGTCTGTCGTTTCAGCCGGAGCGTTGTTGCCGCCTGCCGCGCGAGCCCTCGGTCAGGGCATGGCTTCGCGAGGCGTCCTTCCCGCGCCCCGGCCGAAGTTTTCCGGGCGGCCCTGGCCTGTGACGCTGGTCGATATGGCTCCGCGGGCGGGCCTCACTGCTCCCGTGATCTATGGGGAGGAATTCCGCAAGCAATACATTTTTGAAGCGAACGGCCCGGGCATCGCATTCTACGATTACGACGGCGACGGCTGGCTGGATATCTTTGTCCCCAGCGGGATGATGCTTGGCAATTTGTCTCCCGGTGAACCCCCTCCTACAAACCGCCTCTATCATAACAACCGCGACGGTACTTTTACGGATGTCACGGAAAAGGCGGGTCTTCGTCATACGGGATGGTGCTACGGTGTGTGCACTGGAGACTATGACAACGACGGGCATGAGGACCTATTCCTTACTTATTACGGGAAGAACGTTCTCTACCACAATAACGGCGACGGCACTTTTACCGATGTCACGGAAAAGGCGGGCCTCGGGCAATCCCGCCCACGCTTCTCGACGGGCTGCACCTTCGTTGATTACGACCGCGACGGCCGGCTCGACTTGTTCGTTTCCCGCTACATCGACTTTGATTTTGAAAAGGGCCCTGCGGGCGGGGAAAGCCAGGCTTGCAAGTTCCAGGGCGTGCCGGTTGCCTGCGGCCCGCTGGGATTGCCCAAAGAGACGTGCTCGCTTTACCACAACAATGGCGATGGAACCTTCACCGAAGTCACGGAAAAGGCCGGCATAGCCAGGGCCGGGAAACGCTACGGGCTGGCGGCGGTAAGCTTTGATTACAACAACGACGGCTGGCCCGACATTTTCGTAGCTTGTGATTCCACTCCCAATCTCCTCTTCCGCAATAATCATGATGGGACCTTTACGGAAGTTGGCATGGAAACCGGCTGCGCCGTGAACGCCGATGGCCAGGTCCAGTCCGGAATGGGAGTAGCCGTGGGAGATTACGACGGCGACGGCTACCTGGATTTGTTCCTTCCGCATTTCAGTGGCGACACTCCCATCCTTTATCACAATCTCGGCGGAAAGTTTTTTGATGACGCGACATTTTCCTCCGGTCTTGCGGTCAATACGCAATATGTTTGCTGGGGCACCGGCTTCGTGGATCTGGACAACGACGGCTGGCTCGACATTTTTCACGTTACCGGCAGTGTGTATCCCGAGGTTGAAAAGGTCCATCCGGATTACAAGTTCATGACGCAGCGCGTGGTTTACCGCAATCTTGGCGACGGCAACTTTGAAGAGGTGTCAAACCTCTCCGGGCCGGCGGTGCTCGAACCGCATTCGAGCCGAGGCTGCGCTTTCGGCGATTTTAATAATGACGGCAGCATGGATATCGTGATTCTCAACCTCAGCCAGCCGCCCTCGTTGCTCAAGAACGAAAACACCAGCGGCAACCATTGGCTGATGGTCAAGGCCATCGGCACGCGTTCCAACCGATCGGCCATCGGCACCGGAATCATCGTTACTGCCAATGGACAGCGACAGGTCCGCGAGGTCATGAGCGGTTGCAGTTACATTTCGCAGAATGATTTGCGCCAGCATTTCGGCCTGGGGAAGGCTGCAAAAGTCGATTCGATTGAATTTCACTGGCCGAGCGGGCATATCGACAGGATAACCAACGTCAACGCCGATCAGATTATTGTGATTCGGGAAGGGGAAGGGAAGACCCGCTCATGAGGTTTGCTCCTTGTGCATGACTCTTTCGGAGGCGGTTCAGCAGGCCGCTGAGGAAGGCCGGAATGTCATAGGGAGCGACGCGAAGATGCATGTGTTTCGTTCATAACGAATACGAAGGTTCTTCACTGCGCCGAAGATGGCAGGGTTAGGACCTGTTTGCCGGGCAATCGGTTAGTGCTCCGGCTTCTTGTCACTGGACAGTACTCCCGCCGCTTTCATCTGCTTCATGATTGCGCGCGCTCGTGGTGCGAAATTGCCATTGGGCGCCGCCTGGAGATAGGCCTCCATTTCCGCATAGGCTTCGTTAAACCTTGATTGCAGCACGTAGAGGTCCGCCAGTTTGATGTAGACCACCGGAGGAGGATTTCCGTTGAGTTTGGCGACCTTGCGGAACTCATTTTCGGCTTCGGTATAGTCCTTCATGCCGTAGCGTGCCAATCCCATCTGATAATGGAACTGCCAGGTGTCCGGAGAATGCGCCAGCCCCTGTTGAAGCACTTCGACGCTTTTCTTATACTGGGCCCGAGCATTCAGCAACTGCGCCAGTACGACATAGGCGTCAAGAAACGAAGCGTCGCACTCGATGGCCTTTCGCAGCCGCGTTTCTGCCTCTGCGGCCTGCTTCTTCTCCACGATCAGAAGCGTGGCCAGGTCAGTCTGCGCACGCGCATAGCAGGGGTAATCGTTAGTCGCCTGCTCAAAGTAGCGCTGGGCCTTGGCATAGTTGTGCGACTTGAAGGCACGGTTGCCTTTCTCATATTCTTTCCGGGCTTGTTCCGGCACTTTCAGCTCAGCAACGGAAACGACGGCGCCTTTGTCCGTTTCCGTTTTACCTTCGGGAGTCAATTGAACATTGATGATCAGGCTGTTTCCTGAGAAGCGAAGGTTTGCGTCCCGCTCTTCCGTGCGGTATCCCTTCGCCGCAAATGTCAGTTGATAATCGAGCTTTCGCAGGTTGTCGAGTTCGTAGTGGCCGGCGGAATCGACGGGCTGAGTGGTCACCATCTGCCCTTCGCTTGTCGTGACGGTGACGGTCACTCCGATTGGAATCGACCGTCCGTCGCGTGTTGTTACCTGCCCGCTGATCGATCCCGAAAACTGGCAAAGCGCCCTCGGCGGCGTTTCGAGCACAAGCGCGCACACAGCCAATGCGAAAACGAACGTCGCTTTCCGGGAATCGCAGCGGAGCGCCTGCATGTGCCCCTCTCGGGTAGATGGTCCTTCGTCCCGTGCCCCTGCTATATTATGAATCCTAATCGGCGGTTGAAGCCGTGTCAATTCGTGTTCGTCGATTTTGGAAACGGCCGTAACTTGCTTGACTTGGCTGGAATCAACGGGTTAAGGTAAGTGTTTAGGTTTTGGAGTACGAACTCAACAGGGAGTCAGAGCTTTGAAGAGGACTTACCAACCCAATCGGCGCCGGCGTGCCAAGACACATGGATTCCGCGTTCGCATGAGGACCCCGGGAGGGCGCCAGACGCTGAAACGGCGCCGCCAGAAGGGTCGCCATCGCCTGACTCCGTGAATCCCGATTCGGCTGCTTTCCCCAAGAAATACCGGCTGCTCCGTCGATTGGATTTTCAACGGGTTTATGAGGAGGGGCAGCGCCGAAGTGCATCATTATGCACCGCATTTTTCCGACCGAACGGGCTGAACGAAACGCGCCTGGGCATTACCGTCCCGAAACGCCTTGGAACATCCGTGTTGCGAAACCGGATCAAGCGGCGCATCAGAGAAGTTTTCCGGCTGCACCGGCGGGAACTTCCGGGCGGATGGGACATTGTGCTCAACCCGCGGCCGAAGGCGGCGACGGTCGATTATCGTGTTCTAGAACGGGAACTGTTGCGGCTGTTTCCAAACGGGCCGCCGGGCGCATTGCGCACTACGGAAAGCTCGCGCTGAGGTTGTTCCTGCTGGGGCTGATTCGCTTCTATCAGGTTTGTCTTTCGCCCACGATTCCTTCTTCGTGCCGCTTTTACCCGTCCTGTTCAGCCTACGCCTATGAAGCAGTGGCGAAATGGGGTCCGTGGCGGGGAACACGGCTGGCAATGCGGCGGTTGCTGAGTTGCCGGCCCTGGGGCGGTCACGGCTACGATCCCGTCCCGTAGCGGGCCGTCAGGATGCAGTCGGGAGAATTGAACAGGAAGCCTTTTACCCATGGACACTGAAAAAAGGGTGATGATTGCATTCGCCCTGTCATTTGCGATCCTCCTGATCTGGCGAATCATTTTCGTCAAGACGCCGCCCCCTTCTCCTCCTAAACCGGCGGGTGTTTCTCAGGCAGTTGGCCAGGAAGCTGCGGAAAAGCCCGCAGTTCCTCAGGTTCCTGCCGCGCCCCAGATTCCCGTGTCTGAAGGCAAGGAAGCCCGGGACATCACCGTCGAAAACAGCCTCTACCGCATCACTTTCTCGACGCGCGGCGGCGTCATCACAAGCTGGGTGCTCAAGAAGTTTGAAGATGCGGGCGGCAAGCCGCTCAACGTGATTGATCCCGCCGCATGCAAGCAGCTTGGTTATCCGATGAGCATCCGCACTTCAGACGCGTCGCTCAACCAGACGGCGAACCAGGCGCTTTACGTTGCGCAGCCCTCCGACGCCACGATTCATGCGCCCACAACACTCGAACTCACTTACAGCGACGGACACATCCAGGTCCAGAAGAAATTCACCTTCGGCGCGGATTATCAGGTCCATGCAACCGTCAGCGTTGCCCGCGACCAGCAGTACGTGCCGGCGCGCGTCGCGTGGACCGGCGGGTTCGGCGATCATTCGCTGCCCGAGGATGCCGAGATCGCGCAAACCAAGGTGGCCTGGCAGAAGGAAGGCAAGCTCGAAACTGTGGACCAGAGCAAGATCAAAGAGGAAGTGCGGGTCACAGGGCCGCTCGAGTTTGCCGGCATCGAAGACCGATACTTCGCCGGAATCTTTTTCCCTGAGTCAAAGGACCCGGATTTCAACGCCGGGCAGGAATCCTGGACCCCGGAAAACTGGAAAGAGAAGGAACCACCCAGGGCTGCTTATGTTGCGTTGGGAAGCACCGCACCGCAGCCGGTCAGTTTCAGGCTCTTTGTGGCTCCCAAGGCGCTGGACGTGCTGGAGACTTCGCAGCCTCCTCTCACGGACCTGGTGGACTTCGGCTGGTTCAGCGTGATCGCCAAGCCGCTCTTTCTGGCCATGCGCTATATCAATGACCACTGGGTGCACAATTACGGCTGGGCGATTGTCATCCTGACGATCATCCTGAACATGGCGCTGTTTCCGTTGAAGCTGAAGAGCATCCGCTCCGCGCAGGAGATGCAGCGGATCATGCCGCTGGTGAAAAGCATCCAAGACCGCTACAAGCAGTACAAGTTCAACGACCCCCGCAAGGCGCGGATGAACCAGGAGATCATGAAGCTCTACCAGGAACACGGCATCAATCCACTGGGTGGGTGCCTTCCGATGCTGCCCCAGTTGCCCATCCTTTATGGTTTCTACGAATCGCTGGAAACGCCCTTCGAGTTCCGTCACGCGCCGTGGATTTTGTGGATCAAGGACTTGTCCATGCCGGACAATTCCCATATTCTGGGGCTGCCCATCCCCATCCTGCCGCTGATTATGATTGTCAGCATGTTTATCATGACGAAGATGACGCCCATGGCCACGGCGGACCCTGCGCAGAAGCGAATGATGACCATTATGCCCCTTATCTTCGGATTGATGTTCTTTCGCCTTGCCAGCGGATTGGTTTTATACTTTTTGACAGCGAACCTGGTCGGCATTGGACAGCAAATGTTCATCAACCGTTTTATCACTCCGAAGCAGCAGGCCCTGACGGCTGAAAAAACCGCAGGGGCCAAGGCATAGCAGGTACGAACCATGACGACTTTAAATTCTTCCGACGCGTCTGAGGACACATACCTCGCGCGAATCGAATCACTGGTGGAGCAGATCATCCGGCACGCAGGTTTCGACCTCAAGTTTACCGTGCGGAAATGCGCCGGCACGGAGGACGATTCCGGCACACAACAGATCGTCATCGATTTCGAGGGAACGGATTCCGACCTGCTGCTCGAAAAGAACGGGGCGCTGCTGGACGCGATCGAATACGTTGTTCTGAAAGCGGCTCGCATTGACGATGAACACTATGCCGCTATCAGCTTTGACTGCCGGGACTGGCGGCGCGTTCGCATGGAAGAATTGCGGCTGACGGCGCAGATGGCCGCCCGGCAGGCCATCGAGACCGGGAGCCCCTTTTACCTGACTCCCATGAGCCCGCGCGAACGGCGGATTATCCACCTGGCGCTGAAGGACGAAGCAACGGTGCGGACCATGAGTGAAGGCTCAGGTCCCACCCGCAAGGTTGTTATCTATCCGGCGACAAATCCCTCCTGAACCCTCCACAGGCTTGACGATGTTGAAAGAGGACACCATCGTGGCCATCGCCACTCCACCGGGCCGCGGAGGCATCGCTGTCGTACGCCTCTCCGGAAAGCTGGCGCTTGAAATAGCACTGCAACTGGTCCGGCTGGCAAAGCAGCCTCCGGAGCCGCAGCGGGCGAGCCTGGGGAAATTCATCGACCCCGAAAACGGTGAAGCGATGGATGACGCCGTCCTCACCTTTTTCCGCGGACCTCATTCCTACACGGGCGAAGACGTAGTCGAAATTTCCTGCCACGGCTCGCCCGTGATTACGGCCTACATGGTCGAGTGCTGCCTGAAGCTCGGCGCGCGCGCAGCGGAGCCGGGCGAGTTTTCGATGCGCGCTTTCCTGAACGGCCGGATCGACCTGACCCAGGCGGAAGCCGTTCGCGACCTGATCGAATCGCGAACGCTTTACCAGGCGCGCGTGGCGGCCGCGCAGCTCGGCGGCGCGCTGTCCGCCCGATTGAAGCCGCACAAGCACGCGCTGCTGGAACTGATCGCAAGACTCGAAGCCGGAATCGACTTTGCCGACGACGATGTCGAAGTGATGGACTGGGCGGACCTTCTCGCTCAACTCGACGCCGTTCGGCGCGGACTGGAAAGGATGGTGAAGAGCTACGCTTACGGCAGGATCGTCCGTGAAGGACTCAGCCTGTCCGTCGTGGGCCGGCCAAACGTCGGCAAGTCAAGCCTGTTCAACCGCCTGCTGAATATGGACCGGGCCATCGTCACTGAAATTCCCGGCACGACCAGAGACCTGGTTTCCGAAACCGCCTCGATGGGCGGTATCCCCGTGCGGCTGGTGGACACGGCGGGTATTCGCACGACCGCCGATCAGGTGGAACAGATCGGGGTCGAGCGCACGCGTCAGGCCATGGCCGATTCCGACGTGCGACTGCTCGTGGTGGACACGTCTCAGGAATGGACTGATGAAGATTCTGAACTGCTCCGCAAGACGCGCGCGATGGGTCAAATGCTCGTGGCCGCCAATAAATCAGACCTCCCTGAGCGCACCACAAAGAGCGATATCGAACGCGCCATTCAGGCGGAAAACGGCGAACTGCCGGGCCGGGTTGAAGTCGTTGCAACCTCGGCACTGACGGGGCAGGGAGTCGATGAACTCCGCGACAGGATCGTTCGGTCCGTCGGCGCGGGGGCCAACTCCGGCTCCGAGGGCGAATTGATCACCAACCTGCGGCATCAGCAATTGCTGAAAGAATCTCTCGACGCACTCGGCCGCTGTCGCCGCGCGGCGGAACAGCGGATGCACCATGAGATGCTCCTGCTCGACCTCTACGAAGCGCTGAAGGCGCTCGACACCCTGACAGGCGCCACCGATGTCGAAGACGTTCTGGGCATCATCTTCTCCCGATTTTGCATTGGGAAGTAGCTGATACCGACGCCTTCAGCGCCGGAATTCACTGCGCGCCCGCGACCACAGGGAAATCGACTTCAGATACTCATCCACTTCGCGCACGCGAAGAGCTTTAGCCGCGAGACCCGTAAGGACCAGCCCAACCGGCGTTGCTGCGATCAGAATGATGAAGGCTCCGATGGTGGATTGCCAGTGGATGCGGCCCTCGAGCCAGCGCACAACCTCAAAGGCGCCTGCGGCCCCGACAATCGAGGCGGCGGCAACTCTCACGAAAAACCCTGCAACCTCACCGGCCTGCCTGTTGCCCGTATATCGATAGAGCGAGATAAACAGGACAATCACATAGGCCGAAATGCCGATCGAGCTTGCCAGGGCGAGTCCCTTGTATTGCATCGCCCGGACCAGCGCCCAATAAACCGGAAGGTTCAGAAACGTTACAGCCGTGCCAAGCAGCGCAGGCGTCAGCGTGTTGCGCCCCGCATAATACGCCCGGCCCAGAATGCTTTGCGCACCCCAGGCGGACATGCCGAGCGCGAATAAAGACAGCGCCGCCGCCGTGGCGTCCAGATCAGGGCCGCGCAGCCGCGTGTGCAGGAAAACGAAGTACACCAGGGGCCTGTTCATGGCAAAAGTCAGTGCGGAAACGGGGACCATCAGCAGCAAAAGTCCCTTCAACGTTGTGTTGAGCGTGCGGTTGAGTTCATCGAATTTCTTCTCCGCATAAAGCTGGGCGAGAAACGGAAACGAAGCGACGCCCACGGCCTGCCCGATCACTCCCTGCGGAACGCGCATCAGAAACTTGGCATAACTCAGCCACGTGATCGAGGCTGGGGCGAGATAAGACCCGAACCAGCGGATGATCCAGTCGTCTGAAAACACGACTGAAAGCGCCAGCATGATGGGAATGGTCAGCCTGATGAACATCCTGAAGCCCGGATGCCGCACGTCAAGGTTCGGTTTGAAGCGTGCGCCCACGCGCCGGGCGCCGTAAATCTGAAGCAGGAAATTGCCGGCAAAGGCGCCCGCAAGCACGCCGACGGAAAATCCCGTGATGCCGAGGGTTGAAGCCAGGAGAAATCCGCCGAGAATGATTCCCGTATTGTAGATCACAGGGGCGAGCGAAGGTATCGTGAACCGGCCTTTGGCGTATTGCACCGCGCTCAGAATGCTGCCCAGGTAGAAAAAAATCTGCGCAGGCATCATCAGGCGGGTCAGAAAAACCGCGCGGGCCTTTTCCGACGGATTGAAGCCCGGCGCGATCACGTGCAGAAGCCCGGGGGCAAAGACTTCGCCGGCAACCACGAGCGCAATCAGCAGGAGGACCATCACGCTGATGACCGTCGAGAATACGCGCCAGCCTTCTTCTTCATTGTTCTCGGCAACGTATTTGGCAAAGACGGGAATGAAGGTGATGCTCAGCGAGGCTCCCGCTACGAGATAGTTCACAAAATCCGGGAGCGTAAACGCGGCGTAGTAAGCGTCCGTCACGGCGCTGGAGCCGAATTCGTGGGCGACCGCCCACTCCCGCATGAAACCAAGCACGCGGCTGGCAAGGACGGTGACCATCACAATGCCCGCCGAGGCCGCAATTCGCCGCGTTACAGAATGCGATGCCATGGGCGATGATGTAACACGATTCGGTCCGTTTTGGCCAGTCATTGATTTTCGGGAACGGATGGGATCCGCAGAAGGCCCTTATAAAACCGTTACCGCTGTTGGGGTTTGCAGCGCAAACCGGTGTTCGCAGGTGCGGCAACGCACCATGGGAGGGCGGCGGAGGGCCCGTTCATGCCATCGCCGCCTCGATCTTTGAAGATCGGTACCGCCGCACCGCGGACATTGCTGAACACTCAGTTGATGGTTATCGGTTTCCGCGGCGGCTGAAGCTGATTTCCTGCGCCATCTCCGGGTTTTGCGCGGCGGGACAGGGCCGTCAGGATCTTCACCGAGTTGCAGAAGACGCAGGCTCCGGCACCGGGAACATACCCTCAAACGGTAGCCAAACCTTTTCGCAAGAGAATACATCACTCCGTGATATACATGTTCCGTCTTCGTCGCGCCGCATTTTCGGCAGGGGGTCGCCATAAAAACGTCCGCATAGAATACCACAGGTCCGGCAGGTTGCTGAATAAAGCCAAAACGTCATGCTCGGCGAAGCCCCTCCGTATTTCTTAGAAAATAAAAACCAGGATCGTTCGCTGCGCTTACGATGACAAGCGTAAAATACTTTTTTCAGCAACCCGCTGGACCATCGGGACGGAGGCCCCTGCCAAAGTGCTGGTGCATTCGGAAGGCAAATTCAAAACGCGAAAGGGAATTGAACACGAACATGCAGATCACGAAAATCGAAACCGCGGTGATTGAAGCAAACTACGACTGGACGATTGTGAGAGTGAGCACGGACAAAGGCGTCACCGGCTGGGGCGAGGCGTTCTTTGCGCCCGGCCTGACGGGCGTCATCCGCGAATTCAACGAGTTTCTGCCCGGCGAAGACCCGCGCGACGTGGACCGCCTGACGCGCCTGATGCGCACGGCGATGGGGGCCACCGGCACGGCGGGCATGGGTTATCACGCCATCAGCGGCGTTGAGACGGCACTTTGGGACATTGTGGGTAAAGACGCCGGGCTGCCGGTGTATCAATTTCTGGGAGGAAAGTACCGCGACCGCGTCCGCATTTACGCCGACTGCCACGCGGGCAAAGGGCTTGCAAGCCTGTCGCCGGTGCTCCTGCCGCGCACGCCCGGCTGGGCGCAAAAGCCCGGCAAGACCCAAAGCGAGCGCACAGAACTGAGCCCGAAATATCACGGCGGGCAGAAGTCTGAAGCCCGCCAGATTCGCGCCGAGGATTATGCCCGGCACGCCCGCGCCATGAAGCAGCGCGGCTTTACGGCGCTGAAGTTCGATGTGGATGTGCCCAGCGAATATTCACTGGACGATTACAACCGCTGCCTGACGCGCAGGGAAATCGAGCTGATGGCGGGCCTGGTGGACTCGCTGCGCAAGGCGCTGGGGCCGGAAGTCGATCTGGCCATCGACTGCCACTGGAATTACGGCGTGAATGACGCCATCAAGCTGGCACGCGCCTGCGAGCCTTTCGACCTGCTCTGGCTGGAAGACCCCATTCCGCCGGAAAACACCGACGCCATGCGCCGCGTAACCGAAGCCACCTCCACGCCCATCGCCACGGGCGAGAACCATTACCAGCGCCACCACTTCCGCGAACTGCTCGAGCGCGAAGCGGTGGATATTCTTGCGCCCGATTATCAGAAGGTCGGCGGACTGCTCGAAGGGCGGCGCATCGCCGACATGGCGGAAGTCCATTACATCGCCGTCGCACCGCACAACATCTCCAGCCCCATCGGCACTATGGCCTCTGCGCACCTGTGCGCCGCCACGCCGAACTTCCTGGCGCTTGAATGGCACGCTGAGTCCGTTCCGTTCTTCGATGACCTCATCAAAGGCCGCAAAAAACCCCTGATCGAAAACGGCTATATCGAAGTGAGCGACAAGCCCGGCCTCGGCATCGATCTCGATGAGCAGGTGGCATGGAAGTATCGCAAACAGGGCGAGGCGTTCTTCAACCAGCCGGCGTAAGCGCGTAGCCATGGCACCGGGTTTGTGCCGTGGGAATTTTGCAGGTAGCAGGTAGCCACGGCACTGGCTTTGTGCCGTGGGAATTTTGACGCAGGACAAACCAAGCCCACGGCATAGAATCGCTGCCGTGGCTACTCGCCATCATCGGAATCCGCAGCTACGCGCTCCAGATCGATTATCCTCCGGATTGGGTGGGGGCGGGCCGACTCGCCGATTCAGAAACGAGGCTGACTGCGCCGGTTGCCGCGCGTCGAAGCAAGGGCCGCTGACCGCAGACCCGGCGGTTTGGGCTGTCCGGTGAATCTACGGCAGCGGGCGCCTGAAAGATGGGCGGGCGAAGGCAGGGGCGTGTCAGGAGTCCGTGCCGGAACTCCCGGCGGAGCCTCGAGTGATGGGCTAGTCACGGCCATACAGTTAAAATGGGACAAATGGGATTTTGTGGACAATTTTTGTCAATTCGTAAATGATGGATAGATCATAACTTAGAATTTTCGCATGCGGGCCCGTGCGCACTTCAATTTGAAAATCGCGTCTTTAATGCGCACCGGGTAAAAACCGCCTCTTCACGTTTACTGCTCTCTGATGGATGCAGCCTTGCGTCGGATCACCGGTTCTTCCAAACCGGTTTGCGTTTTTCGAGCAGCGCGCGGAGACCTTCCTGAGAATCTTCAAGTTCGAACAACTGGTTGAGGTAGATATCCTGCGCGCGCCTGAGGGCTTCGGCGAAGGGCATCCACGTTCCGTGGAAGATCACACGCTTGAGCAGTTGCAGCACAGGGCCGCTTTCGTCGGTGATGCGTTTGACCATCGCATCGACGGTGGCTTCGAGGTCTGCGCGCGGCACCACGCGGTTGACGAGGCCGATTTCAAGGGCGGTTCGAGCGCTGATGGGTTCGCCGGTGAGCAGGAATTCCATGGCGCGGCGCGGCCCGATCACGCGCGGATAGACTACTGCACCGAGCGGCGGAAAGACCCCGAGCTTGATTTCCGGCTGGCGGAATTGTGCGTTCTCGGTGGCGATTACGAGATCGCAGAAAGCTGCGAGTTCGCTGCCGGCGCCGGATGCGATACCGTCAACGACAGCGAGCACGGGTTTGGAGACATCCATCATCGCGCGGAAAACGTTGTGGAATGCATCCATCATCTGAAACACGAGTTGTGCCGTGTAGCCTTCAACGCCGACGCCCATCGAGAAATAGCCTTTGCATTCGGGCGACGCATCGAGCAGGATCAATCTCACCTCTTCGCGATGATTCAGGCTTTCGATAGCAGCGGTCATCTCGTTGAGCATCTCGATGTTCATCACGTTCTGCCGTGGACGGTTCATCGTGAGATGCGCGACGGTGCCGTTGTCATTCCAGCGGATGTATTGGAAGCTTTTTTTCTTTGGCTCGGCGCTTGTTATTTCTGTTGCCGGCTGTTCGATTTCTTCGGGCACTTCAATCTCCTTCTGAACCGCGGTGTGGATTTCCAATCCCATGCTTATTGATCGGCGGATCCCGGGGCCGGCTTCAATGGGATGGTGAATTTGCTGGTTGCTTCCGGCGGGTTTGTGCGATACCGCGTGCCGCTTAAAGCCTTCCGGGGTTTGCGCTATCATAATGCCATGATCACGGAGCATCGAAGCAGGACCGCAAATACAATTCTTCTCGCGGTGATTTGTGGAATGGCAACAGTATCGTCGATGGGATTCGCCGGGAGCCGTCCCATTTATGCCGAGCACGCCGACGCGCGGCAGCAAATTGCCGAGGCGATATCACAGGCGTCAAAAACGGAACGAAACATCGTCCTGATTTTCGGCGCCAACTGGTGACCGGACTGTCATGCGCTGGACGCGCAGATGCACAAGCCCGAACTGGCACGCCTGATCGAACAGAACTACGTCGTAGTAAACATCGACGTGGGGCGCTTCGACAAGAACCTCGATATCGGGAAGAAATACGGCGTGCCCGTCAACAAAGGCATTCCAGCAATCGCTGTGCTCGATCCACACGGGAAGCTCCTCTACGCGCAGAGCCAGGGGCAGTTCGCGAACGCCCGTGTGATGCCCTACGAGGATTTCGCGGAGTTCTTCGAGAAGTGGAAACCGAGACTGTAAAGGGAATCCACGACGCAAGACTTCTTCCTTATGCCTGCGCTTGTTCTGCTTCGCGGCGCTGGAAGATTTCGATATAGACGTTGACGAGCGAAACCGCGGCGGGAGTGATGCCGGGGATGCGGAGGGCCTGGCCAAGCGTGAACGGCCGGACGCGCGTAAATTTCTCAACGACCTCGCGCGAGAGGCCGGAGACCCTGCGGTAGTCGAACCATTCGGGAATGCGGCGCTGTTCGGCGCGCTTCATGTGTTCGATGTGTTTTTCCTGCTGGGCCAGGTAGCCTTCATACTTGAGGTCCGTTTCAATCCGCCGCGCCTCTTCGCGGGCCATCAATGACGCCAGACTGTCGCCGTGGCTCGCTGCAATTGGCTCACTGCCCGTCTGCCGCAGCCCCTCGTTGATCCATTCCATGAGGTCTTCGATTCCGATCTCCGGCCGCTTGAGAAGCTGCGCGCCGCTCAGGGTCGCCGGGCCCGTGAAGCGCTCGCCCGAGATCATCCCGAGGCGCGAATAAATGTCACGGCCGACACGCGACTCTGGATCGAGCCGTGTTTCGAGGAGAAACTTCGTGGCGGCGGAAATTCGTTTCTGCTTCTGCAGAAATGCGTCGTAATCCTTCTGCCGGATAGTCCCGACCTTATAGCCAATCGGCAGAAGGCGCTCGTCGGCGTTGTCGATGCGCAGATGCAGGCGGAACTCCGCGCGCGACGTGAACATGCGGTAAGGTTCATCCACGCCCTTGTTGACCAGATCGTCGATCAGGATGCCTGTGTAACCCTGGGTCCGGCTGATGATAAGCGGCTCGCGCCCCTGGAGGCGCAGCCCGGCGTTGATGCCCGCCATGATTCCCTGGCAAGCGGCCTCTTCGTATCCAGTCGTACCATTGATCTGTCCGGCAAGGAACAGGTTTTGGATTTTCTTTGTTTCAAGCCACGGATAAAGTTCCGTCGGCTGGACCATGTCATATTCGATGGCGTAGCCGGGGCGGATCATCTCCGCATTTTCAAGCCCCGGAATTGACTTCACCATTGCCACCTGAACGTCAATGGGCATCGACGTGGACATGCCGTTCACGTATATTTCATTGGTGTCGAGGCCTTCGGGTTCGAGAAAAAGCTGGTGGTGCGGCTTGTCCGGGAATTTTACGATCTTGTCTTCAATCGACGGGCAGTAGCGCGGCCCGATGCTTTTGATCTGGCCCGAATAAAGCGGCGAGCGGTGCAGGTTCTCGCGGATCGCGCGATGCGTTTCCTCATTCGTGAAAGCGATCCAGCATACGGTCTGCTCCTGCGTGATGGCGCGCGTGCGGAAGCTGAACGGCGTCGGAACCGGATCGCCCGGCTGCACCTGGAATTTCGAGAAATCAATCGTGCGTCGATCCAGACGCGGCGGTGTGCCGGTTTTCAGGCGGCCTACTTCAAAGCCCATCCTTCGCAGCGCTTCGCCCAGCATCACCGCCGGAGGCTCGCCCGAGCGCCCCGCGGGATATTTCTGCTCGCCGCAATGGATCAGCCCATTCAGGAACGTTCCTGTCGTGATGACTACGGCACCGGCCTCAACCGTTCGGCCGTCGCGAAGCAGAACCCCACGCACACGACGGCAGGGGAGGACTGTGCCTTCTCGCGGGTGATTTGGCGCATACTCGGGTGCAACGCACGCGGCCTCTTGCGGGACCCCGGAGGGTTCACGGACTGTTTCCATCAGCAGGTCGATGACCTCCGCCTGCTTGATCCGCAGGTTCGGCTCCTGTTCAAGTACCTGCCGCATCCTGACGCGATAGAGCTTCTTGTCGGCTTGCGCTCGCGGCGACCACACTGCCGGCCCGCGGCTGGTATTGAGCAGGCGGAACTGGATTCCCACCGCGTCAATCACCTCGCCCATCACGCCGCCCAGCGCGTCCACTTCGCGGACCAGGTGGCCCTTGGCAATGCCGCCCACCGCAGGATTGCAGGACATCTGGCAGATCAGATCCAGATTGATCGTATAGAGCGCGGTCTTCAGTCCCATGCGCGCGGCAGCCATCGCTGCCTCAACGCCCGCATGACCGGCGCCGACAACTACCACGTCATACTTCTCTGTAAACGTTGTCTGCATGGCCCCAAATCCCGAAGCGGTTAAACGATCATTTTAGCTGACCTCGCATCAGATTTCATCGCCTGATCGTCCCTGGCACTGCAAACGAAGCGCAGTTCAGCCGAGGGATAGCCGTTGTCCCCTGGAAGCACGTGCAACAATAATGATTCGTGCATGCCGCGCCGTCCTTCAGGGCAAACCTTGTCGTACCGCCGCGCCGCTGAGAATGGGCTCAATGCTCATCATTCCCTCGGAACGTATCCTGACCCGGAAATGACCGACAATCGACGAAGCTGTTGGAGACGGGCAGGCCAGGATGATTTTTGGATCATAGGATTTGACAAACACCACCGACTGCCGATACTGTAACTTGCTCCTATGAATATCCTGGTTTTAGGTTCAGGCGGGCGTGAGCACGCCCTGGTATGGAAACTGCGCGAAAGCCAGATGACCGAGGACATCTTCTGTGCGCCGGGCAATGCCGGCATTGCGCAGATTGCCGAATGTTTTCCAATTGATCTCTCCAACCCTGCGGAGATGTTGCAACTGGCCGAGCAGGTCAACGCCGATCTGACAGTCGTGGGGCCGGAAGCTCCTCTGGTCGCAGGTGTGGTGGACGAGTTCCACCGTGCAGGCCGCAGAATCATCGGGCCGACGAAGGCAGCGGCGCAACTGGAAGGAAGCAAGATTTTCGCGAAGGAATTCATGCGCCGTCACGGGATACCGACCGCGCGGTTTGAGGTGGCGGACGACTTTGCGAGCGGAGCCCAGGCCGTTTCGAAATTCGGACTGCCGGTGGTCATCAAGGCCGATGGGCTGGCAGCGGGGAAAGGCGTCGTTGTGGCCCGGACCCGAGAAGAAGCGGAGAAGGCGCTGGACGACTTTATGGTCCAGAAGTTGCTGGGCAGGGCAGGCGAAAGAGTGGTGATCGAAGAATGTCTGACGGGCGAGGAAGTGTCCTTCATCGTTCTGGCAGGAGACCGGGGCTGGTTGCCGCTCGTACCTTCGCAGGACCACAAGGCCGCGTTCGACAACGATCAGGGACCCAATACGGGCGGCATGGGCGCTTACAGCGACGATTCAATCCTCAGCAATCGGATGCGGGAAGAGATATTGAAATACATCATTGAGCCCACGCTGGCCGGCATGGCGACCGATGGAATCCCGTACCGGGGATTTCTTTATTGCGGACTGATGATGACTGCAACAGGTCCCAAAGTTCTTGAATATAACGTTCGCCTCGGCGATCCGGAAGCTCAACCGATTATGATGAGGCTGCGCTCCGACCTGTGCGAGATCCTTCTGGCTTCGCTCGAGGGACAACTGCCGGCGGTTGACGCACGCTGGAGTCCGAACCCTTCCGTGTGCGTCGTGCTGGCTTCGAAAGGTTATCCGGGCAAATTTGAAACCGGCAAGGTGATTCGGGGGATCGAGGCGGCGGAGTCGAGGGGCGGCGTCAAGATTTTCCACGCTGGAACGGTGTTTCGTGACGGACAACTTCTGACGGCCGGCGGGCGCGTTCTGGGCGTGACGGCTATTGCGGAGGACCTGCCATCGACGATCGAGCAGGCGTATATCGCCGTGAGCAAGATCCATTTTGAAGGAATGCAATACCGGCGCGACATCGGGGCGAAAGGGCTGCGCCGGCTCAAGTTGTCCCGCGGCGTTCGCTATCCGAGCAATCAGGCGGGAAACCCGCCTGTGGCATAGCGGCAGGAGCAGATCAACTTCGGGCGGTTTGTCTGCAACACGATATCCACATCTTCAAGGAGAAACAAATGGCTGAAAAAGGCAACGCATTGGTCGGCATTATCATGGGAAGTGACACAGACCTTCCTGTGATGAAAGAAGCGGCGGCAACGCTTCAGAAGTTTGGCGTACCGTTTGAGATCGACATAACTTCGGCGCATCGATCGCCGGCGCGGACATCCGAATATGCGCGGACTGCTGCTGAGCGCGGGCTGAAGGCAATCATTGTGGGCGCGGGAGGTGCGGCGCATCTGGCGGGAGTTGTGGCCGCGGAAACAACACTGCCCGTGATCGGGGTCCCCATGCCTACAACTTCCCTGCAGGGCATGGATTCGCTGCTTTCGACGGTGCAGATGCCTGCGGGCATTCCGGTGGCGACCGTTGCGATTGGCAAGTCCGGCGCAGTCAACGCAGCGGTCCTGGCTGCACAGATTATTGCTACGGCCGATGCCGCGCTGGCGAAGAAGCTTGTGGAGTACAAGAAGGACCTGGCGCGGGGCGTGGAGGAGAAATCCGAAAGGGTGAAGCGGGAATTTACCCTGTGACCCGGAGTTGAATAGCCGGCTTGGATCCGTGCTTTTCCTGCTCTTGCAAGGCAAACGATCCGGGCATGGAGTGTTTGATCGGCGATCGGGACGTTCCGTTACGGCTTTTTCTCGAACTTGAGGGCTGCGGAATTGATGCAGTACCGCAGGCCTGTTGGCGGGGGACCGTCGGGAAACAAATGGCCGAGGTGTGCGTCGCACCTGCTGCACAGCACTTCTACTCGCTGCATCCCGAAGCTTGAGTCGGCTTCGGTGCGGATATTGTGCTCGTCCACAGGAGCCCAGTAACTTGGCCAGCCTGTTCCGGAGTCAAACTTGTTCTCGGAACTGAAAAGGTCGGCCCCGCAACAGACGCAGCGGTAGATTCCTTTCTCGTGCTGGTCGCAGTACTCGCCGGTGAACGGAGGTTCGGTGCCTTTCTGGCGCGTGACGT
Organism: Terriglobia bacterium; assembly: GCA_035652895.1. Classification (GTDB taxonomy): domain Bacteria; phylum Acidobacteriota; class Terriglobia; order UBA7540; family UBA7540; genus SCRD01. Next base: position 43,575 of record DASRCX010000015.1, read on the forward strand.
AATATTGCGCCGGTGTCAGTTCTTTTCTCCACTGTTCGTCTGTCTTGATCACTTTCGAATCTTTCATTCTTACCGTCCTTCGAAGGGGCCCGAGGCGCGTACTGCGTTATGTTCAGGCTTGCCAGGCCTTGTTGTTCGATGGTAGCAGAAGAAATAAGAAAGTCAGAGCGGAAACCTTTTGTTGCGCCCGTGATAGCGACGGGGCATAGGGTTGCTATAATTCTGGAGTTTGCCAATGGACGGAATCAGATTGGCATAAGTGAGACGGAATGTTCAAAACGATTGAGTGGACAAGCGAAGGCGTACGCATGATTGACCAGACGCTCCTGCCCGGCGAGGAGGTCTATCGGACGTACAAAACCTGCCAGGAAGTGGCGGAGGCGATCCGGTCGATGGTCATTCGCGGGGCACCGGCCATTGGCGTGGCGGCCTCGATGGGCGTCGCCCTGGGAGTCAAGAACTCTCGCGCGCAGAGCGTGGCAGAACTCAAAGCGGAATTTGAAACGATTGCGGACACGATTTCCAAAACCCGGCCCACGGCCGTCAATCTCTTTTGGGCCATTCATCGCATGCGGGCGGCATTTGAAAAGGCCCTTGCCGGCCCGGGAACAGATTCCGAAAAGATCGCTCGTGTGCAGGTGGTACTCGAAGATGAAGCCCGGCGCATGCTCGCGGAAGATATCGCAGTGAATGAGGCCATGGGGCGGTACGGCGCCACCTTGCTTCAAGACAATTCGACTGTCCTGACGCATTGCAACGCCGGAGCGCTTGCCACAGGAGGCTATGGCACGGCCCTTGGAGTCATTCGTGCAGCCGTGTCGCAGGGCAAGAGGATCAATGTCCTTGCAGATGAGACGCGGCCGTTTCTTCAGGGCGCCCGCCTGACGGCCTGGGAGTTGGCAAAAGACGGCATTCCGGTGACGGTCATTACGGACAACATGGCAGGCCATTTCATGAAGCAGTCGAAAGTCCAGGCGGTCATCGTAGGCGCGGACCGCATCGCTGCGAATGGCGACGTTGCCAACAAAATCGGAACTTACACTGTGGCTGTGCTGGCGCGCGAGAACGGGGTTCCGTTTTACGTGGCCGCGCCCCTATCGACGATTGACCTGAGCCTTGCGTCGGGCGATGAGATTCCGATCGAGGAGCGTTCGCCCGCGGAAGTTACTCACTGGCGAGGCATCCAGACAGTTCCCGATAACGTAACCGCCCTTCATCCAGCTTTCGACGTGACGCCTCATCGTTACATAACGGCCATCATTACTGAGCGCGGGATCGCGCGGGAGCCTTACACCGAAAGCTTGAAAGCGCTTTTTGAAGAAAGCGGAGTCCGCCAGACTTCGCGATAGCAGTTGGATGGTGCACTGGCGAGTTGCGCGGCAGGGGAGGCTTATTCGTGGTGGAGAGCGACAATCGGGTCCAGCCGTGAGGCTTTGAGGGCAGGCCACAATCCAAAAAACAATCCAATACTCACCGAAACAACAAATCCCACCGCAACCGACCACAATGGGACTGCGGGAGTCAGGCTGGAAAAGATGAGCGGGACGCCAAATTTAAGGAGGTAGCCCAGAATGATTCCCAACATTCCGCCCGTGCCGGTCAGCGTCATGGCCTCCAGCAGAAATTGCCAGATGATGTCATGCCGGCGCGCGCCGATGGCCTTTCGTATGCCGATTTCGCGCGTCCGCTCCGTAACGGAGACCAGCATGATGTTCATGACACCGATGCCACCCACCATCAGGCCAATGGAAGAAATCACCACCATCACCAGGGCCACCGTTCCAGTGATCTGATTGAATTGCCGGATGACCGAGGCGGCGGTCGCCATGCCGAAGTTGTTTTCCTGGTCCGGTTTGACCTTCCGCATCCTTCGCAGAACGGCGGTGATCTCATCCATCGCCTCATTCATGCGGTTGGGGTACGCCATGGCCAGGATGAAGTTCTCTTTTGCCTCAGGGTAGATTTTCCTGAACGTCCAGTACGGAATGTAAACGGTGCGGTCGCTGCCGTTGTCGCCAAGAAATGCCAGTCTCTTGGCCAGCGTCCCAATAACCTGAAACGTGTTGCCGCCCACCGTGATCTCTTTGCCGATGGGGTCCTCACCCTGGAAAAACCTTTCGGCAACATCGGCGCCGATAACAGCCACATTGCGGCGATGAGTGTCTTCAACGCTGGTATAAGTCCGCCCGTCAGCAATCTGGGCATTGGTGATGGCAAAATCTTCCGAAGTAGCGCCCTGGAGATTGGCGTCCAGCATGTCCTGCCCTTTATATTTGGCGCCGACGGGAGGTCCCTGATAAAAAATCTCGACGGCAACATCCTTTACGTCCGGGCAGAATTGCCGGATGGCCATAGCCTCTTCGTACTGAAGCGGTTTGCGCATTCGTTCTTCGCGCGTGAGCCGGAAATGAATGCCGGGCTCAAACTTGTAAATGAAGATCGAGTTGGCCCCGTATTGCTCCATGGTCTCGACAAGCTGATTGTTGAGCCCCGTAATGATGGAGGCGACGAGAATCACCGTGGCGGTCCCGACCAGGACGCCAAGGATCGTGAGGAACGAACGGAACTTGTGGGTGCGGAGCGTATCGAGCGCCAGCAGCAGGTTTTCCCGGAAGTTTCGGAGTTGTTTCGCCACGCCTAACCTTCCGCCCGCAAAGCTTCAATAGGGTCGAGCCGCGCCGCCTTGCTTGCAGGATAAATTCCGAAGAAAAGCCCGACAATGACGGACAGGCTGACGCCTACGATAATGGCGCTGAGCGGGACTGTGGACGTAACGTATTTCTGGACAATCAGATTGATTAACATCGCAAGTATGATGCCCGCAACCCCGCCGGTTCCGGCCATCACCGCGGATTCAATGATGAACTGTGTCAGGATATCGCGGCGGCGCGCACCCAGCGATTTTCGGATGCCGATTTCATGCGTGCGGTCGGTCACGCTGGCCAGCATGATGTTCATGATCACAATGCCGCCGACCACCATAAAGACTGCAACCACGCCGATGGTGACGGCAAAAATCGTTCCGGTCAGGCGCTGCCACAGGCTCATGATGGACTCCGAGGCATTAATGCCGAAAGTGTCGGCCTCGTTGTAACGCAAATGGCGCCGCACGCGCATCAGGGACCGGACTTCGTCCTCAAGATGGATCATCTGTGCAGAGGACCATGCCTGGATGCTGATATTCAGCTCCGGCTCATTGAAGAAGAACCGCTGGAAAGTGGTAAGCGGGATGATGACAAAAGCGTCCTGGCTTTGTCCGAAGGTCGTACCGATTTTTTCCGCGACGCCGATGACGCGAAATGATTTATCGCCGACCCGGATCTCTTTGCCGATGGGATCAACGTTTGGAAAGAATTTGTCCACAAGGTCCGTTCCGATAAAACAAACCGGCGCGGCGTGGAGATAATCCGATTCGGAAATGTAGCGGCCATAGTCAACTTTCTGCTGGCCGATATCAATCATGCTGGGTGTCACTCCCGTCAGATTCACATCGTAGAGGACTTGATTTCCGTAATGCGCCGTTGGAGTGCCGTATTCCGCCGTGGCACCGATGGTTTTATAGCCCTGGAGATTGTCCTTAAGGAAGCGGTAGTCCTCCGTGCGAATGGGGCGATTGCGGCGTCGCTGATTCAGCCAGGATTCGTAACCCTGGGCCCAGGTGTATTGGCTTACGATAAAGGTGTTGACGCCGAGATTGGCCACATGCTCAGCGATGTAGAGGTTCATTCCGTTGATGACGGACATCACCACGATCAGCGTGGTCGTGGCGATCACCACGCCGAGCAGGGTGAGGAATGACCGCAGCTTGTGGGTGTTCAGGGCCTCGACGGCGATCCAGAAGGCCTCCCGCGCAGTGACCCAGGCGTTATAGAGTTCACCGTGCTTGCGCCGAGGATTGCTTTGGGGTGCTCGTTTGAAGATTCCTGCATTCACGGAATTTCCTGTCGGAAGCCTCGGCCTTCGCCCCTAGACCACTTTCTCATCGCGATCGATCCTGCCATCGCGAATATGGATGATGCGATGGGCCCGGGCAGCGATGTCGTGCTCATGCGTCACCAGCACGATGGTGTTGCCGGACTCGTGGAGGCGGTCAAAGAGATTCATGATTTCATCGCCTGTCGCGGAATCCAGGTTGCCAGTCGGTTCATCGGCAAGAATGATCGAGGGATTATTGATCAGGGCGCGCGCAATGGCCACGCGCTGGCGCTGTCCGCCGGAAAGCTGGTTCGGCCTGTGGTCCATCCGGTCGCCCAATTCCACCATGCGAAGCACTTCTTCCGCACGCGCCCGCCTTTCTGCCGGCGGCGTGCCGTTATAAATCAGCGGCAGTTCGACGTTGTGAAGGGCCGTGGCGCGGGGCAGCAGGTTGAAGGTCTGGAAAACGAAGCCGATTTCCTTATTGCGAATGTACGCGAGTTCGTCGTCGGTGAGTTCGCTGACCAGCCGGCCATTCAGCCAATAACGCCCACTGGTGGGAGTGTCCAGGCAGCCAATCAGGTTCATCAAAGTGGATTTTCCTGACCCGGAGGGGCCCATGATGGCAACGTATTCTCCGCGTTTGATGGAAAACGACACGCCGGAAAGCGCGTTGACGCTCACCGCCTCCATATCATATGTCTTCCACAAATCCTGGGCGAGAATGATAGTTCCGTCTTCAGGCGCTGCGTTTTCCCAATATGCTGTGGCGTCGGGTTGTGGTTCCATCGTTGGATAGGGTTTCATAAGTTAATCTCAGATTTCAAAGGCCCTCTGGATGCGACTTCTGCGTCCACCGATGCGTTATGATGAAGGCGGGCCCATCGCCTTAACGCTGTTGTCAACCTTGACTCTCGCATCATTCTTGAGGGTGCGCAGGACCTGGTAACTGCCCGTGACGATCTGCTCGCCGGGCTGGAGCCCGCTGAGGACCTCGACGTTCATTGTGCCCATGATCCCCGTCTTTACAGGAGTGAAAACGGCGCGTCCGTCTTTAACCACAAACACGCCCTGAATTTCCTTCTTGCTTTCCGGGCTTCCGCCCGTCGTTGCCGGTTCAGCCGCGAGCGCTTTTCCTTTGGCTTTCGCATTCTTTTCCCTCTCAAGTTCGGCCTGGTCGCGGACGGTCAGAGCCTGAATGGGGATGACGACTGCGTCCTTACGGGTGGCGGTTGTAATCTTGGCAGTAGCCGAAAGGCCGGGCCGCAATCCCGGAGGTGGGTTGTCCAGCGTGACCGAAACAGTGAAATCCTTGGCCTCACCCTGGCTTGTCGCTGTGCTCAGGCTGCTGTTGGTCGTCGTCTGGCCGGATGTAGAACTGACAGCACTCATTCCGATTTCTGTTACGCGGCCTTTGAACGTCTTGTCCGGGATCGCATCGATGCTGACCTCAGCGGGTTGCCCATATTTGATGCCCAGGATGTCAGTCTCATCCACGTTTACGACAGCGTTGATCACGGAAAGGTTGGCGACCTGGAAGAGAGCGCTTCCCGGCTGATTTTGAATGCCAGGGACCACGTTCTCTCCCACATGCACGGGCAGATAGGTGATGATGCCGTCAAATGGAGCGGTGTAGATCGTTTTGTTGCGAGCGTCTTTGACGCCTATCAGTTGTGCCTGCGCCTGCAACACACGTGCTCGCGACATGTCACGGTTAAATGTAGCCTGGCGGAGTTGCGCCCTCGCCTGCTCAACCTGCGCTTTGGAGGATTCAACCGCAGCCTCCGCAACCTGATAGTTGCTGAGGTCCTGATCGAAGACCTGGCGCGCAATCAATTGTTCCTTGAACATTTGTTGCGCCCGGGCGAAATCATCCTTCGCCTGTTGAAGCTTCGCCTGCGCCTGAGCGAGATTTGCCTGGGCCGTTTGGAGGTTTGCGGTTGCGGATTGAACGGCCGCCTCCTGGACCCGAGCGTCTGCGCGGGCCGAGGTCAGTGCGGCTTCCTGAGCCCGAACGTCGGCTTCCTGCTGAACATCTTCCGTCCGCATAAGCAGTTGACCCTTCTTGACGGAATCGCCCTCCTTTACGAGTATCTCGGTCACCTTACCGAAGGAGTTGGCGTTAACCGTAGCGAACTTGTCAGGAGGTGGCTTGATTTCCCCCGAAGCTGTAACGATCGCGGAAAGGTCCTGCCGCAGTACCTTGCCGGTCTGGACGGTTACCAGACCGCGGTGGCTCCATGCGATTCCTCCAATGACCAACCCGGTCAGAACCAGGATTCCACCGATGAGAAGCAGAACCTTCCTGGCCGTGGTCAGGCGGCGTTTCGGACGCCCTCCAATAGGTCCGCGCGACGGCATGGGTTCCTCTGCGGGAAGATGGTTGATTTGGCCTATCTTGACTTCGGTTGTTTGACCCATTGTTGCCTTCTCGAATGATTTCCTGGATCGGAAAAGCGAGAGCAGGCGGTCGCGATACCCTAGACGCCCGCCCCTCCGATCAGCCTGTGTGCATGCCAGCAGGAATCATTGTTCAATCTTTCTATACGCTTGAGCTGCGAAAAAGGTTCCGCTTCGGCTTTTATTCATTTCAGCGTCCCCCGTCCGTTGCCAGGCAGGATCACGATGGGATATGCTTCTCCATTGATACACCTACAATCCATTCTACTCTACAGCCAGCCTCCCTTCGAATAAATAGCAACGATATGGCCCGGAAGGCAGGCCTCCCGGCCGGTGGGACCTTCGGAACGTGGCTGGCCTCTCAATTCCCGAACGCCTGGTGAATTTCAGGCCACCTTACGGGTCGAACCGACATCATTAGTAGTTAAAGCCTTGAGCACATCAATGGCGGGGTACGTTGCGGGCATGGATTGGGTTGACTTTCCAGTTTGCGAAAAATACAATTGATTCTATTGATTCTCCGAGGCGGAGAAGGGAGGAGTGCAGGTGGGTAGGGAAGCTTATGGGTCTCGGAAATTCAATATCCTGATGCGGTTGACCGCGACGTTCGTGATCCTGGCAGGAGTCCTAGGATTTGGGATTCTGCCGGTCTTCGCAGGCAAAGGGAAGAACAGCGATGACAACCAGAAGCTAACCAAGCAGGAACGTCGCCGCGAAAAAGCGATCCAGAAGGAAATGGAAAGCCCGTATAAGCAGTGGATTAACGGGCCAATTTCCTACATTATCACCCCTGAGGAGCGGGCCGCCTTCAAGAAGCTCACAACGGACGAGGAACGCGACCAGTTTATCGAGGAATTCTGGCGACGTCGCAATCCTACTCCGGGCTCTCCGGAAAACGCATTCAAAGAAGAATTTTACCGGCGGATTGCCTACGCTAATGAGCATTTTTCTTCAGGCATTCCCGGTTGGCGAACGGACCGCGGGCACATCTACATCATGTATGGTCCGCCCGATGACATCGAATCGCACCCGAGCGGCGGGACCTACGTTGCGAACCCCAACGAACTTCCTTATATGGGTCCTGACGCTTCCAATACGATGACAACTTATCCGTTCGAGCGCTGGACGTACCATTACATTCCTGGAATCGGCGAGAATGTCGAGCTTGAATTTGTTGACCCCACGCTGACCGGCGAATATCACCTGACCATGAACCCCTGCGAGAAGGACGCGATGGCGAACGTTCCCGGGGACATGACGGGATGCCAGGGTGGAGTAGCGATAGGCCCAATCTGGAACCCGAACCTTGTGATCAGTCCCAGCCAATTGAGCGGGAACAGCAGCAACGGGTCCGGGTCCGGAGCCATGGTGACTTCCAACATCATGGGCGCACAATATGACGAATTCAACCGGTTGGACCTGTATGCCAAAATCTTCCAGCCGCCGGCAGTAAAATTCAACGATCTGAAGGCCATGGTCACTTCTACAGTGACCGCGCAGTTGCTGCCCTTCAGCGTCCGCACTGACTTTATCAAAATCACGGATGACACTGTTCTGACGCCGGTTACGATTCAGGTCCCGAACCGTGAAATGCAGTTCGAAAACAAGGACGGTGTGATGCACGCGGTCCTTGATATTTATGGACAGCTCACGACAATCGGCGGCAGGGTCGCCAATACGTTTGAGCAAGCCGTTTCGGTTGATGTCCCACCGCACGATTTCCAGGCTTATGTAAACCAGAAATCGGTTTACCAGAGGGCCGTGTATCTGCGCCCCGGGCGCTATAAGCTGAGCGTTGTGATCAAAGACGACCACAGCGGCCACATGGGATCAGAAAACCTTGGCATCATCGTGCCGCAATTCAGCGACGACAAATTAACCACGAGTTCGTTGATCCTTGCGGACCTGATCCAGCCACTGCCGACGAGCCAGGTGGGATCAGGGCCGTTCGTGATCGGCGGGACAAAGGTGCGGCCGAACGTCAATCAGGTCTTCACGCAAAGCCAGAACTTCGGCATCTACATGCAGGTTTATAACCTGGGCATCGATCCAAAAACGCACGCACCGTCTGCGAACATCGAGTACATGATCTCAAGAGACGGGAAAACCATTTTGAATCAGACGGAGTCAGCGGCGACGATCAAGGACGCTTCTGAGCAGGTCACGCTTGAAAAGACAATGCCTGCGAAGTTGCTGCAACCCGGCAAGTATACGCTCCAGATCAAGATCATGGACAACGTGAAGAACCAGACGGACACGCAGACGACCAATTTCCAGGTTGAGCCATAGGGCATGGATGCCGGGAACGAATCGATAGCGGGAACCTAAAACTTTTGGAAGAAGAGGCCGAGGCGTCATGCGAAGTTTGAATAGACCGAGGCGAGGCGGGGAACTGCTTTCGGCTGCGATATCTCTCTGCCTGCTTCTTGCTACCTCTCAGGGCTTTGGGTCCGATTACGGCAGAATCTCGGGCCAAGTGACGGACAGTTCGGGCAAGCCGGTCATGGGAGCTACGGTCCTGCTGCTGGGTCCCGGAATCGATGGCCCAACCGGGTTCCTCAACGGTTCTCTCAACAGGGCGTTCACAGACTCTCATGGCAGGTTTACAATCGGCCACGTTGCGCCCGGTTGGTATTCTCTCCAGGTTATTTCACCGGCGAAGCTTCCGGGTTTTCGCGAGAAGGTGCATGTGCGGCCGGGCGCGACAACGCTTGAAGCATTCACGTTGAACGATTTCCTCTCCGGAATCCACCTGCAAAAGCCTTCCAGCGAGCTACGGTCATGGGAAAATGAATGGAAATGGATATTGCGAACGTCGGCCTCGACACGCCCCGTTCTGAGATACCGAAAAGCTGATCAGGACCGCAAAAAGGCTGCTGAGCGACCGACGCTGCCGCCTGTCCGTGTGTTTGCCATGGTTCCAGGAACGGTTGGAGCTAACGGCCTTTCGCAGGATGCCGGCACTGACGCCGTGGTGGCGTACCTGCATTCCCTCGACCCGGACTCTGATGTGCTCGTGGCAGGATCCCTCAATCGAAGCGACTTGGGCGGATCGTCAGTGGTTGCGGACTACCGAAGGGGCTTCCTGAAAAAGAATCATCAGGAGATCAGCCTTGCTGTCCACCAGTTGAACATGGACGGGAACGACGTTCCTGCTGCCTCAGCAGATGGACAGGATGTTCCCATGTCCCGCGCCATGGTTTTGCGTTACGTTCAGACCCGCCAAATCTCCGACGCGCTGACCGTGACCGCCGGTGTTGAGATGCGATATCTGAACTCGGTGCGGGACGCAAGCAGCAGTCAGCCCGAAATCGACCTTGCGTATCGGCTTAATCCGTCAACCGTGCTGCACTTGCGTTATGGCATGGGGACGTTCGATCAGCGTGGCACACTGCTGGAGCGCATTGGGGATCTGAACGCCTTTCCCCAAATCACTCTTCAGAACTTCCATCCGCGTCTCGAGGAAGTCCGACACGCAGAACTGAGAATGCAGAAGAAGCTCGGAGGGAAGTCCAGACTCGATCTTGCGGCCTATCACGACGCATTTCAGAACGTGGCCGTCTGGAGTGCCGGCGGGCTCCAGGAGTTGAACGATTCGTTCGTCGCGGGAAATGTTTTGCTAAGTCCGTCCGCTAACCGGGCGGTTCTGAATGCAGGAGACTACGGCTCCTCCGGCGGGGAAGTCGGGTATGAGCGGCAACTCGGGCCAGAGGGTGAAGTAGGCGTCATGTATGCCTTCGGACGCGCTCTGGCAGTGGCCTCTCCAGGCGGAACCGGCGGGATGGCGACGGATGGGGCGAATCTGCCTGAATTTGTCCGGGCGGAATTTACACAAACTGTTTCCGGCAGGATCTCGGAACGCATTCCTGTCTTAAAAACCCAGATCATTAGTTCATATAGCTGGGTCCCTGCCGGGCGCGTTACGCTAGTCGATCCTTATGGACAGAGCAGAATGGAGTTCCAGCCATTCTGGGGATTGCAGGTTCGTCAGCCGCTTCCGAAAATCGACATCCTGCCCATGCGAATTGTTGCCATTGCCGACTTTAGAAATCTGTTGGGCCAGGGCTCCGTCCCGCTGCGGCAGGCTGACGGAAGGTCGGTTCTGCTGACGCCCGCCTATCGTACGATTCGTGGAGGATTTGCGGTCCAGTTTTGAGTTCATTTATCGGTTATAGATTGGCCAGCAGAGCCTCTATCGGCAGAACGAATTGTTTGGATTTTCATATGTCGGCAGTAAACAAAGAGGGAAACACGGAAACTGAAAATATATAAGTTTCCATAGAAGAAATACCAAATAGCATATATCGGGATTGTTCATGGTTGAATTCTTCTGCCAAAACAGCACCAAATGTGCTCAAGGGCGGAGAGAACGCAGCGCAATGATAAGGAACTCAATTTGCTGGCTTTCTTTGGAAAGTGTTTGTTTTGTTTCGGGGTAGCACAGGTTTCATGAGCATACGCGCTCCATATCGCTTCTTGACCATCCTGCTCGCGATAGTGAGCGTGACGCTCGTTATTTTTGCCTTCCTCAACCTTCAGCAACGAAAGTCGTATCAGCTTCCTACTGACGGAGTGTCCTGGATAACTACGTCTCAGGGGCTGCGGGCGTGGAGTGTTGCACCGGGCTCGCCTGGACAGAGGGCAGGCATTGCGGTTGGAGACTATCTCGAATCGATCGATGGCAGGCCGGTTAAAACAACTGCTGAAGCCGCTCGCGACACGTTTGAGAGTGGTGTATGGTCACGGGTTACTTACCAACTCGTTCGCGGCGGGAAATCGTTCGAGACAAGCGTCGTCCTTGCGCCAGAAACTAATTCGCCCCTTTTGCATGGCTATTTGGAAGTTGTCGGCATTCTTTACCTGATTATCGGGGCCTTTGTTTTTCTGCGGCGCTGGTCCGCGTCGAAATCGCTGCACTTCTATCTTTTCTGCCTTACTTCATTCGTTCTTTACTGCTTTTCTTACACAGGCAAGCTGAACGTTTTCGATTCCACGGTTTACTGGCTGAATGTTTTGGCGCTCCTTCTTCAGCCAGCGATCTTTCTGCATTTCTGCCTCACGTTTCCCGAAAAGTCCGCATTTGCCGGGCGGCGACGGTATCTGCTGGCGGCGATTTATGCCCCGGCAACGTTTTTGCTGGCGTTCCACGCTCTCGTGATGTCAGGAGTTGTAACTCTGCCGCTTCCATCGCTATCAGTGCGCTGGCTGCTTGACAGCCTGGAGATGGGACACTTGGCTGTCTTTTCGGCGGCAGGTGTATTCTTCCTCTTCCGGTCCTATCGCCGTGCCCGGACCCCCCTGGCGAAACAGCAGTTGAAGTGGCTGACTCGCGGAGCCGCGGTGTCCCTTGTTCCCTTTGTGGGTCTTTATGCCGTTCCTTACTTCATGGGCATGGGATTCATCCCATCAGACTGGATGAAGCTTTCGGTTTTCTCTTTGGTCCTGTTGCCGCTCACATTCGGCTATGCCATCGTGCGTTACCGTCTGATGGATGTGGACATGATCTTCCGCCGCGGAATCGCGTATGCCCTGGCGACGGCTGCAATCATTGGTTTTTACTTTGGACTCGTATTTTTGTTTGCCGACTTCTTCCGCAACAGCGAACTGATTACAAGCCAGGGCGGCTGGCTGCTGGCGATTATCATCACTGCGCTGCTGTTTCAGCCGATGGTGACAAGGATTCAGGTGCGGCTGGACCGCTTCTTTAACCGCGAGCGCTATGACTATCGGAGGACCCTGCTGGATTTTGCCCGCGACCTTGCATCTGAGGTCCATGTCGATGCACTCCTGGATCAGACCGTTGAGCGCCTTGCTGAAACCCTCGAAGTGGATCGCGTGGCGGCGTTCCTTGCGTCTGAAACAGGGGAAGTTTATCTTGCCAAGTCTCGAGGCCTTGCCTACACCGGGGATGTTGACCTCAGCTTCCTCAATCCACAGCAGTTCGAAGCAGGGAAGGGCTATCTGTTCTTTGAAAGCGTTAAACATCCCGTCGGCGTCTCTCCGGCGGTCCAGTCGAGTATCGAGAGACTGGGCTTGCATTATTATCTCCCGCTCAAGGTGAAAGGAAACACTCTGGGCTACCTGGCCCTCGGGAAAACGAAAGAAGACGACTTCCTCTCAAGCGAAGATGTTGACCTGCTCCAAACAGTTGCGGGTTACGTGGCCATGGCCCTTGAAAGCGCCCGGCTTTATGAATCGCTTGAACGGAAAGCGCTTGAACACCAGGCGCTGAAGGATTTCAGCGAGAATATCATCGAGTCCATTGACGCGGGCATTGTGGCGTGGAACCCTGAGCAATATATCGAGTCCTGGAATTCTTCGATGGAAAGAATTTACGGAATTCCAAGGGCTGAGGCGGAAGGCAAGCGGTTGACTGACATCTTCCCGCCTGAGCTGATCGCCCAGTTACCTCGTCATTCAGAGCCTTACCGCTCGCTGAATCTTTACAAGTTCCGCCTGAATAATGCCGTGGGCCGCGCTCTGGTTGTGAATCTTTCCACTGTACCGCTCCTGGGCAAAGAAGATCAGGTGATCGGGCGGCTGCTGATCATGCATGATCTTACCGAGCGCGTGGAACTCGAGGACCAGTTGATACAGGCCGAAAAACTTTCCTCGATCGGCGTGCTGGCGGCTGGCGTTGCGCACGAAGTCAATACACCACTTGCAGTGATTACGTCACAACTCCAGATGCTGATGCGGCAGCTTCCACCGGGTGACCCGCACACTCCTGTGCTCGAAAGAGTGGTGAAGCAAGGCTTCAGGGCCTCGGAAATTATCAACAATCTGCTGAAATTCTCGCGAGTCAGCGGAAGTGAGCGTGTTGAATTGGACCTCAACAGGGTCGTCCAGGAAACACTCTCGCTGGTTGCGCCGATGTTGCGGGCTGCCAAAGTCAGCGTCCAGACCGATTTTGACCCGGACCTCCCGCCCATTCAAGGAAACGCCGGGAAGTTGCAACAGGTCTTCATGAACCTGATTATGAATGCCCGCGACGCAATGCCCCGCGGTGGAGAACTGATTGTGACCACCAGGGCCGCCGATTCCACGGTCTCAGTCGAGTTCACCGACAACGGCGTGGGTATTTCCCCGGAAAATCTCCGCAAGATCTTTGACCCCTTCTTTACCACGAAAGCGACCAACCGCGGTACAGGACTTGGTTTGGCGGTAAGCTACGGCATCATTCGTGAACACTCCGGGAAGATTTATGTCGACAGTTCGGTCGGCCGCGGAGCGTCGTTCCGTCTGGAATTCCCCGCCACCAGGAAACCGGTCAATGTCGCCTAAAACAGGATCGATCCTCATTATTGATGACGAAGCAGATGTTCTAGAGAGCCTTGATGCGCTCCTGAGGACGGAACGGTACGAGACCGTGACGGCGACCACGGCGGCTGAAGGGCTCAAGAAATTCGATAAAGAACCTTTCGACCTGGTTCTGCTCGATATCAGCCTTCCTGACTCCAGCGGGATTGACGTTCTGCGGTCCATCAAAAGAGATTCGCCGGAAACACCGGTGATCATGATCACGGCCTACGACTCCAGTCAGGTCGCGTTTCAGGCGTCGCGCGAAGGGGCTGAAAGTTATGTTACTAAACCGTGGGACAATGACAAGCTGCTGCTCGAGATCCGCAACCTGCTCGACCGCTCGCGCCTGCGTGTCGAGAATGTTCTGCTCCGACGGGCGCTCAAACGCTTTGGCCTGCCGAACATCGTCGGCAAGAGCGAGCGCATGCAGAAGGTCTATGACCTGATCACACAGGTTGCTCCCAGCCGTGCAACAGTGCTGATCACAGGCGAGAGCGGCACGGGCAAGGAGCTCGTAGCCAAGACAATCCACGCCACAAGCCCGCGCGCAGACAAGCCGTTTGTTCCCGTCAATACAGGCGCGATGCCTGTGGACCTGCTTGAGAGTACGCTGTTCGGGCACGTTAAGGGCGCGTTCACCTCAGCAATAGCCACAAAGCGCGGCCTCTTTGAGGTCGCTGATCAGGGCACGATCTTTTTTGACGAGATCGGCACGATCGGAGTAGAAACACAGGCCAAGCTCCTTCGCGTGATTCAGGAGCGTGAATTCATGCGGCTTGGCGGCACGGAAAGCATTAAGGTGGACGTCCGGATCCTTGCCGCCACAAATTCAGACCTGAAACAGTTAGTCCAGGCCAACAAGTTCCGCGAAGACCTCTACTACCGTCTGAATGTGATTACAGTGAACCTGCCGCCATTGCGAGACCGCAAGGAAGATATCCCGCTGCTCGTTGATCATTTCCTGGCGAAATATTGCAGCGAAAACGGGCGCGAAGGTCTCCGGTTTTCACCGGAAGCCATGAAGCTGCTGATGGACCATTCCTGGCCTGGCAATGTGCGCGAGTTGGAAAACGCCGTTGAGCGCGCTGTAGTGCTGTCTCAGGGACCTGTGATCGGGCCGGAGGCACTGCCTGAGCAACTCCATGAAAGCCGTCGCGAGGGCTTGCGGACCTTTTCGCCTGACCAGACTGACGGCCATTCACTTTTTGAGATCGTTGAGGACTTCGAACGCCGAGTCATTCTTGACATGCTTGCGCGCACGAATTGGAGCCAAACGGAAGCTGCAGACCGCTTTAAGATCCCGCTTTCCACATTAAATCAAAAAATCAAGCGCCTCCGAATCGATGTCAAGCAGCAGCGAAAAGGCTAGATCCCAAAGCTCGCGGCTTTTTACCACAAACTCAGAAATCCCGGGGGCATCTGGTGGAAGTGGTGTGTTTGAATAAAGAGCAACAGCATCATGGTGCCGTTATAGGCAAGATGGAGAACGAAACTCGGAGTCAATGACCCCGTCAGACCGCGCGCCAGTGAAAAAGTCAGCCCAACAACAAGAATCATTATTAAATGATTCCACGCGCCCCAATACTCGGGGATGTGGAGCCCGGAGAAAAGCACTGCCGTGGCCACAATGGCAAACGTCAGCCCGGCGCGCTTCTCGAAGAATGCAAAGAGCAGCCCGCGGAAAAGCAGTTCTTCCATGAAAGGCGCGATGAGTACAGCGAAGGCTGCAATTGCATAAGCCGAGGCGGGCGAATTGAAGAGCTTTTCGAGCGGGAACCCTTTCTTCTCCGGCAGCAATGGCGGGATGATCATCACTATCAGCGAGAGCGCAGCCCCGCCCAGCAGGTAGCGGATCGCGTTGTGCACAGAGAGTGTTTTCCATTTCATTGCGCTCAAAAAAGGCTGTTTATAATAAAGCGTGATGAATAAGTAGATGTATGCCAAGAGGAATGCATACCAGACAAGCTGGACCGAAAGACCGAAAATGACGTTGGTGCGAAGCTCCTGGAACGGGACGGCCCGGCCCACGGCGGGCGCAACCACAGCGTAATAACCTACGATAGCAATCGGCCCGGCGGCTACCAGGGATACAACCCCGACGACAATGAAAATCAGCAGGTCGCGAATTCGCCACAATTCGCGGGTGGGTTGAGGAGCCGTTTCACCTGATGATTGCGGCTGAGAAACAGAACTCAGAAATTCGCCGTGCTCAGAGTCCGATTGAAAGTCCATAGGTTTTTCCGCATTGCCTCGAATGGAAGCAAAATCACCCGAACTGCTTTGGGAGGAGACTCAGCCCCCAACTGCGGGTTCAGCGCCATCCCGAGGGCTTTATTTATGGCTGATGGCGGGATGCTCCGCAATCATCGGCCGGCCGGTCCTGGTGCGCTAACTGTCCAGGGACAGAGATTCAACTTTGAAAGAAGCTCCGGGCTGGCGGTTCAATGCCGCTGCCAGCGCCTGGCCCGTAAATGACTTTTCCACGCACGCCACCTCTTCCGGCGTTCCCTGCGCTACGACTCGGCCGCCGGCTTCTCCACCCTCAGGGCCTAAATCAATGATCCAATCGGCCTGCTTGATGACGTCGAGATGGTGCTCGATGATGATGACGGTGTTGCCCAAATCTGTCAAGCGGTTCAGCACCTCGAGAAGCTGCTTGACGTCGTCGAAGTGAAGCCCGGTTGTCGGCTCATCGAGCAGATAGAGTGTGCGTCCTGTCTGGCGGCGGCTGAGTTCGCGGGCCAGCTTGATCCGCTGAGCCTCACCGCCTGAAAGCGTTGTGGCCGGCTGGCCAAGGTGGATGTAACCAAGTCCGACATCTTCCAGCGTCTGCAATTTCTGCCGGATCTGCGGGACGTTTTCGAGGATGGGCAGGGCGTCACTTACAGTTGTATCCAGCAAATCGGCAATCGAGTAGCCTTTGTATTTGACGGCCAGGGTCTCTGCATTGTAGCGCCGGCCATTGCACACTTCACAGGTGACGAAAACGTCGGGAAGAAAATTCATTTCGATGCGCCGCATCCCATCGCCCTGGCAAGCCTCACAGCGCCCGCCTTTTACATTGAAGCTGAATCGCCCCGCCCGATATCCACGCTCGCGTGATTCCGGCAGCATCGCGAAGAGTTCGCGGATGGGCGTAAAGACGCCCGTATAGGTTGCGGGATTCGAGCGCGGCGTTCGCCCGATAGGAGACTGGTCGATCACGATAACCTTGTCAATCTGGTCGATACCCGTGATGGCGCGGTGCTGGCCGGGTTCGTCAATCGCGCGGTAAAGCTTCCTGGCCAGAGCCCTGTAGAGGATGTCGTTTACAAGCGTAGATTTGCCCGATCCCGATACGCCCGTTACCACTATAAGCAGACCCAGCGGAAATTTCACATCAATATTCTTCAGATTGTTCGCTCGCGCGCCCAGCACTGAGAGGAACTTCCCGTTTGGTGCGCGCCTTGATTCAGGGACCGGAATGTGGCGGCGTCCGGAGAGATACTGTCCCGTCAACGAATTCTCGCAGGCGGCAATTGCTTCCGGCGGCCCGCAGGCGACAAGCGCTCCCCCATGCTTGCCGGCACCGGGGCCAAGGTCGATGACGTAATCGGCGCGGCGGATGGTTTCTTCGTCATGCTCAACCACGAGGACCGTATTGCCCATGTCGCGCAGGCGTTCGAGCGTTTGCAGCAGGCGCAGGTTATCGCGCGGGTGCAGGCCGATGCTTGGCTCATCCAGCACGTAGAGTACATCCCGCAGCTTGGAGCCTATCTGTGTGGCGAGGCGGACACGCTGACTTTCTCCGTTTGAGAGCGTTGATGCAGAACGGTCAAGGCTGAGATATCCCAGCCCCACTGCGTTCAGAAATTCAAGACGCGCGACAATTTCGTTCAGCACGCGCCGAGCCAGCAACTCTTCCCGAGCGTTGAGTCTTATACCCGCTACGGTCTGCCGGGCCTCAACGATGGGCAGGGCTGTAAAGTCCGCAATCGAGAGGCCAGCGACCTTGACGGCCAGACCCTCCGGCCGGAGGCGCTTGCCGTGGCATTGAGGGCAGGGCATGGCAGACGTATACCGCTCAAACCATTCGTGGTAACTCTCCGATTCCGTATCCTTGTACCAGCGCTCGAGAAGTGGAATAATCCCGGCAAAGCCCGCGCTCTTTCGCAAACCGCTGCGGGGCGTACCATAAAGAATCAGGTTCTGGATTTTCTGGGGGAATTTCTCAAACGGTGTTCGCAAATCGAACCCAACTTGTTCGGCCAGCCTCTCCAGGGATCGTTGCAGGAAGCGTGACCCCGAGCCCGGGCCGAGCCCCCCGGCAAACAGCGGCCGCGACCAGTCCACGATCACCTTTGCCGGATCGAAGGCGAAGGTGCTGCCCAGCCCGCGGCATGCCGGGCAAGCGCCATAAGGACTGTTGAACGAAAAAGACCGGGGTTCGAGAGCAGGAATGCTGGTGCCGCAATGCACGCAGGCCCACTCCTGAGAATAGAGGTGCTCCTCGCCATTCACGACTGCAATCTGAACAATGCCCTTCGTCAGCTTCATGGCCGTCTCGATCGACGACGAAAGCCGACTTTCGATCCCCGGCTTAACGAGTAGTCTGTCTACTACGACTTCAATCGTGTGGTTTTTCCGCCGGTCCAGGCGTATGTCTTCGTCAAGTTGGAGCAGTTTCCCATCTACGCGCACACGGACGAATCCTTCGCGGCCCAGTTGATCAAACAGACTGCGGAATTCTCCCTTGCGGCCGCGCACCACGGGCGCAAGGACCATGATGCGTGGAGTTTCAACACCACCAGCACTTTCTTCCCGGAGCGCCATGATGGAAGACAGTATCTGTTCCGTCGTCTGGCGAGAAATCGGCCGCCCGCACTTGTGGCAGTGGGGGATGCCGATCGTCGCATAAAGCAGGCGCAGATAGTCGTAAATCTCCGTGATGGTTCCCACCGTCGAACGCGGGCTGCGGCTGGTAGTTTTCTGCTCGATTGAGATGGCCGGACTAAGACCTTCGATGGCGTCCACGTCGGGCCGCTGCAACTGGTCGAGGAATTGTCGGGCGTAAGCGGAGAGCGTCTGCGCATATCGCCGCTGGCCTTCCGCATAAATGATGTCAAACGCCAGGCTCGATTTGCCGGAACCGCTCAATCCGGTGACAACCGTAAAGCTGTTGCGCGGTATCGAAACGTCGATGTTCCGCAGATTGTGCTGCCGGGCGCCGCGGACTGTTATTTGGTTCAACATGCTGACACTGCCTGTCAGACGGAATTCGCAGGTTGAGGGCAATCTATCATGATAAGAGGGGGCCTTCTACGCAGTCAAGGAGCGCAGTCTGCGAGAACGCGATGTCAAAGCTTCACCGCTCGCTCCGTTCCTGACGCGGAATGCAAATTGAAGGATAAGTCGGGGAAAGCTCAAGTGCCCGCGGAATACCAAGGATGTGGCGCATTACTTATTGGAAAGCTGTTTTTCGAGTTGATAGGCCTTAGCGTTGAGTTCGCTTAAGTGCTGAAGATCGTTGTCGGCGAGCGTGATGGCGTTCTGGATCATATCGAGGGCGGGTCCGCTGAACACGCTTGAGTTCTGGCCGCGGTTCGAATCCAGCATTCCGCTCATGGTGCGGAACTGGCTCGTAAGGTTGCGGTAGCGGTCGGCCAGGGAGGTCAGATAAGTCTCCCGGCGGCGGTCGATGTCCTGGAGGCTTCGAAGGATGTGCTCGCGTTCGGCGGACTTGATGGAGCCTTCATTGCTCGCCGTCGTTAACTGGTCATTGGTCTTCTGTAATTCCGCGATGCGTTGCCGTGCGCTCTGGAGGTCCGTACGCGTGGAATCAAGCTCCTTCTGCAATTTGTCGAGCCGGTCCTGCATTTCGGTTTGCAGTTGCTGGTAACGCTGAGTGGCCGAGGCCCTGGCCGCCTGGTCTTGCTCCTCTGTTTCGGAGAGCTTTTCCTGAAGTTGTTTCAGGGAGTCCTGTGCCTCAGCGAGTTGGCTTGAAAGCTGGGCGATGGTTCGGTCGCGCTCGGCGAGCATGTCCCGGTTTTGGTTTGTCGGCCTGGGGGCGCCGTTCAAAGCAGCCTCAAGGCTAAGCTGGCTCTGCCGAAGCGCTTCTTGGGTCTCCTGCAGAGACTTCCGGGCGGCGTCGCGCTGTTGCCGTGCCTTCATGAGTTCTCTTGACTGGCGGAGGGCCACCCCGCCGACTGCTGCGAGGGCAAGCCCGAGGACCAGGATGATGGCGATGTAGTTTCGCTGCACACTCATGATTTTACTCCCTCGTCCAGTGAAAACTGGAGCGCCAGGATAGTTGCAATGGGCCGCTGCCGCAGGAAGCGCGCATGCCCACCTGCAAATAGCTACGCGTTTTGGGGGGCACGGCGAGGCAGAGCCTCCAGACGCTGGTCATTCGGGCGAAGATTACAGAGATTGCCTGCGGAATTTCCGCGAGCGAGCGGCAGATGATGCATTCGCCACCAGTGGTCATTGCGAGGGAGTCCAGGCCGTTCTGGTAGGCCACGTCGAGGTCGTCCTGGCGGTAATTCAGATGAACGACGAATAACGGTGCTTCCAGCGAGCCGATGTGCCTTTTCAGCTTGGATATTTTTTCGTTTATCAGTTCGTCACGGAAGCGCCGGCTGAGGTCGTGTGTATCGCTGGGATTGATCACAGGATCAGTATAGTCCTCACGATAGCTGTAGATGCTGCCATCGGTGATGTAGAGCACGCTGACGCGCACCGGCGATGAGCGGACCATTGCGTCGCCGAGCGCAAGAGCGGGCCGCAATGTTTCGAGCAGGCCCGGTGTCCCGTTGCTCGATAGTGAGTTGATGATTTCAGCAATCTTCTGGCGGTCAGGGGTGGGATCGGCGAGCACATGCAGACCGTCCTGCGCCCGGAGCACTCCGACCCAGGCGTTTGGCGGCAGCTTCGAAATGGCCGCAATTGCCGCCTGCTTGGCCTCTTCGATCCTTGCCAGGTCGCCGGTCAGGTCAAAGACGACCAGGATGATTTGGTCGCTGGTGGGGGCCAGCTGTTCGCTGACGGTTGCAGGCCTTCCGTTGAGCGTGGGCTCGAACCTCGGTGTGCCGTCACATTTGCCCTTGTCGATCCAGACGGGGATTGAGAACGCGGGTGCTTGCTGCGCATGCGCGACGGAGGCGCTGCAAAGCGCGGCCAGAACAAGCAGCAGAAAGGCGATGGTCCTCATCGTTAGAAGCTCAAAAGCAGTCCAAGCTGAATGACGCGCCCGCCCTGCGAACCGATGATCCTGCCGGCGTCGATATTGGGTGCGCTGGCCGGACCGATCACTGTATCAGGATAATTCCAGTTGGCGTGGTTCAGGAAGTTGAACGCCGTCAAATTGAAATCAAGTGAAGTGCCGCCGAGGGGCATGCGCTTGTCAAGGCTGATGTCGATGCGGTTTCGGCCGGGGGCCAGCAGGTTGGACATCGTGCGCGGGCCGTTGCCCATCGTGAAGTCCGCCGGCTGCGCAAAGGCCGCGGGATTGAACCACATCGACGGGCCCGGGTTCGGAACGTTCGGGTTAACGCCCGGCACAACGTCGACATACAGCGTCGAAAGAACGTCCCCCGTATTGTTGAATTCTGGTCGCAGCGCAAGCGGCTCGCCATTGTTCCAGTAGGCCATCCCACTGATAGTCCAGCCGCTGACAAGCGGTCGCCCCCAGCCTTCAACGTCGAGCAGCGGTTTGCCGGGGCCGAACGGCAGGTCGTAAATATAACTCAGTTGCAGATACTGCGGCGGATTATACGATGTTGGCGCCCAGTCGTTGCGCAGGTTGATCAAGTCCTGATTGCCGTAGGGGCCGGAGTAATTGTCGAATTGACGGGAGAACTCGTATGTGGCAGTGAAAGAGAGTCCGTAGCTTTCCCGTTTTTCCACCTGGACGTATCCGGAATTCCGCTGGTACCTTCCAGCGGGATAAAGACTGTAGAGTTCAAAGCCTTTGAATTGCGGGAAGGGCTGAAGCGAAAGCCGGAACTGCTCATTATAAAGCTGGTCTCGATAACTCAGATAGGCCGGGTTGATGGCGTTGGGGCTGGTAGTACCGTCGCCCACCAGAATGTCTCTTCCGGCGCTGTAATCGGTGCCTACGGTCAGCACCATGGAAAATGGCATTTGCCGCTGAATGGAAAGTGATGCGGAGCGGTAGATAGGGACACGGCTGCTCATATCGAGATAGTCGGCAACCGTATTGTCGGCAGCCGAGGGACTCAGATCGGGCAAGGGCACAGGCAGGGGAGGGATCCCGTCTTTCACATCGAGTGCAGGTGTCAGTTGGCTGTTTGCGGAAGTAAATGTTTGCCGCGCGTTGAACCCCTGCGTACCCCATTGTCCATTGTAGATTGGCATGTACCCGAACCAGTGATGAACGGATGCGCGCACGGCGGTTTTGGAACCGCCGCCCGGGTTCCATGCGATGCCCAACGCCTCATCAAGGTCAACGCTTGTCGGGCGCAGCCCCCGCGAAATTCCGTTCCGGCCGGCAAAGACCAAAGCCCCCGGCAATCCGGTCGCAGGGTCGATCACCATAGGATCAATCGTGCTTTGCCGGTTGTACTTTTCCACTCTTGGCGTGTGCCGCTTCAGGGTGAGGTCGAGGCTGAGCGTCAGCGTCTTGGTGATCTGATACTTGTCGCCGCCCGTGATGGACTGGTAGGAGTTGCGGAAGTAAGAAGGCGAAGTGATGATGGTGCGCTCAACGTAATCCGGCAACCCAAGGAGAAAGCTGGCGAACGGGTCTCCTGTGTTCACAATACCGGGAAGGCTGGTCAACCCCGTGGAAAAATCGAAGAAGCCGGAAGGATACTGGGGCGTGAATGAATTCACCTGGTACTGGCCGGCACCGAAGGTCAACTGAAGCGAGTGCTTTCCTCGCTGCGTGGAGAGCGAATCCTGTAATTCTATTGTGTTATGAGCGTTGTGAGAATTGGGGAAGCTTGTTCCCATCGAAAGGTAACTGTTCGAGAGGTGGTACACCGGAAAAGGGTCCATTGTGCCGGTGCCGGCCTTGACGGTGTCCGATTCCGCAGTCAAGCGGAGGAAGTTCACAGTCTTTGCGGTCGGTGTGAAAGTATAGCCGATCTGTGCCCGCCAGCGCGAGTAATGCTGGTCCGGGGCCGTTGGACTTGCGAAGTTCGGGAAATACTTCGGAGCACTGATAAAGCCGTTCGAGACGGCCGTCTGAAAGCTCAGGCGATGCCGGCTGCCAATGGACTGGTCAACGCGGGCAATGATTCCATCGGCAGTATCATATTGCGGGGCATTGACAAAGTAGTTGTTCTGAAAGAACGGACCGACATCCGTGTTGGGGGGAGGATAATACGATAACGCCTGCTGTACGACCGGATCAAGACGGTCTGCAGGAATGATATTCCCGGGGAACGGGGAGCGGAGATACTGGAGATTACTGGTCGAGACCGGCTGCAAAGGATCATAGGTCGGATTAGGTGTGGTGGTCGCGGGGTCGTAAATGATCAGGGGGTTGCCGGCTTCGTCCACAGTCTTTGAGAAGTCACCGTTGCGCTGCGCCATGGTGGGTATGGTGTGCAGCGATGCGCGGGATACGGTTTCACGCACTCCTTCGTAAGACAACATGAAAAAGGTGTTCTGAGGATTTGTTACCAGATGCGGAATGATAACCGGCCCGGATACGTTGAACCCAAACTGGTTGCGGTGCAGGGGAGATTTGGTCCCCCCGTTTTGCTTGACCTCATGCGGGATGGCATCCAGCATGTCATTGCGAAAATATTCGTAAATACGCCCGTGCCAGCGCATTCTGGGACCAAAATGCTTCTGAGCGGAAGCGGGGCTGCCCGGACGCATACCCCACTTGTTCGTCAGAACTTTGAATTCTTGCACGGCTCGATCAAGCGGAGAGGAAGTCTCTGCAGCAGGTTCAGGTTTCTTTTGGGTTCCGGATGATGGATAAACGGATGCGGTGGCTAAAATGAGCCCCATCATCGCGTACAGCAGGTTCTTCATTCCGGGCGCTCACAAATAACAAGTATAAACCCCTGCGTTGACGAATGACAACCATTCGAATTTGCGTTCGGTTGCGTTTCGGCACGGGTTACCCCTATATCCTGGCACACAGCTTCTCCGCTTGAGCTTTTAGAAATTCACAGCCATTTCCACCCCACCGGACCTGTGTTTTCTCCGAAAGTGACCGTCGTACTGAGGTCCCTTTCGCTGGCCTCTATATCCGTTGCCGTTTGCCTATGCAGCATCGAGCTTTAGAGCCTGTTCGAGACCCACGTCGTACGTGGCGAGTAGTCTTCATCGACCCAACGATTTTCAATTAATTTGACGATGATAGATTGCCGGTACTGCCGGTAAGCCGTGGACTTCACTTAGGCCCTTCAGTTCCAGGCCAACCCAATTTAGAATATTCTTCACTCTCGTTGGATATGCGGATGAGAAATTGGCGCTGACAATCGGTCGGCGTCTTGGGTATCCTTTCAATAGTTTCAGCGCACATGCAGAGGAAATATGCCAGCCAGCATTCATTTCATGAAAGGTGACATCACGGATGTTAGCGTTGATGCAATTGTCAATGCGGCAAATACTGACCTGAAATTAGGAGCCGGCGTCGCGGGCGCGATCCGGCGCAAGGGCGGTCCACGAATTCAGGAAGAGTGCGACCGCATTGGTTCCATCCGCCTGGGCGAGGCCGCGGTAACTACGGCAGGCAACCTGAAGGCGTTTTATGTGATTCACGCGGCGAGCATGCACTTGGGCGGCACAACTACAGCGGAATCTCTCCGGAACTCCACGCGGAACAGCCTGTTGCGCGCGGAAGAAAAGGGGCTTAAGTCTATTGCCTTTCCCGCCATCGGGACCGGCATCGCCGGCTTTCCGATGGAAGAATGTGCCAAGATCATGATAGGCGAAGTGCTGAAACACATCACGTCGCGCACGAGTCTGGAGAAGATTTACTTTGTGCTCTATGATGACGCTGCGTTGAAGATTTTCGAGGAAACCTACCGGAAGCTCACGGCCCATCCGTCTGCTGGACAGTCCACTTGAGATCGCCCGACAAGCCTGCAGCACGAGCGTCCGCGGCAAATCCTATCGTGAAACCTGGAGATTGACAGGACCCCGAAGGAGTGCGCAGGACTTTGCCTGGCTCAGCCCGTGCTCAGTTCGTTGTTCTGGCCCTGGTCTGAATAGGCCTTCCTGATGTACTGGTTGGCCAGTTCGAGTGCCCCTTGAGTATCGTCCTTGGTCTGCAGGGCGCGCTGATATTCGTTTAAGGCACGGTCGCGCTGACCGGTGGCGTCGAAGATCATGCCCAGCGTCAGGTGCGCCCAAACCTCAATCCATTTAGGCTGAAGGTTCCCATCGAGCGCGGCACGCATCTCCTCAGCGGCGGCATTGTAATTGTGGAGGCGGAAATAGATCTGCCCAAGTCGGAAGTGGGCGAGGGAGTTGTTCTTGTTCTGATTGACGACCATCTGGTACTGTTTGATCGCTTCCAGGTAGGCCTGTTCGGCAACCAACTGGTCTCCGCGCGCGATTTCCACCTCAGTACGGATCGCGTCGGTCATCTTCAAGATATGGCTTCCGGGGTCAATTTCCACTCGCGTGGGACGGGTGACGGTGTTGACTGTGAAGTCGGCGGTGGTCCCTACCATCTCAACGCGGTCATCGACGGGTCTGCGGCCTTCTGAGTAAACGCGAACATCAACCGGCATGCGGAAGATGTCGAGGTCCTGCTGGATTTTCCCGACTACTTGGTAATGGTCTCCCACGCGATAGATGGCCCAGGAATCTTTGAATTGCGGGACCCCGGTCGAACTGACCCATTGCGCGAAGAAGTAAGTCAGCTTTTGATTGCTGGCCTGCTCGGCGAGCTTTTCAAAGTCCTGCGTGCTGACGGTCTTCATCATATATTGCTGAACCATGTCGCGTAGAGCTTTCGTGAAGTTGTCGTCACCGATCACCCATCGAAGCATGTTGAAGACCATCGCCCCCTTCTGAGACACGATGGAATCGTACTGGGGTGTGTAGGGCTGGAGCGATCCCGCCTGACTGATGGCGGCGGATTCTTCGTGGGTAAGGGCGCCGATTGCGGTGGTGTGCATCAGGTCTTCAAAGGCTGTTTCGCCGTCGGATTGCTCAACATAGAGGGCTGCGGAATAGAGAGAGAGACCGTCGCTGAGGAACGCGTCGTCGGGCGTCGCTGGGCTAACGAGGTTTCCCCACCATTGACGGGAAATTTCCCGGGCCAGGAGTTGTTCGTTCACAGGTGTGGAAAATCCGCGCGTGGCAAGGGCAACAATACCGGGCGAAGAATATCCGCCCACGGTGTCGTTTGCAATCTCGACGACGGCCAGTTGCCCATTTGGCAGCGAACCGAATTTGCCGGAGTAGAAACTCATGATTTTTGCGGTGGTGGCGCCATAGTCCGCGGCGAAATTCTCGTGTCCGGGTTTCAGATAAAGGGTCACGTCGGCACCGAAGGCCGTTTCCTTCTGGACCGAGTACTTGCCCGCATAAACCGTTCCCGGGAACGACGGTTGATCATACTCAAAGGAATAAGTTGTATTGCCGGTTTGCACGACAGGAGAGGATGGAATGCCGGAAGCAATCACCGTTTCATCAGATGGGACGGTTATGTGAACAGTCGCCGCGAAACGGCCATATCCAGGCCTGACCACCGGGAACCAGCGCCCGGGGTAAAGAAGATACGAGCCCTCTGGGCCAACATAGGAGAGTTTCAGACCTTCGACGGGACTTCCGTCTGCCGTTCCCAGGCTGCCTTTATAAGTGACAGTGACGGACGAAGCCTGTCCCTGGGTGGCCGGATTTGAAAGCGTGATTTTGAGGCTCAGACCGTCCTGTTGAAATGTAAGATCATTGCCGGATGCATCCACGACCTTCTCTACTCTCAACGCGCTGTTCAGTTCAAAACTGAGTTGGCTGATGCTGGCCTGGGGCGTGTAATCGATCTTTGCTGTTGAGGCCAGGATGTGTGTTGCCGGGAAGAGTTGAGCGTTGATTTCGTATTTCTGGACAACGACCTGATCAGCATCGGCGGCATTGGCGCTTGAAAACGCCGCCAATACGATCAGCGCCAGGAAGCCAGCCATTTTCAAACAGCTTACGTTCCGCCGAAGGCGCGCGACGACATTTCTGAGCGTGCGGCAAAATGCGGCATGGATCATATACGGTTTAAGCCTTTCAGAAAAAAGCCAATATTATTGATAATACAATCCCCGGAAGGGCGGTGGAATATTCAGTCAAAACTTTGCTACGGTGGCCCGGACAGCAGAGTACCCTCTTCTGAAGATGCTTTAGTTGGCATACTGGATGCCTTATTTTCTTTCATAAAGCGCCCCACGGCGTCTGCCGCCCGGCCGATGGCGCCGCCGGGGCCGAGCCGCGCGCGGACTTTGCGCAAGTCCTCAATCATGCGGCTTCGCGCTCCATTATCATCAAGCAGCAACTCAAGACGGGACGCCAGATTAGCGGCCGTAAAATCATTCTGGATCAGTTCAGGCACAGCGGCGTGGCCGGCCAGCAGGTTCACCATGCTGTAGAACGGAACGTCGATCATTGACCTCGCGCACGCCGCTGTAAATTGCGACACGCGATAGACCACAATCATAGGACATTCGAGCAACGCCGCTTCGATCGTTGCCGTCCCGCTGGCAACCACCGCAGCTTCGGCGTATTCCAGGGCCTCGTGGGTTGTATTGCTCAGCGTGCGCAGGGGGGCCTTGCCGGAGTAGCCCTGCGCTGCCAGCGATTCGAGCCATTGGGAGTCAATCGTTGGTGCGGAGGCGAGGACAAATTGCACTGACCTCGACTGCCCCACGAGGGCGGCGGCCTCAAGCATCGCCGGGAGATTGAAATGGACTTCCGTCCGACGACTGCCGGGAAGCAGCGCCACGGTAGGGGAGTTCGGATCAAGTGCGATCCGGCGGAAGAATTCCTCACGCGTCATGGTGGGGTCTGGCATATCTACGAGCGGGTGACCAACCCATTCGACTGGTACGCCTGCTTTTTCATAGATTTCAGTTTCGAAATCGAAAAGGCACAGCATCTTATCAACATACGCCTTGATCTTCCTGATTCTCCACCTTTTCCATGCCCAGATCTGTGGACTGACAAAGTAAATGACGGGAATGTTCCGCCGCTTCAGGTGCTTTGCCAGGTGGAGATTCAGAGAAGGAGAGTCGATCAGAATGGCAAGTCGGGGCTTCCTTTTCGCTGCTTCGTTGACCAGGTTCTGGACGGCGCGCCAGGCCCTGGGCAGGCCCGACACCACTTCCGAAATTCCGATCAGCGCAACTTCGCGAATGTCAGCGATCGTCTCTACACCGGCGGCGCGCATGGCCTCTCCAGCGCAGCCAAACATTTGCGCACTCGGGATTCTCGCGCGAAGCGCCTCAGCCAATGCGGCCCCGTACACATCGCCGGAGCGCTCCCCGGCAACCATCAGGATGCAATTTCTGGACATGGTCCTTTGGCCGGTCCGGCGGAGGTCAGGATTTCCTGGTCCTTGTACTGGAGCTGATAGAGCTTGTAATAAATACCCTGCAACCGGAGGAGTTCCTGATGGGTTCCAACCTCGCGGACTCGCCCTTTATGCATGACAATGATCTTTGAGGCATTCTGGATAGTCGAAAGGCGGTGCGCGATCACGAGCGAAGTGCGGTCCTCGATCAGCCGCTGGAGCCCCTCGCGGATCAGGTATTCCGTCTCTGGATCGACGCTCGACGTTGCCTCATCAAGAATCAGGATCCTGGGGTCATGGGCCAGCGCGCGCGCAAATGAAAGCAGTTGTTTCTGGCCGGACGAGAGCGTCGCGCCCCGCTCCTTAACCGGGGCACCGAAGCCTCCAGGAAGGCTTTCAATAAAATTCAGGATGTTTACGCGCCTGGCCGAATCCCTGACTTTTTCGTCTGATATCCCTTCGGTGCCCATCCGAATGTTGCCGGCGATGGTTCCGGAGAAGAGAAACGGGTCCTGCAGGACGATCGCGAAATTTCGCCGCAGGTCTTGAAGACCCAGTTCACGAATGTCAACCCCATCGAGGAGAATTGCACCTTCCTGGACGTCATAGAAGCGCAGCAGAAGATTGGTCAGTGTGGTCTTGCCCGCTCCTGTGTGGCCCACGACGGCGACGGTTTTTCCCGGTTCGATGGTAAAGGAAACGTTTTCCAGCACTCGATGATTGTCGCGATAGGCAAAGCTGACATTTCGAAATTCCACCTGGCCCTTTGGCCTTGCAGGTCGCTTCGGACGAGGAGGATCGGCGATCGTGACGGGAGTATCGAGTACTTTGAAGACACGTTCAGAACTGGCCATGGCGGACTGGAGGATATTATATTTATCACTCAGGTCCTGGATCGGTCGGAAGAACCGCTGCGAATATTGAATAAAGGCGATGGCCGTTCCCACCGTGAGGGTCCCGGCCATGATCATGCTCCCTCCTTTGTAAAGGATGACGACAATTGCCAGAACTCCCAGAAATTCCACCGCAGGGTAGAAAAGCCCGTAAGCCAGGATCGAGTCTTTATAAGCCTTCAAATAATCGCCGTTGATTCTTTCGAACTCCTCGTAACTTTTCTCCTCACGATTGAAGAGTTGCAACACGGACATGCCGGTGATGTGTTCCTGAAGATACGAGTTGATGCGCGCGATGGCCAGGCGGATGCGCCGGTAGGAATCCCGCACCGCTTTCCGGAACATCGCTGTGACACCTATGATCAGTGGCAGAACAGCAAACGTCAGGAGCGCAAGCCGCCAGTCGAGCTTGAGCATCACGACCATGATGCTGAGCAGGGTGAAGAAATCGCCGAAAACGGCTACTACACCGGAAGAGAACAGGTCATTCAGAACATCGATGTCTGTTGTCACGCGCGTCACCAGCCGACCCACAGGGTTCCGGTCGAAGTAGCTCATTTGCAGCCGCTGGAGGTGGTTGAATACTTCCTTGCGCAGGTCGTACATCACCTTCTGGCCGACGAGGTTCATAGCAAAAGTCTGGGCAAATTGCAGGACAAAAGTCAGCAGGACCGTTGGCAGGAAGATCAAAAACGAAATCTGAAGGATCCCGGTACGGGGGTCGTGGCTGAGGAAGTTCGCCAGGATTTTCGGGACTTCGTGGCGCCTGGTGGGATCGAGATACCGATCGATTTCAATCCCCAGCAGATAGGGAGGAACGGCTTGCAGTATGCCGAAGAGGAAGATAGCTGCCAGCGCGAAAAAGACTACACGTTTGTATGGGCGCAGGTAGGTCAGCAGTCGCCGCATCAGCCTCGCGTCGTATGCTTTGCCGAGGATCTCCTCTTCGTGAAAACTGTCTGACATCTTGCCGCCCGTTTACGCTTCTCTTTCGAGCGATTCTTCAATCATTTGCTTGTTATATAGCTCCGCATAATGGCCGTTCATCGCCAGCAATTCTTCATGTGAACCGCGCTCGACGATCGTACCGTCGTGAAGCACAACGATTTCATCGGCATTGCGGATTGTTGACACGCGGTGCGAGATCAGGATCGTCGTTCTGCCCGCCATCACCCGGGTGAGTTGCTGCAGGATCTTTTCTTCCGTATAGGTGTCCACACTCGAAAGTGCGTCATCCAGAATCAGAATGCGTGGATCACGGATGATGGCCCGCGAAATCGCCACGCGCTGCTTCTGCCCGCCCGAGAGCGTCAACCCGCGCTCGCCCACCATGGAATCAAACCCTTTTGGGAAGCCCAGGATCTCCGGAAGGATGTTGGAAACGTCCGCCGCGCGTTCGACTTCGTCGTCCGATGCACGGGGCGCTCCAAAGCGGATGTTCTCACGGATCGTATCGCTGAACAGGAATGTTTCCTGTGGTACGAAGCCTATATGCGAGCGCAGCGTTTTGAGCGGAATCTGCTTCACGGGAATTCCATCCACCAATACTGTTCCATCGGGTGCGTCGTAGAGGCGAGGAACCAGCGCGGCCAGCGTGGTTTTGCCTGAACCTGTGGCACCCACGATGGCGACCGTGCGTCCCGCAGGGATATGCAAGTCAACATTCTTCAGAATCGGGAAGCCGTTGTAGGAAAAAGTAAGATTGCGGAATTCGATTTCGCCTTTCAGGCTGCGGACCGGATCTTTAGGGACGTGCCGATCGTCAATGGCCGGTTGCGAGGCAAAGATCGTCCACAACCGTGCGAGAGAGGCAAGCCCGCGCTGAATAATGTTGGTCACCCAGCCGAGGGCAATGATGGGCCAGATCAGATACATCAGATAGACATTGAAGGCCGCAAAGGTCCCGATGGTGATTCGTCCGGAAAGCACATGCTCTCCGCCGACCACCATGATCAGGAGGAATGAAGCCGCAAAAAGCAGCGCCAGAGCGGGCCAAAGGAAACTGGAAATCCAGATCAGGCCTTTATTCTTTTCCACATAAAGTTGGTTCATGCGGTCGAATTCCCGCATCTCCGCTTCTTCCTGGCGGAAAGCGCGAACCAGCCGAACTCCGGAGATGTTCTCGCGGACTTTTTCTGTGAGTTCGGAGTACATCGCCTGGATCTTCTCAAAGCGCTCATGGATCTGCTGCCCGAAGAACTTCACGGCCACCGAAGCCAGAGGGAGGGGCGCGAGGGCCAGCAGTGTCAAGTGCAGGTCAAGGTGCGCCATCAGCGTGATCGTGGCGATGCCTGTGACCACTGTGTTTGCCGAATACATGATTCCCGGCCCCACGATGTTGCGGACGGCATTCAAGTCGTTGGTCAGTCTGGCCATCAGGTCGCCGGTACGGTGCTCGTTGTAATACTGCGCGTCCAGCTTCATCAGGTGCCTGAACAGATCGTTGCGAAGGTCGTATTCAACGTCGCGGGAGATGCCAATCAATATCCAGCGCATCCAGAACTGAAAAATCGCCTTCGCCGCGGCGATGCCCAGAAGCAGGGCGGAAAGCACGGCAAGCCGATGCAACGTGACATTGCCGGTCAGCGCATCGAATACCTCTTTGATGACAAGGGGAACCGTGACGCCTACAACCTGGGTGATGATCAGCGTAGCGAAGCCGACCACGTAGCGCTTCTTGTATTTCGCCAGGTACGGAAACAGGGGTCGCAGAGGATTTTGCATGGATACCTATGCTATGTGACACCAGAAGTCAGGCAGCAGGCGGTTTGTTGCCCCCTAATGGCAGGTTGCTGAAAAAAGCCAAATTGCCAAGCAGAGCGAAGCGAATCATCTCCCTATTTCATTGAAAATAAATGCTGAGATCGTCCGCTGCGTTCACGATGAAATGCGTAAATCCGTTTTTCAGCAAACTGCTGACTTTTGAATTATAACTGAATACGATTGTGACCTTCCAGCTTCGTATGCGCTTTCAATGACTTCGGGCCCTCTGATAAGCACCAGGGACTGAACAAAATTCCGATGGGGACATCGCCAGTCCATTGGGACTAAAAATGCATGGGTGGATGGCTTATGCTCCAACGTGAGCGAAGCGGCACAGGAATTGGATGGCAGACGCCCGGAAGGCGATTGCCGTTGCCTCAAAGCTACAGCCCAGCCGTTTCGTGTTGACCTTGAAGGTAGGGGCACGTAAAATCGGGCTGAGGCGCTTCCTTGATTTGTGGAAGCATAAGATTTTCATAGGAAAGGCGGAAAGGTTGGAGAAAAAGCTGTACTTCCTTGTCCTTGCAGCTGTGATAGTCCTGGGCTCATGCGGTTCCGGCAACAAGAAAGTTGCGGTTAAACCACCCACTTCGACAGTTCCGCCGCCAAAGCCTGTCGTGGAACAGTCGGTTCCCGTTCCTGCTCCTGCCGCCCAAGCCAGATCTGCAGATCCCGTCGATGTCCTAATTACAAAGGTTGACGCCTCCTATAACAAAGGGTTGGAAGAGTATCATGCCGGTCACCTCCAGCAGGCCAAGGAGGATTTCGACAAAGCTCTGAGCACGCTGCTGGAGTCCAGGATGGACATCCAGAACAATAGTCGGCTGAATGCCGAATTTAATAAGCTGGTGGAGAATACTTACGGGCTTGAGGCCTCATCTTCCGCGAATGGCGAAACGCTAAGCCGGCATGATTATGAGCCACCACCCATCGAGTCCTTTACTGGTCTTACTTTTCCCGTGGACCCGAGAGTTCGGCAGCGGGCTGAGCAGGAATTGACCTCAGTGCGTTCGGATATGCCCCTCGTCACAAATGATGAGGTGGCCAGCTTCCTTACCTTCTTCCAAAACCGGGGGCAGGGGTACATCGAAAAGGTCCTCACGCGCGTAGGCGAATACGGCCCGATGATTTCAAGCGTGCTCCGCAAGTATGGATTGCCGCAGGACTTGATCTATCTGGCGGCCGCCGAGAGCGCGTTTAATCCGCACGCTGTTTCAAAGGCCGGCGCAACTGGCATGTGGCAATTTATGGCTTCCCGGGCGCGCGACTACGGGTTGAAGATCGATCAGTACGAGGACCAGCGCGAAGACCCCTTGAAGTCCACCGACGCCGCCGCTCGCCATTTGCGCGATCTTTATAAGGAGTTCGGAGACTGGTATCTGGCGATGGCGGCTTATGATGCCGGGCCCTTCGGCGTTCAGAGGGCCATCGAGCGAACAGGCTATGCCAACTACTGGAAGCTGAGAGAATTGCACGCGCTGCCTCAGGAGACGCAGGACTACGTACCCATCTTTATTGCCACCGCGCTGATTGCCAAGGACCCTCGCGCGTACGGGTTCGACGTTCAGCCTGATCCACCGCTCGATCCCGATCAGGTCACCGTGACGGTTCCCACGGACATTCGGCTGGTTGCTGAATTAATCGACCGGCCTGTGAAGGAGTTGGAGAAGCTCAATCCTAGCCTGTTGACCTGGGCTACACCCGGGAACGAAAGCCGGTACGTTCTAAACTTGCCCCACGGGACGCGGGACCTGTATGAAACGCGGATTGCGGAGGTTCCTCCATCGAAAAGAGTGTGGTGGAGGGCTGTCAGGGTGGAAGAAGGGCAGACGCTTTCTGAAATCGCGCAAAAATATCGTGTTACGAAGGCCGCTCTGGCCGAGGCAAATCATCTTGATCCGCATGACGATCCGGAAGCCGGCGCGCACATTATTGTCCCGTTGCCTCCGGGTCGGGAACCTCTCTACAGGCGTGGCAGGTATTACCGTTATCGCATCCGTCACGGCGACACGTTGAGCGCCATTGCCGGTCGCTTCCATGTCAGCATCGAAAGCCTCCGCCAATGGAACCATTTGCGGGGTTCGCAGATTCTTGCGGGGAGAACGTTGCAGGTTTATGCCCGCGGTTATGTTGCGCCGGAGCATGCGGGCAGAACTCGCGCGGAAGTGCGCAACGGCGTCAGGATTTACCGCGTCGTGCGTGGCGATACGCTGGGAGGCATCGCCCGGCGCTTTCATATCACCGTGGCTGAGCTTCGCCGATGGAACCATCTGCGGGGCTCATCCATTGTGGTAGGGCGGACGCTGAGGGTGGGCGGCGCAGGCCGGGAAAGCGCTGCCAGCGTTGCTTCCAGGGATGTCCGGGGAAGTTCACGCGCCCCGGTTTATCATTACCGAATCCACGCCGGCGACACACTGGCCGTTATCGCGGACCACTTCAAGGTTACCGTGGAACAGATTCGGGAGTGGAACCACCTGACCGGATCCATCATTGTGCCTGGGCAAGTGCTGGCACTGTACGGCGTTTCGGATTAATGTGCATCCAAGTTTGCCTCTTGACAGCGGATGCACAGTGTTATACATCTGGCCCATCAGAGCTTTTTGATCGAAGCCCATTACATCACAACACGAGTTACGGTTTCTGGCGGGAGTAAACCTTAAGAGGAGGGTCCTATGCAGTTTGACGATGATGAAAACACGTCCGGCGAAGAGTTGGAAAATTACGGAGAAGATCTCTCCTCCGACTTCGAAGAAGAGGAAGAGGAAGAAATGGGTGAGGAAGGCTTTGGCGAGGAGATCGAAGAGTTGGGCGAGGAGACTTCTTACGAGTCCGAAGTAGAGGAAATTGAACCGGCCGAGCCTGCCGAAGTGGAAGTGCCGCCGGCTCCCGAGCCACCTTCGCCGCCTCCCGCCGAAGTTACGCGGCCGGCCCGGCCCAAAGCGGCTCCGAAGGCGAGACCGAAGAAGACAGCAAAGGCCAAGAAGCCGGCGAAAGCCAAAAGGCCTGCGAAGGCCAAGAAGCCGGCAGCGAAGGCAAAGAAATCCACAAAGGCCAAAACCGGCAAGAAGTCGCCAAAGGGTGGGAGATCACGAGGTCGTCGCTGAGCCCGGCTGTGCTGAGTCTACATCATGCGAACTGGCCGGAACGCAGCGGCATGGAGGGAGGAGACTATCTCTTGCTCCTCCGCCTCTGATGCCAACTTGAGTTTCTAACCGGTCATGGCGATCGGAATTAAAGCCGGCGGGGTCTGGCAAGCTCCGGCCGTTGCATCCGTGGCTTGTAATCGTGCGACTGTTCTGTTGCGATGGCGCATTGCCGTTAGAAATGCGGAAGCTGTTGCGGCGATGGCACATCGAGGCTGCTACGGATATTTGTCATTCCCGTCGCGAATGCACGCACCATCCGGAAATTTCGGGACCAAATCCGAGAATGCTGACAATGCGTTGACTTCTTCAGCCGCCGGGGACTCTTTCTCAGCAGAAGATTCCAAGGTTCGCAAAGTCACCGCAGTAGAAGTTATCCGCCGGATGCGCGGCGGGTCTCAGCCTTTTCTCCTGGGTTGCGACGACGGCCACACCTACGTTGTGAAATTCCAGAACAATCCTCAGCACGTTCGAATTTTGGCCAATGAGTTGCTCGCCGGCAGGCTGGCGGCGTTGATCCAGTTGCCGGTCCCACGCCAGGCTTTTGTCGAGGTTGCTCGGGGCCTGATTTCCGGCACCCCAATGCTGAAGTTTGAAACCGCGGGGAGGGAAGAGGAGTGCGTGCCAGGATTGCAATTCGGCTCCAGGTTCCCCGGAACACCCAGCCGGACGCTTGTGGTGGATTTCCTGCCCGACCGGCTGCTCCGCCGGGTGGCAAATCTGGCATCTATCTTCCTCGGCGCTTACGTGCTCGATAAGTGGACCTGCAATTGTGACGGCCGCCAGGTCCTCTTTTACCGGACGATTGATCAGGAGGGCAGCGGTTATTCTGCAACGCTCATTGATCACGGGTTCTGCTTCAATGACGGAGAATGGAACTTTCCGGACAGTCCCATTCGCAGCCTTTACCCGCGCCGACTGGTTTACGAAAGCGTGCGCGGCCTGAAATCATTTGAACCGTATTTGTCGCGAATTGAAAACCTTGACCCGATGGAACTGGAAAAATGCCTCCGCGACATTCCGCCCGAGTGGTGCGGCGACGATCCGGGACAAATTTCACGGCTGGCGGAGAAACTCTACGATCGCCGGCGGCGCGTCCGGCAGTTGATCATTGACGCCAAACAAAGCCCATTGAGACCTTTCCCG
Organism: Terriglobia bacterium; assembly: GCA_035652895.1. GTDB lineage: Bacteria > Acidobacteriota > Terriglobia > UBA7540 > UBA7540 > SCRD01. The sequence goes on from DASRCX010000015.1 coordinate 79,604, forward strand.
AATTGGGATTAGATTGTGAACAGGGAGAACCCTGGGCCGGGAATCCTTATGGCCGATTCTGAAAGATTCAAGGAATGCTCGCTTTATCTGGTACAGTACGTGCCGGACGCGATCCGAGGCGAGTGTCTGAATATCGGCCTGTTCCTTTTCAGTCCATCGGAAAACTACCTCGGCTGCCTCTTCACGGATGATTTTCGAAGGATCAAACGCTTCCATCCACAGGCCGATCTGGAATTTCTGCGCGAGCTTCAGCAGGATTTTGAACAGCAGATCGAGGACCACAGCAGGGACTTGGGGTCATACATCCGATGGATGGAGGAGACCTTCTCAAACATGGTGCAGCTTTCTTCGGCTAGGGTTTGCCTGCTTCGCGATCCTGCAACAGAAATTCAGGACCTCTTCGACCGTTACGTGGGCGCCAGAGTCGAAGGGCCGCTTCCGGTCGATACTCGCGTGCGGATCAAGCAGCGCCTGCGCCTTTCCCTTGTCCGGGCCGGTGTGTGGGGTCTGCCTGCGTTTGAGCGGGACATCCCGGCGGCCCGCTGGACGCAGCCCGGCGACCCATTCACTTTCGATTTTGGCTACAGGCCGCAAATGATTTCAGGAAAGCCCAACGGCCACATCAAATTCATTCACGCCCTATCGCTCAAGCGCGACATCGAACTGGCGAAGGTCCTTGTTTACACCATGGACCGCGTCCGGCGCAGCGAGCCCGCTGATCTGACGGCGGTGGTCGAAGGTGCGCCGGAGAAGGACGACGAAACGGCGAACCTTTCGCAGAGCATTCTGATTGAGGCGGGTATCTCTGTCCGGCCGATTGCGCTGGTAGACGAATTTGCGCATTCGATCCGGCGGGAATTGGTTATCTGATTCCCTTGACTGTTACTGATGGCGATGATCCTCCATGTTGAGTGCTACGCGGGCTACAAGGCCGACGAGCGCCCTTTGCGTTTCCGCTCGCGCGCGGAAGGATCCCGGACGTTTGAGGTTGTGGAGGTTCTTGACCAGTGGTACGGCATCGGCTATCGATGCTTCCGTGTGCGCGCCGACGACGGCAATATCTACGTCCTTCGCCACAACGAAGCGGAAGACGAATGGGTGCTCGATTCTTTCCGCAAGTCTGGTACATGAACGCCGGCGCGCGCCTTTCATGACAATCTCTCCGACTCATGGTTAAATAATCTGAGATGGGCCTGATGGCTGTGCCTGAAACCTTCCGGAGCTTTCCCCGCTGACATGCGCAAGGGCGAATTCCTGATTTCGACAATCCTGGCCGCCCTCGTTTTCCTGTTTGTCCTCGGACTCCAGCGCGATTGGAAGCCTTCCACCCTGAAGGAAGCTGCGGCCACCGCCGAACAGTATGTGCTTGGCAAATCAAGTGGCCGCGGCGGTTTTCCGGACGTTCCGGGCTACGAGCGAATCGGGACTTTTTATATCGCCCGGGAGTACCGCGCTGCTCTCTACCGGTCCAATTCGGTCAGCCTGGGTTTCGCGGCTGGGCGCCTCGTGATATACGACAGCCGGAACCAGATTGCCTACCAGGTGGATACACTTGAAGGTGCCCGCGACGCTTGGACTGCCATCTACGATTTCGCAGGAAAGCAGGGTCTTCCCGCAAAGAACAACCGTCCCCGTCCAGATTATCTTCGTGACCTTGCCGGTAACCACAAGCAGGACTTCATTATCGGACTCTATTCCGGCGGAAACCGCTGCTGCACGACGTTGAATATTCTGGAAGTTGACAAGGATTCACTGAAGCTTATAGGGCACATCGAAGGACTCGACGGATGGCCGTTTGTGGGTCTCGAAATCCGCAGGCTTGGCCCTGACTCCCACTGGAAACTGGTTGTGCATCGCCCTCAGGTGACTGCGTGTGGGCCACGCGAGGAGGCTGCCGATGTGATTTCGATCTACGGATACTCCGGAGGCCAGTTTGTGGACCAGACACAGAAGTTCAGCGATTATCTTCAGGGTGTACTGCGGGAAAATCTGGCCAAATGGTCGCGGGAGAAGGAGCCTTCGCTTGGCCTGCTCCAGACGCTTGCAGCGCAATATGCCGTGCTGGGCCAGCCGGACCGTGCCAAGGCATTTTTCGAGCAGAACCTCGCCCGTTTCCTGCCTCAGATGAAGGAGCAGGGATTTGATGCGACAGACTGCCGGGACGACATGAACAGCCTGGTTGACCGCCTGGCCAACCCGCAGTCGCAACAATAACGGCCTGGGATCAGCGCGGCAGCGCTAAAGGACAGGTTCCTGCCAGTTTTCCAGAAGGCTTTTCAGGTATGCCATGAACTGGTCCGCCACGGCACCGTCAATGATCCTGTGGTCGAAAGTCAGCATCAGATAAGCCATCGAGCGGATGGCGATCGCGTCATTGCGGATGACGGGTCGCTTCTCGATGACGCCGACGCCCAGGATGGCAACCTGGGGCTGATGGATAATCGGTGTTCCAAACAGGCTGCCGAAAATTCCCGGGTTCGTAATGGTGAAGGTGCCTTCCTGAACCTCCTCGACATTCAACCGCTTTGAGCGAGCGCGGCTCGCGAGGTCCTGGATAGCACGTGCCAGCCCCAGAAAGTTTTTCTCTTCCGCGTGCTTGATGACCGGCACAATCAGTCCGCTTTCGAGCGCGACGGCAATCCCCAGATTGATCGCCTGCTTGTAAACGATATTTGTTCCATCGACCGATGAGTTGAAAATGGGAAACTGCCGGATAGCCTCGACTGCCGCCTGGGCAATAAAAGGGGTGAAGGTCAATTTCAGGCCATGACGCCGTTCGAACTCTTCCGCCGATCGCTCTCTCAACTCTACGATGCGGCTCATATCCACTTCGAACACGGTCGTCACGTGCGCAGAAGTTTTTTTGCTGAGGGCCATGTGCTCGGCGATCTGCCGCCGCTGGGGCGTCATCGGAACAACGTGGGTGGGGCCTGTAAATGAGATCGCCTGTCCGGCGGGAGCAACGGGCGGAGCAGCTTGGGTAGTCTTTGCAGGCTGGGCCCCAGCCCTTGCGGGCGTTGGATGTTCCAGGAATGCGAGGATGTCCTTCTTACTGATCCGACCGCCCAGCCCTGTTCCTTTCACTAGAGCGAGGTCCACATTGTGCTCGCGCGCAATGCGACGCACCAGAGGCGAGGAGCGGATTTTTCCTACAGGTCGGGCGGCATACTGTTCCGTAACGCGAGCAGCCTCGGCTGCGACAGCCGGTGGCGTAGCCGGAGCTTCGACCCCGGGAGCAGGGGCCGGTGCCTCCTTCGGCGCGGCTTCCGGTGCTACGACGGCGTCTTGCCCATCGATGATGGCAACAACGGTATTGACGGGGACGGTTTCGTTTTCACGCGCCAGGATCTTCGTAAGGATCCCCGAGGCCGGGGAAGGAATTTCGGCGTCCACTTTGTCCGTGGTGATTTCAAACAGAGGCTCGTCACGCTCGATGCGGTCGCCCGGCTTCTTCAGCCATCGGGTAATCGTTCCTTCTGCGACGCTTTCTCCCATCTGGGGCATCACGACATTTGTCGGCATGAGTATTCCCGTTAATAGCTTGCAAGCTGGCGTGCCGCCTCTACGACTTTCTCAACGCTCGGCAGGAATCGGGCTTCGAGCGGAGGTGAAAAAGGCACCGGAGTGTCCGGGGCGGTGACCCGTACGATCGGGCCGTCAAGGCCCTCGAATGCTTTGCCGGCGATCACCGCCGCAAGCTCTCCAGCCATGCCTCCGATCATTGTATCCTCATGCAGCAGAATCACCTTGCTGCATTTGCGGACGCTTGCGAGCACGCACTGCTCATCGTACGGCAACAGGGTTCGCAGGTCAACGACCTCAAGCGAAACGCCGTCGCGGGCGAGAACATCCGCTGCTTCGAGTGCGGTCCAGACCATTGCGCTGTATGTAATCACAGCAATATCGGTTCCTTCACGGCGAATAACAGCCTTGCCCAGCGGGACGACGTATTCTTCGCTCGGAACTTCTTCCTTGATTCGACGATAAAGAAACTTGTGTTCAAAGAAGATGACAGGATTGTTGTCGCGGATTGAAGCCTTGATCAGCCCTTTGGCGTCATAGGCCGTCGCCGGCGCAACCACTTTCAGCCCGGGCGTGTGGACAAACCACATTTCATTGGACTGTGAATGGAACGGCCCGCCGTGCACGCCTGCTCCGGAAGGCCCGCGGACCACCAGCGGTACAGCAGCGCCCCAGCGGTAGTGGATTTTGGCGGCCATGTTCACAATCTGGTCGAACCCGCAGGAGATGAAATCCATGAACTGCATCTCCGCCACCGGACGCATACCCATCAGTGCCGCGCCCACGGCAGCTCCCACGATGGCGGATTCGCAAATGGGGGTGTCGATGACTCGTTCCTCGCCGAACCTCTCCAGCATTCCGGCGGTCACTTTAAACGCGCCGCCGTAAGCGCCGATGTCCTCGCCGAGAAGAAAAACGGACGGATCGCGCTCCATCTCCTCCCAGATGCCCTGGCGAATCGCTTCAAGATATGTCAACAATGGCATGGAACAGAGCTTTCATTCAGCAGGCGGATTGCTCCACCAGCATTGATCGCTGCAATAGACACCTTCTGTACAGGTCGCGCTGTCAGGAAGAGGGCTTGCCTCGGCGTAGGCAACAGCATCATCAATCTGCTGCTTGATTTCCTCTTCAAGTTCCTTAATCCGCTTTGCGCCCAGGATCTTTTTTGCCAGCAGGGCTTTTTCCAGCCGTGGAATTGGGTCTTTCTTCTTCCATTGAGTGAAGAGTTGTTCCGGAACATATTCCGCCGCATCGTGCGCAGAATGGCCCGTCATTCGGAATGTTTTGCACTCGACAAAGCTCGGCCCGCCGCCTGTGCGGGCGCGCGCGATGGCTTCACCGACAATGGAATAGACCGCCAGGACGTCATTGCCATCCACCTTGACTCCGGGCATCCCGTAGGCCGCTCCGCGCACGGCAAGGTCTTTGACCGCGTATTGTTTCTCTGTTGGCGTTGAATACGCATAGGCATTATTGTTGCATATGAATATCACGGGAAGCTTCATCACGGCGGCCATATTCATGGCTTCGTGCACGTCGCCGCGGCTCGTCGTGCCTTCGCCGAAGTGAACCAGCGCGACATTCCCATTGCCGCGCCGCTTTAATACCATTGCCACGCCGCAAGCCACCGGGCAAGTGTCGCCGAGATGCGAGATGATCGGGATTACGCCTCGTTTGATGTCGCCGATATGAAGGGTGTTGTCGCGCCCGCGCGTAGGCCCGTTAGCGCGCCCCATCCAGTTGCAGAAGATTTCCCGCAGCGTGAAGCCGCGAATCAGAAAGGAAGAAAAATCGCGGTGGCTGGGCAGGACAATATCGCCCTGCATAAGTTGAATCGAGGATCCAACTCCGATGGCTTCCTGCCCGCGCCCAACGTAAACACCGCCGACGATTTTCCCCTGGCGGTAAAGCACCTGATCGATGCGCACTTCGGCCTCGCGGGTGAGCTTCAGGTAATAGAGCATCCGCTCGAGGGTATGAGCGTCAGGGACCGGGGTCTCCCTTCTGCCCTTTGCAGGTCGGGCTTGAGCCATATCGAGCCAGTTGGTTTATCCGGGACTTTCCAGGGGGTTGCCCGGTGGTTTCCAGCGGGGAGCCGCTAACGGCATTTCCGGCCACTTCATTTCCATTCCGAACACCGAGCTGAAATGCCGGATAACGCACTCTGTGACCATTTCCATTGGAACCCGCCGGCCCAGCAGCTTTTCGAGCGAAGTTACTCCTTTGCCACGCAAGCCACAGGGAACAATCCAATCGAAGAAACGGAGGTCGGTGTTTACGTTGAAGGCAAAGCCGTGAGAGGTGACCCATCGCGACACATGCACTCCCATGGCCACGAGCTTGTCATTGCCCACCCAGACCCCTCGCGCTCCTTGAGTTCTTCCCGCACGGATTCCAAACTCTCCAGCAACGCGGATAAAGACTTCTTCCAGCGAGTTCATGTACCAGGACAGGTCTCTCTTGTGCTGCGTCAGGTCGAAGATGGGGTATCCCACAAGCTGCCCGGGTCCATGGAAGGTGACATCCCCGCCGCGATCAGTCTCAAAAATCTCCGCTCCCAACAGCCGAATCTTTTCAGGGGAGAAGAGAATGTTTTCGCGTTTTGCGTTACGCCCCAGAGTATAAACGGGTGGATGTTCCAGCAGAATCAGAGTATCAGGAATGTCCCCCGCCTTACGCGCAATGACGCGCTCGTGCTGGAGGTGCAGTCCCTCCTCATAATTCACAATGCCCGGCACTTCAACCTGACAAATCATTTGTCAAGCCGTAACAGGATTGGCGTTCTGGAAAAAGTTTCTTGGATAACTGCCTAATGCCCCCCTTTATACCCGGAGGTCTTGGGCAGAATGACGTCCCCGCTTAACACGGAATGCGGGATCAGCTTGGCGCTTCCAGCTTTGACCCATGGTATCCAGAGCCCGCTAAATGTGGATTGCCATCCCGTGAACGGCATGGGCTGCTTCAGGAACAGCCTCCGTAAGCGTCGGGTGCGGATGGATGGCCTGCTCCAAGTCCTCGACCGTTCCTTCCAGGCGCATCACCACGACGGCCTCAGCGATCATCTCGGTGACCCGAGGCCCGATCATGTGTACGCCCAGGACCTCCCCGTAACGCTCATCACTAACAATCTTGACGAAGCCTTCAGTGGAGCCAAGAATGGTTGCTTTGCTGTTTCCGGCAAAGGGGAACTTGCCGACCTTTACGTTGTAACCGCTCTCGCGGGCCTGGCGTTCGGTCAGGCCGGTGCTGGCGATTTCCGGCTCGCAATATGTGCAATTCGGGACCTGCCGATAGTTGATCGGTTCAACAGGTTTGCCGGCTGCGTGCGTTACGGCGACGATGCCTTCCATTGAGCCAACGTGTGCCAGCAGCGGGCTGCCGGCCACAATGTCGCCGATCGCGTAAACCCCTGGTTCATCCGTCCGCATGTAAGGATCGACCTTCACGAAGCCTCTCTCCATCCGAACGCGCGTCTTTTCAAGGCCAATGTTCTGCGTGTTGGGGGCCCGCCCTACAGCCACCAGGCAGGTTTCAGCCTCGATTGACTGGAGCTTGCCCTGAGCATCAGTGAACTCCACCATCGCTCCTTTGGCTGTCTTGGAAACTTTTTCGACCTTGGCTTGGGTATGGACTGCGATACCCTGCTTCTTGAACGATTTCTCAAGCTGGGCTGAGATTTCTTCGTCTTCAAGCGGGACGATGTGCGGCAGCATTTCGATGATGGTCACCTCGGTCCCGAAGCGGTGGAAAATCGAGCCAAATTCCACTCCGACGGCACCCGAGCCGATGACGACCATCGACTTGGGGATTTTCTTCAGGCTGAGGATTTCCTTGTTTGTCAGGATAGTCTTGGCATCCGGTTCCAGTCCCGGAAGCATTTTGGCCTCGGAACCTGTGGCCAGAATGATGTTCTTCGACTGAATCTCCCGGACCTTCTTGTTTGCATCCGTCACCGTGATGCGGCCCGGCCCCGATAGCTGTCCGAACCCCTGCACCGTTTCGACCTTGTTCTTTTTCAGCAGGAACTCTACGCCCTTGGCCAGCTTCGTGACCACTCTGTTCTGCCGGGCCTGAACGGCTGCCCAATCAATCGAAAAACCCTTGCACTCGATGCCAAATTCCTGGGCATTCTTGAAGAAGTCGTAAACTTCGGCGTTCAGCAACAGGTCCTTCGTCGGAATGCAGCCCACGTGGAGGCATGTTCCGCCAAACTTGTTGTCTTTCTCGATCAGGATCGTCTTCTGCCCCAATTGGCCGGCCCGGATCGCTGCCACATATCCGCCCGGACCACTTCCAATGATTGCAATATCGTACTTCGGCGTTTCAGCCAAATTCGCACCTCCCGCAGGTCATTTCACTTTCTTGTGCACGTAAATTGGTGCAACGGAAAATCTTACATGAGGAGAAACAAGCAAACAAGTTCATGCTTTCTTCGGCCCGCCTCGATCAATTGGACAGAAGACTGCAAGTCCAAGGTTCACTTTACCACAGCGGAGCGCGGCCCGGTCGCCTGTTGCGGCGATGGCACATTGCTGGTACAGCCATTGCCGCAGTGATCCATGATCATCACTCAGGCGGACGGAAGAGAGAAGCAAAGCACGATGAATCCGCCACTCACTATCCACATGGCGAGATAAACTCACTGCTACAAGCGCGCACTTCATCCAGCGGCGCGATCGTGGCATTGTGGCCCGCTCGTTCCATGTGGTAGCTTCATAACTCGGGTGCTGCCATCGGGATTGGACTGATCATTCAAACGTACGCAGAAGGGGGTTTTCTGATGAACTGGACTGCCGATCTTGCCCGTGAAGTCAGCGGACAGGTTCTTGTGGACGATACGTCGCGCGAAGCGGTTTCAACGGATTTCGGCCGAGTCGTTGTGCGCAAACCCGCCGCGGTCGTTCGGCCGGCATCAAGCCAGGACGTGGCGAATGTCGTGAAGTTTGCAGCGCGCAACGGCCTGTCCGTCTCAACTCGCGGCGGCGGCCACTCGCAGACCGGGCAATCGCTTTCCGAGCACATTGTGTTGGATATGACCTCGTTGAATGCTGTCATGCAGGTCAATCCCGGGAAGGGAACTGTCGTATGCCAGACGGGGTTGAAGTGGCGGGACCTGGTCCAGCACCTTGCACCCGAGCGTGTTTCGCCGCCCGTGCTTACTAACAATTTGGATGTGACCATTGGCGGAACCCTCTCAACTGCCGGGCTGGGAGTCGCTTCCTGGCGGCACGGCACTCAGGCGGATAATTGTCTGGAACTCGAAGTCGTTACCGGCGAGGGAGAAATTGTGCTCTGCTCACCACGGCAGAACGAAGATCTTTTCAACGCCGTGCGCGCCGGGATGGGACAGTTTGGAGTGATGACTGCCGCGACGCTGAAGATACGCGCGCACCAACCGCACTTTCGCTCCTACTACCTGCTTTATGACACCCTGGAGGTTCTGCTTGATGACTTGAAAACTGTCATGACGGACGAAAGGTTCGACTTTCTCGAATCATGGTGCGTCCCGTGTCCGCAAGGATTCAAACGGATTGGAGACACGCGCCAGGCGTTTGCCGAATGGTTCTTCCCACTTCACGCCACGATTGAAATGGACAGTACCGCAAGCTCTCCAAGTGACAACAAGTTGGAGGGTCTTAAATATTACAAACATGTCCATACAGAAGAAGGCGATCTGATCGACTTCTACCGTCGGCTGGACGACTTGTTTGCCATTTGGCGCCGTGCGGGCTTCTGGGAATATGCTCATCCCTGGATGGAATGTGTGCTTCCGTGGCAGACTACCTCTCTTTACAT
>DASRCX010000016.1:0-2480 GCA_035652895.1 Terriglobia bacterium
GAATACTGCAAGTGATCACCGAAGCCGCGCATCACCTTGTGCACCTTGCGCAGCCGTTTGTCATCTGAGATGTCGTAGCAAACCAGGTATGAAGTCCGCATCGCGTGTCACCCTGGCTGGTGCTGAGCGTTCGCGTCATCCGGGACAAAAAGTCCCATTCCGAAGTGTGCGGAATGGCCGAGGCAGATCGGCCCTTTTACCGGGCGGGGAAAGGCGAGCCGAAAGCCCCCGCTGGTCCGGCGGCCGCCATCGTCGCCAGTCTTCCGGCGAAACCGGCGAAACTCGATCGGACGAAGTTGCCTCTGGCCGATGCGGAATACGCCGTTGGCATCGGTTATGGGCTCTACCCTGATGGCGTCCGGAGGCAAGTCACGAAGGTCATCTCGGCGACCGAGAAACCTCCTTAACTCCTCCTTGAGGACCAGCGTTAGGAATGCGACTCTATTGTTCCAGACTTCTTTGGGATCGCGTTTCGTTCCGCGCTTCTTCAAGTAGCGGGTCGCGATAAAAGGAGTCGCGGAAACCCAAGATTGGGAACAGCCGCAAGGCCCTTGATCGTATTCGTCCAGCCTGCCGAGTCCCAGAAGCAGGACGCGCAAGGGATGGCTGGACCGCATCTCACCGCCCGCCTTGAGTTGGTTGAGACAGTCCAGCGCTCTTACTTCTCCAGGACAGAAGCCCTCTGAAGCGATGACCGTGAGATGGTCGAGATGGCCATCATCATCTTCATCCGTCGGCAGATAGTAGGCATGGGCGTGACCGCTTAGCGGGCGCGAGGCTTCGTCTTTTCCGGCGAAAATTGCCGATCTTGCCTTCGCACCGTCAGGCTGAGCGAACTGTCTGCCGTATATACCCATCAACCTGCGGCGTGCAGACTCCGCGACCGGCAGTGTGTCCGTAATGCGGGGCAGCACGGTGGAATCCAGAGCGAAGCGAGCCACTTGAGGTTTCCGATCACTGCCGGAGCGCGAGACGCGGCGCACCGGCTCGATCTTGAAACAATCGCGTGGCCGCAGGTAGGAGACCCAGCGGGAGCCGGGGGGGTCGGACCATCGCTTGTCATGGAGTTCCAGGGTTTCCATGCACAGATGCCAGTCTGGGTCGTAGAGGGGAGTCTCTACTGTCTTCCTCATTTTGCCGCGTCCTGAAACCGTTTTGTGTTTCGGCGTGTGCTGGTTTTCAAACGCCAGTTCTCCCGCAGCACATAAGACGCGGGCGATTTCACGGTCGGGCGTCACGCCGCCGCCATCGATCGCCTCGCAATTCACATTTCGCGCGGCTTGCGCCGCTTCACCATCGCCCAGAAGACGGGCACTGCACCAAGATTCAGCGCGGCCGAAGAAGTTCAAGTGGGCTAGCAGCTGTTCCAGTTGATGACGCTGTTGGGATGACAACGTAGCGTCAGGCCAGAGCATGACGACGCGTGCGTCGCGTGGGAGACTGATGAACGTATCGAAAACCAGCGTCCTATCTTCGGGACCTTTCTTAAACCACGGCATGTAATGGCGAGTGTGGCCGGTGCCGGCCGGCGGCAGCACAAATTGCGGTAGAGCGGTCAAGGCGCGTAACAGCACCTCGACATCCGGCTGGCCAAGCTGGCCGTCAAGTTTTCGCTTCCAGGTCGCGATCAGCGCCCGCAAAAACCGCCAAGGCGACGGAGGCCACTCAGGAGCGCCTTCATTGACGTGCCGTCCCCAAGGCGTGGCGTGAAAGCGGCCCGACGGAAAACTCAGTGCGACGCCAATCATTCCTCCGTCTCCTCTTCAGCGTCCTCCTCAGGCTTCTCCTCAGGCTTCTCCTCTTTCTTCTCTGCCACCCTAGGCTTGGGTTCCCATTTGACCGTAGTCACGCCGGCGAACTTGGGCTTGCATACGCCAATCAGTCGCTGGCATTCTTTCAGCAATTGCAGCTCATCAGGGACGCTGAATCCAACGGGTTCGGTTACGGTCAGCTCGCCGACCGGTTTCAAATCACAGGCCGTACGCAACCGCAAACCTGTCGAGAGAAACCGACGGATTTTGAATAGTGCCAGCGCAACAAGCAGTTGAGTTGCTTCGTCGCCGAGCGCGTAGCCGCGCAGCAGCGCAAGATCGAGATTGAAGTACGCCGCTATCTTTTCTGCAACAAATTCTGTGCGGTGAAAGGGAACATTACCGAAGCCCTTGCTTGTATCGCCACTTGGGTCGACGCGGTCGTTTTTAACGCCACCGCTTTCAGCAGGACGGACATTCGATGCCTCGATGAAACCGCTCAAGGCTCGACTCAATCGCAGGCGACCTCCGGCCAACGTGCTCTTGGCAATGAACACCCCATGAAGCAGTGCATTTACGTCATACTTCAAAATTAGCGCTGCCAATTCGCGTGGTCTTACCGGCCCGATTTCTAGACCTGCCGCATCCTTCTTGAGTCGTTCAAATACTGTCTTGTCTGCGCCTTCCAAGATGTAAGGTGAGTTGATCCGATGTGCTTCCAGGATAGAA
>DASRCX010000017.1:0-70968 GCA_035652895.1 Terriglobia bacterium
CTTCGTTCCGGGATCTTCGTGTACGCGCCTTCACCGATCTGGTAACTGGGGTTCAGCTTGTGATAACTGCACCGACAGAGGACAATGCCCGCTCGCGCCGCATCATGCAGCCACTCGTCCGGGATTTGAACGCGCATGCGGTCTTCAAAGAAATAATGCCATTTGTTCCAGACCCCAACCAGGGCCGTAAAGAAATCCTCAGCCGTGCCGTTCCAGTAACGCTCCACGAATTCCGACCGCAGCTCAGCTTCCCTCGCGCCCGTGTCGCCCGGAGGAATCAGCCCCTTTCTTGAGCCGGGCGGCAGCATCGCCCGGACGCGACCGACCGGGCGCGCATCCTCACCCGGCGGCAGAACTACCATCACTTCATACCCAACGCGAAACTTCGGGTTCCACACCCCTATATCTGCGGCTGGCAGGTACCCCCCGAGCAGCGTTCGCTTGCTGTACCCATGCACGTAATCGTACAGATACTCCGACGGAAGAAACCGCCTGGGATCGAAGAGCCTTCCGGTCAGGTCCGGCGCCCAGAGAGATTCAGGATTCGTGCCGAATTGCCGCGATGTACCATCCGCCTCAAGCCAAAGCGACATCTGAGGGGCCGTTTCTTCATTGGCCACGAGCGTCCATCCAATGAACTCCGGCCCAAGCGCAGCGACGTTCTCGAAACACGGGTCCTCCTCAGAATTCAGGATGTATTCGCCGAGAACGTCCGGACCCGGCACATAGCGGGCAGGACGTTCAAATTTAATCCCATGAGGGTTACTCGTCGGCCGCGGCCGAATGCTGGAAAGCTCTCCAATGCGCTTGGGAATCCTCGCGATTTCGCCTTCCTTCGTGACGTAAACAATCATCCCCTGATGAGTAACGTGCTTTTCAAAGACAGCCGTTGCCATGCCGTTCAGCCAGGGAAGCAGGGCAACCAGCCGCCAACCGCCCATGGACCCGTTCAACTCCAGGATTTTCTCTTCTGCGCCGAGTCGGGCCCTCACCCGGCCCCCGTCGATTTCAACGAGTCGAGGAGCTTTCTGCAAGGCTTCCCGTTCGCCCGGCAGAAACATGCTGTAGTCGTTCTGAATCCGCCCGGGCCTGTACGGCCCGCGAGGCACTTTTTTGCCGTTTACTTGCGGCGGGTTATCTTCTGCCGGCAGGGTTTGTGCGAGCCACGGCAATGTGACGGTACGCTTCAGAAATGCTCTTCTTTTCATGATGCGCAGCCTGCATAGGTGAATTTCCGGTCAATTCCTCTGCAACTCGATCCGGTAGAGCGCGTGATTTTCGGCGTCGAATTCCAACCTCGTCCCAGTACGTTCGATGTTAATACTCTTTCCCTTTTCATTCATAACTCGTACATTCTTTGACCACACACTGCCAACGCGGCTGAGCCTGACATGAAGGCGGTCCCTCGCGCTGCGCTCATAATGGATGTCCAAAACCATATCCCGGTAATGGAGGTTGCGCAACAAAAAGTCCTTGCCCTGAGAAACAATCGGCTCAGGCAGATTCGGTCCCAAGGTAAACCACGGCTTAATTGGCCATGTGCCCTCGCGGAACCCAAACAGGCTTCGGATAATGTGCGCTGGCAATGTTGCCCCCCATCCATATCCTTCGCCCCCATAGGCGCCCTTTGGACCCCAAACCTCACAACTCACACCCGGCCACCCCAGAGGCTCTCCTGATTCCACCTTTCGCCGGTCCATGGAGGTGTAAACGCGCGAGATAATCGAGTGAAGAGACTGCGAAAGGAATTTTCGTTGGCCAGCCATCCACATCGATTCGGCATACGGGAAGAGTTGCGAAGCCCACTCGAGCCAAGATGGCTGGCGGTCAGGATATTCCAGCATCTTGGGAATCATCTCACGCGTTTGCTCGGGCGTGGCAACACCACACATAATGGCGCCAACTTGGGTGACTGGCCGGTATCCAGGAATAATGATGCGGCGGCCGGTTCGGACGTCGATGTCGTAGAACCAGCCCTCGTACCAGAGTTCGTGTGTCTTTTGAGCATAAGCTTTAGCCAAGTCATTCCAGCGCTTCAGATCCCCAGTAGCCCCCAATACTTCAGCAAAACGCTTCATGACCCCTGCAGCATGTGCCATTGCGGCCTGGAGCTCAGATATACGGATGAAGTCAATTAGTTCGCCACCCGTAGGTTGTTCTATGAGGAAACGACGCGAGGCGTCCATCCCCGTTTCCCAACTGCACTTGGCAACGATCCATCCGTCGCGGTCGCACCGGTTTCTGAGCGTCCAATCAATGTATTTCACAAGATATGGATAAAGTTCTTCCAGCCAGACCCGAGACGGGTTCCGGAGGTACACGCACTCCAGGCAATAAAAGGGATAACACCATTGGATTGCCGTGCCACATTCGCTCCCGTCAACGGCAACCATATTCATTGTTCCATCTTCGCGCATGCATGGGACGTTGGCTTCCAAGGCATCCTGAAATTGCCCCAGGAGGACATGCTTCGCGCTTTCATCGTCAGCATAGCTCAGGGTCCACATATCAATCGAGGTCTCCGCCAGCACATTTCGGGGGGCCTGAATCTGCATGGCATCCCAGTTATGCTTGTAGCGGCCGATCGGCCTTCGCACCATCATGCGAAGGGTCTCAAAATCGTAAACCCAGGAATGTTTCCAGGCCGCCGGCAAATCTCCTTCGAGCCTCGGAGCCCGCGCCCAGAAGAGGTCATCTGCAGCCTTCTTTTCTTCATAAGTACCCGTCAACTGCAATCGAGATACATGCGCTTCTTCATTGGCAATTCGAGAATCTACGCCGCGGGTGACAACAAAGCCGCACCTCGCCTGACCTTCGCTCGGCACTGCTACTCGACAAGTCAACCCTCCTATCAAAGGTTCTGGGAAGTACGAAGTGACTTGCATTTTCGATGCCCCAGTATCAGCAACCCAAGCTGCCAATGTGTGCTCGTCAGAAGTTATGATATGACCCGAGCTTGGAAGCGTCGAATTCAAGCAAAAGGCTGGTCCGGCGGCAAAAGATCGGAGTAGTATCGCGTCAGCCTCATGGTCATACACACCGGCCAAGCCGTCTCGTCCCCACCAGACCGCGTTGCCTAACTGAAGCTGCTCGGTTGCATAGATCTCCAATTCTTCAACAGTGGATGCCTTGTTCTGAAAGTGAACGAAGCATGCGAGTGAATTCTCTCCAATCTGGAAGAATGGCAAGACCACCTCGAGAGAGCCTGTAGAAAATGCAAAGGTCAGGATATTCTTGCTATGGTGTGTAGCGAAAAGTTCTACCCCGGTCTTTTCGAAGTCGCTCTCGTTGAAATAGACCTGGCCGTGAATTCTCAGTCCTATCCGAAAGAAAATCCTGTAAACAGAGTTCCGTTGATAATCAAAATAGCCCCCAGGTCCCGCTGGAAAGTATAGCCCCATGCCAATGGGAGACACGGAGCGGAAAACCCCGCTGGGGTGCAATGCCCAAGCGTGGTAAGGGTTATCAATATATCCAAAGGGCGTGTATTTCCCAGACGGGAAACCCAGCCTCGAATTTCGAGAAAATCCTGAATCGGCGCCGGTTTGAAGCCGTTCCTTTGTTGTCCCCACACCGGTAAGTCCCATTAACGTTGTGCTAAGCCCGGCAAGTGTCTTTCCAAAGCGTCGTCGATCCATCCGAGGTCTCTGTTATTTGCGTATGAGGGAAGCAAGAGGTCCCTGCCCCCTTAGGTCTATCCAAAACCAGATAAATCCAGTCCGTCTCTGTGCAATCGAATGATACGTGGAAAAGCACCCCATCCTTCGATGATCGCCTGTATTAGGCAGTCGCGTTCATCGTCACCTCTTGCAGATTCGGAAATCCAGTTCAGCACGTTTCAATTCGTGATTACCGAACTCGTGCTGTCCACCTCTATTTTCTTCCCCTCCGAAGAAGTGAAATTATTATCTCTGACAAGGATCCGATGACTCTCCTTTTCGACGCTGATAGAAACAGGATTGTTACTAAAATCATTCATAGTCGCCATAACATCGTAAGTTTGGTTCAGAAGAATTCCAATTTTATTTCCAGCAATCTGATTCTCCAGAATCACATAACTTCTGCTCGGATTGGGCACGGGCTGTCGGCGGAATAGACGGATGCCAACCCCTCCGTTATCGACAATTTGATTCCGGACAATAAAATTCCCGGAACCATGTTCGATGGCGATGCCGTCGTGTTTGCAGTTCTCAATCTGGTTGTCGGTTACTGTTGTGTTCCGCGAGAAACCCAGCCAAAACCCATAATCGGAATGATTCGCAGTGTTGTGGTAAAACTGGTCCCCGCTGGTAAAGGTCGATTCGAATGCATTGTGCGGTGAATAGCTTCCGTCGTTGTAGGCAACGTAGTTATCGTTGCTGGCATGGCCCGTATGGGGTTTGCTCACAAAATAGCCATCGCCGGAGTGGATGAAACTGTTGCCGATAATACGATTGTGGTCGCTTCCGTCCATTAGCAGAACGCCCGCCGAATCGCAGCCCGCGGAGTAAGTTTTGCCTTCGCACCGGACGTCCCAATCCGCGTGGTTATCCAAGATATCGTTCCACGAAGAATTAAATAAACCGATTCCCCAGCCCGAATTGTGTGAGACGTTGTTATCCATAACCGTCGTATGGGTAACATTTGCCAACAAAATTCCATTTTGCTCATTGTGCGCCGATACCCCCTTCACCCACCCATATTCGACGTTTTTCAGGTATAGCCCGGCACCGTAAGACTCCCACGAATCCAGATGAAAAATGTCGAGCCAATCCTTTACGTTGAAATGCGTCAAGGTTGACAGCAGTCTTTGCGCTCGATTGCAGCTGACGTCGGTCCCAATGATTTTCACGCCGCGGTCTACTCCTTGGATGAAAATCCCGTACTTGTACCCATGAACGGCGCCGCCCGTAATGGTAACGTGATTATGCCCTTCTGAGTAAATCCCAGTCCCAACACGATCCCAAGGGTCTGTGATCCCGCTGGTGATCGTGACACCTGAAAGGTTGAGAGTTACGTTGTCGCCATCGATCTCAATGACGGCCTTACCGGGGGCAACCCGGATTTGATATGTGCCGGGAATAATCCGTGTGCTCTTCGTAATGCGGATAGGACCGGTAAGCTTAACCCTAACCTCCGGAGACGACGATAGGGTCTGACTGGTCGAGTTGCTCAACAACAAGGGTGCAACAAGCAAGAGAGCGATGGCAAGGCACTTTCCACAGCCAGGACAAGCACACATTGTGATTGAGGTCACCTTTCGCGTTTTGAGGAAACACTGTAATCAGTTAGTTCCGGGAAGCCGAAAGATCACGCAGCTTCCCGGAACCAAGCAACTGAGGCCTCTTGCCCTTGCAATGAACTAGAACAGGATCTTCGCAACGACTTGATAAGTGCGCGGGTTGCCGGCCACAGAAGTGGACTGGCCGAAGGTACTGTCAGTCATGCTGCCATCCACTTGGCCCAGGTTGACACGGTTGAAAGCGTTAAAGGACTCAATGGTAAGGTCCAACTCCGTCCTCTCATAAATCGGGAAACGTCGCTCGAGTGAGAAATCGACGTCGGCAAGCCCTGGCCCCCGAAATGTATTGCGCCCCAGGTTACCTTCCTGTACACCGGTGGGCGCATAGAACTGTGTCCCGAATTGCCCGCCGCCGGGAAGGAATATTCCATTCAGGTAATTTTGGACAGTCAGGTGGCTTGCGGCAAGTTTAACAGGCCCATTGATGCTCGGGCGGTCGTAGTTATATCCATCGAGGTTGTAGTCGCAGGTGGGATACCCGGCATAGCAGACCACAGAAAATGGCATCCCCGACTGGAGTGCAACGACGCCGTTGATCGTCCAGTTCGTCAATACGCGGTTCACCCACTTATTATTTTGAAACAACCCGGGAACGGTCCATGTTGCATAGCCTGCAAAGTGGTTCCGGACGTCGAAATCCGACGAGGCATAGTTTCCCATGATGTCGGAAATATCGGGAATGGAACAACCGCCCTGCAGGTAGTCGGAACACAAGTCAAAGGCGTGAGACCACGTATAGTAGCCGGAGAAGGTGATGCCGTGAGGAGCAATGCGTCGGAATCCTACGGACATGGCGTTGAAGTTGCTGTTACCAATCGGTTGGGAAAGTTGAATGTCAGCGAAATTAGGGTTCGGGCGCCGCAGAAATCCTCCCACATTGTCTCCATTGAACCGGTTGATATCCGTGCTCAAATAGTTGCGATGGGCGACGTCTCCGATGTAATCAATTTCTGCAACCAAGTCGTGTGTAATTCCGTATTGGACTCCCATATTCCAATTTTCACTGTAGGAAATCGGGAATTGTTGTGTTGTCCCGTAGAGTTCGGTTGGAATCAGCGTCGGCACGCCGTTGATGGGAGCTACAAGGCCATTGGCGCTGTTAAGTGTGACCTGGTTAAGGTCGGGGTTTTGTGGACAGTTTACGTCCAGTGAAGAGGTTGGCGAACAAAGGCCGAAGGCAACAGGAGTGCCGGTTGGAACTCCCCAGGTCGGAACAGCAAAAAGTGGAGGATTGGTCCGGTTGTTGGTGTATATCTGGTTGCTTGGCCGGTCGTAGAAAAGCCCAAACCCACCGCGAAGTACCAGCTTCTGGTCGAAACTTGGATTCCATGAGAAGCCGAACCGTGGCGCAAAGTTATCATGCCGCGCATTGGCATAAAGCGCCGGCACAACCTGTGCACTTCCGTTTGCTAGACGCTGTATGAAGGTCGAACCACTCCCAAACAGGAAATTCTCCTGCTTGTTCGTTGCTTCACTTGGGTTCCCGAAATAATCCCAGCGAAGCCCGAGATTCAAACTGAGATCGTGGCGAACTTTCCAGTTGTCATTAATGAACGCGTCGAGTTCGGTCCCACGATAGCCGCGCACCTGGCTGGTGGGTTTCCCAGTCGTAGGATCGACTCCCTGAAACGTCGAACTGTAGGCCATGTCCTGCGAGAAATCCACAAGGTTATTGAAGTAATAATCACCGCGTTGGTAGATACCTGTGAAGTTGGCGTTGTCTTCCCAGCGTCGGGCGCCAAATCCCATTTTGAACGTGTGCGCACCCTTGATCATGGTGACCATGTCGTTCCAGTTATAGACGTTCTGGACGAAATCACCGGGAGAAAATTCGAACCCGCCGTTTCCTCCCCAGCCCCAGACACCGTTAACGTTTACGCCGGGGACTACCAGTGCGGATGCTGGGTTCAAGGCGGCCCCATACGTACGGTAGTAACCCACACTCGCCTCGTTGATGATACTGGGACTGAAGGTGTGGACCTCATTGAGATTCATGGTCATCGTGTAACTCGGATTTGTTCCGTTGAAGGCCGGCCGCGGGTCTTCACTCAGGGCATCGCTGCTTGAGCGGTAAACATAGTAAAAGAGATGATCTTTCTGCTGGTTGAAGTAAAAGTCTGGGCGTAAAGTCCACTGCGTCCCGTTGCGCGTCCCTGTCGGCGTAAAAGTCCCCTGCCCGACTGTGGGCATATCCGGAGAGAAACCCAAAGCCTCTGCTGACTGAAGGGTGGGAAAGTAATAGCCGGGATTTGCCTGGTAATACTGCGAAAGTGTCTCGATATTGGTGAGCGTGATCCCGGGTCCTGGCCCATAACCCTTCAGGATTTTGGCCGCGATGCTGTTCGGGAATTCCGTTGCAACAAAGTTCGTAAATTGAGGGGTCTCAAAGTTCGTAACGAAAGACGAGGCACCCGATGAACGCAACAAGTCGAGAGAACCGAACATAAACACCCGGTTCTTCAGGATCGGGCCCCCTAATGTGCCGCCAAATTCGTTGCGCCGGAACGCATGTACCGACCCCGGAGTGCTCTGAAACACGTTGCGAGAAGACAGAGCACTGTCAGTGTGATATTCGAAGAGGTCACCATGATATTGATTCGTGCCACTTTTGGTGGTCACGTTAACTACCATACCTGCCGCACCACCGTAAGCAGCGTCATAGTCATTTGTGGAAATCCGCATCTCCGAAACAGTATCCGGAAGGGGGGTAGCTTGGGCAGTGCCTCCAACGGGAGTAGCTGTTGTGTTGTTGCCGTTAAGAGTGAAAAGATTGGATTCGTAACTACGACCACCTGCATTAATAGCGGGAGCCGATGTTGTAGCAAAAACATCGTTGCCCGTATTCGGGCTGCTTTGCAACGTTCCTAACCCTGTAATCCCCGGTGCAACCGTCAAAAGTGAGTACACGTTCTGTCCCATCAAAGGCAGCGACGTAATCGCTTTGGGAGGAACAATCTCTGCCAGACTTGCCGAACTGTAGCTTAGCGCAGGCGGCGCTGCTTTCACGGTAACTGTCTGGGTCGTGTTGCCGAGCGTCAGCTTAAATGGAAGTTGTGTCGGTGTCTGGGCATAAAGCACAACGTTTTGTTGCACACTGGTCTTGAACCCTGTCGCGGAGACCCTCACGGTATAGGTTCCGGGTTGAAGAGCGGGAAATGAATAATATCCGCTGCTATTAGTTGTTGTTGTAATGGTGACACCCGTCGCGTCGTTGGTGGCAGTGACCTTGGCTGTTGTGATCACCGCCCCCGAAGGATCGGTGACAATCCCCGAAAGTGACGCGCCGGATTGCTGACCTGCGACTAATGATGCAAACATTAGTACTACGAATGCGAGGCGAAGCGAAGTTCCAAGGAATCTGGAGCAACGACTCAATGACCCCAGAAGAAAATCGAAACTATCCTTCAGTAGCAAATTACGGGACGAATTCATCCCTGCTATGCTCATCGATTCATCTCCCATCATCAGAATTCTGTGCTTCTTGAAGAGTATTTCCCGATTGTTGGTTGACCATAATTTTCATGAAATATTTGCGCATCCTGGCTTGATTGTTGGTTGCCTCGAGGTGTTCAAAGATCTTGAAATACCTCGCCGCGGCATCTGGCTGGTGCTGAAGTCTCTTGATCATTGCAAGCTCATAGACGCAATGTCTGTTGCCTGGATCAAGCTTTCGGGCGGTCTTCAGATAGCGCTCCGCCTGGTCGTAATCGCCGGATTTCATCCAAACCAGCCCGGCCAATTCGTACGCTTCCTTGAATTTCGAATCCAGACGGATTGTCTCCTGCAATGCGTGGCGCATTTCAGCATCATCCGCCGGAGTTACTTGCCCTCGGTCGTGAAGAGCGCGGGCCAGGAGATAGTAAAGCCAAGCGTTGGGCGCGCTGCTCTGCTTGATTCCGTCCCGCAGATCAGCCACAGCCTGATCGTATCGGTTCTCCTGGATGTCAAGAATGCCTTGAGCCATATAGGGCAATGCGCCATGCGGGTCAAGCTTTTTTGCGTTGGAAAAATCCCTGGCTGCCAGTGCAACATGCCCATCAAAGGCATAAGCCATCCCTCGTTCAAGAATCAACTGATAGGCGTCCGGGTTCGAGGCTAACCCTTGTGTCAGCAACGATTCGCCCAAACTGTAGTTGCCAAGCTTCAGGGCAAGGCGTGCGATGTCGATAAAGTTTGGAAGGTAGTGAGGGTCCTTGTAGATTCCCTGGCGATAAGCATCGTATGCCTCCTTGACCATTTGAGGCTTTTTTTCGATGATCCCCAATTCTTCCAACGTGTTCCCTAACAAATCCAGAGACTCAGGCGTGGCTTTGCCGTCGGAATGCAACTTGCCAAGGATAGTCCGTGTCGCGTCGTAATCCTTTGACTGGTAGGCTGCCAGAGCAGTGTCAAAAGCATGAGTGTACGTATCCGGAAACCCTGGCGGCACCAGCTTAAGTGCCAGGAAGGCCAACCGGTATTGCCCACTTTGTTCTGACTGTAACGCAAATTGAAATAAGTCCTGCGGCGGAAGCTGTGGCTTGCCTCTCATGCGGATGAGCAGGTCCGCCGCTTCGTTGACATCGCCGGCTTGGGCATCACAAACAACATTCATGAACATCGGAGCAGGCTCTCGCAAGAGGAAATCTCCGCTCGCCTTGAAAGCTTTGATGGAGTCAGTACAATCTCGACCAGCGAAGTACACCTGGCCGAGGTAAAGATTCGTAAGCTTATCGTCCGGATTTTCGCGGAGCGCCATCTGCAACTGTCGCGCAGCGCTGGCAGTTTGATGCTCATGCCATAAGGTGATCCCCAAATTGCGAGTGGCTACATAAAAACCAGGATGTTCGGAAAGCACTGTTTCGAAGGAACGTTGGGCTTGGGGAAGTTGGCCCTGCAGGAGGAACAAGACCCCTTGAAGATTTGCAACTTCGGCATCATTAGGCTCGCTGCGTGCAAGCAATGCCAGTTCAGCCTGTG
The DNA here is from genome assembly GCA_035652895.1 of Terriglobia bacterium. GTDB lineage: Bacteria > Acidobacteriota > Terriglobia > UBA7540 > UBA7540 > SCRD01. Next base: position 10,241 of record DASRCX010000017.1, read on the forward strand.
CAACGGCAAAATGCTTTTGAAGAAGAAGCCCCAGAATTGCTTTTGGTGCCCGAGGTCCTGCCAGAGCCTCAATAAGTAAAGATTCAGCGGTCGTGCGATGCGTGTCGGTCTGAACCGTTGCCCCCTGCAGCGGTCTGCAGACGAACGTACATAGTAACCCGAGAGCCAAAAAGGTTTTCTTCCACCCACCGTCAAGCCACAGGTTTCGAGACATCCTTGCCAAGTACAATCGGAGCCTCATAGCAATCGCAAATCAGATATTGCTCCCGGCCGTCTTCGATATCGACCCCGCCACCGCGATATCGCAATTGCATTACTTGTTGCCTCGATTGCCCTCATCCAGTTCAAAAGAGGCCTTCCCTGCTGCACGCGCGCGTCAGGACAGAGTCAGGAACCCCAATTCAATCTAAGCGCTTAGGAGAGAATATACGTTTAGCAGACTGGGTTGTCAAGGATTATTTCAATTTCCTATTAGGCTTTTCGGAGCTCCTGTAAAGTTAATATCAGCATAGAAGTACAAGATGTTTGTACAAGCCACTGTTTTCCCTGCCGAACACCCTAACCCGTGGAACATCTTGGTGCGATCTTGAATTTAAGCGCTTATGTTCCGATCTTGACTTTCTTTTTTCTTGGAAAAAAAGCAAGCCATTGTACAGGGTTGTTCGTGTTTTGTTCACATTCAACACTCGAATCCCGCTGAACTCTTTGCATTTCGATCGTGACCCTTTGGATTAAACTACTGTTTTCACTGTCAAGTGACACCTTGCTTCGTCGAGGACGTCACAGGAAAGGTAATTCAGACAAGCAAATGAGCGGAACCAGTTCAGAGTTTTTGGTTCTGGGTTTGGCGGGCTTTGCAAGTGCGGCTTTTGGCTGGCCTATGAAACATTTTCGAGGCTGGGACTGGGAGCACGTCTGGGTAGGGCAGTCACTGACTTCAAACGTAATGTATCCTCTCGCGACACTGGCCATTCTGTGGCCGTTATTCAGGGAGATCGCCACCTCGATTTCTGCAGTTCGTTATTTAGAACTCATCCTGCTCGGCGTATCATGGGGGATTGGTGGGATCGGATATGGTCTCAGCCTGAACATCCTCGGCATCTCTTTCACTTATTCATTGGTATTTAGCGTGACAACGGTCTGTGGCGCTATCCTGCCGCTCTGGATTCGATTACAGTCTACGCCTCCCCATCTTTTCGCGTTTGGTCTCGGTCTAGCGCTATGCGTTTCTGGGACTATGCTTTTAGCCTTGGCCGGTGCAGAAAGAAGCGTCGATCAGAAGAACTCCCAAGGAGAAATCACAGGCAGGCTTGTCATGCCCATCCCTCGACTATCATATGGTTTGTCTTTAATTTTGGCCCTGGCGGCAGGAGTGTTTTCCGCCAGTATGGGGCTGGCGCTTGCCTTAAATAACGATCTTGTAAGCAGCCTGGCACAGCTTGGAGTGCCATCGGCCTTCGCTCCCCTCATTGTCTGGTCGCCGCTCGGCTTCGGCGCCGGCCTGGTGAGCATACCCTATGGTCTTGTTTGCGCCTTTAGGGCAGGCAGCCTCTCGAAATTCCATCGTGAATGGCCGATTTGGAATTGGGCCCTCGTAAATTTGATGGGCATTCTTGGTTTTGGTGGGATGCTTCTTTACGGTTTCGGGGCCAGTGGAAGATGTCACCCACCTGAAAATGTCGCATGGGCAGCCTTTATGGCTTCCTATATCCTCTCAGGGAACGTCCTAGGCCTGATGTCGAACGAGTGGAAGAATTGCCGAAGGCATACACACGTCCTGCTTTTGCTCGGAGTCGTGCTGTTGCTGGGAGCCATCGGGCTGCTGGCCGCTTCGCAAGCGCATTGACGTTCCGCGAATGCTTCTACCGGCACATAAATTAAAGCCATCTAGGTCGACCTCCCTCGCTTGGAGATAGGGACTGCTCCCAAGCGAGTTGCCGACTCTCGCACAACGAGGTTGGTTTCAAGGATAAGTTCTCGTCCCGGTTCCTTGAATTCGATATTGCTCGCCAGACAATCTACAACCATCTTCCCTAGCCCGCTTCGGGGAATGTCAACACTGGTTAGAGCCGGGCACAGATACTCGCAGAGGTAACTATTATCAAATCCTACGATCGAGACCTCCTCTGGAACCCGTATTCTTCGCTGGTGCAATCCCCGGAGGACACCTAGTGCTACGGGGTCAGCGATTGCAATCACCGCCGTGAACCCCTTGCAATGCTGGATAGCCTTGTGAATAGCCTCCTGACCTGCTTTTGGACCCCTGCCGGAATGACTGACGATTTGAGGCTCAATGCCGGCCTGCTTAAGTTGTTTCGCGACGCGCTGAAAAGCACTGGTTCGCAGGCTGATCGATAGCAAAGGCAAATCGTCCTTCGTCGTGTTCTCAGGGTAGGTTCGGACAAACAATATCCTTTTGTGCCCCAGATCCACTAGGTATTTCACAGCTTTGTAGATTCCGCCTTCATAGTCAATACGAATATTACTGATAGTTCTGTCCACAGTTCCTACATCTTCAAAAACCGCCGGCACCCGACTGGCGCGCAGGATTTCGAGGACTTGGGAATCCATCTCTGTGGTCATAATGGCCAGCCCGGCAACACGCATCCCCACCATGCGTTTCACAGCACTAACCAGTTCCTTACGCGAAAACTGGGTGTCAGCAAGCGAAATCTCATACCCTCGCGATTCTGCTTCCTGTCGGATCGATTGGGCAATTTCTCCAAAAAAGGGATTAAGGATGTCCGAGACAATCAACCCTATCAAACGCATCTTGCTTTTTGCCAGATTGCTGGCGTAGAAGTTCGGCTGGTAATGCAACCTCTCAATTGCAGCAAGTACGCGACGACGGGTCTTGGACTCAACTTTATCCGTTCCATTGATCACAGCCGAAACCGTCGCTGTTGAGACCTTTGCTAGTTTTGCTACATCGTAAATGCTTGCCAATTTCGTTTCTCCCAGGAGCTCGACGAAGTGGAACTGAATCGACTTGCTGGAGTGTTATGCCGCTGCACATCTAAGCGGTTAACTAGAACATATTATCATGCGGCGTAGGCCGCTGAGGATTAATTGACCTGTTTCCATTTTCTGATCCACGTGGGTTAGTTTCCGGCACAATCCAGTCCTGAAGAAAGGAGATTTGGCGTGAAATGGAAGCGATTTTCTGTGGAGCAGATCGTGGCTGTGACGAAGCAATCCGACATGGGGGTTCCGGTGGCGAGACTAATCCGTCAGGTGGGGATTTCCGAGCAGACGTTCTATCGCTGGAAAAGCGGTATGGAGTGAACCCTTGAAGTGACACACAAAATTGCGCACAGTTTCCGGAAAAAGATGCCCAGGGAAGAGGAAACGATACTCCCGGAAATTTCAGCGGATGGCAGTTGAACGGATGGGAAACTGCGCCGACGTGGCGGCGTTGGCGCAAGAGTTGGGGGTGACCCGGCGATGCCTGTACGAGTGGCGCCGGAAGCTCGAAACAATTGAGCCAGGAGAAGAGGCCTCGCGGCCGGGCACGCGCGCCGCTTTCCACCGGCGGGAAAACGGACGGCTCAAGCGGCTGCTGGCCGAGGAGACCCCGGAATTGGATTTTTTCAAGGGTGCCTTGCAAAAAGTCGAGGCTCGACGCCGGAGTCGCGACGACTCTGGCGGGACGGCATCGACGAGCAGATCCGCGAAGTGATGCCGCTGCAAGGCACCCTGGGCATCGAGCGCATGTGCCAGTTGGCAGGCGTCAGCCGCAGGAGCTTCTACCGGTCACTGAAGGAGCCTCCAGCGTTTTGCCGCCCTGACACCGAATACTTGCCATACGGTTAAGAAAGCTATGTCATTCACTGTCGGCAAGAGCAAGCATGGGCGATGGTCAAAACGGTACGAAGTGTTTATGATTGAAAGCGTTCCAGAATTATCCTTTCCAGCGTGGACATGGAAGACATCCGATGTATCACATTCCTTCGTTGGGCCCTGCCAAGGCTGCGTCTGCGATGGGAAGGCTTTCGCAAAGTCCGCCGGCAAGTATGCAAACGCGTTTCCCATCGTGCGAGAAGCCTTGGCTTGGCTGACATTTCTGAGTATCAATCCTACCTGGAGTTGCACCCCGAGGAGTGGGCCCACCTTGATACGCTTTGCTGGATTCCAATCTCCCGGTTCTATAGAGACCGTGGAACATTTGAGTTCCTGGCGGCGAAGGCGCTTCCGGGTATCGCCGAAGCAGCTCTGGCGGCCGGATCCACTGGCATCCGCGCATGGAGCGCTGGATGTTGCGGTGGCGAGGAGCCATACACATTGATGCTCTTGTGGCGATTCTCTCTGCAACCACGCTTTCCCAACCTGGAATTGCAGGTCCTCGCCACGGATGCGGATGGGAAGCAACTGGAACGGGCTGGCGCGGCCTGCTATTCATTCAGCAGCTTGAAAGAACTCCCTGCAGTCTGGAGAGAAAAAGCGTTTGAGAAGCATGAGGGAAATTTCTGTTTGCGACCCGAGTATCGGACTGGCATCAGATTTCAGCAGCAGGACATCCGGTTGGAAATGCCTGACGGCCCCTTTGAGATTATCCTTTGTCGTAATCTTGCCTTTACGTACTTTGACGATACGCTCCAGGCGAAAATCGGGCAATCGCTTTATGAACGGATTGTCGCAGGAGGAGTGCTGGTCCTGGGCAGGCACGAAGCCCTTCCCGCAAGTGTTGCCGGGTTTAATGAAATCGGACACGACCTCCGCATCTACCGACGGCGGCCCGAATGAGAAACCCGGGACGCGAAACACCGAACCCCCTGCCCGCAACAATTCAAGCCCAAGCGAGCCGGTGCGCAGGAATTAAACTGGGTATCCCTGAATATTCAAGTTTGTAAGCCCGTTAGCTTTGGCCCACGCCACGGCCTCTTCGTATTCGGAGCGTGTAATTCGGCGCGCTATTTCAGCATACTGCGAAGCCTTGAATGCAGGCATGTACTGGGACATAAGATTGAGATAAGTGTCTTTCGGCAAGTTCTGAGCGATCCACTCCACGACAGCCTTGGTTCCGCTGACCTGGTTGGGCATCACCAGATGGCGGATCATCAACCCGCGATACATCAGGCCATCCGGCGCAGGATGCGCCACTCCCACCTGACGGTGCATTTCAAGCAACGCTGCCTTCGCGACCTCCGGATAGGTTTCGGCCCCGGAGGAAAATCTGGCAGCCATTCTGCCGTCCGAATATTTGAAGTCGGGCAGATAAATGTCAACGAAGCCGTCAAGAAGCTTCAGGACCTCAAGGCGCTCCCAACCGCTCGTATTGTAAACAACCGGCAGCCTGAGTCCCCTGGCCGACGCGATATCAACAGCACGCAAGATGTGCGGAGAGTAGTGAGTCGGCGTCACGAAGTTTATATTATGGCAGCCCATCGCCTGAAGGTGCAGCATCATGTCCGCCATGTCTTCTGCTGTCCGAGGCGGTTCACATTCCCCCTGGCTGATCTGCCAGTTGATGCAGAACACACATCGCAGGCTGCAATGAGTCAGAAAGATAGTTCCTGAACCCCCTCGGCCCACAAGCGGCCTCTCTTCGCCGAAATGGGGATGAAAGGCGGAGACCTCAAGCTCAGAAGCAGATCCGCAGAATCCTCTTTCGCCTTTCAAACGGTTTGCTCCGCACCGCCTGGGGCAGAGTTCGCAATGTTCCATTACATTCCAGAGTTGTTCTGCTCTTTTTCGAAGTTCTCCGCTCTTATGTAAACTCAGATAGCCCGGAACAAACTCGGGATCGATGTCAGCCGTGTTTCGAGTCCGATGCTTCTGCTTTGTGGATAGTTCACGGATACTTGCGGGCTGCGGTGATTCGAAGTTCTTCTTGCCCGCGGCAACGCGCGAAATGAGTGTGGGTTTCGATACTGTAGCTTCGGAACGCGAAGGCAGGTTATCCGACGTTCTCTTTGGATGCGCGCGCATTTAGTCCGCCCTCCCGATTTTGGGGAGCAAGGAGCAAAATGACCAAGAACTCGTACCCAAGAATATTCTAGGTTCGGCGGGCTGCGCTTTCCAACCGGCCGAAGGCCCGTTTATTGGACCTTGTCAGGCACCATCACAGAGGCGGCGCCAGGGCGAGCAAACCTTCGGCAAGTGCCCGGCCGATATTTGCGATAAGGTCGAGCTTCCCATTCACCGCGTAAAGGTGCGGTGTAAGGGCCCAGAGTTCCCGCTCGATCCGCCGAGGCATGGCGCTCACTCCATCGCGGCGACGTTCAAGCTCTGTTGTCAGCATCGGCAATACTTTGTCGCTGAGGCGCAGAGCTGTATCCATCACAAACAGGGTGATGTCCGGGCGGAGCAATTGCACACGGTCAAAGAACGAAGCCACCTCGCGAGCTTCCAGGTTCTTGGGCGGAGACGACTTCAGTTCAAGATACACCAGCTTGCCTTCGGCCGTAGCTACCACGTCGAAGTCCCCGCCCACTCCGCGCGCATGAAATTTAACTCCCGCCTCCACATTGAACCAAAACCTGCGAGCCAGTTCTCGCGCCACGTACCATTCAAGGGTGCCGCCGAAACTTTTCGCAATGCGAAGCAATCGGTATCTGCCGCGTGACGTTCGTTCGGCCAGCCCCAGTTTAACCAGCATGTCCCCGTAAGCTTTCGACTGGCTTTTCTTCAAATATCGCGTTACTTCCCCGGGTGCAAAACCTTGCGGGTGCAATATCGCTCCGCGGAGGAAAAGACGGAAGGCATAATGGCCAAGCAGTTCTGCAAGCCGACCAGCCCTCTGCTCGTCGATACTTTCGGGAAAGGGTAAATCAAGCCGGGCCTTGCTTGGACGGAGACCCCGCCGGGCCAGCATGGCCATCACCTCACCGTGCGGCTGGAGTGTTTTCTGCGGCCTGGGCGGTTGGAGCGCTGCAGCTGCAAGCTCCAGTTCACGGGCAGTAGAGGCTCTCTTCATGAGGCATTCCTGATCGGCGCGGCGCAGGATCTTTTGCTTCTACTTCGCACGTTTGGATCTGCGATGGGCAAAGAAGATTGGACTCACTTCGCGCACGAAGATTTCCGCTGTTTTCGGACCAATATGCTTGAACTCCTGTAACCGCTTGGAAAGTTCCCCAGGTGTTTTTGACTGCGCAATGAGGCTGGCGACTGAACCATACCGCTGCTTAAGTTCCTCCGAGACGTGCAGCAGCTTGGTCGCGGTAGAAAAATCAAAACGAACGTAGTGAGCATCATCAAGCAACCGTACGAGTTCATCCCAACCGGCGCGAAGGACTGCGTCTGGATCCACGAGTCCTGCCGCGGCGAGGGTTCGGTAAGCGCGTTCAGCAACCTGCCGTTGAATCGGCTTTCCGAACAGGAGACAGGCCAGGAACCACTTAAACATCTCACTCTCCTTTCTGGAGGAAAGCTTGATGCCCAGACTTTCTGCGATGTGTGTTCGGTTGCTGCGCATCCTTCAGCTCAGAATATTGGATTCACATGTGCCGCCGCGCCAGGGCCTTCCTTATTTCGTCCACCATCGGGAGCACAGGCACCATGAGAAAAAACATCCAGAGCGTTCCGGCGGGCAGCGGGGCTGTTCCAAACACACGTTGCAAAGCCGGAACATAAAGGACCGCCACCAGCAGCGCCACTTCCAGGAAGATCCCCAGCCAGATCAACCGGTTTCCGCCCAGTCCGATCCTGAAAATAGAAGTCCTCTCACTTCGTTGGGTAAAAACATTTCCAATCTGAGTAGCAACGACGGCAGCCAAAGTGGCGGTAGTGGCCTGCCGGTACAGCTCACCCTCCGATGGAAGATCGAGCCAATGCCCCGCATACCCGTTGGCCCAGAAGGTCACGTAGAATGCCAGCATGGTCAGCGTCGCCTGTGGAACTCCCAGCCAGGCGTAGGCGCGGAGTAAAAGGCCGGGAGTGAACAGGTGCTGATGGAGGGGCCTGGGCGGCATCTCCATCGTTCCCGGTTCGGGCGGTTCGGCACCGAGCGCCAGTGCGGGCGCCATATCAGTGCCCAGGTCGATGGCAAGGATTTGCATGATATTCAGAGCCAGCGGGATCCTGCCCCTGCTGAACGCAAAACAAACAAAGGGCGCCGCTTCCGGCGTGTTGCTGGTGCAAATGTAGGTGATGAACTTCCGTATGTTGGAGTAAACCGCACGCCCTTCCTCTACGGCGTTCACGATGGAAGCAAAGTTGTTGTCAAGCAACACGATGTCTGCAGCGTTCCGCGCAACGTCCGTGCCACCACGGCCCATGGCGATGCCGATATTCGCTTTCTTAAGGGCGGGCGCGTCATTCACGCCGTCGCCGGTCACGGCAACGATATGACCCAGGTTTTGAAGTGCACCGACGACGCGCAGCTTGTGGAGCGGCGTTGCACGAGCGACGACCACATCGTATCGCAGCAACGCCATGAGCGACTCATCACTCATCGTATCGAGTTCGTAGCCGTTCAGAATTGTGGCCGGCCCGGGCCGGAGCATGCCGATTTGGCGGGCGATCGCCTCCGCTGTAACGTCGTAATCGCCGGTGATCATCACCATTCGTATGCCGGCAGTATGACATTTAGCAACCGCTTCCGGGACTTCGTCGCGGGGAGGGTCCGCCATGGCGATCAATCCGAGGAACCGCAGGTCCCTCTCCACTTCCTCGGCATACCCAAGCCGAAGGTCCTGAGGAAGTGTACGGCACGCGGCTGCCAGGACCCGAAGGCCGGAACGGGCCAGTTCATCATAGGCGCGAAGCGCCGTTCTCTTCTGGTCTTCCGGAAGCACGCACAGTTGCAACAACTCTCGTGGGGCGCCCTTGGTGTACGCAATGAGGGTATTGGTTTGTTTGAGATGGTGGATGGTGGTCATTCGCTTGCGGAGGGAGTCAAAAGCAATCTCTCTCACCCGCGGGCAAGCAGCAAGTTCCGCAGCCACATTCAGACCGGCTTTCGCGGCTGCCACGAGGATCGCTGCTTCCGTGGGGTCGCCGGTAATGGACCACTCTTCGCCGGCGAGAAGGTGTGCATTGTTACAAAAGCTGCCGGCCAGGAGGAGCTCACGGAGAGGTTCCGGCACTTCGGAAACCGGAACACCCTGCTGAAGAATTTCACCACGAGGTCTATAGCCGGTTCCGCTGACGTCAAAGCGCATGTCGGGTACCCAAAGGGCGGTAACAGTCATTTCATTTCTGGTGAGGGTGCCTGTCTTGTCCGTACAGATAACCGTCGCACATCCAAGCGTTTCAACTGAAGATAACCGCTTGACCAGGGCGTTGCGCTTCGCCATCCTCTGAACCGCCATGGCAAGAGCGAGCGTCAGGGTGGGCAAAAGCCCCTCGGGGACAAAGGCCACAATCATCCCAAGCGTGAAAAGAGAGCTTTGACCGAGGGTCAGAAGACCTAGCAGGAATCCCACAAGAAAGAAGACAAGTCCAAAGCCTACGGCGACATAAGCAATCACGCGAGTGACATGAACAAGCTCCTTTTGCAGCGGGCTCGGTTCCTCGCTCACAGTTTGAGTAAGATAAGCAATCTTGCCAAACTCCGTATTCATTCCTGTGCTGATCACAACTGCGCGGCCATTCCCGGCAACGACGCTGGTGCCGGCAAAGACGACATTGGGCAATTCCGCCAGATTCGCCGGATGGTCCATGGGAACTTCCGGGACCTTTCGCACGGGCCGGGATTCTCCCGTCAATGTCGATTGGTCTATGCGCAGACCGGATTCCTGGACCACCCGGGCGTCAGCCGGAACGTTGTCCCCCTCGTGCAATATAAGCAGGTCACCCGGCACAACCTCTTCAGCCGGGATCTCCCGCTCGGCGCCTGCCCGAATAACAGTCGCTCTCTGGGGGAGCAGAAGTTGCAGCGCCTCAATCGCGCGGTAGGCCCGGTATTCCTGCCAGAAGCTGAAGAGTCCGTTAATGACACAAACACACCAGATGGCGATGCCAAGCTCAGAAAGCCGGACGGCGAAGGCAATTGCTCCCGCAATCCACAAGAGGACCGCCATCAAATGCGTGAAGTTTGCCGCCAGCTTGCGAAAAGGGGACTCGGTGCGGGCCTTCTCGATTGTGTTAGGCCCGAACTGTCGGAGACGTCGGCGGGCTTCCTCCTCTGACAGCCCGTCCGGGCTCGTAAAGAATCCCTGGAAAATCTCTGATACGGAGAGTCTATACGCCTTTGTACTTGCCGGAAGGGGGACACCCGTGTGATGCACGCCGCCTTTCATCGTGGCGCCCTCGAAGAAACAGATTTGGGCCGGCGAGGCGCCTCCCCGGCTGTTTTCCTGGAATTCGAGTCGCCGGCCGGAAACCGCGCCTGTTCCGAACCCTCTCGTTCAACCCGTTCTAGCCTCTTGATACTTACCATTCGACCATCGGGAGAATCCCGAGGCAGTGATGGAGATCACGTTATTTAAATGCCGGCGGATTCAGTGGGCCCGGCACAGGGAGACCGAAAGGGATGATTGTACGAAAGGGTCTTACCGGGGTCACCCGCGGAGACATCGACCGCAGGCGCGAATTAAAGCGGGCTTGGTATTTACGGCAGACAGCAGAGTATCTTTCGAACCAAATCTTGCACGAGCGAACTCCCTTGGATTACGGCGCGCTCCGATACGGGTATCCTACGTGCAATCATGGTCAGTGATTAAGAATCTTGCCGGCATGATGATCGAGCCGCTATTGTTTGCAATACAGTTCTATTTAGCGGGGGCAAGGCTTGATGAAACCTCGGCTTTACGGACTTTGAGGACTTCTTTTGCTGGCAGTTTGCGCTCGGGCGGTAAGGTCTTCCAGTCCTCCTCGAAGATCATCTTTCTGATTTCGGCTGCTCTCTCCTCTGTCGGAGGGTGCGAGGCAAAATAGCCTGAAAGTGTCTCGAGCGCAGCCCGAGAAAGTTCCTGTCGAATCGTCTTAGGTGGTGCGAGCCGTTCCTTATGCAGGCGGTCGAGTTTTTCTAAAATCTGAATTGCACCAAGCGGTGAGTATCCAGCAGCTACCGCAAGCCTCGTGCCTTCCAGGTCGGCTTCGAGTTCCTGATCCTTGGAGTAGCCGGCTTCAAATACTTCGACGGGAATTGCCACCAGCCCTCCAAGAGGAATTCTCTTCAAGAGTTCGAATGCCTGGACCCGTTCAGCGCAATGGTAGTGATCGATATGCTCGATCTCGTGTCCAAGGACGAAAGCGAGCTCGTCCTCACTATCCATGAGTTGGATCAATCCTCTTCCAATGAATACGCTTCCACCCGGCAGAGAGAATGCATTGATGAAGTCGGGGTTAGGATTGTAATAGAAACGGTAGGGCAGCTTCCGGTGAGCGTAAGCTGAAAGGCGCAACCCCAATTGTTGCACGGTGGCGGCAATCGCCTTGTCATCAGGCCCATATGGGGCAAAGATATCGGAATATATTGCCGCAAGGTAGTCGCCAATTTGAATCTCCTGCGTTTCCGTAAGGCGTGTCGCTGAAGCAGGGACCCGCGCGGCTTCATTCTCTACGCCCGCCAGCCAGCGGAAAAGCGCCGCCGGTGACACTGGAGCATCCGCCTTCTGCATCTGACTCAAAACAATTGCTCCAGCAGCAAAAACAAGGATAAGGCTAGGCAAGATCCAGCGTTTCATAAGTACTGCCTCAATTTCTCCCGGTAGCGCGTGTAGAGATAAGAAACAGCCACGAGTGAGCTTCCAAGGCCGATTAACGTCAAATAGAAGTAGGAAGTTCCCCAGAGCCGGGGCAGATCTACGAACACAACCTTGCCGACGCAAAGCAGCAGCAAGCCAAGCCCCGTCAGACGGTAACTCCTCTCACCAACTGCAAGGGCGAAGGCAATGATCACCAATGCTTCCACTCCCCAGGCGAGCGTAACCAGGCCGCTCCGCAGATCGAGGCTTAAAAGCATCGCGATCAGTGCAACGGGCGCGAGGAAGAAGAATTGTTCCGGGCGCCGATAGAGGAAACTGAATGCACGGGCCGCCCATCCTCCGGACTCCGGCGCAGCCTCCTTTTCAATTGTCCGAAGGCGGAAGGCAAACAACAGTCCGAAAAGGAGGAGGGCCGCCGTCGTGCTCACGGACAAGGGCCGGCTTTGCCAAGGGCTCGTACTGAAATAGCTGCTCTGGTAGAGGTTGAACAGGACCGCCCGATAAAGCGTCGCAAGTCCCAGCAGCAACCCCTGAGTCAGGAAAATCTTCTTGTCTGTAATGCATGCCCCAAAAAGGAGAGCGACGGCCATTGCAACCCAGGCGGGAGCAACCCAGACTTCCGGGAACTCAAACCGAACGAGCACCGCCAAAGTGGCGACCGCGAGATAACAAAGGTATTCGTAAGCTTTGAGCCGTCCGCGCCACAGACGGTCCTCGGGGCCGCCTCTCATGCGCCCATAGACGTAGAAATACAGGACCGCAACAGGAACCATTGTGTAAAGGCGCGGGCTCAGTCTTCCCCCAACTCCCGCAGCATTTAGGTTCGAAAACATCATTCGGACAAAGGCCGCTGTGAAAGACACATATCCCTGGAAACGCAGGGAAATCGAGTGCTGTACAAACCCGATTTCAAACAGCAACAAGCCAAGCGCAGCCCATGCCACAGCCACCGCCACCGGCTCAAGTTGTCGCCACGCAAGCAGTGCAAGCAGAATTGACCCTGACCACGAATATGCTTCTGGAATTCGTGAAAGGCGCGCAGAAGCGGGTCTCACCACCCATCGCGATATGAGATAAAACATGAGGGCGGGCATTCCAACGGTCAGCGCTTGCACCCGGTTGAAATGGCCGAGGATTCCCAGGTTGATGTTGACGAACAGCAGACTTGCGGCTCCGGCGCCGGAAAGAAAATGGGCCTGCGCCTGAAGGTCGCCATACGCCGGCCTTCTTCCCAGAAACATCAGGAGGAGCGCAAATGCGATCCATGCCGGTCCAACATATTCCGGGCGCAATTCATACCAGGCAAGAAGCGCAACAAGGGAGGACGCTGCAGCCCGATAGAGAATAGGAAGCCGCCGCCGGCCTTCAATTGTCGCAGCCCACCGCGAGCCCACATAAAGTAACGCAGCAGTCAAGGCCACGCTGGAAACACGCAGCACGTCGAGGTGGTGAGGCGCCGCAATTGGCAGGTTCACAGAAAGCGCATGTATGTATGCTATGGCGGCAATGGAGTGCGCCTGGACATACAACTCCGGAATCGACCAGCGCCAGCTTGCTCTGAGGAGCACAACCATCAGCACCGCCCATAGCGGAGACATCCATGCCCGCGAGCTCGCAAGCCACACGGCTGTAAGGGCCAAAACCCCTCCAAGATAAGAGACGATCACAAACAATCCGGCTTCAAGTTCATCCGTGATCAGAGTCCTCCACCGCCGCGTCAGCCAGTGGGCGTTGACGTACAGGATCAACGCTGCGAAACCAAACAGCACGGCCAACCCAGGCTCAACCCGAAATGGCCCTCCGCTCCATCGCATATTCGCAACCCTTGCCGCATCCACCATCAGCATCTGACCGGCCGTCACCGCCAACACGCACAATCCAAGCCAGCGAAATACAATTTCCCGCAACATGATGCCGGCCAGGACAAATGCCTCTCCTTCAGCCAGCCACACCACTGAGAGGTCTGACCCTGAGAAGTTATAAGGGAAAGCTGCAACCAGCAGAATTGCCCCTGCAGTTGTGAGAAGAGTAAATGCGGTACGCCGACGGCGCGTAAGCGGCAACTGACCCAGGGCCAACTCCACGGCACCAACGGTCAGGAACAACAGGAAGGTGCGCGGCGGGTAAATTGCCTGATACCCCATGAGACCCAGGAAAAAGCCAATGTTTAGAAGAAGCGCAACCGTCGAGACGCTTTCCTCGCGCTTCTCGCGGATTCGCCGGACGATATAGGAAATGTTGAAAATCGCCCAGTAGAAGATCAGCAGCGCACAACTGTCCTTATACTCGGCAAAAGCGTGATGCACTCCCACGTGCGCGATGATCGGGCGCAGCCAGAGGTAATGATTGAGATATGCTGCAATAATGCCGAAAATTTCCAGTTCATACCATCCAAGCCGCCAAACGATGATTACCAGTGCAAGGGCCAGGACCGCTCCAGCCAGAAGGCTGTACACGCTGACGTGGCTGATCGTAACCGTCGTGAAAGCAAGCAGAAGCGCGAGGCCTGTAACCACCTGCGACCGGTACTTCAGCGTATGCAAGACCATGCCCGCTGCAACCACGAGCATCAAAATCAGATCGATCACTTCGGAAGCCAGCAAAGGCGGCGAGACAACGTGGTGCATCGCATAGGTTACAAAATAGAGAAGCGCCCAACCGCCTCCAATGGCTGCCCGCGCAAGGATGCGCCATTTTTCCCGGCGTTCGAAGACCATTCCAGGCGCAAGCATCATCCCGCTGACAAAATAGCCAATCGCAATCCGCATCCCCGGACCTAAGCGGTGCCACTGTGTTGCAACAAACAGACTGAGGCCAAACACCAGGAAAATAACTCCCAGTTTGGTGAACAGGTTTCCGCCGATTATCTCTTCATAATTGATGGCCTTCTTGATCCATTCCTTGATGCCTGGCCGGTATGGATGTGGGGCGGCCCCGATTGCCGGAATCGTAGTCGCTCGTGGTTGGCCAGGCTCGGATAAATCCTTTCTGACAGTTGAGGCTTGCACCGTTGTCAGAATCCTGTACCTGCTTCCGGTTGTCCCGGGTACACTTCCGATGACGGAGCCTGCGTGCGGTCGCGCTTCTTCCCTCTTCGACCCCACCTCGAAGGGCATCGCTGAACCCTCCCGCACCTGAGCTTCGGGTGCTGAAGCCGTTGGGGATTTCGCAGAGGGCATGGCTGGTAGGGCACCGACGGGCTGGTTAGCAATGACGCGCTTCTCAAGCGCTTCCAGCCGTGAAGATAATGTTTTGAGGCTGCTGATTTCGAACTCGAGGGCCCGGACGCGTTCCGTGAGCCTTTGCAATGCTGCCTTCCGTTTCCGGCGACGCAAAAGGTCCCACAGCAGCAGGAGGAAAACAAGGACCGCTAGAAAAATCAAGTCCTCCGGCATGGTTAGCTCCCCCTTTCACCCCTGAAGGTTTTGAGCAGTTCTGTCTTCACGGCCAGCCTGACCCGCGTTCGCAGAGAGCCGCGTGGCGATCTCTTTGATTCGTCTCAAGTCGAGCTTGCCTGAAGCCAACACGGGCAACGCGTCAATCTGAAAGAAGTTTTCCCTGCGCGGGACCCAGAGAGCCGGCAGGTTGGCATCCCGCAGGCGGCGGTGCAGTTCTTCGACGCTGATCTCTATCGGCGTATAGAGCACAATCAGTTTCTCGCCTTTCTTGTCGTCAGCAAGCGAGGTGACAACCAGCTTGGGTTCGCTTGCGCCAAGCGCCCGATGGAGCGCTTCTTCCACCTGAAGATGTGGCACCATTTCACCGCCGATTTTTGAAAAGCGCGACAGACGGTCAGTGATCGTGATAAATCCATCTTCGTCGAGCCGTCCAATGTCACCCGTAACATACCAACCGTCGCGGATGACCTGGCGAGTCTTCTCCGGCTCGCCAAGGTATCCCATCATCACGCTCGCGCCCTTGACCAGCAGCATCCCGTCTTCATTTGGGTGAAGTTCTTCAAACGTTTCCGGATTGACGACTCGCACCACAAGGCCCGGAATTGGACGGCCGACGCTGCCGGGCTTGGCGCCCGGCTGTGCGTTGTTCGAATCGAAGTAGCCGGGCGTTCCCACAGCAACAACAGGCGAGAGTTCCGTGGCGCCATACCCTTCGTGAAGGTCCAGGCCGAACTTGCTTTTGAATGCGCTGGCCAGACCGCCTTTCATCTTTTCCGCACCCACGATGGCCAGGCGAAGCGAGCCAAAGTCCGCAGCGTCACACTTGTTCACATACGTCCAGGCGAAGGTCGGGGTAGTGATAAGGATCGTCACGCTGTACTTGCGGCAGAGTTCGCCGATCTTCCGCGCCTCAAGTGGATTGGAGTGAAAAGCGACTCCGAACCCCGAAACCAGCGGCAACCACAACCCAACCGTAAAACCAAATGAATGAAAAAACGGCAGAACACCCAGCAGGCAATCTTTTCGACCAACGCCCGTGGCCTGCTGCGTGCCTTCGATGTTCGAAAGGACATTCCGGTGGCTGAGCATGACTCCTTTCGGGATGCCGGTCGAGCCACTGGAGAAAATGATCGTGGCCAGAGAATCGAGCTTGACGTCCTGAGGCAGAAACGAGCGTCGCAAGACAGGCATTGGAAGTAATCGCGCTGCAAGCAGTGCAAGGAATTTGTGAAGCCCGGTAATGTCCTTTACCGCATCCTCCAGCATCACCATACCCGGCTGCCTTTCGATCCCCAGGCGTTCCAGCAACTTTTCGCTGGTGAAGACCGTTTTGATTCCGGCGCGTTCGATCGCGATCGCCAGGGCTTCACGCGAGGCCGTGTAATTCAGGTTCACGGGGACTTTGCCCGACAGACTGATACCGATGTTCAGAAGGGCGGCAGGAACGGAAGGAGGCAGGAGAACGCCGATGTTTGCTTCGTCACGGCACAGGCGGCGAACCGTGGCGCGGAAAAGTATCGCACCCACCAGCGCCCGACCAAAAGTCAGTTTGCGCCCGGATGAATCGGCCATGGCGAAGCGTCGCCAGTTGCGACGCGTCTGGTTCAGGAATATTTCAGGCAGCGGCCGCTGTGCGTCATCGCGACGGGCGAACGCTTCCGCGCCAAGTTGCATTACGGCCTGCCGAACTTCGAACGGCGTTGCGCCCGGGTGAAGCGGCTTCCCGATGGTTACTGTCACTGGGTAGGGGATGCGGCGGGGCCATTTGAAAAAGAATTTGCCGCGCTCAAAGCTGAAGATCGATCCCCACACGCGGTCGAGATGAATGGGGACGATCGGCACATCTGTGCCGCGCGTGATGAGCTCGAAGCCCGACCGGAAACGCAGCAGGTTGCCGGTGCGGCTGATTGACCCCTCGGCAAAAATGCACACCAGGTCGCCCTGCCGGAGCCTCTCCCGCGCCTCGCGAATCGAGGCCAGCAAGTCGCGCAGCCGGTCATCGTCCGCGACGGGAATTGCAGCCATCAGTTTTGCCAGCCAGTGGATTCCGCGCGTTTCATAGAACCTGCGGTACATCAGGAACCGTACAAAGCGGTCCGTCGAGGCCCCGATCAGAAAGGGATCAACGAATGAGATGTGGTTGCAGACCAGCAGCGCCGGGCCGTGCTTTGGCAGGTTTTCGCGGCCTTCGACGCGGATGTGGTAGAAGGTGTGCGTCAACAACCACAATGCCAGGCGGACGGCGAAATCGGGCAGGACGGTCATGATATAAACCGTGGCGCCAAATGAAATCCCGGCCATTACCAGCAGCACTTGATTTGGTGCGAGACGCAGCGGCCCCGATAGAACTTCAAACACGCCCGCGCCAAGAATGACTGCGGTGAAGGTGAGAACGTTCGAAGCAGCAATCACACGGCCCTTGGTGTGCTCGCCCGCATGCGCCTGGAGATAAGCCTCAAGGGGAATGATAAAAATCCCACCGGAAAACCCGAGTAGAAAGTGGCCGGCAAGAGCCGCTGCCAGCGTATAATGAGCGAAGTAAAGATAGACGCCGAATACCCCGAGGCCTACCGAACCAATCGGCACCAGGCCAAGTTCCACCCGGTCGCCCGACAGCTTGCCCGCAACAAAAGCCCCGAGGCCGATGCCGATGGAAACAGCCGCCATCAGTCCGCTGACGCTGGCGTTGCTCAGCCGGAGCAGATCGTGGCCATAACCAATCACGTTCTGGAGGTACACCGCGCCGAGAAACCAGAAGTAGGCAATCGCCAGAACGGTCTGCAAAAGCGCGCGCGAGGACCGAATCTCATGGAAATTCCTCAGGAATTCACCGGCCAGGTTCCAGCGGAACTCTTCGCTCGCAGCGATGGGATCCACGCGCGTAATGCCCGTGGCAAAAGCCAGCCCGATGAGCGCCGTGCCGATCAGCATTGCGACGGGCACGTACGGCCTGGCCGGGAACACATCCAGAAGTACACCGCCTGCAACCGGCCCAAGCACGATCATGGAGTAAATGGTGAGTTGCATCAGGCCGTTGGCGCGCGAAAGGTCTTCGTCTGGAAAAATCTGCGGCAGAATACCTTCTTTAGCAGGAGCGAGAAAGGCGGCGTGGCAGCCCAGCAGGAAAAGCGCCGCCAGCATGGCATCGATGTTTCCTCGATACATGGCGACGGTGGCAACAGCCAGCAGCGCGGCTTCGATAATCTTCAGGGAAATGATCACGCGGCGTTTGGAGAACCGGTCGGCAACCTGCCCGGCGCAGGAAGAAAGAACAATGTAAGGAAGAACGTAGAGCGCCGTTCCCCAGGAAATGATGCGGTCGCGCACGGCTGGGCTGGCCAGCGTCGCTGCGGCGTAAAGGAAAAGGATCTGCTTGAACGTATTGTCGTCAAAGACGGCCAGCGCCTGCGCCGCCAGCAGCCAGGCGAAGCCTTTGCGCTTCAGGACATGCCAATAGCCGCTGCCAGGTGTGACTCCTGCTGTCCTTGCGCTATCCCCGGGTTGCCCAGTCTTCTCAGGGAGGGAATCCATCGCGCATCCGTCATCCGCAGGATGACCATGATATTCGGGTAAGTTTCCTGCTGATTTGAAAATGTACTGCGAGCGCGCAGGGGTTTCAAGCGTCATCTCATTTTCTCCAAATCGTCTGATAGGGGGTCTCAAATGTCTTGCCCACCTCTTTGACGTCCCCAACTGCGGGCAGATTATGTCATCGCGAGAACCCTTGCCACGGGACATATGACAGTTTTTCGAGTGTCACTGGCCGGTTCCGTAAATGCGGGCAGTTCAGAGTTCCATCCGGCTGGAAGAGGTGTAGAATCCTGGTCAGTGAAATGCCCTGGGCAGCGCCGTTTGCGCAGAGTGTTGTGCCATCAGGACATATGGAAATCCGCATTAACAAATCCAGCGGTGTGCCGGTCCGTCAGCAACTGGAAGAGCAGATCCTGCTGCTGATCGTTACCGGCCGCCTGAAGCCCGGCACCGCCATGCCGAGCGTCCGCGAACTTGCGCGCCGGCTCAAAATTCACTACAACACTGTGAGCGAAGCCTATCAGGACCTTGTGCGGAGGCAGTGGCTCGACCGGCGGCGTGGCAGCCACCTGATCGTGCGCGGAATGCGCGAGGGGGTGCCGCTCGAGGGCTCGCTCAGCCTCGACGACATTGTGGCCCTTGCCATTCGCGTGGCACGTGAACACGGCTACACGCTGCAGGAGCTTCGCCGACGCTTGCGCGAGATCCTTGCAGAAGAGCCGCCGGACCACATCCTTGTCGTAGCCGAGGATTCTGGACTCCGGCGGCTGCTTCACTATGAAGTCCAACAGGCGCTCGAATGGCCCGTCGAAAGCGCCTCTGAGAAAGACCTGGCGGGCAATCGCGGCCTGGCGATCGGTGCTCTGGTCGCAACACCCGCCTTTGCAATGCCGGAAGTCGGACCCATGGTTCCCAAAAGCCGTCCGCCGGTCCCGCTCAACTTTGCCCCGCCTGACGTTCTCGTCACCGAGGTTGGAAAACTGAGAGAGCCTTCCGTCATCGCCGTGGTTTCGGCCAGCGACTTGTGCCTTCGCTCGGCCGCGGGGCTACTGGCGTCGGCGATTGGAGAGAAGCATTCCCTGGTTCAGTTTCTCTGGCCGATTGAAGATTCAAAAGCTATAGCCGGGGCAGACCTGGTCCTGTGCGATTCGCTGGTCGCGCGAGAAATGAAAATGAAGCGCTGCGTTTCTTACAAACTGATCGACGCCGAGTCTATCCGGCATTTGCGGGCGGCAATGATTTCCTATCAGGAAAGATAACGGCCTCGAAAGCGTGCTAGCGCGAAACCGAAGTCCCGCGTTGCGTGGGCATGATGCGGAGCTATTTCTGGGGCGCAGGCTGAGGCTTTTCGCGCTCTTCGCCCAGCCAGACGCTTGCGATTTTCCACCCCGCCTGTCCTTTCTGAAGAACAAGCTTATAGGAAGCGACGGCCTGCGGATTTTCAAAATCGACGTCAGCGAGCACGCGCAATCTGTCCGGCGAATACGTCAGGTTCCGAATGTTGACCTCCACTTTTGAATCCTGATCGCCTGCTTCGTCCGGCTTGGGAGCGCTCTCGAGCGCCGGCATGAAATAAGTCCGAATGGCCTGCTCGACCGTCCTTGCTGATTCTTTACCGCCATGCGCCGCAAGATATCTGGCGCGAAGATCAACAACGGTCGCGGCGGTTTCAATGTCGTCCTGAATAACGGGGTCGGTGACTTCATTCTCGGCCTGGCGCAACTTTGCCACAAGCCCAGGATCGGAACTGATCGAGAGGGCGAGAACGGCGTTTTCTGTGACCGTCCTGTCAGGCTCTCGGTCGGATGTGCGGACCTTGTTCAAAAGAATTTCAACGGCCCGCGGATCGCTTGAGCCGCCCAGAGCGCCGTAGTAAAAACGCCGAAGGTCGAGATTACGCGGGTCGTTCACAAGCCCCGCAAGTATTTGAAGCGACTTTGCATCACCGAAGTACGCCAGAGTCTGCGCGGCAAATTCGGCGGTGCGGTCGTCCTTCAGAGCTTCTTCGAGCCTGGGAATGATGGCTGGCCCGGCTTCAAAGGCCGCGCGATAAATGTCGTCACGGGTCTTTGTATCGGGGGAACTGAGAATCGCATAAAGCTTCTCAGCAGACCACGGTTGATTCAGAAGCTGGTCGCGCTCCTGGGCCACTGTAGTTTCCGGCTTCTGCGAATCTCCGCCGGCTTGCGACATTCCGGGTGTAACACCTGCCATCGCAACACGCGAGCTTGCCATTCCCAGCGCAGCGAAAAACCCGGGCATTTCTGCTCTAAATACGCCCGCATGGAGCGCGGCCGCCGGCAGCAACATTACGAGTGCCGGCCACAAAAGACTCCGGCGCAGCCGATGGACAGTTGTCTTAGTAAGATTTTCCATTGAGCAGTTGCGGCAATTCCCGCAGGTCATTGATCCGTATGTCCGGCGGGGCATCTTCGAGCGTCGCCGCGCCGAAGCCGTAACTGACGCCGCAGGTCCATACGCCGGCGTTGCGGCCTGCCAGCACGTCTGAGACGGAATCACCAATCATCATGGTCTGCGATGCGGGCGACCGGGCTTCCTCCATCAGTCGATAGACACCGATCGGGTCCGGCTTTTTGCTCTCAAAACTGTTTCCGCCGTAAATCCGGAAAAAGTGTTGCGCCAGTCCCAGGCCGGCCAGCAGATCGCGACTGAACCGGACGGGCTTATTGGTCAGCACGGCCATCTTGCGCCCGCCAAGTTCATCAAGGGCCTCGCGCACTCCCGGATACGGAACGGTATTGTCCAGCATATGGTCGCGATAATGCGCGAGGAAAATCTCCGTGGCGCGCTCGATCAAGTCCGGCGGCGCACCCTCGCCCAGAGCGCGGCTGATCAGCACGGTCACCCCTTGCCCTACGTATGATGCAATCCGTTCAACGCTGAGTGGCTTGCGGCCGACCTTTTCCAAGGTGGCGTTCACGCTGTTCGCAAGGTCCAGTTCGCTGTCCACGAGCGTACCGTCAAGGTCAAAGATGAGCAGGTCCATCTGTCCAAGGGCGTCTTTGGGAATGGGCATGAATCGGTCACCTTACGTTCCGGGCTGGACGCTTTCCGTCCCGAGTTCGACGGTGCGCAACACCAGAGCGGCTTCCTCGGCAGGGATGGGGTTGTAGTAAAAAGTTTCGACGTCGAAATGCGTCGTTTCCCCGTCCAGTTCAGGATAGATTTCGAAGTGCCAGTGGAAGTCGTCATGAATCGTGTTCCAGCGATCAGGCTGCTGCCCGTAGGCGGCCAGGTTAGGCTCCGTGTGGAGCACCAGGCGCAATTTGTCCGAGATTTTCTGTACGCGCAGCAGGTTGGCCTTCAGGAACCTTGCCAGCGACACGAGACGCGGTTCTTTGCCGACGTCGCGCTCGAAGGAAGAATTGTGCTGCACCGGCAAAATCCAAATTTCGTACGGAAAGCGGGAGGCATAGGGACAGAGGCAGACGAAGTCCGAACTTTCATCGACAATGCGCTTGTTGAACTGGCTTTCCTGAAAGAGGATATCGCAATAAAGGCAGCGCTCCTTCCGCTGGTAATGGAACTGGCTCCAGCGGAGCTCTGTTTGCACCAGCGCGGGAATCACAGGAATGGCAAGCACCTGCGAATGGCCGTGCTCTTCTGCCGCCGGCCGATTCAGACCCTGGTCCTTGAAAACCGAGACGTAGCGGAACCGCGGGTCCTGTTTCAGGTCCAGGATGCGTGCACGGAAGATTTCAAGCAGGCGCGCGATATGCTCAGGAGAATGTTCAGCCAGCGTTTTGCCATGGTGGTTGGTCTCCACCACGATTTCGTGCGCACCGACGGCGTTCATGCGGTCAAACATGCCTTCCGGTTCGCGGTCCAGGCCGCCTTCCACCCGGAACAACGGCGCGCGATCGTGAAAAACTCGAACGTCCCAATGGCCGCTGGCGTCTGTATGCTGCTGGATTGGCGGCGGCGTGAATCCTTCGTTTCCAGGACAGAACGGGCACAACTCGCCGGAGTCCAGGGCATCCGGCATAGGCGGCCGCTTGCCGGTGATCACCCATCTTCGCCGAACAGGGTCAAGTCGCAGTACGGGCATTTTGGGTCCTTAGTGGAAACTGCCCGCTGCCGCACGCAGCATTGGCTCGACCTCTGCACAACGCGCCGCAGCGAGGGCGCAGGCAAACTTCTATTCTAGCCCGAACCGGCGGCTTTTGGTGCGTCGGCTTCCCTTTATGAGGGTGACCCACATCAGGCGAATCCTTGCGTCCCGTGATCGGGGCAAAGGTATCACCGGGATCGCGCCTTGCAATCGTGTGGATTTAACAGACCCTCCGCGGTCACCATTTCTCGATAAAGAAGATCTCCTCTCGAATTTCGATCGGTTGGCAGGTAAATAGGTATGGCACAATGCTTCAAAATTCCCAACAGGCCGAAATGTGGGAGGCGAGCGGACCTGATGCAGAGGTAAATCCGCGTGCCGAATAATGATGAGGCTGAAGTTCTTGACGGATTCGATGAAGACACCAAGGAAAACGTTCCCTACAAGTACTCGGCACTAGCCATGGCGCAGACTACCCGGTCGATCGTCTGGTGAGGCGTATAAAAGACGGGAGCATTCTTGCCCCGCAGTTTCAGCGCAACTATGTGTGGGATTTGAGCCATCTTCCGATGACAGCAGTATCTATCACTTTTTTGACAAGCCAAACCACTCCCGGCTGAAAGGATCTCCAACTCCGTTGAGCCGGAAGCAGTTTCGTCGGCAACGGTGAACAATCCTCCATCTTTGGGTTCTGAACGCACAATCGCCTGTGAATGCCTCGCCCTGCGTCGCTGTGTTATACTCGCCGTCCATGCCTGCGTCTGAACAAGGCGTGCTCCATCCCGCCGGCCGACCCTACCGGTTTATCGTTCTCGCTTTTGCCGCGCTGATGGCCTTCGGAAGCTACTTTGCTTATGACAGCGTCGGCGCCATTGAGACGACTCTTATCGAAGTGTTCCACACCAACCGGGCCGCCATCGGCACGATGTACACAATGTACAGCGTGGCCGCCGTCGCCGCGGTGCTGGCCGGGGGTTTCCTGATCGACCGCGCAGGCGTGCGTCTCGCCAGCATGACCTTCTCCGGCTGTGTCGTTGCCGGCGCCGTTGTCGTAGCCTGGGCGCCCAGCCTTCCCGTCCTGTACGCGGGCCGCGTCCTTTTCGGCATCGGCTCGGAATCCATGATCGTCGCGCAGAGCGCCATCCTTTCGCGGTGGTTCAAAGGCAAGGAACTGGCGCTCTCATTCGGTCTGGCCCTCACCATCTGCCGGCTGGGGACGCTGTTTTCCTTTAATACGGAGCAACTGCTGGCCAGCCGTTATGGCTGGCGCAACGCTCTCTGGATCGCTGCCGGCTTGTGCTTTGCCAGCCTGGTCTGCAACTGGATTTACACCTTGATGGACCGGCACGCGGAACCCATTCTGCATCTGCCCGAAGCGGGCGCCGGCGACAAGATCACCTGGAGCGACGTCGGGAAGTTCCGCAGTTCCTACTGGTATGCTGTGGGGATTTGCGTGACTTTCTACTCAGCCATTTTCCCTTTTACCGCGCTGGCCACCGATTTCTTCCACGACAAGTGGAACATGCCGATGGCCTCGGCCGAAGGGCTCGGCTTTCTGCCCGGAGTGTTTTACAACTTCACGCACATGTTTTCAACGGCGCAAGGGACCACGTCGATCATCATCGCGGCCTCAATGGTTCTCGCGCCCTTTGCAGGCAACCTCGTTGATCGCATCGGCCGCCGGGCCACCTTGATGGTTTTGGGCTCGCTGCTGATCGTTCCCGCACATTTGATTCTGGGGCTGACGTATGTCCGGCCGGTTTATCCGATGATCGTGCTGGGGGCCGCGTTCGTGCTGGTCCCTGCCTGCATCTGGCCGTCAGTCCCGCTGATCGTTGAAGAGCGCTGCGTGGGCACAGCGTTCGGCCTGATGACCGCTATTCAGAACCTCGGTCTGGCCACCTTTCCGGTCGTCAACGGCGCGCTGCGCGATGCCACCCGCGGCTATACCGCGAGCCAGATCATGTTCGCGTCGCTTGGTTTCTGCGGCCTCATCTTCTCGATGCTGCTCCTGCGCGCCGACCGGCGGCAAGGCAGCCCGCTCGAGCGCGCCAAATAGAGCATGGAACCATCTCCCTTCCGCGCGACCTCGTCCGGCTACCGCCGGCGTCCAATCGGAGCGGTTTCCGGCCCGCTATTCGCCGCTTGAAGGCGATGCGCGTTGACAGCTTGCGCCCCGCGTGATAAAAACGCGGGCCATAAACAAAATCCGTTTTGATGAGGTTATGACTCATGCCCACGTCTCGCCGCGAGTTTCTTGCAGGATCGATTGCCGCCCTCGGAGCGCCATTATACGCGCGCAGCGCGCCGGCGCAGACTGCGACAGCGACGCAATTGACATCCTTTGACGTCGAAGTCCGAAATGTCCTCAGCCGGTTGACGCTGGCTGAAAAAGTCGGCCAGATGACGCAGGCCGATCAGATGTACCTTCGCGATCTGGATGATCTTCAAAAATATCATCTCGGTTCGCTGCTGAGCGGCGGCGACTCCGATCCCAAAACGGGGAACGATTCCCGATCGTGGCGGGACCTTTACAATCGCTTTCAGGCGCGTGCTGTCCAGACGAAGCCGCGCATCCCGATTCTCTATGGCGTGGACGATGTGCACGGCCACAGCAATGTCATCGGAGCGACGATCTTCCCGCATAATATCGGGCTTGGCTGCACGCGCAACGCGGAACTCGTGGAAAAAGCAGGACGCATAACGGCCATCGAGGTCCGCGCCACAGGGATTCAATGGGGCTTTGCGCCATGCGTGGCCGTTCCGCAGGACGTGCGCTGGGGCCGCACTTATGAAGGCTTCAGCGAATCGCCCGACGTAGTAAAGATTCTGGGCGCTGCGGCGGTGCGCGGAATGCAGGGCTCCGGACTCGGCGACCCGCTCGGCATCGCGGCCTGCGCCAAGCATTTTGCCGGTGACGGCGGAACGGCCTTCGGCACAGGATTGCCCAAAGGCAATGGGTCGCTCCACTATCCGCTCGATCAGGGGGACACTCGCCTGAGCGACGCTGACTTCCGGCGCATCCATCTGCAAGGCTACATCACGGCTGTCCAGGCCGGCGTTGCCACCATCATGCCCTCTTACAGCAGTTGGAACGGAGTCAAATGTTCCGCCAGCTACGTTCTGCTCACGGAAATTTTGAAAAAGGAGATGGGCTTTAAGGGTTTTTTGATTTCCGACTACGCGGCGCAGAAAGAGCTTCCCGGCAATTACAAGCAGCAGATCGAAACCACCATCAACGCCGGCATGGACATGGTGATGGTTCCGGACAATTACCCGGAATTCATCCGCCTGCTCACCGAACTGGTCCAGGAAGGCCGCGTGCCGATGTCGCGTATTGACGATGCCGTGGCGCGCATCCTTCGGGTCAAGTTTGCCATGGGGCTGATGGACCCGAACCGCTCGCAGCTTGCCGACCCGGCGCTCGAAAAGCAATTCGGCTCGCCTGAGCACCGCGCCGTAGCGCGTCAGTGCGTGCGCGAATCCCTTGTGCTTCTCAAGAATGAGCGCTCCCTGCTGCCGCTCGCCCAAGGCAAACGAATTCACGTGGCGGGCAAATGTGCGGACAACATCGGCAACCAGTGTGGCGGCTGGACAATCTACTGGCAGGGCCGAAGCGGAAACGTCACGAAAGGAACGACCATCCTGCAGGCAATCCGCAAGGCGGCCGGCGAAGCAAACGTAACGTATTCGCTTGACGGCTCAGGAGCGGAAGGCGCTTCCGTCGCCATCGCCGTGATCGGCGAAACGCCTTACGCGGAAATGATGGGCGATCGCGAGAACCTCGATCTCAACCGTGAAGACGTGGCCGTTGTTGAAAACCTCAAGCGCAGCGGAGTGCCCGTCGTCGTCGTCCTTGTTTCCGGCCGCCCCATGGCGATTGATGACATCCTTCCCAAAGCGGACGCTTTCGTTGCCGCCTGGCTCCCCGGCTCGGAGGGTGACGGCGTGGCCGATGTGCTCTTCGGCAAATATAAACCGATCGGCAAACTATCCTTCACATGGCCGAAAGGATCATCCACGAGCTTCCATCTCGGAGACCCCGGCTACGAAGTCCTTTTTCCCTTTGGCTACGGAACCAGTTGGTAGCTCCACCCTCGCCGCGTTGAACATCGCAATCTGCCGGAGGTTTTGCGCTGCCAAACAGCGAACCACGCACGGCATCAAGGGCGAATGCCGCGGCCATATGGTACTAAAGTTCTACTACTTTCGTTCCTTGACGAAAAAGTTCATCAGTATCAACATCATCAATATATTTCTAGTGATGAGGAACTGATCCCCGGAAAGGATAAGGTGAAGGGTCGCTCAAACCCGCTTCAGCCGACATGTTGACCCGCCCTCGTCGCAACCGAAACCCTTGGGATTCTTTCGGGCATGATGGCCTCGATTCGACCGGTGTGCACAAAAGTACGCACGGCCAAAACGAAAGGAGGATGCCGCCGAAACGCTATATTGACTGATGGAATATCCGGGCGCGAACCTTCATTCAGCGCGCCTGCGGGCGGCATGCGACAAAATGAAAGGAATGCTTAGTCTTGAGCAGGAACTTCGTGCGACTCGTTTGGCCGGCGGACAAAGAAATTCGAAATCGCCCGGCCAGCCGCCTGAGCCCATTGAAACTGAACGGCCCTGGCGGCGCGATATCGATCAGTTGCAACAGACGATGCGGGAGGTCATGCGAGCGGTCGCCACGTTTTCGGGCGTCGAACTTCCCGGCTTGCCTCCCGGCCTCCAGAACGACACGGCACCTCTGCCCAGGCTGGACATCAAAACCCTGAAAGACCGGTTTCGCAATGACCTTGAAGGTTTTTCCATTAAGACAATGGAGGAACTGACGAAACGCGCCAGGGAGCAGACTCGCGCCGCACTCGAAGCCGTCCAGAATGAGATTGCCGGTCGGATCGAGCAGATTGCCGCCGAGTTGCGCGAACAACTGCAACTCCCGGCGCAGATGGAGAAATTGCTGGGCCCCTCCGTCCAGGAGGCGGCAGCAAGGCTGGAAAAATCCCTCAGCCAAAAGTTTGAACACAAGTTCGCCGAACAGGAGCAGATGATCCAGGACAAGCTTCAGGCGGCGATGAGTTCGGTCCAGGGACAAATCCGCTCACTTGAGCAGACCGTACAGCAGTTCCGCGCGAAGGCGGATTCCATCGAGCGGCCGACCGCGCAGCCGCCCACAGCGAAGATTGAAGAACTGCTCGCCAAGCAGGAAGAGTTTGTCCAGGACAAGCTTCAGGTGGCGATGAGTTCCGTCCAAGCACAAATCAGGTCGCTCGAACAGGCTGTGCAACAGATTCGCACGAAGGCGGATTCCATCGAGCGGCCGACCGCGCAGCCGCCCACAGCGAAGATTGAAGAACTGCTTGCCAAACAGGAAGAGTTTGTCCAGGACAAGCTTCAGGCGGCGATGAGTTCACTCCAGGGGCAAATCCGCTCACTTGAGCAGATCGTACATGAAGTCCGCACGAAGGCGGATTCCATGGCGCAGATGCCAACGCAGCCGCTGAGTGCCGCGGCAGTGAAAGCGTCAAATAGAGATGAAGGCAGCTTCAACAGTGGGTTCAAAGATTTTCTTGAACGATCGTTTTCACGCATCGAGTCGTCGATCAGCAACCTGAAGGACATTCCCAGGTTGCAGCCTGCACAGAGCAGAGCACCAGATATTGAATGGCTGCGCAAAGCAATACCCTCCGGCAGCACGGACATGCTGCTCCGCGTCCAGGAGGCAATGGACAACCTCGACCGGCTCGGCCCCAAAAAACCGCTCCCTGTGACCTATTAGGGATTACAAATTACAGTAAGCACCTTTGCTGTAGCGCCGGTGTCCTCACCGGCGATTTCCAGCGCCGAGGACCGCACTGCGCCGAAAAATGTCGTTACTTCAGTTTGAAAGGTCCTACAAGTGCCGACATAGGGAATGCTCGCCACGAGAATTTGAAATGGTCGGATTTCAAATTCAAAAACCCCGCGGTGAGGACACCGCCGCTACAAGAAAGGCTGTTAGTTCCAGAGATCGGGACGTTTGTCAGGATCATTTGAAAATTTGAGATTTCAAATTCAAAATTCCGGCGATGGGGACACCGCTGCTACGGCTGAAGGGTGGACGCGTGGGCGGGTGTGGTAAGATAATTCTTTTCCTCAATCAGCAAGGGAGTTGACTGGATGGCAGAGATATATCCTTTTCGCGCGCTTCATTACAATCCCGCTGTTGTGCCGGATTTGCAGAAGGTGATCACGCAGCCGTATGACAAGATTTCGCCCGAAATGCAGGAGCGCTATTACGCGGCGAGCCCGTACAATTTTGTCCGGCTGATTCTGCGCAAAGCCGGGGCGGGCGGGAATATCTACCGGGAAGCGGCCACGGAGTTCGAGAAGTGGATCGAGCAGAACGTCCTGGTTTCCGAACAGGAGCCGGGGATTTATCCCTACGTGCAGGAATACGCCGTGCCGGGCCAGCCGTCGGTGCGGAAGCGGCGCGAGGGATTTGTGGCGGTGCTGCGGCTTGAGGAATACACGGCGGGCATTGTCCACCGGCATGAGGAGACGCTCAGCGGGCCGAAGGCCGACCGCCTTGAATTGCTGAAAGCGACGCGGTGCAATTTCGGTCAAATCTTCATGCTCTACAGCGACCCGAAAGGCGAAATCGAAAGCCTGCTGCGCGCCGAATCGCAAGGCAAGCCATGGCAGCAGGTGAACGATGAGTATGCCAGCACGCATTCGATGTGGCGCGTGACCGACTCGCGCATCGTGGAGCAGGTCATCGAGGCCATGAGGCCGCGGAAACTCGTGATCGCAGACGGCCATCACCGCTATGAAACTTCACTGGCCTACCGCCGCCTGCGCAGCCGGGAAGCTCCCGAAGACGACCGCGCGAATTACATCATGGCGACGTTCGTGCGACTGGAAAGCGACGGCCTGCTGATCCTGCCGACTCACCGCGTGGTGCACAGCCTCACGAAGTTCGATTGGGAAAAACTCACTTCGCAAGCCGCGCCGTTTTTCGAGGTCAGGAAGCTGGAATGCTCGGGATCAGTCGAGAAGGACGCCCCGGCAATTCGAGAAGAACTCGAAAGCCTGGGACGCGAACGGCCGACGATCGCAGCCTACGCCGGACCGGACCGTGCGGTGTTGCTCAGCCTGCGCCGGGATGCGGACCTTGCCGGCGCGCTGCCTGATTTCCCGGAAAGCCTGCGGCGGCTGGACGTCGTCGTGCTCCACGGGATCGTGCTTGAAAAAGTGATGTCAATCGACCGGCAGGCGGTAAGGGAACAGAAACACCTGCGCTACGTCCGGGAACTCGATCAGGCGGTCGAAGAGGTCAATACCGGACGGGCCCAGGTGGCCTTCCTGATGAACCCTACGCCCATCCAGGCCGTCTGCGAAAACGCTTACGCGGGCCTGCCGCTGCCGCAGAAATCCACCGACTTCTTCCCCAAACTGCTTTCAGGTTTCACGATTTATTGGATGGACAATCCCGCGGGCATGTAGCGTCGCCTAGCTGAAGGACTTCAGCGCATCTGCAACGCTGTCATGAACCTGAAAAATCGTGACCAATTTCGTGATGTTCAGCAGTTCCCCGAACTTCTTCGTGATGTTGGCCAGGCGAATATCGCCGCCATCGTTGCGCGCTGACGTATAAGCGGCTACAAGAGTGCCAAGCCCGGCGCTGTCAATATAGCTGACGCCGCCAAGATCAAGCACCAGACGCTTCTTCCCTGCTGACAGCAGTTCCTTGATCTTCGTCCTCAGTTGATTGCTTTCGTCACCCAGCGTGACGCGGCCCGAGAGTGTCAGTACTGTCGCTCCGCCGCTGTCTTTGGTTTCGATGCGTAATGCCATGTCGTGCCTCCTCTGATTTTCAGCTTGACCGCAGACCGGAATGCATTATCAGGAATCCAGGATTCGGTCCCTGCGCCTGGGAAAGCCCTACTCGAATTCCGAACAGGACATAAAGTACCCGCAACGAGGGCAAACCATTTTACAATGGTTCGACTCAAGACGCTTGCCGCATGCGGGACAAAATTGATTGGGAAATTCTTGCGCGGCCTCCCGATCTTCGTATTTTTGATCAGCCTCTGCCACAACCGCCTCTGAAAGTCGAGTTCACCGTTGGTTGAAATTGGCCGGCCCTTTGACCATGCATCAACTCTGGCGCAAACGGCCATCCAAACGGAAAATAGTCTCCGGGACATTGTTCAAGAAATTGCAACTGAACAAGCAGCCGGAGACAAAGCCTCACTGGCCGGGCCACGGAAATTCCGGCCATAAAATCCGGCTTAAGTTCAATTATTAACTGCCTGGAAATTCAATGTATAACGAGCTAAATCAAACCTTAAACTTTAAGCTGAGTTCTTCTTGATAAATGCCGCAATCTTGTCCAGCGCCTGCTTCAATATCTCTTCCGGAGGCAGGAATACAATCCGAATATGCTTTGTTCCGGGTGCCTGTCCAAAACCGCCTCCATTGACCACGAGCACCTGCCCCTCTTTCAGAAGACCCCGAACAAAATCCTCATCGCCTTCAGCAATGCCCAAACGCGGAAAGGCATAAAACGCCCCGCGGGGACTGACACAACTGATCCTTTGTGTATTCCGGCTCCACTCCATGACAAGGTCGCGCCGCCTGCGCAGTTTCACGACCATCTCCCGCAGATGGTCCTGGGGCCCTTCAAGCGCCGCGGGAATCGCATATTGCAGCGGATGATTTGCGGAAAGCCGCGCGCGCAGCAGTTTGTGAATTCCCTGAACGTACGGCGTGACCACCGCCGGAT
The DNA here is from genome assembly GCA_035652895.1 of Terriglobia bacterium. Lineage (GTDB taxonomy): Bacteria > Acidobacteriota > Terriglobia > UBA7540 > UBA7540 > SCRD01. The sequence goes on from DASRCX010000017.1 coordinate 41,603, forward strand.
CGCCACTCACAATGCCCCATGCCACACGCCATCCGGGAGCGAGATATTCCTTCGACAATCCGCCGAACGTGACAACAGGCACGTCAGGAGCAAGGCTGGCGATCGGGATATGAGGCTCGTCATCGAGCACCAGCCTTGCATAAATCTCGTCGGAAAAAATAACCAGGTTGTGCCGCCGTGCAAGGTCCGCGATCCTTTCGAGCGTTTTACGCGAGTACACCGCGCCCGTGGGATTGTTCGGATTGATGACAACAACCGCGCGAGTTTCTCTGGTGATCCGGCTTTCAAGATGATCGATATCCGGCTGCCACTCATTGTCCTCGTCGAGATTGTAAGAATTCGTTCGAGCATCCAGCTTCGCCAGGACCGCATCGTATAGCGGGTAGTCTGGAAGGGGCGTCAGAACGCTTTCATGAGGCTCCAGCAGCGCGGTCATGCAGATGTCAACCGCTTCGCTCACGCCTTCAGTGATGAATATGCTTTGGATGTTGCGAATGCCTTTTCGCTCAGCGTCAGCGCGGATCGCTTCTATCGCCACGCCAACGCCCAACGACGGCGCGTATCCATTGTGTCCGTCGCGCATGGCTTTCGCAGCCGCTTCGATCAGGTGCGGCGGCGTCTGGAAATCGAATGCCACCGGGTCGCCGATATTGAGCGGGAGTATTTCTTTGCCCTGCCGGGTTAAGTCTTCCGCCAGCAGAGCAAGATCACGGATGGCATAGCGGACGTGCTCGAGCCGCGCCGCGGCAAGAATTTCGTGAGTGCGTGGAATTGCGTGTGACATAGCGCCTGAGTCCTAAGGAATTCTGACAGAAAACCTGTTGCGGGGTCAACAAAAGCACTCAGGCATTTCTCAGCACAAGAGTCACGGCCCAGCGGGAAACAGAGTTGAAGAAACTGGAATGGCAATAATATAGTGCTTAAATGACGAAAAGAACCTGGACAATCCGTTCGCTTTACTTCTATCTGATATTCGCCGTCGCGCTTGTTTTGCTTCCTTCCAGCACGCCCCGCGCCTCGACGACGCAAACCGTCGAAGGCGTCCAGGAAATTCTGCAATATATATCCAACGCCTGGAATACGCTCACGCGGTCCATGGATGAATGCCAGACATTTACGGACCCCAAGACAAACGAAAAATCAGTTCTTTACCTTCCAGCAGACCTTCCGGCTCCCGCCGACCTGGAAACCGTGCAAACAAAATGCGGTGTGCAGGTACGCCACCTGCCCTCGGTCATCACGAAGTTGGGTGAAATCAATGTCAGCGCTATTCACCCGCAAGGGCTTCTTTATCTGCCAAACCCCTATGTGGTCCCGGGCGGCATGTTCAACGAGATGTACGGGTGGGACAGTTATTTCATCATCCGGGGACTCATTGCGGACGGGAAGCTGGATCTGGCACGTGACATCGTTGACAACTTCATCTTCGAAATCGACCATTATGGCGGCATCCTTAACGCCAATCGGACTTATTACCTGACCCGATCGCAGCCGCCGTTTCTTACATCGATGATCCGGGTGGTTTATGAAGCGGAAAAGGAGAAAGGCCAGGCGGACAAGTCATGGCTGAAAGCCGCGTATCAACGCGCCGTCAGAGATTACGAGTTCTGGACGAGTCCGCCGCACCTCGCCGGATCGACCGGGCTTTCACGTTACTACGCACTGGGGAATGGGCCGGTACCGGAACTCGGACCTGATGCAGACAATTATTACAAATCGGTCGCAAAGTATTTTCTGCTCCATCCCGATGGCAGCCAGCCCTATCTCATGCAGGTGCAGCCGGGAGAAAAAGTCGTGGGCCCGGAATTCGCTCTCGATATGAATCTTGACGAGGGCAAGAAGAAGCCCGGTGAGAAAGACCTGGTGATCGACCGCTTCGCGCTTACGCCAGAATTTTACAAGGGCGACAGAAGCATGCGCGAGTCCGGTTTCGATGTTTCATTCCGTTTCGGGCCCTTCGGGGCCGCTACACCGGACTTTGCAGCCGTTGACCTTAACAGCCTGCTTTTTAAGACAGAGAATGACCTGGAATGGATGAGCGACGAATTGGGCCTCAAAGAAGATTCAATAAAATGGCGTGAACGGGCGGAGGCTCGCCGCCAGAAAATCAACCAGTACTTTTGGAGTTCCTCTTACGGCCTTTATTACGATTACGATTTTGTAAATCGGACTCAATCGCGCTACTCCTACGCGACGACGTTTTATCCCCTGTGGGCAGGCCTCGCCTCGCCTGAACAAGCCAAGGCCGTCGTTCGCAATCTGGAAGCGTTCGACCGGCCCGGCGGAATTGTTATGAGCATGCGCGAAACGGGGGCCCAGTGGGACGCGCCATACGGCTGGGCGCCGATTCAGCTTATCGCCATTGAAGGGTTGCGCCGCTACGGCTATGAAGCCGAAGCCAACGGCATTTCTCTCCAGTTTCTCTCCATGGTCCTTGATAATTTCCGCAAGGACGGGACCCTTCGAGAGAAGTACAACGTGGACACTCGCTCTTCAGAAACCAGCATTGAGGTAGGCTATAAAGCGAATGTTGTCGGGTTCGGATGGACGAACGGCGTCTTCGTGGTGCTATACGATGCCCTGCCTCAGGCGGCCAAAGACGAACTCGCGAAAGAATAGTTTACGGAGCCTGCCTGAAACGCTGCAGCGGGACAATGGCACATCCAGCCACCCTCACCTTTTCTGCAGGTTCCAGATCGACGCGCCCGCTCTGTCCCTGGAAATGGTTCAAGGGCCGACGACAGGGTTCGTTAGTGTCCCCAAACCCTCGACCGTCACGCTCACCGTATCACCGGGAGCGAGGAACACCGGGGGTTTGCGGAAGACTCCGACGCCGGGCGGCGTGCCCGTTGAAATCAGGTCACCGACTTCCCAGGTGATCGACTGCGAGAGATAACTGATCAGATAAGGGACTTTGAAAATCAGGTTAGAAGTATTGGAATCCTGCATCGTCTCGCCGTTGAGCGTCAGCGAGATACGCAAATTGTGCGGGTCCTTGATTTCGTCGCGGGTCACGATCCATGGCCCCGTCGGAGCGAACGTGTCACAGCTCTTGCCGCGGAACCACTGGCCATCAGAGAATTGCAGATCGCGCGCGCTCACGTCATGGAGAATCATGTACCCGGCAACGTAGTCATAGGCCTTCTCTTCAGGAATTTGTTTCCCGCGCTTCCCGATAACGACGGCGAATTCCGCTTCGTAATCCACCTGCGATGAATTTGGAGGCAGTTGGATGGCATCGCCCGGCCCGCAAATCGTATTGCCTGATTTCAGGAAGAAGATGGGCTGCTTCGGGGGTTCAGTTCCCTGCTCACGTGCATGATCGGCATAATTCAGGCCCACACACGTGATCTTGCCGGGTTTTGGAATGGGGGCCAGCAGGCGCGCCTTGGCCAGCGGCGTCAGAAGCCCGCGTGGCGCCTTGGATGCGTCGAGGCCCTTCAGAAGCGAGGACGCGACAACGCCCAGGGACTTGCACCACGCCTGTCCGCGCCCCAGCAATTCGATCATATCCTTCGGAGCGGCGCCGGCATCGAGTACCCGTCGTGTGGCCTCTTTGAATTGAGCGCGCTCGCTGAGTGCGCGTGGCACGCGCTTCTTCTGCAACAGTTGAATTACCGCACTGACGCTGACGATCCATTCGCCGGCAACGACTCCCAGGCGCGGCTGCTTGTCCACTTCATATGCAACGAGTTTCACGTTTCATCCTTTCTAACTTGCCGAAGTACGGATTCTGCCCCTGTCATCGCGAGCGTTGCGAACGATCCCGGCATTTATTCATAGAGAAATACGAAGATGCTTCGTTTCGCCCAGCATGACAACTCGGCTTTTTCTCAGCAAGTTGCTGATGGGCCAAAGGATTTCCGTATGACAAGCACTATTCTCCCGTAAGGAGAAAATGATAATAGCCTGAGCCGACGCTGAACTCAATGCCGTGCGCTGTGGTCTCAGCGCCCGTGACTCCTGGATCGCCTGATACAAACTTCCCGTTTTCCCACACGACGTGGTCGCCTTCGCGCACAGTTACTGCGGTCATTTCTTCATCCTGCGGCACAACGACCTTCGCATCGCTGTTGGCCGGGACTGTTACGTCCATTTCGATTGTCCCCGGCTCGTGTTTCCAGGAGCAGGACACCTGGCCTCGGACGGTTCTGATGGACGCGCTTGCCGAGCGAAGATCTTCAACCATGTTGGGCGCAATAAGGATGTGCTTATAACCCTCGCCGTCGGCGCCGAGATTGATTCCCCCCAGAGCGCGATAAAACCACGCGCCAAGGCTCCCCAGCATGATGTGGTTGTGCGAATTCATCGAAGGCCCGACCTTGTCCTGCCACAACTCCCAGAGCGTCGTCGCGCCTTTTGAGATCATGTAGCCCCAACTCGGATAGGTCGTCTGGGCAGCCAACTCATAGGCCAGATCGGCCCGTCCATATCGGGTCAGCACTGGCAGCAGGTACTTGATGCCGATAAACCCGGTTGTGAGGTGAGTGTTGTGTTCATACACGATGTCGTTGGTCAGCCTGCCCATCACCTTTCCGCTTTCCTTGTCGGGCACAAGGTCCAGGAACAGAGGCATGGCCTGCGCCGTCTGCGTGCCGTTTGCGTACTCGCCCGTTTCTGCATTGAAGAATGTCTTGTTGAATGCATCCTTGATCTGGTCCGCAAGCCTCGCGTAGTTATCAGCGTCATCGGACTTTCCAAGGATTCTTGCGATGTTCGAGAGGATTTGCGTGTCGTAATAATAGTATGAATCGGAAACGAGCGCGCCCGGCGTGTGCTTGATGGCAATCCAGTCGCCGTAATAGCTGTAGCGCAGAACGTTGTCCTGCGCGCGGCTGCGCAAGAAGTCCTCATATTTTTTCAGACCGTCATAATTCTCCGCGAGAATGCGCTTGTCGCCGTACTGTTGCCACATGTACCAGCACAACAGCGGATAAGCGGTACCCCACGCAGGATCGGCGGGGTACTGGCCGTATTTGTGCGGCACCGTGTCCGGGACCTCGCCATCGGGTTTCTGCGCGTCGCGGATGTCGCGAATGAAATTGGTGTAAAACGCGGCCATGTCGAAATTCATCATGGCTTCTTCCGCAGAAATCTGGGCGTCGCCCATCCAGCCCTGGCGCTCATCGCGCTGATCACAATCGGTTGGAATGCTGTACAGATTGGAAAGCTGGCCCCAGCGAATCAGGTGCTGGATCTGGTTCAGGATTTGCTTGGATGCGGCAAAACTACCCGTCGGCTGGACGTCGCTGCTGACCACGCGGCCGCGAATGGAGTCAAGGCCCGGTGTGCCCGGGAAGCCCGTGACCTCGACATACCGGAAACCGTGATACGTAAAGCGAGGCTCGTAAGTTTCCACGCCTTCTCCCCGCAGAATGTAAATGTCGCGGGCCTTGGCCCTGCGAAGGTTCTGGCGGTTGATCATTCCGTTCGGGTAGATCAATTCGCTGAAGCGGAGTTGGACCCTTGCCCCACGCGGGCCCTCGACGCGCAACTGCGCCCAGCCTGCGAAGTTCTGGCCGAAATCGTAAACATACACGCCCGGCTCAGGATTCGTCATCGAGCGCGGAACCAGAGTGTCTGTAACGCGGATAGGCGGCATCATTTCCGCCGATATTTCACCTTGCGTTCCCGGTTCCTGCCGGGCCTGCGACCAACTGGAATCATCAAAGCCCGGCTTATCCCATCCCGGCTTTTCGAGTCGTGCGTCGTACACTTCGCCGTTGTACACGCTGTCGCTGACAATCGGGCCGGCGGCGGTTTTCCAGGTCGTATCGCTTGCAACGCTGACCGTCTTCCCATCGGCCAGCTCGATGTTCATCTGGAAAAGCAGCGCAGGAGCCTTGTAATAAGGAGGAATGTTGCCCGGACGTTCGGTTGCCCATCCTCCTCCAAGCATCACTCCTACGGCGTTCGCGCCTTCTTTCAGCGACGAAGTCACATCGTAGGTGGAATAGAGAACGCGCTTCGGATAGACGGTCCAGGCCGGGTCCAGAACCCTGTGGCCGATCTTCTTCCCGTTGATGTGCAACTCGTAGTAGCCAAGCGCGGTGATGTAGGCGCGCGCACGTACGACCCTGCCCGGTATATTGAACTCCTTGCGCAGCAGGCCGTCACCGCCGATCCATTGGCCCTTCCAGTCTGATCGCGACAATAAACCCATCCCAAAGCTTGCGGGCCGGCTGTATGCGCTGGCGTTGCCGTGGCTGTCCCAGTAACGCACTTTCCAGTAATAGGTATGGCCGCTTACAAGCGGCTTGCCGCTGCAAACCACCTGCGTCGAATCACTGGATCTGACCTTCCCGCTGTCCCACACATCACCGCGGTCTCTAGCAAGGTCTGCCAGACTCGAAGCGACCAGCACCTGATAAGCGGTCTGCATTTCTCCCCTGCGCGAGTCAGGCAGCACCCACTGGAACCGGGGCTGCGTCACATCAATCCCGCGCGGGTTTTTGAGATATTCGCATCGCAACTGCAAGGGGGCTTCCGCGCTGTTTGCAGCGCGGGCCGAAGGAAGGATAAGAAAACCGGTAAGTGCAATGACTCCCAGAAAAGGAATTGACCATGACAATCTAATGAACGCACGCATCAGTACACCTCAACATCTGAATTGTCAGCCCGTGTCGCCGACGAGAGTTCATTCAGAAAGCTTTTTCCACCGCTTGCGGAAGGGCACGGGATCCGGCGCTGGGAAGTCTCTTCCCTCGGTCCAGTTCGAAAGCGGATAGACGGGAAGCCTGGCGATCCATTTCCGCACGCCGCCTTCCCCGGCACCAGGCAGGCAGCGCACGCCAAAGCGCGCGATGGCCCCGGCGAGCGAATACGCCCACGGACGTTTCATCGCCCAGGCCCAAAGGCGCATCCCTTTCTGCTCCGAAACCACTTCACCCATGTGGGGCGGCAATGGATGCTGATCTTGCACGTGGCCTCGCAGGTGAAGCAGCAAGCCCGGGATGTTGATCCTCACGGGACAGACTTCGCGGCACGCGCCGCAAAGAGACGAAGCAAACGGCAGTTCCCTGGCCTGGCCCAGACCTGCGAATTCCGGCGTGACAAGCGCACCAATCGGGCCGCTGTAAACCCAGCCATAGGCATGGCCACCGATTTTGCGATAAACCGGGCAGGCATTGAGGCAGGCCCCGCAGCGGATGCAGTAGAGGGCTTCGCGCATCTTTTCATCGGCCAGCGTTCGGATGCGGCCGTTGTCCATCAGAACGACGTGCATCTCATCCGGCCCGTCTTCGCCCGGACGGCGCGGCCCGGTGAGAATCGAAGTGTAGGAAGTCAGCTTCTGGCCGGTCGCTGAACGCCCCAGCAGCCGGAGAAAAACGCTGAGATCGTCAAATCGCGGGATGATTTTTTCAATTCCTACAATCGCGATGTGGACCCGGGGGGCTGTAGAGCAAAGACGAATGTTGCCTTCGTTTTCAACCAGAACGATGCTGCCTGTCTCTGCGACAGCAAAATTGGCCCCGGTCACTCCTACGCCGGCGCGTGCGAACATCTCGCGCAACGCCTTTCGCGCGATGGCTGTAAGCACTTCCGGGTCCTCGGTGCGGTCAGAATGAAGTTTTTCGACAAATAGCTCCGAAACATCGTGGCGGGTCTTGTGGATGGCCGGGGCCACGATGTGCGCGGGCCGTTCGCCCGCAAGCTGGACGATAAGTTCCCCAAGATCGGTCTCTACAGGCTCGATGCCGTCAGCCTCGAGCGCTTGGTTCAACTCGATCTCTTCGCCCACCATGCTCTTGCTCTTGACGACTTCCTTCGCCCCCGCATTTCGCACAATCTGCTTGATGATGTTGCACGCGTCCTCGCCCGTTCGCGCCCAGTGGACTTTGCCTCCCTGGCGCTCAACGTTGTCCGCAAACTGTGCGAGGTAATAGTCCAGATGGTTGATGACTTCGCGCTTCAGCTCACGCGCCCTGTCGCGGAGAGGTTCAAATCCCGGAACCTGGCCAATGGCCTGAAGACGATGCGTGTAAAGCCTGAGCGTGGAAGAGCGATAAGCCTCCTGCAAATGCGCGTCGCCCAAGGCCTTATGCGCACGCTCGTGGATTTCCGAGCTGTGTACTCCCGTTTCGCTCATTCGTGTTTGTCCAGCAATTCCGCCAGGTGCAGGGTCTGAATGGGCAGCCTCTCTCGGCGAATATAACCCTCCAGGTGCATTAGGCAGCCGGAATCGTTGGCCACCAGGTATTCCGCTCCTGTATCCATCGCCGCCCGCACCTTGTCCCGCGCCATGGCAACGGAGACTTCAGGAAATTTAACGGAGAACGTCCCGCCAAATCCGCAGCACAGCTTGAAGTCCTGCATTTCGACGAGTTCGACGCCCTTCACCGCCTTGATCAGTTTGCGCGGCTCATTTTCGATATGCAGTTCGCGCAGCAGGTGGCACGCGTCATGGTAGGCGACCCGGTGCGGAAAACTGGCGCCCAGATCTTCCACCTTCATTACGTTCACCAGGAACTCCGAGAATTCGTAGAAACGCCCGCGCAACCGCTCGACTCTTTGCATGACGGCAGGATCGTCGGCAAAGATCTCGGGGTAAAAGACGCGGACCATCGACGTGCAGGAACCCGACGGCGCGACAACGTAGTCGACATCTTCAAACAGGTCGAGATTGCGAATCGCAACCTCGCGTGCCTCTTCGCGGTAGCCCGTGTTGAAGGCCGGCTGGCCGCAGCAGGTTTGCGCAGGATTAAAAGTAACCGAGGCGCCGGCACGTCGGAGCACCCGGACAGAGGCTTCGCCTACCTGCGGGAAAAACTGATCGCCCAGGCAGGTTATAAACAGCGCGACCTTTGGAGAATGATTGCCCATTGGATACCATCGTCGCGCGGAAGAGCTAATGCGCCGAATAGCCTCCATCCACCATCAGGTGGGCGCCCGTGATGTAGCTGGCTTCATCGGAAGCGAGGAAAAGGATGGCATAGGCCACTTCGCGAGGCTTGCCCGCCCTGCCGACAAAAGTCTTTGCGCCCTCCTGCGCGTCAAACTGTTCGAGTGTCATGCCCACCTTTTCCATGTGGCGGTACGAAGCGGCCGTGATGATCGAACCAGGGCAAACGGCGTTCACGCGGATTTTGTACGGGCCCAGGTCCATGGCCATGTTCCGGCACAACTGGACCATGGCGGCTTTGGTGGCGCTGTAAGCAAAGAAATCGGGCTGGGCCAGAAAGCTTGAAATTGAGCCGAGGATGACAATCGAGCCGCCCTTCTTCTTCATATGCTCGACGGCATATTTCGTGACCATCGCAGTGCCGATAACATTTACGCCGAGGGAATACTGCCACTCTTCGACCGTTGCTTCAAAGCCTTTTAGAACAAACGTGGCCGCGTTATTTACGAGAATGTCAATTCCACCGTAAACTTTCACCGCCTCATCGGAGATCTTTCTGGCGTCGGCCTCTTTGGAAATATCCGCCTGAACGAAATGGGCCGTATTGCCCTTCGCCCGGATCGCCTCGACCGTTCCATTGCCACCTTCGGGATCGATGTCGGCAACTACAACTTTCGCCCCTTCCTCGGCCAGCAGTTCCGCCGTCGCGCGGCCAATACCTGAGCCGGCGCCGGTCACAATCGCAACCTTGTTCTGGACCCTCATATTCGCTCCATTCTATCGCGCATGTTTTCCGGCTGGAAAGCAATCGAACTCGCTGCAAGGCGGACAAGAACTGCAATGCCATCGATCCCTGCCTTGCCGGATATGACCGGAAGTGGACAAACGTAAGGGAATTTTCAATTGAAGTCAAGCTGCGCGTCCGGGCTGGGCCACCGGCTTGACAAATCAGGTCCCAAAACAACATGCTTTTAGATGGTACCGAGTGGACCGCTATGGGGCGACAACTTTTTTTCCTGGTCTTTGTCTGTCTGTTCTTTGCCAGTCAAATCTATTGGGTCCTTCAAATCCGCAAGCTTGGCGAGCGGCTCATTGCGAACAAGAAACTTCGCTGCTGGATTGGTGCCGGGCTTGCAGCCCTGTATCTTTTCCTGCTGGCATACAACTTCCTTACGGAACGTGAACTGGCCCTCACGACACTGAACCTGAAGACCGCGCTGCTCGAAGCTCCCGTGCGATGGTGGGCATTTGGGTCGGTTGCGGGATTTATTGCGGCCATTCCTTTCCTGTTGGGTGGCAAGTTGCTGGACGGATTTGAGAAGGCCCAAGCCAATGGCAATCCCGGTACCGATCCGGACCCTGCATTTTCGCTGGCCCGGCGAAAATTCCTTTCCAACACCGCAATGGCCGCCAGCACTCTGCCTCTCGCGGCCTGCGGGTATGGGCTGGTCTTCGGACGAGTCGAGTTCGAAAAATCGTTTGTCCGCATCCGGCTTCCCCGCCTCCCGAGAGAATTCCACGGGTTCCGTATCGCTCAACTGTCAGACATTCATATCGGGCCGTTCATGACTGCCCGCACCGTCAGGCACGTCGTTGAAATGACCAACGCACTGAAAGCGGACCTGGTCGTTCTGACCGGAGATTACATCACCTGGGACCCGGAAACACAGCAGGCCGCGGTCGATGCCTTGAGCGGGTTGACGGCACCTCTGGGCATTTACGGCTGTCTCGGAAACCACGAATTATGGACCCACACCGAGGCGTCCATTACAAGGCTGTTCGCGCTTCGCAATATCAGGATACTTCGGCAGGAACGCACACCCATCCAGGTCGGCGGTGAAAGCCTGAACCTGATCGGCGTGGATTATGAGTCTCACACGCGCATGGGACACCACATGGAGGGATACGTGCGGCAATATCTGGAAGGGATTCAGGGCCTCATCATGCCCAATCAGGTCAATATCCTGCTCAGCCACAATCCCAATACCTTCGACCGCGCCGCTGAACTGGGCATCGATCTAAGCCTGAGTGGACATACTCACGGGGGCCAGGTCACTCTCGATTTCATCAGCCCGGACCTTTCGCCGGCGCGCCTGATCACGCCGTACGTCGAAGGACACTTTCAGAAGCCCGGCGGACAGCTTTACGTCAATCGCGGCATCGGCACCATCGCGGTTCCCATTCGTTTCGGCGCACCGCCGGAAATCACCCTGTTTGAGCTTCTGCGTGCTTGACTGAAAGCAAGATCGCTTGCCGCGTTTTTGCAGGGCTTCGGCGTCTGGTTCCACCCTCGGCAAGGTTTGACTCCGATCAAGGAACCCCGCGAATGGCGGCTGTTGACCCCGTCAGGAAGTCCTTGCCCTTCTGCTCGCGGCCGAGAGCGATGACCGTGCCGCCAATCAGAATGACGGCGATCTCAAAACCTGCCATCGCCCAGGCGTAGCCCACATGATCGCGCAGCGCATACTCAATCGTATTCGTGGGCGACGCAATTAATATCCCGAGATGGTATGAAAGCCCGGGGAGAAGCCCACGGACCGAATCCGGCGAAAGTTCGCTGAGATGCGCGGGAATGATTCCCCAGGCTCCCTGAACACCCATCTGCATCAGAAACGCCCCGGCGGCAAGAACTCCTGTTGAACCGCCAAAGACCCAGAACGGAATGACTGCAAATGCCAAGCCAAAGGCGCCCAGCATAGCGCGCCGACGTCCGAAGCGCTCCGAAAGATGGCCGAACACGATCGCACCGATGATGGCGCCGATGTTATAAATGACGGCAATATCGGAAACCGTGCTTGCGCTGATATTGTGCGCTGTCCTGAGGAAATCCGGATAGAGGTCCTGTGTGCCGTGAGAAAGAAACATCATCATGGTCATCATCAGCACAAGATAGGAAAAGGCTTTCCAGTTCCGGCCGACTGTCTGGAGGATAGCCCGAACACTGGTCTCACGGTGCCGGAGCCAAGCTTTGGATTCGGGTACGCCAGCCCGGATGTAAAGGGCCAGCAGCGCCGGCGCTGCACCAATCCAGAACATGGCGCGCCAGCCCCACAGGGGCAGGACAAAACGGGCCGCCACGGCCGCAAGGAGATAGCCAACTGAATATCCGCTCTGCAGGACACCGGAAAGGATTCCCCGCCAGCGACGAGGAACGGTCTCCATTGCCAGAGATGCACCGATGCCCCATTCCCCGCCCATTCCAAGGCCGTAAAGCGCGCGCAGGATGATGAACACCGTGAAGCTGGGCGCAAACCCGCAGAGGACTTCAATAAATGAATAGAAAATAACGTTGGCCATCAGTGAGCGCCGGCGTCCGTAGCGATCTGCAAGCACACCAAAGATAAAAGCACCGGCAGGCCGCGCCGCCAGTGTGACCGTCAGAGTGAGAACAATATCCGCCTTCGATACCTGAAAGCTCTCGGCCAGGGTCCCCACAAGGAAAACGACAACAAAGAAATCAAAGGCGTCCAGCGTCCAGCCGAGGAAGCAGGCCAATACCGTGTGCCAATGCGAGCCGCTGAAGAACAAATCAGGAGTCGCCTCGGTCTTTGAAGAAGAATGGATATTCATGAAGGTGTTGGCCGTCAGATCGAAGGATTTCCGCCGCACACGCCAGCAAACCGACGTTTATCGCCCGACGCGCATCCGGGCCCACCTGCGAACTTCCCGGCGCTCAAAAATACAAGGCAGGTCTTCCCGCTGTCAAACATTCTCTGCGGACACGCGAGATTTATTGCCGGAAGACAATCGTTTTCAGACGGGAAAGCGGTTCTGAGAAATCGAAAACGTCTTCGCTTGAAGGATTATACTTGCCCGTAATCCCTAAAAATCGGGCTTCGGCAGGTTGGGTTGTCGGCATCAGATACTTGCCGTGCTCGGTGCGGCCGTCCCTGAGTTGAAGGGTGATTACATCATTCTGAATATTAACGCTCGCGATGTGGGAGAATTCTTGCACGTCCGCGGCGCCTCCATCGAGCAGCAAGGGAATCGAAGTAATGGCGGGTACCGACTCCAGCAGCGAGCCGCGGCCGCCGGGCGGGTAGTAGTCGATGTACGCATCATAGACCTGCGTGGTCTTGCCGTCCAAATCGGTCACCGTGGCCGTATAACCGAAGCGCTTCCACATTTCAACGATCCTCTGCCGCTCTTCGGCGGAACTGGTGACAACGGTGTATGGCAAACTGCCCTTTGAAAGTTGCACCTTCTCGACCCGCATGTCCGGCAAGTCAAAATGCTTGTAAACAAGGATCGAGGAGTCCTCGTGGACAACAATGGCGTCGCGCTGGATGACCCGTTGTCTCCCTTCGGCTGTGGTCTGGTAAATGGTGTCGGCTTTTAAAGGAAGCGTCAGTGCGGAAACCAAGGCAAGCAGCAGACAAGCTTCGGTGTGAAGTGCTTTCAGCATAAGAAAGCCCCGCCTTTCATCAAGACGGGGCGTCCAAATCTCCAAATGAAGCCGCAGGTGCTATTTCTTTTTCTTGTATTGAGTGGCCACCTTCCCCTGCAGGGTTGCAATCATCTGCTTGGCCGCCTCCGCATTCGGGCCGTTCGGATCAAGCTTCAAGTATTGTTGGAAAGCCTCGATCGTGCCATCCGGAGCTTTGATCTGGCCGTCGGGGGTCATCGTGGCCTTTCCCATTAGCGCCTGGCCCTCAAGGTAATAGGCTTCGGCGTTTTTCGGGTCAATACTGATGACCTTCTTGAAGGCCTCAAGCGCCTCATCCATCTTTCCGGAGTTATACATGATGGCGCCGATATTGAAGTAATAGCGGCCGGCATTGGTGGGATCAAGCTGTGCGGCCTTCTCGAACTCTGCTTGTGCCTCGGTAAGCTTGTTCATCGAAGCGTAAACGCTCCCGAGATTGTTGTGAAGTGCGGCATCATCCGGCGTCAACTGAAGCGCCTTCTGATACGTGGCAACGGCCTGGTCATTCTCTTTGGCCTTGGAGTAAGCATCAGCCAGCCGGGCCAGCACAACGGGAACGTTCTTGTCCTTCGCCAGCGGCAGGGCCTTCTCATACATTTCGGCAGCCTCTTTATACTGCTGCGCGTCGTAGAGCCTGTTTCCTTCATCGAAGTATTGTTTCAGCCCTTTGAATTGCTGTGCCTCTTTGGCCTGCTCAGCCGCCTGCTTGGCCATTTCAGGATTCTTCTTCATTTCTTCCTGCTGTTCCTGCTTTTGCTGGGCCATTTCTTTGGGGAGGTTAAAATCGACGTCGGTTGGTTCGCCCAATCCGATGTGCTTCTCGATGTAGAAGAGCGGCTTCCCGTCAGGGTCCTGCAAGGTGATTTTATAATTTCCGATCGGCAGGCCAATATAGACGAATTCACCCTTTTTACCGGTCTTGGTGTGAAAAGTCTGCTTGATATCCTGGCGCTCGATGAGAATGATGCACTTGGCGCACGGCTGTCCGTCCTGCTGGATCGCTTTGCCCTGCACTCCTCCGGTCTGGGCGTAGGACGGTATCGCCGTTCCCAGCATCGCAACGGCGAACGCCACACCGAGAATCCATCCCACTGACTTAAACTTCATTTGAACCTCCTCAGCTCATACTACCCTAAGGGTTTATTCTAGCCTCACAACCGCCTGCCCTCAACCCAATCCCGCCGTCGAGCCTCCAGGCGCAGCCGCGGTTTGTGCTTTTATTCTGCGAAAAATCTTCTTGCTGCCTGCTTAAAACTATAAGCTCTCTTCCCCGCCCTTGATTGCGCCTCAATCCACATTCGTCGCCAGTGGAGTGTATCGCGGACGGACGGCGTAGGCAATGGGGTCCTCACAGCCCGCCTCTTGAAACGCCCGCAAGCGAAGGGCGCAACTATCGCAGATGCCGCAAGCTAGGTCTTCCCGCTGATAGCACGACCACGTGAGACCAAGCGGCGCACCCAGCTCAATTCCTTTGCGCACGATCTCGCTTTTGCGCATGTGAATGACCGGGGTCAATATTTCCAGGTTCGTGTCGGGCCGGGTCCCAACAGCGATTACTCGGTTGAAGGCCGTGTAGTATTCCGGCCGGCAATCCGGATAGCCCGAACTGTCCTCCGCCACCGCGCCAATAAATATCTTCCGCGCCCCGATCACTTCGCCCCACGACACCGCAATCGAAAGGAAGTGCGCATTGCGGAATGGGACATAACTTGATGGGATTTCCTTGCGTTCAAGATTCGCCAACTCGACGGGAATATTCTGATCGGTGAGGCTTGAACCGCCGATCTGCTGAAGATGATCGAACCTGCACACGAGGCGTCGCTCAGCCTGGTAAAAATCAGCGAGCGCATTGAACGACCGAAGTTCTCTGCCCTCGGTACGCTGTCCATAAGCGATGTGGAGAAACGCCAGGCGATAATTCAAATTCGCAATCGCCGCTGTAACGCAACTGTCCATCCCACCGCTTGCCAGGACGACTGCCAAGGGCCGACCCGTAAATGTTTCAGAATCGTTCATCGAAATTTAATTCCCTTGCATGCCAAACACGCGGTGCGATTCGTGAATCGAGCATCCGAAGCCGCATGGGCCGGCAAATCCGGGCTATACGCCTCGCGCATCAGGGTCCCAGATGAATTTGTGGATCTGCAGCCCGACGCGCACGTCAAGATTGTCGCGCAAGATCCATTCGGCAAGCTGCCGAGGCGGCAATTGACCAAAGACAGGAGAGAAGATAATCTCATCCACTCGCTTGCCAATCTCGTGCTGGGCCATAAACCCTCGCGCGTAGAGATAATCCTTCTCATCAAGAATCACAAACTTGATCTGGTCTTTCCGTTCGAGCACGTCGAGGTTTGCCAGGTTGAATTTTCCTTCTTCGCCGCTGCCGGGGCATTTCACGTCCACGATTTTTACGACTTCACGCGCAAGGTCGCCGACGAACCGCTCCCCGCTGGTTTCAATCAGCACGCGATAACCCTCCGCCAGCAGGCTGTCCGCCAGCCCGATCGTCTCCTTCTGAAGCAGCGGCTCGCCCCCGGTCAGTTCCACAAGCTTGATGCCCATGGTGCGCACCCGATCGAGAACTTCTTCCGGGGTCATTCTCTCCCCGCCATAGAACGCATAGGCCGTATCGCACCAATGACACCGAAGATTGCAACCGGTCAGACGAACGAATATGCACGGAAGTCCGGCATACGTGGACTCGCCCTGAATGGATTTGAATATTTCGGTAATGACCATCGGACTTCAATGCGGCTGACATCTCATCATACCCGATTTTCGCACTCGCCGCACAAGCCGTACGCCGCGTGCGCATCAGAGTTGAGTCATTGAGAAATTCCGCGGCCAGGCGTTATAGTTTAATGTCGTTGAGCGCAGCAAGAGGAAGCTGGATCGTCTGTCTCCAGCAGGGCCATCTGCAGTTCGGGGCGGGTCCAAAGGAAACTAAAGAGTCGTGGGGATGATGAGAAAAACTCATTTAAGCAAGGGAGTATCGCGGCGGGAATTGCTGAAAGGCATGGGCGGCGCAGGAGCCGGCGCATGGCTTGCGCTTCGTTCCGGATTCAGAGGCCGCGCTGCGGCGCCGCAAGCACCGCCAGGAAGCATTCCCGTAACTTTTACCGATGTGCGCGAGGCCGCGGGAATCACCTTCAAACAGGACGCCACTGCCAGCAACGAGAAGTATTACTTGGAAACAATGGGCACGGGCGTGGGCTGGATTGATTATGACCAGGATGGACTGCTTGACCTCTACTTTGTGCAGTCCGCGGCTACCAAGGCTTATACTCCGCCGCAGCCGCTGCGCTCCGCGCTTTATCACAACAACGGTGATGGCACTTTCACCGATGTAACAGAAAAGGCCGGCGTTGGCGGTGAAGGTCATTATGGACAGGGTGTGTGCGTCGGCGACTACGACAACGACGGCTTTCCCGATCTCTACGTTACCGGATACGGCAGAGCCATTCTCTATCACAATAATGGCAACGGAACTTTCACTGATGTGACGGACAAAGCGGGCGTCGCAGACACGGGAGGCTGGTCCACCAGCGCCGCGTGGATTGATTATGACAAGGACGGCTGGCTTGATCTGGTGGTCTGCAATTATATCGAGTGGTCGCCTGAGAACAACATCTGGTGCGGCGAACACCGGCCGGGCTATCGGGCCTACTGCCATCCCGACAATTACCGCGGCCAGCGCATCAAGCTCTACCACAACAATCATGACGGCACATTCACCGATGTCAGCCAGAAGTCCGGCGTCGGCATCCCGGAAGCGAAAGGCATGGGCGTCGTCACCGCCGACTTCAACAACGACGGCTGGCCGGACATCGCCATCGCCAATGACACGTGGCCGAACTTCCTGTTCATCAACCAGCACGACGGCACGTTCAAGGACGTCTCATTCATTTCCGGGATTGCCGCCAGCGCCGACGGTAAATACGAAGCCGGTATGGGCATCGACGCAGCCGATGTTGACGGCGACGGATGGATGGACGTTTACATCACCCACCTCGATTTCGAGCTTAACCGCCTTTACCACAACAACCACGACGGAACATTTGACGACGTGACATATCAGTGCGGGATCGGCAACAGCGCCATCTTTCTGAGCGGGGTCGCCGCAGTGTTTGCCGACTATGACAACGACGGCTGGCCGGACATCATGCAGGTGAACGGCTCGATGCTTGACAACATCAATCTCTATCACACCGAAGTCATGTACAAAGAGCCCAAGCTGATGTTCCGCAACCTCGGTCGCGGTAAATTTGCCAAAGTCTCCAAGGAGCTTGGTCCGGCCTTCATGCGTCCAGTGGCGGGGCGCGGTCTGGCCGCAGCCGATTTTGACAACGACGGAGACATCGATTTTGCCATCAATGTCCGCGGAGATTATCCGGAACTGCTGCGCAACGACGGCGGCAACGCCAACAATTGGCTGACTGTGAATCTGGTGGGCACAAAATCAAACCGCGACGGACTCGGCAGTGTCCTGAAACTGACTTCCGAGGGTTTCACGCAGATGCAGGAAGCCAAAGGCGGGATGAGTTATATGTCCGCCAATGATCCGCGTGTTCACTTTGGCCTTGGTCAACGCAAAACCATCGATTCGCTGGAAATCAAATGGCCCAGCGGACAGGTGGATAGCCTGACCAAGGTCCCGATCAATCAGATCATCACCGTCAAAGAAGGCTCCGGAATCATTCCAGGAAAATTCCCACGCATCGCCTGGAAGTAAGCCACATTCCTACGAGAGAGCTGAATTCCGACACGCGCATGTTCATCGGAAAGCCAACGATTCCAGTGAAAGTATCATCTGAATTAATATAGGACATCGATTAAGTACCTCAGGGGAGGCAAAGGGAGAACTGTGCAAACCACACTTCGTCAATTTCTGGCGGTTTCATTATCGGCGATGATTCTTTCTATTCCCACTCGAAATACCACTGCCTCCAGCTTTCCCAGAACGCCTTCGAATCTTGTTGAGTTGGGCAACGAGCTTCAGAAATCGTACCTGACACTTTTCAACATCTCACCCTCACTGCACTTCTCCGCAAACCAGATCAACCAGATGCGGGACCTGCTGAACAACCAGCGGAACCAGTGCACAGGGGCGATGAAAAAGAGGGCCAACGATTACAAATCGCAAATAAACCAGGAGGAGGCCCATCTCAAGCAGGTCAGCGCCACCATATCCGACACGGCCAGGCACAGCATTCACTGCAGGATCCAGAACCTTCGGTACGAACAAGCCCAGGCATCCGTGCTCGCCGAGCACGCTATCCCTATCGCCTACGCCAACGAACAGGCAAAGCTGGATTTGATTCAACACTGGCCTTCGGACCTTCAAAGCATTCAACAGGAAATCGAAAGCGGTGCCTATCGCAACCGGAGATGGGGCGACGTTCAGGATATTGGGAAACGAACCATCGAACCCGGCCAGCAGGACGACATCAAAATGGGAGAACAGGCCGTCAAGCAGTTTGAGGCGTCCGGCCTGGAACCCCCGGTCATCAAGGACCCTGAGATTGTCAATTACGTCAACAAGGTGGCTCAACAAGTGGCCCTGCACTCGGACCTGAAAGTTACCCTGCACCTTACGGTTCTCGATACAAAAGAGATCAATGCTTTCTCATTTCCGGGCGGATTTGTCTTTGTAAATCGTGGTTTGCTTGATGCCGTGGATGATTCGTCTGAACTGGCCGGCGTCATCGGCCATGAGATTGGCCACGTCGTGTGCAGACATGCACACCGAGAGATGCAGCACGAAGAAATTGCCGGCATTTTCATGCAGGGTGCAGCCGTTGCCGCCAGCATCCTGATCCCCGGTGCATCCACCATCGGCGGCTATTTGGCGGAACAGTACGCGTTCCAGTATGGTTTCTTTGGTGCTGAGGCGCTGTTGAACCTGGCCTTGCTCGGCGTCAGCCGCCAATACGAACTCCAGGCCGACCAACTGGGAATCCAATATGCATGGAATGCCGGATATGATCCGTCAGGGTTCATTCGCTTCTTCGACAAGCTGGCCACGAAGGTCGGCTATGTTCAGGGCATCGGCTGGTTCTATGATCACCCGCCCTTTTACACGCGCATGCTCGATGCCGAACGCGAAATCATGTTCCTCCCCAAAAAGTCTGATTTGACCGTCACTTCGTCGGACTTCGAGAACATGAAAAGAGAGCTTGCCCAATATGAGGCCAAGACCGCCAAGAAATCCGCAATTCTGCCTTATGAAAGGGTCCAGGGCTGCGCCAAGCCGCAAAAGTTAGGATATGACCGCAAGCAGCCCATTCAGAGCCTGTGCAGTTCCCTCGACCACGGTCAATCCGCCGGCACTGGAGACGATTGATCTTCGAGAGGTGTCTGAGCCACTCAGGAGGAATGATCATGAAGCTCAGTTTCAAGGGTTCTGTCGCCATTATCCTCAGTGAACTCCTGGTTCTGATGCCGGCCTGCTCTCACCCACCGAAAGTCGGCGCACCGGCGCCGGCACCTCCTCAGGGCATTGAGCCTCTGTCCAGGGAACTTCGCAAGCCTTATCTGGAGCTTTTCAAGATTTCGTCAGAACTTCAATTCAGCAATTCGGAAATCCGTCAGATGAGCCAATACCTCCAGAAAGGGGAGGATTACTGCGTGGGTCAGTTCAAGGCCCGCGCTCACAAGCTCGCTTCTGAGGTTTCGCAGGCCAAAAAGCAGTTAAACCGGAATTCCGGCAGCAACGGAGAAGAACACGCACAGCGGTGCAAGATTCAAAATCTTGAGCTGCTCGAGAGCCAGGCCAAGGTTTTATACCAGCATGCCATTCCCGTGGCCTATGAGAACCGCCAGGCCAAGCTCGAACTGATTCAGAATTGGCCTTCGGATCTGAAGACCATCAAAGAAGAAATCGCCAACGGCAGCTACCGCAACCGGAGATGGGGTGATGTGAAAGATATCGGCTTCCGCACCATTGTCCCAGGCCAGAAGGATGATATCCCGCTCGGGCAGGAGGAAGTCAGGCAAATGAAGTCGTCCGGCATGTTGCCGCCGGAAGTCAAAGATCAGGAAATCGACGACTACGTGAACTCTGTGGCCCAGAATGTGGCAAGACACTCCGACCTTCAGATACCCTTGCATGTGACAGTCCTCAACTCCAAGGAGATTAACGCCTTTGCTCTGCCGGGTGGCTACCTGTTCGTGGAAAGAGGGCTGCTTCAAGCCGCAGACAACGAATCAGAGCTTGCCGGAGTCATTGGACATGAAATCGGCCACGTCGTGGCGCGGCACGGACATCAACTCATGCGCCAGGCGACAATCGCCAGCATCTTTTACCAGGCAGCCCAGGTCGCAGCCCTTGTCCTCACCGGAGGCGTAGCGGGAATCGGAACGTATTATGCCCTTCAATACGGGTTCTACGGTCTTGGCATGCTCCTCAGCCTGAAAATGCTGGGCGTCAGCCGGGAATTTGAACTTCAGGCGGACCAACTCGGCATCCAGTACGCCTGGAACAGCGATTACGATCCGCAGGGCTTCATTAAGTTTTTTGACAAGATGGCCACGAAGGAAGGCTACGTGAACGGTGTGAGTTGGTTCCACACGCACCCACCATTCTATACGCGGATGGTTGATGCCGAACGGGAAATCATGTTTCTACCCAAAAAAGAGCACTATATTGTCAACACGAAGGCTTTCATGGAGATGAAGAAGGAGTTGAAAAAGGTCTCCGCGGAAGCCAATCGGAGAGAGAAAAATGCTCCCACATTGGAATTGACCAAGAACGTCAAAGGCTGTGCACCACCCAGGAAGTTCGAGTTCAAGCCCGACGAGCCGATTGAAACCCTTTGCCAGTCACCCAACCTCGTGACCGGAGAGAAATCGGGAGAGACTGCTCCTGAAATTCAGAGTGGTTCTCCGGAGTGAGGTCGCCATTTTACGCGGCGTCGGAGCCGGGGGATCACACAATCTGGACTTCGCAGTTCTTCACCAAGGATTTGAATTTCTTCGCATCGCTGTCGCTGCCTACGATTGCGGCGTAGTGCATCGGCACAGCGATCTTTGGATTGATCGTCTGGGCCGCCTGGGCGGCCTCCTCCACGGTCATTACATACGTACCTGAAACCGGCAGCAACGCGATGTCGCACTTGATTGATTTCATTTCAGGTATAAAGTCCGTATCGCCGGCGTGATAAACGCGTGTACCGTCCATTTCGAACACAAAGCCAACCCCCTTCGCGTCTTTGGGGTGGAAAGGGTGGCCGGGCTCGCGAAATTTGTTGACGTTATATGCCGGGACCGCCTCGATTGAAACGTCTCCAACCTTCTGCTTCATCCCGGGCTCGACAAGATGCTTTCCTTTCGCTTTGACTTCTTTCAGCCCTTCCCTGCATGCCACGCTGGCAACGATCGTTGTTTCGGGTGTGCAGACTTTATTCAGGTCCTCCACGCTGAGATGGTCGAAGTGGTCATGGCTCAGCAGAATGATGTCCGCCTTGTCCTTCCTTGGCACCTTGAACGGGTCGGTGTAAATCACCTTTGACCCCGCAATACGGAATGTGTCATGTGCTATCCGCGTGAAATCAAGATTCAGGAGCTTCATCGGAAACCCTCCTTCAGGAGCCTTATTCCTGCCCGTCTGGAATTCTGAAATTGCGGAACACCATAGAATATCAAAAAACGGCTTGATCGACTTTGCATCGGCAAGATCGACCGGCCCGGCAAATGCCGTCTGAAAGTCCAGGCCTGCCCTGCCTGCCGGCAAAACCTTAGATAAATCTAATGGCCTCTGGGCGACTCTCTGCCGACGAATAAATTGGAGCTGTCTGCCCGGCGTATTGTTTTGTTCGGACGACGGACATGGATGGAACAAAATGAAACACACGGAATATTTGCTCACCTGCGCCATCATAATGGGGCTTCTGGCTATTTCGACCACACCCGGAAGAAGCCAGCAGCCGCAAAACGTTCGCTCTCTCGGTGAGTTGGCCCGCCAGATGAAAATCAAGCGCGAGAAGGAAAAGCACAAGGCGGTTGCCGTTTTCACGAATGACAATCTTCCCTCGGAAGGCTCGGCAGGAATTGAGAGTCGCAAAACAAACGGAAAAAGGAATTCGCCCGATGATACGTCCTCTCAAGCCATTCCGGCTAATGGACAGCATGACGAGAACTATTTCCGCTCAAAGGCCGACGAGATCCGCTCCCGGCTCGAATTTCATCGGCGGCAGCTTAATGTCCTGCAACAACAACTGGGATTGGCAAGAGTGCAGTATTATCCAAACCCGCAAAAAACTCTGGAGCAGGAAAGCACGCCGTCTTTCCAGTCGGATGTCGATAAACTTCGCGCCAGGATTGCCGATACTCAGAAGGCGATTGCCGATGACCAGAAAGCAATGGATGATTTGCGCGAACAGCTTCGCCGCGTGGGCGGCGACCCCGGATGGATCCGGTAGCGAAAGCCGCAGCAACCTGCCAGCGTAATTTGTCGATGCAGATGACACCTGAGAATGCCAAAAAGGTTTCGCTGATTTTATTATCGGCCGTGCAGCTTCTGCTACCGGCATTCGGCTTCTCACAGTCGCTGGGCGAAATCGCGCGCCAATATCGCCAGGAGCGTGAAGCACGCGAAAAACGGGGCGAGGTCCCCGTCAGAGTGTTCACAAACGACGACATCGCAAGAATGACCGCCTCTGACTCAACGGCCGGGCCCACAAAGCCAGGACTAACCCCGCAGGAAGAAAATCGACTCGGCCCACGCTCTGGACACACGGTCACCACAACGCCTTCAACACCCTCCACTCAGCAAGTCGGCGCAAAACAGGACAACGCGAAATCCAAAGAATACTGGCAGGCGCGATTCAAGGCGGCGCGTGCCGCACTTTCGCGGGCTGAAGAAGAACAAACCCTCGTTGAGGACGAACTCCGACTGCTCCAGATTCGGCAGGCGAGAGAACTCGACCGCGACCGGTCAAGAAAATTGAACACGGAGGTTGATGCAAAGAACATCGAACTGGAGTCCCGGCGTACAGCAACGGAAAAAGCCCGGTCGGCGCTTAATGAACTCGAGAAGGAATTCAAACAGAGCGGTGCGCCGCAGGATTGGATGGACGGCGGTAAGAAGCAGGAGTGATCCGGCGCGCGGTTTGCTAAGCCTTCTCACCCAGGTGCAATGCAGCGACGCCGCCCGTGAAGTTCCGATACCGAACGTTCGTGAAGCCCTCTTCCCTCAGCATTTCCGCGAGAGATTCCTGGTCAGGAAAACGAAGCACCGAATCCGGAAGGTATTGATACGGCCCCTCGACTCCGGAAACCCATGCGCCTATACGCGGGAGAACACGCCGGAAATAAACGCGGAAAAAAGCGCCGAAGACCGGCCACGTGACGTGTGAAAATTCGAGAATCGCAGCTATGCCGCCGGACTTCAGGACCCGCCGCATTTCCTGTATGCCCCGCCGGTAGTTGGCAAGATTGCGAAACCCGAAGGCGATGGTCAATGCGTCAACGGAGCCGTCTGCAAAAGGCAATTGAAGCGTGTCGGCTTCGAGGAAGACCGCCTGCTTTGCCCGCCGAGCGGATTTCTCCTGCGCGCGGCGAAGCATGGGATGGCAGAAGTCAGTCCCCAGCACTCGCCCTGTCGATGCCTGCCGAAGAGCCAGCGCCAGATCGCCTGTGCCGCAGCAAAGATCAACGACGATGGAGGACGGATCAGCGAGCACGCGCTCTAACGATCTCACGGTCGCGCTCCGCCAGCGGATGTCAAAGCCCACACTGAGAAGATGGTTCAACAGGTCGTAGCGCGGCGCGACGGCGGCAAACATGCTTCGCACAGCGGAAGCCGTGGCCTGCTCATCGGCGTTTCTCCCAACCGTCGTGCCCTCAACTCTGACAGGCTTCACCTTAACCATGCGCCTCCGATTGCTGGACCCTGCGCAGCGCCTCGACAGCAAGCTCGATGGGAACATCTTGAACGATTCTGACTTTGCCGATCCCTTCCGGCACAACCCAGTGAATCTGTCCGCCCACGGCCTTCTTGTCACGCGGGAAGAGCCGCTTGACCTTTGCGGGCGAGAGATCGCGAATTGTCGGCAGCGGCCCGACGCGGCGAACGAGCGCTGAAATCCTCTCCTCCTCTTCCGGATCGAGCATCTTCAAAAGCACGCCCAGCCGCGCAGCGCAAAGCAGGCCCCATCCCACCGCCTCGCCGTGCAGGAACCTTCGGTAGCCCGTGACTTCCTCGAGTGCATGCCCGAACGTATGGCCCAGATTGAGCACGCGGCGCAGATCAGCTTCATGCTCATCGCGATTGACGATGTCAACCTTTACGGCCGCCGCTTGCACCAGGAGGCGGTCCAGCATACCGTTGCCACCCGGGCGAAGGCGGCCCACGGCTTTTTCCATCAAAGAAAACAGCGATGGCCCTGAAATGATCGCGTGCTTCACCACTTCATAGAACCCGGAAAGGAACGCCCTGGTCGGCAACGTTTTCAGCACCACAGGGTCTGCAAGCACCAGGCGTGGCGGGGCAAAAGTTCCGATCAGGTTCTTCATCTCGCCCACGTTTACTGCCGTCTTGCCTCCGATGGCGCTGTCAACCTGGGCGACAACCGTGGTCGGCACCTGGATATAGTCGATTCCGCGCATGTAAGTTGAGGCGACAAATCCGCCAAGATCGCCGATCACTCCTCCGCCAAAAGCAACCAGCAGCGAGCGTCGGTCCGCGCCTTTCCTCAGCAGGGCCGCCGCCACCCTTTCTGCCATTCGGATGCTCTTGGATTCTTCTCCCGGCGAAACAACAATTTCATTGGGAGAGGCAAGCCCACCGGCTTTGAGAAAGGCTGCGCGCCAGCGCTTCCAGAGTTGCCGCTCTGTCAGCACGAAGACGGAGGAATACCCGTGCTGCGGAAATTGTCGGAAAGCGCCCCAGGCGCCGCGTCCAGCCACCACGTCGTAGTCAAAATTGCGCGATTTCACTCGAAGTCGATGCATGAAGTCCTTACAGGCCCAATTTGAAGTGTAAATGAAAACACATATCACAGTGCCACAATCCGAACAAGTTTTCCCGGGGCGCGCGGCTTCGCTCTGAGTTGCGGGCCCGCGCTGTGCCGCGTATGATGGTGATGATCCCTATGAGCGAGAAAAACGAGCGTGTTGATTTCCTGATTCTCGGCGCCGGCATCGCCGGGCTGCGCGCCGCGATTGAGCTGGCAGGCGATGCGCGCGTTCTGGTCCTGACCAAGGGAGAAATCTACGAGTCGAGCACCGAACACGCCCAGGGAGGCATTGCCGCCGCGCTTGCTGAGGATGACGAGGTCTATCTGCATTACCAGGACACGCTCCAGGCCGGCGATGGCCTCTGCCGTGAAGAAGCCGTGCGCGTCCTTGTGGAACAAGGACCGGTCGAAATCAAGCGGCTGATCGACTGGGGCATGGAGTTTGACCGCGAAGGCACCCGGCTGGCGTTTACGCGCGAAGGCGCGCACAGCCGCTCGCGCGTTCTGCATGCTCACGGTGATTCGACGGGGGCCCAGATCCTGCGCGCGCTCATAGTGAAGGTCAAAACGCTTCCCTCCATTGAAATCCGGCCGCACACCTTCGTGACGGACCTCCTGCTGAACGGAGAGCGCGTCGTCGGCGTCAATTTCATAGATGCCAGGGCCTCTCGCCGGCGCACGATCGAAGCAAAAGCCGTGATCCTCGCAACCGGCGGCATGGGGCAGGTTTACAAGGAAACCACGAACCCGGAAGTCGCCTGCGGCGACGGAGTGGCCATTGCCTATCGCGCCGGCGCATGGCTGAGCGACCTGGAATTCATCCAGTTCCATCCTACGGCGCTCTATGCCAAGGGCGCGCCGCGTTTTCTTCTTTCGGAGGCGCTGCGCGGTGAGGGCGCCGTCCTGCGGAACGTCGATCTGCAACGCTTTATGCCTCGCTACCATGAGGCTGGCGAGCTTGCCCCGCGCGACATTGTCTCGCGCGCCATTGTCATGGAAATGAAAAAGACCGGCACGGAATTCGTTTATCTCGACCTCACCGGATTGAAGCCGGATTACGTGAAGAGCCGCTTCCCGAGAATCTATTCCACCTGCCTGCAATACGGCCTGGACATTACGTCTGATCTTCTGCCTGTCCGTCCAGCCGCGCACTACGCCATGGGAGGGGTGGCGACAGATCTTGACGGCAGAACTTCGATCGAAGCTCTCTACGCCGCAGGTGAAGTTGCCGCAACCGGCGTCCACGGCGCTAACCGCCTGGCCAGCAATTCCCTGCTCGAAGGCCTGGTGTTTGGAGCGCGAGCAGGTGCCAGCGCCCGGAAACATTCCTGCCCGACGAAATCGAAACCCGCCTCGGCAAGCTCGAAAGTTCCGGTCCCCGGGCGCGCCCAACAGGAAGCCTCCTGCCGCCCGCCACGAGGCGAAGGCGATGTTGCACAAGTCGTTAAGCGTTTACGTGAAATCCTGTGGGATAAAGTTGGCATCATCCGGGACCAGCAGGGTCTGAATGAAGCTGTGAGCCAGTTGCGCGCGCTTTCGCTTCCCGACCCGCTCCCGCTTGACCGCAAATGCCATGAAGCGCGAAATATGCTGGCTGTCGCGCGCCTGATCGCCGCGTCAGCTTTAGCCCGCAAAGAGAGCCGCGGCGCCCATTACCGCAATGACATGCCGTTTAAGGACGAATCGGCTCCTCCCCGCCATTCCTTCATCAGCAAAGATTCTGCGGTCTTATTTTCCCGCGATCTTCCGGCAGAATTCGGCGAAAGATCAGCAGTGTCCCGCAAATAGCGGCTCGCCCGGCCGCATGGCAAAGAAAACTTACCAGACGTACGTGCCCATTTGGTTTGCCGGGAGTTCGCAGCATCAGCCCAGGCTCACTCGACCCTGGGCGATTTTTCAAGCTCGCTGAGGGTTGCTTTGACGACTCGTCCCACAATTGTCAGGCTCGCGGGGCTGCAATGCTCGACGGTGTCCTGGGCCGTGTGCCAGTAGCTGTTATTGGGGCCAAAGTTAAAGTCGATCAGGTCCACTGCGGAGACACCCGCGTTCACGAACGGGATATGGTCGTCGGTGACGGCGGTTTGGTCCTTCAGGAAATACTTTGAATAACCAAGCCTATCCGCTTGCTGGAAAACAAGTTTGTTCAGCCATGCGGTGGAATTCTCGTCCCAGCGGATATCCAGGCGAGCGTCGCCGATCATATCAACAAGGATCATCGCCTGAATGCGGCTTAATTCACCGTCTGCCGTCAGCTTCTGAACAAGGTGGCGGCTTCCGTAAGTGTTATCATCGCCTTCCCATTCCTGCCGCAGCGCTTCCTCACCGTCAAAAAAGACCATCCAGTACGTCAGCTTGTGCGGAGTCTGGCGCAGTTCGCGAGCCATTTCCAGCAGAAACGCGGCGCTTGATCCGCCGTCGTTGGCCCCCACAAAACGGAAGGAATTTTCGAGCTTCGTATCATAGTGGCCCGCGATCATAACGATGCGGTCCGGCTCTTTGCCGGGAATCTCAGCGATTACGTTCATCATGGGAATGTTTCCCATGGGAGTCGCGGCGACGAATCTGTCCTCGACTACTCTGCATCCGGCCTGTTTGAGCTGGCTGATGATCCATGCACGGGAAGCTTCGAGCGCCTTCGAGCCCGGGGGGCGCGGGCCGAATGAAACAAGGTGCTGGAGGTCCGCAAAAGCCCGGCTGCCGTTGAAAGCATAAGGGTCCGCCGCCCATGCCTGCCGGGAGTTCAGCACAGATATCAGAAAAAAACCGGAGAAGAGCAACAGACCCCGGAGCCCGCGGGCGCTAAGCCTTTGCATGCTTCTGCTTCCAGTTCTTCCGGAAATAGACAAGCCATGAAAGGCCGATGCTCAGAACATAGAGACCAACCAGGGGCATCCAGAACATGAAGAGCGTCGTCCAGTCAGGAGTGGGAGCAAGAGCAGCAGCCACAACCGCCGTGATGATCACCGCGTAGCGGATGTTCTTCAACAGAAACTTGGGAGTAACAATACCGAACATAGAAAGCAGCAGAATGACAACCGGTAACTCGAAGACAACGCCCACCCCCAGGATGATGGTCAGCGCCAGGCTCCAGTACTCATGGATCGTAATCATGGGCGTGAAGCGGTGCCCGAATTCCAGAAGGAACCTCAGGGCAGCGGGAAAAGCGAACTGGTAAGCAAAAAAACCGCCTGTAAAGAAAAGAGCGCTGGTCAGCCCCACGAAAGGCCAGACGTACCGTTTCTCGTGACGATAAAGTCCGGGTGAAATAAACAGCCACAACTGGAGCAGAATGTACGGCGCAGCCAGGAAGATGCCGCCCACAATGGACAACTTAATGTAAAGATTGAAGGGATCGACGGGGTTGGTATAGACCAGCTTGTCCGCCATATGAAGGCTCTGGAGCGTATCCGTCAGCGGCTTGGCGAGGATGCCGTAAATATTGTCTGAGAAATAGAAGCAGATGATGAACCCGACGAAAACCGAGATGGCGCTGCGGATCAGCCTCTGTCGCAGTTCCTCAAGGTGCTCGAGGAACGACATTTGCTTTCCGTTAAGCTCGTCATCCTCGGGACTGGGGTTCGGGTTCTTTGTGGGAGGGTTCTGAATAGTCGTAGCCATACTCAGGGGCCGTCGTCAGATCGCTTTCGGACTGATGACTCAGTTCGCGCGTCTCTTCCGGGTGCTCAAAGCCTTCCTCTTCCATTTCGGGATAATGGTGCGTGTCTCGTTCAGAATAAGAGTAGCTGACCTCCTCATCCTTGCGATCCAGGTTCCTGATCTCCTCCTCGAGCGACATTTTCAGCTCGTTTGAGGCGCGGCGAAGCTCCCCCATTCCTTTGCCGAGTATGCGCGCGATCTCCGGCAGCTTCTTCGGTCCGAAAAGCAGGAAGGCAATGAATAAGATAAACCCGATTTCAGTGAACCCGCCGCTGAACAAGACGTACCTCTCTTTTGCATCATAGGAGACGCTACCCTGCTTGTCAAGCAAGTGTCTATTTTACCAGCCGTTTCGGAATCTGCATGAAGGGATGAGGTTGAGGGCCGCGGGGGAAGGTTTCAGGCAGGTCGCGTGGTGGGGGGCGGTAGCGCCGGTCTATTTTGCAGCGGGATTTTTTCTTGGTGCGCCGACATGAGCGCGAGA
>DASRCX010000018.1:0-19530 GCA_035652895.1 Terriglobia bacterium
TGCTCTTTCCATCGCAGCAGCTTTTCACGCAACTGGGCCAACACCGGCTGGGACTGCGCCTGGCGCAGCGCCAGACGTTCCGCCACCGAAATCTCCTTGGCTTGCTTTTCCACGGCAAACAGCGCGTCGATCAACCGAACCGCTTCGCGAGCGATCTCCGGCGCCGTTTTCTCCGCCTCCACGAATTTTCTTCGCGCATGCGCCCAGCAGCCCGCGCGCGTGATGGCGTTGCCCGCCACCACCCCGTTGTAGCCGCCGTAGGCATCCGCCAGCAGAACTTCGGTGTAATCCTTCAGAAACTCTTTCGGCCCCTCGCGCCCGCGGTCCAGCGTGAAGTCGAACACATTGTACGGATTCGCTTCGTCGCCCACGTACACCCACAGGCGCGCCGGCCGCGTCTTCCCCGCGCTTTGCATCGGGAACGTGGTGTCGTCGGTGGCCACATGGAGCGGCTTCCGCTCCAGCTCTTCGCCGAAATCGAGCAGCGCTTGCAGCAACTCGCCTTCACTCAGCCGGTCCGCCCGCGGCCCGTAGGTCCACTTGCGATAACGCGCTCGGTATCCGTTTAATAAAATTAAAAATTCTGTCACGCCGGCAAACTTGCCGGCGATATCGATAAGTACTATAGACTTTTCATGGCACGCTGTTTTACAAACGGAGCACAAAATGGGCTAGCGCAGCCGGCTAGTTTGCCGGCTAGGAGGATCAATGGGAACCACTCTTCAGATGCTAGAGAGCAGAGAGCGGTCCAGTCCTCGTGCCGTCGTTTGGGCCACACTGGACCTAAGGCTGAAGGTGTCCGACCCTGAAGTCATCTCGGGATCAGAAAAGCACAGTGAGGGCGGTGATCACGAGGATTATGCTCTGGCGGCGTTGCGCGTCGGAAGTCTCGCCCTGCGGCAGGCTCGCGGCGAACTGGATGCCGTTGCGGTCCGGGCCGCGGGCCAGAAGATACTCCAAGATCTCGAATCCCTGTTCCGAGAACGCGGCGGCAAGATCGCGGACGACCTTACCGTTGCCCTGCGTCAGTTCTTCGATCCCGCCTCCGGCGAGCTGCCTCGCAGACTTGAGTCTTTGCTAAAGCAGGACGGGGACTGCGGACGCTTTCTGCGCCAGCATGTTGGTCCGGAAGGTTCAACGCTGACTAAGACGCTGAACCAGCATTTAGAGCCGCTATTGCGACTTCTCGATCCCGAAGAGGCCGCGGGTTTGAGGGCGCGAACCGAGTCAATGTTGAATCGCGTATTCGAAGATCAGCGAAATAGCATGCTGCGCGAATTTTCTCTGGATAACGAAGAATCAGCTCTCTCCAAATTTATCCGAAAAGTAACGGAGAAGAATGGCAAGTTCAGCGGGGACGTACGCGCACTCGTAGATGAACTGGCCAACGAATTCTCGCTAGACAAGCCTGACTCCGCGTTGTGTCGCCTGGTGAGGAAAGTCGAGGAAGCGCAGGGGCTAATCGGCAGGAGCTTGACCTTGGACGACGAGGGCTCATCTTTGTCGCGGCTCAAGCGAGAGCTTAAAGCCACAATCGATGGTCTTGTGGAAAACAATCTTAAGTTCCAGAGCGAGGTCCGCGAGGCCCTCGCGAAGCTTCAGGCACAACGGGAAACTGCCGCCAAGTCCACCCTCCACGGGCTAACCTTCGAAGATAGGCTCGGCGAGTTGCTGGCGGCAGAGGCGGCGCGGTTGAACGATGTGCACGAAGCCAGTGGCACGACAGTCGGGGCCATCGCGCAATGCAAGATCGGCGATTTCATTACTGCGCTCGGTCCCGAGAGCGCGGCACCCGGCCCGCGCGTCGTCTGGGAAGCGAAGAGTAACAAGAGCTGTGACCTGGCCAGTGCTCTCCGAGAGTTGGACCTCGCCCGAAAGAACCGCATGGCACAAGTCGGAGTGTTCGTTTTCTCAAAGAGCACCGCCCCGGAAGATGTTGAGTCCTTCGCCCGGTACGGCAATGACTTGGTCGTCCTGTGCGACCCCGAGGATGGGGTGACCGATCTCTATGTGCGAGCTGCCGTCAGCGTCGCCCGAGCTCTGGTTATTCGGGAAACCCACGAATCTGGCGACTCGGAGCACGCCCTGAATGCTATCGAACTTGCCGCTCGCGCGATCGAGAAGCAGATTGAGGGCCTGGGTCAGATCGAGACTTGGGCCGAAACGGTCAGGAGCAACGGCGGCAAAATTGCCGACCGCGCCGGCAAGATGCAGGAGGCTCTCCAAAAGCAGGTCGAAGAGCTTGATCTCCAGATCGGAGCTATGAAGACCAGCAAAGCAGGGGCGCAATGCGCATGACCGACTCGCACCTCACGTTCTTTCCGCCGACCAGAGACCGCCGCGACGCCATCGCTTCCGGCTTCCGTTTCGGTCACATTGGCACGCACACTAGCCGCACGATGATGCTGGAAGAGCTGTCGGCCACTTTCTCCACGGTCGCCGTCAACGGCAGAAGCGACGAGTATGCCGTCGCTATCATCGAGGAAAACTGCCTCCGCAAGCGGACTGTGTCCACGCGTCGGCTTACGTTACAGCGTTTGCGTGAACTCTACGCGTTCGATCCTGCGGTCCCTATTTTTCGTATTCTTCGCCGCCTGTGGGATGTCGATAAAACGAGCCGTCCGCTTGTCGCCTTGCTGGCTACTCTAGCTCGCGATCCGCTGATACTCGCGACGGCGAGTGTGATAGTGAGTCTCCCAAAAAACGCCGAGTTCCAGCGAAGCGCTATGCACGAAGCGCTCGCAACTGCAGGTGAAGATCGTTTCAATGAATCCACCCTTAATAAGGTAGTCCGCAACGCCGCCAGCTCCTGGTCACAATCCGGGCACCTGGAAGGCCGTACGTTCAAGTTTCGTCGGATGGTTCAGCCAACACCGGCAGCCGTGGCCTTTGGACTCTATCTCGCGCACGCCGCAGGTCTCGCTGTCGAGGAAAGTTTGAGTTCCGGTTGGATCAAGGTCCTGGATTGTTCCGCCTCGGCCGCACTAAAGTTGGCCGCTGCGGCGAAGCGCCAAGGCCTTCTTGACCTTCGTATGGGCGGCGACGTAATCGATCTGGATCTGAGCCGCCTGGACCCAGCGTATTTGGTCGCTCAGCGTGTGAGGTGATTCATGGGCCGCATAGAGCAGCTCGCCGAAAAATACCGCCGACACGTTAGCCTGCCTTGGCAACAAACGGTCGCAGGAGCGCAGCGCGTCATCCTGGTCGTCTACGACAAAGACCGGGAGCGCGATTTACTCGCTCGCAAGCAAATCTTTGAGTTGGCGACGCACGAAGCTGGGCACGAATGGTTCGAAGTCAACGTCGCTGACTCGTTCGCACGATGGATGGCCGCCGACGAGTACCGCGACGCGTACTTTGAATCGCCCGACGATCTGCAGCTCAAACTCGATTCTGAATTCACCGAATACGTAGCTGCGCACATACGCGGCATGCTGGAGAAACCGGAAGTCACTGATACCTCGGTATTGGCCGTCTTCGGCGTCAGTGCTCTGTTTGGCTTCACCCGTGTGTCGCGCGTCCTCAAGCTACTCGAACCCTATATCCGAGGCCGGCTCGTTGTGTTCTTTCCCGGCGCTTTCGACCAGAACAGCTATCGACTTCTCGATGCCCGGGATGGCTGGAATTACCTGGCAGTGCCTATCACCGTACACTCCACCGGAGGTTACTGATGCCCACACTCATTCGGGACACGTTGCTCCGCGACCCTGCCAAAGAAGGCTTGGTCAACAATGGACAGGCTCGCATCACGAACGAGCTCGCCGATGCACGCGTTTTGGCTGAGCTCCGTGGAGAGCTCTCCACGTTTGTCTGCGAGGGCCAGTATGCCGAGGGTATCGCTAAGATCCTTTCCTCGTACCTGGCGAACCGGAGTCAGACTAACCAGAAAGCCGCCTGGGTGAGTGGCTTCTTCGGCAGCGGGAAGTCGCATCTTCTCAAGATGCTTTGCCACCTGTGGGTAGACACTGAGTTCTCTGACGGTGTGACGGCTCGAAGCCTGGTACCGGAGTTGCCGGAGGAGGTGCGCGACCTGCTACGCGAGCTCGATGTAGCCGGCAAGCGGTCGGGAGGCCTGCTTGCAGCGGCTGGCACATTGCCTGCCGGCACCACCGAAAATGTCCGCCTGAGCGTGCTCAGCATCTTGCTGCGTGCGTGTGGTCTGCCGACCCAGTATCCCCAAGCTCAGTTTCACGTGTGGCTCGAAGAGCGCGGACTGCTCGGTAAGGTTAAGGGAGCTGTAGAGACAGCAGGCAAGACTTGGACGCAAGAGCTCAACAACCTGTACGTCAGCCCGCTGATCGCCAAGGCGCTGCGGACCGCCGATCCCGATTTCGCCACCAGCGACGCAGCCGCAAGGGAGCTACTCAAGGCCCAATTTCCGGTGCGTACAAGCGATCTCGATACTACGGAGCTCCTCCAAGCATTCAAGCGTGTACTTCGTCGCGCCGGGAAGGACGGCCAACTGCCGTGCACCTTGCTAGTTCTCGACGAGACGCAGCAATACATCGGGGATTCCGAAACTCGTTCCACGATTATCACGGAGACCGCCGAAGCCATATGCAAGCTGCTCGACAGTCAGGTCATGCTGGTGGCCGCTGGCCAGTCCGCCCTCACGGGCGTGAAGCTGCTTCACAAGCTGCTTGATCGCTTCACGATACGGATTCAGCTTTCCGACACGGATGTCGAAACCGTGACTCGCAAGGTGTTGTTGCGAAAGCGGGAGACTGCAAAAAACTCGATTACCGACATGCTTGCTACGCACGCGGGCGAGATTTCCCGCCAGCTTCAGGCCACAGCTATCGGTGAACGCCAAGAAGACAAGGCCATCATTGTGGAAGACTATCCTCTTCTGCCTGTTCGTCGGCGTTTCTGGGAGCGCTGTTTCCGTCAAGTGGATACGGCCGGTACCCAAAGCCAGCTTCGTTCGCAACTGCGAATCATCCACGACTGCCTAGCTCGGCTTTCCTCTGAACCTCTCACCCGCCTGATACCTGGCGACGATCTTTATGAGGCGCTAGCCCCTGAAATGGTCACCACGGGTGCGATGCCCCGCGAGATTAACGAGCGCATTGTCGCCTTGGGCCGGACCGGCAGAGCGGAAGACCGCCTCCGGCAGCGCATCTGCGGATTGGTTTTCCTTATCGGACAGTTGCCGCGCGAGGCCGGGGCCGACACATTTGTTCGTGCCACGAAGCAACACATCGCCGATCTGATGGTGAATGATTTAGCTGCGGACAACGACAAACTCCGCGCCGAGGTCGGCCGTTTGCTTGAACGAATGGCTGAAGAGGGCGTTCTTATGCGTGTCGGCGAGGAATTTCGTATCCAAACGGAAGAAGGTCGCAATTGGGACGAAGAGTTCCGCCGGCGCGAAGTAAAACTCAAGAGTGATACGGCTTTTTTTGACGAACGTCGCGACCAGTATGTCGCCGCCGAGGTCGCGCAGATCGTCTCGAAAGTGAAGGTGCTACACGGTGCCGCGAAAGTCCCACGCAGTCTGGTGACTCACCGTACGACGGACCCGCCTACCTCCGACGGTGAATCCATTCCTATCTGGCTGCGCGACGGATTCTCCACCTCGGAAAAGGAAGTACTGAACGCCGCGCGAGCTGCGGGAGTGTCTAGTCCGGTCTTGTCCGTTTTCATCCCGCGTAAGTCCCGTGATGAATTGTTGAACGCTATTGCGTCGGAGCAAGCTGCCGAACAGACATTGAACGCCAAGGGGGTTCCCTCGACGCCTGAGGGCCAGCTCGCCCGGCAGAGCATGGAGAGCCGCTACGAGCTTGCTAAGCGCCAGCGCGAACTGTTGATTGCGGAGATCGTCTCTGGCGCGAAGGTTTTTCAGGGTGGCGGTAACGAACTGCTGCAACTAACGCCCGAAGAGAAACTCCGCGCCGGCGCGGAGGCCTCGCTTGCTCGCCTATTCCCGCAATTTAAGGAAGCAGACTTTTCTAGCTCCGCATGGGAAGCCGCGCTCAAGCGCGCGCGAGATGGCGCTGAACAGCCATTTTCTCCGCTCGGTTATCAGGGTCCCATCGAACAGCACCCTGTGTGTAAGCAAGTCCTTACAACTATCGGTCCCGGCAAAACCGGTGCGGAGGTGCGCAAGGAACTGGAGCGCTCACAATACGGATGGCCACGCGATGCCGTCGATGCCGCCCTCATTGCGCTGCATCGAAGTCAGCACGTCACGGCCACTCTCAACGGCGTCGCCGTGCCGGCTGGTCAACTCGATCAGAACAAGATTTCGAAGTCGGAATTCCGCGTCGAAACCATCACGCTCTCGATGCAGGACCGCCTGGCTCTTGCCGGCCTATTTAAGGAAGTCGATATCCAGAGCAAGCCGGGAGAGGTCGATGGGAAAGTGCCTGATTTCTTTGCCGCGTTGAAACGGCTGGCCCAGGAAGCCGGTGGCGATCCGCCGCTGCCTGCGCGCCCCGGACTGACGGACGTCGAGGATATTGAGACACAGGTCGGCAACACTCGGCTCGCCAGTCTGCGCGGCAAGGTTGATGACCTCAAGACCCGCATTGCTTCATGGAAGAAAACGCGAGATCTCATCAGCAAACGCCTACCTGCTTGGCAGACGCTCGAACGGCTCGCAGCTCATGCGGCAGCGTTGGGAGAAGCAAAACCCTGGCTCGAACAGCGCGAAGCCATTCGGTCCAACCGCCGCCTGCTTGCTGAACCCGACCCCGTCGCGCCGGTGCTCAAGGCGCTGGCTGACCTCCTGCGGCAGGCGTTGAACGCCGCACACAATGATTACTTGTCGGCCCACCAGAAAGCTATGAACGTACTGGCGGCAGATGCCATCTGGGGCAAAGTCTCTCCCGCGGATCAAGCCCGGATACTCAAAGAGGTCGGCCTCGAAGCGCCAGCGAAGCCCGACCTGAGTTCCGATCAGGCGCTAGTGACTACTCTCGATGCGAACAACCTTTCTTCGCGGCGCACTGAAGCCGAGGCCGTTCCCGCACGCGTGGAAAAAGCACGTCAACAAGCAGCGCAGCTCGTCGAGCCGAAAACACAGTTCGTGTCGGTTGACCGCACTCTGATCAAAACCGAAACCGATCTCGACGCTTGGCTTGCCAGCCAGCGAAGGAAATTGATCGAGGCTCTGAAGATCGGCCCGGTACAGGTTCAATAAGGAGCTGAACAGCATGTCCACGCTCAGCCGCGAACACCGTCGATTACTCGAAAACACAGTTGCGGAGGCCCGCACCATCGCGGAGGAAGGCGCCCGCAAGATCCTAGCCGACCAGTATGCCGTGCACCACCATGAGCCATGGCCACACATGACGGCTGATGATCGCAAGCTGCGCAACCAGCTTCGCGCTCATGGGCGTCAGCTTGGCGATAAGCGGGACGCGAAACGCGAGACGCAGGAGATCAAACACCTCGTCCAAGCGTGTGCCTATGAACACTGGCACCGGATGCTCTTCGCCCGGTTCCTGGCGGAAAACGACCTGTTACTCGATGCCCAGAATGACGTGGCAATGACGCTCAAAGATGTCAGGGAACTCGCCCGTGAGCAGGGACGCGACTGGATGGATATCGCCGCCGAACTTGCTCAGCGCATGTTGCTCGCAGTCTTTCGTCCTGACGACCCCGTGCTGAAGGTTAAGCTTCCCCCGGAAACGCGGCAGCAGCTCGAAGAGAAACTCGCCGCGCTGCCCAAGGAGATTTTCCAAGCCGATGACAGCCTGGGATGGGTCTACCAGTTCTGGCAGCGGGATGAGAAGGATCGCGTCAACCGATCCGAAGTAGAGATCGGTGCCGACGAGATTGCCGCAGTCACGCAGCTCTTCACCGAGGACTACATGGTCCTCTTCCTGCTCGAAAATACGCTGGGGGCATGGTGGACCGCCAAGCGTCGCGCCGAAGGCAAGAACCCAGCTCTACCTCGCCATGAGTGGACGTATCTTCGGCTGAACGAAGACGGCTCGCCGGCTGCTGGCTCGTTCGACGGCTGGCCCCGTGCGGCCCGCGACCTCCGCGTGCTCGACCCCTCTATGGGCAGCGGGCATTTTCTAGTTTTCGCATTGCCGATACTAGCGTACATGCGAATGGAAGAGGACGAGCTCTCGCTCAAACAAGCCCTTTCCGCCGTTCTTAAGGAGAACCTCTTTGGCCTCGAAATTGACGCGCGCTGTTCCCAGATTGCCGCATTCAACTTGGCGTTGGCAGCATGGCGGATGGCTGGCGAGCATTTCGCGTTGCCCGAGATTAACGTGGCGTGTTCGGGACTTGGCATCAATGCTTCGGAAGCAGACTGGGTGAAGCTTGCCGGTAATGACTTTGTGGCGGACCAGTGGATGCGCCGACTCTACTCGATGTTCAGGGATGCCCCAACTCTCGGAAGCCTGATCGATCCGACAAGGTATTTGGAAAAAGGGCAGGAAGTGGGCCTTGAGCGTGTCCTACCACTCATCGAAGAGGCCCTACAACGGGAACAGTCCGACGAAGCACGCGAGCTTGTCATCGCAGCCCAAGGCGTGCTGGCGGCTTTTCGAATTCTGGCGAGCCGCTTCACATTGATTGCTACAAATGTGCCCTACTTAGGACGCGCCAAACAGGACCCGCTTCTCGCTCAATACTGTGCCGATTTCCATTCCGATGCGAAAGCGGACTTGGCAACTTGTTTCGCCGACCGTTGTCTGCGCTTCGCGCGCGAAGGCGGATCTGTGGCGTTAGTGATAACTCAAAATTGGTTGTTCTTGCACAGCTATCTTCACTTTCGGAGTCGTTTGCTCAAGAGTCATCAGTGGGATTTTGTGGTGAGGCTCGGGTCGAGAGCCTTCGAAACAATCGGCGGTGAAGTGGTCGATGTCGCGCTAGTGGGCCTTACATTAGGTCATGTGTCACAGGATCATCGCTTCTTCGGGTTGGATGCAGCAGCGGGGCGAACACCCAACGAGAAGGCGACATATACGCGGAACAACGCCGGCAGCGTGGTTGATCAACAGACGCAGTTAAAGAACCCAGACCACCGAGTGACGCTTGAGGCGGGCGGTGGCGGGCAACGTGTCAGCGGTTATGCGCGACCGACCGAAGGCCTGTCTACTGGTGATCGCGATCGATTCGTACAGACTTTTTGGGAGCGCCCCGAAGTGGATGGTGGTTGGACCCTGTTGCGGACGGGCAGCGAAGTTGCTGCGCTGTTTTCGGGGATGCACGAAATCGTTTTCTGGCAAGACGGGAAAGGCGCGCTAACAAAGGCTGATGGCGCACGGATACAAGGGGACTTCGCATGGGGCAAGAGCGGCGTGTTGATTTCACGCGTTCAATCGCTTCGCGTTGGTATTTATGGGGGTGAGTTGTTCGACAAAAGCTGTGTAGTACTGACTCCGTCTGATGAGCGACTCATGCCGGCGCTCCTGGCTATGTGCACTTCACCTGAGTTCCAGCGAGAGGTTAGGATTCTGGACAAGAAACCGTATGTCACTACCGCGGTTTTCGGCCAACTCCCCTTTGACCTAGCCCATTGGCAGCGCGCTGCCTCCGAGAAGTATCCTAACGGCCTTCCCCAGCCACACGCCAGCGATCCCACGCAATGGCTTTTCAATGGCCACCCGAAAGGCTCGGACCACCCGCTTCAGGTCGCCGTCGCTCGCCTTCTCGGTTATCGCTGGCCGCGTCAAACCGGCTCCAGCTTTATGGATTGTCCCGCATCGGGCCCCGATGGACTTGAGAAGCACGCCGATGCAGACGGTATCGTTCCCTTGAACGCGATTGCCGGCGAAGCTTCGGCCGCCCATCGCCTCCGTGACTTGCTCGCCGATGCGTATGGCAGCGAATGGTCCGCCGCAAAACTTCACGAACTAGTGGGTGATTGGGATTCGCTCGAAGATTGGCTACGCGACGCGTTCTTCGAGGAACACTGCCGAATTTTCCATCAGCGACCTTTTGTCTGGCATGTCTGGGATGGACGGAAAGATGGCTTCCACGTACTGGTCAACTATCACAAGCTCGCGGCGCCGAACGGTGAAGGACGCCAGACTCTCGAAAAACTAATCTACACATATCTTGGCCGCTGGATCGAGCGACAAACAGATGAAGTCAGAAACGGTAGGGAAGGTGCCGATGCCCGTCTGACTGCGGCCACTCACCTAAGGAACGAGCTCGAAAAGATTCTTCGGGGCGAGAAGCCATATGACATTTTCGTACGCTGGAAACCGCTGCACGAGCAGCCTGTTGGTTGGGAGCCGGATATTAACGATGGTGTACGGCTGAACATGCGCCCGTGGCTCATCGCGAAACCCTGCCAGGCTTCTCGCCGTGACGGCTGCATCCTCCGAACAACGCCGCGTATCCCGTACAGCAAGGACCGCGGCAAGGAACCGCATCGATCGAAAGAAGATTTCCCGTGGTTCTGGAGCTGGGATGAGCAGACCGAGGATTTCCTGGGTGGAGACAAATTCGACGGTGCCCGCTGGAACGACCTGCACTATTCCATGAATACGAAGAAACAAGCGCGCGATCTCAAGCAGACAGCGGAGGCGAAGGGATGAAACTGCTCGACCGCTTGATCGAGTCCTTGCGGGCAGCGATGCTTGCGCCCGACGGCGTTGTTGCCCCGGCAGCGATCTTGTGGACCGATGCCGATGGGCAGTGGCGGCAACTACTGTCGCCTTTGCGCGCGGTTTTTCCTTGGGTTTATACCCTCGGCCCGTATGAACCTGCGACGCGTACAGGGCCGGCCATCTGGCTCAAATGCATTGTTGATCGGACCCTGCCAGAAACGCCGACTTCGGGTGAAATCCCAGTTCTGTATCTTCCCCAAGTGCGGAGGCAGGATCTCCGCGCAGCCGGTGATTGCCCCGCGCCCTTGCAGCCGCTAGTCGAACTCCAATACCGCGGCCGTGTCTGGCATCAGTCGAACGGCCACGACTGGACCGTGCGCGCTTTTCTGGTTTCCAGTGATGGTCTCGGCCTCGATATCGCTGCGGACCGACGGACAGAGGAGGCAATGCTGCGTGCTCTGCCGCTGATGGCCGAAGTTGATCTTCGGGCGTTGCAAGGGCGGCGACTCGATGCTGAGGATTTCGACAAGCTTTCCGTCGCCGATCCTGTGCGTGATCTGCTTCTTTGGCTCAACAACCACGAGACATTCGAAGCTGGCGCAAAGGGAGCCCGGTGGGACAGCTTTCGCTCCGTTTGTCGGAACGAGTTCGGCCTCGACCCCGAACAGAATTCGCCCTCGGAAGTAGCAGGTCGCTTAGTAAGCGAGGACTCGCGTTTGGATCGCGTGTGGAGCCGTTTTGTGGAGGCACCGCAACTCTATACCGGTGTGGCGAAGCTGTTGCGCGATCCCACAGGCGCACGTCAGGCCGAATTGACCTTCGAGGGTTCGCGGAACCCGCGAATCAACGAGCGCGACGAAAATGAACTACGCCGAGGGATCGAGGCGATCCTAAAGATTCCTCATGCGGCAGCCTGTGCGCGAACACTTGAATTGGAGGCAGGCCATGCCGAGCGGCGCGGCTGGGTATGGGCGCGGCTGGGCTGGAGCCCCTGGGCGAAAGCGCTCGCACCTTTGGCACGCTTGGCGCGGGCGGCGCAGAACCCAATGGGTGGATCAACGCTGGCGGCAGCATCGGCAGGTTACGTCGAATCCGGCTGGCAGTGTGACGCGGCTGCGGTGGAAGCGCTTGCTCTTTTTGGCGCTGGCCCTGATGCATCGTTGATGGGACAAGCAGTGCGCGCGCTCTATCAGCCTTGGCTTGAAGCCTCGGCCCGACACTTCCAGTCCCTCCTTGCGACCGATCCAAAATCCGCCCGAGACGCGGTGGGCGACTCGTCTCCAGACCGAGACACTTGCCTGGTGTTTGTGGATGGGCTCCGGTTCGACCAGGCTGGCAAGCTCGCTGCGCTGCTCGAAGAGCGGTCTATGAAGGTAAGCCTAACCTCGCGATTGGCTCCACTGCCGACTGTGACGCCAACAGCAAAGCCAGCGTCTATGCCGATCCGCAATGGGATTCGCGGGGGAGACGGGGCCGATTTCACTCCCCTCGTCGAGACGAAGGCAGGGCTGCGGCCGCTTACGGCTCCGTTGCTCCGCGAAAGGCTTGAAGCGAACGGCGTTGAAGTACTCAGCCCGGATGAGACACGTATCCCCTCTGGAGCAGCTAGAGGCGGCTGGACGGAATGCGGATCTATCGACAGCCGCGGCCACAGCCTTCAGGTGGATCTGGTGCACTACTTGGGCGCGGAAATTGAGCGGATAGCTTCTCGCGTGGCTAGCCTGCTTGATGCTGGTTGGCTGCACGTAAGAGTGATCACCGACCACGGCTGGTTGCTCCTGCCCGGTGGCTTGCCAAAAGTGGACTTGCCTCCTTATCTCACCGAGACAAAGTGGGCGCGATGCGCAGTTGTGAGAGGCCAACCCGATCTGACCGTGCCGGTGGCGCTCTGGCACTGGAACAAGGATGTGAGAATCGCGTCGCCGCCTGGAATTGCCTGCTTCCGCGCCGGCGAAGCTTACGCGCACGGTGGCATCAGTCCACAAGAATGCATCGTCCCCGTGCTCGACGTGGAGCGGAGCTTCGGCGCGGCGTATGCCACGATCCAGTCGGTCGAATGGCGTGGGATGCGATGCCGTGTGCGAGTACAGACGAACGATCCTCTCGTGAAGGTGGACCTGCGGACGAATTGGAAGCAGGAGGCAACCAGCATTGTTGCCGCCGTGAAGGAAGTGGGCACGACCGGAGAGGTCAGCTTGGCCGTTCCAGACGACATTCATG
This sequence comes from Terriglobia bacterium, assembly GCA_035652895.1. Taxonomy (GTDB): domain Bacteria; phylum Acidobacteriota; class Terriglobia; order UBA7540; family UBA7540; genus SCRD01. The sequence continues at coordinate 12,741 of DASRCX010000018.1, forward strand.
AAGGCGCGGGAGCATCGGTCGTGCTGCTGGATCGAGAGGGCAAAGTAATCACCTCGCAGATGACGACTGTGGGAGAAAAATCATGACGGTAGCGATGGACACGCTAGATCACAAGGCTGCAGAGGCCTTTGAAGGTTATTTAGTGCGCAAGGACTTGGTGCGGAAGTACGCACGCCAGTATCCGGTACCGACCTACGTGGTTGAGTTTCTCCTCGGACGCTATTGCGCCAGCGTTGATGAGCAAGAAATCCAGGAAGGGCTGGCCATTGTCGAGAAGCAGCTTAAGGATCGGACGGTCCGCACAGGCGAGGAGGAGCTATTCAAGGCGCGAGCGAAGGAACAGCGATCTGTGAAATTGATCGATATTGTGCGAGCCAGACTTGATACGCGGCGCGACGCCTACATCGCCGAATTGCCTAGCCTGACGATAACAGACGCCCGGATCGCGGATGAGATGGTGCGCGATAACGAGCGCATGCTGACGGACGGCTTCTATGCTGAAGTGACCTTGTCCTACGACGCGGTGGTCGGACAGGAGCAAAACGGCCGGCCCTTTGCCATCGACGGTCTGCGCCCGATTCAGATGTCAAAGGCGGATGCACTCGATGTGCTGGCCCGTGGTCGAGCAAGATTCTCGACCCAAGAATGGGTCGAACTGCTGCTGCGGTCGGTGGGCCTCGAACCGGCGAGCCTGGACGAGCGGGCGAGACGTGTTGCCCTGTTACGGATGGTTCCCTTTGTCGAACGCAACTACAACCTCGTGGAGCTTGGGCCGCGCGGTACAGGCAAGAGCCATATCTATCAGCAGATTTCTCCCTACTCGCATCTGATTTCGGGCGGCAAGGCGACGGTGGCCAAGATGTTTGTGAACATGGCCACCGGTCAACGCGGGTTGGTCTGTCAGTACGACGTGGTCTGCTTTGATGAGGTCTCTGGTATTTCCTTCGATCAGAAGGATGGCGTCAACATCATGAAGGGCTATATGGCCTCGGCCCAGTTTAGTCGCGGCAAGGAGAACATCAGGGCTGACGGCAGCATAGTGATGCTTGGCAATCTCGAAGTGGATATTCAACACCAACAGCGGATTGGCCACCTGCTGAGTCCGTTGCCGCAGGAAATGCGCAACGATACCGCATTCATGGACCGGCTGCATGCGTATGCTCCGGGATGGGATTTCCCAAAGGTCAAGGCCGGGCAGCACCTGACGGATCATTTTGGCTTGGTGAGTGATTTTCTTAGCGAGTGCTGGAGCAAGTTGCGCGTCGGCACAAGGCTGAGTGCACTCCAAGGGCGAATCTATTGGGGCGGAGCGTTAAGCGGCCGCGACATCGAGGCGGTGAATAAAACCATGAGCGGACTGCTAAAGCTGATGTATCCCGATGCGACGATGGCCGTAGCGGATGAGGACTTGGAATGGATGGTGCGGCTCGCGCTTGAGTCCCGCCGGCGTGTCAAAGAACAACAGAAGCGTGTTTTCAAAAGCGAATTCCGCAACACGCACTTCAGCTACACGCTCGGGGTAGATGGGGTGGAACAGTTCGTTTCGACCGCGGAACTGCACAGCGATGAGGCGATTGAGAGCGATCCACTCCCTCCTGGACAGGTGTGGGCGGTCAGCATGGGGTCGCCCGAAGCTGGCGTGGGGCTTTATCGACTGGAGGTGACCTCGGGACCCGGTGGCGGCGTGAAGATTTTGAATCAGCCGGTAGCACCTGCGTTTCGTGAGAGTGTCCGAATCGGCGAGCAAAATCTGTACACGCGCGCCAAGGAGCTAGTGGGCGACCGCGATCCGCGAGAACACGAGTTCTCGATACAAATGCGTGCCATTGACGCAGACCGCTCAGGCGCTGGACTTGGGCTGCCAGTCTTAGTGGCGTTGTGTGGGGCGCTGCTCAGCAAGAACACGCGTGGAGGCACGATTCTGGTAGGCGCGCTGAACCTCGGAGGCTCAATCGACTTGATCCCCAACGCGGTCCAAATCGCGGAACTGGCTATCGACAAACAAGCGCAGACATTGCTAATGCCTGTCGCGGCGCGCCGTCAATTGAACGACCTGCCCGACGAACTTTGGACCCGCATCAGCATTGAGTTTTACAAGGACGCCGCAGACGCTGTCTTCAAGGCGCTCGTGGAGTGACCCACATGCCGACGACCACCGAGCCTACGATCATCTGCCCGAAGTGCAAGACTGAAATCAGGCTGAGCGAATCTCTGGCCGCACCTCTTATCGAATCCGCGAAACGGCAATACGACGCCCAATTAGCGAAAAAGGAAGAGGAGGTTGCAAAACGAGAGGGTGCTCTACGCGAAGAACGCGCGGCCTTGGACAAAGCTAGGGAATCCATCGATGTCGTGGTTGCCGAAAAGCTTGCTGCGGAGCGGCGCCGAATTGCTGAGGAAGAAGCAAAGAAGGCCCAACGTGCATTGTCAACCGAACTCGAACAAAAGGCCGCCGAGATTGCGGATCTCGAACACCTTCTAAAAGAGCGGGATGCCAAGCTCTCCGAAGCTCAGAAAGCCCAGGTTGAGCTGATCCGAAAACAGAGGGAACTCGAGGACGCCAGACGTGAACTGGACCTCACTGTAGAGAAACGCGTTCAGGAGTCCGTTGAATCTGTTCGACTCAAGGCTAGGGGGGAGGCTGAGGAAGCGCTCAAGCTGAAGGTGGCCGAAAAAGAACAAACGATCGCCAGCATGCAACGTCAGATCGAAGTGCTCAAACAGAAGGCTGAACAAGGCTCCCAGCAACTCCAGGGTGAAGTGCAGGAACTTGAGCTAGAAGCGCTCCTGACCGCCAGATATCCTCAAGACACGATTCTGCCCGTCCCGAAGGGAGAACAGGGCGGCGACATCATCCAGTGCGTCAACGGGCCGCTCGGCCAGCCTTGCGGCAAAATCCTCTGGGAAGCAAAGCGGACGAAGCATTGGAGCGACGGTTGGCTATCCAAGCTGAGGGAAGATCAGCGTGTTGCCAGTGCCGACATCGCAGTGATTGTCTCTCACGCTCTTCCGAAGGACGTAGACACGTTTGGGTTGATCGACGGCGTCTGGGTGTCTGCGGTTCGATGCGTGATCCCTGTATCGGTGGCGATCCGCCAAGCCCTAGTCGATATTGCCGCTGTCCGCAACACGCAGGTAGGTCAGCAGACGAAGATGGCCATGGTCTACCAATATCTGACCAGTCAGCGATTTCGCCACCGGATCGAAGCGATTGTTGAGAAATTTGCTGATATGCAAACGGACCTGGAACGTGAAAGGAAGGCGATGACGCGCCTTTGGGCAAAGCGCGAGGAGCAGATCAGGGGTGTGGTTGAGGCGACGGCAGGCTTGTACGGCGACCTACAGGGAATTGCCGGAAAAACGCTGAGGGAAATCGAAGGCCTGAACGTGAATATGCTTGGCGACGGAAGTGAGCACGGTAGCGACCGCGGAGGAAAGGAGCATGAATGATCCGAGGGGTTCTCTGTGGCGCAGGTGGGACCTGCATTTCCACACGCCAAGTTCTTTCGACTATGAGCGCTCTAGCGTTAGCGACAAACAGATCGTAGATTCTTTATTGGAATCCGGCATCGCCGCTATTGCAATCACAGATCACCACGTTATTCATGTTCAACGGGTCCGGAATCTTCAGACGCTCGGAAAGGACAAGCTTACCGTCTTTCCGGGCATCGAATTTCGCAGCGATCAGGGTGGCGAGCCGATCCACTATATCTCTATTTTCCCTGAAGACTCTGATCTTGAACACGTCTGGACGACGCTCCAAGGCCGTCTTGGCCTAACCCCGACTGCGATTAAGGAAAAGGGCGGAGATGACACGGTCTATGTACCTATAGAAGAGGGTGCCAAAGTCACGCGCGAGTTGGGCGGTATCGTGTCGATCCATGCCGGTGCTAAGAGCAACTCCATTGAAGGCATCAGCAACCGCGAACAATTCCAGCAGAGAATCAAGTACGACATAACCAGCAAGTATGTCGATCTGATGGAAATCGGCCAGCTTCGTGATATTGACCGGCACCTGAAGATAATTTTCCCGGATACGGGTTTGGACAAACCTCTTGTCCTCTGTTCGGACAACCACGACGCCAGCAAATACACCGTCAAAGCGCCCTTGTGGCTATGTGCCGACCCAACTTTCCGTGGTTTGTTGATGGCCCTCAAGGAGCCGCGAGACCGAATTTTCATCGGCGACCGTCCACCGGAACTTATCCGTGTTCAGCAGAATCCAACGAAATACATCCGCAGCATTTCCTTTAAACGCAAAGACAATGCTCCCGCGACGGAGCGGTGGTTCAGCGGAAGTATCCCGTTCAATGCCGGCTTAGTCGCCATCATCGGAAACAAGGGGAGTGGCAAAAGCGCGCTCTCGGATACGCTTGGGCTTCTCGGAGCCACAAAAAACTCTGGCGCCTTTTCCTTTTTGAGTGCAGAGCGATTTCGCCATCCCAATCCCTGCTTGGCTGAGCACTTCGAGGCCACGATTGAGTGGGTGTCGGGAGAGGCAACCACGAAATGCTTAGCAGATTTGGTCAAGCCAGAAGAACTTGAGCGATTGAAATACCTTCCCCAGAACCACGTCGAGACTGTTTGCAATGAACTTGCCCGGCCCGGAGCCGAGTTCTTCGAGCAGGAACTGAAAGGCGTCATTTTCTCACACGTACCCGATACCGAGCGGTTAGGCCAAACCACGCTGGATGATCTCGTTCGATTCCGCACGGGCGAGAAGCAGAAACGCATCGACTCCCTGCTGAAACTGCTCCGGGAATCCAGCAGATCGCGGGCGCTATTGGAGGCTCAAGCCGATCCGGTCGTCAAAGACAAGTTGAACGAGGAAATTAAGCGCCGCAACCTGGAGCTCGAAGCTCATGAGAAGAACAGGCCTGCCGAAGTACAAAATCCGGCGGCACGCGGTGGCGGCGCGGTGCCGGATTCAACTCTCCTTGCGGAGATACAGACCGCGGAAGCAGAACGAAAGCGATTGACGGATGAAATCGCTAACGCGATCGAGAAAATTGGCGCTGCCCAACGTCGCCACGCCGTCGCCAACCGGGTACTTGAAAAGCTGACTAACTTCCAGAAAGATTTTGAGACGTTCCGAAAATCGCTGGAAGAGGATGCCACAGAGCTCGGATTGCATGCAGATGAATTGGTGGTGCTGACTGTCACAAATTCGAAACCGACAGAAATCCGAGACCAATCGCAAAATGAGATCGTGGATACGAATGAGGCTCTCGAAGGGGTTGATCCACCCGGATTGCGACAGCAGCTTGCTTCGATAGAAGCCAGTGTCAATGAGCTTCAATCTAGGCTCGATGCACCGAACCGAGCCTACCAGGCGTACCTAGGCGCCCTGGCGGAGTGGCAGGCCAAGCGGGCGTCAATTGAAGGTACAGAGGATGATCCTGAATCTCTGAATGGCCTCAAGAGCCGCTTAGCCGCCTTAAGGCAACTTCCAAGCAAGATTGCTAGGTGCAAGGACGAGCAAGTGGAACTCGCACTGCAGGTTCACAGCGAGAAACTCGCCCAGGCGACCGTCTACCGCGAGCTCTACGGCCCGGTGCAGGATTTCATTAATTCCCATCCTCTAGCAACGAACAAACTCAAGCTCGAATTCCGCGCAGAATTGACAAATGAAGATTTTGCTACCCGCTTCCTAGAGCTGCTTGCGCTCAACCGGAAGGGAAGCTTTATGGGTATCGACGAAGGGCGAGCCAAGGTCGAGGCGCTGACGCAGCCGGTTGATTGGGAAAGCCCACACGCGGTCCGACAATTCCTAACGGCCGTGGATACCGCGCTTCACGTCGATGAGCGGCAAGGACAAGGAGCCGATGTGCAACTCAAAGATCAGCTTCCGAAGGGGAGGAAACCGGAAGAAGTCTTTAACCTCCTCTACGGTCTAGAGTATATCCGCCCGCGCTACGTCTTGCGCTGGGAGGGTAAGGAACTCTCGATGCTTTCGCCAGGCGAACGTGGCACGCTCCTTCTGGTGTTTTATTTGCTGATCGAAAAAGGCGACATGCCGCTCATTATTGACCAGCCCGAGGGAAACCTAGACAACCTCACGGTGGCCAAGGTCCTTATAGAATGCATCAAGGAGGCCCGGAAACGACGACAGGTCCTCATCGTAACCCACAATCCTAATCTCGCAGTTGTATGCGACGCCGATCAGGTAATCTACGCGAGCATGGACAAAGCAAACGGCAACGCAATCACTTACAAGACAGGGGCGCTAGAAAGCCCTGCTATGGGGCAGTACGTAACGGACGTTCTCGAAGGGACACGCTGGGCTTTCGGCGTTCGCGATGCAAAGTACCGAGTTACTGATGGGTAAACTACAAGATACCTATGAGGGGTCGTGTAGTAAAAAGTTTATGGAATCGTTCAAAACCTGCTACCAATGGCGTACCGTACTCTCCGAGTTTCCGCGTGGCATGACCTCTACATTTCGAGAGCATTACTGCGGTCCAGCAATCTATCGTTGGCGTGTGATGAGAGATCCTGGTGAACAAACGGAACGGATATACATCGGTCAAGCCGAAAATTTGGCACGGCGCGTACAAAGGGTTCTCACCCCCTCAAGCCGCGCAAGGAACGGGGATACAAACTGCAGATTAAATAAGATTTTCAGTGATGCCGTTCGGAACGGCAGAACCGGAAATTGTCCCCGGTTTAGTTGAAAGTGGCGGCTCTCGACTTTGTGCACGTTACGCGACCTGAGACTGCGCAGTCAACGAGGGATTCAGTTTGCGATGCAGGTTGGCCAGTTCGCGGAAGCCTTTGACCTTGCGGAATT
>DASRCX010000019.1:0-51435 GCA_035652895.1 Terriglobia bacterium
CGGCCACAGGTCTGACCAATCTCCTTCACGAGGTCCTTGCCTCAACAAAACATCCAGCCTGTGACCTGTCTACTCCGAAGGCTATCGTCAGCCTTCGAAGCGTACCGCCTCCGAAGCTAAGCATTCATACCATCTCCTTCGTCAGTATCCGACCCAATGCCCTTTGATACTCCAGCGGAAAGGCCGACAGTACTCCACAAAATCGAGCCACGCTACAAGGTGCTGACGACTCTCACCCCTCTGCCTTCGGCAAGGCAGTCAAATGGAAATTTTCAAATTCGAACCCCTTTGCGCCCACCTGAAAACACGCGAAGGCTTCACGCCGGAGCGTGCGAAAAATGCTACCCTCCCACTACGAGATCGTCCGCCCAAACCGACCCTGATCCCGTGGCCAGCCTGCCTTCGGCGAAACGTACACTCCCAGCTGAGACCTCAAGCTGCGAAACCCGCCCCTGAAGCCAGTTTTGGTATTACATCGAGGCACCGGCATACATGGCAACCATACCCGGCAAGAACTTCTGGAATGCGAACCGCTCACGCCACAACACGTTACCACCGCACAGAGTATGGTCCCAAGCAGCCTTTCGGCTGTGCCTGGTTTCATAAAACAGAATCAAGACTCGCCCTGTGAATAATCTGGAAAAGGAAAACCGTCGATTTACTCCACGACAGGTAACATGAAATATACTGTTTGTCAAGGAAAAGTTTCATCTGTTTTTCTTTGCTTTGTCTGTCGAATATCTCGGGCAATACAATGTGAAAGTGATAGCCAGGCAGTGCGCGGGTGCTCTAACGTAAGATCGACGGATTGGAGTGTTGCAGAATGAAAAGATGGATCGCTCCGCTGGTCCTCGCGGTTCTGTGTGCGAACCTTCGAGGCAACGCGCAAAAAGCGTCTGCTTCGCCCGCACAGCTGGCCCAGTCCCATATCACCCGCGCAAAGCAGCTTCTGGCTGAACACGATTTTGAACGCGGAAAATCTGAAATCGATGAGGCGATTAAGATCGATCCGAATTCCAGTGAAGCCTATCAGTTGCTCGGGCAGATCAGCCTTCAAAACGGAAGAGTCCCCGAAGCCGTTTCAGCTTTCGAGCGCGCCCTCAAACTCAAGCCGGACTCTTTCAGCGCCCACTATGGACTGGGGATGGCGCGCTTGCGGGAGCAAAACATCGAGGCAGGCATTCGCGAACTGAGAACAGCAGTGTCTCTGCGCCCGTCCGATATTGATGCGAATTACAATCTTGGCGTGCTCCTCCTTGATCAGGGCCGCCCGGCAGCAGCCATTACGCATCTACAGAAAGCGAGGGCGCTGGGTGGGGAGCGGGCTGATGTCGCGTACAACCTGATCCGGGCGGAACTGGCTTGCGGCAAACCCGACGAAGCCCGCGAAGTCGGAATGAAGGCTGCAACGTCTCTGGGTCGGGACTCCACCTGGCTGGCAGCCGTCGGGCGACTGTTCCTCGAATCACATCGGCTCGAAGACGGAATTGCATACCTGGAGAGGGCGCTAATCCTGTCGCCCGGCGCTGTTGAGACGAAACGACGGCTCGCTGCGGCATACCTGGAAACCAATCAGCCTGGGCAGGTGCTTTCCCTGATCAATAGCCCGCAAAGCGCGGAAGACTATTATTTGCAGGCCAGCGCAAACTACCTGCTCCGGCAATATGATCCTGCTACGCATGACGCAGAGTCAGCAGTCCGGATGGACCCCGGCAATCCCCAGTACATGCTGCTTGCCGCCCGGATTGATCAGCACCTTGGCAGGAATGAATCCGCGCTCTCCATGCTCGAACAGGCAATCAAGGCGGCGCCAAAGTGGGCCGAACTGTATTACAGCGCCGGAGTAAGTCTCTATTGCGAGAAACGTTATGCGGAAGCCGGGAAATATCTGAGAAAATCGCTGACGCTCCAGCCCGATTTCCCCCGGGCGCTGTTTCTTTATTCTGTAAGCCTCGTCAGCGAAGGTAACAACGAGGAAGGAGAAGAGCATCTCCAAAAAGCGATTGCCCTCGATCCCGGCAACGTACATTTTCGATATTACCTGGGCGAGATTCTCATCCGGGAAAACAAGCTTCAGGACGCAGAGGAGGCTTACAGGCAGGCCATCCGCATCGATCCGAAATACGCTCCACTGCATTACCAGCTTGGGAAGATTCTGCTGCGCTTCAACCATCCCGATCTGGCAGCAAAAGAAACTGAGGAAGCAATCCGGTATGATCCGGGTCTTGCCGCCGCCTATTACCAACTGATTCAGGCTTACAACAAGCTCGGTGAGAAGGAAAAGTCTTCCCGTGCGGCTTCCATTTTTGCGACGCTCAAGAAACAGGACGCAGGCGACAAAGATCAGTTCTACAACAAAGTAAAAAAAGAACTGGGGCTGCCTTGACGTTCACTGTTTGCGGAGGAGGCATGCCAGATTTCTACGCGTAGATGCAGCTCTTTCGTGTTTCGGATCGACCGCAGCAGGGTTGTTAAACTGAGCCCGTTGGCCGAGGGGGACAAAGGCCGGAACTAATCAGCGGCGGCCGGCCTTTGCGAGATAGGGAACAAACCCTCGGGTCCTTGTGCGGATTTTGTAAACCGAGGTAGTGGCGGTTATATAAAGGGTTCGATAGTCTGCATCGCCCCAGGTTAAATTGGCGGGCTGCTCGGGAACGACGATCGTTCCCAGGTGATGCCCAGCCGCGTCCCACACCCAGATTCCCAACGGCCCTGTGACAAACAGATTTCCCTTCATGTCAACTCTCATACCATCCGGGACCCCATCATTCGGACCGCCCTCTTCCCTGCCAAACAGTCTGCCGTTAGCCAGGCGACCGCCCGGCAGGAAATCATACACGCGAATGTCTTTACGTTCGCTGTCGTCGATATAGAGCCGCCTGCCGTCCGGTGAAAACGCCAGCCCGTTGGGCTGAGCGAGGTCATGCGTGAAGAGTTGAACCTTGCCGTGGGCGTCCAACCGATAAACGCCCTGAAATGGAATTTCCTGCGGCTGCCCCTTGGGAAGATCGAGAGTAGGGTCGGTGAAATAAATCGCACCGTCGGGACCGATAACCACATCATTCGGGCTGTTGAATCGCTTGCCCTCATAATGGTCTGCCAGCACCGTGTAATGTCCCTCCGGGTTAATCCGAATGATCCCTCGAAGCACGCTCGCGCAGTCAATAAGATGGAACTCGCGGTCAAAAGTATTTCCATCGGGGTCACCAAGTTCAATCAGGGTTTCGCGGTGGCCATCTGGATACACGCGAAAAATCCTGTTGAGGGTTTCATCGCTCACATAAAGAAATCCGTGTGGGTCCCACACCGGCCCTTCTGTGAACCCGAAGCCTGTCGCAACCCGTTCAAGACGGGATCCCTTTCCAATCAACTTCCAGAATTCCGTTGCCTGCGCCTGAAGTTTGAATTCGCGCTGTGACTGTTGCGCATCAAGGCCAAACGGCAGGGTCATTAGAATAGCAATTCCCACAATCAACGATTTCATATCGTGCTCCATCGTTCATAATTTGCCCTTGCTGCAAGCCGGCATCTGCAACTCTTCGCAATCTCGGACCCATTGGCAAACATCCCTGCCTTCGACAAATGCATTCCGGGCGTCGCGATTCGCTTCGCTACTTTCCATTGGGCACCTTTCCACGTCCGCCACTTGGTTCGGGGGTTGGACGGAACGAACCGAGGACCAGGAAGGTTGCCAGATCATCCAGTTGCTTCGAGCTGAGCTTCTTCCTGTAGTCGTCGGGCATGATCGATCTCGGCTCGCGCGTGATCCTGGCAATTTCAGACTTCATCAGAAGATGGAAAGTGCCGTCTTCGCTGAGGAGCGCGATTGAGAAATTGTCCTCATTACGGATAAGGCCGGCAAACCGCCCGCCTGATCGAGTGATAACCTTCACAACCTGCCACCGAGGCACAAGAAATCTGTTCGGCTCAAGGACCACCTTGCGGATTTCCTCCGCCGTGTGGGTGCGGCCGTATTCACTGAGGTCGGACGCGATAAAACCGCCTTTGCCGTGCATCATATGGCAATCAGCACAACGGGCCTCACCATAGAACAACTTGGCTCCTGCCGCAGGATCGCCTTTCACATCGGCCGGCTTCCGTTCACCACCCAGCGTTCGAATGTATTTCAACAGTGCCCCAATTTGCTCGTTTGTCAGGAAGTGAAACGATGGCATCCCTTTGTCGGGAATGCCGGAGCGGATGATCCGTGCGAGTTCATCGTCTTTGCGCGACTGCACGCGCGGATTGTTCACAACGCCCGGCGCGTGTTCGCCGCCTCGGCCATCAAGTCCGTGGCACATCGAGCAGCGGGCTTCGAAAGACTGTTTCCCTCTGTCCTTCACCACGCTTTCTGTTTGCGGCTCTTGCGGCTGAGCCTGTCGCGCGAGGGCGGGGCGGGCGAACAAAAGCAAGCTGGCGGATATCGCAACCGTCACGCACATGATTGCAACGGTCCGCCCTGCGCTTCCCGACGTTCCTTTAGAGCTTTCCCCGTCGTGCACTTCCGCTCCAATCCGCGCCAGTCGGCTTGCTTCAGTTGCACAACGCTCCGCCGCTTCTGCATGGATTTCACATGGCGCGGTTCGCAACGTCGCGCAGTCTACGATGAGTCCGACGACCATGTCAAATGACTTGCCTAGTGGGGCCCTAATTAGCGTTCAACGCAGAGCCCATGCCGGCAGGTTGCATTTTTCTTACTCAAAGCGAAGTACCATGTTCGGAAATGTATTGATCCAGTTTCGACTGCCGCGGTCCAATGTAATGGAAAGCCTCCGCCCAATCCAAGCCGTATTTGCGGCCGAGTTCGCGGTCCGAAGGAACGCCGCGGAGCGCTTCCGAATCGTAGTCGAGCACAAAGTGCTTGAAGTACTGACGGTTCGCCGTTTCATCATCGTCCCCAAGGATCGGCAGCCGCCGACCCTGCGATGCAAGCCTGCGTCGCAGTTCGGCACCCGCGTTTCCTCCTGGCCCCTGTGTCACGATCGCAACGTTCGCCTCAACCTTGCGGTCAACAGTCGCACTGATGTCCACCACGCGATTCATCAGTTGCGGGCCTCGCGCAAAATAATATTTCTCCGTCACAGCGTGTGGACTGAGCCCCGCTGCCATGTGTTCGGGATAATCTTTGTCCATTCCTGCCATCCAGCAGGCAGCTTCTACCATCTTCGCGGTCACGTAATGATCGGGATTTTCTTCGTACATCGCCCACGGATCATAGCAAATCACGGTATCCACTTTCAGCAGTCGGAAAAGAAAAATCAGGCGCTCGCGAAAATCCTGCCAGGGTTCGGTATCCAGGCTGTGATTGCGGTATTCCAGATTGAAAGTTTTCTTAAGGCCCAGGATTTTAGCTGCCTTCTCGTTGTCGATCTCATTGTGAAGTACCGTCTCGCCGGTTGTTCCTGCTCCGGCCATCTCGTCATTGGTAGTGCGGATAAGATAGCCCGTGTAGCCTTCGTCGATCAGCTTCGCCACCGTACCGCCCGCGAAGATAGCGATATCATCCACGTGCGGCTGGATAGCCGCCAACACTTTTCCAGCATGTGGCTTCCCGGGCAAAGATTTCTCGACGATAACTTCCTCCTCAACTCGGAAGAACCGTTCATTCTGGGCACCCCTATCGCCCGATGTCGCCGCAGTCCTCGGAGGGGACATTCCCAAAGCGCTTCCGGCCAGGCAATTACCGAAAAACTCACGTCTGTTCATATGTGTCGCACCTCTGTTGTTTCAAGGCCCAGTTCCGCCGCATCACTTTCGGTGACATGAAAAGTCAACTCGGTCCCGGCAGTCGAAGGCCATGATGAAAGAAGCTATGCTAAAGGCCTCCGCAAGGCAACCCTATCCCAAGTTCGTCACGGAAATGCTGTGGTTGAGTGTTTTATGCTGCATGGCAGGCCGAGGTCCGGTTCGTTTTCAAGCGAGTTTCTCGGATGGGCTTGTGCAAGGTTGCCCCACTCTCCTGATCGCGAGTTTCAAGTCTGCCACCGTCCGGGCGGAATGATTCTGCAATGCGGCGAGCGGTCGAAAAACGGCAAAGATCACGCGTCGTGGTCGCTGGCCGAAACAGCCCGCATGCCTGACCATCCACCCACTGCGGCGGAGGCTCGGCCAGCCCGGATTTTTCACCAATAGGCCGAATTCCTCAGGGTCGGTCGAGCTCGGTTTTTTGCAGAGGCGCTTTGGGAGGAGCGGCGCGGACCGAACGGAGCGCGGGTGTGTTTTTGCTCGCTCCGGACTGAGAAGGGATTTGTTGGCTGCGCCGGCGAGGCGCGATTCGGCGCACGTCGGCCCAAACGATGGGATCGCGTTGAGAGGTGGTCAAGCGTAGTTTCGGGTTGGTCAGCCGACGGGCAAGAGCGAGGCGCACAACAGCGCGCAGGCGTGCGTGAACACCATAAGAATAGCCGCTGGCCAGTGACACCCACGCGCGCCGGACCGTGATGCGGACCCGTGCATCAATTTTCGGCAGTTCCAGGCGAATCGTTGCCGCTTGCGCTGGTGCCGTGTCCGTGCCTTCAAGCCAAGTCGCCGCAGCGCCACCCTGAGCGTGTAGGCGATGGAAGAAACGTAAAGGCGAATCTGATGGCTGGGCAGGAGCGCCGTCGAGGTGTGGTCGGCGAAGAGCATCAACTGCTCTTTAATACGATTTTCCATCTCGCCACGCGCAGTGGCAGCCTTCATGCAGGCGACGCGGCTCTCAGGAGTCACTTCCGAGCGGTGTCACGACGAAGCGTGGATTCGGCCCTTGCTCGAGGTGCTCGGCTTTGGCGATCACACGCCGCGCGTGTGCCAAACTCCGCCGCACCTGATAAGGAGGGAGTAGCTTTAAAGTTGTGTCTACCTAAGAACCGTCGACACTGTAAGCACGTGTGTCGATTTATCGGAACAAGCGCGGCGGCATGGCACTTGAGGTGCTCCGCCAAGCCACCTTAACGCGGCATCATTGGAAAGATTGGCTCCTCGGGCAGGACTCGAACCTGCAACCCTTCGGTTAACAGCCGAATGCTCTACCATTGAGCTACCGAGGAATGGAGAGTCACAGCTGGGCAGGACTTCAATCAAAACCCATCTTATAGCATAGCGCAAAAATTTCCGTCAACTTGACGGCGGCACTATTGGATTTTTGAATCTAAAAGTATCACTCAGCACGGCAACGACTTGGGTCGGGAACGCCCCCGGCTTTGACAAACCTTGTGGCCCGCGAGATAGGCATTCGCAAATCCGAACGTGTCTTTCGACCGAACCTCTACTTGTGGGGACGGCCCGTACGTTTGCCGCAGGGATTTCTTGGCGCTCGTCAGGAGGAGTGAGGACAACTAAGCCTTCTTTTCTTCCTGGGTTTTTTCAGCCGGCTTATCCATCCCGCCTTTGATAGCGTCCTTAAACTCTCTGATGCCTTTCCCTAATCCTCGGCCGAGATCGGGCAATTTTCCCGGCCCGAAGATGATCAAGACGATCAGCAGAATAAAGAACAAGTGAGTTGGTTGAAGCAAACCTTCCATTTCATACTCCTCCTGACGCGGATACGCTCCTGGAAAGACTATACAATTATAGCCTAACGTGTGCAAGAACCCAATCAAGATTTGTTGCGCCGAAAAACCATATCTCGGGCCTTGGTTCGTTTCTTACGGCGGTAGCTCTGGTAGAGAGTTCCGTAGCTGGCTGTGATGTAGTCCCCCTTCCGATACCCCAGCCGAAAAGCCGTCCGGTCAATCCAGTCTGTTGGACCTTCCAGTTCGATAAAGTGCCCGATGGGCGTCTCGTCATACACAACCAGGGGCTTCCCCTCCCGCTTTGTCCGCCCTGCTTCTGCATAAGTGGTTCTGTACTTCTCGTAACGGAATACAGGGCGCAAACCCAACCCTTGAAAGATCCGCTCAAGAGCATCTCCATTTTCCACTTCTGATTCAATCTCGGGCCGGATTTTATAGGATTTCGAATTATGCGGCGGGGCCTTGAATGTTAATATGTGGCGCCCCTTTTCCGTTCGAAGACGCAGAAGCAAGTGATTCCGCAGCAAACTGGAGTCATGGAAGTCAAAGACAACGTTCCTCTCAAAGTGCCTGGGAGCAACGACTTTAAACCCGCAATCCCTGAGACGCCGCCTGACAGATTGCGGATTTTCAACCTTGAGCTTGATCTCGATTTCGCGGGGCAGCCTCATGCCACACTGAAGGAAGCGGTGCGAGTCAGGATTCGCGCGCGATGATGAAATCCGGCAGGGACATCAACGCATCCTTGTAAATGGATTCGGGAAAGATGCGGAGACACCGCTTAGCCTCTTCGGCAAGCTCTCTGGCTTTGCGTCGGGCAGCCTCCAAAGCACCGTATCGCTCAGCCATCTCCAGAATCTCAGCAAATGCGACGTTCTGGAATCCACCATCATGGAAAACGCGTTCTATCCTCCGCGATTCCTCAGCAGTGCACATTTGCAGCATGTAAATCACGGGCAGCGTTACTTTACCCTCGCGCAGATCATTGCCGACGGGCTTGCCAAGCTTCTGTTCGGAAGACGTGAAATCCAGGATGTCGTCGATCAACTGGAAAGCCAGGCCCAGGCTGATGCCGTAGGACGCCAGAAGGCTTTCTTCCTCCTCCGGCCGGTCGGCAAGCAGGGCGCCGGTTCGAAGGCAGGCTGAAAAGAGACAAGCCGTCTTGCGGTAAGTCAGCTCAAAATAGTCATCCTCGGTCAGATCCGCCTTACGAAGGTACGCAAGTTGCAGCAACTCTCCTTCCACCATCACCTGGGTAAGGCCAATCAGCAGATCGAGAATTTTGAAATTTCGCTCCTGTAGCGCGATGCTGAAGGCCTGCATGTAGAGCCAGTCGCCCGCCAGCACGCTCATGTGATTACCCCAGCGGGAATTGATGGACGGCTGACCACGGCGGGTCTCAGCCCTGTCGATCACATCATCGTGCACGAGCGTCGCACTGTGGATCATCTCGTAGGCTGCGCCCATGCGAATAGCCGGGTCCCCTTCGAACCCAAACAATTTGCTCGCCAAAAGCACGAGCATCGGCCTGAGGCGCTTTCCGCCACTGACCTGCAAATACTGGCCGATTTCTGTAATGGCGTGGATGCTTGAAGTCGTTTGGCGGCAGAATTCCTTTTCAACCTTTTCAAGATCGGAACGGACCAAGTCGAATACTTCCCTGACCGTCAGGGGCTTCGGCGTTGCCAGTCGTTGATCTTCTCCAGCCACCTTCATCCTTTGCAAAACCCGGGTATCGTTTGGCATCGGGTCAGCAGCAATGATTCGCAGACTTCACATAGTCCCACAAAAGCCTGCCAAATGAAAGCACAACGTGGCAAGACCGGACGGTATCATTTCCGTCTCGCAGCCTGCCGCAACATGCTGGCATTGCTCAGAACGCGATTCCTATGGACTTCCAGGCCACTGAAGTCATCCCAGCTTGAAGGATCGCTTCGTCGCAAACCGCAGTTAGCCAACCCGTAATGCTCTGGGGGAAATTGAGCGATATATGCAAGTCGTGTCATGCAACTCCGATGAGACCCAGGAGATTTCTCCCTACGACCGCCCCGAATTCCTCGACTGGCATCCCCCGCACTGCTGCAAGATGGCGCGCAACCTCAACAACATAAGCCGGCTCATTGCGTTTGCCACGGTATGGTTCCGGCGCCAGGTACGGGCTATCCGTTTCTATCAATAGACGCTCTAATGGCACTTCGCGGGCCACATCCCGCAAATTCCCGGCTTTCTTGAAGGTAATGTTGCCCGCAAAGGAAATCATAAATCCCCAGTCCAGAAACTTGAAAGCGTCATCGCGGGAGCCTGTAAAGCAATGGAGGACGCCGCCGCTTCCCTGGCTTGCCCAGTGCTGCCCAATGATCTCGCGCAAGTCAGCCCAGGCGTCACGGCAATGGATAACCACGGGCAGCTTCGCTTCTTTGGCAATCTGCAACTGCTCGATCAGGACCCGTTTCTGGACTTCACGCGGCGAATGGTCGTAAAAGTAATCCAGGCCGATCTCACCGATGGCAACCACCTTTGGCTCCTCTGTAGCGCGCCGCAACATCTCGAAATGTCTCGGCTCGGCACCCTTGGCCTCGTGAGGATGAATGCCCGCTGTCGTGAAAATCCAATCATAACGCGCGGCGATCGATACGCCGGAGGCGAGGTCATCAACTCCGGCCCCGCCGCTCACCGTCAGCAGATGACGAACACCTGACCGGCGCGCGCGCTCGATCACTTCATCCCGGTCGGCATCAAAACGCGAATCATCCAGATGGCAGTGAGAATCGACGAAGAATTGAGTCATTGGATCATTGAGCGATTAATTGATCGACCCATTCATTGATTTAGGGATTGAGCAACTGACCAATTGGATTCGGGCCGCCTGAATATCAATGGCTCAATCATTAAATCGCTCAATCACCTCAGCCTGGCTCCCTTGGGAACGTCTTCCTTAAAAGTCACCAGCACAGGCCGGCCTTCTTCACCCACTGACGCCGCAACGATCATACCGTTCGACTCCACGCCGCGGAGCTTGCGGGGCTGAAGGTTCGTGACGACGACGACCTTCATTCCTATAAGCTGCTCGGGCTTGTAATACTCCGCGATGCCGGCGCACACCTGCCGGACTTCGGTGCCGATGTCGACCAGGAGCTTTAACAACTTGTCGGCCTTGGGGATAGGTTCAGCAGAGATGATCTCGCCCACGCGCATCTCCACCTTGGCAAAGTCGTCAATCGAAATTTGCGGTGCGGTTTGTGGCGTAGCCATCCCGGCCGTGCCTTCCTTCACGGACTGGAGGCCCGTGCCACTCTGCACTTCGGGCGTGGTCCGAGGTTGCTCGCCGGTTGCCCCCTTTTTTTCAGGTGGTGTTTCCACGGTCTTTTTCTCCTTTGCAACTGGCGCTTCGTTGCGCTTGCGGTCCTCTTCAGCGAACTCGTTAAGCCTGGCCAGCGTTGCAGCCTTGTCGAGCCGCGGGAAAACTGGCTCAGGCTTGCCAACTTTCGTCCCGGGCTGAAGACTTTGCCATTTCAAATCCTCAAATTTCTGATCCCTGATGTGCCCGTCGCAGCCGAGCTGGACCCAGAGCTTTGCGGTACTGTCCGGAATGACTGGATGCAGCAGAACCGCGATTGTACGGATCAAGTCCGCGGCCGTGTAGAGAACAGTCTCCAGGCGCGAGCGATCCTCCTCTCTGTTGGACGCGGCGAGTTTCCAAGGCTGTTGCTCCACAAGGTAGCTGTTGACCGCGGAAATTCCATCCCAGACGCGAAGGATCGGCACAGGCATGAGAAACGCATCCGATGCGCTCTTGTAGTCTGCGACAAGCTGCTTTTGCTCACCCTTCCCAAAGAAGGTCTCCTGAAGGTCCTCTTCCGATTTTGCGAGCGCGCTCTCGGGTTTTGGAACGCGCCCATCACAGTAACGGTTAATCATCGTGACCGTTCGGTTCGCCAGGTTTCCCAGATCATTAGCAAGGTCCGAGTTGTAGCGGTTAATCAGCCCTTCATAGGAGAAATTCGCATCCTGTCCGAAGGGCGTATCGCGCAGCAGATAGTAGCGCAAGGCGTCGTTGCCGGGCGCGCCGAAGGAATCGAGCGCATCCACAATCGGGTCTGGATAGACCACGTTGCCCTTCGACTTCGACATCTTGTCCTGCTCGTAGTAAATCCACCCGTGGGCAAAGACGGCCTTGGGCAACGGCAGACCGGCAGCCATCAGGAACGCCGGCCAGTAAATCGCATGGAAGCGCAGGATGTCCTTGCCGATCATGTGCAGGTCGGCGGGCCAGAGTTTCTTGAAATCGTCGCTTCCCTCTTCACCTTCTGCGTAACCCACGCCGGTCATGTAGCCCGCGAGCGCGTCATACCAGACGTAAACCACCTGATCAGGATCATCCGGCCACGGGATACCCCACTTCAGCCGCCGGCGACTGATAGAGATGTCTCGGAGGCCGCCCTTGACAAAGCTGATCACTTCATTACGCCGGTATTCGGGCTGCACAAACTCGGGGTCGTCCTGGTAAAGCTTCAGCAGGCGCTCCTGAAATGCGGAGAGTCGAAAGAAATAGTTCTCTTCATTGATCAGTTCCGCCGGGCGGCCGCAGATGTCGCAATTGGCCGGGTCGGTGCCGTCGGAAACGTAGCGCTCATCATAAACGCAGTAACGACCCTGGTACTGACCCTTATAGATCACGCCCGGCTCATTCTTCTGCGCAAGGCGAATCAAGCGCTGAACGCTCGCGACGTGCTCAGGCTGGTCGGTATAGACAAAGTGCGTGTACTGAATGCCGAGTTTCTTCCAGAGTTCGATGAAGAGCTTTCGCTTCTCCGCCACGAATTCCGCTGGCTGCATGCCTGCTGCTTCTGCTGCCCGCTGCAATTTTTCACCGTGCTCGTCCGTCCCGGTCAGGTAAGCCACATCATAGCCGCACATGCGCTTGTAGCGCGCGATGACGTCACAAACAATCGTGGTGTAGGCGGAGCCAACATGCGGCCGCGCATTCGGATAGTAAAGCGGTGTCGTCAGATAAAATTTGCTCATTGCCTCAATTTCTGATTGACTCAGTTTTCAAAGTATTCAGTGAGCCAATCACTCATTGGCGCAATTTCCTGAAGGCTGCCTGGGCCGCGGCCATGACTTCCTTGGGGGAAACGCTCTTCTCTTCTGCAAGCAGCCGGCAATCGTTGAACTCGGGTGCGGCATTCACAATTTTGCCTTCCAGCCTCGCCACCTTCATTCTCACAGTGCCATACTCCGTTTCGACGCTCAACGACTCGCGGTCCAACACCCTGCGGCGGGCCTCAATGATCCGTACGCCGATAGTCGTAGTGTTCTCGAAAATCAGGCGGGTCAGCGGGCCTTCGAGTTCGGGTTTGCATAGCACATTCACCAGCAGGCCTGGGCGGTTCTTCTTCATCTGAATGGGGCCGCAAGTGACATCCAGCGCGCCTGCCTCGAGCGCCTTTTCCATGAAATGCCCGTAAAGCTGCGGGTTCATGTCGTCGATGTTGGCCTCGATGATGAGAACCGGTTCATCGGCTGCGCCCACAAACCCGGTCTTCTCACCGAGCATCAGCCGGGTGATGTTCGGATGAGACGGGAAATCCTTTGCACCCGCACCGTAGCCGATCCGCTCCACCTTCATCGCGGGCATGGGGCCAAAACCGCTTGCGAGCGTGGAGACCAGCGCCGCGCCGGTCGGCGTGACGAGTTCGCTTTCGACCCCGGAAGAATAAATCGGAATTCCTTTCAACAGTTCCGCCGTGGCCGGCGCGGGCACCGGCAGCGAACCATGAGCGGCATCGACGCGGCCCCCGCCCACGTTGAGAGGTGAACAAACGAGTTCAGGACTCCCAAGCATGGCAAGACCGAGACACGCGCCGACAATGTCCAGGACTGCGTCAACGGCCCCGACTTCGTGGAAGTGGACTTTTTCAACAGGCTGATGATGCAGCCTGGCTTCCGCTTCGCCCAGCCGCCGAAAGACCTGAAGAGCTTTCTGCCTGGCTGATTCGTCAATCGCCGCCCCGTTGATCAGGCGCTCAATGTGACTCAGATGGCGGTGCGGTTGTTTTTCGGGCGCCACGATCTGCACTTGATTCGCCGCCAGTCCCCGTCGCATCACGCGGCTTACCGTAAATTCGTACGGGCCGAGGTCAATCTTCGCAAGCTCCTCTTTCAGGCGGTCGAGATCCACTCCGGCGTCCAGCAGAGCGGCCAGAAACATATCGCCGCTGATTCCCGAAGAGCAGTCCAGGTAGGCCAGTTTCATGCGTTTCATCTTTCCGCTTGCCAGACGGGATACAGACCAAGACAACACCCGCGAATAGAGCCGAAATCATTCATGTTATGCGGTTGGGAGAAAGGTTGTCAATCAAAGCGGCTGGCTTATCGGCAGCAAGGTTATACGATCAGACGTCAGCAAGACACCGCAAGCCGTCGACGCAAACCCACTGTAATAAGCCTCAGATGGGAAATGGGGCCCGTCACAAAAATCAATGAAAGAAGCGACCGCGTAACTGGCGGGCAGTGAATGCCGGGTCTTTCGCCAGGTCCATCAGTTGGCGCTCTCTTGTGCGGACCGATTCAATAGCCTTCGTGAGGCCCTCGATTGCCTCACGGGGAATCTGGATCAGACCGTTCTGGTCGCCGTGCAGAATATCCTGAGGGCGGATCACAAGGCCCATCACCTGAATGGGCGCGGCGACACGCACAATGCGAAAGTTCGCGTGGCTGGCCGCAGCCCCGCGTGCGAAATAATGAAAGCGCAAGGCACGCACCTCGGCAAGATCACGAACAGCACAATCAGTGACAAGCCCAATAGCGCCAAACCGCATGAAGAACGTCGACATCACCTCGCCGCAATGGACCGCGTAATCTGGGCTGCCGCCAACTTCCTGAAAAGCGACCACCGCCGGCTTCGGAGATTTTTCCACGGCTTCAAACAGTTCGACAAAAGTGTTCTCTTCCTTGGGATTGCCCTCAGTCACGGTTTCAACCTGGGCCGTGACCGCGAAACCGCACATGGGGCCGAACTCGGGGAAAAGGCAGCGAATCTGGAGCGGAGTAAAGCCCTCGCTGCGCGGACGAAGGTGCAGGAGTTCGATGGCATTGGAAATCGTCGGAGTGTCGACATTCTTCAGGTATTCAATAAACGAAGCCTCAGGTTTGCATTCCTCCATGTGTCCCTCTTTACAATGTTCGCTCAGCGTCAGCGCAATGATGTATTACAGCGTGTTGCAGCAGGAGGTCACCGCTGGAAACCCCTGCGCCCGATTAGCATACCGCATGCGCGGAAGAAATGTCTTGCCGCCCCATCGCGATGCCCGAAGACATGATATTGTTCCGTGCCCTCACTGTAGTATGCTTTCGTGTCGCGTTGAGGACCGATGATTGGATTCGAGGACAGAACCGTTCCGTTGATGACCTTGCAGAGCCAGAAACACAAAGGAAGACGCCTTTTCATGGAAAACGACCACGTTCCAACCGCGAACCTGATTGCGGCTTTAGGCAGGGCCGCGCGTTACGCCAGGAAAATCCGGGTTGTGCGAATAGCTATGTCCTTCGCCTTATTGCTGGGCTTCATTTTTCCAGGCCACGAATCAGGGTTTGCTGGAGCGAAACACATCGGCTTGCAGCCTGACGGCTTAAAGTGCGAGTGGCAGCCTAATCCGCTGGCTGTCAACTCGACGACGCCTCATCTGAGTTGGGTCCTGGTTTCGACCGAGCGCGGCCAGCGTCAAACCGCTTATCAGGTCCTTGTGGCAAGCAGCCTGTCCAGACTCGCGTCAGATAACGCCGACCTTTGGAATTCGGGCAAAGTTGATTCAAGCGAGAGCATTGATATTCAGTACGAAGGCAAGCCCCTGGCTTCGCGCGAAGACTGTTATTGGAGGGTTCGCGTCTGGGACAAGGACGGCCGTCCTTCCGCCTGGAGCGCGCCGGCCCACTGGGCTGAGGGATTGCTGCGGCCCTCGGATTGGACAGCGCAATGGATTGGCGCCGGAGAACCCTCACAGAACCAAACCTCAGCGATTATCTTGCACAGAAACTTCCATTTGCGGGACAACGTCAGGAAAGCAACTGCCTACATTTGCGGGCTGGGCCAGTTTGAGTTGCACCTGAACGGAAACAAGGTGGGCGACGATGTCCTCGCGCCCGGATGGACGAATTACAGGAAAACCGATCTGTACCTCACTTATGACGTCACGCATCTCCTGCGGAAAGGTCCCAACGCGGCTGCCGTCATGCTGGGCAACGGAATGTACAACGTCCAGAAGACGGGGAGATATACGAAGTTCGTTGGCTCATTTGGCTCGCCGAAGATGGTCTTTCAACTGGAGATCATATACGCTGATGGATCGACACAGCGCATCGTGAGCGACGCTTCCTGGCGTGTTCTTCCCTCCCCCATTACTTTCAATTCCATTTATGGCGGCGAAGATTTTGATGCGCGGATCGAAGCGCCGGACTGGGATAAACCCGGACTGAACGAATCCGCGTTTCCAAAGGCCGTTATCATGCCCCCGCCCGGCGGCCGACTGACGGCGCAGGAGATTCCTGCGATTCGCGTCATGCAGGTTTATAAGCCCGTAAGAATCACTGAGCCGAAACCTGGTGTCTATGTCTATGACCTGGGACAGAACATGTCCGGCTGGCCGCAGATTGCAGTTCGGGGCCCGCGAGGGACGAGCATCAAAATCATTCCCGGCGAATTGCTCGATTCCGCCGGCCTCGTCACCCAGCGAAGTTCCGGCAGCCCGGAATGGTTCCGCTACACGCTGAAGGGTTCGGGTGTTGAGAACTGGCATCCGCGCTTCAGCTACTACGGCTTCCGCTATCTTCAGATCGAAGGCGCAACTCGCAACCGGAGCAGCGGCAAGAAAAAACCCATATTGCTCAGCGTATCAGGGGATTTTGTGCATTCGTCTGCGACGCCGACGGGCACGTTTTCATGTTCATTGGACCTCTTCAACCGCATTCATCACATCATCCGCGCGGCCATTGAAAGCAACATGCAAAGCGTCCTGACCGATTGCCCACACCGCGAAAAACTCGGCTGGCTGGAACAAACCTACCTGATGGGACCTGCAGTAATGTACAACTTCGACGTGGCTGCTCTTTACGCCAAAATTATTCATGACACATCCGAGGCGCAACTTCCCGACGGCCTTGTTCCGGACACCGCCCCTGAGTTCGCCGTTTTCGGCGGCGAAGACAATCCATTTCGCAACGCGCCCGCCTGGGGAAGCGCGTCAATTCTGGCCGCGTGGGAAGCGTACCGCCAATACGGCGACTTGCAGGTCATTCGAGACCATTACAAGACATTCGAGCGCTATACCGCTTATCTTGGCAGGCGTGCTCAGGGCCACATTGTGAACTTTGGCCTGGGAGACTGGTACGACTTGGGGCCAAAGCCCGCGGGCTCTGCGCAGCTTACACCCATCGCGCTCACGTCCACCGCTACGTATTACCGCGACCTTGTAACGCTCAGCCGGATTTCTGCCGCGCTTGGCAAGAAGGAGAAGGCCGAAGGATACGCAGCCCTGGCGCGCGAAGTGAAAAAGGCTTTTAACCAGAAGTTCTTCCATCCAGACGCCGGCAGTTACGCAACGGGGAGTCAAACATCGAATGCCATGCCACTGGCGCTTGGATTGGCGCCTGCTTCGGCGCACGTGGCACTACTCAAGAACATCATTAAGGACATCCGCGCACATGGAAATGCAATGACAACAGGAGAAGTGGGCTTCCCTTCGCTGTTGCGAGTGCTCGAAGAGGCGGACCGCTCCGACGTGATCTTTGACATGAATTCCCGCATGACGGCGCCCGGCTATGGATACATCCTGAAGCAAGGCGCAACGACGCTCACCGAATCCTGGACAGCAGACCGGCACGGCTCTCAAAACCACTTCATGATTGGGCATATTGAAGACTGGTTTTATCGCGGCCTTGCCGGAATCAACCAGGCGCCGGATAGTGTGGGCTACGAAAAGATTGTGATCAAACCCCAGCCCGTCGGCAAGATTGCGTGGTGCAGGGCGACCTACAATTCTGTTCGCGGCGAGATTCGGAGCGGATGGTCACGGGAGAACGGCAAGTTCTACCTGAACGTCACGCTGCCGCCCAACACTTGGGATCAAGTTTACGTTCCTGCAAGAAGTTCCGAAACGGTGACCGAGAGCGGTCGGCTGGCGGCGGAATCGCCTGGAGTTCACTTCCTGCGGATGACCAATGGCTACGCGGTCTATCAAGTCGGCTCGGGAACGTATCACTTCGCCGTGCCGTCGAACAATTAGTGTCATCAAGCCTCCGCAATGAACTCCTCATAGACGCCGTTTCTGCGGAGAAGGATCCACCGCTCAAAACGTGCACAAACCATTGAACCAGTGAACCGAATCCGTTGGTGTTCCCTGGGCGGGCTGAAAATTCTCCATGACTCTCCGTTTTCATGTCCTGACCTGAGTGGCGGTTTACCGGCAAAGTCCAACACTTCTTGTCACAATACTGTTTCACGCCCGTTTTGACGCGGCGAAGGGCCGCGAGTAACATGACGAACATGGGAAACCATTCGATCGAATTTTTCGATTCTCAGTTTGCGAAGCAAGTAGCACAAGGCGATTTTGCGCTCAACCCCTTTGAGCAGGCCGTGCTCCCTCTCCTTTACGGCGACGTGCTCGACCTGGGATGTGGGTTGGGGAATCTTGCCGTCGAGGCAGCGCGAAAGGGCTGCCGCGTGACTGCGTTGGATGCAAGCCCGACAGCCGTAGCGCACCTCACAAGACGCGCAGCCGCAGAAAAATTGCCGATCGCCGTGAGCGAGGCGGACCTGCGCCAGATGGACGTGAGAGGCCAGTTTGATTGCGTCGTTGCAATCGGATTACTGATGTTTTTCCCGGAGCCATCAGCGCGTACTGCACTGACGCGTATTCAGCAGCTTGTAAAACCAGGCGGCCTGGCAGTTGTAAATGTGCTGATTGAAGGCACGACCTTCATGGAAATGTTCGATCCCAGCGGATACTACCTGTTCAGAGAAAATGAACTCCCGGAAGCGTTCCTTGGATGGACAACGGAGTATCTGAAGTTCGGGTCATTTCCCGCGCCGAAGAAAACACTCAAGCGGTTCTGCACGCTGGTCGCTCGCCGGCCAACAACATAGCCCTGCGGACTCAACGGATCAGATTTCCCTTACTGACTGCATCTCTTGCCTCGATGAATCACGAACCCTGCACCGATCTTGTGCGTTGACTCGTCAGAGGCAGCGTGCTACAAATGGACACAAAAGGGAAAGGCGGTGGCGCTATGGGGCAAGTCAACAACGCGCACATCCAGCAAGGGCCATTGAAAGACCTGGAAGAATGGGATGACTTCGTAAAAATGCGCTATCCTGAGGCCCCGTCCAAGGCGGCAAACCAGACCGAAAAGCAACGTGAAGAATTCCGCAACTACACAGACACGACTCCGCCGCGGGTGCGTGAATTTTACCGTCAGAACCACACGCACCAGACCCGCGATTTTGTCCTTTCCAAGAAGAAAGAATTTCTTGCCAGAAACCGCGCGAAGATGGGCATCTGGGAAGCGATGGAGTTTCTGAATACGCTGGTGGATGAAAGCGATCCTGACACCGAACTCTCTCAAATCGAGCATCTGCTGCAAACTTCTGAGGCGGCGCGAAGCGACGGCCGTCCAGACTGGTTTATCCTCACCGCCCTGATCCACGACCTGGGCAAGGTCCTCTGCCTGTGGGGTGAGCCACAATGGGCCGTCGTAGGCGACACGTTCCCGGTGGGTTGCGCCTGGTCGCCGAAGATTGTTTTCCACGAATTCTTTGCTTTGAACCCCGATTCAAAAGTGCCGGAATTTCAGACTCGCCTGGGCGTTTACGAGGAAAATTGCGGACTCGATAAGGTGGACATGTCCTGGGGACACGACGAATATCTTTATCATGTCGTCAAGGACTACCTGCCAGAAGAAGCACTCTACATGATCCGGTATCACTCGTTCTATCCGGCGCACCGTGAAGGTGAATACGATTACCTGATGAACGATCACGACCGGGAAATGTTCCACTGGGTACGCGAGTTCAATCCATATGATCTGTACTCGAAGGCTGCAAGCAGACCCAACGTCAGTGAACTTCGACCTTATTACGAAGATTTGATTTCGACGTATTTCCCTCCCCAGTTACAGTGGTAAAATCTCTTCCTCCCTGCGGCAGGATTTGTGTGAGTATCCCTGCCATCGCGACCGCAAACCGAGGTGAAGCGTGAAAGCGTCAATGATGAAGGCCGTTCTGACCGACGTCCAGTTCTGGGTGCCGGTCGCCGTGCTGGTTATCGGAATTCTGCTGCTGGTGTACGTTCGTTAAGGGAGCAAACCCGCTGGTCCGACAACTCCATTCTTCAAGCGTATCTCGATCACTTCATGCTCTGGGGGTGTTGTGCGGCCTTGCCGCCGGAGCATGGCTGGGCGCCTCCGAAGCTCCAACCAAACTTGTGACGTTGGGTATCTCGCCCTTCCTGATTTCACTCGGCATGGTGGCGGGTGTCTTCGTTGCGCGCTGGACCGTTCCCACCATCATGAAGGGGACGGAATATATCTTCATCGACTTGCGCTCACGAGCGCATCTGACTGTCTGGGCGATCCTGGCCGGTGCGCTCTGGGCCGTAGCGAACACATTGACGGTCTTCGCCATTCGCGACGTGGGACTTTCCATCGCCTTTCCCCTGTGGAACACCAACTGCCTCGTCGGGCTTTTCTGGGGCTGGTTCTTCTTTTATGAACTGCGCGGTGCGGGAAAGAAGGCCCAGCGGAAGGTCCTGGGGGGTGCCGTCGCGATTGTTGCTGGTGCGATCCTTTTGGCCTATGCCTCGTCAAGGACTTCCCTTACCGCTTCGTCGCATGCTGCGGCGGGAATTCTGGCGGCGCTCGGCGCCGCCCTGTTGTGGGGCACGATGTATATCCCGTATCGCAAAGCGTATCTGAGCGGCATGAACCCGCTCTCGTTCGTCACCGTTTTCACCGTGGGCGAACTCGGCACCGTTGCGGCGCTGGCCCTGGCCTTCCGTGGCGGATTGCATCCCATCCTTCACGATCTTGCTCAGGCCCGGCCTGCCCTGTTCTGGCTCTTCCTTGGCGGTTTCTGCTGGGTGCTGGGCGATCTGTTCCAGCAATATGCAGCAAAGTATATCGGCATCGGTCGGGGCATTCCGCTATCCAACACCAACCAGCTTTGGGGCCTGGCCTGGGGCGCGCTGGTCTTCGGCGAACTGACTGGACGCGGTTCGGTCGCACAAGCGATGGTGGTAGCTGGATCGCTGGCGATGATTCTGGGTGCGCTCGCCATCAGCACCGCCGCAGCGCCCGCATCTGAGCACGTCTCCTGGAGTGAAGCCATCGAGCGCGAATGCGATCGCTACGGCCTCGATCATGACGAAGTTTTCCGTGCTCAGGCTGGAGTGGACGTCATGGCGGATCGCTCCCGAGGCTGGCGCTGGTGGGACGTTCTCATCGTCGTGGCCGCCGTCGGCATCTTTATTTGGCTCGCCCTCGGCACCGAGCGCCCAGCCATCGCCATCCATCCGACCTGGATCATCGTCCTGCTGATTGCCACGCTTGGCCTTCTCGTTGCCGGCGCTGCACTTCTCTGGAAGCGAACACGATTCTCATAGGATGCCATTGGAAGCTTTCGCAAGAGATTTACGATCACGAGGGGCAGCAGGCAACGAACGCGTTCCGAATCGGTTGGCGCGTCCGCTGCGGCAAATCTCAGGTCGCACAGGAAGCGTGGCACTTTGCTGCGTTACGGTCCGATTTGGGCTGCGTGGCGTCGAAGCAGCAGAAAAATCCCTTCGAGGCCAAAGCCCGCAAGAAATCCATAGGTCAGGTTGGTTGTCGCGAGGGAAACAAATCCAACCAGGAGAGCAACGGCAAGGGCTGGCGGACGGCGGAGGATGTCGCGAATATAGGTGGCGTGCTGAATGCCGACAAAGGCGAGGAAGACGCCGAGGATAGCTGTGGGAATCAGCACCAGGAGAGTCGCTGCCGAGCGGCCGAAAAGGGCCAGGAGCAGGCAGCAGGACCCAATGATGTAATTCGATTTTTGCGTTCGCCCGCCGAACTTGTAATGAGCTGTGACCCCGCCGGACCCGTGGCACGTGGGCGCGGAAATGAGCATCCCGCTGATCAGATTCGTCACGCCGATGCTCAGGCTCAAAGCTTTGGCTGTCACACGGCGGGCCTGCTCACCATAGAGAATCCGCGCCGTTTCTTCCGTAGCCACAATGGAATTTCCAAACGTCAGGGCGAATTGCGGAACCACCAGGAGCAACAGGACTCGCCGCAATTCCGGGATACGAGGATGAAGGATTTCGAGCGGCAGCGGACCCAGTCGAAGCTCCTTGACCGCCGTAAAGTGCGCCATGACGCCCAGCGCAACCCCCGCAGCAAGCAGTGCGAGCGCGGCGGGAAAGCGTCGGGAACGCAGGAACAGCATCAACAAGGCAGCACCGGCCATTCCCAGCATCCACCCCTGAATCGTGCCAGGCCCTGGAAATACCATTTCGGACTTCGGTCCGAAAATCATCCGTAAACCTTCGAGGGCAAGGAGCATTCCGAGCCCGAGCTGAATCCCGCGCACGATGGGGCGGGAAAACAGTCGGGCAAGCCAGCCGGCGACATTCGTAAGCCCGACAAGCGCCAGCAGAATTCCCATCAGCAAGCCAGCGCTGGCAATTTCAGACGGTTTCAGGCTCAGCGCCAGCGCAATGGCTGCGACCGCCTTAAATGGCTGGACGGGAATAGGGATCTGGAAATACCGACCGGCGAGGATGTAGGTCAATCCAGCGGTTAGAAAAACGGCCGTTGGATTCAGGTGATTAAGGGTGATGAGGGCAAGAGCGATCGGAAAAAGGACGCCAATGTCTCCGAACGCGCCGGCCACGTCGAGCCGGGAGATTGGCCAGTGCGAAATTCTTTCCTGCGCGGCTGCGGCTGTTCCCAATTCCTTATCTCCCCGCCGCAGGACGAATGATCATGACTTCTGTGGCCTTGATCAGTGCCGCCGCCGTCTCGCCGACTTTCAATTTGAGATCGCGGCAGGCATCGCTGGTGATAACGGAGGTGATGATCTGCCCGCCCACATCCAGAGTAACCTTCGTCAGCAGCCCCACGGTCTTGAGGCCAACAATCCGCCCGACCAACTGGTTTCTTCCACTGATGATTTCCTGAAGGCCCGTGCCCGGCTTGGGCTGTGCTTCAGGAGCCTGACGACGCGTACGCTGCGCCATTGGCTGACGCCGCCCCTGGAACAGCAGTCGGTCGATTTCCGTTTGCGCGATGCGATGATGCCCGCCCACGGTTTTCACAGTGCGGACCTTGCCGCGGTAGATCCATTGTTTCAGCGTGGGGTAGCTGACGCCCAGCCGCCCCGCCGCCTCGCGCACGCCGATAAGTTCAGAGGATGACATTATGCGCCTCAATATGGTTACAGTTGGATAATATAGATGAATTTATATTGATAGACAAGGCTGATCTGCGAGAGCGTACCATTGGTCCGCCAGGATAGCGGGCATAGGGGCCACAAATGACAGGCAAGGGTTGTCACACGAGGCGAGGCAACCCTGCATCTTCACAATTCAAAGGCTCCTCGCTCCGCTCGGGATGACATACGAGCTGCGGAGGATCACAAACGAGCTACATTCCCGGGCCTTCGGGATAGGCCGGCAGGTCCGGGGGACGTGGCGGCAGCTTCTTCGGGTGCTCCTCGATTTCTTTCATCAGCACCTCGATGGCTTTTTCGAGTTGCGGGTCCTGACCTTTGACAACAAGGTCCGGGCGGTTGTCCACCACGATATCGGGCGCGACTCCATGGTTTTCAATCACCCAGTGGCTATCCAGGCCGTAAAGGGAAAATTCCGGCCGAGTAAAGTATCCGCCATCCACTTCCGGAATGTAGCCGCGAATGCCGCGCACGCCGCCCCAAGTGCGCTCGCCGATCACCGGCCCGAGCTTGTACTTCTTGAAGAAATAGGTGAAATAATCGCCGTCGGACGCGGTGTAACGATTGCTCAGGCACGCCATGTACCCGTTAAATACATTCTGCGGAATCGTGTCGCTTTCAAAGTTGCGAGCAGCTTCCATTCCCACGAGGATGCGGCGCAGATGTTCGAGGATAATCTGGTCAACAAATCCTCCGCCGTTGTACCGGACATCGAAGATGATCCCTTCCTTGCGGATCTGCGGGAAGTATTGCCGGACGAATTCATTCAGCCCGTCGGCTTCCATGTCCGGCAGGTAAACGTAGCCAACGCGGCCGCCGGTGGCTTTGTCAACCTTTTCCCGGTTGGTCTCAATCCAGTCGAGTTCGCGCAAATTGAGCTCGCTGCGGATCGGCTTGACCATCACATCCCAGGCGCCTTCGGAGGTGGGTTTGCTGTTGATGGTCAGGGTGACGTCCTGGTCGGCCGTGTTCACAAACAGTGAATACGGGTTTGTGGGAACGCGCAGAGGCTTGCCGTTGACGGCCAGGAGGTAATCGCCTTCTTTCACTTTGACGCCCGGTTCGGTCAGCGGCGAGCGCACAGACGGGTCCCAGTTCTGTCCAGGATAAATCTTTTTGAGCTGATAAAGGCCGTTGGCCTTGTCCACTCCGAAATCAACCCCCAGCAGGCCGACGTTGACGGGGTGAAGATCAGGGAAGTCGCCGCCGCCCACGTAGGTGTGCGAATTTCCAAGCTCGCCGACCATTTCGCCAAGGACGTAGTTGAGATCGTATCGATCAGCAACGTAGGGCAGGAGCGCGGCATATTTTCTTCTCACTTCGTCCCAATCGACCCCGTTCATCGACTTCTCGAAGAAGTAGTCGCGTTCCTGCCGCCAGACGTCGTCAAAAATCTCTTTCCATTCCGCCGGCGGGTTGACATTCATCTCCATGGAGGCCAGGTTCAATGCACCCTCGCCGACGTGGTGCGGCTCCTTCTCGGGCGGTTTGGCGTCGATAATGCCGTAGGTGAGCTGTTTGCCGCCTTCCTCAAATAACGCTTCGGCGCCCGGGGCCGGCGCTTGCGGCGCCGCATAGAGCAGCTTCTTGCCGTCGAAGGAAAGCGTGTAGTTGTTTGCGCCCGTAATCAACACGCTGTCCTTGCGCTTCTCCAGGTTGAACACGTGGATCTCGGGCGCCTCGCCCGGCAGCGGACCGGAAAGGCCGACCGTCGGCATCGAAACATAGAAAACGTCCTCTTTGTTCGCCTGAACGTTCTGGAGATTGCCTGGCGGAATCGGCAGGCCTACCACGCGGTTTTCGATACCGGCAAGATCAATCCGGAAATTCCTGAGCGCTTCTTCCTGCTCGGACTTTTTCTCCTTCTTGTTTTCAGTCTTGGATTCGCTGGAAGCCTTGGGCTTTTCAATGGAAGTCTCATCGCTGCGCGGTGCGAAAGGCGAAGGCAGGTCGGAGCGCAACGTCACCGCGTAGATACCAGTGGCTTTGGGATTCGCGAATTCCATGTCATAAACGCCAAGCACTTCGTTGTACGTGCGGTTAGAAAGGAAGTAGAGATACCTGCCGGCGGGATCGAACCAGGGGTTCCAACTGTTTGTGAAGCTGCTCGTGACCGCAGAAATCTTTTTTTCCGCCAGCGAATAGAGATAGATCGCACTGTTGTAATTGTCGGCCTGTTTAGCGTAGGCCACCCACTTGCTGTCCGGCGACCAGACGTAATCCGTCAGGTCCGCATACTTGCCCTGGTCGATCAGAATGGGCTGTTTGTCATGAATATCCACGTAGTAGAGGTGCAGCGTCGAATCCGCATAGAGCAGCTTCGTGCTGTCGGGCGACCAGACCGGCGGCAGCAGAAAAACCTTGTTCGTGGTGGTGATCTGGATTTCCTTGCCCGCCTGACTCTGCGGGCGGATGTAAAGTTGATTTTCACCCGTTCGGTCCGAAATGTAAGCAATCCAGCGGCCATCGGGCGACCACGCGGCGTTGCGTTCCTGGATACCGGGCGTTTCGGTCAGGTTGCGAATACTGCCATGTTCGGCGGGCACGGTGAAAACGTCGCCACGCGCGGTAAAAAGTGCCCGCTTGGCATCCGGAGAGAGATCGAAGCTCGAGATCAGCTTGCTCACATTCTCCCAGCGCGGAAGTGTCTGGTCGCGGTCACCCGGCAGATAGATCGTCAGCTTGCGGACCTTCTCGGATTTCAAGTCGAACAAGTAAAGATAACCGCCGTTCTCAAAAATGATCGAATCCGGGCCGAGACTTGGCCACATCACATCAAAATCCGTAAAGTGCGTAAGCTGCGTAACTTTCTTGCTGCCAAGGTCAAGGCTGTAAAGGTTCAGGCGCTTTTCTGGGCCGCGGTCGGAAGTGAAATAGATCGTGTTGCCGTGCCACATGGGGAACGTGTCCGTTCCCGGATAATGCGTAAGTTGCTCGATCGTGTTGGCCTTCAGGTCGTAGAGCCAAATATCCTGCGCAAGGCCGCCGGTATAACGCTTCCAGGTGCGGAAATTGCGGAAGATACGGTTATAAACGATTTTCGTCCCATCAGGCGAAAAGCTTGTGAGGCCGCCCTTGGGCAGCGGAAACTTTTCCGGCAGGCCGCCGTCAATGCTCACTGTATAAAGCTGCCCAAACCAGGTGTTGAAGGTCGAGCGTCGCGAGAGAAACAGAATGCGCTTGCTGTCGGGATACCACGTGATCACTTCGTTGTTCGGCCCCATGCGTTCCGGAACATTGCCGACGTCCGGCAGCCAGGTCAACTGGCGCGGTTGGCCGCCTTCGCTCGGCATCACATAAACGTTGAAGTTGCCGTCATACTGCGCCGTGAAGGCGATCCACCTGCCGTCGGGAGAGAACTTCGGAAACAGCTCCAAGCCGGGGCTCGTGGTGATTCTTCGCGCGATGCCGCCGGAAGTCGAAGCAAGCCAAAGGTCGCCTGCATAGCTGAAGACGATTTTGTCCTTGTAAACGTCCGGAAAGCGCATCAGCCGGCCTTCGGGCATCTGCTGCCCCAGGCAGACCGCAGTGAATCCAATCAGTACAGCAACAAACGCGCGCAAGAACCGCATCAGAAACTCCTCCACATCAAATCATTCGCGAGCGGAACGCCCCCGCGGCAAAGAAAATTGCGAACAGCCATTTTAATCCCTCGCCACGCAAGAAGGACCAAAATTAAAATCGCAAGCATGTCGCGTTTTAATTTCAGAACCGTGAGAGGAGCCGGCAAGCCGGCCACCGGCGCAATCACGAACTTGACGATGAAGAGATTAGGAGTAAAATCAGGCTTCATTGCTGTTGAATGGGTTCGGTCTCAGCGGTCTTTGCAGATCAGCAGGGGAGCAGAGCAGTCCAGCCGGCTCCGCGCGTTCGCACGCCCGCTCTGAAAAACGCGCTGACGGCGCCGGCAAACCATTCCGCATCAATGTTCATGTCCCGCGGCAACTGCTCCGGCACAACAGATCCGCCCTCCCTGGTCCGGCTTCCGCCTTAAAACTTTTCATTGAGGTGTGCAGATGATCAAGCGGCTTTTTCGGTCCTGCGTGGTCGCGGTTGTTATTTCCTTCAGCAGTGCAGCTTTCGCCCAGGTAACCCCGGGAAATGTGGTGTCAGTAAAGCAGGAAAGCAACGGCGTGGCGCTCACCATGCAGCACGGCGTTTACCAGCTTGAAGTGTGCACGCCGGCGGTGATCCATGTTCTCTATTCGCCCGACGGGACGTTCCCTCAACACCCTGACCCGATGATTGTCCGCACAAGCTGGCCAAGCACATCATTCAAACTCAACCAGGCGGAAAAGGACGTCGAGATTTCAACTTCCGAACTGAAAGTATCGATTGCCCGCGAGCGCGGAAGCATCAGCTTTGCGGACGCGCAAGGCCGCGCGCTGCTGCATTCGGGCGGTGACTATGGCGGCGTGCTGATGACTCCTGCGGCGGTGAACGGCGAAAAGACATATCACGCCGAACTCGAGTTCTTTCCTTCGGCCGATGAAGCCTTCTATGGCCTTGGCCAGCACCAGGCCGGAGTGTGGGATTACGCCGGCGAGGACGTTCAACTCTCCCAGGACAACACGAATATTTCCATTCCGTTCTTTGTCTCCTCCCATGGTTATGGATTTTTCTGGAACAACGCATCTTTCTCGCGCTTCAATGACCGGTTTGCGCAGCACCTTTTCGTTTTAGGCAACGTCGTCGATACGGTTGATTACTACTTTATGTATGGGCCATCCATCGACCGGATCATCAGCGAATACCGCGAACTGACGGGCCAGGCGCCGCTCTTCGGCAAGTGGGCGTACGGCTACTGGCAATCCAAAAACCGCTACAGTTCTCAGGATGAAGTCCTTCGCGTGGCGCGCGAATACCGGCGGCTGGGCATTCCGGCGGACAACATCGTCCAGGACTGGTTCTGGTGGACCAAAATGGGATCTTTCGTTTTCAACAAAAATTACCCCGATCCCAAGGCGATGGTGGACCAGCTTCACCAGGACCACTTCCACATCATGATTTCCGTCTGGCCGACGTTCCAGCCGGGCACGACTCCTTTTGAAACCATGCAGCGCAACGGCTGGTTCATCCATATGAACAGCCCGGACTCGCAATGGCTTCCGGGCGCCGGCCTTTACGACGCCTTCAGCGCCAAGGCCCGCGCCTATTACTGGAAACTGATGGATGAAAATCTCTTCCGTCTGGGATTTGACGCCTGGTGGCTGGACACAACGGAACCCGAAACCTTCGTCGAAACCAACCTGATGGAACACACTCACACGGCGATGGGCAACGGGGCGCGC
Organism: Terriglobia bacterium; assembly: GCA_035652895.1. Taxonomy (GTDB): domain Bacteria; phylum Acidobacteriota; class Terriglobia; order UBA7540; family UBA7540; genus SCRD01. Next base: position 28,266 of record DASRCX010000019.1, read on the forward strand.
TATGCGAATATTTATCCCTTAATGACGACGACAGGCGTGTACGAGGGCCAGCGTGCGGCGAGTTCAAATAAGCGCGTGTTTATTCTGACGCGCTCCGCCGGCGCCGGAATGCAGCGCAACGCTGCGGCGGCGTGGTCGGGAGACCTGTTCTGCACGTGGACGGCCTTTCGTCGCCAGGTGCCCGCGGGATTGAATTACTCGATTTCCGGTTTGCCCTACTGGACCACGGACATTGGCGGTTTTGTCTGGGCGGATCCCAAAGACCCTGCGTATCGCGAACTCTTCGTTCGCTGGTTCGAGTATGGTGCGTTCTGTCCCATATTCCGCGTGCACGGCACACGCGCCGGCGGCGACAACGCCCTCTGGGATTACGGCAAGGAAGCGCAATCCATTCTGATGAAGTATGATGTGCTGCGCTATCGCCTGCTTCCTTATATCTATTCCGTGGCGTGGCGCGTCACGCACGACGCCGATACGCTGATGCGGCCGTTGGTAATGGATTTCCCTGACGACCCCCAGGCGCGGGAGATTGGCGATCAATATCTCTTCGGGCCTTCGATCCTGGTGAATCCTGTGACGCAGCCCGGCGCGGAAACGCGTCGCCTCTATCTGCCCAGGGGGACATGGTACGATTTCTGGACGGGCCAGAAGCTTGCCGGTGACCGCTGGATCATCGCGCCTGCGCCGCTGGGCATCATGCCCCTCTATGTCCGTGCGGGTTCGGTGGTGCCGATGGGTCCGGTGGTTCAGTACGCCGACGAAAAGCCGGATGCGCCAATCGAACTCCGCGTCTATCCCGGCGCCGACGGCAATTTCATCCTATACGACGACGACGGAACAACCTACGGATACGAGAAAGGACAATATGCGACCATCCCTATTCATTGGGATGATTCGGCGCATACGCTCAGCGTCGGCGCGCGCCAGGGCGCATATCCCGGCATGCCGCAGCAGCGCGAGTTCAACGTTGTCTTTGTCGGTCCCGGCCACGGCGCCGGTGTAGGGCCCGTACAGTTCCCTGATAAGGCCGTCCAGTACAGCGGAACCGCCGAAAGCGTAACGCGCTGAAGTTACGCTGTTGCATCGGTTAATCACAAGCCGCTTTCCGGCCAGGAGGTCGCGATGTCATCACCAACCCGTCGCCAGATGTTACAGACTGTTCTTGCCGGTCTGACTTCAGAAGCGCTTATCAAATCACCCGATGCGTCCGCAGGAACGCCGGCGGAAATGCGGGCGCAAACAGAAACGGCCAGCGGAACTGCAACGGCAAGTGTAAGCTGGAAGTCACCGTCGATTCCCATCGAGCAGCGCGTGCGGGACCTTCTTTCGAGAATGACGCTCGAAGAAAAAGTGGAGGAGATTTCGGGCGGGAGGCCGTCGAACGCGGGTATTCTTGACAACACTGGCCGATTCAACGGGATGAACGCAGCCGAAGCCTTCAGGCAGTTATATTCGATGGAGGGCAAGCACTTGTCCGTCCGCGACGCGGCCATCCTGAGAAACGCGCTGCAAAGATACCGTCTTGAAAAGACGCGCCTGGGCATTCCTGCGATTTTCCAGGGCGAGGCGCTGCACGGCTTCATGTCATTCGGAGCAACGAGCTTTCCGCAGGCCATCGGCCTGGCGAGCGCCTGGGACACGGACCTGATGCGCGAAGTGTTTACGGCCGCTGCGGATGAGATGGCCTCTTCCGGCGTCAATCAGGCGTTTACGCCTGTAATCAACCTTGGCCGCGATCCCCGCTGGGGACGGACCGAGGAAACCTATGGCGAGGATCCGTTTCTCACTTCCCGCCTCGGCGTGGCCGCCATTCAGGGACTGCAAGGGACGAACTTCCTGATCGACCGCCACCACGTGCTGGCCACCGCCAAACACTTTGCCGCCTACGGGGAGACGCGCGGCGGGCGAAATGACGCGCCGGCCGATTTCCCGGAACGGGAACTGCGGCAGGTTTTCTTTGCCGCGTTCGAGGCCGCTGTTAAAGAAGCTCAAGTGGGCAGTGTGATGGCGGCCTATAACGAGATCGACAGCGTTCCCTGCCACATCAACCGATGGCTGCTCACCCGGATCCTGCGCGAGGAATGGGGCTTCCAGGGCTATGTTACATCCGACGGCGGAGGCCTCGAGATGCTCGTGGATTACCATCATGCCGCTCGCGACAATGCGCAGGCCGCACGGCTGGCCATCGCGGCAGGCGTGGACTACGATTTGTCAAACGGGGCGGTCTATCACACACTGGCCGAGCAGGTGCGCAACGGCACCGTCTCTGAACGCCACCTCGACCGCGCGGTGAGCGCCGTGCTGGCGTGCAAATTCCGGCTGGGCCTGTTTGAGAACCCCTACGTTGATCCCGATTACGCTCAAAACATTACGAACTGCAAGGCCCACCAGGCGCTTGCCCTGCGGGCGGCGGAGAGAACTCCCGTCCTGCTGAAAAACGAGAACAACCTTCTGCCGATCGATATTCGAAAGGTCCGCACCATCGCTGTGATCGGGCCGAATGCCCGGGACCTCCATCTTGGGGGCTACAGCCGCGATCCGGGCCGCGGCGTGACGGTGCTCGAAGGCATCCGCGATTATGCCGGGACGCGGGCGCGAGTTCTGTTTTCCGAGGGCTGCCAGATCACTCTGGGACCGCATGGCTGGAGCGAGTATTATCGGGACAAGATTGAACTCCCCGATCCGGCAACTCAGCCTGCGATGATCAAAGCGGCTGTGCAGATTGCCCGCAAAGCGGATGTCGCCATCGTTGTGGCCGGCGGCAATGAAGGCACGTGCCGCGAAGCATGGTCCCAGAAGCACCTTGGCGACCGGGATTCGCTCGACCTGCTGGGCGCGCAGGATGAACTGATCCGGGCTGTGGTCGAGACCGGCACGCCGACGGTCCTTGTATTGATCAACGGCCGTCCGCTCTCCATCAATTATGCGGCAGCGCACGTCCCCGCCATCCTCGAATGCTGGTATCTCGGGCAGGAAGGCGGCACAGCGCTGGCGCGCATTCTGTTCGGCGAAGTCAGTCCCGGGGGAAAACTCCCCATCACTTTCCCGCGGTCGGTCGGTCAGCTCCCCGCGTATTACAACTACAAACCATCCGCGATCCGCAGTTATGCCTTCGCGGACAGCACGCCCCTGTTTCCTTTCGGCCATGGGCTGAGTTACACAACTTTCCGAATCGATAATCCGGTCGTGACGCCCTCTACGATTGCGCCCGAAGGTACTGCCACGCTCACTGTGGATGTCACCAACGCCGGGACGCGCGAGGGAGATGAGGTCGTCCAGATGTACATCCATCGGCCCTTCAGCCCGATCACGCAGCCGATTATTCAGTTGAAAGGTTTCCGGCGCATCACGCTGAAACCGGGGCAAAAAGCGAAAGTTGAATTCAGGATCACTCCGGAGCTTCTGGCAATTTACGATCTGGACATGCGCCCGCGGGTTGTACCGGGTGAAGTCGAACTCCGGGTAGGGTCAAGTTCAACCCAGGCCGTGAGCACACCTCTTCGTATTGTTGCGGGCTAGGAAAACCCCCTTTCCGATGCGGGTGAAATTTCGCTTGACACAAAGGTGTTCGGTGATATAGTTCGTATCTCGTACAATATCGGCGAAGGAGCTCTATCTTCTGGCGAGCCGTCAACCGAAACCAAAGGGGGCCAATTCTGAGACTGCCCGCGACATCAATCGGAGCCTCGTTCTCAACGCCATCCGCACCCGGCAGCCCATTTCGCGGGCCGATCTTGCGCGGCTGACCGGCCTTCAGCGAAGCACCGTGTCGCTGATTGTCGAGCAACTGGCCCGGGAAAGGTGGGTCGTCGAGGGCGGGGTTGCTCATCTTCCGCGCGGGCGTAAGCCGCGGTTGCTCTCGCTGGATATTGAACGCGCGGGGATCATTGGGGTCAACATCAGGCCGCGCGCCACAACCGTGGCACTGTCGGACCTGAACGGCAGCTTTGATTTCCAGGAATCGTTCCCCACGCCCAGGGAGCCTCAGGGGCTGATCAAGGCGCTGGCCGCCATGATCGAGAGGCTCGTGGAGGTGCATTCCGGGAAGACATTCGAGGGGATCGGGATCAGCGTCCCGGGACGCGTGGACCGTACAACGGCGAAGCTCGTCTTTGCGCCCAATTTGGGCTGGCGAGACGTTGACCTGAAAGGCCCGCTGGAAAGGGCCACCAAAATCCCCGTTCTGGTTGAAAACGCCGCAAACGCCTGCGCGCTGGCGGAAACCTGGTCCGGGCCGTTCGCAGGCGTTCAGGATCTGATTGCCGTGACCGTTTCAGAAGGCATCGGGACCGGAATCATCGCCAATGGCAGGCTGGTGCGAGGGCCGGGCGGAGCCGCAGGCGAGTTCGGCCATGTTTGCATTGATCCTTCGGGGCCCCCATGCAATTGCGGCAGCCACGGATGTTGGGAAGTCTATGCATCGAATGCCGCAGCGGTTCGTGCCTACAACGAGGACCCACCGTCACGTTCAGCATCAACCCGATATCGAAAGAGCCATGCGCAGGCTTCCGTGGAGGATTTCAAAGACCTTCTTTCCCTCGCAGACCGCGGCGATGTCAGAGCTTGCCAGGTTCTCGAACGAATGGGGCGATATCTGGGTTACGGATTGGCAATACTGATCAACGGGCTGGCGCCCTCGGTCATCACGATCGTCGGCGAAGTCACCCGGGCATGGGACAAAATTGGACCGGTTGTCCAAACAGTCGTAGAGGAAAGGTCCAAGACCCATTCCGCCACACGGATTGTTCCGACCGACGAGGTTATGCAGCCTCGGCTGCGGGGAACGGTGGCTCTGGTACTGCAAAAGCATTTCCAGCCCAGCATGTTCCCTTAAGGTGGACTTCTGCAGGGCGGATGAGCATTCGTATTTCGCATGGTTATTTTGTTTGTGCCTCAAACAAAGGCGTTTCCGCTTTTCTAGTTTGAGCGTCGCTTGGGCCTGAGCGGCCTGCGGATCAATGCGCGAGGCCAATCATATTTCGCGTAAGCGAACTGAGGAGGGTAAGTATGAAGCGGCTTAGTCCACTGCTGGTGTTGTTACTGTTTTTTTGGCCTGCTATCGCTCGGTGTCAACAGAGCGGCAACGGAGCCATCAGCGGCGTAGTGACGGATCCTTCAGGGGCCGTTGTGCCCAAGGCCAGTGTCACCGTGAGCGAGACCCAAACGGGCGTTCGACATACCGTCACAACAAATTCGGCGGGAGTGTTTTCGGTCCCTTCTCTGCCTCCCGGCAACTATCGCGTCTCAGTTGAGGCCAACGGCTTCAAAAATTACGTTGAGAGCTTTCCGCTGCTGGCGGACCAGGCCCGTTCCCTGAAAATACAACTGCAACTGGGAGAGCCGACACAAAGGGTAACGGTCCAGGGCACAGCAGCAGCGGTGAATACCGTTTCGCCGGTCTTGAACCAGGTGATCGGCAATGCGCAGGTTGAGAATCTGCCGCTTAATGGCCGCAATGTGGCCGACCTGACACTCCAAACTCCGGGAGTCGTAGTGGCTAACGGCTTTGCAGTAGGGCAAGGGACTACGAAAAACGTTCCTGACACCGAATCCTTTTCGGTGAACGGCTTGCGTCCTGATCAGGTCTCCTATAATCTCGACGGAGCCAACAACCAGGACCTGCTGAGCAACACAAATGACCCCTTCCCGTTTCCGGATGCCACGCAGGAATTCAGCGTCCAGACATCGAGCTTCAGCGCCCAATACGGGCAGAACTCCGGCGCCATCGTCAATGTGGTATCGAAGCGCGGCACGAATCAATGGCATGGCGACGGCTTCGAATTTGTGCGAAACAAGGTGTTTGATGCGCGTAACTTTTTTGCTTCGCCGCCAAAAGGTTCGACGGATTCACGCAGCCCCCTTAAACGCAATCAGTTTGGCGGCACCATCGGCGGTCCCATTAAGAAAGACAAGAGTTTTATCTTTTTCGGGTATCAGCGCACAACAGTCCGGTCAACGGTTCCAGGCCAGACCGCTGTCATCCCCACGCCTGCAAACCTGAACGGAGACTTTTCAAATTACCTCACCACAGGTCCGGCCAATCCTTTGGGCAAGGTCGTTCAGCTCGTGGATCCCGTGACCGGCGCGCCCATTCCCGGCAATCAGCTGACTTCAGACCCGAACACGCCGCTTAATCCCGTTGCCCTCAACATGAGTAAAGTACTGTGTCCGGGTTGCCCGGAGTCCGCTAACGGCACCGTCACGTTCCTGCCAAACGTCGGACAAAACACGAACGAATATGACGCCCGTTTCGACCAGGTGGTCCGGGGCGTGGACCAACTCACCGCTCGCGCATATATTGTCCGTTTCACGGCTCTGCCGTCCTTCAACGGAAAGGACCTGCTGAGCCTTCAGAACAATTTCAGCGGCGACGGGTCCACCGTGCAGACGCAAAACTACATGTTGAGCTATGCGTGGACCAAGAGCGCCACCTTCGTGAATAACACTTACGTCAGCTATCTGCGCACGGCGTCAAACCGCTATCAGGGGTTGCCCGCAAGCTACCAGTTGAGCCAGTTGGGTACGCAGATTTACCAGTTGCCGACAGCCGAGGGTGGGTATCATGGGTTCGGCGTCAGCGGGTACTTTGGGCTTGGTTCTTTTACGGGCGGAGCGTTCATTCGCAATGGCGTGGACGTTCGTGACAACGCCTCCTGGGTCAACGGACGTCATATCATCGGCTTTGGCGGCGACATCGAACGTGACCAAAGCAACATTCGAAACACCGATCGGCTGAACGGCGACTGGAATTTCAACTCGAGCGACTTTCTCGGCAACGCCCTCGCCAATTTCATCACCGGCAATCTATATAGCTTTACCCAGACCTCTGGAAATTACTCCGACTCACGTCAAACGGTTCTGGGACTGTACGTTCAGGATCAATGGAAGGTCAGCCACCGTCTGACGCTGAACGTCGGCCTTCGATGGGACCCACAGACGCCCATGAAGGAAATTCGCGGCCGCATTGAACAATTCCTTCCCCAGGCGTATCAGGCAGGTGCACATTCGACGGTGATTCCGACCGCGCCGCCGGGACTGTTATTCATCGGCGACTCGTACAATGGAGTGTCGGTTCCGGCAACCGGTGAGACTGCCACCTATCGTAATTTTGCGCCTCGCGTAGGATTTGCGTTTGACCCGAAGGGAAACGGCAAAATGGTGATCCGCGGTGGGTTTGGCGCGTTCTATTACACGCGGCTTCCAGGTCTTTTCCTGAACGACGCTTCCATCGTGACGCCGTTCAGCAACAGTATCACACTGTTTCCGCCACCTCCGGCCTATGAAGGCGGGGGATTGACCAACCCACTTGTTAACGAGCAGTCATTCGTCGCGAATTTTCCGCAGCGATACACTCTCGCAGCCGTCCCCAAAAATACCATCTTTCCGGCTCCGCTCACTGTTTACGGTTTGCAGCCTGGCTCGACCTGGCAGACGCCCACAACTTTTGGATGGAACCTGACAGTCCAGCGCCAACTCAGACCGAGCACATTGCTTACGCTGTCCTATGTGGGGAACGCTGCCAGCCACCTGCGCCAGGACCAGGATTTGAATCCGGCGCAGTACATTCCTGGAAACACCGCATTTGATGCACTTTCGACTGACCAGCGGCGCGTATATTCAGGATGCTCCCCCACAGTCACCACAAACTGCGGCCCAATCTACTCCGACATCCTTATGAACAGCAACAGCGGTAACTCTCACTACAACTCCCTTCAGGCGAGTGTGGAAATCCGTCCCGGGGCCGGACTGCCGGGAGCGCTGCGCAATATGACTCTCGTGGGTAACTACACATACTCGCAGGCCATCCTGGAAGTGGCGCAAACCGGAAGCAGCGGCATCACCGATGTGGGATCGAGCAAGGGATCGGGGATGTCGTATTACAATCCGGCCCAGTTCGCTTTCAACCGCGGTCCCGCCCCTTACAACCGCTCGAACGTCTTCACTTTGTCCTATGTCTTCCCGTTGCCCACGCTCCAGGGAACTTCAAGCCGCCTCCTGCGAAGCACCCTGGGCGGGTGGAACTGGTCCGGCCTGTTTACCGCGGAATCGGGAGACTCCATGACCATCCTCGCAGGAACAGATGTTTCAAAATCGGGTCTCGGAGCCGACAGGGTGAATCTCGTGAATCCAGCAGCCCACGGAACCGGCGCCCAGGCGAACCCAACCCCTTGCAGCCCATCGGTGAAGTTCTGCGTTCCTTTCCTCAATACTTCCATGTTCGCTCTGCCCGCTGTCGGCCAGTTCGGAAACGTCGGCGCGGGGGCGATCACCGGGCCCGGAGGCTGGAATTACGATATGGGACTGATGAAAGACTTCACCCCATTGGCCGCGCATGAGAATTTTCGCATTCAGGTGCGTGGCGATTTCTTTAACGTCCTGAACCATCCATGGTTCGGAGACCCAAACCTGAGCTATGTGGGATCCAACTTTGGCCGGATCACTAGCCAGGCGAACAGCGAGCGTGTGATTCAATTGGCGATGAAATTGTTCTTCTAAAAAAACCGGGATCAGATCGGAAGCACGCCGGGGCAGACATTGGACTTCTTGGCGGGTTGTGTTGTAGCCTTGGCATGTAGGCCACACAGGACGTTGAAGCCCGCGGAATGGGACGCATGAGATTTGCGCCGGCCGGAATGGTAACGTCTATAACAAGTTGAATCTAAATATCTTATTGAGTTTCCGAAGTGCCGGCGGTCAGATTTTTGACGAAAATCGTTGCTTTTGCGAACAGCCCGCAATAATTACGAGAAGGAGTTCTTGCCTACCCACCTCCAGCTCATATTTAAGGAGAGACCTTGATAAGACATCTCGGTACCACAGTTCTGACTATGGGCCTCTTCGTGACACATGCCCTCGGGCAGGTTGTCATTACTCGCCAAACCTCGGTGTTCATCAATGCTCGCGAGTCCGCTCCCATTCAAAAGGCGGCGCAGGACCTGGCCAACGATATGCAAAACGTGTTTGGTGTCCCGGTCCGGATTGTTCATGATCCTGCGCAGGCGCACTCAACGACAATTTGGATTTCAGATCGATTCGATCTTCCGGCGCGTGTCGAGAAACCCTCTGGGTGGGAGAAACTGCACATTCAGGCGGTCGAGCACCCACTTCCCGGCTCGCCCGCAGCACATGCGATTGTCCTGACGGGATCAGACATGCGCGGGACGATTTACGCGATCTATCAATTCTCCCAACAATTCCTGGGAGTGGACCCGCTCTACTGGTGGACTGACCATCCACCGCAGCACCGCGCCGAGATCAGCGTTCCGGACAACTATGCCGAAACTCAGGGGCCGGTTTTCCACTACCGCGGATTTTTCATCAACGACGAAGACCTGCTGACCGGCTGGGCTCCAGGAAAAACAACCGGGATCTCGCTTGATGTCTGGAACAGAATTTATGAAACCATCCTGCGGCTCAAGGGGGACATGGTTGCTCCGGGGACCTGGATTTTTCCCGATGAACCGCAAATCAAGCTGGCGGGCGAGCGCGGGCTGATCATCACTCAGCATCACGCAATTCCTTTGGGACTGAACGTCGCGCGATGGCCGGAAGGCGTGCCTTACAATTACACCGAGCATCCCGAAATTCTTGAGCGCGCGTGGCGGAACGCTGTTCATGAATACCCTCCTGACGTGGACGTGCTGTGGACGGTTGGTCTCAGAGGCCTCTCCGACGTCAGCTATGCCTCGACAGACCCAAGTGTTCGCGGAAACAATAAAGCGCTTGGAAAACTGATCAGCAAAGCCATCGCCAGGCAGATCGAGATCGTGCGCTCAGTGCATCCTGACGCGCAGTTCATCACGAACCTTTGGCAGGAAGGAGCGAAGCTGGTTCAGCTGGGCGACCTCACCATTCCTCCCGAAGTCCACAAAGTGTGGGCAGACAGCGGATACGGGTATCTTCTCGATCAAGGCGAAGTTTCTGCCGGCCAGGGTGCTTATTACCACGTGGCCATGATGAACGGTCGGGCGAACCAATTGACCGAGATGGTTCCCGTGGACAGGATCTATTCTGAACTGGGGCGCTACATTAAAGCCGGAGCTACATACTACCTGCTGGTGAATACCAGCGATATTCGCCCGGTGTTGATGACCGCCAAGACCGTAATGGACGTCGGCTGGAGCGGCGTTCCCGCAGCAGGCGCCGCGGCCGCCAATGACGAATACCGAGGCTGGGCATCGAGCGAGTTCGGGCCTAGGGCGGCCGCACAGGTGGTCGACGTCTATGACGATTATTTCAAAGCGCCAGCACATTTTGGCAATCCTCCGCTCGAATATGGGGACCAGTTCTACCATACCGAAGCGCGCATTATGATGCTTACTTACATGATCGATTCGCCGCTTTACTCGATTCCAAGCCAGGCGCCGAAGTGGGTCCAGCCAAGGATCTTCGGCTTTCGTTTTGCACGAGTGAGCAGGAAAGACTGGCTTCACGAAACGGTGGAAAGAGAAATCAAGCAATGCGGAGATGCGCAGCCGCGCTGGGATGCCGTGTGGAGTAAAGCGCTCGCCGCCGAGCCCCTCGTGGCGCCCGATCGCAGGCTGTTCTACCGCGCGAGCGTGCTGACTATGATCGCCATCAACCGCCAGAGCAATCGGGCGCTGCTTGAATTATCCCGGGCCATCCAACTGGCGCAGGCCGGCCACACCAGCGCAGCGGTTGAATCGACGCACAAAGCTCTGCTGGCCCTCGATTCCATCCAGCAGGCAGAACAGGCCGCAGAGTATGGCAAGTGGAAAAACTGGTACCGCGGCGACTGGCTTACCGGAATCTATCGAACAAAGCAGATCGCTGAGATCTTTTCCAAATTTCTCACCGACCCCATGACCCACCTGCCGCCACCGGTGCTGTGGGACGGATGGGAAGCCTACTACCACATCATGCATTACGAGGGCGACCGCACAGCCGACGTAAACTGATTGGGAACAGGCCGTGCAGTAGAGCAGTCACTAACCACAATTCTCCTTATGCGTTGGCCGTGTCTTATTGCGACCTGTCGAATAGACAGCAGCACGTCGAATACATTTACAACGGAACGATCCGGCTGTTTCCGAACATCAGGAATCTCGGCTTGCACGGTTCAGGATTCTTCGTGCTGTCGGCACATTCCTCGTCGGTGCTGTGTTCGACGGAAAGAATATCTCGAAGATCATCATAGGTAGCGAAAAAGGAAAAAATCGCCATCCTTCCAAGTCCATGGCAGGAAACAACGGCGGAGGTTACGCGAACAAAAGATGCAAAGACATTCGCGTTCGTGCGGAGAACGAGGTGCTGGAATTTTCCACCAAGGCAGGAGAAACCGATCACGTTTCGCCGGGGCAAGTCTCCTCGGCAGCTTGCGCTGCACACGCATTCGATCAACGCGCAATCAGAGCAATCGGCCCCATCAGGCCCGAGGGCAATGGATGGAGGTCATTCATATCCTGAGGTTCAAATCTTCTGCCGTAGCGGTCGTAGAGAAGCCGATAGTTGGGAAGTGATTGGCCCGCCATCGAATTGACCGCGAGATTCCCAACGTCGATGCGAAAAGTGTTTTCCCCTGTCTTCAGCCACGGTGTGACTTCGAGTTCATAGGGTGGACACCACACAGAACCCACGCGTTTGCCATTCACATGAATGACAGCCGCTTCGCGAACCGGACTGTCGATCCAGGCTTGGATTCCGTTTCGCCGTAGATGGGGTTGAAGTGCAACTCCTTTTCCGAAATTCAGATAAACTCTTGCTTCGCCGTCCAGCATGGATGCTGGGACGGCAACGCTCTTTTCATAAATCCCCTGGCCGGAGAAGTAGCGAAGACCTTCGATTTCCGTCCACGAACGGAGTTGATCCATATGGATGCTCTTCCCTGTTCCTGGGAATGTGACGTTCCAATCCCGGCTGATGTCGATTGGAGCGGGTAACACACTCGGGCGAACGTGTGGTGGGGCGGGCGAACTGTGCGAGCCGGAGAATATCAGAATCATCGATTCATATGGTTCAAAATGGAGCGGAACGACGACGCGGCCGTCCACTGCAGTACTCCAGTGGACGGACGACTTGCTGACTGTCAACGGGTCCCAGCGCTCGGGCGAAAGCTGCTTCACCCGGAACGTGGCTTCGACGTCATGTGCCTGGTTCCCGGTGTTCGCCAGGAAGTAAAGCTCGCCTTCATCGAGGCGGCGGCGAATGAATCCGATTTCCGGCACTTTGGGATTCAATTGAACGTCGGGAGTAAGCCTGCTTGCCAGCGCAGCGCCCAGGTCTGATTCGTTTTCAACAAAAATACATAGCGCATTCTGGCCCTCAAAAAGCTCTCGAGTAAGTTCCAGAACGTCTCCGCTGTCACGCTGACCGTCGAGGAGTCCGGGCGCAAGGCTGGGCTTGCGGCGCGTGGCGATCACAATTCCGCCTCGCCGCGTGTAGTCCCGCAGTTTCCGGTAGGCTGTCAGGGGAATTCGCTCGACGCCGGACAGAATCACAGCGGCGTAAGGAATTCCAACGAGGTCGATAGCATCGTCATCGATGAAGTCGAAATTGAAGCCTGCGTCTAAAATGGCAGGAAGAACGTGTGGACCCAACAGCGATTCCAGCACTATGTTGACTGATGGGTTGCTGTGGCCGGTAAATCGCGCCCACGCGTCGCTGTTCGGCAGGTACACGGCGACGTCGTTCGCTGGCTTGCCCTGGCGGAGCAGAAAACTGATCCTTTGCAAATACGCCGCCACGTCCGCCATCACGGGCCACCACGGATTGTGATCGTTCAGCGCGCCCGCAGCATAAAATCGCCAGCCGGGCTCGCCCGCTTCGGGTGCGGAGTACGGCCAGCCGTGGCCGACAATCTGATTGATACCCTGGAGGAAGTGGCGGTCGGCTTCTGCTTTGAGATCGAGCGGTGTCGCGCGAAAAGCCGGAGAGTGGATCCACGTCCACGTTTCGGCCGAGGTCACCGGTTTGCCATAGAGATGGCAGGCCGAAGATGCCCAGCGGGCTGGGCTGAGCCCTCTCCAATCCGGATTTTCACCCTCAGGAAGATCGACCAGCCGGTTGCTTGAAAGCACCACCGGAGGCTCGCCGTAAACCTGGCAGCGAATGCGGGTGCCGTTCTGGTCCGCCCATTCACGCAACGGGACAAGATAATGTTCATTCGCCAACTCGGTTAGCGTACGACCCCAATCACATCGGACGGCGTAAGTATCCTGGCCTGCATCGCCCACAAGCGCCGGCAGATGCGGCTTCAAATCATAGCCACGCCGGCGGCGGAATTCCTCCAACAGTCCGGGTGTCCAATTTGACATGAAAACTTCCAGGCTGTCGCTGAACACTGCATACGGCTTTCGCGTCACAAATGCCTGCATCAACCTGTCGCCGGTCGAGTGCAGATAAGCATTCACCGCTGCATGGTCGTAGTGATCGATCACAAAACCTTCAGCCCCAACCGCTGCACGCTTCACCTGCTGGCCCGTGCGGCTGGAAATAAAGAAGAGGACGGAGTGAAATTGCCCCTGTTGTTCCACTCTCACTCGAGGGCCGTTGAGGTCATCAAGTGCCCGTGCATTTTCGCCGGAAAGTTCTCCATGCTCGTCGTTGACTGCCCATGCTGCGATCAACGCCTCGCCTGCTTCAAGGCTTGGCGCGGGCACTGAATCTTCCCCCACTGGAATTTGCACTCTCGCAACGCGCAGCATGCCGGCGGCCTGCGTGACCCCGACTTTGCTTCCACCATAGGGCCAGCCGCTGCACAGCGTCAGATCGAGCCTCATCCCCAATTCCTGGGCCTTCTGATTGACGAATCTCAACGCATCGAGAAATCCCTCCGAGAGATAGGGCAGATTGCGGATTCCCCGGGAAGGGTCATCCAGTTCCAGCGGGTAAACCGGCTGAATCTCAAAACCGCCGATGCCGCCCTCCTTCATCGCCCGAATTTCACGCTCGAGCTCCTCGTGTGTAACCGCCGGGCCAAACCACCACCAGCGCATCATGATGCGCGCCTCATCCGGCGGCCTGACAAACATCTGCCAGAGCGGGCTGCCGTCGGACGCCGCACTTTCTGAAATGGGCAATCGGGATAACCAGGCTGCCGCAGAAAGCTCCAGTGGCGCGAGCGAGGTCTTCTTGACAAATTCTCTGCGCGAATATCGATGTCTCATACCCGGGTGGATTTTCTTTTGAAGTCTGTTTTTCCGTCAGCAAACCGTGCCAGACTGAAAGGTTCGGGGAAGGCTGAAGCTGTCACCGAAAGGAACTTCCTCCCGGGGCAAGAGAATACGTCAGGCAGGCCGCTCATATCAATGCCTTATTTGAGGAAATCTGTTGGAAAAGCAAGGAAGAAGCTAAAAGGCGGCGGCGCGGACATTGGAGCCCCGTTCCTCCTGCCAGAGGCAGGTTGGACAGGAAGACCGAACTTGGCGTGATCCATGCTCCCGGCAATTTCGCCGAGCGCATCACTTGCCGCCCGCCTGCGCGGGCGTTGGAGTCGCATTTCCCTGGAAAGGAAAAGTTTCCGCCGTATCAGCAAGGGCCCTCGGCCGGTAGCCGGTCCGCGTCCGTATATGGTACTTCTGGAGGTTCTTACCGATCAGCTTCACTGTAATCTTGCGCCAGCCGGTGTTTGGATTTGGCGCAGGATAATAACTGAGCATGTAGAGGTGTTCGAGGTCCGCTCGAATTGATTCAAATGCTTTCTGCTGGTCCTGCCAGTGTCCGGCAAAGTAGGCTTTGCCCCCCGTGCTGGTGGCGATGCGCTTGAAAACGGCGGTCGAGAGCGGGTCGCGCTCCGCCGCCCGCGTGCTGATCATGTAAATCGGGATGCCTTCGGACTGAGCAAGCTCACGAACGTCTTCAGGTGAAACCATACTGGCGTCGTCGGGACCGTTGGAGAAGACCACGACGACCCTTCGGCCGGAGAACTTGTCGGCGTCCTTCAGCGTCCACAGAAGCGCGTTGTAAAGTGCTGCATCATCGCCCGCCACCGTCGAACGAACCGCATTGAGGACCTGCACGTGCTCGTTGCTCAGCGGGCAGGCCCGGAAAAAGTCTCGGCTGTAGGAATAGAAGGCGACGCGGTCCGAACGGTTGAGCGACCGGACAAACTGGGCAATGGCGTCACGCGCAAGAGCAAATTGACGGTACATATAATTGCTGGTGTCAAACAGAACAAACACGCTGGCTCCGGGAGCAGACGGAGAAATCGACCCAGGGGCGCCATCGGCAAGAATATTGCCCAGGCCCGTCACTTTTCCACCGGGACCCGAGTATCGCACGCTGCGAGGGAGGCTGTTCTCCTCGCCGAAGGCGGCAATCTTTTCCCGAATGCCGTCCTCATACACTGCAAAATTTTCAGGACCCAGACCTGTTACATACTGGCCCTTGTCGTTTGTAACCGCCACGTCCAATTGGACCATGTTGACTGTAACGTGGACCACCGTCATGTCAGATTCTTTCTGCTGGGCTCGTACAGCGACGGAGAGGCCCGCAATAATAGCGATAGAGAAGAAGGCGAGCGGAAAATATCTTCGTCCCATAGGTCACCTTTCCTGAACTCTTATCGCCGGACCGGCCGGGTGTCAACCCCGCCGTCTGGCAGAAAAATCTTTAAAAACCGGAATCACTTCCCATTCTCGGCAGCGAAGCGACCTTCCCTTGTTCAAATTCCAAGCCCGTCTCGCGCAATGACCGGAGCAGCGCCGGCCAGTCGTCGAGGTAGGTCGCAGAAATGTTCTCGACCATGCGATACGTCAGCTCAGGAACCAGCAGATTCAGCATCACAGGCGGATAGCCTTTTTCATCCGCGAGCCGCGCCCAATACAAGTTGTTTGAATCCCAGGACTCCGCCAACAGCCGGCTGGAATATCCGAGATATGTGGGGAAGGGTTTCACGCTTATCAGCGAACGGGCGTCCGTTCCTTCAAGCGCGGGATGGGAAACGCCAAAATCCTCCGACAAGCGCTTCCAACTCACATCCTCAGGAGAACGCCGCGCCAATTCATCGAGTTCTTTGCCCGCACGGCCGTTGTCAGGATCGACAGACGGGAATTTTTCCCGGAACAACGCGCCGAGGAAGAAAGTATCTCCCGGCGTCAGTTCAGCGAGAGCTTCGTTCGAGCGCCCCTCGTTCAATGCGCTTTCCACACGGTCATATGTGATTGGCAGCATCCGCCCCGAAAGAATATCCATCACCTGTCCGCGCAACCGGGCGTCCGTCGCGGCGGCCCTGATTAATTCCTCTCCAAAGCGCTGATATAACGCAACAGCATGGAGTTCATTTCGTGTCACGTGCCACCACCGCGACATTACGGCATCCGTCAGCATGGTCGGGACCAGGTCCTCCCACACCAGGGATTGCACCCGCTTCGGCACAATGAAACTTTCTTCGACCTGCGCCAAAACGTAGGGCAGGCTGGACAGAGAGCCGACCAGATGCGCGCCTCCGCTTGCTGGCAGGCCGCGGCCGAATAAATCGGGCGTTTTCCAGGAACGGTCCTCTTCCATGCTTCTTGTGCCGGAGAAATCGTGGGAGCGCACAAAGAGTTCGTTGTTATAGATCATCTGCGCACCCGGCGGCTCGTAGTAGGCATAGTTCAAACCCACCAGCGTGTCCCGGAGAAAAGGAACCAGTTGGCCCCGCGCCGCTTCAAGCCGGGCTGGAGACGGCTTCGACTGGATAAGCTTGGCCAGGTTCGTTCGCATCATAGACTGGATGTGCGCATTCTCATAGAGGCCCATGGACCACTCGGCCCTTTCGCCCCTGGTAAACAGGGGTTTGGGCAACTGGAACTGGCGGAGCCGTGCCGCCAGCGGAGCCAGGGGCATGGAGGGAGTTTTCCCCTCCCCAAGCAGCTTCAGGCCATCACCCAGAGCGAAAAGGGTGTCAAGCGACACCAGCCGTTGAGCAATCATCATCGACCGGATTCTGTCCGCCAGACTGTTCCTCACCTGAATGCCGGCAGGGCTGTCCTGCTTCGGCCCCGCAAGCAAATCGATGAATTCATTCTGCGAAATCTCAGATCTGCCGGTTGAAGCCTGGAACAGTTCCTGCATGGAGGAACGCCCGGCAAGGTAAAGCTGCTCAGATGATCGGATGTCAAAGAAAGGCCTGATCACTCCCTGCCACGAGCGATCCCAGGCCGCCTCAGGGATCTCCCTCTGCCGGGCAAGTATCTTCCAGAGGCCGACGCTGGCCTGGAAAATTCCCAGGCTGTCTTCTCGCAAATTGCGGTCACGGATATTGTCGATCGCGTGTGCTGCTTTGAGAAAGTCAATGATCGAAGAGTCGCTCAAGGCAAACTCAGTAAACGTCTTGTACTGGTCGCCAAACCTGGCAAAATCCTCAGCAAGCTTGCGTACGGTCTCAGGCGCCAGCCGGTTCTTTGAAGAACGTGCGGCATCGATTGCGTTCAATTCCAGATAGGCTTGAAGCGGCCCATCCTCGATGTTGATGCGGGAAAGCGCAAACATAGCTTCAAGCAGTTGCTCTGGAGTGTTCGAGGAGCCGGAGCGCCTGGCCCACATCCGGACGAGCTTGGAATGGTCCTTCCGCTGAAAATCCTCGAGCGCCTGTTTCCACACCGCCACGCCACCTGGAATCAGCGGCTCTCCGTTGGGGCCCAGCCGAGTGCTGGATATCAAAAGCATCAGGCCCGGGTCAGGCCTGAAAACCGGCCGCGCAGGGCCGGGCGACGGATTCTTTCCGACAAGTGCTTTATAAAAGTCCTGAAGATGAGGAGGCCGTGTGAAATACGCCTGCTGGGCTCCGCTGACTCGCGACAGCGAATCAAAATACGCCGCCAGCCAGCCCTCATCCTTCTCAAGCAGTCTGGTTACGAATTTCTCAGGTGCATCCGGGTCGGCCCCGACCAGCTTCGCCCACGCAGATTCGGCCCCACTTCCCCCCGGCACCACTACTCGTCCCGATTGGATTGTAATCTGGCTGCCGTAAAAATCCAGAACGGGGGACAGAGGAAGCAAAGTCTTGAGGCCCGGCCACCGCCTCAGGAAATCCCGTGTGCCTTCGTCGATGCGCGACATCGCCCAGTAGAGGCGGGCCAGTTGAGGATCTCCCAGTAGAGCATCGAGGAGATCATCTTTCTTGTTGGCATCAAGCGCAATCCAGTCGCTTTGACTGAACAACACGGGGACCCTGAAGCTTCCAAACGCGTATTCGAACGGGTCTCCTCCCCGCAGGGTTTGCTCGAGTGCGGTCAGCGGAAATCCCGAATCGTCGGTGAGAAACGCTCTCTCAGAGTCCGCGGTTTCGACAGCGGTTTCAGGTCCACAGGGCGCCGTAAGTTCGTACCCGATGGCCTTCAGCAGAGGGCCTGCCTGATCGCAACTGCTGATGCGGATCACCTGCCGAGAACCGGCGAGCTCCATTAATTCTCTGGCTTGCTTGATGTAATCCTTCAGAAGGATCAGGTACTCGGTGGGTTCGGGTTTTCCGCCCTTTCGGTTGTAAGTGTAGCCTTCAACCGCCACATTGTGTGCCAGGAGCGGAACGATTTCATCTGGCGTAACCTCCTGGCTGATGGCAGCCATGCGCAGGAATGAGCGCAAAGGGCCGGGAATGCTGATAGTGGCCGAAGGTTGGCCCGTATCGCGACCGGCATCGAGTGAACGTCCGGCCTGGTTCCCGCCGCCGCTTCCCATGCCCCAGGCGGGAACGAGAGTGATAACAGCAAACAATATTCCGCGGAGGAACAAAGATTTCATGGCCACGCCCCTCCATTGCTTCCAATGACGTTAAGGCCCTGAAAGATTTCCGCCTGTAAGAAATGTGGGGATGTAATCGCGTGAGTTGCTGCGCCGTCTCAACCAGTGACTAGAGGTTTGCGTCTTCATACCGATTTTCGCAGGAGTCCGCATTTCTCCCAGGTCAGCGGTGCCTTTTGTGACTTCGAATCTGAACTCCCTGGATGCGCCTAGTATATGCCTAAGAGTTTGCTGATTCAATCCCAATTCTTGCCCTTGAGACAGTCTGTCACAGGGCGTAGAGGAGGCCCGCTTCCACAGACACGGCTGTCGGATATCTCACGCCGCTACTGCAAGTTAGACCGCTTGCACCGATTGCCCGCGCACTCAAAATGACATGGGAAATTCCGGAACTGAATTCCCGGAAACTGATCTCGGGCCCCCGTTGAACGCTCGGCTGTCCGCCTTCCGAAGGACTGCCACATCGACGACCATCAATTCCACCGACCTTAGTTTTCGCGCGTCCCCTTCCGGCTCGCTGCTGCCAGGTTCCCCAAGGCTTCTGGGAGGAAATTTGAAGGCTTTGCTTATCAGCATAAAAAATTAAATTTATCCAAAAGTTTTTTATGACATGCAGCATAACTATTAATTGGACAGGAAATACTGTATTTCATAATGTAATGATGCTGGTTGGGGCGGTATTCCAAACTAATAAGGAAGGAAGCTGATATGAAACTCTCGCGGATTAGCGTGGGGATCATCATAGGGTTCCTGGGCGTTGCCACCTGCTGCACCCAACTCGGGGCACAAGAGTCATCGGGAAGCACATCGAATGCGGCTGATTCAAGTAACGCAGCAAAGATTGATGCTCTTCAGAAGGAACTGGAAGCTATTCAGGCCCAGATTGACCAGTTAAAAAAACAGCAGGGACAGAAACAGACCGCTCCGAGTTCGTCTGCCCCGGAAGCTCCTGCGGCTGAGGGAACGTCCCCGGAGCCGAACCAGAAAGAGAACCTTGCGGAGACGCTTTTTAATTCCACTACCATAAGCGGCTCCGTTGACGGCTATTACGGACTCGATTTTAACCACCCGGCGGACCGCCAGGCCGGCCTGAGGGTGTTTGACAATTACACCGACCAGTTCTCCTTAAACCTTGCAGAAGTGGTTATCAAGAGAAGTCCCGACACAGACACACGCCTGGGTTACAACCTGATTTTTGGCTATGGGAACGCCATCAACGTTGTCAACAACTCGGAGCCCGTTGCCGGACCGTTCTTCGACCGAAACGTTGTCCAGGCCTATGCTTCATACCTGGTTCCAATAGGTAAAGGGCTTCAACTGGATTTCGGAAAATTCGTGACGCCCGCGGGCGCCGAAGTCATTGAAACGGCTCCCAATTGGAACTATAGCCGGGGCATCCTGTTCGGCTACGCAATTCCCTTTTACCACTTCGGGCTTCGAGCAGCGTATGCGTTTAACCCCAAAGTCACCCTGACGGGATATCTCGTCAACGGCTGGAACGACATTGTCGCGCCCAATACCGGGAAAACATACGGATTCAGCCTGGCGTGGGCGCCCAGCCCCAAAGTAAGTGTGACGCAGAACTATCTGGCCGGCCCTCAGATGGCCAATACCAACTCGCACTGGCGGCACCTGACAGACACCGTAGTCCAGTTCAATGTGACTCCCAAACTGTCGCTGCTTGAAAACTTCGACTGGGGCGGCGGCGACATGGTTCCCGGCGTCGCGAATTCCGTCCATTGGACCGGGTTCGCTACCTACGCCCGCTATACGTTTAACAACCAGTACGCATTCACGGTCCGCTACGAATACTACGACGATCACGACGGGTTTACGACCGGGACAGTGCAGGACATCAACGAATATACTCTGACGCTCGAGCGGACTTTCGCCCATCACCTGATCAGCAGGCTTGAATTCCGGCGCGACATGTCAAACGCACCGTTCTTCCCGCGAGGTGCAGCCGAGCTTTCAAAAAACCAAAACACACTGGACTTTGGAATGGTTTACGTCTTTGACATTCACGCCGCCCGGTAAGAATCGATCGGGCGCATGAAAAGAAATTTGGCTTTGCAATTCAGATTGAATCAAGGAGGGAAACTCACGTGGCAGCAAATCGACAACAAGGCAGTTACTTAACCATGTTCCTCACGGGCTTCACCGGCTTCGTTGCCGGACTGGTTCTCTGGGCAGGCGGGGAAGCGGCAGCGGGCATCATCGTGACGGTCGCAGGTGCAGCGGTTCTCGCGTACTCGTTGGTGGGTTTCCGAAAAATCAGACCCCTGGAGTTTTTGGATTAAGCAAAGTACCCGCAATATCTGGCCTCCACGATGTTCCGTAGGACTTCAGGTGAGGCCGGAGCGGCAATAGGACCAAAATAGAATTCTGAAAATCTGGAGACTGCAATGAAATTCATTGGATTGTTGTTGGCGGTTATCGGATGGCTCCTTCCCGTGGCCAGTCTTACTTGGACTTCATCACTGGCCGCCCGCTTCATCTTTGCCCTGATCGGAATCGGACTGTGTTTGACAGGGATCCTGGGCTTCCTGAATCGAGCCTACGTTAAGAATGCCATTTGGAAGAAGTAGACGTGTTCCTGAAATCTTTATGTGTGGAAACAACGCTTGGCCAATTGCCAAGAACGGAGGAGATGCATGCGGTACAGGAAATTAAAAACGTTCATGCGCGGGTTTGTTCTAGCAACATACTTCTTATGCGGGGCCATGGCCTGGGCCCAAACACCCAGCCAACCGACGACCAGTTCCCAGGCCATCCCCGCTCCATCGATCACCGCACCCCTGGCGGTGAAGGAGGCAAACCCACCTTCCGCCGAGGAAATGGCGAAGGGTGATCCAAGCGGGACCCTGACGGGAACAGTGAATGATATTCCTGTCTCCAATCCAAAGTCCGGCCTCACCCTCGGGGACGCGCTTAACCAGATTGGCCAGAACAAAGTCGCTATCAACTTCGTCTGGACGCTGATAGCCGGGTTTCTGGTGATGTTTATGCAGGCGGGTTTTGCGGCCGTCGAGACAGGCCTTTGCCGCGCCAAGAACGCCAATCACACCATCATGATGAACTTCATGGTGTACGGTTTCGGTTTGTTTGCGTACTGGGTTTGCGGCTTTGCGCTGCAGATGGGAGGTGCAGCCGGTGTGGCAAGTCTGGGTGGCGCTGCGCCGCTAAGTGGAGAGTTTGCCTTGCACTTCGCGGGCAAGACCTGGGGCCTGTGGGGCACTCACGGCTTC
Source organism: Terriglobia bacterium (assembly GCA_035652895.1). Classification (GTDB taxonomy): domain Bacteria; phylum Acidobacteriota; class Terriglobia; order UBA7540; family UBA7540; genus SCRD01. The sequence continues at coordinate 50,198 of DASRCX010000019.1, forward strand.
TTTCTTACTCAGGGAGGCACTTATGACGTTGGGGTGATGGTCTTGTTCCTCTTCGAAATGGTGTTTATGGACACTGCCGCCACCATCGTCACGGGCGGTTGTGCGGAGCGCTGGAAATTCGCAGCCTTCGCAGTGTCTTCGGTTTTCCTGGCGGCAATCACTTACCCGCTGTTCGCCAACTGGGCGTGGGGAGGCGGATGGCTTTCCCAGTTGGGTACAAACTTCGGGTTGGGAAATGGGTACGCCGACTTTGCCGGCTCCGGCGTAGTCCATGCGGTTGGAGGGTTGTCGGCCCTGGCCTGTGCCATGATCATCGGGCCAAGAATCGGCAAGTACAACCGTGACGGGTCGTCAAACGCCATTCCAGGCCACGACATCACCATGGTTCTGATCGGTTGTTTCATCCTGGCCTTCGGATGGTTTGGGTTTAATCCCGGCAGCACTCTTGGGGCTTCAGGCGGCGGAAACCTGCGGATCGCCACGATTGCGGTGGACACGATGCTGGCCGGCGCAACCGGTTCATTTGGGGCCATCTTCTATATGTGGATCCGCTACGGCAAGCCGGATGCCTCGATGAGCGGCAACGGTCTTCTGGCCGGATTGGTTGCCATCACAGCCCCCAGCGGGTTCGTCAACACGATTGGAGCGGCAATTATCGGGCTCATCGCCGGTATCCTGGTTTGCCTGAGTGTGGAATTCATCGACCGTGTCGCGCACGTTGATGATCCCGTCGGGGCCATCTCCGTTCACGGCACCTGCGGCTTGTGGGGAGTACTCTCTGTGGGCCTTTTTGCCGACGGCACAGGAATGGGTTCGGTCAAGGGACTGTTTTACGGCAACCCCGGGCAACTCGTCGCGCAAATGATTGGTGTGGCCACGCTGCTCGGTTTTGTCTTTACTTTATCCTTCACATTCAATCTGCTTATCGATTACTTCGTTGGCCAGCGGGTTTCGCCTCAGGCCGAACTTGAGGGTCTGGACATCCCCGAAATGGGTGCTCTCGGGTATCCCGAGTTCGTGCTCAAGATGCAGGGTCCGGGTGTAGCTGCCCGCGCAGTGTAGCAATCTGCAAGGGAGCTTGTAGCGCAACGTTAGATAAGGAGATGGTATGAATGCTTAGCTTCGGAGGCGGTACGCTTCGAAGGCTGACGATAGCCTTCGGAGTAGACAGGTCACAGGCTGGATGTTTTGTTGAGGCAAGGACCTCGTGAAGGAGATTGGTCAGACCTGTGGCCGGG
>DASRCX010000020.1:0-22296 GCA_035652895.1 Terriglobia bacterium
TGGCACGGCCGTCTCGGCCGTGTCCCCCATAGAACACGGGCAGGAGGCCCGTGCCACCGTTCCAGCCATGACCACGGGCGACACGCCTGTGCCACAAGCCGCACCCGCCGCCCACGCCGGCTCCGATTCGCAGATCATGGCAGCCCTTGCCCGCCGTCACAAAAATGGACTGCTTGCCGCACTAGCCGTAGTAATCGCGCTGGCTACTGTGGCCACATGGTTCTTTGCGCTCCGCCAGAAGCCGCCCAAACCAGCGACGTTCCACGTGGGGGAAATTGAGCGGCTGACAAATTTCGGTGATGTGCAGGCTGCTGCAATTTCTCCTGACGGCCGTTATGTGGCCTACGTGCGGGGCGCGCCGGGCCAGCAGAGTATCTGGCTGCGCCAGACGGCGACGGGTAGCGATGCTCCGATTATTCCGACCGGACCTGCGAACTACTCAGTTGGGGGTCCCGTACCACCGTCAGGTGTAACCTTCACACCGGATGGCAATTTCATTTACTACGTTTCAGGGGCGTTCAGCGCTTTCACGGGGGATGTTTTTCGCATTCCTTCGCTGGGCGGCAATCCCAGGAAGATAGGCAATGGTGTTATCGGCACGGTTGCTGTTTCTCCTGGCGGAAACCGGATCGCCTTTGTGCGTGTGGACCCATCCAACGGCGAATCCAGTTTGATCGTGGCGAACTCCGACGGCAGCGAGCAGCGTGCCATCATTTCATTAAAGATGCCGCAGGGGGACCTTATTCCCTACCCTGCCTGGTCCCCCTTCGGCAGATTTATTGCTGTCCCGTCCGAGTCCTTTGACGGCGGCTACTCCAACTTAATTAATGTTGTGGACTCGAGCAGCGGCGGGCGCCGCGTTGTGATGCATTCGTCGGATCTTTGGCTGGGTCCTTTGACCTGGCTTCCGAACGGCAGCGGGCTAATCGTTGATGCCAGCACTCAAGGCCAGGCGCTCCAGTGGCAGCTTTGGCAGGTTTCGTACCCTTCCGGGGCCCTGCAACGAGTCACGCATGACCTGAATGCCTACAACATGCCGACAGTGACAGCGAACGGAAATACGCTGAGCGTGGTTGAGACGCAGATTGACTCTAACGTGTGGGTCGCGCCCAGAGGCAACACTGGGCAGTTGAAGCAAATTACTTTTACAGCCCAGGGCACCGAGGGACTTTCGATTATGGAGTGGCCGCCAGGCAATAAGATTTTCTACTCCTCACTGGATAGCGGGTCCTGGGCTGCCTGGAGCGTGAACAGCGATGGCAGCAAACCGCAAAACGTGTCGAACCCGCAGGGAGCGAATGACGTGAATTTTTCCGCCTGCCCTTCGGGTCAATACGTCATCTTCGATTCGGATCGTCAGGGCGGCGTGAATCTTTGGCGCATCAATCGGGATGGCAGCGGCCTCACTCACCTGACCCACGGTACCTTTGACCAAAAGCCCTCCTGTTCACCCGATGGCAAATGGGTCGTTTTCGAATCCAGCGGTCACGGCAGTTTTGAGGTCTGGCGCGTGCCGATTAAAGGGGGACAAGCCCAGAAGATTACAAACCAACCTTGCATGGAACCCGCCATCTCGCCCGATGGCAAATGGGTTGCGTGTCTCACGACGGAGAGCAGCCAGCCGAAAATTGCATTGATTCCTTTTGGCGGTGGACCGGCGTTCAAGTCGTTCTCAGTCCCCGAGAGTGCCAATTTGGGCCAGGGTGTGCATATCCACTGGACTCCCGACGGCCGCGCCATCGGTTACGTCAACACCGTGAACGGCATATCAAATATCTGGATGCAACCGCTTACCGGTGGCCAGCCGCAGCAGGTGACGCATTTCACATCAGGCCAGCTTTTCAATTTCGCATGGTCCGACAAGGGTGATCTGGCGCTCGCCCGTGGTACGCAGTCGAGCGACGTTGTGATGATCAGGAACTTCCGGGAGCAGCGGGCGGATTAATCGTGCCTGTTCTCTCATGTACGATGCTGCCGGGACAGTTCAAATCTTCGTAAGCGCCTGATCGAGATCGGCAATCAGGTCTTCCACATCTTCAATGCCCACAGAAATCCGCACCAGGCCGTCCGTGATCCCCAGCTTTTGCCGCTCTTCGGGCGGGACGCTGGCGTGCGTCATTGTAGCGGGGTGCGAAATCAGAGTTTCCACGCCGCCCAGGCTCTCGGCAAGTGAACAGAGCCTGACGGAATTGAGAAGGGTACGGGCGTTCTCAAGCGATCCCGTCTCGAATGAAAGCATGCCGCCCGGCGCGCGCATCTGCCTCCGGCCCAGTTCGTACTGAGGATGCGACGGCAGACCCGAGTAATGGACCAGCCTGACATTTTTGTGCCCTTCAAGAAACTTTGCAACCGCCATGGCGTTTTCACTGTGCCGGCGCATTCGCACGGCCAGCGTCTTGACGCCGCGCAACACGAGCCAACTGTCCATTGGCCCCAGCACGGCTCCTGCGGCGTTTTGGATGAATTTCAGCCGTTCAGCCAGTTCGGGATCGTTCAAAACAACAGCGCCTCCTACGCCGTCGCTGTGTCCGTTAAGATATTTCGTCGTGCTGTGAACTACAATGTCTGCTCCGAGATCAAGCGGACGCTGGAGGTATGGAGACATGAAGGTGTTGTCCACGGCCACAAGCAAGCGTCGGCTGTGTGCAAGCTCAGACGCCGCCGCAATGTCCGTGATTTCCATTATGGGATTTGTCGGCGTTTCCAGATAGAGCAAGCGCGTGTTCTTGCGGATCACAGCTTCGACGCCACTCAGATCTGTGGTGTCAACGTAGGTAAATTCCAGCCCGAAATTCTTCAGAACGCGCTCGAAAAGCCGGAACGTGCCGCCATAAAGATTGCTCCCGGCAACAATGTGGTCGCCGCTCTTAAAAAGCGTCAGCAGAGCGTTGATCGCCGCCATGCCCGAGGAAAAAGCAAACCCGAAGCGCCCGCCTTCAAGCCGGGCAAGATTGCGTTCGAGCGCGGCCCGCGTCGGGTTCGATGTGCGGGCGTACTCATAACCTTTGTGTTTGCCCAGAGCCTCCTGCACAAACGTCGAGGTCTGATAGATGGGGACAATGATAGCTCCTGTGGCCGGGTCGGGCTCCTGGCCGTAGTGAATCGCGTCCGTAGAAAATCCCATATTGCCTTTCCGGGCGAAACGCCCATTCTGCCTGTCAAGAGTTCATGCCAGCCCTGAAATTATCGGAGTTGGAGAATGGTGTCAATCATATGCGGACTTCGAAAACAGTGTGAATGGCGCGGGCGTGCGGTTCGTGGTAAAAATTGGAGAGGAGTTGTGCATTATCATGGAAGGAGTTGGGGTGCCAATGCAACAAACATTCAGAAATCAAACCCGCCTGATCAGGTTAGGGTTAATCATTGCCGCACTAGCCGCTCTTATGACGCCGGCGTCTGCAGCCGTGCAGACAACTACGGTACGCGTTCTGGTTAAGGATGCGACTACCGGCGAGCCTGTTTACCAGGCGCGCTTGACGCTGAGATTCCGCGACCACGGCGGCTTGTTGCACCGGTCCAAAATCATCTCTTACACCGCCAAGACGGATAAGGACGGCAAGGGCCAGTTTCCCGTGGTGCCGCTTGGAACAGTGACCCTTATGGTCACCGCACCGGACCATCGGACTTTTGGAAGGGAGTTTGAAATCACCAAGCAAAACCAACTGATTGAAGTAGAGCTTCAGAGACCGCATCCTGTTCTCTAATGGGTTTTTATCGCTCCGGCAATGTGAGAATGCTACAGATTAGGGCAAAGAGCGCAATGTTCTTTCGTAGCAATTACTTGGCTGCAATGGAGCACCGGTTTTCCACAAGCTTTTCAACAAACCTGTTGAAGACCGCTTTGGGCGTTGATAACCGACTGTAAAAGGCGCAGTTACAGCCACAAATCGCCGACGTATCAACCCGTTTTTGTGACGTTGCTGGACTCGATAAACCTCAGATCGAACGACGGCGATCGCAAACTGCATTGTGCCACCAGACACAGGATCAGGGATTTGCCGGGGCCTTTGGCGTGGCGGAAGTATCCGCGGAGCCTTCTGCTGATTTGAAGTAATCAGGATCCATCCAGATATTAGCCTTGGCTTTCATGTCATTCACGGCTGTTTGCAGTTTCTCTTGCCGCAGTTGATTTTCAATCTGTCCTGAGACGGTCTTTGCGTCCGGCTGCTGATGCGAAAGCACCTGAAGAAGAACCATCGCCTGCGGAGTATCCACGGGCTGTGAGAACTGATTGTCCTTGAGTTCGAAAGCGGCCTTGTCGAGGGCAGGTATCATTTCGCCTCTACGCACGGTTTGAGGATCCGGGTACACCATGACGACGTTGGGGACGTCGAACTTTTTGGCGACCTCTTTAATGTCCGTACCCGACTCGATGGCTTTTTGGATCTCTGCAAGACGTGCTTTTGCCTCATCGGCGGAAAGACCCGGCGCGTCGGACGTTGAGTCCGCGGGCTTTTTCCTTACAACGACTTCCCTCACCTGAGCTTCATCAAAGTCGCTTTTGTGGGCGTTGTAATAAGCGTTTACTTCCTCCGGGCTCACCTGGATGTCCTCCGCCATTTTGCGGTACTCGTCCTGCGCCAGCATCTGGAGTTTCTGAAGGGCCAGTTTCCGTTGAAAGTCGGGAGAAGTGTCAAGATGCTCGCTCTTTGCCTTTTGAGAAAGCAAAAGCATCAGGGCATATTCATCACCGACGGGCTTGCGGCCGCGGCTTGCCACGGCCTGCTGGAGCTGCGGACTCAGGCTGCCGATCAGATAATCGACATCAGCCTTGGTCACTTTGTCCTCACCGACTTTCAGCACAACTTTGTCTGGTGACGAAGCCTCGGCCGATGCGGCGCTTTGGCTTGACGCACCGCTTGCGGAAGTCTGCGGGGGTGATGTTTGTGCCAGACAGAACGCGGCAGATAATGCTGCCGCTAGCAACCCATTCGAAATCATAAGTGCCGTTTTCCGGCGGACATTTTCCATACTTCGGTACTCCTTGTCTTGTCTAAACCGACATCAATGCAAAATTAATCCATCCTACCACACGGAAAGCGGGAAAGCATTTGTTTTGCAACGCGCAAAGCGCGGAACATTCTTTTTTAAGGGCCTCCAACGCCGCGGCTTGAAGCAATTTACCGTCGCGTATGGACTATTACAGGAAAGCCAGACGGTTGCGGCGGACGCAATATTCCCCCTGGCCTTCAGGTGAGCACATCTTCCCGCGGGACAAGCGGATCGTCTATTCAATTGTGGCGAGTGTGGTGCTTATTTCCCTTCCTGCTGCGCGGTGAGCAATCCAAGGGATTCCGGTGAAGGAAGAGGTTGCCCCATGAAGCGCTCGCCTCGGATCTCTGAGAACTTTGCGATCAATCCTTGCCACAGGTCGCTGTTGCGCTTGTAGAGCTGAAGAATATTCGGCATCCACGCAGGCAGGTTTTCGCTCAGCCAGAGATGGCGGTAAAGTTCAGTCAGTCGGGTAGTGTAATCGCGCAGGTCCTGCAACCGCCCGTTGGTGGAACTGATATCGGACAGGTCGGCGCCGGCGCTACGGGCGTTCTTTCCTCCCTGCGCAGCGTAGGCTTCCGCGTAGCGGTCGGAGATCTCCTGGACAAACTGATAGCGCATGCCAAGCGCGTCAAGACGCAGAGCGGCGAACTTCATGCTTTCGAGCGTATCGGCATTACGCCTGGCGCGGTCGGTGCTCGTGGCGAAAACAGTGTACGCGTCTTCTGCCGTTCGTCGAATCAGCGATGCAATGGGCAGCATGCGCTCGACTTGCCTTTGGCCCACGGGCGAGAACGGGTCCTGCCAAAAGAGATTGTCGCCCGCCCCACCGTAATGCATGTCAAACGTTGAGACGGGCTTTCCCGCGCGCATGATTTCATTGATGTGGCTCAGGCTCATCAGCGCGTCGGCAAAGCGATGGTCGGTGTTCCGATAGAAAGCCCAGTCGTATTTCTGGTTGAAGTCCTCCACGCTGGGATCACCTGCTTCCCACGCACACGCCGCACCGTACACAATTGACCACCAGCCCGGCGCATACAGCGTTTCGCCATCATCATTCCAGACCGTGACAATCGTGCCGATGGCGCCCACCTTCTTGCCGTCACTCAGGAAATGCTGGATGTTATAGGCGGCCTCTTCGTAATCGGGCACCATCACACTGGTGTTTCCGACCCACGGGCAGACAAAAATCTTCATGCCCGTGCCTTTGAAGGGGGTGAGCCATTTCATGTAGCTCTGCTCGGCGCCGTAAACCCAGCTTGCGACGATCAGGTCCTTCGGCAGGCTCGAGATCATTTCAGGATGTTCCGTGGCAATATCACCCCAGAACATTACCTGCTTGTTATAGCTCCGCAGCAGGCTTGCAACGCGGGCCAGATTGTCCACATAGACCTTGCCGTAGCCTTCCTTTTCAACTAGGTCTTTGCTGCGGGCCTTCCCCAATTCAAACGTCTCGTCGCACCCGATGTTGTAAATCGAAGATGGGAAAACCGGGAGCATCTGCTGGTACATGCCGTTCAGAAAATCGAGCATGTGCGGGTCTTCAGGTGCCAGCACGTGCCCGTGCGGGCGCTCGGCAATGCCGCTGTATTGCTCGAACCGCAGCACCTTGTGCATGTGTCCGCAGGCCTCGGTTGAGGGCACGATTTCCACGTGATAGCGCTCCGCATAAGCTACCAGTTCGTTCCAGTCGGCGCGCGAGAGTGTGTCACTCAGGATGCCCCAAAGCGGCTGGCCCTCAAGCCGGAAGGAATCTTCCATGTACATATACAACTGGTTCATCTTGAACTGCGCGATCGTGCGGACGATCTTTTTGAGGTAGCTAAGCTTGGGAACCGGGCCACGGCTCATATCAACCTGTGTGCCGCGATATTGCAGCGCCGGCCAGTCACGAACGTGGACGCCAAGAATCCTGGCCTGCTGCCCTGCCGGGACGACAAGCTGGCGCAGCGTCTCCGCGCCGTAGAACAGTCCTTCGCCGTCCTTGCCGGCCAGCACAATGCTGTTCGGTTCGACGTCGAGAACATAGCCCTGGTCGCCGACCCCTTCCGTGCTCAAGTTGCGCGCGGAGAGCATGTTCCGCATGCCCGCCTGTCCGAACCGGCCCATAATGATCACCGGCTCGCCCTGCGGCGGTTCGGGCAAACCCACGATGGGAAACTGCTGGCCCGTGACCAGCCGCAGTTCCTTTTGGACTTGCTGGGCGGCAAAGAGGTCTTCATGGGCGACAGGGGTCAGCAGCACGATCCTCAGATTAGAGTTCACTGCAAAGCTTTGCGCTTTTGTCTGAAGTTCGCGAGGCTGTGGAATCAGCATGGGTTGCTGGGCAGAAAGGGTTGAAGGAAACACTGGCAGACAGATCGCCATAGTGAGCAACAGAACCCATCGCTCGGCCTGTGCCAGGCTCCTTCCAGAACGGTCATCGTTGCGCATGAAAAGCCTCCTTGCAATCAATCAGGTTGTAAAGACCGCCTTGGCGGCTCTGTCCCACCACTTTCCACTTCCGAGCGAATCACAGACCGTTCGGGCAGGCTTCATGGAACTCTGAAGTGTATTGATCGCACGAAGCCATTGTCAAGCCGCGGTTTTCAGATTTGCTCCTTGATTCGTAGGACTGTCTTAGTTTTGCCGCTCCGGGTTTAAAGAGTAAACCGGTGCCGGCGCGTTCTTCCGGGGATTTCGCCGTCAAACAGCTTCTTTCTTCCGCTTCTACTTTTGGAACATCTTACGATATTCGGAGAGCGCCATCGGCGGAACAGAGGCAGTGGCCAGATTTTCCACGAGGTGCTCCCGCCTGCTCATTCCCACCAGCGCGCAAGTAACTCCCGGCGTTGACCGCACAAACTGAATCGCCCGCTGGGCGTCTGTGTTGAGGCCGGGCATCCATTGCTGAAACTCCGCCGGCAGGCCATTCCTCAAGTGGCCTTGGAGCAGGCTGGCGCTGGCAAATGCCATCAGGCCAAGTTCCCTCGCAACATGAACGAGGGGGACTCTTCGCCCGTGCAACGTCTGAGTGTTCATACTCAAAGCCTCGGGCATGGCAATATTGAGTGGAAACTGAACCGCCCCAAAACGGTGTTTTTCTCCTCCGACTTCCCTTGCAACTCCGACGATTTCTTCCAGAGAAATGGCTTCCGCCGAATCCGCCGCCGCGCGGTAGCCATTCCATGTGGCGGTCCCGTACATCCGGATCTTGCCGTCCGCCGCAGCCTGCTCCAGCGCAGCGAAGGCGAGCCTGAGGCGGCGCAGGAATTCATCATGCGTGACCTCGCGAAGCTGCGTTTCAGGATTGTGGAGGTAATAGATATCAAGCGTCGCAAGACCGAGGTTCCCACGGCTGGTATCGATTTGATGGGTCAGAAATCTCGGGGAAATCGTGTGGCAAGCGGCGACGATTTCCTCCGGCTGAACAATCCCGGTTTTTACCAGTGTCTTTTGAAGAAAGGCCGCCGGGTCTTCCGGCACTTCATCGTCATAGGCGAGAAAGCCACCTTTGGTCGCGACGATAATTTCGTCACGCAGCACACTGCCCGATTCAATCAACTTCGCAATGGCGCGGCCGACGGCACGCTCGCTTCGCATGTTCCGGTAATTGATCGCAGTGTCAAAAACGTTAATGCCTGCCAGTGCGGCGAGCATGGCTGTTTCAGTGTAGCGATCGTCGGTTTCCTGGTTGGCGTCGCCCAGATAAGTCCCAAGCCCGATCGATGCTACCCAGAGTCCTTGTGACTGTCGATAATGCCCTGAAAGGCGTTCAGCCTGCCGCTGGCGGTAGCGTCCGGTCCCTGCGGGCGTTGCAAAGCCTTGGATGAACATCGTTGAGAATTCCAGAAGTCGTGAAATCTTTTTCTTTCTGCGCTTTCTAGAAAAATCGGTATTGCCCAATAACTCCGCCCGGTTTCACCCGGCACAAGCCGCATGATTATGTCGGGCTGCCCTTTACAAGGAAAAGCGGGATGTCGGTTTCGTGACGCACCTTGCCGATAGTGGTTCCATGGATGAGGTCAGAAAGCCAGCGATGTCCGTGTGTAGCCATCGCGATCAAGTCGCAGTTTTCTTCTCGTGCGGTCCTGACGATGGCATCGGCCGCATTGCCGGTAGCATGCCGGGAGTCCACCTCAAAGCCTTCCTGACGAAGGGATCTTTCGACTTCACGCAAGTAATCTCTGTCTTCCTCCATCTCGAGTGAATCGGTAAGGTTCAGGTCGCGCTGCCAGCTTGCTTTCCACCCCGTGGATACGTGGAGAAGCAGCAGGCTGGCGTTGGTTAACCGGCAGAGTTCTTTGACACGGGGCAAGAGTACAGAATCTGACTTGCTGTGGTCAAGCGCCACCAGGATTTTCTTAAACATTGCGCATCATCCTTAAGTGAGCCAGCTTTTAGCCGTAAGCACGAGGAGATAGGCGTTCAGTCCGGCAATGATGATACCTACTGTCCATGAGATCACTTTCAGCCACCGCGGGTTGGCAAACTCTCCCATTTTTCTGCGGTCGCTTGTGAATTGAACAAGAGGGAATACCGCGAACGAAAGCTGCAGGCTGAGGATCACCTGACTCAGAATCAAAAGCCGGGCCGTACCGCTGGCGCCGGCTAATGCCACAACGATTATGGTCGGAATGATTGCGATCAACCGCGTGATCAGGCGCCGGAGCCAGGGGGCGATGCGGAAATTGAGAAAACCTTCCATTACAATCTGGCCCGCCAGGGTGCCGGTGAGCGTGGAATTCTGGCCGGAGCAGAGCAGGGCCAGAGCGAACAAAAGGCTGGCCGCAGGGACACCGAGCAACGGCGCGAGCGTATGGTAAGCGTCCTGGATTTCCGCAATCTGGTTCAACCCATGCCGGTAAAAAGTCGCTGCCGCCATAATCAGAATCGCGGCGTTGATAAAAAAGGCGAAATTCAGGGCTAAAACTGAATCAATGAAGTTAAAGCGCATGGCCGTCCGCAGGCCCTCCGGGGTCCGTTCAATGGCGCGGGTTTGCACAAGCGAGGAATGGAGATAAAGATTGTGCGGCATCACAGTGGCGCCGAGGATGCCTATGGCGATATATAACATTTCACGGTTCGTGAAAAGCTCGCCGGTGGGGATGAATCCGCGCAAGATGCCTGCGAATTCAGGCTTGACGATAAACATTTCGACGAGATAGCAGGCGGCGATGGTACCGATCAAGACGACAACAATGACTTCCAGATAGCGAAAGCCCTTGTGCTGCAAGTAGAGGATGGCCAGTACATCAAAGGCCGTCAGGCAGACCCCCCATATCAGCGGAATATGAAACAACAAATTGAGCGCAATCGCAGACCCGATCACCTCAGCCATATCACAGGCCGCAATTGCAATTTCACAGAGGACCCAGAGGATAAAACTTGTCCGGCGCGAATAATAATCGTGGCACGCCTGCGCCAGATCGCGCTGAGTTGCGATTCCCAGACGTGCAGAAAGAGTTTGCAGCAGGATGGCCATCAGGTTGGAAAGGAAAAGAATGAAGATCAATTCGTAAGCGAACCGCGAGCCGGCGGCAATGTCCGTGGCCCAGTTGCCAGGGTCCATATAGCCCACTGCAACCAGAAAACCCGGACCCGAAAACGCAAAGAGCTTTTTCCAGAAGCTCGCCTTTGCCGGAACTCCGACGCTCCGGTACGCCTCCGGAAGCGATGGTATAGCCGGGGCGTTGTTATTCAGGTCTGGATGAATATTGTCCATAGGACCAGAGTTCAGAGACGGTACACAGTGACCGCACCCTAAGCTTCAGTTTGCGGCCCGTTTTACAGCACGATCGTCCCTCACGGCCCTCGCGGCGGATGGAATGACCTGGCTTGGCCGAGTGCCGACTTTCTGTCACAGCACAGCTTACCAGCAATTTTCGTCGAAACGAAAGTCAGCTCTTTTGTTCTATCACCCGCGCAAGGCGTTCTTCGAGAATGAGGTCGGAATGAAAATCGCGAATCTTCAGCAAATGCGCTGCGGCATCTTCGATTGCACGCCGAGGCACCAGGCCGACAATTTCGCTGCTTTCGATGGTGGTGCCGGCGCGCGCGGCCTCCTGGGCGACGGCATCAAATACCGCCCCGATCGAAGTCGTCAAGAAGTCCGTCAGGTTGATCGAAACCTGCACCCTGCCCAGCGCTTTTGCCTCGACACCGATGGCCTTCACCGCAGGCAAGCCGCCGTCCGAGGCGCGAATCCTTCTGGCGATAGCCTTGGCTATGTTGAGGTCGTCTGTGTTCAGGTTGATGTTATAAGCAATCAGGAAATTTCGCGCGCCAACGGCAGTCGCACCGGCGGTCGGGTGGAGGTCGGCCCCGCCGAAGTCGGGCTTGCGATCAGGATTCTTGCGGACTTCCTCCCGCAGCTTCTCAAACTGCCCCTGGCGCACGTACTCGAGGTTTCTCCGGCGCGGGTCGCGTGCGGCCTCTTCGTAGAGATAGGTCGGGATGCGGAAGCGCCTCCACGTTTCTGCGGCCACGTAGCGCGCGATCTCAACGCAATCCATCAGATTTACCCCCCGAATCGGAACGAAAGGCACGACATCCGTAGCGCCTATTCGCGGATGCACTCCGCGATGATCGTTCAGATCGATGAGTTCGGCCGCGCTTCCGATCGCGCGCAGAGCCGCTTCACCCACACTTTCGCGCGACCCGACGAACGTAACGACGGTGCGGTTGTGATCGGCGTCCATCTGAACGTCAAGCAAGTGGACGTCCGGCCCTGAAAGCAGCGCTTGGACGATGGATTCGATTCTTCGTCTGTCTTCGCCCTCGCTGAAATTGGGAACACATTCAACAATGGTCTGCACACTCAGAATCTAGCACAGAACTTTCCGCGACTGCATTTCCCAAGGGGTGCCCTCGAGGACATCGGCCGCAGTACGCCCTTCGAAGTTCGTCCAGGTCAGGGCTGTGATGTGGCCGTACGTCTTGATATATAATTTGCTTAGAGATATAGCCGGAGGTGAACCCCAATGCCGAGTTACGAATATGTTTGCAAAGAGTGCAAGAAGCGGTTCACTTTGATTTTGAGTATCTCAGAATACGAAAAGGCCCGGCCGACTTGCCCGAAGTGCAAAAGCAAGAAAGTTGAACAGGTGCCGGCTGTCTTCTTTGCCGTTACTTCCAAAAAAAGCTGAGATGCGTTCATGCGGCGTCCACGGCCTTTCTGGGCTTGAGGCATTGCGAAGGGCCTGACCCTCCGGATGGGCCGGCATTGCGGATGATAATCCGTGGCAGGAAATCGCTTTTCAGAGCCAACGATATGGCATCCGCTGTTGCGGGGCGTCCATCTGCAATAATGGCAATGGTTGCCAGTTTGCCGTCCCCGGCTCCTTGAATTGAAACCCAGCCTGTTCCCGTGGCAGCTTTAAGAATCGCGTTCAGCGCCTGATGGCCTATGCCGCCAGCGCCCCCATCTTTGGGAATTTCAAGCTGAGCTTCATCGGGAGGAAAAGCACCTGGGGCCTTGTAGTCCAGTGCAACGACGACAGGGGCTTTGATGCTTCCGTCGGCGACGAGATCATTCAACCGCAAGGCGAACTCGGTGCGTGCCTGCTCGCGCATCCAAAGGACTCTTGCAGGTAAACCTTGAAATCGGACGTATTTTCGGGCGAGCGAGATCCATCGCGCCAGCCGCTTGTCATCAGGGAAAAGTTCGAGTGCGAGTTCATCGAGGTGCCTGATATCCTCCGCCTCGCCGGACAGCGCTATCCATCGAACGGGAACCAAACCCTCGTTGAGCAATGGTTGAAGATAGGCTTCTATGAAATCCGGGACTGCACGCCCGTCCTCTGAAGTCTTACTTTCAGATGCCGCGGCGCGGATGCCGTTCGCAAATTCGAAAACGACGGAACCAAGTTTCTGAAGCGCCAGCATCCCTCCAAAATGCCTAGCGATTGAATTGCGCACCCTGCCTAGATATTCATCGGGGTTGCCGTCGCGCAGCGTGGCTGCCTCTCCCCCGCTCAGGCCGGAGGGAACGTATCCCTTCAGCAGGTCGTGCGCGCTGGTCAGGTCAGTGAGGATATCTGGCACGACGCCGCGGCTCGCCAGTTCCGGAATAACATCGGCACAGTTTCCCACCAGCCCCACAGAGACGGCCTGCTTTTTCCGCACGGCATTCTTCAGGATTCGAAGTGCCTCATCGAGCGCATTGACGCAATAATCACAGTAACCGCCGCGAATTCGGCGCTTGATGCGCTCCTCATCGATGTCGATTCCAAGAAACGCAGCGCCGTGCATGCCGGCAGCAAGCGAAAGCGCTCCTCCTGCCGGGCCCATTCCCCCAGAAACAATAAGCCTGCCGGCAAGACCCTGGGCGAAGTGACTTTGACAAATAGCATCAAGCGTGTGGAAGGCCGTTGCCAAAGCTTCTTGTGCGCCCACGTAGGTCCAGCTTGCGACGCCGGTCTTGCATGTGAGCGCGTGAGCTTGTTTTTCTTCAGGTTGAAGGACTGGCGTCGATGCGGGAGCAGCCAGGTCGTTGTTCATGATTAGCACGCGGGGTGCTTCCGCACCCGTCTCGAAAACGCCTGCCGGCTTTCCGGATTGGATCAGGAGCGTTTGAGTGTTTCCAAGGTCTTTAAGTATCCTCGCTGCCTCGGAATAGGAATTCCAATCGTGGAGGACTTTCCCTGTGCCGCCGCAGGCAACTAATTCCAGCGGTTGCTCGGCGACCTCCTCATCAAGGGAGTTCATCAGCATCCTCAGCGCGGCTTCTTGCGGCCAGCCGAGGCAACTGAGGTGCGGCCCGCGAGGCGCGCGAACGGGAAAGTAGTCTCCGCCGCCATCCTTGCTTCCCGTCAGCCTTTCTGTTTTTGATTGCCTCATGTCTACTGCACTATGCTATAGGCTTTATGCTCTGTATGGAATCTTAACAGGGAACCGGAAAACGTGGGACGGCACTCTTGCTGCGCCATGAGGCGGGGTAGATTCAGCGCTTTCTCTCTTAGATGGTCCGATAAACCTACCGCACCGCTTCGTCCCTCCGCTTATAAATGAAAGATATGATTCAACTGTCCGGCCAACTGAAGTGCGCGGCGTATGCTCTGGCACTTCTCTTTTCGCTCGCGGCCTGCGGGACGTCAATTGCTCTGAGCCTGAAGGTGAACCAAGCCCTGGCCGCAGACTCGGCGTTTCAAAACTCGAAGGATGTCGGCACTTTCTTCGACGCCTTCTTTGCGAACGAAATGCCACGGTGGCATATCCCGGGCGCGGCCTTCGTGCTGGTCAAAGATGGCAAGGTCATCTTCAGCAAAGGTTACGGCTACGCGAACCTCGAGAAGCAGACACCTGTCAATCCGGACCGGACGGTTTTCCGTGTGGCATCCGTCTCGAAAGTCTTCACGGCTACGGCCGTGATGCAACTTGCCGAAAGCGGAAAGCTCGACCTGAACAAGGATGTGAATCTCTACTTATCTCGCTTTAAGGTAAAGGACCCCTATCCGCAGCCGGTGACCTCTGCCGAATTACTGACGCACTCCGCCGGCCTCGATGACAGTGTCTTTGGGATCGCTGCGCGCGATCCATCGGGAGTAGTTCCACCTGGAACATTTCTCGCCCGGCACATGCCCGGTGTCGTCATGCCGCCGGGAAAAATCTACAGCTATTCGAGCTATGGAATTGCACTTGAGGGCTACCTGGTACAGAGACTTTCTGGTGAGCCTTTTAATGCCTATATCGAGAAAAACATTTTGCAGCCGCTCGATATGAAGAGCAGCGACTTTAAGCTGACGCCGCAACTTGCCTCACATCTTGCGACCGGCTACGAATTCCACCATGGCCGTTACATTGCCGAACCTGTGGATTATTTCAACTTTCCTCCGGCTGTAGGGCTGTATTCAACGGCATTGGACATGGCACACTTCCTCATCGCTCAAATGGAAGACGGCCGCTATGGCAATGCTCGGATTCTGACCAAAGCTGCTGTGAAGGAAATGCACCGCAGGCAGTTCGCCGAAGATACTCGCCTGGCCGGACGCACTTTCGGCTTTTATGAGCGTTATGTGAATGGCTACCGCGCCCTCGGACATGGCGGCAATATCCGCGGCTTCGCAAGTCTTTTATGGCTGCTCCCAAAAGAACATGCAGGATTCTTCCTGGTCTTCAACCGTGACGAATCCAGGTTTGAAGATGATCTCATTCACAGTTTTTTTGACCATTTTTACCCGTCGCAAGATGCAGACAAGCCGTCCGCGCCGCTGCAACTCTCGCCTGCTAAGCTGAGCAAATACACTGGAATTTACCGCAGCAACCCTTACTCGCGCAGTACGTTCGAAAAACTGATTACGCTCTACTGGCAATTCCGGATCACCGCCAACCCCGACGGGTCGCTGGAATTTCACTACCCGCACAAATTCAAACCGCCCAGCCGCTGGGTTGCTCTCGCTCCGGATTATTTCGAGTGCAGCGACGGCCAGGGCCACGCGGTTTTTAAAACCGACGGCAACGGGCGCGTCACGTACCTGTTCACGGACCGCGACAGTTACGAGAAAGTGCCTTGGTACGGGACGGCGGCGTTTCAAGTGACGCTGGTGAAAGCGCTGATGGTGATCCTGCTTTCGGGATGCGTCTGGTGGCCCGTTTACTGGCTGGTTCGGCGATGGCAGAAGAAGTCCTCTCCCGAGAATGGTGCCCTTCGCTGGGCGCGGTGGGCTGCCGCTGTTCTGGGAGCGATGAACGTATTCTTCATCATCGAAATGCTGCATCTCCTGAACCGGATGGACGACTGGGACTTTGTTTATGGCGTCCCTCCTGATATCAAAGCCCTCCTGTGGATTCCCACTGTGACGACGGTTCTCGCCGCAGTGGTCGTTTGCTTTGCAATTTGGGCTTGGAGGCGTAGGTTCTGGTCGCTTGCGGGCAGAATCCATTACAGCGTGATCGCCGCGGCCGCCCTGGTGTTTGTCTGGTTCTTTGCTTACTGGAACCTGCTGGGATTTCGCTATTGAGAATATGGAAATGTCATTCCGACAAAATGGCGACGGTCATCTGCAAGCACCGATCGGTATTCTTGCGTGCCGCGCTCGCAGAGGCTTTGTATTAGAATGTACCCATAAGGAGAGTTAAAGACCTATGGACAACGACTATTTGCGGATTGCCGACAGAGAATTCCGCTCGCGGTTGATTGTGGGGACCGGGAAATACAGGAGTTTTCAGGAAATGGCCCGGGCGCATGAGGCTTCCGGTGCAGAGATCGTCACGGTGGCCGTCCGGCGCGTGAACCTGACAGACAAGACCAAGGAATCACTGCTCGATTATATCGACCGCTCAAAATACTTTATTCTTCCCAACACGGCGGGCTGCTACAACGCAGAAGAAGCCGTGCGAACCGCCCGCCTGGCTCGGGAGGTGGGACTTTCCAACTGGATTAAGCTTGAAGTGATCGGCGATGAGAAGACGCTTTTCCCCGACAATTTCGAACTCGTAAAAGCAACTGAGATGCTGGCGCGTGAAGGGTTCGTAGTCCTGCCCTACACGAATGACGATTTAATCACAGCACGCCGACTAATCGATGCCGGCGCTGCGGCCGTAATGCCGCTCGGCGCGCCCATCGGATCCGGGATGGGCATTCAGAATCTTGCCAACCTTCGCATCCTGCGTGAAATGATTACCGAGGTCCCCCTCATTGTGGATGCCGGCGTAGGCACAGCTTCCGACGCAGCAGTTGCCATGGAACTTGGCGCTGACGGCGTTTTGATGAACACCGGGATCGCAGGCGCACAGGACGCCGTTCTGATGGCTGGAGCGATGAAGCACGCAGTAATCGCGGGCCGGCAGGCTTATCTTGCCGGACGCATCCCACGAAAGCTTTATGCGACAGCTTCGAGCCCGCTTGAAGGGGTAGTCCGCTAAGAGTAACCACGTTCCGTCATGCTTCCGAAGCAGAATTCGCGCAGGCTTACTGGCATCACGCTTGAAATCGTGTCGAAGTGTTCAGTCTATCTTTGAGGCCGATTGGGTGCGGGTGACGTACGCTGGGCAGTTTCAGGAGGCGTGGGAGAATTCTTTCCCGGAAGCATGTAAATAATCTCGCCGGGCTTGGCTAGATGCAATTGATCACGGGCTTGCTTTTCAACAGCCGAAGGATTGTTCTTCAGTGCATTAATTTTACGCTCGAGTTCCTGGTTCTGCTGGGAGAGCGTCTGGATTTGCTGCTGGAGGTCTGAGTACTCCTTCCTCTCGCGGCGCAGCGTCAGGTATCCGTTCTGTCCGAAAACTTCATGCATGAGCATGGCCAGGCTGAGCAAAGCCATCACAAAAATGGCGTTGCGCCTCAACGTTTTCTGCTCCCAGCCAAAAAGATTCATAGCTGCCGGAACCCTTGCCTCAAGCCATTTCGCCGGGCCGTAATGAGGCCTTCAATCGTTGCGCGCCTCACGTGCGTCGACACAAATGCCAGAATACCACCTTTACTCTCAAAAATGGCAAGTAAACTCTTGCCCTCGGTTGCGCATTCGCTGAAGCCTGCCTCCATTGCCCTGCCAGACGAAATTTTGAAAGGTAGCTCTG
Organism: Terriglobia bacterium; assembly: GCA_035652895.1. Lineage (GTDB taxonomy): Bacteria > Acidobacteriota > Terriglobia > UBA7540 > UBA7540 > SCRD01. Next base: position 17,494 of record DASRCX010000020.1, read on the forward strand.
GCGATGGCAAGGAAGCTAGTGTATCTTGAAATGGAGAGCGCGGAACCGGCAAAGGGAAAAGAGAATACTTTACTGTGGCGGGGGTGGACTTCAACCCGCTCATTAACCACGCACTGCCATCATCGGGTTGTTTCGTTACCCTCGTGATGCCCAAGGAGGACCTGTGACGGACAAAGTCGTCATCATGGTAACGGCCGCCAGCCGGCGAGAATGCCGGAAGATCGCTCGGAGGCTGATCGATGAAAAGCTGGCGGCGTGCGTGAACATCACTCAGCCGATCCAGTCCGTTTACCGCTGGGAAGGCAAAATCGAGCAAAGCAAGGAATTCCTGATGTTCATCAAAACTAACCGCGACCTGTTCCCGCAAATCAAGGCGGAAATTGCCCTGATCCACTCCTACCACACTCCCGAAATCATCTGCCTGCCCATTATCGATGGCTCGCCAAACTATCTGCAGTGGATCAGCGACTCGGTGAGGTCGGTCGCCAGCGCCGAGTTATCATCCGAATAATCTATGCTCGCCCTGCGGACTCTGGGTCCGATGGGTAGCCTGTGGCTTAATGAATAGTAACTAATGGTGATATTGATGTCCTAATAAGGGAAGACTAGAATTCCCTGCGTGCCATGATCTCGTGAGGCCTCGACCCATAGAATAAGCAAGATATGGAGAGCGAGGCATCGTGGATCGCTTCGTAAAAAGTAAACCGCCGCGGTTGCATGGATTCTGTAATAGACAGACTCTAAAGGTGTTAAGCCTTTGACGACCATTATCGTCAGCGGCCCTGCAAAAGTTGCAAAAGACCTCCCAAAGGCCGCCCATCAATTCAGTCTCTTTGGCCTGCGATTCAAATCTAGCCGGGTAAGGGCCACCGACAGGTGAACAGCATAAGGTAAAAAATCAGGTAGGGAGAATGCCGATGGTCAAATACGCGAAACGGTTTATCCCAATTGTCATCTTTCTGCTCTTCTTTCCGGCGGTCCTAGCAGCCCAAAAGTTCGTTTATACGAACAACGATCTTGCCACTCCTGGGAATTCTGTTTCTGCCTTTGCCGTGGATTCAAGCGGCAACCTGAGCCAGGTTCCCGGCTCGCCGTTTTCGACCGGAGGTCTCGGCCACGGCGGCGGCCTTTACTCGTCAAACCGCATCGTCGTGATTGGCAATTTCCTGTATGCTTCGAACGCCGGCGACAATACCATCACTGCATTCACCATTGATGGAAGTACGAGTGGGCTGACCGCCGTGAGTGGTTCACCGTTCCCGATCCTGGGGTTTGACAACCCGAATGAGTCCGGCATCTCGCTTGCGGCCACGCCGGATGGGAAATTCCTCTACGCCGGGACTACCGACGGAAACGTCACAATCCTCAGCATTAACACGACCGGCGCGCTTACTCTTGCGGCCAGTGCTCCGGTTGCTGCGGATGGCCCGATAGCAAGCCTGAAGGTCAGCCCAAACGGCAGTTTCCTTGTTGCAGCGATAGTCGGGTTGAACAAAGAGATAGAGGTCTTCGCCATTCGATCTGACGGTTCTCTCAGGACGATCCATAAGCCGTACCTTTTCAGCTCCGATACTGCGACCAGTGTGGACATTAATTGCGCCAGCAGCTTGGTTTATGTTGGCACTGCTGGTGGCAACATCTACGCTCTTAATCTTAACGGGAAGAACGGTCATCTTGGTCCTGTGGGCGGATCGCCCTTTGCCACGGGACTGCAAAGCAATCAGGTAGCAGCCCTCAGTGCGGACGATACTATGCTATTTTCCAGCAACCAGGGCGGGAATACAGTAACCGCGTTTGCCGTTAACACCGATGGCAGCCTGATAGTTCCTGGCACTTCGGTCAGCGTGGCCGGAAGCAGCGGTGTCAGCAACCTGTATCCCGGCGGCCTTGCTGTGAGCCAGGATGGCCAATTTCTTTTCGCCGCCGACAATGTTGGGGACTTGATCGGCAACGCCGGGGTTACAAGCTTCCTGCTTAACAGTCCATCCTCGCCCCTTACCTTTGGTACTTTAGCCTCTACAGGAATCATGTCTCAGTTGCACTCAGTCGCGGCCTACCCGGCAAAGGCATGTACCACTGCTGTTTTACCCAGCCATTGATTGCCTGATGGGAGCCGTGCCAGCCTTTGAAGCTCGGACCTAGCGCTCAACTTCGGCAACAGCCTCGCATTTCGGATTCGGATGGAGACGTTAAAGGTCCTCAAAGAGTTGGGGGACTCCCTACCTTTGCCGTCAGGTGGATTCGGGTCATTGGCAGGTGACACCTCGCCTTTGCTGATCCGAAAGCCCTCGCATTAGTAACTGGTTTTGCGAAGACTTTTGAAGACGACCGTGCTTCACCAGAAGAAAAACTCTCTGGATCGCTCTAACCAGCTTCAGGTCCTCCATTTAGCCTACATCACATTCTCGTGTGGCCAGCATCACAGCGAAAGCAAACCCCAGGGGCCAGTATGGCTAGTAGGGAACGAAGGCCGTGGCGGGCCTTGTACACATCATGAAAGGGAGGGTCAGGCCATGCGAAAAGCAAGTTATATGCTGGGCTTTACGCTTTTAGCAGCGGCGTGCTTCTACCTTTTGCCCGCCCTCCTGGCTTCCGACAAGCCGATTTCGGATTCGCCGGAGGTAACCGAACTGCTTACAAAGGCCAAGGAGCGCGCCGCACAACTGGTGCGTGACGCGGATGAAATGCAAATGTTTGCGGTTAAGCCGTTTGTGCCGGAGACTCATGCGCACAAGATCAACACGATCAAGGACCATGTCAACAAGATCGGCGAGGTATTGCAGCAGATGGAGAATGCGCGGGGTTCGGCATCGCCCTGGCAGCAGAGATCAATCGACCGTATCACTCCGCTGGCGAGGGAACTGGCCGCGAACATCGAGACGACCATCGACCATATCAATGAGAACCAGAGCCGTCTCAACACTCAACAATACAAGGAGTACCTGAAAGTCAACTATGAGGTCTCTTCCAACCTGTCGGAACTGATCGATGACTTCGTGGAGTACGGGAATGCGAAGGCGAATTACGAACGGATTGGATCACAGCTTGAGCTCCCAGGGCATTGATTGGAGTTAACGCCGGTGGTGCAAGGCAATGAATGGGAAATGATTTTGCACACGGGGCGCGGATGTAAAAAAGGAAGAGGCGCTGGGCATGCGAAATGACTATGAACGAACGGCCAACGCCAAGGAAGTTTCCTTGGCAGTTGGCGAGGGAGAAGGGCTGAAAATCCTTTTTGGGCTTTTCTCGAGGAAAGGAGAAGACAATGACACGTAAAGCGCGATATGTCTTCGGAGTTGCGCTTCTAGCCGCGGCTTCGCTTTGCTTGCTGCCTATCCTTCAAGCGGCTGACACGCCAATTCTGGATTCCCCAGAGGTGTCGGAACTATTGTCACAGGCGCGATCTCATGCGAACCAATTGAGAGATGACGCGGATACCATGAAATCGTTCAGTATGAGCGGCCTTACATGGCGGAGCCACGCTGATCAGATCAACATCATCAGGGAACACATCAACGACCTGGGCAAAGTCCTGCGGGACATGAGCGACAGGCGTCATATTGCTTCGCCGTGGCAGCAGACAGCGATCGACCGCATTACGCCGTTGGCGCAGGAGATGGCCGCAAACATCGAAAAGACCATCGAACATCTCAACAACAATCAGGACCGGCTCCATACGCCGCCGTACAGAGACTATCTGGCGGCCAACTATGAGGTTTCGTCGTCTCTGGCAAAACTGATTAACGACCTTGTGGAGTACGGCCAGAGTAAGGCGAGATACGAAAGCCTGGGAAAGACACTTGAATTGCCGGGCATGTGAAGTCGGGTTCGAGTAGGGCCAGCGCCGCGGTGACGTAGCGCCATCCTTATTTTGGAAGGCTTTGGCCACTGAAATTACACAGCTAACGGCAGGTACCAAAGCGGATCCTCAAAAGGTTGGCCTGCCGGAAACCCGTGTAATACAGCGTGTGCAGAAAACGACTTATGCTCCCCGGAAGGAGGGGGATAGGCATGAAAAAGGTACAATATGTGTGTGGGCTTGCGCTTCTGGTGGCGGCTTCGCTCACTCTACTACCCGTTCTGGAAGCCGCTGACAACCCTGCACCGGACTCTCCTGAAGTGTCGGAATTACTGTCCCAGGCGAAGTCCCATGCCAATCAACTGAGAAACGATGCGGATACAATGAAATCATTCAGCGCAGGCAAGCTTTCGTGGCAGAGTCATGCGGAACGGATCAGAATGATCAAGGACCACACCAACGACCTGGGCAAAGTCCTGCAAGAAATGAGCGATAAGCGCCAATCTGCTTCGCCATGGCAGCAGGCAGCGATCGACCGCATTACGCCGTTGGCCCGGGAGTTGGCCGCGAATATCGAGACGACCATTGAGCACATTAACAACAATCGAGACCAGTTGCACACTCCCCGTTACAGGGAATATCTGAGCGCCAACTTCGAAGTTACCTCTTCTTTAGCGAAGTTGATCAACGACCTTGTGGAATACGGGCAGAACAAGGCGAAATACGAAAGCTTGGGGAAGGCACTTGAAGTTCCAGGGATGTGAAGGCTCACGTGGCACGGGCTGACGCGCCGTTCCACTTTTTCTCTTTCCTCTCGCAGGGCACGAGGCAAAGACTTCCTCCCGTGATCAGAGAACACGTGTCCAGCCGTTTCGGAATGAGCGATGGGGCGGTGTGGGAAGAAGCTAGGAATTAAGCTTTGGCGACCGCGAGCATTCCTTTCTTTTGATCCCTTCCTATTTTCGCATTCCTGAAGAGGGGCTTGACTTAGCCTGTACTGTGTG
>DASRCX010000021.1:0-17560 GCA_035652895.1 Terriglobia bacterium
TTATGCAATAGGCACGCCGTCAGGCTTGTCCCGATTGCTCGGGACGTTGCCCTTCGACTGCTTGTAGGCATACGGTTTCAGGTACTATTTCACTCCCCTCGCAGGGGTTCTTTTCACCTTTCCCTCACGGTACTTGTTCACTATCGGTCGCCAGCACGTATTTAGCCTTACGGGATGGTCCCCGTAGATTCCCGCGGGATTCCTCGTGTCCCGCGGTACTCAGGTACGCGCGCTAGAGTCCAGTCAGCTTTCGCTTACGTGGTTATCACACTCTATGACCGGCTTTTCCAAGCCGTTCAGCTAGCCGCTGGATTGGTAACTCTATGGTTCTGCACCGGCGCGCGCCCTACAACCCCCAGCCCTCCTTTGAAATTTCAAGTCCAAAGATCTCAAATTTGAGATTTGAAATTTCAAAGGAAGGCTGAGTTTGGGCTGTTCCGCGTTCGCTCGCCGCTACTGACGGAATCGCGGTTGCTTTCTCTTCCTCCAGGTACTGAGATGGTTCACTTCCCTGGGTTTGCTCGCACCCGCCTATGGATTCAGCGGGCCGTGACTGGGTTTTGCCCAGTCGGGTTCCCCCATTCGGAAATCCCCGGGTCAATGGGTGCTTCCCCCTCACCGAGGCTTATCGCAGGTAGCCACGTCCTTCTTCGCCGTCTGGCGCCAAGGCATCCACCGTACGCCCTTAGTAGCTTGACCATAAAATCTGCTCAACACACAAAACCAGTGATGAGTGACACGTGAAAAGCTCATCACCTCTCACTCTGCACTCGTCACCGCTCCTGAGCAGATTCGCCTTCGCCCCGCACCCATCGGTGCAGGGCTCTGCTGTTTTCTGCCCGGATATCCGCCGGACAGATGAGCACATGTAGACGTCGCACTATTCAGTTTTCAAAGACCACTGAGTGTCAGGCTGGAGCATCAACGCTTCTCCTGACCTCGGTTCCAGACTGAGTCCCTGGCATTCACCCGCCATGCTCAGATGCTGGGTTTCGCTCTTCACTCCGAAAAGCCGAACTCAACACCTGACGATCAAGGCATCACTTCGTCGCCATCTCGCACAAAGGAGACGACTCTGCTTGCTTTTTCTTTCAAACCGGCTTTTTGTTATCAGGTATTTGAAACAGGCGGGAAAAGGTGTTTCTTATGCGGGCCCGGCTTGCTTCAAATCCCTATCCGAAAGCCTTCTTCGTATCGACCTCCGTTTATTTCACCCTGATGATGAGGGAGCTTCTGTTTGCTCCCACCTTCATACTGGCAATTAACAATCCTAGCGAAGTTTTCGCTCAAGCGCAAGCGAAATTTTTCAGAGACGAGATTTGCCTTTGCCCGTCTTCGCTTGCGTCACTTTTCATATTTATTATATCACTTGCCTGTGTTTCAAGAGCGCGACGGCACAGTCTGCAACCTGAACTCGCAGCGCTTGACAGTCCGCGGCCTTTTCGTTAGGTTGCACTTGAGGTCTGTCAATCCTTATTGCAAGGCGGCGAGGGAGCATTGGCCGGAAAACCCATTGTTTCAATCACTACGGACTTCGGAGAAGCTGACCACTATGTAGGAGTCATGAAAGGCGTGATGCTGAGCATCAATCCCGAGGTCGTGATCGTGGATATCAACCATCAGGTAAGCTCGTATGACATCTTTGACGGCGCCTACAGCGTGGCGCAGAGTTACCATTATTTTCCCCCCGGCACGGTTCACCTGGTCGTCGTCGATCCCGGAGTCGGGTCAGAGCGGCGGCCAATTATCCTCCAGACGAAGAACTACAGGTTCGTTGCGCCTGACAACGGAGTGCTCTCATACGTCTATGAGCGCGAGGAAAACGTCGAGGTCCGACACATCACCGCCAGCCATTATTTTTTGAATCCCGTGAGCAATACCTTTCATGGGCGGGACATCTTCGCGCCGGTGGCGGCCTGGCTGAGCCGCGGCGTGGAAGCTGAAAAGTTCGGCGATCTTATCACCGACTACGCAAAGTTCGCATCGCCGCGTCCAAAATGGGAAAGCGAATCCCTGCTTAAAGGCGTTGTGATCAAGGTGGACAAATTCGGCAACATCATTACGAATTTCCGCCCCGCTGACATTCCGCAGCTATTCGGTGAAAGCCCACAACCGTTCCGCATCAGCGTCAATGGGCATCCTGTTACGCAACTCGCCAGGTCTTTCGCGGAAGGGAAACCGTCCGAACTGTTCGCCATTGTCGGTAGTTCAGGCTTTCTTGAAATCTGCACGAACCGCAACTCTGCCGCGCGGATGCTCAACGTGAACCGTGGAACGGAGGTTGAAGTTATCTTGGGAGAGCACTGAGGATCTCCAGCGCCTTCTAAGCGGTTCCGCTCTTCGATCGAACGGGAGTTACCTGGGGTCGCGTTCCCTTGCTGCCAAGTTTCTCGATTTTGACCTTTGCCACACGCAGTCCATCCATGTCCACAACGGTATAAATCCTGCCCTCGTAGGCAAAACTCTCGCCGCCCTTTGGGATTTTGCCCAGGCAGTCCAGCACAAACCCGGCCAGGGTCTCATAGCCGGCGCCACGCGGCAGCACAATGTCATAGTCGTCCGCTAGCTCGCGAAGGCTGAGCGTGCCGTCCACGACAAGAACATCCTCGCCGATTCTCTTGATGGCGGGATATTCGCGGTCGTACTCGTCCTGAATTTCTCCGACAATGTGCTCCAGCACGTCCTCAATCGTGACAAGCCCTACAAACGTCCCGAATTCATCCACGACCAGGGCAAGGTGCGCGTGACGGCGCCGGGCCTCATCGAGCAGCTTGATCAGCGGCATCGTTTCCGGGACGATCATCGGAGGATGGAGCAGCGAAAGCAAATCGAGCGGCTCATCGAGAGGAATGTGATTGCGGAGGCGGTCCAGCGTGACTCCGAGAAGGTCGCGCGCGTAGAGGACCCCGATGATGTGGTCCGGCGCGCCCTCGTAAATCGGCACGCGCGAGTGCTGGTCTCTGACGATGCTGTCCAGAAGAAACTGGAGGTCCTTGCTGAATGGAAGTGAGGAAATCTGGCTCCTCGGCACCATGATCTCCTTGACCAGCATGCGGTGCAGGTCGAAAATGCTGTGGATCATTTCCTCCTGCTCTTCAGCCAGCAGCCCGCGCTTGCGGACGCCGCTGACAATCAACTCCACTTCCTCCAGGCTGTGGAATTCGCCGTGTCCCACCGATGCCGTCACGCCAACGATCCGCGTCACCGCGCCCGCCAGGCGGTCCATCAGAAGGACCGGGAGGCGCACTGCGCGCATGAACAGAGCCAGCGGCACAGCAAAAATCAGGGCTACTCTCTCCGCCCGTTCGTACCCGATGGTTTTCGGCGCGAGTTCACCCAGCACCATCAGCAGTCCCGTGATCAGCAGGAACGCGGCCAGTGTGGCCGATCCGTGCGCCAGCGGGCCGATAAAGTGTTCCAGTCGGGATTCGAACAGCCTGCGGAATTCTTCCGCAAGCATGGATTCTCCCAGCCAGCCCAGCAGCAGGCTTGCGGCAGTGACGCCGAGTTGCAGACCTGAAAACAGCCGGCTCGGGTACATCAATAGTTTCTGGACCAGCACAGCCCGCGGGTTCCCCGCACGGACAAGCTGCTGCAGGCGGCTGCGACGGACACTCAGCAGGGCATACTCTGCCGCCACAAAGAAAGCATTCGCCGCAATCAGGGCGAGGATCAACAGGCTCTTCAAGAAAAGGCTCATGGAAGGTTCCTGTACAGCATTCTAGCCTGAAAAGTCGCCGCAGAGGAAAACGTCCGGCGGGCCGCCGTATGTCCCGCGGCGCGCAAAGTCTGAGATGAGGGTTGGCGGACCGGCTTAAACCACGGCTGCTGCTTCCCTCGGCATGATTTCACGACGTTTCTCCGCCGACCTGCTAGAATGGGTGGAGATGCAAAACGACATTGTGGCTGTTGTTGAAAACAGGCCGCTAGGCGGCGGCCATTTCCTTCTGGATCTGTATTCTCCGGCGCAAGCCAGGGCCACGCGGCCGGGGCAATTTGCCATGGTGCGACTGCTCGGGCACTCCGATGTCCTGCTGCGTCGCCCGATGAGCATTTATGACGTCGTGCCGCGCGCGAACGAAAGTCAGCCGACCTCCCACGGTCCGTCACCCGCATACATCCGCCTCCTGTATAAAATTGTCGGCCGCGGGACGCGCCTGATGTCAGAGCTGAAGCCCGGCGACCGTGTGGAGTTACTGGCACCCCTGGGGCACGGGTTTTTCGAGGAGGAGTATCTTCACGCAGCCCAGTCTGCGGACGAAATTCTTCACGTGGCAGGAGGAATCGGCATTGCAGCATTGCTGCTACCGGCCCGCCAGATTGCCGCGCGGGGATTTCGCCAGCGGCTCTTTTTCGGCGGGAGGACCAGTGATGATCTCGTCGGGGTCGGGGACTTCAGGGACTACGTCCAGGAGATATCGCTTGCGACCGAGAACGGTTCGAGAGGGCATCGCGGATACGTCACCGAACCCCTGGCAAAGCATCTCGAAGAGCGGCGGGGTGCCAGGTTTCTGCTGATGGCCTGCGGCCCCTGGGCAATGCTCCGCGCGACGGTCGAACTTGCGCAACGGTACGGTCACCCGTGCCTGGTGTCAATGGAAAACCGCATGGGATGCGGATTGGGAGTCTGTCTTGGGTGCTCGATTCGCGTTGTGGGAACCGGCCACGGGGCCTACGAGCGCGTCTGCACGGAAGGGCCCGTGTTCACCGCCGAAAAGGTGATCTGGGAGCGGGAAGAGATTCCAAAGATTTGAGAATATGACGGACATGACACAAAACGGGTCCAGCGCGGGGATGGCCTCATCAGATCACGGCGGAGAATTTTTCCCGCGCATCGATGTTGAGATCGCCGGCATTCACTTTGAAAACCCGGTATTGACCGCGAGCGGCACATTCGGCTACGGCCAGGAATTTGCCCACCTGATCGACCTGAACCGCCTCGGGGGAATTTGCGTGAAGGGCATCTCCGCCGATCCGATGGAAGGCAATCCTTCGCCGCGCATCTACGAAACCGACGCAGGAATGCTGAATGCCATCGGCCTGCAAAACGTCGGCGCAAAGCGGTTTCTCGCGGAAAAACTTCCCTTCCTGCGAACGCTGCGCGCGCGCTGCATTGTGAACGTCTTCGGCTACTCGACGGAAGATTATGTTCGCGCCATCGAAATCCTGAACGAAGGCGAGGGCATCCATGGCTACGAACTGAACGTATCATGCCCCAACACGCGTTGCGGCGGCATGGTCTATGGCAACGATCCGCGGCTGATGGAAGAAGTCGTGGCGGCCAGCAAGAAGGCTGCGCGTTATCCTCTGATCGTCAAGCTTTCTCCCAACGTAACAGACATCACGGAACTCGCGCGCGCGGCGGAAGGAGCGGGAGCCGACGCTCTCTCGCTGGTCAACACGTTTGTGGGCATGGCGATCGACATTGAGTCTCGCACACCTCGCCTTTCAAATATTACGGGGGGCCTTTCGGGTCCTGCTATCAAACCGCTCGCCTTGCGCATGGTTTACCAGACCGCACGTGCGGTCCGGGTCCCGATTATCGGCATCGGCGGTATTGCCAGTGCTGAGGATGCGCTGGAATTCATTATCGCAGGGGCAAGCGCCGTGCAGGTCGGTACCGCCAACTTCTACGCGCCGGACACGGCAATTCGCGTGGCCGAAGGAATCCGTGATTACTGCCGCCGCAAGAGAACCCACCTCGCCGACCTGATCGGCACACTCAAAGTCCCGCAACCGGAACCGTCAACTCTCGCAGCGCCGCGAATGGAGTAGTTCTTCCGTGCGCGCCGAACTCCTGCGTTGGCTCGCCTGCCCCGGCTGCCGCAAGCCGCTCGAGTTACGTTCCGCCCAAATCAACAGGGGTTCGATCCAGGAAGGATCTTTGCGGTGCGCTGCGTGCGGAAAAGATTTCCCCATTAAACAGGGAATTCCGCGTTTTGTTCCCGGCGCCGCCTATGCAAATTCGTTCAGCTTTGAATGGCAGCGCTGGCGAAAAACACAGTTCGATACCGACGCTCACCACCCGTCGCTTCGAACCTTTATAGCCTCGACGGGGAGGCAGCCCGGCGAACTGGCGGGCAAGGCCGTGCTCGATGCCGGGTGCGGCGCGGGCCGATACATGGACTTGCTTGCCCGCGCGGGCGCCCAGACGATCGGGATTGATCTCAGCCAGGCCGTTGAAGTCGCACAGGAAAATCTCGGCCATTATGCAAATTGCCATTTTGTTCAGGGAGACCTGATGCACCCGCCGTTCAGGACCGGAGCGTTTGATTTCATTTACAGCATCGGCGTGCTGCATCATACGCCGGACACTCGGGCCGCTTTCCGGGCGCTTGCCCCGCTGGTGAAACCCGGCGGAGAACTCGCCGTATGGGTTTACGCTCTTCGCCGGCTCTCGGAAGCATTTGAGCGCTTTCCAGACCGCGTCAATGAAGTTCTGGGCGTCGATTCCAATTTCACAATCCCTCCCTCACGCCAGGCTGTTGTAAAGCGCTTTTCGAGAACGATGGACTGGGTGATGGAGACATCCAATGAGGTGCAGCGTGCTGTGACCAAGCGCCTGCCGGCGCGCTTGCTTTACGCACTGTGCCACGCGGCCATTCCACTCTACTATCTCTACAGGCTCCCCCTTTTCTACCCGCTTCGGCTCATTACCAAAGTCGCGGTCCATCCCGACCCCGAGTGGCGAGTGCTCGACACGTTCGACTGGTACTCGCCGAAATATCAGTGGAAGCACACGTACAGTGAGGTCGAAAACTGGTTTCAGGAAGCGGGATTCAATGACATAACCGTATTGCCGCGACCGGTCGCAGTTCGCGGGCGACGGCCATTGGAGCAGGCGAGTCTGTCGTCTTGATTGCGCAGCCCGCGCCGGCAATCGCCCGCGCAGAAACGTCGTTCCCGCGATTTCCAGAAGCTACTGGTAGGGCAGCGTCTTAAGGAGGTCCTTTTCCGAATGATTCAGATCGAAATCGCTGGCCTTGATAACAGGATGGAAATAGGCCTGCGCTGATCCGATCCTCTCATCCGTAACGTTGGAGGTAATCGACGGGCCTTCGTTCGCAGTTAATTTGCTGCTACCGAGGGCGGAGAGGTATTCGGTTCCGATCCATGGCCCGGCGGAATTGGCTTCCATCCGCCGCAGGCGTTCGCGCAGCCGACGAACGACCGGTTGGTATTGCAATAGTGAAAAGAGATTGTCCTTCTCATCAACGTCCCCAGCCCAGTTGTAAAGGTACTGCTCACCATTCGCTTTTACGATGTAATGCCATCTGGCTGACACAAGACTGATCTCACCGGCATGCGACCCTGAAGAACTGGCACTGAGTTCGGACAGGACAGGTTCGGTCTCCTCCTGCGGAGCGTCCTGTCGCCAGTAGTTCGCCAGGCTGTACGGCTTGAACGGGACCTGGTTCCCCAATGCCAAATCGATAACGGTTGCGAACAGCCTCCGAACCGCGACAGGCATTGCAATTCGCTTCCCGGAAGGAACACCTTTGCCATACACAATCAGGGGAACATGGATTTCTTCCCGATGGAGATCATTCCCGTGCTGGTAAGCGCCGTGCTCGCCAAAGGCTTCACCGTGATCGGCAGTGATCATGATAATGGTATTCTTCCCATCCGCTGTGGATTCCAGCAAACGAACCAGCCGGCCGATCTGCGCATCCAGGTAACACAGGCTGTTGTCGTAGCCGTCGATCAGCGCCGCGCGGTCCGCCGCCGGCAACGGATGTTTCGGCCGGAACCCGCCTTTCGAACTCCACCGGCGCACAACCGTGTTCGAAAGTCTCCCAAACCGATGGCTGTAAGGCGCAGGAGCAAGATAGGGGCTGTGTACATCGAAATAGTTAATGTACAGGTAATAGGGGCCTGAAGGCTTATCGCGCAGCCAATCAAAAACATCCTGGTTCAGGTCCGCTGCGTTGCGCCGGAAAAAAGCATCGTAACGATCAATGTTCTGATAGACAGGCTGCACTGCAGCGCGGCCTACGAGCGTCCGCGAGAGGTTATAAAGCAGCGTCGTCCGGTCATCGTCATAGGTTCCGAATCCGTTGCCCAGCCCCCAGCCCGATTCTCCGTAGTAGTAATTCGCATTGAATCCGGCTGTTGCGTAGCCGTGCTCGCTGAGAACCCCCGCAATGGTTTTCCAGCCGGGGTTCAATGGCCGGAATACATCGGCACCGCTCTGATGGGGAAGCAAACCTGTGTAAATCGAAGAAAGCGAAGGGAGCGTCCAGGATGAAGCGGAAATAGCATTTTCAAAAAGCACGCCGTGCTCGGCAATCCGGGCCAGATTGGGTGTCGTGTCTCTGCGATACCCGTACGCCGACAGATGATCGGCGCGGACCGTATCCATGGTAATCAGGACAATATTGGGACGGCCCTCAGCCTGGCGCTCATTGGCTCTCACTCGAGTGCTCTCCAGGTTCGGCGCCCACAAGTAATAAATCAAGCCGCTCGTCAAAATCACCAGGACGATCGCGAGGGCCTTTGCAAGTGCGCGAAGCGGCCAGCGTCTGTCGGACCCGAACCACGGAGAAATTTGACGCCGTAAAAAATACGCCACCAGAAGGGCTCCTGCGAGCCCGGCACCAAAACGAATTAGCGGAAACAGGATGTCGCGGAAGCGATGATAGATTTGGAAATTCACCGAGTGGGTGTGGACAAAATGCGCCGCCCATCCGATGTGCGCTCCTGCACAAGCCATTAGAACAGCGGCAAGGAATATTCCCTTTCGGGCCCTGTGGTTCTCTCCGGTCGCTGCAATCAACCCGAGTCCCGCCCCGATGGCACCGAACCAGACCATATCGATCAGAGGCGTGAGCAACCAGATGACGTAGGTAGAATCAACAACCAGGAACTGCTTCACGGAAGGAACACAATAAAGCAGGCGCCCCTCCCATAGCCCCACGAGCAGGCCCAGAAGCGCCCCTGAAATGACGAAGCGAGCCGCGAGCCGGGCCCGCAGTCGCATTGAAGCATTGCGCCATGTGAAAGTAACGCCCAAAGTGCACGATTCTCCGGATATTTTTGGACGGAGAAAACGGCGCCGGAGTTTTCAGCTCCTGGGAGAGTTAACAGAGAATTTACATTGCGGCCGTCTGATGTCACACAATCGGGCAAGTCGCGCTCATGGAGCGGCGCCTGTTGTGTGCAGCCTCATCACAACGAAGCGCGCTTCATGCAAATGGCGTAATGCGACGGTGCGGAATAGTCCGCAATGGCAGGGGCCAGCAACATTCGGAGGATGATGCCCGGAACAGCACCTGCATATTTGTAACGGAGAAAATCCTCGGTGAGAAGCTGAACGTCGATGAAATATTCCTGAAGCAGGGACAGCAATTCACGGCGTTCGAAGCCCGCATGCGCGCCATATTCGTTCCTGAATCTGCCGCGGGCGCGCGCAGCCCAGTCCGTCAGGTTCCATGTGATCTTTTGCCATGTTGTCGCATCGAACGATCCGATATAGCCCACCAGCCGCCGGCGGTTCGGAACGCCCATGTAGAAGAATCCTCCCGGGCGGAGGACCCGGTGAATTTCACTCAGCGCCAGCCGCGGGTCTTGAACGTGTTCCAGCGAGTGAAACGCGGCGGCAAAATCAAATGCATCGGCTGGGAACGGCAGGGCCAGGGCGTCGCCGCGAACAACGCAGTGCTCGGCGCGGACCTCCGGAGAAAATTCCCCCTCGACGTCAATCCCCACGAGGTGCCGGTAGCGAAAGGTGCGGCGCATATAGACCACTTCGTTGCCGTTACCGCACCCCACGATGAGGCCGGAGAGCTCCCGGCTGCAATCAAGCCGCTGCCGCAGAAGATCGCAACAGTGGTGCACCATTCGCGCTACCGGAGGGATGGATGTTGAACTCATGACGCCCGTCATCCGCGGTTCACGACCGCTGTTGACCAATAAGGAGGTTCCCGCAGGAGTTCTTATAGGACCTGCGTCTCAGGAAGGGGTCCATCACCGCGCTTGCATCACAGTGCACGACTGCGGGTAATAAACTATATTCAACGGCCTTTGGACAAAATCCTCTTGCGCGGCCCGAGTCAATTCAAGTCGCGCGACACCATCAGTTTGAAGGTTAACTTGTCCGCGCCCGCCGTTACGCCGACGCCCACACCAGTTTCAATGTCCACGAACCGCGTGTGGTGGTCCATCACGGCCCAGATTTCGTGGAATTGATCGTTTGCGGCATAAAAATGCCGCAGCGGCCCGAAGTCCGCATATTCTTCCGCGGCGACGGCCCAATCCTTGCTGAAGTTGTAGGCGATCCTTCCCGCAGGAACAAACTCCAGGCCTCCAAAGCCCCCCGTGTAATCCGTGTCGAGGATGGGATTGTAAATCAGGTCCACTTTATTCAGGTGCGCGCCGACAATAGGTCGTACTTCTGATGTAATGTGGCGAGACTCCCAGTATGATTTGTTGACGCTGAATTCAAAATTGACGCCGTAAAAGAACCTGTGCTCCTCGGCATGCGGCCGTACAAACAATTCGCGGATCTTGAATCCGTCAATCGAGCCGCCGTGCTCTTTTGAGTAGGCCGTATAAACAGGCAGGTAAAGCCCCTGCTCAAACCATGGTTTTACGCCGAAGGCCCACTCTACCGCTCCGTTGACGGAGTCGTCGGGAATGATGCCGCCCGGGAAATCAGGGCTCTTCCGGCCAATGGGCGTGAAGTTGCTGTGAATCATCACATTCACTTTGCCCGGCGCGGCGATGGAGGCGTCATACACCTGGATCTCATCGGTCTGCGCAAAAGCGCCACGCGGTGCAACAGCCAGGAAAACGACGAGCGCAGCGCACACGCTCACCGCCAGCCTGGAACCATGTTTGCCCCGCGTCCCCATAAACGAAATTAAAGAGTATAGCTCATCTCGTTTGCCGCCGGAAAACGCAGGCGAAATTATCGCAATGCTCCGCCGAAACCTGTGGTATTTTTCACGGGGCCATTGTCAACCGTATGCCCAAAGAGATTGAGAAGCAAAGTCCACGGCTTTCAGACGCCGGCAAACGGCAGGCCGCATTGATTTCCAACAGGCGGCGATGGTTTCTTGTCATTCTGCTTTTCGTTGCCTCGACCATCAATTATCTCGATCGCGCCACGCTCTCGGTTGCGTTGCCGCAGATTTCAGGCGAACTCCTGCTCGCCCCGGCGGCGAAGGGTCTGCTTCTTTCAGCTTTCTTCTGGTCCTACGCTCTGATGCAACTCCCCATGGGCTGGATCGCCGATCGTTTCGATCTGCGCTGGCTTTATGCCGGCCTGTTTGCGCTCTGGTCAATGGCTTGCGGCCTGACGGGCCTTGCCGGGAGCCTCGCCATGCTGATTTTTCTTCGCATTCTTCTCGGCGTTGGAGAATCCATCTATCTTCCCGGAAGTGTTCGGTTCGTCAGCATGACGTTCCCGCCGGAAAAGCGCGGATTTCCCTCGGGCCTTTTTGATTGCGGCACCCGGGCGGGGTTGGCCATCGGCGCGCCGCTCGTGGCCTGGCTGGTTTCGCACTACGGCTGGCGGAACATGTTTTTCATCGTAGGATTCGCCGCGCTTGTGTGGATTATTCCCTGGCTCGCGGTCTTCCCGCGCGGATTCAGCCAAAGGACGCATAAGAATCCACAGGCTGCACCGTCGAAACCCCTGACGTTCAATCGAAATCTTGTCGGCGCTTGCCTCGGCTTCTTTACTTTCGGGTATTACGGCTATCTCCTCGTGACCTGGTTGCCCGATTACCTCGTGGAAGTGCGCCATATGACCATCCTGAAAGCCGGGATGCTTTCCTCGCTCCCGTACCTCGTGTGGACGATTGCAGAACCCGCAGGAGGCTGGCTGGCCGACCGGCTGGTCCGCCTGGGTTGGAGTCAGACCCGAGCCAGAAAAACTGTGATTGCGATCGGGTTCTCGACGGGGCTCCTGATGATTCCCGCGGCTTTTGTCGGCAACCTGACAGCCTGCGTGCTGCTGCTGGGCGGAGCTTCGCTGGCCGGGCTGGCCGGCGCCAATCAGCTTGTTGTCTTTCAATCCTGCGCGCCGCCCGATGAAATCGGCCGGTGGATGGGCATGGGAAATTTCATTGGAAACTTTGGAGGAATCCTTTCGCCGCTCGTCACCGGCCTCCTCATCAGCAGCACCGGATCTTATGCGCCCGGCTTCGTTCTTGCATCGGTTATCCTTCTTGCCGGGATATTCGCTTACGGGCTGATCGTCGGCGAATTGAAGCCGCCGGTGAAACTCGTGTGACTCCGGCCGGCGTCGGATTCCAACAGGCCGCAGGCTGTCGCTCCCGCCGTGAAGCCAGTCTCTATTTTTCTCCCGGCGTCGATTCGAAATAGGGCGCGGGTTCGGGGATAGCGGCCCCATCCTTGCGTGGCGACGAAGCCCCGTAATTGATGCCCGTTGAAGAATTATGAAGCACAGCCTGGCCGCCGCCCATGGGCGATGCGTAGGCGCCGCGCAGGATCAGGATGTGGCCCTTCTGCTGGAGGCCTTGCAGGACGAAGGGCGGAAAACGATCCTCAATCATAAAGTCGCAGCCGCCCCAATCGAGTTTGGTAAACCGCGGTGCTTCGAGCGCCGCCTGGATGTTCATGCCGTAGTCCACAATGTTTGAAACAAATTGCGCCTGCGCCTGCGGCTGATTGTATCCGCCCATGATTCCGAAGCCGATGTGGACGTCCCCCTTTTCCATGAAGGCTGGAATGATCGTGTGGTAAGGCCGTTTGTGCGGGGCCAGCACATCGGGGTGACTGGGGTCAAGGAGAAACATTCCGCCGCGGTTCTGCAGCAAAATGCCGAACTCGTCCGAAACGACCCCGGAGCCAAAGCCGGCGGAAAGGCTTTGAATTAGCGAAACGATATTGCCATCTTTATCAACCACAGATAAATAAATCGTATCATTTCCGGCATGGGGAGGATTGCCCGGCTCCACGTCACAATGGGCTTTATTCATATCGATCGTAGCCGCACGCCTGGCGGCATAATCCCTGGAAATCAGCCCCTCAACGGGGACCCTGGCGAATCTCGGATCGGCCAGGTAGCGCCGCAGATCGGCAAAGGCCAGCCGCTGCGCTTCCATCTTCACGTGCAGCGCGTCCACGCTGAAGAATCCCCACTCCGGCAGAGGAAACTTTTCAAAGATGTTCAGCATTTCGAGCGCCGCCATGCCCTGCCCGTTGGGCGGCAATTCGTAAACCTTCCACCCGCGATAGGTGGTGGAAATCGGATCGACCCATTCGGCCTGATAAGTGCTGAAGTCGGAAAGCGACATCACGCCGCCCTCGCGGTCCACCGTTTTCACAATGTCCTGGGCAATTGCGCCGCGGTAAAAAGCGCTTTCGCCTTCTTTGGCGATCAGTTCGAGAGCGCGAGCGTATTCGGGGTTCCGGAAAACTTCGCCGACCTTCGGCGGCCGACCGTTGGGCAGATAAATCCGCCGCGCGTTTGCATCTTTTTCAAGCAGCGACTGGCCGCTCCTCCAGTACGCGTCGATAAATTCCGTGACGGGGAACCCGTGCTGCGCAAAATAGATGGCGGGCGCGAACAATTCCGCCCAGGGCAGGCGGCCAAAACGCTGATGCAGCTTGGCCCAGCCTTCCACGCATCCCGGCACGGTGATGCTGAAGACGCCCTCCTGCGGCATCTGCGTGTAACCTTTTTGCCTGAGGAAATCGACCGTCAGTTTCTCCGGGGCCCAGCCGCTGGCGTTGAGGCCGGCCAGTTTGCCGGTTTTTGCCTCCCAGTGGATGGCGAAAAGGTCGCCGCCGATGCCGCTGTTCATCGGCTCGACCACACCCATGGCCGCGTCCGCCGCAATCGCCGCGTCCGCCGCGGAGCCGCCGCGCGCCAGGATTTGCGCGCCCGCCTGCGATGCCAGCGTCTGACTCGTGGCCACAATACCCAACTGCGTGATCACCATTGACCGCGCCTGGCTGCGGTCCTCGTGGCTTGTGTAATTCTGCGCGCGCATCGGCATGACCGCTGAAATTATGGCCGCCATCGCAATCTGAAGCAACGTCAGTTTTCGCATCGGGCCCCTTCCCGAGAGAATCGGATTTGAGAAAGGGAAGATTATCACCAATAAGGGCGAGCAGGAAGAACGAAAGAAGAAGTCGCAGCTGGCGCTGCGAAATTTAACCGGCCCCGGCACGGGCTTTTGAGATTTTCCTTTCCGCGCCTTGCTAAGGAAAACGTCCCGCGTGCCGGCGCACGCGCAGGCCGTGCGAAGCCATCGCTTCAAATTCCGCTCGAGTGGGCGGGCGCCAGTCGTCGAGCAGGGTCAGGTCTTCTTCGAGTTCTCGGCGGTCTTTGGGGGCCATGAGGACGACGGTCACCGCCGGGTGAGCCAGCGCGAAGCGGTACCACTCGCGCGGCGGGGGCGGCACAAAGCCGTCCGGATCGCTTTCCGTCCGGCGCGCCAGGGCTCCCCAGCGCTGCGCCGTGTAGGCGATCACCGGCATTCCCAGCCGTGTTGTAACCGGAAAGACGTCCTGTTCCGCTCCGCGGTGCGCGGCGTTGTAGCGCACCATCAGCAGATCGATTTTCTTTTCAGGCGCGCACTCGGCGGCCAATTCGCGCTGATGCGTCGTCAGGCCGATCAGTCTCACGCGGCCCTGTTGCTTTGCTTCGCGAATCGCTTCCAGTGCGCCGCCCGGGCCGGTGATTTGCCGCCATTCGGATTTGTGCTCGACGTAATAGAAGGTCACCACATCGATGCGGCCGGTGCCGAGCGTGCGGGAGGAATCCTCAAGTTTACGCCAGGCGGAGGTGGCGTCACGGCTGTCAAGCTGCATGGCAATAACGACGCGGCTGCGGTCGATCCGACCCAGTCGCAGCGCCTGGGCAATCCCGTCGTCGTAGCCGCACCAGTTCAGGTAATTTAACCCGCGCTCGACGGCGAGTGCCACGTCGTCGGCGGAAAGATGCGTATTCCCGCGCGTCGCAAGCCCCAGGCGTACGACAGGCGGGCATCCACCGCCCAGTTTGGCGCGGCGGGGCATTTTGCCAGGATACAAGTCAGATTGTGAAGATGTTTTTCCCTGGGCTGAGATTGCGGAGAACCTGCCACTCATCATCGAGGCAAGACAAAAGAAACTGGCCTCCGGGGCCACCCGGAAAGAAAGTCAGGCGGATTTGCGCGCGTAAATTCCTTTTTGAGCAAACCTGAAACATGAAGCGCCAGTCCGATGACTTCCCGTCAGCCCTGCTGCTCTTTGCAGTTGATGCAGAGACGCGTCCACGGGACCGCAGTCAGGCGCGCTTCGGAGATCGGTTCCTGGCACACCTCGCAAATGCCGTAGGTCCCTCGCGCGATCCGCCCAAGGGCGTCCTCGATGGCGCGCAGGAGCCTGCTATCAGTCTCTTGCAGGCGGACCTGCACTGCGGCCTCGCTTGCGGCACTGGCCTGGTCAGCGGGATCACCGTGCAGATGTCCTGCAGAAGGGGCAAGAGTTTCCCTTCCCCTGGTCGCTGCCAGCAACTCCTCCCGTTTGGCCAGCAAAAGTTGCTTATATCGCTCCAGTTCTTTCTGGTCCACTTCGATTTCCGCCTTTTCAAATAGCTTTCAAAGCCGGCGCACGCCGGGATTGCAGACTTCAAAAATTGTGCTGCTGAACCCTCCCACCGGCTCTGTGGCAATCGGGTCCTTCTACACCCAGTATAATCGAGAACAAGTGTTTCTTGGAAGGAACAGCATGGCTTTCGCGCGGTTGGCAATCGGGTGCGCCGCTTCAAAAAAATGCCGGGTGAAATTTTCCACCCGGCAACAGGAACCTTCTGGTCGTGCGGCCGCCAGTATCGGCTATCGAAGACCTTCCGCATGGACGGCAACACTGTGCGGATTCATGCAGGACCTGACGCCCCCTTGCGCCTCCTCAGAGGCCCATGAAGACGCGGCATCAAAGCCGACGAGGCTCTGCAAGGCATCCACATTCTGGATCAAGAGCGTTGAGCCTTTGATCAAAATCCAGCCGCGCGCGCGGAACTCTCCCAGGGCGCGGGTGATAGTTTCGCGCGAGGTCCCGATCAACTGGCCGATCTCTTCGTGCGTCAGAGTCAAAGTTGCGCGGATGCCATCCTTCCGCTTTTCGCCATTTTCGGCCCACTCGAGTACAAACCGCGCCACCCTCTTCCTTGCGGAGTCGCAAAGGCCAATGGCGCGAAGCTGCTCGCAGGCTTCCTGATAGCTGGAACTCAATTGCCTGGCCGCCTCAAGCGACGCCCGGGGATGATCGCGCAGCAGGCGCAGGAACTCATCGCTTCTCACAAAGTTCACCTGGCAGGGCTCGATCGTCTGCGCCGTAGCCTGGAACGGAGTGCCGGAAACAACCGCATGGAGTCCCAGGATCTCGCCCGCCTTGGCGATCCTCAGGATCATCACCTTGCCGCTTGCCGACCCGATTGAAAGTTTCGCCCGCCCCGTTGACAGCACGAACACACCCCGCGGAGTTTCGCCTTCGACAAACAGCACGGCGTCGGCAGGATACGTTGTCATCACCTTGATGCGTTCAAATTCCTTTGCCGCCTCCGGTGAAAGCGCCGAAATAAAACCCGGCGCGGGCGAACTCTGACGGTGTGCGCTGTTAGGTTCTCCTATACGCATCTTGCCCTCCTTATTGGTTTCAGCCGCCATGCCCCTTTTCCGCTCAGCGCTCTTTCTCCGAACCCGGGCTTGGATGCGGGCTGTTGACGGTTTCTGCCTGGCCATGGAAAGCCCCCGAAGCTCTTCAAACGTCCTGCAAATCCGGTTTCGGGAAAACTTGCAGCATGTCGCTCCGCTCCCAGGAGCGGCCAGCCGTGTCCAATCCTAAAGTATTCTGCCCCTCATGGCGGAACCAAATGCTCGTACGCGTTGGAGTGGTGCAAACACGGTTCCTTTCGACGATAAATTCTATGTCCCGTGCCATCCGCAAGTTACGCGCACCAACGGGCTTGATGGCGAATTGCGGGTGATCGTATGGTGGCATCGGTGACGAAATCAAGTCACTTGCAAACTCACGATCTTCCCTCTCCCTTAGATGATCACCGTGTCATTTCGTATCATTAAGTTACGGCGCACGCACGAGCGATCGTCGAATGCCACTTCCGCTTATAGACTTTTAATCTGCTGAGTAGTAGACTTTCCCTCTTTATATGCTTGATATTTTGAATGGTAGGAGCGTGCTAATGGCAGATCGACCGGTTCGGCGTCGTGGATTAATGCCAATTGCAATCCTAATCCTGCTGACAGCTTGTGAAATTCCCTCTGCCCGGGCGCAGGAACTTGCTGCGACTCCACCCATGGGCTGGAACAGTTGGAACCATTTTGGCTGCAAGGTAACGGACGCTATTGTCCGCGAACAGGCCCGTGCCATGGCCACAAACGGCATGAAGGCCGCCGGCTATGAATACGTGAACATCGACGACTGCTGGCAGGGCCAGCGCGATGCCAAAGGATTCATCCACCCGAACAGCCGCTTCCCGGACATGAAGGCCCTGGGCGATTACATCCATAGCCTGGGATTGAAATTCGGCATCTACTCCTCACCCGGCCCCAAAACCTGTGCCGGCTACACTGGAAGTTATCAG
>DASRCX010000022.1:0-386178 GCA_035652895.1 Terriglobia bacterium
CACACTGGCACTGAAACACGGGCCAGACTCCTACGGGAGGCAGCAGTGGGGAATTTTGCACAATGCCCGAAAGGGTGATGCAGCAACGCCGCGTGAGGGATGAAGGCCTTCGGGTCGTAAACCTCTTTCGACCGGGAAAAACGGTCCCGTGAAGAGCGGGATTTGATGGTACCGGTGGAAGAAGCCCCGGCCAACTACGTGCCAGCAGCCGCGGTAATACGTAGGGGGCGAGCGTTGTTCGGAATTACTGGGCGTAAAGGGCGTGTAGGCGGTGCGGTAAGTCGGACGTGAAATCCCCGGGCTTAACTCGGGGGGGTCGTTCGAAACTGCCGTGCTCGAGTGTGGGAGAGGGAAGTGGAATTCCCGGTGTAGCGGTGAAATGCGTAGATATCGGGAAGAACACCGGTGGCGAAGGCGGCTTCCTGGCCCACAACTGACGCTGAGGCGCGAAAGCTAGGGGAGCAAACAGGATTAGATACCCTGGTAGTCCTAGCCCTAAACGATGAGCACTTGGTGTGACCCTTCACAGGGTCGTGCCGGAGCTAACGCGTTAAGTGCTCCGCCTGGGGAGTACGGTCGCAAGGCTGAAACTCAAAGGAATTGACGGGGGCCCGCACAAGCGGTGGAGCATGTGGTTCAATTCGACGCAACGCGAAGAACCTTACCTGGGCTTGAACTGTCGTGGACAGGTTCAGAGATGAACCCTTCCCGCAAGGGACTGCGGCAGAGGTGCTGCATGGCTGTCGTCAGCTCGTGTCGTGAGATGTTGGGTTAAGTCCCGCAACGAGCGCAACCCTCACCCTTAGTTGCTCGTCCGCAAGGAAAGCACCCTAAGGGAACTGCCGGTGATAAACCGGAGGAAGGTGGGGATGACGTCAAGTCATCATGGCCTTTATGTCCAGGGCCACACACGTGCTACAATGGTCGGTACAAAGCGTCGCGAACCCGTGAGGGGGAGCTAATCGCACAAAGCCGGCCTCAGTTCGGATTGCAGTCTGCAACTCGACTGCATGAAGCTGGAATCGCTAGTAATCGCGTATCAGAACGACGCGGTGAATACGTTCCCGGGCCTTGTACACACCGCCCGTCACATCACGAAAGTGGGTTGTACTAGAAGTCGCGATCCCAACCGCAAGGAGGGTAGCGCCCAAGGTATGACTCATGATTGGGGTGAAGTCGTAACAAGGTAGCTGTAGGAGAACCTGTGGCTGGATCACCTCCTTTCTAAGAGAGAACCGTCCCGACGATTCCGCTTTGCGGAATGGGGCGTCGGGAACATCGTTCGGTGACGTGGCTGCTCAACTCAGTTGTTGAAGGGCATTCGAGTTTCAAATCCAGAATCGCATAAAGGCCGCGAGCAATCGCGGCCTTTTTGTTTCTGATCTTGGCTGGAAGTTCAGGCGTTGGCGTATAATTGCGTTGTCGTGCCGGCGAGGGGGATTCGAATAAGGAGGCGCCGAGACTTCGTTGGTCTTGATGCGAATAGTGTCCCCGCCGCTCTCGCGATGCATCCTCTCGCAGTCCATTGATGGACGAGGCCGTGCCCCGTGGCACCCGGTTATCGACGGCCTGCCTCGATATGATTTTGCCGCCGGGGACAAGCTCCTCAGAATTTCTACAGCGGGGCAGGTTGCTTATGATTGAGGGCTTCGTGAAGAGAAAAGGGTCCACGTGGCTCGTGATTGCCCTGATAGCCTTTGGCACGGTGAGCGCCACGCTCGCGTTCGCAGAGGCCCCTGCGGAGCCGGCATCGTCAGCCCTTTCCGCGCCGCTCATCATTCAATTCCTGAATCAAACCATCAATTGGTATCGGCAGTTACCCGCCGAGCAGCGGATTGCACGCGAACCCAACGACCAAATTGTCGTTTACGATAACCGCCAGATCGCCTTGCAGGTTGTCCGGCTGGCTTTCGATTTTGCACGCGCGCAGGCAGAGATCGTTGCAAAATCGGGGCCGTCTTATCAACCGCAGAGTACCGGCCAGGAGGCGGTGCGGTACCAGGCGCTTCGCGCCATGCAGGCCAGGCTCGACAAACTGCTTAAGGACACGCAGGCTGAGTACGATTCGGACCAGAAGAAGCTGGCCACGGCGACAGGCAAAAAGCGCCGCGAGCTGGAATCTCAGGTGTCGGAACTGCAGGGCGAACTGAAACTCTTTGCGGCGCGGCGTGACGCTGTTCGCAACATGGTGGAATTCGTGGGCGGTGCTGGCAGCCTGAGCACTACGGGTCTTAAAGCACAAATTGAGACCTTGGCCGCCTCAATTCCCGAGGCGACCTCGAACTTTGCAACCTCGGGGCGCCCCGGGGCCGCGCCGCAAAGTTCTGCTCAGCCCCTGGGTACGGCTGTGGTACCGGAGGCTTCCGACGCTTTCGGCATGTGGGACCTGGTGGACGACATCTTCACCCAGACGCAGAGGATCAATACGGTCAATGCGCTTATCCAGCAGACGGATGCTCTTTCACGGGCAGTGAAGGATTTGCGTGCACCTATGGTTGCGCAGATCAGAGAGATGTCCAAACAAGGCGATGCGCTTGCCGCGCAGGCTGACACGGCCGGGCCGGCCCAACTGGATGAAGTCAAAAAACAGCTCGATGATCTCGCCAGCCAGTTCACCCAGGTCACGTCGGCTGCCATTCCGCTGGGCAAGATGGCTGTCCTGCTCAGCATATACAAGAGAAGCCTCACGAGTTGGCGCACCGGCATGGAAACCCGCAACTCTGCCAATTGGAAAAGCCTGGGAGTGCGGCTGGGGTTCCTCGGGCTGGTTCTTGCGCTCCTGTTCGTGGCGTCAGAGGTATGGCGGCGGGCGGTTTACCGTTACGTTCGGGACCCACGGCAAAGGCATCAGTTCCTGCTGCTACGCAGGTTCATTTTCTGGCTGATCATCGCACTGATTATTGTGTTTACCTTCGCCGGCAGGCTTACATCGGTCCTCACTTTTGCGGGCCTGCTCACAGCAGGTGTCGCTGTCGCCCTTCAGGGCGTAATCATGTCGGTTGTAGGATACTTTTTCCTGATCGGGAAATTCGGCATTCGCGTCGGCGACCGCGTGCAAATCGGCGGCGTCACCGGAGAGGTGATCGATATTGGGCTGGTTCGGCTGCACCTCATGGAATTGGGAGGCGGAGGGTTTGACACACCGACAGGGCGAGTTGTCGCGTTCTCAAATTCGATTGTCTTTCAACCGTCGGCAGGGCTCTTCAAACAGATTCCCGGCACAAGTTTTCTCTGGCATGAAATCACGCTGACCGTGCCGCGGTCGGCGGATTTCGGCGTAATCAAACAAAAGCTGCTTGGAGCAGTCAGCGATGTTCTGGCGGATTATCGCACAGAACTTGAACGTCAATACAAGGAAATGCAGAGGACTGTCCTTTCCGTTCCCGCCGAGGCCTTGCGGCCAAAGATCCAGCTGCACATCTTGCCTTCCTCAATTGAAGCGGTGATTCGATATCCCGTGGATCTGCGCCACGAATCCGAAATCGACGAGCGCGTGTCGCACGCCCTGCTCAACGCTGTGGAAGGCGACCCCGGGCTGAAGCTGCCCGGTGTGGAAAGTCCCGCCCTCCGTCTGCGCACCAATCTCACGGCCGCCGACGCCGCCGGTTAGATCAACCGCCAGCACAGAAACGTTCTTGAAGTCAGCATTTTCGAAATAAAAACAATCCATCTTGGTCGTTCGGAATCGGCTATCAAACGCGCTGTCCGTAGATATTCCCCCTCAGGCGTGGCCGGTCGAAACACGTCTCTTTGGCGGCGCATTGGCTTCACCTTAAACTCAGTTTGCGTGTTCCCCTGTCGCCTTGCCGCAACATTTCTTGTATTTCTTGCCGCTGCCGCAGATGCAGGGGTCATTGCGACCGACGCGTGGAGGCGTACGGATGTCCTCTGATGCACTCGTCAAACTTTTCGCCTGTTTACGCCGGTCTTCCCGCCAGTACTCATAGAGCGCAACCGCAGAAATCGGGAGCATGCTGATAAGAAGGTCGCGGTCCGCTGCGCCTTGGGCTTCTTCAACTACGCCCGCCATAGCGTCGGCGCTTGAGAAGGCAATAATGGGAACCAGAAGGGCCATAGACTCGTTGTCGTCGAACAGACGATTCCAGGAGTTCGATCGCAAGCCCACACCGAGGCTGAACCCATTGCACCAGTCCTCGGCGGTCAAATATGGCTCGTCGCCGGACGAAATCTCATCTTCGTAGAGAATAGGAGTGAATTTTCGCAGCCCTTGCTCAAGCTCCTGCGTGACCGAGTTATACATGCGCATCAGAAGTGTCAGGATTTGCTGCGCTTCCTCTTCGGAATCGAAGGTGGGCTCCTCTTTGCCCCATACCAGCGGCAGCCATTCGCTGGGAGGAACAAGCGCAGGCCCCACGGCAAGGGCCGTCAGATACCCGTGAAGGGCGGATATATTCATCGCGTCATCGGAACAGTGTTCGGACCCGAGAAACCCCTCCAAATCCTCCAATTCGGATTCGGAAAGAGGCTTGTTGATGTCCATATGCTCAGAGGATACACGAAAAATAAAGAGGCGCGGGATAATTCTTGAAATACGCGAAAAGCAAGAAGGGCTCTGTCTGGAGCCTGCGGGGTCGCTTCTGACACTTCACCGCGTACATGCTCCGCCGAGACCTCGGCGTCGCTTCGCGCAGGGGCAGAGCGGGCAACCGGACCTTA
Source organism: Terriglobia bacterium (assembly GCA_035652895.1). GTDB lineage: Bacteria > Acidobacteriota > Terriglobia > UBA7540 > UBA7540 > SCRD01. The sequence continues at coordinate 4,678 of DASRCX010000022.1, forward strand.
CACGTGTGATTACAGCAACGATCTTATTCTAACGCTGCAATCTTTTTCTCAAGATAACCAAGTGCAGCTTCCAGCGAACGCCGGTAATTCGGATGCGTCGCCGCCGCAAGTTCCTGTTGGACGCGTGTCCGGGAAAGCTCCAAGCTTTCTCGCTCGCGCTGACGCTGCTGTTGTTCGGGGGTTATCTTAGGAAGGTCTGATTCTATGTCTTTTGATTCCGCAATATCCATTTGTTCTTCTACTGACTTACTTTCCCAACCTCTTGCCATGCTCCGAGTATGCCACAAAAATCGGAGCGTCGGCAACCCTCCGCTCATCGGAGGCGCGATGGCGCCTTGCGGTGCGGTTTTGCAGATGATTGTTGCCTCCGGTTTTCCTCAATGCCATCGCCTGTCGGCACCGCCCGCTGATCGACGTCCTGCTGAAGTCTGCGCACCTCGTCAATGATTCTCATAAAGCGATTTCCCAGGGGCGTCAGGCGGTATTCCACTTCAACTGGAGGCTTTTCGCCAAACACGGTGCGCTGGAGAATGCCGAAACGGACCATCTTGCGAAGTCGCTCATTCATCACTTTCGCGGAAAGACCCGGGCACGAGCGAAGGATCAGGCTGGGGCGGCGCTTGCCTTCGGCGCAGAGTTGCAGCAGGCGGATCGACCACTTGCAACCGATGATGTTCTCGACTAATGCCGCAACGTGGACAGTGCCGCCGCCGTCCGGCCCGCGTGAACTGCCGGGCGCATCGTTCGGAACCATTTTGTAACCTCCTTACCGGAAAGTGCGGTTTTTACATGCTTCCGGGCACTTCATATCATGGCTTGTGAGGGTACTCACTCACAAGAACTAGGTGTGACAAGGAGCTTTGCTATGAAAGAAACCACCACGATTGCCGGATATACCTACGGAATGGATTCTGTTCAGCGTTCCCCTGTGACGCAGGCCGACTTCGAGCTGATGAAGAAAAGCGTTTTGTTTGGCGATGAAGACGTCAAGTACCTGCGCATCTCGCATGACGTGCTGAAAGACCAGGTGGAGTCAATCCTGGATGTATGGTATGGGTTCGTCGGCTCGAATCCTCATCTGCTTTCTGCTTTCGTCTCGAAAGGGAGCGGCAAGCCGGATGGAGGATATCTCGAGGCGGTGCGCAAACGCTTCGGCCAGTGGGTCCTTGACACAGCCCGCGCCGAATACGACCAGAGGTGGCTTGACTATCAGCACGAGATCGGCCTGCGACATCACCGCACAAAGAAAAACCGCACCGATGGAGTCGATGCGTCCGACGCTGTGCCGTTCCGCGACCTGATTTCGCTGGTCTTCCCTATTACGTTTACGCTCAAGCCGTTTTTGGCGAAGAAAGGACACTCCGCCGAGGAAGTGGAAAAGATGTACGCAGCATGGGTCAAATCGTGTCTCTTGCAGGTGACCCTGTGGAGCCATCCGTATGTGAAAGAAGGTGACTTTTGAAGGCGGACTTCAACATAAGCATGTTGTGTGGCCGAAAAAACCCGGACAGCGGAGGGCCCTGAATCACGCTTGCTGAACAATCACTGTAAGGCCGCGCGGCCGACCGGTTTTCCGCCGTCAACGCGCCCGATTTCCACATTGATCAGCGTGTTTGGCGGAACGCTCGCCCCCGGAAGCGATACTTGCAGGTAGTTGGAAGTCAGGGCGACTGGGAAGCCATGCTCGGTTTTGTGCAGGACCACGGCACTCAGTTTTTTCCCAATCTGTGAATGCAGGAATCGGCTGCGCTTGGCGGCGATCAGCGATTTCATCTCTCGCACGCGCTCGTGGATGCGCCGCCCGTCCACCTGCTCCGCGCGCGCCGCGGCAGGAGTTCCCGGGCGGGCGGAGTAGGGAAAGATGTGCAGGTAGGTAAAGGGCAGGGATTCGATGAACCGCAGGCTTTCGCGATGGTCCGCGTCGGTCTCGCCTGGAAAGCCTGTCATCACATCCGCCCCGATGCCACAGTCGGGCATGCGCTCGCGAATCGCCAGGATCCGATCGGCATACTGCGTCGTCCAGTAGCGGCGATTCATCAGTCGCAGTACTCTGTCACTGCCGCTCTGAAGCGGCACGTGGAAGTGCTGTGCCATTCGCGGTTCCGTCGCCACCCGATCGATCAGTTCGCGGCTGACGTCCATCGGCTCGATTGAGCTGATCCGCAGCCGCGGAATGCTGGTTTCGGAAAGGATTCTCTCAACGAGGCCGAGGAAATTGATACAGCGGCCAAGGTCGCGGCCGTAACCGCCAAGATTGATTCCTGAGAGCACAATTTCCTGATAGCCGCTGCGTTCAAGTTCGCGCACCTGGTTTATTACCTGATCGGGATGCATGCTGCGGCTCGCGCCGCGAACGTAGGGGATCACGCAAAACGAGCAGCGAGCATCGCAGCCATCCTGAACTTTCAGGGTCGGCCGGGTGCGGTCATCGGCAAACACAGGGGCGTGGTGGAACGTGTCTCCAACTTCACCCACAAGCACCAGCGGCCCGACCGCGGGTGCTTCGGAATCCGGCGGCAATTCTTCGACTGGTTCCCGGCCATCCAATGGCTGCATGTTGTCAGACTCAGACCTGCTGCCACTGTTATCCGCGAGGATGTTCACAAGCGCATGTTTGTGGGAGTTTCCGATGACCCATGCAACGCCAGGCAAACCTGTGAGTTCATCCGGTGCGCGCTGCGCATAGCAGCCGGTCACGAGGATTTTGCAGCGCGGATTGGAGCGGTGGATGCGACGAATCACCTGGCGGACTTCGGCATCGGCGGCGGCTGTGACCGTGCAAGTGTTGAGAACGGCAAGCTCGCTTTCATCGAGACCGGCCTCCGTTAATCCCTTCGCCATCAACTGACTTTTGATAGCGGCCCCGTCAGCATGGCTGGCCCTGCACCCGAAATTGATTATGTGGAACGTGCTCATGATGATTTCATGTTATGCGAAATCGAGGAAATTTCGCCAAGGTGAGAAATCTTTTGAGAAGATGCCGCAGGGCGGGAATTTGCGAAACAGTCACAACCCCATGCCAAAGCGATGGCACCTGCGTATGCAGGGACACTCCCAAACTCAGTGTTCAGCGTCGCCCCTCAGCGCGCCCCACGCTCGCCTCAAACCCAATCCTGAAGGAAATTACGCGGAATGCTGCAATCAGATCAAGCCGGAGACCCCGCTGCTCGCCGTTGCTCAAAGCACTCCCTGCAATAAACAGGGCGCCCTTGAGTCGGCTTGAAGGGCACCGTAGTTTCTTTGCCACATTGCGAGCAGACCGTACTGGTTTCCACACGCCGGTGTCCCTGCCCGTTCAGCAACTGCGTTCTTTTGGACTTGCAGGGCTTACAGCGTTTTGGTTCGTTTTTAAACCCCTTGTCAGCAAAAAAGAGTTGTTCGCCAGCCGTGAAAACGAATTCCGCTCCGCAGTCGACGCACTTGAGGACCCGATCCCGGTATTCCATGATTAGCTCCCTGCCTGACCAGTCCTTCGCCTGATGGCAGAACAGCGGGCACGAGTCCATCAGGATTAGTCGTGGTCATGCTTAGCCTTTTTGCGGGCTCTTTTCCGCGCCAAGGCTGCTTTCACTCGCTTCTTCTCCCCTGGTTTTAAATAAAAGGAGTGCTTTTTAACTTCCTTAATGATGTCCTCTTGCTGCACCTTACGCTTAAAGCGGCGGAGGGCGCTTTCAAGAGACTCTCCCTCCTGAAGTCGAACTTCGGCCAAACGATCAACACCTCCATTTCATAGTGGAATCAAGGAAATACACTTATCCTCTGGTTATCAGAATTCTTACCTGAATGCCGCAGTGAAGTCAAGGCCATTTTTAGCTCGAATGTCTTGATGCCTGTCCGGACAAATTAGAACCACCCCGTAGCTTGACCCTTGCACGGCCATATGTTACGGTCAAATTCACTGTTTTGAAACAGCTTCGGTCAGCGCAGCATGGCAGAAATACTTAAGGTCGAGAAAACGAATCTCCAATTTGCGTTAGAGTATTCCGCGGAGCTTATTCTTTCCGGCAAAGTCATCGCTTTCCCAACGGACACGTTCTACGGGCTTGGGGCCGATCCTTTTAATCTTGCGGCCATTACTGAGATTTTCCGAATCAAGGGCCGGTCCGCTGACCGGCCTATTCCGCTGCTGGTTTCTTCGCTCGATCAGGCGGCTGATCTGGTTGCTGATCCGCCCAAGCTCTTTTTTACGCTGGCTAAGAAGTTCTGGCCCGGTCCGCTGACTATTGTCGTGCCGGCATCGCGGCAGATTCCCCTGAAAGTCACGGCAAACACCGGCCGCGTTGGTATCCGCTGGCCGCGTTATCCGCTGGCGGAAGCCTTGATCGCTGCCGTGAACCGGCCGATCACGGGCACCAGCGCCAATCTCTCTGAGCATCCCGCCTGCTCAACAGCCGCCCAGGTCGATGAGCAAATCGGAGGTTCGCTGCCTCTCATCCTCGATGGGGGCACGACGGAGGGCGATCATCCATCAACCGTGGTCCTTCTCCAGGGAGAGCGGGCCCGCATTCTTCGTTTTGGCGGCGTCAGCGAAGCCGAACTGAAAGAGTTTCTTTCCTGAGTCTTCCGTGTACCTGCGCCATTGGATTCTCCTTATTCTTCTGGTTCTCTTCGCCGCCGCATCCCTCTGGGAAGTATCTCTTTACAAGGAAATTCGGCGACAGGCGGCGCGCGACGAGGCGCGGCCAGCGGACGCCATCGTGGTCTTCGGTGCGGCGGAATACAACGGGCGTCCATCGCCGGTGTATCTCGCACGACTGGAACACACGTTCTACCTTGAAGAGCATGGATTCGCGCCGTTGATCATAACGACCGGCGGCAGCGGCGGTGATCCGCGCTTCACCGAAGGCGGCGTGGGGCGCGATTACCTGATCCAGCAGGGGGTGGCTGCGGGAAAAATCCTGGCCGAAACGCAAAGTGAAACAACTTTTGAAACTGTCAAGGCCGTCGCCGAATTGCTGAAGGCGCACGGGAAATCAACCTGCGTTGCGGTCAGCGACGGCTTCCATCTCTACCGGATCAAGCTGCTATTTGCTTCGTTCGGCATCACGGCCTACGCTTCGCCTGCACCGGACAGCCCCATTGAGGGTGAACCTTTCGCCCGTGCACTCTATTCCTTGCGTGAATTGCTGACGATTAACCTCTGGCACCTGGGTTTTCACGTTTAGGCGCGCTGTGCGGACACCAGATGCCGCCGAGCACTACCGCTCTGCGCGCCCCGGTGACTGCAGGGAGATTTCCAGTCAACCCGTGAAGCGTCCGGTCGGCAAGGATGGCAAAGGCGATGGCTTCCTTGGCGTCCACCGGCAGCCCGAAAGCGTCTGAAGTGAAAACTTTGATTTCGGGAAGCAGTTCGCCAAGCCTGCTCACGAGTAAACGATTGCGTGCACCTCCGCCCGAAACGATCAGCCGTGAGATGCTCGTGCGCGGGCAGACGAACCGCCGTAAGGCGTCGGCTATCGTCCTTGCAGTCAGTTCATTGGCTGTCCGAAGCAAATCTTCTGCGTCTGCGTGTGGAAGCCTGCTGAGGAAGAAACGCTTCAGGAACTCGTCTCCAAACTGCTCCCGCCCAGCGCTCTTGGGCGGGGTCTTCGGGAAAAACGGAAAGCGAAGAGCTTGAAACAGAAGATCCTCGAGGACCCTGCCGCGGGCGGCTGTGCGGCCTTCGGAATCGTAATGACGTCGTCCGCGTGTCACCGTGCGCACGATTCCGTCCATGATCATATTGCCGGGCCCGGTATCGAAGCCGAAAACATCTCCCGGCGCGGCGCCCGCTGGAATCACCGTGGCGTTGGCAATTCCGCCGATGTTCAACGCCACAGTGCCCTGTTTTGGGTCCCGCAACAGAAGATAGTCCACCAGCGGGACAAGCGGCGCTCCTTGCCCGCCGGCGGCCATGTCTGCGGTGCGAAAGTCAGCGACTACAGTTGCCCCGGTCCTTTCGGCAATCACAGCCGGCTCAGCGATCTGCAAAGTTGACCTGATTTTCCGGCCCGATTCGGAGATTGCAAATCCCTGGTGGAAAATTGTTTGCCCATGTGAGCCGATTCCCGCAAGCTGCCCGGGTGCAACTCTGGCTTTCCGGCAAACCCGAAGCGCAGCATCGGCAAATAGTTCACCCAGCAGAAAATTGAGCTGGCTGATTTCTCCTGCCGAGACCTGCTCTCCTGCTGCGGCTCGCAGGACCCGTTGCCGCACGCCCGGTGAATAGGGTACCGAAATAAACCTCACCAGTTGAACACGCGGCGCAGTGGGCAGGCCGCTCAAACGCACGAGTGCGGCGTCAACGCCATCGAGGGACGTTCCGGCCATCAGGCCGACCATCAGGCGCGCGTGGGAAGGGCGCAAAACTTCACGACTGGATTTGCTTTTTGAGTTCGGCAAGCAGATTCAGGGCCTCGATCGGCTTCAGGTTGTCGAGATCGGCCTCTTCGATCGCGCGGACCACCTCAGAGTTCAATGGAGTAAATATCGTCAACTGCATATCTTTGGGTTCATGCCGTTTGTCGGCCAGTCTGCCGCTGACGTTGTGTTCGCTCTGCTCGTGGCGCTTCAGCACTTCCCTGGCGCGTGCGATCACTGTAGCAGGAAGTCCGGCCAGGCGCGCCACTTCAATCCCGTAGCTTTTGTCGGCGCAGCCGGGCTCGACCTTTCGCAGGAAGACGATGTTTGAGCCCGATTCCTTGACGGAGACGTGATAGTTGCGGACACCTGGCAGCAGGTCTTCCAGTTCCGTCAGTTCATGATAATGCGTTGCGAAGAGCGTCCGCGCCCGTGTGTGCGTCAGCAGATGCTCGACCACAGCCCAGGCAATAGCCAGGCCGTCAAATGTCGCCGTGCCGCGCCCGATTTCGTCGAGCAGCACCAGGCTGCGCGGTGTCGCAGTGTTGAGGATGGTCGCCGTTTCAGTCATCTCGACCATAAAGGTGGAGCGTCCGCGCGCCAGATTGTCTGAGGCCCCTATGCGCGTGAAAATCCGGTCGAAAATCGGGAGTTTGGCGCGCTCAGCAGGAACAAAGCTGCCCATCTGGGCCATCAGCGCGATAAGCGCCGTCTGCCGCAGATACGTGGACTTCCCGCCCATGTTGGGGCCGGTGACGATCAGCAGAATGTCCGAGGTCGGATTCAAATACAGATCGTTGGGAATGAAGTGGCCGGATTCTTCGCGCATCATGATGTGCTCGATGACGGGATGTCGGCCCTGGAAGATGACCATCTCGCCGTTATCGGAAAATTCCGGACGGCAATAGTTCCTTTCCGCAGCAAGATGTGCGAAACAGGCCAGCACGTCGAGTTCAGCAAGCGCCTGGGAAGTCCGGCGAATGCGGCGCGCTTCGGCGCCCACCGATCTTCGAATTTCAACGAAGAGTTGGCGCTCGAGGTCCTGGCTCCTTTCCTCGGCGGTGAGGATTCTCTCCTCAAGCTCTTTGAGTTCCGGCGTAGTAAAGCGCTCTGCGTTCACGAGCGTCTGTTTCCGCTCGTAATCGGAAGGCACCAGGTGCAGGTTGGGCCGGGTGACCTCGATGTAATAACCGAAAACATTGTTGAACCGCACTTTGAGGGAATTAATGCCCGTGCGCTGGCGCTCACGCGTTTCGATGGCGGCGATCAGTTGCTTGCTGTTCCGGCTGATTTCGCGCAAAGAATCGAGTTCGGCATGGTAGCCCGGCCTGATCAGATTGCCTTCCGAAAGCAGAGCCGGCGGATCAGGATGAATTGAGCGCTCGAGCAGGTCATGCACGTCTTGCAATTCATCCAGGCGTTCATGCAGTTCCCGGAACCTTCTTGCCCCGAAGCCCGCGACGTACGTCCGGATCAGCGGTAATTGTTCGAGCGACGATTTCAGCGCCAGCAGGTCGCGCGCGTTTGCGGATTCCAGCGAAACCCGGCCGAGAATGCGCTCGAGGTCCTGGATGCCGTTCAGCACGCGGCGAACCTCTTCCCGCGCGATTACATCGCTGAATAATTCTTCAACTGCATCCAGGCGCGCCGTGATTTCCACCGGGTCGGTGGAAGGCCGCAGGAGCCAATTCTTCAGCTTTCGCGCTCCGAGCGAAGTTACGCACTCGTCCATCACGGCCAGCAGTGTTGCGTGGCGTGGCCCTCCGGCCAACGGCTCAACGAGTTCCAGATTCCGAAGCGTGGCGGAATCGAGGACGAGGGAATCGTTCTCCTGGTAAAAACGGACCGCATCAAAGTGGAGCAGTGAGCCCCGCTGCGTTTCACGGACGTAATGGAAAATTGCTCCGGCAGCCCCTGCCGCCAGCGGATGCCCTTCAAGGCCGTAACCGGCGAGCGAAACCACTCCGAAATGGTCCTTCAGCAACCGCTCTCCATATTCGCTGCTGAAAACCCACTCTTCCAGGTGCGTTTCGGTGACCGGCGGATCCGAGTCCGGAGAAAAATGGACTGAAGCATTTGTCGCCAGCAGCAATTCCCGCGGGCGCATGCGCACAATCTCTTCCATCAGGCGCTCGCGCCGGCCATCGCCAGTGATTTCCGTAACGCGAAAGTCGCCGGTTGAAAGGTCGGCGAAGGCCAGACCGATAGCGCCGTCCGATTCCGTCACCGCTGCAAGATAATTATGGTCACGCGGCTCCAGCACCTGCGGGCCAGTGGCTGTTCCGGGCGTCACCACCTGAGTGACTTCGCGCTTCACGAGTTTCCTGGCTTTCTTCGGGTCTTCCACCTGGTCGCAGATGGCGACGCGGTAGCCGCGGCGGATCAGCTTGGATATATAGCTCTCCGCAGCATGGTATGGAACGCCGCACATTGGCACGGCCACTCCCTTTTCCTTATTGCGTGAAGTGAGAGTGATTTGCAGTTCTTTCGAAGCGACGATGGCGTCTTCGAAGAACAGTTCATAGAAATCCCCCAGGCGGAACAGCAGGAGCGCGTTCGGATAACGCTCCTTGATGCCGTTGTATTGGCGCATAAGTGGCGTGGAGAACTCGCTCATGGGTAATGATAGGCGCGCATATTATACCGTGCCGATGGTTCAGGAACACAAGCGCGATTTTTCCTTGCTTAAGAATCAGGATGTTACGGCGTAGAAGCCGAGCGGAGCACGTGAATGTCAGGCAACTGCCGGTACTTCTGGTCAAAATCCAGGCCGTAGCCGACAACAAAAACATCAGCAATTTCAAATCCCACATAATCCGCCTGCACCGGGACGATGCGGCGCGACCGCTTGTCCAGCAGCGTTGCCACGCGCAGGCTGCGCGGCTTATGGGCCAGCAGAACATCTTCAAGATACTTGAGCGTGCGGCCTGTATCGAGAATATCTTCAATGATAAGTACGTCGCGGTCCAGAATGCTGACGTCCAGGTCCTTCGTGATTTTGACCTCACCAGACGATTTTGTGCCCGAGCCGTAGCTGGAAATGCCCAGAAAATCGACCGTCACATCAACCTCGATATGGCGGATGAGATCGGCCATAAACACCCACGCGCCCTTCAGAACACCCACCATATGCGGGACACGGCCGTGATAATCCAGACTGATTTTTGCGGCAAGCTCAGTGACGCGATGTTCGATTTCAAAGCGAGACAACAGGACTTCCGGGGGCTGATTGATTCTGGCATGGTCCATACTTGACGGTCCTCCCGGCCCGGTAACGATGAAATTGCAGGCGCCGGAGTCAGGCCGGCGCGAAGCTCCAGGACGCCGTTCGAATTCCAAATGCTGCGGCGGACCGCCCCTGCGCTTGTGGGGTCCGGTTGGCGCCGTTGACGGTTTCAAGGGGCCTCTGCTAAAGTATTTTATTCATTGTTTTTGTAAAGGAGAACCTGTGGCTAATCATAAGTCCGCTCTGAAGCGCCTTGCTCAGACGCGCAAACGAACTGAACGGAACCGGGCACATCGTTCCCGAATGCGGCACCAGATCCGCGAGCTTCGTCGAGCGCTCGAGGCCAAGGACAAGGCGCGCGCTGAAAGCCTGCTGAAACCCACGATCTCCATGCTGGATCGCATGATTCAAAAAGGGATTCTCCATCCCAACACGGCTGCGCGCTATAAGTCGCGCCTGAGCCTGCGGTTCAATTCCCTTTCCTGATCCGCGATGGCAAAATCTGAGTCGTCGTGCTGAGTCAACCGAAGCATCTCACCGTTTCTTTGCAATAACTTCAGGAGGCATTGCGCAAGTCCGTTGCGGGCCGCCTGTCGAGTTCTGCTCGCGTAAAGCAGGGGAATTATACGCCGGATTGGCAAAGGCTGGATCAGCGTGTTTCCTTCATGGCAACCCGGGGCGCGGTCGTAATCTGCCAGACCAGAAATTCCAGCAGAGCGGTGGAATCTTTCCATGCAGATTTGATTCCAACGTCTGCCTGATGAACCAGCGTTAGCGCCCTGAGCAATTCTTCATGCGTGTATCGCCGCTTTGCCACGGGAGCGATTTCCCACGTGGCATAAGGATTTGACGGCCGTCCCCATCCGCCGCCGTAGCCGGGCTGGCCGGTGGATTTCAGCGCCTGCCGGAAAAGGTCCCCAATGGACCAAAGGAGCAGCGTCTCCGCCACCTTGCCGGCCAAGAGCGAACGGAGAAACCGCACGGAGTCCTCGCAGCGGCGTTCGGCGATGGCCAGCAGCATCTTGCCGACTTCGTGCTCCTCCTGAAAGCCCGCCATGAGCTGAAGGTCTGATGGCTCAAGGCGCGCCTTGTCACCAATCGCTGTAATCAACTTTTCAAGCTCTGTGCGCATCCACAACAGGTTCACCCCCTGGGGATTAGGATCGCGCGACGAAGCACCCGGCAGGAATTTCGCGGCAATTGTTTCCGCCAACCCGGCTTCAACTTCTATTCCCGCGCGGCGCAGAAATTCCTTTGCCCAGGCCGCCGCCTGTCGCACAGAAAGTGGTCGCATCTCCACCAGCGTTGTTTTCTTTTCGAGAAGCTGGATGAATTTCCTGCGGCGGTCCGGCTCGACGGCGAAGAAGATCACCGTCGCGTAGGGTGAAGGGTCTTCTAGGTAGGCTGCAAGCGCTTCGACATCTTCTTCAGCGGCGTGCTTGAAGTCATCTGTGTCTGAAATCAGGAAGAAACTGTGTCCGCCCAGCATGGGAATCTGGCAGGCAGCTTGCAATTCTTTTTCAAGCCGGCCAGACTCGAACTCGATTTCCGTCAGGCACCACGCACGGGATTCTTCGGGTACGGCGGCGTGCACGGCCGCCCGGCATTCCTGGTGAAGAAATCTGTCCGGTCCACACAGGAAATATACAGCGGCCGGGCCGCCCTTGCGTACCGTGGCGATAAACTCTTCGGGCCCCATCACATTGAGTTTACTTGGAAACAGGAAGGATTGTAACTATAAGATCAGGAGGGCGCGGGGCCAATTCGTGCATTACCCCCGTTCTCAGCGCCAGGATCAAGCAGACGGTGCTACTTCGACGGGGGCGGCGGGTTGGGGCTTGGCTTTGCGTCCGAACGGTGCTCAAGTTTCGGCTTGGAATTGCCCATCATCGCGCCAAGGTTGCCCAGGCCGCCCAGGTTACCGAGATTTCCAAGCTGGCTGAAGTCAATGGGGCCAACGAGGTTCACTACCGTCAGCTCTTTAGGCTCAGCCGCAACGACGGCCATTCCCACAATCTGGCCACCCTCTTCCATCACGTAAATGCCGGTCGTCTCGCCCGATTTCTTTTCTTCCACGTGGACCATCGGCTTCCATCCGCCTGACTGGAGTTGGTTCATCACGCTGTCAAGGTCGGCCTTTGTGTAACCGCCGGGTGATGCAAATTCGAAATTGCGCACGTAAATTCCCTTCAGCCGTTGAATCATTTCGGCCGCTGCAAGCTTCTTGGCAGAATTCAAAGTGCTTGCTTTCTGCTGCATCTGCTCCGCCGCAAGCTTCAGCATTGGTCCTTCAAGACTTACGTTCGCGACCTCTGACGCTTTGCCGGCCAGTTTATCGAGTTGGCTCAATTCGAGTTTGGCATTCTGCGCAAGGGCGCTCGCGCCGGTTGATGCAATGGCCGCAAGCAATATTGCAGAAAGCAGGGCAATGTGCTTCCACTTCAGAAACGGACTCGCAAGTGTTTTCATAAGTCACTCCATTGCTGATTTTGTTTTTCGGGGACTGCTCAGCGCCTGCACCGTAGCCTGCTGCGCTCGCTGCAAGGCTGTGTTGAGTTCTTCGTTCGCAATCCGCAAGGCGAAAATGGCTTCCTGGCTTGCGCGCTCGGCCTCTGCGCGCATGCGCTGCTGATGTTCGTACCGAACGAAGCTCAGGATGGTTATCGCGCACGCTGCCGCTACTGCCACCCAGCGCAGCACCGGCCGCCCAAAAAGCGGAAAGATCCGCTGCAATTCGGTCGATTGCCGCTTCTTTGTTGCAAGTCGCGCGGCCACCCGCTCCGCGAAGCCTTCGGGTGGTTCTTTTCGCCTGAGCAGGTTGTGCAATTCATCCTCAAGCGGCTTCATACCCTAACCTCTCCCATCGAGCGGGCCAACTTTTCGCGCAACACTCCGAGCGCCCGGTCGATAGAACTTTTCACCGTGTTGATTGGAATCTCCATGACCTCAGCGATTTCGTGAAGTTCCATTTCTTCCTGATAGCGCAGGACGAGCGCCATGCGCGGCTTCTCCGGCAGGCTGCCCACCAGTTTCCATAACTTTTTCCGAAGCAGCGGATCAAGACTCGGGTCCTCTGTTGTCGGTTCCGGCACATCTTCCAGGCTGAGCATGCCGTCCGTCTGCCGGCGGCGCGCACGGTCGATCGAGCGGTGGCAGGCCACTTTCCTCAGCCAGAACCGCAGATGCGCGCCGGACTTGATTGCGGGCAGGTTGCGGTACAAATCCAGAAAAACTTCCTGCGCCACATCTTCCGCCATCGACGGATTTCTCAGGAAGTGGAGCGCCAGGCTGTAAACCATCGACTGATGCTCGCGGACAATTTCACCAAACGCTGACCGGTCGCCCGCGACGCACCGTGCGAGGGATTCTTCCACTGCCTGGTCTGCAACGTTGCTCAACTTCCCTCCCGTCTACTTTCTATTACGCAAGCGAGAGACAAATAGGTGCAGATTTTTATTTGAATTGCGTGATTGAGTGATCGGGTGGTCGGTAATTGAGCTTTTTGCGATCGTCAAGCTTGCCGAAATCGAGGCGTTCAAGTCAGGAGGGGAAAACAGAGGCGAACCAAACAGATTTCATGAGGCGTGAGTGAGATACGTCACCGCCACAAGGCCCACTGCCATCAGGATAACCGCCTCAACCAGATCGAAAACAACGATACTCCGCTCCATTTTTGGCACCACGTTGAAGGCCGAAAGGCCCTTGGCCTTACCACCGAGTTCCTCCACAGCCCAGATCGCCAGATGGATCGCAGCAAACGCGACAATCATGATCTTCCACGCCAGCGGGCGCCAGAGGGACCATGCCGCCAGCGCCAGCAGCCAGAAGACGCCTTCGACCCGCAGCGCCCGCAACGGCGGAAACCAGCGGCTGATCCAGGAATCTGGATGCCGATTCCAATCCTTCAATATCTTCCCGGTCGAAAGATGGATCAGAAGCATTAGCGGCGTGTATAGAGCAAGGACGATGGCAAGTACTTTCATGGCTTCTTTGTTCGAGCAACCTCAGGTTCCAGTGCCAGGAAAAATCCCGGCCAGATGCAGAGCTACATCCTAACGCAACCGGGTCTTACTGCCCATCCCATTGTGACTTTTGTCATATGCGCATTTTCGGCTGCGCCATGTAATGGTGTTATCGGCAGGGCTGTGCAAAACCGGCAAACGACGGGGCACCGCTCGCAAGAAATATCCGGATAAGGAGAAAAGAATGAGCATCGACACTCAACGCACCGTGGCGGAGATTGCGCTCGAAAAGCCCGAAGCTGCAGCCGTATTTGAAAAGCTGGGCATTGATTACTGTTGCGGAGGGAAAAAACCGCTCGAAGCAGCCTGTCAGGCGGCCGGCCTTAATGCATCCCAGGTCGTCAGCCTGATTGAGAATGCCGGCGCCGAAGGCGAATCAAGGGCCGAAGCTGGAAACTGGAGCGAGCAGTCACTTGCAAGCCTGGTGGATCACATCGTGCAAAAGCACCACGCCTATTGCCGTTCGGAATGCCTGCGGCTCGAACCCCTGCTGGCAAAAGTGATCTCGAAGCACGGCGAACATCATCCCGAACTCGCAGAAGTGCAGGACCTCTTCAGTCAATTGCGCGACGAACTCAGCATGCACATGATGAAGGAAGAACACATGCTGTTTCCCTACATCATCGGCCTCGAAGAGGCTGTGAAGAACCAGACGGCTCCTCCGCGCGCGCCTTTTGGGACTGTTCACAATCCCGTGCGCATGATGGTCCAGGAACACGACGACGCGGGCGACCTGACCAAACAAATCCGCAGCCTGACCCGGAACTTCACTCCGCCGGAAGACGCATGCAACAGCTACCGGGTGCTCTATCAGGGGCTCGAAGCGTTTGAGGCCGACCTGCACCAGCACATTCACCTGGAAAACAACCTGCTCTTCCCCCGTGCCATCGCCATGGAAGACGCGCAACGATCGTAGCAGTTGCCAATTGTTTCCCCGGCTGATTTGAACGCCGCCCGTCACGCAGGCGGGATGGGCGGTTCTCTTTCAGCCGTGAGCCCTTCAGGCACTGACACATCCTGATTCACCAAATCAGCGCAGGGGAGGATTTGCCGGAGAGCACTTCCTCGTCAAGATCGTACCCAAAGCCGGGCGCGGGACTGAGATCGACATAGCCGCCCTGCGGTTGCGGTTCGCCCTTCAGCAGCGGCTTCCCTCCCTGCGCGAAGATGTCCACAAACTCCGCGCGCGGCGCATTGTGAGTGGACATGACAAAGTGATAGGTGGGTGCTCCCACGCCGTGCGGAATCACCGGCAGGTCGTAGGCACTGGCCATGGCGGCGATCTTCTTCAGCTCTGAAAGCCCGCCGGCGCGGTAGATATCCGGCTGAAGGACGTCCACCGCTTTCTTTTCAATCAGGTCGCGGAAGCCGTAGCGCGTGAATTCGTGCTCGCCGCCCGTGATCAAAATGTCCGGCACGGCGTCCTTAATCCTGCGGTAGGAATCAATCTGGTCGGGGGGCACCGGCTCCTCGATCCATAACACCTTGTACTCGGCCACAGCCTTGGCGAGCGCAATGGCATACGGAACGTCGAGCGCCATGTAGCAGTCCAGCATGATGTCGCTCTCAGGGCCGATCAACTCGCGCGTCCTGGCGACGAGTTCGATGTTCTTTTTCATGCCTTCCTGGCCGTCGGCCGGGCCGTGCGGAACGGCCAGCTTCACGTGCCTGAAGCCTTCCCGCATGTGACGTTCGGTCAGATTGCCGGTGACGTAAACCGGGATGCGGTCTTTGGTTCGCCCGCCCGCAAGCTGATAAACCGGTGCGCCCAGCGCCTTGCCCAGCAGGTCCCACAATGCAAGATCAACGCCGCTGATGGCTTCGATTGCGACTCCTTTGCGCCCGTAGAATTGCGAGGCGCGGAACATCTGCTCCCACAGCAGTTCGATATTCGAAGGGTCCTTGCCGATAAGCAGGGCCCTGAACTGTTCATCAATGATGGCCGCAGCCACTTTCCCTTTGCCGCCTCCCACCGTCCCAAGGCCGCGCAAGCCCTCATCGGTGACGATCTCAACAATGGCCGCCGACATCGGCCCAAACCAGCTTGAGCGCTTCGGCTTGTATTCGGGATAGATTGACATCGGGTTCGCAATCACACCCTCGCTCAGCCACGAAGCGCTCATCGGAACCACGTGGACTTTCACGTCAGTGATCTTCATCCAGCCTCCCGATCTGCATTTCTCCTCAAGCAAGGGAGATTCATGAATCGCCCGTGTTGTGCCACAAAAATGTCTGGCCCAGGGTCACCGCAGCGTGATTACGCTCACCTCAAACGGTCCCAGGGCTGTCTCATCGCGTACCAGCCTCACCGTGCCCACACCCGATTCTCCGGTCTGTTCGTCAACGTACTGTTCGCTCGCCCCGGCCGCCCCCGGCAGCGAAACCTGCACCGCACGGTTCCGCTTGTTGATCAGCAGCAGCTTGTGCTCGCCCGCCTTCGTTACGAAGGCTTGCGCGTAAACCGCCCCTGACCCGCCTTCCGTCTTCACGAGCTTGTCGCCTGGGCCGAAATTATGATGCAGAAGTTTCAGCACCCAGAACCGCGCGTTCGGCTGGCCCGTCGTCCAGTTCACCATCGAGACACTTGGAAACTGCGTGGGATATCCCACCAGTTGCGACTCCCCCGCCACCTCAATCCCCTGCCTGGCCAGTTCCGCATACAGATAGGCATACATTGCTCCGCACAGGTTCCAGTATCCGTTCGGAATCGGACGCACCAGATGATCGGCCGTGTCATAGGGGAGAATGCACCCGAGTTCATCCGTGTCGGTCTCGGTCTCGGGCGAAAGCCGCTCGCGGATCAACTGAATATATCGCACCGTGTCCAGAAACCGCTCCGCCTGATCAAAAAAGGTGTACTGCCAGTCATTGATGTCCTGGCCGGGCGTGGGACTGGCGTAAAAATGATACGAGATCATGTCCAGTGGAGTGCCGGCTTTATGGTTTTGGTGGTTCAGGAAGTATTCGAAGAACTTCGGATTGATTGAAGGCGCCGCCAGCGCAGTGCCAACGAATTTAATGCCGGGATCGACCTTTTGAATCGCCGCGACGACAGCATCATATAGCCTTGTGTAAAATTCCGGGCTCATGTGGTGCTCAAAATCCACCTCATTCAGCACTTCCCAGTACTGGATTTTGTAGTGATGACCCGATTCATGCCGTTTGCCGTATTCGTCGGTAAACCCGCCCTGCGTGTACCAGCCGACCAGCCGTGCATAGTAGTCCGCCACCTCTTTCATGCTGGGATCGCGCAACGCCGTCCCCTGCTCGTAGCTCCAGTCCACCTGGTCCGGGTCCGCCGGATACGTCACCGGCTTCTCCGTCTTCCACATCCACTGCGGAATCGTGCTGAAATTGATGATCACCGAATGTCCCGCCTGCGCGTTCATGAAATCTTCCATCATGGGATCAATCAGCGAAAAATCCCAGAAGGTCTTCCCGTTCGAGGGCGGCTCAAGTTCCGCCACGGCAAGCCTCGGATAAGGCAGCCAGGGAACATAGCGCACATAATCCGCGCCCAGCGCCTTCAGGTTCTCATAAACCCGGTCGTGGATTTTCGATCCCGGCCGCAATGGCGGATTCACCACCACTTGCAGCGTCGGAGTGGTCTTTGAAGTTGCCTGCACTGCGGCCCAGTCCACCTGAATTCTGCTGGTGGTCTGCGCAAACAGACACGGAGTCGCCAACAAGGCCACGACTGCCCCAAGCCACAGCATGACCCATATCTTCATAGTCTTCATCCGTCCATGCCTCCCGTAGTGATTTTGATTGCGCTCTTCGCATATTTATCCCTCCCACCTCAGAGGTGTGGCGAGGGAACTCTAAATCTGGTCGGCGCGGAGGCCGCCAAAATCGCTGAATTACGTAAGAACTTTCGCCTGTTGTATTTGCGAGCCATAACATCGTCTCCTCCGGAAGAATTGGCAAAACAGAACCGAAGGCTTCGCTATAACCTTTTTCTGTGCCACTGCCAAGCCGCAAGCAATGCTTGCCTGAGCAGCGAAAGACGCAGGTCCGGACCCGGAATTTGGTCGGTGGTTGTTACTCCGTTCTGCCCGCATCAGGAATGGGCAAACTGGCGTCGTACGGCCTCCAGATAACTGTACCCGTAGACTTCGTCAGGGAGCAGGTAATGGTCTTCCGTCCATTCGTTCCAGGACGATAAGAACACGACCGGGGGATTCACTCGCGTGCTAGCGGCAAAATATTTTGCTCCCTTCAGAAACAATTCAAATTGATCCGGCGTTCGATGGATGACGATGTGAGCGCGGCGCGCGTAACGTGGGCTGTTGTCCCAGCCGATTGGGCAGTCAGGAAAATAGGGCAACCCGACTTTCTGGTGATCGGTTTTCCACATCTGAATGCTTGACTCGATGCCTTCGCCGTAATAGCTTGTCGAGCCCGGCTTGCCGCCTGCAATGGTTTGGTAGCGCGTTGCGCTGTCAAAACCAGCTTCCTTCAAGGGCGTCTGCCCAGCGTTGTAGACATGGCTGGCCTGGATATGGAGTCCTTTCAATCCCGCCTTGGCTACCCGGTTGCGTATCTGGTCGAATATCTTGCGCAGCTTCTCGACTCCAAAGTGCTTAAGGATGCCCGCGTTACCATCCACATTGAAAATTGCAAAAACTGGCTGGCCATCTATTCGCCAATAGTTCGGCTGATGCAAATAATGTTCGAGCAGATAATCGGCGAGGCGTTCCATATCCGCGACACTATAAGTCTGCGGATAGAGCAATGCGGGTTTTCCTTCGATCTCCGGAGCAGGGTAGAGATTGAGCCAGTCATGATTCGCCCACATGATCGCAAACCGCAGTTTCTGCCTGTTTCTTGCGCGCAGGAATCCCTGCTCCAGTTCCTCCTGATACCACATCTTGCCCATATGCCAGTACCAGTCAATCATCCAGGCATGGATGCCGGCGCGCGAGGCCGCCTCGATCTCCCGCTCGGCCCAGGCGGGATCAGCTTCATTGAAGTACCCCCACAGCGGCCGCTTGGGTTGGATGTGGCCAGGAAATGCCGGCTTGGCGTGCTTTACAGTTTCCCACTCCGTCCATCCCTGGCCTAAGTATTTTTCCTGTGCGGGACTGGGATGCCAACTCGGGAAATTGTAGCAAATCGCCTGGAAGGGAATGTTCTCAAGGGAAGCCGACGTGTCAACGAACTGGCTTAGCTTTTCCTCCGTAAAATAGCTGACGCCGGGGGGAAAGGATGGGTCCGGGGATGCGTTGGACGGTTGCGTGAGATCAGTCGCCTTTGGTATCTGCAGCTTCAATGCTTCTGCTGACAGGGGCAATGCTCCGAGAAAAGTTCGCCGATCCATTTCTCTCTCCGCGTGAATCATCCTGACGAGGATGCGCTTTGGATATTTCTCCTTGTGATCATGTGGGAGTCAGCATCTGTCGTTCGCTAGAACTGTTAATCTGCCAATTGGTAAGTTGAGGTTGACTTTGAAGTTTCTGCCGATTTGACAGTCACCAATTGAGTTCACGGTGTCATTCACACGCTTGATTTAAGGAAGAGTGGACACTGGTGCCACCTTGCTGAGTGCCTACCCTATTTGTCGCAGCAATGTCCTGCCCATGCATCTCTAGAAGGTTAGATCCAAAGCAAATTGAATTTCCCTGGGTGAATGAAGCAAGCTAGAAATCGTCCCAAATGTGGTTGAACTCAGATTAAGGTTTGGAGTGCCCCACTGAGGATGATTGAAACCGTTAAAGAACTCGGCCCTGAACTTGGTCTTGACGCCTTCTGTAATGTCGAATGTCTTAAATATGGAGAAGTCAAAGTTATTGATACCCGGCATCGGAATACTGTTACGTCCCGCGTTACCCTCGATATGCATGGCCGTAGAGCAAGGTGCAACTGTGGGACAGCCCGGCAGTGCGAATGAGGAGGCCGGAATCCAGTCATTGATGTTCCGGTTCGACGCGAAGGTCGGTCCGACCTTATTCGGCACGGAAGTACTGAAAGCACCGATGTTCAGGTAGTCAAAGCCGAGCGTGACCGTATGAAATTGTCCAGTCGAAAACGTCGTGATCCCATTAAGCTGCCAACCGCCAAGCAAGGCATTGACGGCCCCGGAACTGTTGGACAGGAAGCGCCTGCCTTGGCCAAATGGCAACTGCCAAAGATAGCTGACGACTGCACGATGGCGCACGTCATAATCCCCGTTGCCCTTGTCATAGACCTTGAAATCACGGGAGATCATGGAGAAGTCATCTGTGTTGCCAAGGTCAATGGCATGACTCCAAGTGTAGGAACCGAGCAGGTACAACCCCTGCGTCATGCGCTTCTCGACACGCACGGCCAAGCCGTTATAACTGGACCATCCGCCCCCATAGGTTAACAGAATCCAGCTGTAGGCCGGAAACGGCTCGCGGTTCTTGATCGGAATGGTGCCAGTAGGGTCGAGTGTGGCAATGTTCTCATTGCGGCGTTGCCAGAGCTTTTGGCCAGTGTTGCCGATATAGGCCACGTCCAGCAACAGATTGCGGTGGAAAGTGTGCTGCATATCGAAATTCCACTCCTGCACGTAAGGAGTACGGTTGCGCTTGTCAATCGAAAAGGGATTAGCCGTCCCGCCGCCGAGCGTAGCTGGCGGGAAAAGGTTCTGGAGTTGGAGCGTAGGCGTTGTGGGATCGGAATATACTGTCTGGCTGGTGTAAAAGGCAGGCCCGATTACCAGAAATTGGAGTTCATTGAAGTTGTCTGTGGCATAGAAAACGCCATAAGCGCCGCGGAATACAGTGTCCCGGAGAAATTTAGGAGAATAGGCAAAGCCGACCCGAGGCGCCACATTGTTCCAGTCCGGATCCACGATGCCGTTCCGAACTCCCCCGCTCCGGGAGGTTACCGGCGCCCCGACAGCGGGATCGAACCATTGCGTCTTGCTGCTGGTATCGTACGGCGTCTGATCGTATTCGTAACGTATGCCCAGGTTCAACGTAAGGTCAGGACGTTCCCGCCAGTTGTCCTGAATGAAGCCCGCGTAATCGTTGGCCCGTAAATCTTGGGATGAATCGCCTACTGAAGTGGTCGCTGAGTACGGAATGCCCAATAAGAAGTCCCCGAGCCCGGTTCCCGTAAAGCGTCCGTCGAATGTGAAGCTGGGAATACCAGCAAAGTCCGTAATCTGGAAGAACTTCTGATGGATATAGTCTATTCCCGTCTTGATGTTGTGGTTGCCGTGGACAATACTCAGGTTATCCACCCAGTCGAAATATTGATCCAATGCTCCGATGGACTCCGCAAACGACCCGGGCCCTGTGAACCCTTGGATCCCGGCGTCAGGGACTCCAAAATCAAACGGGTTCCCAGAGGTATTGGTAAACCCGAAAACGTCCCGAGCATAGTTGATGCCCAGGGCGCCTTCTGAAACTAGGAAGGTGCGGCTCCTGTTCCACCCGAAGCGCGCTTCATTGACAATATTTGGTGTAAAGATATGCGTTTCGTCAATAGTAATTAGATTGTCGTTAAAAGGATAATTCCGGCCTTGCAAAGGCAGAGTTCCGGGAAGGAAGTGCGGTTGGCCGTAATAACTGTAGCTGCCCCATAGGTGATCCTTTTGGGTAAGTGTGTGATCGACGCGGGCGATGCCTTGGTTCATATTATTTTGTTCTTTGGGGGTAGTGACGAAATTAAACGTTGGTGTGGTAGGCTGACCAGGAGTTTCGGGGACGTTCGGGGCCGGATAGAACTGCAGCCACTTCTGGGAGATTGGATTCAGCATACTAGAGGGAATCACGTTGCCCGGAAAGGGCTGGCCTGTAAACGGATTGATTACATCCTTGCACTTCACTGACCCCGGGTTGGATTGGCAAAAGGGCGAATTCGTTGGATAGATGCCGGTGCCAGTGGAATCATCGGCTAGATTACCTGCGAGTTGCGCTCGGCTGGGAAGAAGGGCTTTGCCACTACTGAGGCCACGAAGTGAGCGGAGCACCTCGGCATTTAGGAAAAAGAAGCTCCGATTGTGGCCGTCATAAATATGAGGAATTTTGATGGCGCCGCCAATACTTCCACCAAAATCGTTTTGCTGAAAAGAAGGAATCCGAGTTCCTGACTCGTTCAAAAAGAAATCATTAGCATCCAGCGCGCTGTTCCGAAGGAACTCAAAAGCTTCACCATGTAAGTGATTCGATCCTGACTTGTAGGTTAAGTTTACGACAGATGATGATCGCCCTGTTTCAGCAGAGAAGTTGCTAATTTCATCCTTAAACTCTTGGATCGCACTGACAGATGGTGAAAAGCCCACACTCCCGAACCGCGAGTTGCGAACCTCGATGCCGTTCACTAGGAAACTCATATTGGACTCGCGCAAACCGGCGGCGCTGGCCGTCACTTGGTCCGTGCCTCGACCCGTCCAAAAGGAGGCTGGAGAATTGCCGGTTCCGATTGGGGCCACGCCCGCCCCGAGCGTTACCAACTGCATGAAGTTTCGGCCGTTAAGCGGGAGTTGTTCAACAGCTTGTTCTTGGATGACCTGGCCGGTCGAGGAAGTATGGGGTTCGAGCAACTGTACACCGCCAGCACTTACAGTCACCTGTTGGGTTACTTGACCGACTTTGAGCGTAACATCTATTTCCGGGCGCTGTCCGACCAGAAGATTAATATCGGAAATCGTGGTCGTTTGGAAACCCGGCTTTGAGACCGTGAGGCTGTAGTGTCCCGGTTTGAGCTGAGCAAAAAGAAAACTCCCAGTCGGGTCGGTAGCTGCCGTCGTGCTTACGCCCGTTGCTGTGGAAGTAAGAGTCACCTTCGCGTTGGGGATAACACCGCCGCTCGAGTCTTTGACCGTACCAACAATATCTCCTGTAATGGCTTGGCCATTTAGCACACGGATGTGGCCCCATAGCGCGATTAGAAGGCAGATGGGAAGTCCCAAAGCCTGAAGTTTGTGTTTCATATTGCCCCTCCTTTGAACTCACACACCGTTCGTCGATTCCACCATGTCTTTGACTTTTCCCCATACCCCGAGGGTCTGCTCTGCAATCTCCAAACCCCCGCTTAGTGTCTGCGCTTGCTGCTACTAAGCAAAGACATATCTTCAGGCAAAAACATGACGGCGATCGCAGTCGAACACGAGTCCCAGCCGACCAACGGTCACTGGTCTTACCACAGCGTTCCTGCAATTGTCAAGGGATTTCTGCATACGATAAATCTGGTGTATAAAGTGAAAAGTGACCAGATGAGCCGATTGCGTTAACTTATATTTCGGGTCTGGGCAGGTGCAACGTACCAAAAAGTCGAAAGGTCCCTGAAAATGAGGTGTAAATGGCGACTCATAAGAACGATACAGGCGAAATAACGGGCGCTTTGCTTCGTCCGATAGAGAGGGTCACGGTCAACCAGCAGGTGGTTGCCCGCCTTAAGTCATTTCTTCAGTCCGAAAACGTAAGAGTAGGTTCGAAACTGCCTTCGGAGAGGCGACTCGCGTCGATGCTGAATGTAGGCAGGCCTTCCATTCGCGAGGTGCTTCGGTCGTTGAATATATTGGGAATTGTCAAATCCAAGCAGGGAGACGGAACGTATCTGATTTCATCCATTCATAGGCTCTTGAGCGACCCAGATCATATTCTGACCTTTCAGGAAAGTCTTGATCTTGCTGAACTTGCCGAGGCTCGTTTCATAATTGAGCCGACCATAGCATCGCTCGCTGCAAAGCGCGCCTCCAGGGAAGAGTTGAGCCAAATCGAAGCACATCTGCGAGGAATGCACGGAAGCTTAAATGATAGAACGAAATTCCTGGAGCACGACCTGCAGTTCCACCTGTCGATCGTGAAGGCATGTGGGAACGACGTATTGAAAAGAATGATGTCAGTCGTGCTCAAAGGCTTGTTTGACCATGGGGCTCAACTGGTCAAAAACTATAGTGATCTTGGAGCCATTTATCGCCTCCATACGGATATCTTTCGCGCGATCGAGAACCATGACTCCCGCAGGGCACACTCTGCAATGGTATGCCATATGCGTGTGAGTAAAAAGGAAAACGTTCGACCGGCTCGTCGCACTAGACAGACAATGGCTTAGGACGCAGGTCCGCTTAAGCGTACCGGAAATGAAAAACGGGGATAGACCATCCCGAGAAGTATAAGTCAAAAGGCTGGTTTTGCAGGACGGGAGAAACCAAGCGTAGGATGCCACTTCAATTTCGCAACCTTA
Organism: Terriglobia bacterium; assembly: GCA_035652895.1. GTDB lineage: Bacteria > Acidobacteriota > Terriglobia > UBA7540 > UBA7540 > SCRD01. The sequence continues at coordinate 28,426 of DASRCX010000022.1, forward strand.
GCCCAAATGATGTATGACGCGATTCTGTGGATCTCTTTTGGCGGCCCGGAAAAGAAAGAGGACGTCATCCCATTTCTTGAAAACGTTCTACGGGGCAAAAATGTTCCGCGCGAGCGCATGATGGCTGTGGCGGAGCACTACTACCACCTCGGCGGCAAAAGCCCCATCAATCAGCAGAACAGGCAATTGATTGCAGCGCTTGAAGCGGAACTTGCCGCGCGCGGTCCGCAACTTCCCATTTACTGGGGCAACCGCAACTGGCATCCGCTGCTCACGGATACCGTGATGAAAATGAAAGCAGATGGAGTCCGCCGCGCGCTGGCCTTTGTTACTTCCGCTTACAGTTCCTATTCAAGCTGCCGGCAATATCTTGAGGATATCGAAAAGGCGCGGGCGGCTGCGGGCGAAGGCGCGCCCGTCATCGATAAAATCCGCCCTTTTTACAATCATCCGCTTTACATCGCGGCCACGACGGAACAGGTGCGCGCTGCCCTTGAACAGGTCCCCGCTGAAAGGCGCCGTGCCGCGCATGTGGTTTACACTGCGCACAGCATTCCGCTTTCCATGGCGCGCAATTCCCGTTACGAAGAACAACTGCTGGAAGCCTGCCGGCTGGTTTCTGCGAACCTTGGAAGGTCCGGGGACCCACTCGTCTATCAGAGCCGCAGTGGTCCGCCACTGCAGCCCTGGCTTGGCCCGGATATTCTTGAGCACCTTCTCACAATGAAAGCCAGGGGAGAGACCACAGACGTGGTGATCGTTCCCATCGGGTTCGTTTCAGATCACATCGAGGTACTCTACGACCTCGACACCGAAGCGCGCCGTCTCTGCGATGAACTGGGCTTGAATATGGTGCGCGCGGCGGCCGTAGGGAATAATCCCAGGTTTGTCACGATGGTTCGCGAATTGATTCTGGAAAGGACCGGCGAAAATCCCGAACGGCCAAGCCTTGGAAAGCTCGGCCCGTGCACGGACGTGTGTCCGCCAGGCTGTTGCCTTCCTCGGTCTTAGCCTGCGGTTTCAAACGTTCTCCCGCGGGGCTACTCTGATCGTCAGAGTCGCGACGGCGACCGCACAAATCACCGGCATCCACAATATACTCCGCAACCCGGTCGCGGCGAGCGCGCCGCAGATGCCGGGGCCGGCGGTCCCGCCCACCAGCGATATCGCCATGATCGCTCCGAATACCGTTCCCGTTCTTTCCGGGAACCGGTCGCCCGCAACGCCGAGCGCCGTGGGATAGATAGCGGCGAGACCGAGCCCGATCAGCGTGATGCCCGCGACGGCGACGGCAAATTCGCGGCTGGTGAATGCGATCATTCCGCCCGTAACCGTGATGGCGTTCGAGATCAGAATCATCCTGCGGCTGCCAAGAATGCAGAGCAGAAATGCTGCCGCCAGGCGACCCATGCCGATCGCCGCGCTCAATCCCACCAGCGCCCAGTTGGCGCGGCCAGGCGTGGCATGGAAAATGCCGGCGACAATCTTTCCCGACCAGACGAACATGCTGTTTTCACTGCCCGACTCGAAAAAAAGCAGCGCGCCGAACAGCCACACGAGCGGATGGTTCAGTACGCGCAGCAGTTCGCGCAATCGCGTTCCGGCATAAGTGGGAGTGGGAAAACGAAAGACCAGCACTGGAACGAGAATGATACCCGTGGCAGCGGCAAGAATACGCAGCACGGATGCCGTCCCGAAGCTGCCGCCCAGGGTGGACATCAGCAGCGGCGCCGCCAGCGCGCCCAGGCTGAAGAAAAATCCCAGCAGGTTCAAAGCCGCGCCGCGCCCCGAAGCGCTCAGGTCCGCCACAAGCGCATTCGTAGCAGTGTTGAGCACGCCTCCGCCGAACCCATAAATCAGCGCTGCTGTTGCCAGCGCCGAATAAGAATGAAGAGATGGCAGCAGGCCAATGGCTCCCGCCACCATTGCCAGACCCACCGCCAGCACCGGCTTTGCGCCCACAGTGTCCAAGGCAGGCCCGACCAGTATCGTAGCTACCAAGATGCCCGCCAGCGGCAGTGATCCCAATCCGCCCGCCTGCACGTAATTCACTTCAAGCGACGGCAGGAGCGAGCCCATTAGCAGCAGGACGACTCCAAAAATGAACATGCAGGCGTTGGCCGTCAGGATGAGGGCGAGGCGGCCAACTTCAACCGCGCCTGTCGTTTCGCCCTTGGAAAGTCCTGTCATGCCAGATCCTGCCTCGTTCGGGCGGCGAGCGGCCGTCCTGTCGGCGTTGGAGCCATAGAGTTTAGAAAAGACGCGAGATTCACTCCGGCGCGCAAAGGCGCAATGAAAGAGCCACGCCTCACGCGCCCGAAAACGAACGCCTTTGAAGCCTTGGGCCTTTGCGCCTTAGCGTCTTTGCGTGAGATTGTGATTCCTGAGATTTCCTTCCTGCATCGCCAGTCGGTCGCAATAATCGAATGCCAGCCTGGCTGCACCCAGGAGGCCCGCCCGCGTGCCCAGCCGGCTCCGCACCACACGCACGTGTTTAACGGCCAACGGCTGTCCCCACTTTCTCATCGTGCGGCGTGCCGGTTTCAGAATCAGGTTGCCTGCTGCTGCCACGCCGCCGCCGACCACAATCATTTCCGGATTAAGCACGTCCACGAGGTTCGCCAACCCGAGGCCGAGATAGTAGCCTGCGCGCTCAAGCACCGTCCTTGCTTTGCGATTGCCTCTCCGCGCCATTGCGGTCAGGTCGCGGGCTGAAAGCGGCTTGCCGAATTCCTTTTTTGCTGCCAGCGCGATGCCCGTGCCGCTTGCGTGTGCTTCGAAACATCCGATGGATTTATAAATCGACTCGTACTTATCGCGCAGCGCCATCCAGCCCACCGCTCCGGCCAGTTCGCCGTGGCCGCGCACAAGCCGGCCGTCTGCAAGGATGCCCGCACCGATGCCTGTTCCCACGGCAAGAAAGATCACGTCTCGGCAGTTTCTCGCGGCGCCCTGCCACGCCTCGCCCACCACGAATGCGTTGCGGTCGCTTTCCACCAGCGTGGGCAGGCCAAACTCCTTCTTCAGCACCGGCCCCAGCGGCATGCGCCGCCAGCCCGCAATATTCGGCGCCCACACATGACCCGTTGGCCAGGCGAGCCCCGGGACATCTACCCCGATCGCACCGATGCCATTTGAAGGCATGCCGCAAAGCAACTCGATGATCGCTTCGACGACCTTGAACCCGCCGGCTGAAGGCGTTGGAACTTCAACGTAGCCGGAAATAGTTCCTTTACGGCTGACGCGAGCGGCGGCGATTTTCGTGCCGCCGAGATCCACGGCCCAGACCGTGCGAGGTTTGGATGGCATCAGTTTTCCTGCGTGCTCTCCGGTTCCCAGAAACTATCACCGCCGTCGAATCCTCCGATCGAAACCCTTATGGCGGATCAGAGTTTCCTGCCAATGGGGACAGTCGTTTCGTCTCCCATTGCCCACCCTCATCAAATGCGACTGAACAAACAGCCCAAGACGATCTTTACAAGCCTAAACCAAGGGTCAGTTTTACACCTTAGACTCGCTTTTGGGCAAGCTCACATTTTCGAAAATATCACTTGGATAATCCGTCGTCCGGTGATTTACATATTACGAAAGCCCTTTTCATTCAATTAAGGTCGTCTGCCGGAAGCGGTTGCCGGTTCAACTCAGTTACACTACAGCGACCGCGGTTTTTGTATAGGCACAACAAATCTCCTTCAGTCTTCCGATTCCTCAGCACCTCCTGCCTCGGAAGGTTTTGGCCGCACGGGCCGTTGCGATAAAGGGTCGAGGGTAATTCAGCAATCTGGAGGAACCATGCAAAGGCACGTATGCGTCCAGGTGGGGCAGATCCCTGCTCGCGGCGCAGAAGGCAGCGCTTTTGTCCGCGATGCTGGGGCTCTTCGTTTTGGGCTTTGCGCGGTCGGTCCACGCGCAGGCAGTAACGGCAGGATTTACGGGGGTTGTGACGGACCCTTCGGGCGCCGCTATTCCCGGGGCAAAAGTGACGGCAACGGATACGGCGCGCGGCACCACTTACACGACGGAGACCAACAGCGCCGGTGCGTACAACCTTCCCCAGCTTCTTCCGAGCACGTACAGCATAAAAGTTGAGGCCCAGGGATTCACTACGGCGACACGAACAGGCATCACCCTTCAAATGAACCAACTCGCCCGCATAGACTTCAGCATGAAGGTCGGGGCGGTCACGCAGACGGTTGAGGTGACCGGGGCGCCTCCCTTGCTCCACACTGACACCATGCAACTGAACACTGTGATCACCGGCAAGGTCAATGACGCGCTTCCGCTGGCCACACGGAATTATGTCGAACTGACTCTGCTGGCGCCCGGAAGCACAAATCCCAATCCTCAAACCTTTACGGGGCCACAAACCACGACTGCAAGCGGCAGGCCGTACATCAACGGCAACCGCGAACAGGCTGACAATTTCCTTCTGGACGGCATGGATAACAACCAGGTGTCCGACAACCTCGTCGGGTACACGCCGAGTGTTGACGCCATTCAGGAGTTCAACATGATCACCCAGAATGCGCCTGCCGAGTATGGCAACTTCATGGGCGGGATCATCAGCGCCACGATCAAATCCGGCACGAATGAATTGCATGGCGACATTTTTGAATTTCTGCGCAACGATGTCCTGAATGCCGCGAATTGGTCCGACAATATTACAAGCCCGGCGGCGCCTAAGGCCAAGCTGCGATGGAACGAGTTTGGCGGAACCATCGGCGGGCCCATCAAGAAGGACAAGCTGTTCTTCTTCGGGGATTATCAGGGCTCGCGGTATGACACGCCCTCGTCAACGGGCCTGATCACGGTTTTCACGCCTCAGGAGCGAAACGGCGGTTTTTCACAAATCTGCAATACGTTTAACTCTTCCGGAGTGTGCACGGACGGAATTCAGCTTTACAACCCTTACCAGGTGGACTCCAACGGCAATCGGGCCATCATTCCGTTCAACAACCTGGCCCAGGCTGGATTGGCGGAGAACCCGGCAGCGCAAGCGATCCTGACGTCAAGTCTTTACCCTGCGCCCATTAACAATAATCTCCGGTTCAATCAGCTCAATACGACGCGGAGCGAAACTCTGGGCGACCAGTTTGACGTCCGGTCCGACTATAACGCAACGGATAAGGACCGCATCTTCGGCCGCTTCTCCTGGAGCAGGCAGGACAGCCCCTCCACGAACTCATTTCCACTGTTTTACGGTTCCTTCTACAACGCACCAACGCGCAACGGCGTGCTTGACTGGACCCGCATGTTTTCTCCCACGCTGGTGAATGAGGCTCGCTTTGGTGTGAACTACGTTAAGCTCCACAACGGTGGCCAGGATATCGGCAAGGGGAACCTGGGCCAGCAGTTTGGGATTGCGGACAATATTGCCGGCTTGCCCTCCATCCAGGGTTTCGCATACGCGAACTCTATAGGAAGCGCCAACGTCGGCACCCAGCAACTGTTCGCCAATACAGTCATCCAGGCGTCAGATGCGCTCATTTTGACGCGTGGCCACCACACGATTCACACCGGAGTCGAATACTGGCGGCAGCGCATCAACATCTACTATGCGGGCAACTATGGCCGTACGGGAATTATCAACTTTGACGGCAGGTGGACCGCAGGGCCCGGAGCGACCGCAGCATCAAGCGCTACCGCAGGCTTCCCGGAAGCCGATTTCTGGCTTGGCCTTCCCGAGGCCGTTCAGCGCGGGGTCATTTCGGGGACCTGGGGGCAACGGGCCAATGTTATCGCCACGTATATCCAGGATGACTGGCGGGCCACGAATGACTTGACCCTCAATCTTGGGCTGCGTTATGAGACCCACACGCCGTGGGGCGAAGTCCACAACCGTCAGGCGAATTTCGGGCCTATCACCGGAACTGAATATTTCGCAGGCAAGTCCGGCTGCCCTTACAACAATTGCAATGCGCTGTACAACAGCTACAATGCCGGTTACGATTTTCAGCCTCGGTTCGGTTTCTCTTACTCACCGGAGTTCCTGGGCAAAACGACGGTTGTCCGGGGAGCTTACACGTGGTCAACCTACCTTGAGGGTACAGGAACCAACCTGCGCCTTCCGCTGAACCCACCCTTCAACGAGGAGTTCAGCAACATTTACGACAACCTGACGTTCCCGGGATCGACTCTGGACGAAGGTTTTTCAAAACTCGCTTCACCGACGGACCCGTTTGCGGGCGCCGTCATCCGACTGTGGGATCCGAATGTGAGGCCGGCGCTCTCGCAGCAGTGGAACTTCTCGATCGAACACCAGTTCCCGGCGCAGACCGTGGTGCAACTGGGTTATGTGGGCCAGAAGAGCACGCACCTGATGGTTCCCATGCCCTATTTTCAGCTTCGGCTTCCTGGCGAGGCGGGATGCCCGTCAAGCGCTACCAGCCCTTGCCCGAGCCCATACCTTTCCGGCAACCCGGCACTGGCCAGCATCGGACAGATTTCCGGGACTGAGTCGAACGGGGTCAATCGGTACGATGCCTTGCAGCTTGTTGTCCAAAAGCGCCCAACGCACGGGCTCCAATACCAGGTGGCATATACTTATTCCAAGTGCATGACCAACTCCAGCGGCTATTACGGGTCCTGGGGCGGTCAGGTAACTCCTACCAATCCGTACTGGCAGAACCTCTACGACTCTGCTGCTGAGTGGGGGCCCTGTTACTGGGACGTTACCCATCTGCTGAGCGCCTATGCTGTCTATGAAATGCCATTTGGGACGAAGCACGCGATTGGGAAGTCTTGGAACCCGGTGGTCAACGGCGTCCTGGGCAATTGGCAAGTAAGCGGGATTCTCCAGCTTCGTGGCGGGTTCCCGACCACAGCCTTTGCCAGCGACGCTTCCGGCACTCAATCCAGGAATGCGAGGGCTGACTGCATCGCACCTCCGAGCTATCCGAAGACACCCGTTGCGACGGGTGGCCTCCAGTGGGTCAGTCAGTCGGGATTTGAGCAGCCTGCCGCCGGGACATTCGGAAGTTGCGGAAACTCCACGATCCGCGGGCCGGGACTTCACACGTTTGACCTGAGCGTCGCCAAGTCCTTCCCGTTCACCGAGACTAAACGCCTCGACTTCAGGGCGGAGTTCATCAACTTTACCAACACGCCCATTCTCAATGGCCCTGCGCCGTGGGTGGGTCCCGGGTTCGGCGAAGTCACGAGTTCGCAGGGAGCCCGTACTATCCAGTTCGGCCTGAAGCTCTATTACTGACGGTGCCGATTTAGGCTCACGTTAACCCGGCCGCTGCGTTTATTCGGAAGAAGCCAACGCGGCGGCCTTTTCCTTTTTGCGAGGGTTTTTTCCAGAGCGGGGCGAAGGAGGAGTTCTCTCGGTCCTGTTGTCAAGCTGAAGGGTCCACATCAGTTTGGGCGCTTCATTAATTCCCGCGCTGTGTTCTGGAGGGTTTGTTCCTTCCTGCTGTCAAGCGTCTGGAAAATCACCATCTCGCGTTTCTGGTTCTCAGCATCGTGCAGCCGTCCATAAACCTGGGCCAGCACGTAATGAGGTTCCCTGGCGTTCGGGTCAAGTTCAGCGGCTTTCACGAGTTCTTCTCGTGCCTGCTCCAGGTTTCCAAGTGCAAGGTAGCACTTGCCGAGGTCAAGGCGGGGAGGAAGGAATTTCGGATTGCCGGCGACCGCGATCTTGAGCAGCGGGAGCGCTTCGGCAGGCTTCTGATTTCTCAAACGAATGTCCCCAAGTTCGTAATTGGCCATAGGATTATTGGGGTCTTCCTGCAATGCCAGTTGCAGTTCCTGCTCCGCTTCAGCAAACTGCACGTTGTTGAAATACGCCTGCCCCAATTCAAAATGGATTCCGGGAAAGTCCGGCTGCTCCTTCAAAATCGCCTTGTATTCGTCGATCGCTTTTGGATACTGCTGGTCTTCGGCATAAGACTCCGCTTTTAAGGAACGAACGAGGACGGAGTTGGGCGCAAGATCGGCAACTCGTTGAAATGCGTTCATAGCCTGGGTCCGGTAGATTTTGGCCAACTGATACCAAGCCTTTGAGTCATCGGGGTGAGCCTTGACGATGGCATCGAGGTTTTCAATTGCCTCGATGTTGCGGCCGAGCGACTCCAGCACCATCGCTGCGTAATAATGCGCGCGGCGGTCGCCAGGATGTGCCTTTAATTCCGCGTCAAAGGCGTCGAGGGCCTTATCGTATTCATTGAGGCCGTAGTAAGAGAGGCCAAGGTAAAGATTCACCCCAGGATAATCTGGCGATGCGTGAAGGGCCTGTTGAAAGGCCTGGATGGACTGATCGAACTTTAGCTCCGTCTGGTAAACAATTCCCAGCCGCTTGAGAATTTCGGGCTGGTTGGGAAATTGTTTGAGCGCCTGCCGATAGACGCTTTCTGCCTCAGTGTATTTCTGGCTCTTTTCGAGGGCCGCAGCGCGGGAGAGAAAACTCTCCACAGTCTGTGCCGATCCGCGCAGGGATGTAAAACATAAGAGCAGCAACAGCAGAAGTGGCAGGGATGGAGCAACCGGTTTTGAGAACTTAATCCTTTGCCCCATGGCTGAACTCCGCTAACGGCCTCTCGGCCAGAATAACACAACCGCTTGCGAAGCGGACCTTCCCTATACAATGCGTTCTAACGCACCTATGGAGATGAATTTATCTTGTACCGGGCATCTGCTTGTTACTCCCCACCGTTGACGGCGCAGATTGCAAGAGCATTTCGCCGTTGCAACACGCGCCGCAAGCTGTCAACATGTGAGCAACATGCGTTGGCAACTGGCATCGGCAGATGAAGAGAAATCGGCGGCGCTGGCGCGCGAACTGGAAGTCCCGCCGCTGCTTGGGCGGCTGCTCGTGCTTCGCGGAATCACCGACCCTGAGGCCGCGTACAACTTTCTGAATCCCTGCCTCGATCAGCTTCACAATCCCTTCCTGATGGCAGATATGGATCGTGCGGTGGAGCGGCTGCGGCGGGCAGTCGAGCGCAAGGAGAAAATCCTGATCTACGGTGACTATGACGTGGATGGGACGACGGCCGTGGCCGTGCTGCTGGCCGGGCTTGAATCGCTTGGCGCGCGTGTGCACGCGCACATTCCCGACCGGCTGAAGGATGGTTACGGAATGCGCGTGCCGATCGTGGAGCGCGCCGCCGCGGAAGGTTTCACTGTTTTGCTGAGCGTGGATACGGGAATCCGCGAGCATGAGGTCGTGGCCCGCGCGCAGAAACTGGGGATTGATTGCATCATCACAGACCACCACCTGCCGAAAGAAACTCTCCCCGCCGCTCATGCTCTGCTGAACCCGCGCCGCCCGGACTGTGCTTATCCTGACAAGAACCTTGCAGGTGTCGGGGTGGCGTTCAAACTCGTGCAGGGTCTTCTGGGTGAGCGGATGTCGGAAGCCACGCTGCGCTCGTACTTGAAACTCGTGGCCATTGGGACGATCGCAGATGTTGTGCCGCTGATCGGAGAGAACCGCGTGATTGCGAGCGTGGGGCTTGAGGGTCTGCGCCGGCCCTCGCAGCCGGGACTTAGCGCCTTGCTGGAAGTAGCAGGGCTGAATGGCCGTGCGCCCACGGCCGGGGACGTGGGCTTTCGTATCGCACCCCGCATGAACGCAGCGGGGCGTATGGAAGACGCACGCTCCGTCATCGAGTTGCTTCGCACGCCTGATCCGGCGAAAGCACAGCGGATTGCGCGCCATCTCGATGCACTGAACAGCGAGCGTCAGCACGCGGAAGAATCCATCCTGCATGAAATTGAAAAGATCGTACAGTCACGGCCAGACGTAAACGGCCGCTACAGCCTGGTGTTCGCGGGGGCAGGCTGGCACCGGGGCGTGATTGGAATCGTGGCCCAGCGCGTAGTGGAGCGCCTTTACCGGCCCACGCTGGTCATTGGCGTTGAGGACGGCACAGGACAAGGCTCGGGCAGGTCCATCGCGAATTTTCATCTGCTCAACGCCCTCACGGACTCGAGGGATATCTTCGACCGCTTCGGCGGTCACGCTGCGGCGGCCGGATTTACCCTTCCCTCCGGGCGCATCGGTGAACTGGAACAGCGATTTGAGGCGTATGCGCGTTCAGTATTGTCGCCGCAGGACCTGGTCCCACTGCTGCGCGTCGACGCAGAAGTTGATCTCGACCAGATGGATTGGCCGCTGTTTGAGCAATTGACGCGCATGGAGCCATTCGGCATGGGGAACCCGACTCCGGTGCTTGTCGCTCGGGGGCTGCGTCTCATATACGCGCCGCGCGTGCTGAGCGAAAAACACCTGAAACTCAGGGTTGGCAGCGGCCCAAAGCAATTCGACGCCATCGGCTGGCGCAAGGGGGAGCACGCAAAATTGCTTTCAACCGGCGATTTAGTCGACCTTGCCTTCACACTCGACCAAAACACTTACCAGGGAGCATCTTCGCTCCAGATGGTCATCAAAGATTTGCGGTTGGATGGCAATGGAATGTAAAAGGCCGGCGCTCGAGTCCTATCGTACTCCGCAAAACCTCCCGCCGCAGACTCCTCCCACCCCCAAAATCCTTCCAGGAGTTTTCCCTCCTGAACTTAATTTCGTCGTTTTAAACTGCGGAGGACGTCCGTCATCGGGGTTTAGAATAGAAGTCGGAGGTAAACAGGCGGACTTTGGAAGGCGGTATTAAAAAGCACGTCAGAGGGTGGCGTTGGGTCGAAATATTCGCCGCGGCTGGAGTGGCAGTTACCGTCGTTGTGATCGTTGGAACGTATCGGCTGGGAAAGACAACGCGACAGACGCCCCCTCTCAAGTCTGCTGATCTTCCAGGAGACGCCGATCAGCAGCTATCCGGCGTCACGTTTACACGCTCCGAGAAAGGCCGGGAGGTTTTTGCCCTTCACGCCGCGCGGACGCTGGCCTTCAAACAGAGCGGTTCCATCCTGCTGAGCGATGTTTATGTGGAATACTTCGGGCAGACGGGAAATCGGTATGACGTTCTCAAGACTGCGGAGGGAGAGTACAACCCTTCGACGGGTAATCTTTCGACGCCCGGCGATGTTGAAATCGTGCTGAACGCACCGCGCGGCAAATTGCAAGGAGCGGATCAGACGCCTGCGGACGCCCGTAACAAGGTGCACAGAGGGCGTCAGCCCGTCTATATTAGGACTTCAAAGGTCACTTCCCACGAGCATGGAACGCTGATTGAGAGTACAACGCCCGTCGGTTTTCATTTGGGTCAGATTTCAGGCTCGGCACGTGGCCTGGCCTATGGCACAGAGAGGGGAGAAATTACGCTGAAGCGGGATGTGGAAGCCGTCTATCAGCCCGCGCAAGGCAGGCCGCCTGAGGAGCCCATTCAGCTCTCTGCCAGTCGCCTTCGGTATGGCGGGGCAGGTGAAGGGGTGCAACTCTGGGGCCCGGTCAAGATTCACCAGGGGAAACGAACGGCCATTGCTAACGATGGGTCGATTTCCCTGAATGCGCAGAACCGCGTCACGGAAGTTCTCCTGAGCGGCCAGGCCCGCATACAGGACCAAACGCCAAGAGGGGAGATCACGCTGCAATCCGATGCCTTGCGAGGATATCTTGACCCTGCTACAGGCCGTCTGAATAAACTGACGGCGATCGGGCACGTTCAAAGCGACTCAACACAGGTGAATGCCAATGCCCATCTTGAAGCTCAAGCGGCAGCTTTGAATTTTGACCCCGTCACTCACGCTCCTGCAAACGGTGCAGCGTCCGGACATGTAGACCTGACGATCACGCAACTGCCCCGGCCCCAAAACACCCCGGCACCTCCCCAGAGCGTTGTGCGAAAGACTTCCAGGGAAGAGCTTTCCACAGAAAGTCTGGAATTTACTTTTCGACCTAAAGGTAAGAATTTGAAAGAGGCGGAGACTGCAGGTCCGGGGACCCTTGTCCTTTATCCCGCAAGCCCAAAAGCGGGCAACCGGACCGTAACAGCGGCCCAATTTGTTATGGCTTTTGATCCTGCAAGCCGCCTGGAATCGATCCGCGGAACGGGCGGAACCAGAATCGTCTTTGAGCCGCCCGCAAATTCCAGAAATCAGGCTCCCGCTGTCTCGACCGCGAACGAGTTAACTGCAACGTTTGATCCTGCATCTGAAGTCATTCGCACCGTTGAACAGAGCGGGGATTTTCACTTTACGAACGGGGATATGGAGGCAAAGGGAGAACAAGCCTGGGACATCGAACGGGAACAAAAGCTGATACTTACCGGTCACCCGGAGGTTTGGGATTCTGACACGCGCGCACGGGCAAACCAGGTTGTAGTTCTTCTGGCTTCCGACGTAGCGGAAGCGATAGGGAGTGTACATGCGATTCATATTGACCGTCGTGATCAGTCATCGCCGCCAACAAATGTCGTTGCAGACCGCATGACCGCTGACCACAAGAGCCAGGTGGTCCATTATGAAGGAAACGTTCGCGCTTGGCGGGGAACCGATGTTATCGAGTCAGCGTCGCTGGACGTTTACAAGGGCCAGCGGCGCGTCAGTACGAACTCGCGGGTTTTGACGTCTCACTTGCAGCCGGCGCCGACCGGGGGCCGTGAGGAAAAGCAAGGCCAGACCGGTTCGACTCCACTCACGATTCGAGCGGACAAGCTGGATTACTTCGACGCCGGACGAAAAGCGCGTTACTCCGGCAACGTCGAACTGGACACTCAGGACACCAAAATCCTTGCCGACCGGCTGGATGTTTATTTCTCGCCCGGCAAGAGGCAGTCCGACTCCGAGGTCGAGCGCGCGGTGGCCGAGGGGCACGTGAAGGTTATTCAACCATTGCGCTATGCTAAGGGTGAGAATGCTGTATATGACGCGCAAGCGGGAAGGGTTGTAATGACGGGAGGACCGCCAACAGTTTACGACACGGAAAAGGGGTCGGTGACGGGGCAGCGTTTGACATTCTATATCCACAATGATAGGTTGCTCGTTGATGGAAGTGCCAATGCTCCAGCGGTCTCCAAACACCCTGTCGCGCAGTGAGCGACGATGCATACTCTCTCCACTGTTGACCTGACTAAAGCCTACAAGGGCCGCAAGGTTGTGGACAATATCAGCCTGACCATCGCGCAAGGCGAGGTCGTCGGCCTTCTGGGTCCCAACGGAGCGGGAAAAACTACCACGTTTTACATTATCGTCGGGCTGACCACCCCGGATTCCGGTCAGGTGGTTCTTGACGATACGGACATCACCGCTTACCCGATGTATTTGAGGGCGAGGAGTGGAATCAGCTATCTTCCGCAGGAGCCGTCGATCTTCCGTAAACTCACGGTGGAAGAAAACATTCTCGCAGTCCTGGAAACACTTCCGCTCACGGCCCATCAGCGGCGCAAGCGCCTCGAAGAGTTGCTTGAAGAACTTGGGCTGCAACAGGTTAGGAGGAGCCAGGGCTATCTGCTCTCAGGCGGTGAGCGGCGGCGGGTGGAAATTGCACGTTCCCTCGTTATCTCGCCATCGTTTATACTTCTGGATGAGCCATTTTCTGGAATCGATCCTTTGACCGTCCTGGACATTCAGGAAATCATTGTCCGGTTAAAGGAGAGCGGCATTGGCGTACTCATTACAGACCATAACGTGCGCGAAACCCTGCGGGTGACTGACCGCGCCTACATCATTAACGATGGGCGGATTTTCCGCGCCGGCTCACCGGAAGAACTCGGGAATGATGCAGAGGTCAAGCGAATTTATCTGGGTGACAACTTTAAGCTGGTAGTCTGATGGGTGGAACGCAACAAAGAATCGGCCTGAACCTCAAGGTAGCGCAGAAGCAGATCCTGACGCCGGGCCTTGTCCAGATGGTCAGTGTGCTGGCGCTGAACAGGCTGGAACTGCGCGAAATGATCAACGAGGAAATGATTGCCAACCCCGTCCTCGAAGAGGTTCCCGAGGACGTCCCGACGATTGATCAGGTTGAGCAGAAGATAGAGTCAAACGGAACTGCTGATTTAGTCCCTTCCGATAACCACGCTGAAAACGGAAAGAAGGACTCCTTTGATGAGATTGATTTTGGTTCTTTCTTCCGAGATTACCTCGATCCGGGTTTCAAAGCCCCCGCTGGCGAAACCTACGAGAAAACCTCATTCGAGAATTTCCTGTCGCAACCGTCGTCCCTGGCGGACCATCTGGAATGGCAATTGAGCATGTCCAGGTGCTCGGACGCGGTGCGCGCCGCTGCCGAATCCATCATAGGAAACCTGAACGAGGACGGTTATCTGACGGCCACGCTGGAAGAGATCGCCCGGACCGGGGAACATGAGTTACATGACGTAGAAGCCGCGCTGGCGCTCATTCAGGAATTCGATCCACCCGGCGTGGCGGCAAGGGACGTGCGCGAATGCCTCCTGCTTCAGCTCCACGCTATGGCTCCGGAGAGCACGCTCGCGGAGCAGATTGTGTCCGATCACCTGAAGCTCCTCCAGAACAAGCATTACCGCGAGATTGCCCGGGCGCTTGACCGACCGCTGCCATCTGTCGAGAAAGCTGTCGAAATCATCCGCAAGCTTGATCCGCGGCCCGGTCAGCGTTACAACAAGACGCAGCCTCAACTCATCGAGCCGGATGTTTTTATTGTGAAAACCAGCGACGGATATGAAGTCCGTCTGAACGAGGATGGATTGCCCCAGTTGCGGCTGAGCCGACACTACCGCCGTCTGCTTTCTGACGGGACTGCAACGCGCGAGGTCCGAAGCTATGTCAAAGAGCGGTGCAATTCGGCCCTCCAACTCATCAAGAACATTGAGCAGCGCAAACATACAATTGTCCGCGTTTGTGAATCCATTATCCGCCGCCAGACGGAATTCCTTGAAAAAGGCATCGATTATCTGAGGCCAATGATGATCAAAGAAGTGGCCGACGAAGTCGGCGTCCATCCTTCCACGGTAAGCCGGGCGGTTGCCAATAAATACGCTCACACGCCGCAGGGCGTTTACGAACTGCGTTATTTCTTTTCGGAATCCGTCCAGGGACCTCAGGGAGGCAACACGTCGCTGATCCGCCTGAAGCGGATCGTCAAGAAAATGATTGAGGAAGAGGACCCCGCCCACCCTCTGACCGATGAGAGCATCATGCGCCGGCTTCAGGAACAGGGCTTTAATGTGACCCGCCGCACCGTCGCGAAATACCGTGAGGACATGAAAATTCCAAGTACACACCAGCGTCGGGTCAAGGGATGACGAGTCCGATTGCAGCGCCAGTTCGCAGAACAATCCAAGGAGGTGCTGTTATGGATGTCGAGTTTACGGGGCGGCAGGTGGAGGTCACACCCGGACTGCGTGAATATACACACGAGCGGCTGAGAAAATTAGAACGTCTTCTTCCCGGCCATCCTAAGCTGCACGTCATTCTAACGGCTGAGAAAAGCCGCCGCATTGCTGAAATCACTGCAAGCTTTCGCGACCAAACGCTTGTCAGCGTCATGGAGGCCCATGATGCACGGAGCGCCATTAAAGGAGCGCTGGATAAACTCGAGAGGCAGGCGGTAAGGCGTCTCGAACGGAGGCGAACGAAGAAACGCCGCCCCAAACCTACATCGAATGTCCTGCTGAACGTTTTCTCCGGAAGTCGGGGAAATCATGAAGAACGCATCGCGATTGAGACGGAACGGCTCCCGGTCAAGCCGATGACGCTCGACGAAGCAATCGAGACGCTGGGGGCGGCCAGGAGTGGCCTCGTCGTATTCCGCAATACTGAAAGCGAGCGGGTGAACGTTGTTTATCGTCGGCTTGACGGCAAACTCGGCCTGGTAGAACCTGTACCTTAAGCCCCGGAACATTCGAGCGAAAAAAGTGGCCTGACCGGTCTGCGCCGGTTTCTGTTCAGCCGATGCGGGTTAGGCCCTGGACCCGTGCGGAGCCTATGAAAAAGGCCCATTCGAGAACTGCAACCCGACGTCTTGTGGTCATCACAGGTCTCAGCGGCTCGGGCAAAGGCTCAGCCCTGAAGGCTTTTGAGGACCTCGGATACTACTGTGTGGATAACCTTCCGGTTGGCTTGATCCCGAAGTTCGCCGACATGTGCGCAGCCCCTGGAAGCCACATTGCGCGGGCGGCGGTTGTCGTTGACATACGCGAAGGTGAAGCCCTCAGCCAGCTTCCGGTGGCGTATCAGAAGCTCGGGCGCAAAAACCTTAAGGTTTCGCTGGTCTTCCTCGAAGCCTCTGATGAGGTCCTGATCCGCAGGTTTGAAGAAACCCGAAGGCCGCATCCGCTGGGCCGCA
The DNA here is from genome assembly GCA_035652895.1 of Terriglobia bacterium. Classification (GTDB taxonomy): domain Bacteria; phylum Acidobacteriota; class Terriglobia; order UBA7540; family UBA7540; genus SCRD01. The sequence continues at coordinate 44,594 of DASRCX010000022.1, forward strand.
ACCTGCCCGTGAGGGAGGGCATTCGCTTGGAGCGGTCTCTGCTCAAACCCATGCGCCGGCTTGCTGACACTGTGATTGATACAAGCAAGATGAATGTCCATGAGCTTCGCCAGTTGATTCAGGACCGGTTCGGCGGCCGCCAGCGCAAGGCGATGCTGGTTTCTGTCCTGTCATTTGGTTTTAAGCACGGTGTTCCGCATGACGCTGACCTGGTTTTCGACGTTCGGTTTCTTCCAAATCCCAATTATGTCGCCGATTTGCGGGATAAATCAGGATGCGACCCGGAGGTTCAGCAATATGTTGAATCGCACGCGCAGACCAGGGAATTTATCAATCGGCTCTCGGACCTGCTCTTGTTCCTGTTGCCGCATTACGTCCGCGAAGGCAAGAGCTATCTGACCATAGCGATTGGGTGCACTGGCGGGCGCCACCGGTCGGTTGCGCTGGCTGAACGCATCGGTGACCTGTTGGAAGAAGAGGGTTACAAGACCAAAGTGGTGCACCGTGACCTCCGTCGGCACAACGTCTCCTGACGAAGCAAACTCCTCGGCGCCTGCGAGCAAGGTTTAGCAGAATTGTGGAGAAGCCGCAACCTATGGCCAACGTTTTGGCAGCCGATATTGGCGGTACGCATTATCGCATAGGCCTTTTTGACGAAGTGGGGCGGCGACTTCTTCTTTCGGAAGGCAGGACCGAACCTTCCGGCGGGCGCGAGTGGATGCTCAATGAGATCCGCGTGCGGGCACAAGAACTGATTGCAAAATCGAACGAGCCCGTCACGGCTTGCGGCATCAGTTTTGGCGGGCCGGTCGACTACAGGAACCAGCGAGTCAACTCAATGCACGTCGCGGGCTGGCGTGATTTTGAATTGGCGAAATGGGTGGAGCGCAATCTCGGCCTTGATTGCCGCGTTGACAACGACGCCAATGCCGGCGCCCTTGGCGAATATCACTTCGGTGCTGGGCGAGGCGCGGAATCCATCGTGTATATGACCATCAGCACAGGAATTGGTGGGGGTGTGGTGTGTGGTGGAAGGGTGCATCGAGGCAAGAATTCGATTGCAGGGGAGTTGGGGCATATTCCTGTTTCGGACTCGGGGGCCATATGCTCTTGCGGAGGCCGAGGTTGCCTTGAGACGATCAGCTCAGGAACAGCCATAGGCTTGCGCGGCCGAGAGCTTGCTCGAAGAAAACCGGAAGTAATGTCGAGAACGATTGAACTCTCTTCCGGCGATCCTGAGCAGATTACAGCTGAAGCCGTATTTCGCGCGGCAGGCGAGGGCGAAAAGGGCGCACTGTTCATTGTCCGCGAAGCGGCCCGTGCGCTGGCTCGTGTGCTTCTTATTGTCATCCGAATTTTGAACCCTGACGTGATCATTCTCGGAGGTGGCGTAGCACTCTCCGGCAACATCCTCCTCGACCCGGTCCATGAATACCTCGATGAATTTTCTGCACCGATGCTTGAACACTCTACCAAAGTTGTTCAGGCGGAACTGGGGAGGTATTCCCCGCTTTTTGGCGGCGCAGCGCTGGCCAATGAGGTCGTTTAATTATTACGGGCGTACTCCATGGTTGAGCAGAGCGCAATAACGCCAATGTTTTCAATAGATTGCTAATATGGTAGAGTATAGAACTTAGAGCCCGTGCGTAGCGCCTCAACTTGACTTCGCTTCTGGGGAAGATTATGATTCTGCTTTTCACGCCCGGCGGGCTCTCAGCCTGAGGGTAGGACGCCGGATGAGCCAAGTTCAACGCCTGCTAGGATTTCTCCGACCTTACAGACTGCGCTTTTTCATGGCTGTTGTTCTAATGGCTGTGGTCGGCGCATGTGAGGCGATTACCGCCCTTTTGCTGAAGCCGATCGGAGACAAAGTTCTCAAGCCGGGTGACGATTCTGCCGGCATCGCGCTTTTTCAGCTTCCCTGGAACCATCATCAGGTATTTCTACAGGACTTCTTCCCCGGCCACATCCACAATGTATGGACGATCGTAGCCCTGTCGATTATCGGTGTAACGCTTATCAAGGGGCTGTCGCAATATACGGCGACGGTCAGCATCAATTTTATTGGTCAATCCGCCGTTCGCAACCTTCGCAATCAGCTTTATGCCAAAATCGTTCAGCAATCCATGGCGTTTTTCAAACGGAATCCCACGGGCCGTCTGATGTCAGCGATCAGTAACGACACAGACAAAATCCAGTATGTGGTCTCTCAGGTTTCCGCCGATTTCCTGAAACATTCCTTTACGTTGCTCGGGTTGCTTGCCGTTATTTTCTCCGTGGATTGGAAGCTGGCCCTGGTCTCTCTCGTTTTGGTGCCTTTTGTCGTGCTCCCATCCGCCAATATTGGCCGATCTATCCGGCGGTCCAGCCGCTCCAGCCAGGACAGAATGGCCGACATCAACAATCTGGTCCAGGAAACGTTCACGGGGATTGGTATTGTGAAGGCCTTCGTCATGGAGCATTTCGAGGTCGCCCGATTTAAAGCGGCGACGCATCGGTTGCTCCATACAAATATGCGATGGGTGCGGGCCCAGGCGGCCACATCTCCTCTGATGGAATTGCTTGGGGCCATCACCATCGCCGGGCTATTGCTTTACGAGCGCAACGAGATTCTCCACCATGCTCAGACCATGGGCGGTTTCCTCGTGTTTCTTTACGCCCTGATCAAAATGTATGAACCCATCAAGCGCCTGACGGGCATCAACAACGCCGTCCAGCAGGCCGTTGGAGCATCTGAGCAGGTGTTCCAATTCTTGCAGGTCAATCCCGAAGTGAAGGAAAAGCCGGGGGCCTTAGAGTTACCGCCTTTTGAGCAGGAGATTCTTTTTGACAACGTCGGATTTGAATACGAACCCGGCGTCCCCCTGCTTCGCGATGTTAATTTGAGGATTCGGAAGGGCGAAGTCGTTGCGCTGGTGGGCTCGAGCGGGGCCGGCAAGTCAACCCTGGCCAGCCTTATCCCAAGGTTCTACGATGTCACTCGTGGCCGGATCCTGATTGACGGACGCGACATTCGTGACGTCACACTTGCCTCCTTGCGCTCACAAATTGGGATGGTCACCCAGGGAACTATTCTTTTTAACGACACGATATTCAACAACATCTGCTATGGAAATGGGTCCAGGAGCCAGGCCGAAGTGGAGGAGGCCGCGCGCGCGGCCCTGGCGCACGACTTCATCATGGAACGGCCCGGAGGATATAAGAGCGTGATCGGTGAACGCGGCCAGCGCCTCTCCGGAGGGCAGCGGCAGCGTCTGGCGATTGCCAGGGCTTTGCTCAAGAATGCACCCATCCTGATCCTTGACGAGGCGACCTCCGAACTTGACACCGAAGCCGAGGCCCTGGTGCAGAAGGCCCTCGGAAACCTGATGGCTGGACGCACGGTCTTGGTGATTGCGCACCGGCTCACCACAGTCCGGCGGGCTGACCGCATCGTGGTCCTTGACCGAGGGACAATCTCGGAAGTGGGTACGCACGAGGACCTTGTGACGCGCGGCGGCATCTATCAACGGCTCCATGAACTCCAGTTCGTTGACGCCGAACCCTGACCGCGAGCAGAAAGTATCGCGACGGTTGAGTCAGAAGGAAGGCCGAGAGGAGCGGCGGTAAGAGCTGACATGATTCGAAGCATGACGGGTTACAGCAAGGTGCGCCGTGAGGAGTCGGGATTTTCTCTTGATGTCGCCGTAAAGTCCGTCAATCATCGTTTTCTTGATTTGCAGTTCCGGATGCCTTCCGAACTCATGCCCATGGAACCTGCGCTTCGCCGCGTTGTAAAGCACTACGTGACCCGAGGCCACGTTGAGGTCAGCATCAACCTGGAAAGGACGGGGACGGAAGAGATCAAGGTGAACCGGGCGCTGCTGAAAGCTTATGCCACCCTTTGCCGGGAATTGCAGGAGGATCTGGCCCCGGGCGGCACTCCCGATGTCGTGCAGCTTCTGCGAGTTCCGGGCGTGCTCACAAGCGATGGAGAACTGTCGGAGAAAGAATTGGCGGCTGTTCGAAAAATTCTGGAGCCCACCTTGGAAAGCGCCTTGGAAACACTGAATACGATGCGCGATCGCGAGGGTACGGCATTAGAAAAAGACATTATGGAGCGGCTGGACCGCCTCGAGTCCCTTCGCAAAGCAATCTCAAAGCACGCGAAGCGGATCCCACAGTACACCCAGCAACGGCTTGAAAACCGACTGCGGGAGTTGCTGGGGGCAGTGCACGTCGATGCCGCCCGCCTCGCGCAGGAGGTTGCTTATCTGGCCTCACGGTCGGATATCACGGAAGAGTTGACCCGATTTCAAAGCCATCTGGCCCAGGCCCGCCAACTCATCGCGGACAGTACGTCAGAAGTAGGTAAGAAGCTCGATTTTCTTCTCCAGGAATTGAACCGTGAAGCCAACACCCTGCTGTCAAAAACCTCCGATATTCCTCAGGTTGGCATCGAGGTCGGCAGCCAGGCCATTGAAATGAAGTCCGAGATCGAAAAACTACGGGAACAGGTGCAAAACATCGAGTGAAGTTGCCTGGACCAATCAAGCGTCCGGAGAGGCTGGGCAGCGTTTTCGTGATTTCTGCGCCCTCCGGTGCAGGCAAGACGACTTTGATTAAGAAACTGAGGGCATCCGTTCGGGGGCTGGCCTTCTCCGTTTCTTACACGACGCGGCCGCCCAGAGTTGGAGAGAAAAACGGCCGTGAATATTTCTTTGTCTCTCCGCTCGAGTTCAAACAGATGCGAGCAAAAGGCGAGTTTGTTGAGTGGGCACGGGTCCACAATCATTTTTACGGGACTTCCGAGCGCAAACTTCAGGAAATCAGAGAAACTGGGCGCGACGTTCTGCTCGACATCGACGTTCAGGGACACAGGAAACTGCGGCGGCGTATTCCCGATGCTGTAAGTATATTTGTGCTGCCGCCGTCTTTTGCGGAACTTGAGGAGCGGCTGCGGCGCCGCCACGCAGACGCCCCGGGCGTGATCGCCGAAAGACTTGCAATGTCGCGCCGAGAAGTGGCACATTGGAAAGAGTATGATTACCTGATTGTGAATGACCGCCTTCCAGCCGCTGCCGCGGGTCTTCGCAACATCGTGTTAGCTTCACGCTTGCGCCGCCAGTGCCAGTATCGGCGCATAAGGGAAATTATTGAAACCTTTCTTGGAGGATAGATGGAGTTACCCAACAACATCGACAGCAAGTTTCGCTACATTCTAATTGCAGCGAAAAGGGCCCGGCAGCTTCAGTCGGGCGCCAGGCCGCTGGTGCAGGCGCAGACGAAAAAGCCCACAAAGATCGCACAGATGGAAGTCTCCGCCGGCCTGGTTCCGTTTGAAATCATTGAAGTCAAAACTCCAGACGAAAATGAATAGGGATATCATTCTAAAGTGCTACCCAATATGAACATTTGCGATATGCCCTGTGAATCTCTTCCAATTCGAGCCTCGGCGCACGGATGGGCTGTGGCGGAGCGTAGTGGAGAGATATTTCGCACAAGGCAGGTTTGATGCGCGTCGCACTTGGAGTTACGGGAGGAATCGCCGCTTACAAAGCGGCGGAATTAGTGCGTGCTCTCCAGGACCGCGGCCTGGACGTGCAGGTGGTGATGACCGCGGCCGCGCGTAACTTTATCACACCGCTTACATTTGCTGCGCTCTCAGGCCACAAGGTCATCACACAGATGTTCGGTGAAGGCGCCGAAGAACCCAATGTCGAGAGCGCTATCGAGCACATTGCCGTGGCGCAGGCGATCGATGCCCTCGTCATTGCGCCAGCCACGGCAAATGTCATCGCCAAAATAGCGCACGGCATCGCTGACGACTTCCTGACGACTCTCTGCCTCGCCACAACAGCCCCGATCATCGTCGCACCCGCTATGAACGTTAACATGTGGGAAAACCCGGCGACGCAGCGGAACCTGGAGATTCTGCGGGCGCGTGGGGTGAAAGTCATCGAACCGGACGAAGGTTATCTGGCCTGCGGCATGACTGGCGCCGGACGACTGGCATCAGTGGAATCGATCGCCCATGCTGTGTTCGAAACGCTGAAAATTCGTGATGACCTCAGGGATGAGACTGTTCTGGTTAGTGCCGGTCCGACCGAAGAGCCGCTTGATCCCATTCGTTACATTACGAACCGCTCGTCAGGGAAAATGGGCTACGCGCTGGCGGAGGCCAGCCGGAGGCGCGGAGCTACAGTCAAGCTCGTCAGCGGCCCCACCCGGCTGCAATCGCCCACCGGCGTCACAGTCGAAAACGTCCGGACGACGGCAGAAATGAGCGAAGCGATGCTGCGATATCTTGACGGCGCGACCATGGTTCTGATGGCAGCCGCCGTCGTGGACTTTACTCCTGCCCGATTCGAAGTCGAAAAAATCAAGAAGCGTCAGGGAAATCTCACAGTGGAATTCAAGCCCGCGACTGATATCCTTGCAGAGATTGCACGGCGGCGTAAGCCCCGTCAAATCATCGTAGGCTTCGCCGCAGAGACAGAGAATTTGTTAGAGAACGCGGCTGCCAAGCTTCGAGAAAAGCGCGTGGATATGATCGTGGCCAACGACGTGACGCAGGCAGGCGCAGGATTTGATTCTGACACGAATATCGTCACGCTTATTTTCCCTGATGGCCGAACGAAAGCGCTTGAGAAAATGAGCAAGCTTGATGTTGCGAACGCCATCCTCGACGAAGTTGTCGGCCTCCGGTCGAAACGCGTGGCGGCACTTGAGAAATAATCTGATTGCCTGCGGAAGTTGAAACAATGGATGAGCAACTGCGAAGAAAAGTTGCTGACCTGCTTGAATTCTACGAGGAATTAGGGTTTGCAGAGTTCTATGTCCGGCAGCCCAGCCCGCCGAAGGCCACTGCAGTCTCCGAGGAACCGGCGGCTGGCGATACTCGACCTGCGACACCGAAGGTGCAACCAATCGCTGAAAGCGAGTCTCCACTGCCTGACCCTGTCTTTGACCAGGCTCTGCCAACTCCACCATTGAATGACGCCGCGATGTTGCAAGCGGCCATTGCGCCGGGACCTCCTCCCCAACTCCTGAATCTTTTCGACTCACCCTCGCCGACGAGCCCGGCCCGGGAAAATGAAACGCTCGAAATGATTCGAGAAGACCTCGGTGATTGTCATCGGTGCCGGCTGGCGGCTGGCCGCCACACCATTGTTTTCGGGCAGGGAAACCCACACGCGGAGCTTGTTTTTGTCGGCGAGGGACCGGGCGCCGATGAAGACGCGCAAGGGCTGCCCTTTGTCGGACGCGCCGGCCAGTTGCTGAATCGGATGATTCAGTTTATTGGTATGAAGCGCGAGGAAGTTTATATCTGCAACGTCGTAAAATGCCGTCCGCCGGGCAATCGCACACCGCTGCCGGACGAAATCGAGATGTGCTCGCCGTTTCTGCTGCGACAGATCAGGGTTATCAGGCCCCGGCTCGTCTGCTGCCTCGGTGCGCCCGCTGTCAGAACCCTGCTTGGAATCAGAGAGGGCATCACGAAAATCCGCGGACGGTTCTACGACTTTCAAGGCACTAAGGCTCTGGCAACGTTTCATCCGGCATACATTCTCCGCAACCCGCGCGAAGAAAAGGTCCTCCGTGAAGACTTTCAAAAGATCGCAGAATTTCTGAAAATGCTTCGCTGATATTTCTGTCTCGGTACACACAGTACGCGCCGAGCGACAACACTTTGTCATCATGCTCTGGAGTAATGTCCAGGCGTTCAAAGTGCTATCATGTTCGTAGCCTGTTGCTGACGGGGGCCAGTCCGGTAAGAATTCCATGTTGCAGTCGGCGCTAAAGTTCGATGGATCTGAAAACTAAAATCCTGAATCCGCACATGCCGGTCACTTTTTTTGAAATGGTGCCGCCCGCCGCAGGGAAGCCAGAAGCAATCAAATCAGCCATGGCGGAGATTGCACGAATTCGGGACCTAGCTGACGCTATCAACCTTCCAGAAATTCACGATGAATCGCGGGGCGGGGACAGGACGTTCAAATTTGTTGAACGGATCGAACCGCGAGTTCTCGGCGGCAAGATCCGGAGAGAATTAAATCTTGACGTTGTACTCAACCGTTGCGTGGTTTATGAGCCCGAACAGGTTCGCTGGTTCCGAGAAACGCTGGACCAATACGACATCAACAACTTTATTCTTGTAGGTGGAGAATCAAGCCAAATCCAGTATCCCGGACCCAGCGTAGTAGAGACGGCCCGGCGATTGTGTGATGCGGGACTGCATGTGACGCTGGGTGGGATCACCATTCCCAGCCGCGCTCATGAAGTCGACCGTATCCGGCGCAAGGTAGAGGAAGGCCTGTGTTTCTTCACGACTCAGGTGCTTTTCGACTCGAACGACATTGTTTGGTTGGTACAGCGGCTCAATGGCGTTGAGGCCAGAATATTTCTGAGCTTTGCGCCCGTCAGTCATCAACGCGACATCGAATTCCTGCGCTGGCTGGGTGCCGATGTCCCTGCCGACCTTGACCATTTCCTGATTCATGGGGAAGGGGAAGGAAAACCCTCGCAGCATCCAGGAACGGATGCCTTTGAGCGCTGCCTGAGTCTCGCGCAGAGGGTCCTGATGGATGTTTTCGATAATCTGCCCCCTGACCCGCCGCCTCTGGGTATCAATATCGAGCACATCAATCGGCGCAACTTCAACTTCGCAGTAGCGATGCTGGATAAACTTGGGACATTCTACTCTAATCTTGTGGCCGCCCGCAGGCGCGCGGGTGTTGTCTGACTGCGGTTCGCAAGCTGGTTTTGGTTTACCGTATAATTCCCTCACAGCAGATTGGAAATTATCGAAATTGAGAAGCCGATGGAAGGTCAAGGAGGACAGGAGCATCCTCAAGATGAACTGGCAGCAGCGTGTTCCTGTGCACCCCGTTCCTGTGTTTCGAGATAGCGCTTGCGGCTCTCGATGATAGCCTGGCGGGCTTCACGGGGGCCCTTCCAGCCCTCCATGCGCGTCTTCTTGCCCTCAAGCTCTTTGTAGATGGTGAAGAAGTGTTCGATCTCCGTTAAGATGTGGGGGAAAATCTGATCAATAGTATGAATCTGATCATACCGAGGATTGCGGTCAGGCACGGCCAGGATTTTCGTGTCCGGGCCATGTTCATCAACCATGGAGAGCAGGCCCACCGGCCGGACTTCGAGCATACATCCGGGAAAGGTCGCCTCGTCCGCGGAAACCAGAACGTCGAGTGGATCATTGTCTTCGGCCAGGGTCCCAGGAATGAACCCGTAATCTCCCGGATAATGCATTGGCGAATAAAGAGTGCGGTCGAGTCGAAAAACGCCAAGCGTCCTGTCGTACTCGTACTTATTAGACGAATTCTTCGGGATCTCCACGATCATCCGGACGATTTCCGGTGAATGCGGACCAGGATCAAGTGTATGCATCATGGGTAGCATTATTTCAGCCTATCCAAATCCTTATCCTATTGCAACCACGGTGTCACCATTCTTCCTGATGTGACTCTTGCCGCAGGAAGGTAAGCCATATGCCTTACCGAAGTCACGACAGCCGAGTCTCGCACATGTTTCAGGCCGTCACCCGCTTTCCGCACATCAGAATGTGGCTTACAATCCAGCCATGAGCGGTGAAAAATCAACCGGAAAGCTCAACCGCGCCAGACCCGCATTGGTCAACGTTGCCGTGCTGGCAGCGATTCGCCAGCCGCTCACCTATTCAGTTCCCGATTCAATGGATTTGCACATTGGACAGAGGGTGCTGGTCCCGCTGGGGACGAGGCGGGTTGCGGGAATTGTACTTTCAGCTTCGCCGCCGCTTCCCCCTGGAATCGACGCGCGGGCGGTGCTTAAGGCTCTTGATCCAGAGCCGGTGCTTTCGCCGGAACTTCTAACCCTTGGACTTTGGATTTCGGAATACTACGTGTCACCTCTTGGCGAGGTTTTTCGGGCGATGCTGCCCCTACGGCCTCATGCCAAGAAGGTCCAAGTAGCTGAATTGACGGAAGCCGGCAAACAAAAGCTTTATGAAATGGCGAACAGTCTTTTGGAAGAAGCCAGGCAGAGCGATGAGTTCAAACTCCTCAAGTATGTAACCGAACGACCCGGCGTGACGATCGAGTCCCTCCGGCGAAAATTCCAAGGGGCCTCGCCGGGACTTATCCGTGAGGCCATAGAGAAGCACCTGCTGTCGGTTTCACGCGCTGAACGCGAGCGTGGTGTAAGAAAAGTGTTGGCTGTGCGATTGGCGGGTGCGCTGCACCGTGAAGCTCCTAAACTGTCGCCAGTGGCCCTGCGAATTATCGAGGCGCTCGAACGGAGCGGCGAAGTGAACGACCACCGCGAACTGTTGAAATCCGCGCGCGCTTCACTTTCGCATCTGAGGAAGCTGAATGAGCAGGGAATGATCGAGTTCGACGCCCCTTCAATTCCTCCGGTTGGGACCGTTCACAACTCAATGCCTCTTCTCAGTCTGACTGTCGCGCAGGCACGGGCACTTGAGGAACTGACGCGGCGGCTTGATTCCCGCGAGTTCAGTACCGTATTGCTCCATGGCGTCACCGCAAGCGGGAAAACGGAAATATACCTGCGCCTGGTTGAACGGTGCCTCGAGGCGGGGCGGACAGCGCTGGTTCTTGTCCCGGAGATCGCTTTAACTCCCGCCCTGCATCAGCAGTTTCAGGCACGCTTTGGATGCTCGATGGTTGTGCTGCACAGCGCCCTTCCCGAGGGCCAGCGCCATGAAGCCTGGTGGCGAGTGCGCAGAGGCGAAGCCCGTGTTGTGCTTGGGACCCGTTCGGCACTGTTTGCGCCGCTGGATGATCTGGGCGTGATTATTGTGGATGAAGAACACGAATCGAGCTACAAGCAGGAAGAAACTCCCCGTTATCATGGGCGCGACACAGCCGTTGTACGCGGGCAACTGTCGAAGGCCCTTGTCGTTCTCGGGTCGGCAACGCCTTCTCTTGAGAGCTATCTGAACGCTGAAAAAGGAAAGTACCGCCTTCTAACGCTCGCCGAGCGTGTCGGCAGCCGCCCCATGGCCAGCGTTGAGGTCATCGATATGCGGGAAGAGTTTCGGCAGACCCGCACCAGTGTGCCGATTTCGAGGCGTTTGCGACAGGAAGTCGAAGCACAACTGCAAACCGGAAAGCAGACCATGATCCTGTTGAACCGACGCGGCTACTCCTGGTTTCTCCTTTGCCGGAGTTGCGGACAATCGGAACGATGCGTAAATTGTTCAATTTCGCTCACATACCACAAGCGTGAAAACCGCTTGATCTGCCACTATTGCGGTTATCAGACTACGGTTCCGGCTCGGTGCCGGTCCTGCGACAGCGAATACCTTTATTACGTGGGGGAGGGGACTGAAAAACTGGAACAAAAGCTCGCTGAGTTGTTTCCTCGGGCTAGAGTTGCGCGCCTTGATCGGGACGCTGCTCGACGGCCGGGCCAATATCTCAAAATACTTTCGGACTTTCGCGACGGGAAGATCGACATCCTGGTGGGAACACAGCTGATTGCTAAGGGGCATGATTTTCCCGGAGTCACGCTGGTGGGGATTGTCTCTGCCGACACTTCGCTTGCATTGCCGGATTTCCGCGCTGCGGAGCGGACGTTCCAGCTCCTGACGCAAGCTGCAGGACGCGCCGGACGGGGCGACTCGCCGGGCCGCGTCCTTGTGCAGACTTTCTACCCGGAACATTACGCAATCCGGTTTGCCGCCGAACAGGACTACAAGAAGTTTTTTGCCAAGGAACTTCATTTCCGGCGCATGATGCATTATCCACCGGCTGCCGCGTTGGCGAATGTTGTTGTGCAGGACAAAAGCCTTGAACACGCTTCGCAGATTGCGACGGAAGTTGGCAGGTTCTTCCAGAATCTCGCCGAGTTGGCCCGGGGAATACGCATTCTCGGGCCCAGTCCGGCGCCGCTTGCCAGAATTGAGGGTCTATTCCGTATTCAGTTCCTTTTGAAGGCGTCTTCCCGCGCAAGACTTAACACGGTCCTTCGGCGGCTGGCGGATGAGTGCGACCAATGGGGATCATACGCCCGCGCTGTGATGATCGATATGGATCCCGTCAGCCTGATGTAAGCGCGACAGAAAAATAATTAGCAGGGAGTGGGAGAACTTGGTGAAATGGTTTTGGATTGTTCCGCGTACAAGCCAAGGCCGATATCAGCTTCTCAAGGCAGATAACCCCAACATCGCTTCGGTTCATGACGGCCTTTCTGGAAAGGCCCCGCGGCTGAACGTAGAACTGGAAGACAGACCGTTTAAGGAAGCGACTGAAGCTCTTTCCCAGGTTTGAAGCGGACGGCCTTACCGGGCTGGATGTTAACTTCTGCGCCGGTGCGAGGGTTTCTTCCAATGCCTGTCTTGCGGGGCTTCACGTTGAAAACGCCAAATCCTCGCAATTCAATCCGTTCTCCCTTGGCCAGGGCCTTCTTCATCGAATCGAAAACGGTCTCGACGGCAATCTCTGCCTTGGTCTTTGTAATGCCGGTCCGGTTGACAACGTCATTGACGAGATCAAGCTTTATCAATAGAAACCTCCACAAAACACAGGATTTCATCGTAAAAAGCCCCTTCGGCATTGTCAAGTTGTTTTCAACTGTATTATGATTCGAGGCTCTGTCTGCTTGCACGGGGCCGTCCACCGGAGTCAGGCCAGGAAACGTTCGAAATGAATTCTAGGCAAGGGAGTTTCCATGTCTGTTAAGAGCGACCGCTGGATCCGCCGCATGGTCCAGGAACACCAAATGATCACGCCATTTGCCGAAAACCAGAAACGCGATGGCGTCATCTCCTACGGGCTTTCGTCGTATGGGTACGATCTGCGTGTGGCGGATGAATTCAAGATTTTCACCAATGTCAACAGTTCGATCGTTGATCCCAAGCGCTTCGATGAGCGCTCATTCGTCGAATTCCAGGGACCGGTCTGCATTGTACCGCCTAACTCATTCGCGCTGGCCAGGTCGGTCGAGTACTTCAGAATTCCTCGCAACATCTTAACGATATGCGTTGGGAAATCGACTTACGCCCGTTGTGGAATCATCGTAAACGTAACCCCACTCGAGCCCGAGTGGGAAGGATATGTGACGCTGGAGATCTCCAATACCACTCCGTTGCCCGCGCGGGTATATTCAAACGAGGGACTGTGCCAGATCGTGTTTTTCGAGTCCGACGAAGTCTGCGAAACGTCCTACAAGGACAAGAAAGGGAAGTACCAGGCACAGCAGGGCATAGTCCTGCCCCGAATCTGAGGAATTCTTGCCTCAGGCTCCTGGTGCTTCCGCTCCTGGCGCTGTTTTATTTTAGCGGCACCACCTGGAGCGCCTCATCCCGGCAGGTATCGGCCGATTCCACGCCGCATTTGGAACGTCAGCAGACGTCCAACGCTCAGGCGAATCCAGCGCCTGAGCGTTACCAACTTCCGCCCCGGAAGAGGGCCGAAGCCGAAGCGTACTCTCGAACACAATACGCGCTCTATTTTTCAGGCGTCGCGTTTTCTCTCCTCATTTACTTCGCCCTCTGGCGGCTGAAAATCGGGGTTGTTTTCCGCGAATGGGCGCGCCGTGCGTCCCACCGCCACTTCCTGCAATGCCTGGTCTTTGTTCCATTGTTCCTTCTATTCGTCAGGCTCCTGTTATTTCCGTTTGACTTTTATTCGGACTTCGTCGTCGAGCACCGGTTTGGACTGATGACCCAGCGTTTTGGTTCCTGGATGGCGGATTGGGGCAAAAGCCTCGTGCTCTTCGTCATTGCGGGAGTCGTGGTCGTCTGGATCTTTTACGCGATTGTGAGGCACAGCCCGCGGCGCTGGTGGGTTTATTTCTGGGCAGCAACGGTCCCTCTCGCGCTCTTTGTTGTACTCATCGAGCCTTTTGTCGTCGAGCCGCTCTTTTACAAGTTCACGCCGCTTGAAGCAAAGCGGCCGGGCCTCGTCACGCAAATTGAGCAGATGCTCCAGCGTGCCGACCTCAGGATTCCCCGCTCGCGCATTTTCGAAATGAACGCCAGTTCCAAGACAAAGACCATCAATGCCTACGTCTCCGGCCTCGGAGCAAGCAAGCGTGTAGTGGTGTGGGACACTGCGTTGAATGAGCTATCCGATGACGAGACACTGGTAGTACTTGGGCATGAGATAGGACATTACGTTCTGCATCATATCGTCAAGGAATTTGTCCTGATTGAACTCGTTGCGCTTGTTCTTTTCGCGCTGGGGTTCGTCTTCGTGAGGAAGCTGGTCCGCCGATATGGCAAACGCACTGGAATTGAGGGTGAAGGGGATCTGGCATCCTTGCCTCTGATGCTCTTCGTTCTGACGATTCTGACCTTTCTCTCCTCGCCTCTCATCAACGGCATTTCGCGCCACTATGAACATCAGGCCGATCAATTTGCCCTCGAGGTTACTCATGGCGTTATTCCTGACCCCAATGCGGCGGAAGCCCGGGCGTTCCAGATCCTGGGTGAACAGGACCTTGCTGACCCCGATCCCAGCCCCTTCATTGTCTTCTGGCTTTACAGTCACCCGCCGATCAGCCAGCGCATCCGTTTTGCCCTGGACTACAAGCCCTGGGCCCTGGGCAGGCCGATGAAGTTCATTCACGCTGGGAAATCTTAAGTTGCGATTTTGAACCTCGGGCCTGCTTTCCTACGCTGTCGCAGCGGTTCCAAACGCCTCGCGCGCAGCACCAATATCAGCTTCCACCATCATCCGGACCAGTTGTGGGAAATCAATTGTGGGTTGCCATCCCAGTTCTTTGTGCGCCAGGCTGGCATCCGCCCGCAGATCATGGATTTCTCCGGTTCGAAGCAGGTGCGAATCAACTTCCACCCAGTCTTCAAGCGCCGGAACATCGGCACCGCTCGTAATATTGTTGAGCTCCACCAGCACCTGACGAAGGAAGTCCTCCACGCTGTGGGAAATCCCGGTACCGATCACATAATCCTTCGCCGAGCCGTTCTGTAGCATGGCATGCATGGCTTTTACATAGTCTCCGGCGAACCCCCAGTCACGCCGGGAGTGCAGGTTCCCAAGTTTGAGCTTCGTTCGGTCGCCCATTACCCACCGCGCTGCTGCACGGGTGATCTTGCGCGTTACCATTTCCGGCCCGCGGCGAGGTGATTCATGGTTGAACAGAATGCCGCCGGCAACAAAGATCCCCCGGCTGCGGTAAACTTCCACAAGGCGGTGTGCCGCCATTTTCGAGACACCGTAAGGCGATGTGGGATTGAATGGTGTCCGCTCGCTGCACATGCTCCCGGTGTTTCCGAACATCTCGGAAGTCGAAGCCTGATAAACGCGCGTATCGGGCTTCTGGCGTTCGACGATCTGTAAAAGACGCGCCAGGCCCCCTGCATTGATGTCGAATGTTTCAGCCGGGCATTCCCAACTGGTGGGCACGAAAACCTGTCCTGCCAGGTTGTAGAGTTCATCCGGCCACGCCTTTCTGAATGCGACGGCAAGCGATTCGGCATCGCGCAGGTCGCCATAGACGAAATCGATCCGGTGGGCAATAGGCTCGAGCCAGCGGAGCGTCGATGGCTCCCGCCGCACCAGTCCCCAAACCTCGTACCCCAGTCCAAGCAGATATTCAGCGAGATAACTGCCATCCTGTCCCGAGATTCCTGTAATCAGCGCTCTTTTCATTATCAAAAACCCTCCTCCCTAACAGTCTTCGTCACCTCTGACAAAATGCCCCGATGATCTTTGGCTTCCAACCCCGCCTCGTGCGAAATCGCAAACTGCCCGAGCGCCTCGGGCATGCCCTCGATGCTAAAGAGCCAAAACCTCATTATAAACTTGCAGGTAGCCTTTCGCCGTGCGGTGCCATGTGAACGTCCTCGCTCGCTTAAGACCACGTTCGATCATCATTCTGTTTTGTCGCTCGTGTTCCGTGGCAATCATGATTTTTCTTGCGATGTCGTCGGGATCGTGAGGATTTACATAGAGCGCCGCATCGCCACCCACTTCGGGCAATGAGGATGTCTCTGAGGTCACAACCGGCAGGCCGTGTGCCATGGCTTCCAGAACCGGAAGACCGAAGCCCTCTTCGAAAGACGGAAAAAGAAAGACGTTTGCAGCATCATACAACATGGGAAGCTGTTCTGCGGGCACGTAGCCGAGCGCCACCACACGCGAGGCGAGACCTTCGCTCCGAATAAAATCGTGGATTGGCTCGCTACCGTGGCCGTTCCCGCCCGCAATCACCAGGCGGTAGCGCTCCGGCAAACGCTGAATTGCTCTTAGCGCGTTCAGCGTGTTCTTCCTTGTCTGGATCACCCCGACGGTCAGGACCATGATGTTGCCTCGTCCAACCAGACGTTCGCGTTCAAGGGCGCGGCTCTCAGGGCCCAGCGTAGATGCTGGAAGGTCCACCCCAAAGGGAACCTGGCGGATTTTTTCGCGGGGAACGCTCGTGTGCTTCAATAGCTGGTCCGTAGTGTACTGTGAAGGTGTTATAACGCGCACAGCCCGTTCCACAGCCTCCAGCAGTAAGGCAGAGAATTTCCTTTGGAACTCCGGCGTCGAATAGTTTTTCCCCGTAAGTGGAAACAAATCAATGACGGTAACGATCTCTTTCCTGAATCGAAACGCAGGGGGCCTCTGCACGAGGCTGTGGAACAAGTCCGTCTGCCATGGAAGCCAGAAGGTCCATGGCTCCTGATAGTATCGCACGGAGAATCGTGGGCCACGCGGACCTGCACTCGAATCGGGGCGCAGAAACTCGCGCCGTGATTTGATGCGCGAAAGCCGATAACAGAGCAAGTAATGGTGTTCGCACTCGATCTCCGAAAGAGATTCGATAAGCCTGCGGCAATAAACTGCCACTCCGGAAGGCTGCGGATCCACGGTATAAGTGGCGTCGAGGGCGATCGTGGCCATCAGATGAATTCTCGATTCAATCGCGTGAATTGTCGAATGATTTTTCCGCTGCGAACCCCGGAGGGAAGCTAAGTGGGCATTGGATTCCCGATATGGTCAAGCTCGTATTCCTTGATCTTCCTGTAAACGGTCGTCTTTCCGATGCCGAGTAACTTGGCGGCTTGCAGGCGGTCGCCGCCTGTCATTTCAAGGGCTTGACGAATGGCGTCTCGCTCTCGTTCCCGCAATGTAGAAAACCTTTGCCGCCCGCTTCCATTTTGCATTGAATAGAGAACAGATGAAGGCAGGTCTTTCACCTGGATTTCGGGCGGAGACCCAAGCGCGAGCGACCGCTGGATGCAGTTTTCCAGTTCGCGAACATTGCCGGGCCAGTCGTAATTCATCAGCCGGCTCATGGCTTCCTCGGATATGTGTTTGATGCCTCCGGTCCCGCTGTAACGGTTAATAAAGTGGTGCACAAGAAGGGGAATATCATTCTTACGTTCTCGGAGCGGCGGTAATTTGATCGACACAACGTTTAGCCGGAAGAACAGGTCTTTCCGGAAAGTCCCACGGGTGATCGCTCCTTCCAGATGCTGATTGGTCCCGGCAATGATGCGCGCTTCGAGCGGTGTTCGCAGGTTGCTGCCTACCGGACGCACTTCGCGTTCCTGAATCGCGCGAAGGAGCTTTGACTGCAGTTCTACGGGCATTTCCGCAATTTCATCCAGAAAGACTGTTCCTTTGCCTGCCGCAGCCAGAAGGCCCTGCCGATTCTGGTTCGCGCCTGTGAAAGCCCCACGGACGTGACCAAACAGCTCGCTTTCGATCAGGGTTGGAGACAATGCGCCGCAGTCAACGGGAACAAACGGAAGGTCGCGCCACGGTCCATAGGAATGGATCGCCCGCGCGACGAGTTCCTTCCCTGTCCCGCTTTCTCCGAGTACCAGCACGGGATGCCGCTTGTTTGCGACCTTCAGAATTATCTCGTAGATTCTTTGCATTTTGGCGGAAGCACCGATCAGAGTTCCCATGCCCTGGCCGGCTTCAAGCTGCTCGCGTAGCATACGGATCTCTCGGGACATCCGCCTTTCATGAGTCAGACGTTCCAGCAGGCGTTCCAACCCACCTGTTTCGAAGGGGCCTACGAGGCAATCGTGGGCGCCCTGCCGGACAGCCTGCTGCGCCAGGGCGGCACTTTCCGCCTCGGCCAATGCGATCGTGTGGGATTCAGGCGAACATCTCCGGGCTGCCTCGATAAGCTCCGGCATGCGTAGACCCGGAAGTTGTACGTCAGCCAGAACGATATCAACCCCTCCGCCGCTGATAAGTTCAATCGCGGCGGAGATAGTCGCTGCGGAGCGGAACTCGCATTTCATCCGCTTCGCTGCTCTTCGACATGCGTCAAGCAGGGATTGATCTTGTGATGCGATCAGAACCTGCATTTCCATCATTTGCGTGTGCTTCCCGGCGGCCGTCACAGCGGAAAGCGTGCCCAGTATAAAAACGATATTTGCAGGAAGTCAAAACAAATCCCATAATGGAGCCTTCCCCGCCGCACCGTTCCCTGAACGGGAATTGCCCCGCAGCCATCGTCACGCGCTGTCCCCGGGCAACTTGAGGGCGAAATAGCCTCGATGCTCCAACTCAGCCATGGGCGCTTTCTATAATTCAATTGTCCAATCTATACTATAGTGATTGGAAGGAGAACGGGGGTGCCGAGACAAGCGAAAATCCTTGTTGTTGACGATGACGCAAGTGAGCGGGAAGGCTTGGCCGAACTGCTCAGGGTCTGGGGATACGAAGCGGAAGTTGCCGCCGACGGGCAGCGAGCACTTGACCAGGCAGAGGTGTTCAATCCCAGCCTTGTTATTTCCGATCTTCGCATGCCGGGCCTGAGCGGCATGGATGTGCTCAGAAAGATGCGCGAGTCCCGCCCCGACGTCGCATTCATCATGCTGACGGCGCAGGGAACAATTGAAGAGGCCGTCGAAGCCACAAAGCTGGGAGCATTTAACTTCCTCGAAAAGCCCGTCGATCCAAAGCGCCTCGAAATCGAACTCCGCAACTGCCTGGAGCGCCGTGAAAACGAGCTCCAACTTGAAATCGCAAACCGCCGCTTGCGCGAGGCGGGCATTCTGGGGCAGCTGGTGGGGCGATCGAAGAAGATGCAGGAGATCATGTCGATCATCGCCACCGTCGCGCCTTCGCGTGCCAGTGTCCTCATCACCGGCGAAAGCGGAACTGGTAAAGAACTGGCGGCGCGAACGATTCATGAGCTCAGCCCGCGGAAGGGCAAACCTTTTGTAGCGGTAAACTGCGCCGCGATCCCCGAATCTCTGATGGAGAGCGAAATCTTCGGTCACGAGAAAGGCGCCTTTACCGGGGCGGTCGAGCGCCGCATGGGCTGCTTTGAGCTTGCTGACGGCGGCACTCTGCTGCTGGATGAGATCGGCGAGATGCCTGCGCAGACCCAGGCCAAGCTGCTGCGCGTCCTTGAAGATTCAAAATTGCGCCGTTTGGGAAGCAAGAACGAGATTTCCGTTGATGTCAGGGTGCTCGCAGCAACCAACAAAATTCCTGAGGAGGCCGTTTCGAAGGGTGAGCTTCGCAGCGACCTGTATTTCCGGCTTAACGTTGTGCAGATCAAGATGCCACCTTTGCGCGAACACTTGAGCGACCTCGAACCTTTAACACAAGCTCTCATCGAAGAATTGAACCGGAAACATCATACTCGGGTCAGGACTGTGGACAGCAGCCTGCTCGAAGCGTTCCGCCGTTATTCCTGGCCCGGAAACATCCGCGAACTCCGCAATACGCTGGAACGCATGATGGTGCTGAGTTCAAGCGAGGTTCTGCGGAGCACGGACCTGCCCGCTGATTTCGGAAAGGCCGCCACGGCCGGCGCAGGCGACGATCTTCATCTTCGTCCAGGCATGACTGTTGGTGAGGCAGAACGGCGGCTTATTTTTGAGACGCTCGCCTTTACGGGCAACAACAAGACCCGGGCAGCGGAGATGCTGGGTATCAGTCTGAAGACTCTTCACAATAAGTTGAAAGAATATGAGGCTGAGCCTCAAAGCTAAGCTGACGGCACTGATTGGCCTGCTGGTTCTGGTCGTAGTGCTGGCCATCTCTGCGCTCTATCTTTCCATCCTGACGCATGAAGCTCTTGCCGATGTCGGTCGTCGCGGGATGTTTGTGGCAGATGCGGTTTCTCACCAAGCCCAAACTGTTCTGGCCCAAAGCCATCTTCCGCCAGGCGTTGAACCATCGGACTCCCAAGCCGTCCTGAAGTTTATTCAGTCGCGCCTGGCTTCAGACCCCAACCTGAATTCGGCAATTGAATCCGCTGTTGGCTTTTCTTTCACCACTTATTACGTAGCTATTACGGACACCGACGGAACCATTTTCGTCCACAACGATCCTACGCAGGTCGGCAAGATGTTCACTCCCGCCCCGCCGTTTGATCAACTCCTCGGTTCCAGCATCTTCCACCAACTCAAGGTCATATACGGCCCGCCCCAGGTGTATGATGTCGTTCATCCCATGAAGGTGGGCGACCAGCCCCTCGATGTCCGTGTTGGCGTGTCAACACTGCTGGTTGCCACTCAAATGACGCCGGAATTGCGTCGTGCATTGCTCCTTGCGATTTTGGCCCTTATTCTTGCAACACTTTCAGCCAGCCTAATGTCATATGGCGTGCTCCGCCCACTCCAGACAATTTCGCACAGCGTGGAAAGGATGGCCCGCGGAGAAGACCCGGGCCCGCTAAATGTCAAGCGCAAAGATGAATGGGGGATACTGTCTTCCAAGCTGAACCTGCTGGGAGAACAGATTCGAGGTGAAAAGACAGCATTTACAAGGCTCAAGGAGAACCTTGATCAACTCTTCGCCAACCTGGCGGACGGCCTCTTGCTTTTTGATAAGCAGGACCATTTGGTGCTTGCCACTCCAGCCGTGGAACGATTTCTGGGCTCGCCTCCGGAAACATTGCTGCATCAGACAGCGCAGGAAATCTTCAGCACGGACCGGCCCATGGACCGCGTGCTTCGCGAGGCGTTCAAGAAGAGGGAGTCTGTGATCTGGGAGTCAGAAGAGGAAGCCGAAGAAACCGATGGAGGCCCTCGCATTGCCGCGAGCGTGCAGTTCGCCCAAACCGGCGGGGAACCTGTTGGTGCCCTCGTAACGGTACGCGATGCCGGCACACGCGCTCAACTGGAAGACCAGATCGCAGTGGCTACAAAACTGGCTGCCTTGGGGCGTATTACCTCCGGCGTTGCGCACGAAGTTAAAAACCCGCTCAACGCGATGGTCCTTCAATTGGAGATCCTGAAAGCCAAGCTGGCTGAGCACGGCACGGCCGTCAAGCCGCAGCTGGACACCCTTTCATCAGAAATCCGGCGGCTGGACAGGGTGGTCAAGACTTTTCTGGACTTTACCCGTCCTGTAGAATTGCGCCTGAGCGATACAGACCTCGAGCAGGTTGTCCAGGAAGTTTTTACACTTGCCGAGCCTCAGGCGCAGCAGAACCATGTGCTGCTCATCATTGAAAAAGATGGCCCTGTCCCCAGGATTAAAGTTGATCGCGACCTGTTCAAACAGGCCCTTCTGAATCTGGTGCTGAATGGCTGCCAGGCCATGCCTTCCGGGGGCAAGCTTAAGGTCAGGCCCAGAAAGGCGGAACGGCGAGTGGAACTCGAAATAGCGGACCAGGGCGTAGGAATTCCTCCTGAGGTACAGCCCAGAATTTTCTCTCT
Source organism: Terriglobia bacterium (assembly GCA_035652895.1). Lineage (GTDB taxonomy): Bacteria > Acidobacteriota > Terriglobia > UBA7540 > UBA7540 > SCRD01. The sequence goes on from DASRCX010000022.1 coordinate 66,183, forward strand.
CTTTTTTACGACGAAGCCGGGTGGTTCCGGCGTGGGTTTGGCCATGGCTTATCGAATTATTCAGCTTCATAACGGATCGATCGACTTCTCCAGCGAACCCGGCCGCGGAACCACTTTTCGAATTGCCTTGCCCGCGTGACTGCCTTGCTGACGGTCGTTATTGAACACCTCACCCGGTCCGGTTGGGGCGGCCCACAGGTTGCAGCTATCTTAAGAACAATTTACGGAGTAGAATACGGACATAGGAGTTGGAGGCAAGCGGGAAAGAATACCATTTCGATTCCAAATGGTGCACGGAATTTGAACTTCCTGCGCCGTTCAAACTCGGTTTGAGAGGAGGAACCATGGCACTGAGTAAGCTCCAGAAATTCTTCGCTGGGCCCGCACCACGCCTGTCGCGGCAAGATGCCATGAAGGTATTCACTCGTGACCAATTTAAATGCCAGTATTGCGGATTGGATGGCTTGCATCAGTTCACAAACTGGCTGGTCCTCACTGTTGACCATGTCCATCCGCACGCTCACGGCGGAACGAGGAAAATGGAAAACCTTGTCACCTGCTGCCAGCCGTGCAATGTCATCAAGGGGAAACGCATCTTCAAGTCGTTCGAAGATGCCAAAGCATTTGTGCTGAAGAAACGCAAAGAATGGGAGCAACTCTACTCGGAGCAGGCGAAGGCTGCCGAGCGGCACGTTGCCAGTCATCAATCTGCCTGATTCTGCTGGACCCTTCGGGGTTGATTCCAGTGTGAGGGAGGCGGGGCCCGCAACGCCGTGGCTGAGGGTGGGTCTTCGTTCACCCCATAAGGGCGTTTCCATTTGGAGTCTTGACGCAATATGGCGTTGGCTGGCCGCCCGATGCCAGAACAGTCCCATTTTTAGCAGAGGTGGTAGAATTTAAGACGCCTTGACTTGGAAAGCGGTAGTTTGCACTGTTGCTATCATTTTTGGAGGATGCCCAAAGAGGCAGACCGGGCCGCAGATTATTTACGTCCCGTCTCCGCCTCCGGCAAACGCGACTACGCAACCCGATCAGACTATGGTTGTTCAGGCTCCCACGCCCCCGACTCCCACGGAGACGGCTCCCCAGACTCTTCCGCGGGTCACCCCAGAGCCTCCGCCCAGCAGACCTCCCCACCCCAAACGCGCAGAAGTTAAAAGTCCCCCGGAGGAAGAAACGGCTGAGGTCCCTGCGCTGCAATCCGCTCTGAGCCCGAGTCAAGCCTCAGAGTTGCGCAGCCGGGTGTTGAGGTTGCAGGAAGGGATTGAAAAGCGAATCACGCTTCTTAGCAAGGAGTGGTTGTCGCCCGGCGAGCGCAGTACGCTGGAAGGAGCGCGCGGGTTTCTTCAGCAGTCGCAGAAGGCGCTCCAGGAGTCGGATTTGCAACGGGCTGACAATCTTGCCCATAAGGCCGATGTTCTGGTAACTTCCGTTGAACAATCCCGATAAAAGCAAACTGAATCGCTTGATCTTGGTGCACCTCAAATAGATTCATGTCAAGGTCACCAGCGGAAATGCCTTCCTTCCTGCTATGATATGTGGCTTTGTTTTGAACTCTCAACTCGAGTGATACCAGAGGCGACATGGCGCGTTACTTTTCTGCTCACACAACAGCCTGCCTAACCAAGCAGGCCCTGAAAGAACTGATGCTGCGACTCCTGGCCGCAACGGAGGTGAAAGTCCTCCGCGCAGTCTCCAGTCAGGTAGGGGGCCGCATGCTCATCGAATCGGAAGCTCCTGACCGCCAGGCCCTTGAAAAGTTCTTTGAAGCGCACCTCGTCAACTGCGAATGGATCATGCGGATCGACATTGACGCGAAACCCGATGGGATCACGGAGTATTGAATGGCAGGCTTACATCCAGTGATGGCGGTCCTTGTAAATGCTGGCAAGGCGGTGCGGGGACTTCTGCTTGATTGCCAGGTAGCGTCGCAGGACCTTTTCGTAGCGGTGATTTGAGGTCTTCAGTCTGCGGTGACGCAGGCGAACCAAAGCCCTCTCGACGCTCCAGACATTTTCCCTCGAAAAGCGCCAGTCCGTTTTCACCAGGGTGCGAAGGTCGGCCAGCGCATAACCAATAATCCTCGCCCTTTCGTTCACATAAGAATCGACATAGCTCATAACCAGATGGCGCAGGGTCCGATAGACCGGCTTCCGGCCCTGAAGGCTGAAATCTCGCGATCTGCCGATTGCTCCCCACCGGCCGTGCTCGCGAAACGGATACACAACATGGTCCAGTTTGTCTTTGGACGTAATGTCGAGCAGCAGCGGTGGGTATCCGTGTTGTTCCAGGATGGTTGCCGCCACGAGCGCGGCCTCGAGACAGTGCAAGGTCTTATGTCGCAGCGCCCCGCGAAAACTTCGTAGCGTTTCACCGCCCTTCTCGTGATTATATGTGAACCTCCGAAGAAATTTCTAGACTTGTCGGGGCGTCCTAAACTTTTGAATAATCCCCCATTCCTTGGGCGTGAAAGTTTCGCGAGGGGGCGGCCCACAAGATGTTTTCCAACCGCTATCCTGGCGACGCAAGCCCTTTAATCTCCCCTTCCCCAGCGATCATACCAGAGCTGAAAGCAAAGAAGTGTCCACAGGGCCTTACGGTGGTCTGCCCGCCTGGAAGAATGTTCACGAATCAATTGCTGAACATAGGTAACATTGAAAAGCCCCTGGCGCCGGAGCTTTTCCTCGTTCAGCACCTCCGCCACCAGCGGCCGAAGTTCATTGCGAAGCCAGCCTGCAATAGGCACTGTGAATCCCCGCTTCTGCCGGTAAACGATCTTGCGTGGAAGCCACTCTTCAACGGCCTTCTTCAGTATGTATTTTCCTTTGAAACCGCGCATCTTGAGATCGGTGGGCAGGCCAGCGGCGAACTCGATCAGACGGTGGTCAAGAAATGGCGTCCGCATTTCGAGTGAGCATGCCATGCTCGCTCGGTCGACTTTGACGAGAAGGTTGTCTTCAAGGTACATACGGAAGTCCAGATACAGCATCTCCGCCAGGACTTCATCGAACCGCGCACCATCGAGGATCCGCGGAAGTGGATTGAAAATTACGCTGCTCGGCGGCTGAGGTCCCTCCCAGCGGGGAACGAAAAGTTGGTCGAGTTCAGTGGGGGAGAACATGCCGAACCAGGTATGATGACGAACGGCCGGGTTTTTTTCTGCATGGGTCAGGAAGCGGCGAAGAAAGAGCCCCTTGGGCACGGCATTTGAAGTTACCGGCAACAGTTCCCGCAGCCGGTCGAAAACCTGCCTGCGCAACACCGTGGGAAGTTTCAGGTAGTATTCCGCCGCGCGGGCTCCCAGATAAGTAGGGTAGCCTCCGAACAACTCATCGCCACCCTCACCGCTCAACGCAACCTTAATGTGCCGCCGCGCAAAACATGACAGAAGATACGTCGGGATAATCGCAGGGTCGGCCATCGGCTCATCGAGGTGGTTGACCAGGGTCTCGAGTGCGCCCCGCATGCTCTTGTCGTCGGCGATCAGGACGTGATGCTTTGTCTTGAAGTGCCTTGCAACATACTGAGCGTACTCTCCTTCATCAAAGGAACGCTGGGGAAAAGAAACCGAAAAACTGTTGACGTTTCCGGGCGAGAGTTCGCTCATTGTCGCCACGATCGTGGAAGAATCAATTCCGCCGCTCAGGAACACGCCCAGCGGCACGTCACTGACAAGGCGTGATATTGCTGCTTCGCGCAGCTTTTCCCGCAACTCTTCGCACGCGGCCTCTTCCTGCTCTCGAGTCAGCCTTCCCAGTTCCGGCGGCCGCAGATAATCCTGCAAACTCCAGTAGCACTCAATGCGGGTGTCCTGATTTTCAACGATCATCATGTGCGCTGCTGGGAGCTTTCTGATCTCAGCGAAGACGGAGCGCGGCGTGGGGAAATACCCGTAGAAGAAATATTGCGAAACAGCCTCCGGATCGAGGCGTCGACTGGCGTGAGGATATTGCAGAAGCGATTTAATTTCCGACGCGAAAAGCAGCGTGCCGTCATGCTGCCAGTAATAGAGGGGTTTTTCGCCGGCTCGATCGCGCGCAAGCACCAGCCGCTTCGCGCGCTCATCCCACAGGGCTATGGCGAACATGCCGTTCAGGTCGCGCACAAACTGCGTACCCTTCTCTTCGTAAAGATGGGCGATGACCTCCCCGTCAGATTGAGTCTTGAACCGGTGGCCGCGTGCGAGCAGGTCTTTGCGCAGGTCGCGGTAGTTGTAGATCTCGCCGTTAAAAACCAGCGTGATGTCGCCGGTTTCATTGGACAGCGGCTGGTCGCCCGTCTCGAGGTCAATGATGCTCAGGCGGCGAATGGCAAGCGCCAGATGAGGCCGCTCGAATTTGCCCGCGCTGTCCGGCCCTCGATGCCTGATCTGGGCCGACATTCGGTCGATCAGCCCATGACACTCAAGGGGCCGCAGGTCCAGATTGTGAATACCGCAAATTCCGCACATGATGACTTGTGATTGCCAGCCTGCGTGCTATTCGCACGAGGATCAGCTTTATTTCTCAGGTTTGTTGGCCCGGCTGCCGCTGGCGGCTATCTCCCAGACGGAGTATTGCCACCCCGTCCACATCGGCTCCATCGAGTCAACCGCGCTGGCCAATTGTGCCACCTGATTATTCCTCACCAGCAAAAGAACAGCAGTCGAACTCCGCTTTGCAAGCCATTCTTTCTCCTCCATGATCAGCGGCATCCCATCTGTCGCGGACGGAGCAAGCTGCGTGGGCAGCCGGCCCGCCGCAATTTCTTTCTTGATTTTCGGCCACTGCGTCACGATGTAGTTGCTGGTCAGTTCGTCTGCGGTTGAAGAAATCAACCCCACCGGCCGCCGGAGATAGAACGGCAAACTCGTTCGAAAGTAGTAGTAGCCATAAACAGGAAGATTTCTCTGTGGACTTTCGCGGATCGTTTGGGCAAGACCTCGGCTTGAACTTGAAGAAGCAAATAACTCGAGAGGCCGAAACCAGCGGGTCAACATGACGGGGAAGCAGCAAGCTGCCACCACGAACATGATCGTTGTCGGACTTTTTCCGCGCGCGCGGGCGCAGAGGTCGCGGCCGATAACGCCCAGTGCGCCCAGCATGATGCCGGAGTAAAGCATGGTTGCGTTCAGCAATGTGATAACATCCCTCGGCATTTTCTTCTCCAGCCCGCCGTGAGGAAAAAAGTAGTTTTTGAAATGAGGGGCCGCGGCAATGATGATGCCCAATGCGATCAGGGTCGCAAAACCACCCGTGAGCCAATCGGGAGCACGCGCTTCACTCTCTGTTTTTGGTCCTGTCCACACCATTGCCATCAAAATGCTTAGCGGCGCCATTGCAGGAAGAAAATAGCCCGGCAGCTTGGACCGCGAAATCGAGAAAAAAACGAAGATCACACCCGCCCAGCACAATAGAAACAAAACGGGAGTGTTTTGCTCCTGCAGTATTTCTTTCCATTGTTTCATCCGGTGAAAGGCTGCATATAGGAGAAAAAAGCTCCAGGGGAAAAACCCCGCGAGATAGATAATCAGGTAATAGTAGATCGGTCCGGCGCGATGTGATCGGCCTGTGGCGAATCTTTCCAGGCTTTCATTCCAAAACGCGTACCTGGGGAAATCGGGGTGCCGGAAAGACACAGCAATAAACCATGGCAGTGTAATCGCCAAGAAGACCACAAGACCCCACCCCCAATTCAGGTCCTTCAACCGGGCAAGCTTTCCGCGCAATGCCTGGTACGCAACAATTGAAAGTAATGGCAGCAGGAAGCCGACAGGGCCTTTTGTTAATGTCGCCAGCCCCATGCAAGCAAAAAACAGTATGTCGAGAAGATTCCGCTTTTGGACACCTGCCTCCCGTAGCCAATAACAGACCATGGCCCCCGTGACAAAAAGGCTCAGGGTCATGTCGAAAATTACTTCCCGCGCGAACACGACCGTTAAAGGTGAAGTGGCAAGAATAATTCCCGCATAGAGTGCTGTGAGACCTCCCAGCATCCGGCGGGACAGGAGCCAGACAAGACAGACCATGAACAGTGCAGCCAGCGCGGAAGGAAACCGCGCGCTCGCTTCCGATAAGCCGGCCACCTTGAACGCAGATGCCACTGCCCAGAAATACACTGGAGGTTTATCAAGGTAAGCGAGGTTATTGAAGTGCGGAGTAATCCAGTCGCCGTGGGCTAACATCTCCCGCGCAACTTCTGCATTTCTTCCTTCATCCGGCTCAATAAGGGCAAGACGGCCAATCCCCGCAAAAAACATGCAGGCGGCCACTGTCAGCAATATGAGGAAGTGTATGGACGGGTGCCAACGACGTGCAGAATTCGTTAAAGCAGTTCGATCCAGTTCTGGAAGGCCGTCAGTCTTCAAAGTTCTCTCAACTCTCCACTTCCTTCATACAAGCTCCATACCTCCGTTATGAAGCAAAAGAAAATTAAGAATGCGGTCAAAAACATATAAATCACCATGAAAATAAATGCGGTTGGAGGCTGAGTATTTCAGGTATGCAGACGGTGCTCAAAGCGACAGGGAAAACGTCTGAAGCTATATTCTTTTCTCGGCGTTTTCCCAACTGGCCATGCCATTGGATCATTTCCTCGCAGCCTTATCCAGGCGCACTGCTCCATAATCGATTGCGTCTCCTTCGATTAACTGGAGATCAGGTCCGTAATCGATATAGTTCTTCTTCATCCAGCGCACAGCCCACACGTCTCCAAGACCCTTGACCAGCCGGCCCCATGTTCCATACTTGGTTTTTCCCGCGAAGCGAGCCCGATGTGACACCGGCACCTGCGTCACACGGTAGCCCCGCATTTTGAAAAGGGTTGGGAGGAACCGGTGCATCCCTTGGTAAAGCTCAAGCCCTTCAAGGCATTCACGCCTGTAAACCTTGAGGGTGCATCCTGTATCGATAATGTTGTCTCCGGTAAGCCAGTTTCGAAAGCCGTTGCCGATGCGCGATGAAATGCGTTTCCACAAGGAATCTCTGCGCTGCGTTCGGATACCGCACACTACGTCCCAATCGTTCAACATTCTTGCAAGGCACGGTATATCCATCGGGTCATTTTGCAAATCGGCATCGATGGTCGCCACTATTTCCCCACGTGCAAGGCGGAATCCCGCAGCCATTGCAGCAGTCTGTCCCAGGTTCTTCCTGAAATGAGCGATTCGGACGCGCCCGTCTTTCGTTTGGGCTTCCTTCAAGAGTTCCAAAGTTCGGTCCGTGCTGCCATCATCGACAAAAAGGATTTCAACCGGGCCTGACCATCCGGCCATCGCCTCTGTAATACGTGCCATAAGCGGGCCGATATTACCTTCCTCGTTGTACACCGGGATTACTATGGAGAGACTTTGCATCGCTTCCTAGGCTTGGCGTAGGGTATCTAAGTGGAATTACGCATGCCAACTTGTTGAAACGCAGCGAACTTCGGCGACCCCGCCTGACATGAGAAATTCTAGCACGCCCGGACGGAACACCTTAAGAAAATCCAACTGCGCAACATCACGATAACATTGGACTTTACTTTTCCAAAAAGGTTAAACTGCACGTAGACTTTGGAAGTGAAACCAGCCGTTAGGGCAGATCGTCCAGATTGTTGTCAGCGGCAGGCTTCACTATGGCTGAGAGGTGATTATGGTTTATCCCAAAGCCAGGATGGCAGCTTTAACAGTGGCCATAGCGCTCGCCCTGAGCAGTTGCAGTTTTTTCAAGAGCTCGAGCCCTCCGAACGACGGGGCGATAGTTTCCTCGATCCAATCCAAGCTTTTTCAAGACCCTGTTTTGAAAACACGCGACGTGCGTGTGGTTTCTCAGCAGGGGGTTGTTGTCCTGACAGGGACGGTGGGCAGCGACCAGGAAAAATCTGCGGTTGAACAAATTGCGCACAGCACGGACGGCGTCAAACAAGTCATTGACGAATTGACGGTTGGTTCTCCGCAAGAGGCCGCAGCGCAGGCCCCGGAAGCCCCGGCCCAGCCCGAACCCCGCCGACCGCGGCGCCGCGAGCGCACCACAGCACAGAGTGAGTCGCCTTCTGAGTCCGCACCCACTCCGGCGCCCGTTGTGCAGTCGCCACCGGAGTCAGCATCGGCTCCTGCTTCAGAGCCCTCTGCGCCACCCCAGCCAGTGGAAATTACCGTTCCCGCGGGAACCGTAATCACCGTGCGCACGGTGGATCCTGTTGATTCTTCAACGAACCAAGTCGGCGATGAGTTCTCCGCGACTATCGACTCGCCGGTGTCAGAGGAGGGCCAGATCGCCATTCCGCGATATGCCAAGGCGCGTCTGAAGCTTGTCGGCGTCAGAAACGCTGGTCATATTAAGGGCCGGTCGGAGGTCCAGCTTCAACTGGTTAGCGTCACCGTGGGTGGGAAAACTTACGCCGTTGATACAGGAACCTACCAGCAGGAGGCGTCCAGTTCGCGTGGCAAACAAACCGCTGAAAGAGCCGGAATTGGAGCGGCAATTGGTGGAATTATCGGTGCAATCGCTGGAGGAGGCAAAGGGGCAGCAATCGGCGCTGGCGTCGGGGCAGGCGCTGGAACCGGGGTCCAGATGGCGACAAAAGCCCAGGCTGTCAAAATACCGCCTGAAACGAAAATCGATTTCACGCTGCGCAGCCCGCTGAGGGTTACGGTAAATCAGTAAGGTTTGGGGAGGGGGACGCACGGGTCAAACCTAAAAGACTTTCTGCTGTTGGTCTATTTGGATCTGCCGGTGTGGAGTTTCGCGGTTTCAGCGACGGACTTCCGCTTGGGGAAAATCCTGACTTAAGATAAATTCCTTGATGGGCCTCCAGTTCTCGGTCGGCCCACTGACGCGATAAAGAATCAGGCGGCGTATGTCGCACGTGAGACCCGAAAGCCACCCCACCCTCGCAGCAATTTCTTTCTTGCTTCTCACCGGAATTTCCCCGTACATGAGGCTTATGTGGGGCACGAAACTGGAGTCGCCGTGTTTCCCGAAGGTCTCGCAAGCTGCCTGATATGCTTGCATAATCGGGCTGCTTGGAACCACCTTCACAAACAGGCAGCGGAAGTACTCGTCGAGGTAGCCTATCTCTCCCAGTTTGACCTTGAAGGGTTTGAGACAACTGGCCGATAAAGTTGCCTTCGCCAGTGCTTCTTCCTCTGGCAACAAGATTCCTCCAAGCAAAGTGATGTGAGGATCAAACATGGGCGTGGAATGAAGCCGGCTGAGGCGGCAAATCTCGCGCGCCAGAAGGCTGAAGATCGGCTCCTCGGGAATCAGCCAGAGCGCGAAACCTTTTCCGACTGCAGCCGTATCGAGAAGCATACCCAGCTTTGGCGGCCCTTATGGTTTGGCCTTGGGTGCGGATTCACTGTTGTCAGGCTTCTTTTGAACGCGTCTTCCCTTGAAATTCGGCAGAACATTTCGCATGTTTTTGGGCGCGCCGTTAACGTTGTAGTCTTTATAGCCCAACTGATTCTGACATCCCGCAAGATTGCTTTCCATCGTCACGAAGATACGGTCGTGGTTGCGAAGCAGGAAAGAGAGATAAGGTTTAAGAGAGCGTTGCAGCGTCAACATGTCGTTCCACGCCTGATTGAATTCCGCCTCGAGACTGGGATTGTTGATGCGTGAGACCATCGAGGTGAGCCTTTCAAGCGACGACAAGACCTCGCTGATTCCTGCGTATGTTTCAAACCCCAGGTACTCGCTGTCCACCCTGCCGTCAAACATGCGACGACTTTTTTCAAGCGCATCAAGGCTGCTCCGCAGCAGATCCAGATTGCCGTTGAACCCGGCGAGCACGGCGGGAGGCATTTTCAACTTCTCCGGGTGGACCTGAGTCGCCAGGTCCTTGACACGCGCCTCCGCCTGCCACAATTTCGCAAGCAGTTGATGCGTCTGGTCAGGCTCCATGTATCCCGGCTGGTTTGCCATTGAGCGGGGTGGTGACTGAAGATATTCCGGAATTTTGATGGTTTCCGTCTGGATTTCGTCCGTCGCTGAAGGCGCCGGCCCATTTTTCCCGGATTGCTGATCGGATGCGCGGAGACCCGTTGTCAGCAGCCCGAAGGCGAAAAAGAGAACAAGGAATCGCATAGCAACTCCAGGATGGGGTCTTTTCAATACCAAGCTTCAGCATGGCAGGGGGAACCAGCGTTCGTCCAGATGTTTTTCCAATTAACCTTGACCCGGACCTGAGTCGGAGACATAATCCTCATCCATGAAAGCCACATTCTTTTTTGCAGGAATTTTCGCTGTGATTTGGGCCGTCGCCGGAGGGATCCGAGTGACGGAGGCGCTTAAGGCGGCTCCCGCCGTGAGTCGCCCACCAATCCTGGGCATTGCTCATGTCGCGCTCAGGGTGAAGGACGCGGCGGCGGCCCGCGAGTTTTTCGATCACGTTCTTGGCTTCGATGAATTGCCCTCAGCAGAAACGGCTCAGGGCAACCTGCGCTTTGCCTATTACAAGGTGAATGACAATCAATATATCGAAGTTTCTCCCACGCTCACTTCCGACACAGAGGACCGCCTGATCAACATCGCCTATCGCACAACGGACGCGCGCGCCCTGCGCACCTACCTTGCCAGCCATGGCGTAGAGGTTCCGGGAGAACTTCGGAAGGACCCCGCTGGCGATCTGAGCTTCAGCGTGCAGGACCCGGCGGGCCACACCGCGGAGTTTATTCAGTACCTGCCGGGCTCGATCGAAAGCCGCAATCTCGGGAAGTTCCTCTCGCCTGACCGCACGTCCGAAGAGATAATTCATGCCGGTGAGACCGTGCAGGATCAGGCAGCCGCCGACCGGTTCTATAACGGCATCCTGGGATTTCGCGAAATGTGGCACGGCGGTATGACAGACAACCGTACGGACTGGGTGGACATGGTCGTTCCGAACGGCAAGAATTGGCTGGAATACATGCTGAACGCCCATAGTCCCTCGCCTCGCCAGTTGGGCGTGATGCACCATTTGGCGCTGGGAGTAAAGGACATCAAGCAGGTTTATTCCACGGTTAGGGCGCGCGGATATAACGCCGGACAACCTCAAATCGGCCGCGATGGGAAATGGCAGCTGAATCTTTACGATCCCGACCTGACTCGCGTGGAGTTCATGGAATTCACACCCGTGCGTAAGCCGTGCTGCTCACCAATGCGGCTGAATCCATAACAATTGTGTGCAATTACGTTGGTTGGGCCATCGCGTCTTCCACGTTTTCCGACCTTTCCCCATTCTCCCGGCAGACCATAGAGTGAATTCCGGGGTTCAGTTTGATTTTTCCTGCGGGACAACAGGGCCGGAAATCAGTTGGCACCGACCTTGAGTTGAGGATGCTTCGGCGTATCAAATGCGAACGGTTTTGAGGAAGCGGAGGTCTTCGACAACCTGCTTGTGGGCTTGGTCGCTTTCATCCTCGACGTAGAAGCGCTTCACGCCGACGCGCTCGGCTTCTGCGAGAATCGCCGGCATGTCCATGCGGCCAGTACCCAGCGCGACATCCCAGTTGACCGGCTCATCGCCTGTGAAGTTGCGCGTGGGCGGACCTTTCTTCATATCTTTGAGGTGCATCAGTCGCCAGCGGTTTGGGTACTTCTTAAGGTAGGCGACGGGATCTTCTCCGGGATCGACAACCCAGAAAATGTCCATCTCAAAGTCCACGTACTCGGGGTTGGTCTCCTCAACCAGCGTGTCGAAGAGCGGCCGGCCCAGGTGCGGCTGGAATTCGTAACCATGCGTATGATGCGCGAAGCGCAGACCATCAGCGTGAAGCTTCTTTCCCCATTCGTTGTAGAGTTTGGCGGTTTCGCGGCAAAGCTCAATAGTGAAAGGACCCTTATGCGGAATCCATGCATTCACCACGTGCGCGGCACCCAGCGTATGAGCATTTGCAGCCACCGTGCGAAGCTCCGTCGAGAACTGGTCGTAGCCGGCCATCATGCTCGTGCAGGGCAGCCCGACTTCATCGAGCAGCGAGCGATATTCCCTCGCCGAGAGGCCGCTCAAATCCGGCACTTCGATTTCTGTGTAACCGACTTTTTTGGCGTATGACATGGCGGCTTTCACTGATGCCGCATCACCGGTTTTGATCTGATGCCGAAGGCTGTAAAGTTCAAGCCCGAACGGCCCGCGAAAAGGGCGCAATTGCTGCGCAGCCAGAGTCTCTTTGACAGGCGCCACGGCCCCCGCAAGCCCCGCTCCAATTACACCCAGAAACTGTCGCCTGGATTTCATGCCATTGCTCTCCTCTTGTTTTGTCCGTTTTCGCAGAACTCTTATCGGGCGCGCGAGAACCCACTTTCAGGAAATCAACATTATAAGCCCGTGACCTCCGGGCCCAGCCAGATATATGGATATTTCCGGGAATGGAATTTTGCGGTTCGGCGGGAACCTGGCCAGCTAACGCGGCGTGGCCGGTCGACGACCTCGCAACAACCTGGCGGGTAACATGATGATTGCTGCTAAGAAGGCAAGCACGCCCTCGACCGCGATTCCCAGAATCCGGAAAGGCAACAGGAGGAGCCACACCAATGGATAAAGCACCAGCGCCAGCACTGCAAGCGGCCAGCAAAGCACGAACAGAATGCACCATAGCAGAAACTTGACCATCGCACCGTGCTCCTGATGAATCATACGTGCCGGAAACGCGAATGTTCCCTCAAGTTTAGAACCTGAGGGAACATTCGTGCCGGCCGCTTCGGTCGTGCGGGTTGAAAAATCAGAGGTCAGGGCAGGTTCAGCTTGCGCACGACATAGGCAGGGAAGACATACGCCGGCGCCGTCCACGTAAGGCCGTTCAACGAGCCGGAGTTTGTCGTGTAGAGCAGGAAACCCCGATTCAGGTAAACCGAAGTGCTGTCCAAGCTGTTCAGGTCCGTCAGGCCGTTGAAGAAGGTTGTGCTGAAGGTGGCAATATTGACGGTCTGGTTCTGAAAGAGAGGGTTGCAGGGTTGAAGATAGTAGCCCCCGGTCTTGCCGTCGGAACCGATCACCGGCGGCGGGCTGGCCAGGGCGTTGCCAAGTACCGGCTGCGGCCGCAGCACGATCATGTTGGCCGTGACAGCAGGGCTTGTCCCACCTGTGAACGGCCCGTGCACGACAACGTGCTGACCGCGTGCGATAGCCGAGGCATTGAAGAGGAAATCACTGAGGTCGGCGCCGAAGGTTGCAATCTTGAATTCGGTCCCTGTGGAGATGTTCACCGTAACAGTTGAACGCAGAGGGATTGTGGAGCTTACATCGGGATGCTCGGCGCGCACAAACATGGTGAGTTGGGTCGCATTGCCGCTACTGTCAGGGGTCACCGAAAGGATTGGCCCCACGAACGCGGCAGTAGTTGCGTCCGTTTCGGCCTCAGACTCCACGTCCTTGGCAACGATGTTGCCATTCTGGTCAACTTTGGCATCCACTTCGACAAACAGGCCCTGGGTGAGCGCGCTGAGTCCCGATACACCCTCGAACTTCGTGTTGTTCGTGACGTTTATCTGGAAAGTCCGCGTGCTTCTCACGCGCATCGTGAAGCTGCCAGTGAAATTCGAATTGCTGGTGGTGGTTGTGACCGATTCGACGATGCCATTCAGATCGTCAATATCTCCCAAGCTGCTGACAGATGTGATCACTGTAGGGGTAACGCGGATGGAAGGGTTGACCTGGCCGGTAATCTGGCCAGTGGAGTCAACCTGGATCGATTGGAACAGCCGGAAATCGAGCGTCAGCCCGCTGGACCCGCTGGCAGACACTTGCAATGCAGGATTGATATTGGCCGTTACCGTCGTCTGTGTCAGCGTGGCGTTGATCGTGGTGGGCACCGGCGGATTGCCATCGAAGACTACCAGCGAAGCGTTTGGCATGAAGGTGAAAGTGATCTGAGAATAAGTCCCCGCCGGTATGCTGCTGAGGTTCAACAGCGTGTTGAAACCCATCAGCGAGGCAAAATCGACTGTTACAGGGTTCGACGAATCGACGACGGAAACAGGCGTCCCACCGCCTTGCGGGGTAAGCGTCGCGCTGGTGATCGTCACATCGAATGAGTCCACGCCGCAGATGGGCGCGTCGGTTCCAACCAGGGCCAGTTGCCCTGATCCCGATGGAGTTGAAGGAGTCTGGCTCATGTTAGACGAGCCACCGCAACTAAGAATAGCAAGTGCTGCGGCAATCAGAATGGAGAAGAAGATAAGGTGCTTCCGCATAAATGTTCCTCCTCGGCTGCTGTCAGGTTCGGCGCGCAATAATTCAAGTGTCGAGTTCGTTCATCAAGCGACAACAGACCTGCCACAGGCTTTTGGACCGTGGCCTTCTGACGATGAAAAATGAAAGTCTACCGGCAAATCCGAAGAACGAATTCGCCTTCCTGCACAATGCGCCGGGCGTTTGCGTGCGCAACGCCTGCCGGAGCGTATTGCGTCCCATGCCGAGCGCGGCATGACGCACGCTGGACCTGTTAGGCTCCCGTTCCATTGAACACATACGGACGGGAAAAGTTGCGCGATGCTTTTGGCGGTGGAAGAGAAAACAGCGAATACGGAATATATTTTAATGATTCGCAAGGCATTGTTGCTGTCCCCTGTACGCAATGACAAAAACGGCGCGGGCCTTTGAAAGAGACCCGCGCCGATAACTTGGGGAAGGAATTCGACTAAATGTCGTAATACAAGGCGAACTCGTAAGGATGCGGCCTTGTGTTGACAGCCTGTACCTCGTTCTTCATCTTGTAATCGATCCAGGTTTGGATCAGTTCCTCGCTGAACACATCGCCCTTCAGGAGGAAGTCGTGGTCTTTCTCCAAGGCCCTCAGCGATTCCTCGAGCGAGCCGGGGAGTGATGGCACTTTCTTAAGCTCCTCGGGGCCGAGATCGTAGATGTCCTTATCGAGTGGCTCTCCGGGATCGATCTTGTTCTCAATGCCGTCCAGTCCCGCCATCATCATCGCAGCAAAAGCAAGGTACGGGTTGCACGAGGGATCCGGCGGCCGGAATTCGACGCGCTTCGCTTTGGGACTGGGTGAGTACATCGGGATGCGGCAGGCCGCGCTGCGGTTCCTGCGAGAATAGGCGAGATTCACAGGAGCTTCGAAGCCCGGCACGAGGCGCTTATAAGAATTCGTCGTGGGAGCAATCAATGCTGCGAGGGCAGGCGCGTGGTGCAGCAGGCCGCCGATGTACCACAGGGCGATCTGACTGAGTCCGGCGTAAAGATCTCCCGCGAACAGCGGCTTGCCGTCTTTCCAAAGGCTCTGATGCGTGTGCATGCCGGAGCCATTATCCTGGAAGATCGGTTTGGGCATGAAGGTTACTGTCTTCCCGTACTGGCGGGCGACGTTTCGAATGACGTATTTGTAAACCATCATCGCGTCGGCCGATTTGAGCAGCGAGTTGAATTTCTGGTCGATTTCGCTCTGGCCGCCCGTAGCGACTTCATGATGGTGGCACTCGATGGTGAGCCCGGCCTTCTCCATGGCCAGCATCATCTCCGACCGCAGGTCCTGATAGTGGTCCGTGGGCGGGACCGGGAAGTATCCTTCCTTGTATCGCGGTCGGTAGCCAAGGTTATCCTTTTCACGGCCGGAGTTCCAGCGGCCTTCCTCGGCGTCGATAAAGTAGTAACCGTGCTGCTGCGCCTGGTCGAAGCGAACGTTGTCAAAGATAAAGAACTCCGCCTCGGCGCCGAAGTAAGCGGTATCTGCGATGCCCGTGAAGGCGAGGTAGGCCTCCGCTTTCTTGGCGATGTGGCGGGGGTCCTTCAGGTAATGCTGTTTGGTGACCGGATCGACGATGTCTCCAATCAGTACCAGCGTGGGAACATCGGTGAAAGGATCAAGCATGGCGGTTGTGGGATCAGGCACCAGCAGCATATCGCTCTCGTGGATGGCCGCCCATCCGCGAATGCTGGAACCGTCCATTCCGAATCCTTCTTCGAAAGAAGATTCCTCCAGTTGGTGTATCGGGAAAGAAACGTGATGCCACAATCCGGGCAGGTCGGTGAATCGAACATCGACCACCTTCACGTTATTGGCCTTGGCAAATTCAAGGACAGACTTCGGATTCATTTAGCCTCCATAAGGAAATTTTCAGTGTCGGACATACCCCGGCAGAAACTACTGAACTCGTATGAGAGCGAGTCAACATATCGTGCCTTGAGGCGTTAGTCAAGCCTTTGAATCAGAATGATTTTTAACCGTGACGATAAACAAAACTTCTAGGTGAGCACGGATCACCTTCGAGCGGCTACCGTGCGATCAACCCATTGAAAATCCGTTGGTTGCGAGGAAGCTTTCATTCTGCCGAATGAAAGGTTCCCGTGGACGGAGTCTTACAGGCGTAGGCGGTAGTAAAACCTTACAGTCAAGGTTTCTAGTCGCCGGCAAACCCCCTAGTGGATTTTGGTAAGCTGGAGAGGTGTCACGATTACCGATCGCACGCGGCAACGGAAGGAAGGACCTTTCGCTTTGAGGGAATTTCCCGGTCCGGAATTATGAACTAACATGAAAGAGTGGAGTCGCATTCGCGCTTCACGGTTTGCAAGGGGCTACCGGTTGCTAGAACCTGCCTGAGAGTTGAATGGTCTGTAGCTTGGTCTGGCTGCTTCAGTAACCTTGTCAGCTTTCTAATTCAGCGCGCACTGCTGCCAGAGTAGTCAGCCGTCGCCGCGGCAGATCTCATCGCGCAACCTGACCACGGATTTTTAAGCAAAAGTTTCAGAAAGGCATTTATGAACAATTTCATTCGCAATATCGCCATTATCGCGCACGTCGATCATGGCAAGACGACGCTGGTTGACGGCATGCTCCGGCAGAGCGGCGTCTTTAAGGCCAATCAGGAAGTTGTCGAGCGCGTGATGGATTCCAATGAACTGGAGCGAGAGCGCGGAATCACGATTCTGGCCAAAAACACCGCCGTTTTTTATGGAGGAGTCAAGATCAACATTGTGGACACGCCGGGCCACAGCGATTTCGGCGGCGAAGTGGAGCGTGCGCTCAGGCTGGTGGATGGCGTGCTGCTCCTGGTTGACGCCAGCGAAGGGCCACTGCCGCAGACACGGTACGTCCTGCGCAAGGCCCTCGAAGCCAAGCTTCCGCCGATCGTCGTGATCAATAAGATTGACCGCTCTGACGCTCGGCCGCAGGAAGTGCTCAATGAGATCTACGATCTCTTCATTGATCTCGATGCTGCCGAAGAGCAACTTGATTTCCCCATTCTTTACTCGAACGCCCGCGCGGGCATCGCCAAGACAGCCCTCGACGCTCCATCGGAAAATCTCAAGCCGCTCTTTGAGGCCATCTTGAAGCACATTCCTCCTCCGGGCGGCAGTGATAAAGAGGCGCTGCAATTGCTGGTAGTAAACCTTGATTACAGCGAATATCACGGCCGGCTGGCGATCGGGCGCATCTTTTCGGGCGTGCTGAATCGCGGCGATGAGGTCGCCGTCGTGAAGCTGAATGGTGCCGCGGAAAACACCCGTATCACCAAACTTTACACCTTCGAAGGGCTTGAGCGCGTCGATATCGATCGGGCGGCGGCGGGCGAGATTGTCGCCATCGCGGGCGTGGAAGGTATCGCTATCGGAGAGACCGTGTCAAGCGTGGAAACGCCGCGCGCACTGGCGCATGTGCCTGTGGACGAACCGACGATTTCCATGATTTTTACTGTGAATACCTCTCCTTTTTCCGGCCGCGAGGGAACCTATGTCACCTCCCGCCATCTGCGCGAAAGGCTGGAAAAGGAGTTACTTACGAACGTCGCGCTGCGTGTGGAAGAAGGAGGAAATACGGATTCGTTCAAAGTCCTTGGGCGCGGCGAGCTGCAACTTGCCATTCTGATCGAAACAATGCGGCGCGAAGGCTATGAACTGGCGGTGGGGAAACCAGAAATCGTCACGCGCCAAGTGAACGGCAAAATCCAGGAGCCAATGGAACTGCTTATCATCGACTGCCCTGCGGAATTTGTCGGTGTACTTATACAGAAGATTGGCGGCCGGCGTGGCCTGAATACGACAATGGCGGGGCAAGGAACAACGGGCGGACGTGTCCGCATGGAATTTGTAATTCCCTCGCGCGGGCTGATCGGATTGCGCGGCGAGTTGCTGCGCGATACGCGCGGCACAGCGGTGATGAACACTCTTTTCAACGGGTACAGCGATTGGCAGGGCGAGATTCCAGGTCGCATGACCGGCTCTCTGGTCGCCGATCGCCCGGGACGAACAACTGCGTACGCTCTCTATAACCTTCAGGAACGTGGCGAACTTTTTGTGGGGCCGGGGGTAAATGTCTATGAGGGCATGGTGATTGGCGAAAACTCGCGCTGGGACGATATGGATGTGAATGCCGTCAAGGAAAAGAAGCAGACGAACATGCGTGCCTCGACGGCCGATGAAGCCATCCGGCTTGTTCCCGTTAAGCCGATAAGCCTCGAGCAGGCGATGGAGTTCATTGCTGAAGATGAGTATGTCGAAGTCACGCCGCAATCGGTCCGCGTTCGGAAGAAAATTCTGGAAGCCAACAAACGGCCCAGGCGCCCACGGACGAAGGAGTGAGCGCAAATGACAGCCGTGCTCCCCTCAGTGGAACAGGGCCGTGATGCCGGGAGCTTCTCAGACCTGCTATTTGGCTGCGGCGGGCAAAACGCCGAGCTTTTGCTTGAGTGCCGTCAGCACAATTTCTGCGGTCCCTTCAACAGTCAATGCCTCCGTATTAACTACAATATCGTAGTAGAGGGGCTCTCGCGGGTCCTTCTGAAAGTGCTCGCGGACAAAACGCTTTCGCTGCTGATCAACCTTCATGACTACGTCGTGCGCGGCTTCAATCGTCAGACCTTCCCGCTTCGCGATGCGTTCAACTCGCAAATCGAACGGAGCTACCATCTTGGCGCGCACGCCGAACTTGGCCGGAAGGATGTGCTCCGCACCGCGGCCAACGATCACAACGTCGCCCTGTTGCCCAAGAGTAAGAAGCACTTGCCGCAAGTGGACCAGATAGTCCGTCGTGCCGATTTCCTTGGTCAGAACATGCCGGAGAAAGTCCTCCAGACCGCCCCGGGTCGTTTCGTCGAGGGTCTCGATTAACTGCTGCCGCATCTGGGTGCGCTCAGCAATGGCATCCACGATCTGGCGGTCAAAGACTTGCCAGCCTAGTTTCTCTCCGATCAAGTTTGCGACCTGCCGGCCTCCGGCCCCCTTGTCGCGCGAGATCAAAAGGTAAGGGCCAAAATAGAGCCGGCCCAGCTTGCCCCTTCCCGGCCGCTCCTGCTGCTTCTGTCGCCGGCGGGCGAGTTCCCACTTCCGCATCTGTTGCTCAATAAGGTGTTCGAGGCCTGATCCAAGTTCCGAAGGCGCCATCGTATTCGCTCCCCCTTCCATTGTGCGAACAGGCTTGCAAAGCGGCTGGCGGTTATCGCTACGCTTGCCCAGGGAAAACAGCCTTCCTCTCCGCACTCTTTATCGCGCGCTTCGGAAGCTAAAGGCTGTGACACGAATCACATTCCAGCGCAGTTCAGGGACCCGTACTGCGACTGCAACTTTGGCTTCTTTGCGCGAATCTAATTTAGCATGGTAATTGGAGGTGGGGGACGATGATTCGGATCCTGTTTCTGGACATTCTCAAGTTCTTCCTGACAGGGGTGGCAGTCCTTTACGTCTCGTTCGTCGTCATGACCCTGCGAAATGAGGGGACCCGCTATGAGCTAAGGCTTGATCCTAATGATCCTGCGCGCTCACTCGAGCGGCTGCTGGTCTGGCTGGGCGTCCGATGTATCGGAACTCTTGCGGCTCTTGGCAAGGCGTGCTTGAACATTCTAGAAGACACCTCGGCCGATGTCGGCGAATGGGTGCTGCATCGCAGGAAACCTTGATCTTCGAATACAACAATTAAACCCCCAAGCCTTGGACGTGGAGCATGGGGTAATGCCTCATACCGGCAGCGCTGGACAAACCATTTATCTACAATGGGTTACGAAAGGGCTTGCCTTTTGATGTCTGCATCTGC
The DNA here is from genome assembly GCA_035652895.1 of Terriglobia bacterium. Taxonomy (GTDB): domain Bacteria; phylum Acidobacteriota; class Terriglobia; order UBA7540; family UBA7540; genus SCRD01. Next base: position 86,101 of record DASRCX010000022.1, read on the forward strand.
AATTTTATTGGGGCAGCAAGTAACACGTCGGTGACTTTCCGCTTAATCGCCGTGAAGGCGGCAACGGTGCGCTGGAGTGGAGGGAAATGGGCATAGATTGCGACGCGCTCTATTGGCTTGGCCTGTCGATGGTAGAAGGGCTGGGGGTACGTGGCGCGCACAAGCTGGTCGGGCATCTGGGATCGCCCAAGGCGGCTTACATGGCCTCACTGACGGAATTGGAAGGGTCTGGGTTACCAGCGGCCGTATGCCAATCAATTTTCGCTCAGGCTGGCCTGAAGGAAGCCGAAAGGGAATTAGAAGCTGCCGAAAGAGCCGGCTGCCACGTTGTATATTATGAGCATAGCGCCTATCCCTCATTGCTCAGGCAGATTTCGGATCCCCCGTTGGTTCTTTACGTTAAGGGGAACGTTGAAGCACTGTCCGGGCACTGCCTCGCTGTGGTTGGTTCCCGGCGGCCCTCGGCTTACGGGTTACAAGTTGCGCGGAAGCTGGCGCGCGATCTGGCAGAGCGGGGCCTTGTGATCGTAAGCGGCCTGGCGCGGGGAATTGACTCGGCTGCGCACCATGGCGCCCTCGAGGCGAATGGTAAGACGATAGCCGTCCAGGGGAGGGGCATGGATCGCATCTACCCTTCTGAAAATAAACGCTTGGCTGAAAGGATCGCTGAATCCGGTGCGGTAATCTCTGAATTTCCGATGGGCACAGGCCCAACGCCGGAGAATTTCCCCATCCGCAACCGCATCATCAGCGGCCTTTCTCTGGGGGTGATGGTTGTGGAGGCCAGTGAATACAGCGGCTCGTTGATTACCGCGCGGCTTGCAACAGAGCAGAACCGCGAGGTTTTTGCAGTGCCGGGCAATATCACGGCCGCACAGAGCTTCGGCCCGAATCACCTGATCAAACAGGGAGCCAAACTGGTTGACGAATGGATGGACGTTGTGGATGAGTTTCCTCCGGAAGTCCGGATGCAACTTCTTCCAACGGGCGAAGCATCGGATGACGGGCAGGGGGGCGAGGAAGTTGGAAGGCTTTTTGAAGAGTCGATGACGCCAGAACAGAGAAAGGTTTTCGAGGCCTTGCGGGTTGATGAAGCGCTTTTTGTTGATTCGATTTTGGGCTCGGTCTCGTTGCCCCAGGCACAGGTACTGCAAGCCCTTCTCGAGTTGGAAATGAACGGCCTGGTTCGGCAGTTGCCGGGCAAAAACTTCATTCGTAAGCTATGATGGTAACAAGCTCGAAAATAAAGCATCTTGATGATTAACAGATCAGGGGGTTGGTTCGAGCACAGGTTTGTAAGTTATGGGCAAATCGCTGGTTATTGTTGAATCTCCGGCCAAAGCCAAGACGATCAACCGGTATCTGGGTTCCGGCTATACGGTCAAGGCCTCGATGGGCCACGTGATGGACCTTCCCAAGAAGGAACTTGGCGTGGACTTGAAGAATAATTTCAAGCCGATTTACGAGGTCATTCCCAGTAAAAAGGAAACGATCAAGTCGCTCAAGGCAGCGGCCAAAGACGCCGACACAATTTATCTGGCGGCAGACCCAGACCGCGAAGGCGAGGCGATCTGTGCACATTTACGAGAGTTGCTGGACTCGAAGAAGCGCAAATTCTATCGCGTGCTCTTCAACGAGATTACCCGCGAAGCGATTGAAAGGGCCTTTAAGAATCCACAGGAAATAGACTCACGGCTGGTGGACGCCCAGCAGGCCCGGCGCGTTCTGGACCGGCTGGTGGGTTATCAGGTCAGCCCGTTGCTGTGGGACAAGGTTCGGCGGGGGATTTCCGCCGGCCGCGTGCAGACGGTGGCCTTGCGCCTGATTGTCGAGCGCGAACGCGAAATCCAGGCGTTCCAGAAAAAAGAGTACTGGACAATCGTTGCAAAGCTCGAGGGCAAGAATCCCCCGCCTTTTGAAGCGCGCCTGGTAAGATTTCAGGACAAAGAACTGGAGGTGCCCGACCAGGCCGCGGCGGACGCCCACCGTGCTGCTCTGGAGAAGGCCACTTTCCAAGTCAGTTCCGTTGAAACGCGCGAAAGGCGCAAGTACCCCGTCCCGCCTTTCATCACCAGCAAGCTCCAGCAGGAAGCTGTTCGCAAGCTGCGGTTTACAGCCAAGAAAACGATGACGCTGGCGCAGAAACTTTACGAAGGTATCGACCTCGGCGAAGGACCGGTGGGCCTGATCACTTATATGCGCACGGATTCGACCCGCGTAGCGGAAAGCGCGCTTGAATCGGTGCGGGCTTACATCAGGAGAACTTACGGCAATGAGTATCTGCCGCCGGAGGCCATACACTACAAGAGCAAGAAAGGCGCACAGGATGCGCATGAGGCCATCCGGCCCACTTCAATGGACCGCCCTCCGGAATCGCTCCGCGGACATCTCTCGCCCGACGAACTCAAACTCTATCGGCTGATCTGGCAGCGGTTTGTTGCCTCACAGATGAATCCGGCCGTCTTCGACCAGACCACTATCGATATTGCAGCCGGCGATTACCTGCTGCGTGCCACCGGATCCGTCGAGAAGTTCAAAGGGTTTCGCGCCGTGTACGAAGAGGGTCAGGATGACAAACCGGAGGGCGAAGACGACGACGCGGAATCGAAGCTTCCCGCCGTCGAGCAGGGCGAGATTTTGAAGCTCCTCGGCATCAGTCCCGAACAACATTTCACGGAGCCGCCGCCGCGTTACAACGAAGCCACATTGGTCAAGGCGCTCGAAGAAAAAGGTATTGGACGCCCATCAACTTACGCCACCATCCTTTCCGTGATTCAGAACCGAGATTATGTGGAAAAGCAGCAGGGCCGCTTTCTGCCCACCGAACTCGGCATGGTAGTGAATGACCTGCTCGTCAAAAGCTTCTCCGACATTTTCGACGTCGCCTATACGGCACGCATGGAAGAAGAACTGGATGAAGTCGAAGAAGGCAAGCTTTCTTGGACACGGGCACTCGACGAGTTCTACAAGAAGTTCAAGAAAGACCTGAAGGCCGCCGAGCGCGAAATGGCGGACCTGAAGGGCGAAGGCATCCCGACCGATGTCAAGTGCGAGAAATGCGGCAAGCCGATGGTGGTACGGCTGGGCCGCACCGGCCGCTTCCTGGCCTGCACCGGCTATCCGGATTGCAATAACACCAGCGATCTCACTCCCGAACTTGCGGCAAAATACGGCAGCCCCGCGGTGGCGGCTCCGGAAGTCCCGGAACAAACATGCGAAAAGTGCGGCCGGCCCATGGCCCTTAAGCGCGGAAGGTTCGGCTACTTCATGGCCTGCACCGGCTATCCCGAGTGCCGTAACACGAAGAAGATTGTCGTCAAGGAAGGGACGGCTACCGCTGTCAGCGATGTTCCGCTTGACGAAAAATGCCCCGAGTGCGGCAACAACCTGGTGAAAAAGCACGGCCGGTACGGTGAGTTTATTGCGTGCAGCAATTACCCGAAGTGCAAATTCGTCAAGCGCGAAACGCTCGGGATTCCGTGCCCGGAAAAAGGCTGCACGGGGGAAATTGTAGTCCGCCGCACCAAAAGCCGGAAGATCTTCTACGGTTGCACGCGCTATCCTGATTGCAAATTCACGGCTTGGGACAAGCCTGTCGCCGAGCCGTGCCCCCAGTGTGGATCGTCCATCCTGCTGGAGAAAACCAACAAGAAAACCGGCGAAACCATTCGTTATTGCTGGAACGAAAGCTGCAAATACAAGCGAACAGTGGAATAATCGCCCTCGCCCAGTGAAGCCGCGAACGCTGTGGTCTCAATTCACAGATACAAATTGCAGAGATATGCAGCAACCGCTACCAGCGCACCCGCCACGGCGTCGACTGCGTAGTGGTAGCGTCCTCGGAGGGAGCCCAACACGATCCCCGCGGCGATAATGGAGTAACACGCCGCGGCGACTGGCAGAGGTTTGACCATTGCCAGGCTTGCTGCCACCGCTCCAGCCACATGCCCGCTCGGGAACGTATTGACTTTGATGCTGGCGTGGTCGTGGATCCAGAGATTGAACCGACGAAGCAAAATCGGCTGGCGCATTGCTGGATAATTCTGAGACAGTTTCCGTGGCGGCTGCGCGGGAAACAACGGCGTAAGCCCGTACGCTGCGAAGACCGACGGAAGAACGACACTCCAATATTGATCAACGCAGGTCTGCTGGTGCGCCAGATACAACACGGCGACGCCGGAAGGAACAATCACGTAGCATTGCAGGTAAGAAAACTCGAGGAATGCATCGAACCAATTGGGAAGACTTCCGTAAAGAAATTTAACGAGGCCCCTTTGGAAAAGGCGCTCGTCCCAGCAAAGGAAAGCTTTCTCAAAGGACTGATCGGCGCGTGGGAACGTCAGTCGTCCGGATTCGTGATATCCCAGTAAGATCAACGGCGCTGGGAGCCAGTCCCGAAGAATCGAAAGAGATAAATGCGAAATAACGCCGGCAAGCCCAGGTAGAAAACAGAGACCAGCTACCACTGCTGCGTTCACCGTCACGAGCCACCCCCGCTGCCGCGACGGAACCTTAAGATTAAATGAAAGCAGCGTGACGTAAACAAGATAGCCCACGCAGATCCATTCCGCGCGGCGGAGAAGTGCTGGATGAAATCCTGATGCAACCAAGCGGCCCTTCCAATGTACGATTTTCGGCGGCCGACGTACATGTTACCGCAAGGGGAATCGAATACAGGACAGATTCGGCGACCCGCGCGCCCGCCATGTTTGCGCTCGATTTAAGCGGGGGCGTATATTGTCTTGAGAGGGCGGCGAATGGTTCCGGCATCACTCAGGCGCACGGCCAAACGCTGGCATCGCGCTTACCGGGAAACGCGGATGGTCGCGCTGGCGCTGAAGTCGCCGTGCCATCCTGTGCTGGCCCATGTGATTCCGATTCGGCGCTGCAATCTATCCTGCGCTTACTGTAATGAGTTCGACAGCTTCTCCCAGCCGGTCCCGACCGCAGAGATGCTGAAGCGCATCGATATGCTGGCCGCGCTCGGCACGACGGTGATCACGCTGAGCGGCGGGGAACCGCTGCTGCATCCCGACCTCGATGAGATTGTCCGGCGGATACGCTGCCACAATATTCTGGCGGAAGTCCTGACCAACGGCTATTTGCTCACGCCGGACCGCATCCAACGGCTCAATCGCGCGGGCCTTGACCACCTGCAAATCAGCATTGACAACGTGCAACCTGACGATATCTCAAAAAAAAGTCTCAGGGTCCTTGACCGGAAGCTGCAATGGCTTTCCCAGTACGCTGAATTCGAAGTGAACATCAATTCGGTAGTCGGCACCTCCATCGCAAATCCCGAAGATGCCCTTACAATCGCACGACGAGCGGTCGAACTGGGACTCAGCAGCACTGTCGGAATTATTCATGACCGTTCCGGCCAACTCCGGCCGCTGAGCGCCGAGCAGCGAAGAATAATCGAGGAAATCCACGCCCTTTCGAAGTCTGTATTCTCGATCGCCCGGCACAATCCGTTCCAGAAAAATCTGATCCAGGGTTTGCCCAATTCCTGGTATTGCCGTGCCGGAGGCCGTTACCTTTACATTTGCGAAGACGGCCTGGTTCATTACTGTTCGCAGCAGCGAGGCCATCCCGGCATCCCGCTTGCCCAATACACGCAGAAGGATCTCGAACGGGAAGCAAATACTCCCAAACCCTGTGCGCCTTACTGCACCATTTCATGCGTGCACCGCGTTGCCTTGCTCGACAGTTTGCGCGAGGACCCTCGCCGAACGCTTGAGCAGTTATTCCCACCTGTGGATCAGAATGGTCGGCGGCGACAATACCCCGCGCCGGTGCGGATACTCAGCGCAATCTTCCTGCCGTCCCATGCCGGCCGCAGCAGCCGTTTTTTCAGAAATGCGGCACTGCGAATTCTGGGAATTAACTGACCGGCCTTTCCCACAAATAATTTTCTTGTCATAGCGGGGATTTTGGGGTATATTTGCTAAACCATGGTCAGTGTCCGTTACGCCAACGCGTTTAGCTTTAGCTACTGGTATTGGGGCTACTTTAGCTCCCTTCGGTAGAGTGGCGTTGGCCTGATCAGTAAAAACAAGTTTTCAAAAGCCAGCCCACTCGAACTGAGTGGGCTTTTTTATTGGCGGGGAGAAATAAACCATGATCATTTCCATGCGGCCTCATGCCACCAGGGAAGAGATCGATTATGTTTGTCAGCGGATTCGCGAGTTTGGGTACAAGGTGCATTCGATCGAAGGTGAGGAAAGGGTGGTGATTGGCGTGATCGGCGTGGGCGATGTGACAGCATGCTTAGAATCGCTCGAGGCCACCCCCGGCGTTGAGAAAGCGGTGCGGATTTCCGCCCCTTACAAGTTCGTAAGCAAGGAGTTCAGGCAGGAGCGGTCGAGGATCCGAGTGAATGGTGTTGAGTTTGGCGGCGATGATTTTGTGGTGATTGCGGGGCCGTGCTCGGTGGAGAGTGAGGAACAGATTCTCGAGACTGCCGAAGGCGTTGCGGCCGCTGGTGCTAAATTGTTGCGTGGCGGCGCCTTCAAGCCTCGGACTTCGCCTTACGATTTCCAGGGTCTCGCGCTCGAAGGGCTCAAGCTGCTGGCCAAGGCGCGCGAGGCAACGGGCCTTGCCATCGTGACGGAAGTGATGAGCGACGGCGACGTGGCTCTTGTGGCGGAATACGCCGACGTGATGCAAGTGGGCGCGCGCAACATGCAGAACTTCGCATTGCTGAAGGCTCTTGGCAAATGTCAGCGGCCCGTGCTGCTGAAGCGCGGCATGAGTTCAACCATCAAGGAGTTGCTTATGTCCGCCGAGTACATCACGGCACACGGCAACCCCAACATCATCCTTTGCGAGCGAGGAATCCGCACGTTCGAGACGGCAACGCGCAACACTTGCGACATTACTGCCGTGGCCGTGCTCAACGAACTAACCCACCTACCCGTGATCGTTGATCCCAGCCATGCGACGGGCAAGCGGAGCCTGGTGCCCGCTCTCTCGCGCGCTGCGGTCGCCATCGGCGCCGACGGTCTGATCGTCGAAGTCCATCCACGGCCCGAAAAGGCCATGAGCGACGGCGCGCAGTCACTGAGAACGGAAGAATTCGCCACGATGATGCGCGACCTCGAGCCGTACGTCCGGTTGTGGAAGGAAAGCCGCCTGTCAACCACCGCCGCGGCCGCGACGGCATAGGCTCTTCAGGCGCAGCAGTACGCCCTCACTGGTTGCAAACGAACGCAAATTATCCGCGCCGCGAAATACTGTCTTGAATCTTTGTTAATTTGCTTTGTATGGCGCTGCGGCAAAGGCACAGCGCAAGGCTTCCCGAAAAAAAGCTCGCGGGGAGCATCCTTTGGCGCGACTCAAAGTCGCTCCCTCCGGCCGCTTCGATCAGGCGTTTGTGTTACCAATCAAGTATGGCCCCGTCGGCGGCACGAATGGTACTGGAGTGCATGACTTCCTGCCTGAAGGGATATTTGGCGGCTTCTTTCTCATTGACGCTGACGCCGAGGCCGGGGGTTTCCGTCTTCAGCCAGTAGCCATCGCGAGTTTCAAGCGAATGCTGCACGACGTCCCATCGCCACGGCACGTCGGTCAGCATATCTTCCTGAATCAGAAAATTCGGTGTAGATAAAGCGAAGTGCAGCGCCACTGCATTGGCCACCGGCCCCAGCGGATTGTGCGGCGCCACGCCCATCAGATAAGCTTCCGCCATGGCTGCAATCTTTTTCCCTTCGAGCAACCCGCCGCAGTGGCACAGGTCCGGCTGGACCACATGGCAGGCCTGCTGCTCGAAGATTTCGCGGAATTGATGTCGCGTCACGAGCCGTTCGCCTGTCGCAATCGGAACGGAAACCGCGCGCTTGACCTCCGCCAGTGCAGTGACGTTTTCCGGCGGCACAGGTTCCTCACAGAAGAACGGGCTGAACTCCGCTACGGCGTTGATGTACTCGACCGCCATGGCGGGCGTCGTGCGGCCGTGGAAATCGATCATGATGTCCACCGAATCACCCACGGCCTCGCGCAGTTTCCCAATCACCTCGGCAAACTTCCTGACGTATGTGACACTCATCAGCGGCTCAGAATACGGGACGCAAACCACCTTCAGCGCAGTGTAGCCCCGTACGACCACCTGCTGTGCCAGTTCGATGACGGGCCCCGGATCGAAGCTCTCATACACGGATTTCATATCGCCGCCGCCCAGGTGCGTGTACATCCGCACGCGATCTCGAACCGCCCCGCCTAACAATCTGTAAACTGGCACGCCGAGCGATTTGCCCAGAACGTCCCAGCACGCCTGCTCTATCCCGCTGATGGCGCTCATGCCGATCACACCCATCCGCCAGAACGATTGCCGGTAGAGCTTCTGGTAAACGTGCTCGATGCGGGTCGGGTCCTCGCCAACGGCCATGGGAGCCAGGTCTTCGATCGCTCCCACGACAGCGCGTGTTTTCCATTCGAGCGACGCCTCACCCCAGCCCACAAGCCCCGCCTGGTCCGTCTCGACCTTGACAAAGACCCAGTTGCGCATTTGCGCGTTGACTACCACGCTTTTGATGGCTGTGATTTTCATCGGGTTAATCCATGGGATAGAGGCTGCATCCGCCATCCACCAGCAGCGTTGCTCCGGTCATGTAATCGGAGGCGTCGGAACAGAGAAAGATGATGGCGTCGGCCACGGATTCGGGCGTCTGCAAAGTTCCCAGCGGGATGGCCTTCTCCACGCGCCGACGGTAATCGGGCTCAGTGTCCCACTGGCGCCTGGCCATGCCCACGCCTACGATGCCCGGCGCAACCGAATTCACCCGGATGCCGTGCGATGCCAGTTCACGCGCCATGCCGCGCATCAGCATTTTCATGCCGCTCTTGGAAACATTATACGGAGTGATGTTCGGCCATGGGACGTCCTGCACCCACGACGAAGTGAAAATGATCCTCCCTTTCGTCTCTGCCGCCACCATCGCTCTTGCTGCCGCCTGCGCGACCAGAAAAGCTCCTTTGAGATTAAGATTGAGAATCCGGTCCCAGTCCTTGGAAGAGTATTCAAGGATCGGGCAACTCTGTGCCATTCCCGCGTGGCAAAGAGCGACGTCGAGCCCTCCCATCGCTGAGATTGCGCTTTCGACAAGCCCGCGGGCCTCTTCCGGAATTGTCACGTCGGCCTTGTGATATGTGCACCCTTCCTCGAACCAGCCGCATTCGCGCATGATTTCGGCCGCACTGACGTCATCAACGACGTCATTCACGGCAATGGTCGCAGAAACCCCCAGCAGGCGGCCGACCGCTACACGGCCAATTGCTCCTAATCCGCCTGTGATCAGAATACGCTTGCCCTTCAGGCAATCCTTTGAAAAGGTGGTCATGGTTCCGCCATGTTGTTTCGATCACCCAATTTAACCATGAATGCCGGGCTTAATACTCTGTTTGAAGACAACCGCTTCCCGACTTTACCGACAATAGGATTTTATCCTGGTGGCGCCCGCGTTCAGCGAAGCAGGCTTGCACAGCGATTTTTAATCGCCAAAATGGTTGAAGAGCAGGAGGTCAGCGGGCATAGCCCTCCGATAAAATCATACTGCTTACGCAGACTTCAAAACCCGGCACTATTAAGTTCATCCCACAGAGTGTCCTGACTTCAAAGCCGCATTATTCACGAGTTTAACCACCAACACCAGAAGGAATTGGTGGCAAATCGAATTCAACGCAGCTCAGCGCTGAAGGCAGCGACCCCCGATGGTGAAAAGAAGGATAAGTCAAAGCGACAGAATCCACGGATATAAGACAGAACCAGCAAAAACTTTCTGTCAATTTTCTGCAAGTTCTGCTATATCGTCATGCCGGGCAGATTGGAATTCTTTGCCCGAACTTGATCGCTGGAGAGCGTCCTGAACCGGTTTGCGCCCCTGCTGGGTATTCTGATTATTCTTGGAACGTGCTATGCGCTTTCACGCCACCGCAGCTCCATTCGCTGGCGGATTGTGGCGTGGGGCCTGGGTCTGCAATTCCTGATCGCAATGTTCGTGCTTCGCACAGGAACTGGTTACTGGTTGCTGAGCAAGGCTTCGAACGGCGTTGTATGGTTCCTTGATTTCGCCTTTCAGGGTTCAAAGTTCGTCTTTGGTCAACTGGGCGACCCGAAGGGCAGCCTCGGGATGGTCTTCGCGTTCCAAGCGTTGCCACTGATCATCTATGTTGCCGCATTCTTCTCGATTCTCTATTACTTGCGTATTCTGCCGGCCCTGGTGTCTCTAGTCGCGAAGCTAATGTTCAGACTGATGGGAACCAGCGGCGCGGAATCGCTTGAAGTCGCGGCCAGCATCGTCATGGGGCAGACGGAAGCGCCCCTTGTTATCCGCCCCTACCTTGAAGCACTTACCGACTCCGAGTTGATGACGGTAATGACGGCGGGGATGGCGCATATCGCAGGTTCGGTGCTGGGAGCTTACATCCTGTTCGGAGCGCAGGCGCGCCACCTTCTGACCGCGGTGGTAATGACCGCTCCAGGAACGATGCTGATCTCAAAGATGCTGATTCCGGAAACGGCTAAGCCGCAGACGGCGGGCGAGGTCCGGCTGATCGTTGAGAAGAGGTTCGTGAACATCCTGGATGCCGTTTCCGGCGGGGTTACGGACGGCCTGATGATGGCTCTCAACGTCGGGGCCATGCTGATTGCCTTTGTCGCGCTCATCGGGCTTGCCAATGGTTTGCTGGCATTTGCCCATACGAACTTCGGCACGGTGTTCGGCTATCTGCTGGCGCCGGTGGCATGGCTCCTGGGTGTGCCGTGGCATGACGCGACCGCCGTTGGAAGCCTGTTGGCAACGAAAATCATTCTGAACGAATTTGTGGCGTTCTCAATGCTGGGGCCGCTCAAGGGGCACATTGCCGAACGGTCATTCACGATTGCTACCTACGCGCTTTGCGGATTTGCGAACTTTGCCTCGATCGGCGTCCAGATCGGCGGCATTGGAGCGCTGGTTCCCTCGCGCAGGCAGGATCTGGCAAAGCTCGGATTCTGGGCGCTGCTGGCAGGGACCCTGGCAAACTATCTCTCTGCGGCTATCGTCGGGCTTTTCATCCGCTGAGGCCATCGATGCCAAACCATCGCAGACAGCACGGATACACACAGGCGTTGCGTGCGGCGCGCTATCTGAAAGGCCGAATGCCGGAGTTTCCGCGTGTGGGAATCGTACTGGGCTCAGGCGCTGATGTGCTTGCGACGCGGCTTGAGGACCGCGTAACCGTTCCCTACGCGCGCATCCCGAACTTTCTGCATCCTGGTGTTGAAGGTCACCCCGGAACACTGCACCTGGGACGATGGAAAGATATTCCGGTGGTTGTACTCGCGGGGCGCGTCCATCTTTATGAAGGCTATTCGCCGGCGGAAGTAGTTTTTGCTGTGCGCGCGCTGGGTCTCGCAGGCGTTGAAACGCTGGTCCTTACCTGCGCTGCTGGAGGCATTGCGGCATCTGCCAGCCCGGGCAGCCTTATGATTTTTTCCGATCATCTGAACCTGCAAGGTTCAAGCCCGCTGGCCGGCCCTCATGATACGCGATGGGGAGAAAGATTTGTGGATTTGAGCGATGTCTATGACGCAGGCTTGCGGCACGCCGCGATGAAGGCCGCAAGATCGCTCCGTCTGAAATGTTTTGAAGGCGTGTACGCAGCTGTTTCAGGGCCGAATTATGAAACGCCGGCGGAAGTTCGAGTGCTCGGGCAGTTGGGGGTTGACGCCGTCGGAATGTCCACCGTGCCGGAAGCAATTGCCGCCCGCCAGATGAATATGCGCGTGCTGGCGATTGCGCTGATCACGAATCGCGCGGCGGGATTGTCCAGTCGACGGCTGCGCCACAACGAAGTGCTCGACGCAGGCGGCCACGCCGCTCAGGACCTCGCCCGCATGCTCGATCGTCTGCTGCCGGTTCTGCATTGAGGCTCTCAAGGTCATCCTGAGAGGGTCCGATATGGTCTATCGGGGCGGCGAAGGGCCTCCAGTCTTCGACAGGTCTTACGGCTGCTTCCTTCACACGCGCCGACGGTCGCTCTCTCGATTCATTAACGCTTTCCCGGCAGCCTGGGCTTGTTAGCTTCTTCTTTTTGCCGGATGAGCTTTGCCGCCATGCCGCGGACCACTTCGGCGACGTTCTTGTTGCGTGAAAGTTCCTTCAGGTCTCGGTCATTCAGCCGGTTAATCAATGGCAGGCCGATATCGATAGGGGTTCTCGGATTATTGACCAGGTTGCGCGCGACCGCATAATTCCTGATAAATTTGCGGTTCATGCCCACAAGGCGCAGGACCTCTTCCGAGACGTTTTTCATCGTTGCAATGTTTTCTACTTCCTGGTCGCTGAGCTTGGGAGATTGCAGAACGCTTCGCGCCACGACTTTGTTGGCATCGCGAACCAGGATCATCCGTTCTTCCTGGTTGCCCATCAGGGCGGCGTTGATTTTTTCCGGCACGGTCATGCGGTTGATTTTTTGGAGCAGTGTCTGGCGTTCCGGAAGCGATTCGTCGTCATCATAATCGCCAGGGCCCGCGGTCGGAACGGCGGATTCGCCTTCCCTTCCTTTAATCAACCCTTGAAGTGACACCGGCAGACCAGGATTTGCGGCAAGCGCTTCTTCCAGTTCCGGGCGTTCAGGCAGTAATCGCCGGACGGCAAGCTCCAGCACTCCGACAGAAACTCCGGGATTTGACAGCACTTTCTTCAACTCGGCAGTGTCCCAGTTTTTGAGTGTTTTGAGGGCCGCGGCACGCGTGGCTTTATCGGAATCATCGCAGAGTGCCGCAAGAATTTCGATCTTTTCTTCCAGCGATACTGGCAGACCGCCTTCCGCTGCTTTGCGGCGGATTGACGGAGGGGCCGCAGCCGATCGCAGCATTTCCACGAGCCGGTGAGGAATGGAAGTGGCCTCAATGAGAGGGATTCTGCTTCAGGGTGTCCCAGGTCAGGTGGACCTTCTTCACTTCGCCCTCCCGCCCCAAGGGTTTCATTGTCTGGCCGTTCAGCGTAAGGATCACGCCCTGTGCATTTCCAGTAAGAACATCGAAGGCCGTGTCGGCCTTGTACGTTTTCACCGTGTTCGGTTCCAACACGCCCTGAGCAATCATCCTGCCGTCGGCGTCAATGGCCACCCATGAGCGTTCAGTTGTTGCGACCTGAAGGGTGAGCTGACCATCATTGTTGACGGGCGGCAGCTTGGGTGGCGGGACAGAATTGCCCTCGGGAAGGGCTGCCAGAACGCCGCCCTGTGCGGCCCGACTATTCTCCGTTGCCGCACCCACCTCAGGATTTGGCACAGGACGATTTGCAGCGACCGGAGTAAGCGTGGCGGGTGCAGGGCCGGGAGGCGTGACTCCCTCGGGATGCGCCGAAGGGGAGTTCTTTGCTACGGGGGACATCTCCACAGCAGGCATCCGTGCCGGACGGTGAGCATGCCTCCAGAGGCCGATTCCCAAGACCAGCAGGACTACCGCAGCCACCCCACCCCAAAGCGCGTGATGGGAACTGGGCTCCGGCAAGGTGTTCGCCCGCGGCGGCGAAAACTGGCTGAGGTCCACTTCGCCCTTGTCCTTGGCGGTCTGTTGATATTCGGCCAACAGCGGCTCCTCATCAAGACCCAGATAGCGGGCATAAGCCCGCACAAAGCTGCGGTTGAAGATGCCTCCGGGCAGCCTCGAAAACTCTTCGTCCTCAATGGATTTAAGAAATCGTACGCTGATTTTGGTGGCCGCAGAAATCTCTTCCAGCGTCACACCACGCATTTCTCGTTCGCGCCGAAGGTTCTCACCAAAGGAGCCCATTAATGGTCTCTTCCCCGCCACCCTCCCCTTCGGGTTTATTTCATCATATTTCTGTGCTGCTGATGCTGTCAACGAATCTACCCCCTGTCGGCGGACACACGCCAGGGGCTGGCGCGGGAACTCCCGTCACAGCCGAACGGCAAGGCAGACTTGCCGCCACCTTCTAATCATCGGAAGTTCGCATAAACAAATTGAAAAAAACAGCCGAAAGAGATACTGAAAACCCGAAGCTGCACCTTGACGACGCGGGAATGCCAGGGGAGGCCGCCCTGGGGACAGGCCATGACTGACCGGAACGATAGAATTCGGGAGTTAGAACAGCAGATCGCGCGCCTTTCGCTCTTTCATGAAGTGGGCAAGGCTGTTGCCTCAACGCTCGATCTGAACAAGGTCCTCCAGACCATCATGGCGAAGACCATGGAATTCCTCCGGCCGGACACATGGTCACTGCTACTGATTGATGAGAGGTCGAACGAACTCTACTACGAGATGGTCTTCGGAGCCGCCTCCACTAAGCTCAAGGACGTGCGGTTCAAGCTGGGTGAGCACATCAGCGGCTGGGTTGCCGAACACGGCGAGGCGGTGCTGATCGAAGACGTCGCCCGGGAACCACGTTTCAGCCTGGAGAATGAGGCATGGCGCGCCGATGCGCGCTCGATCATCTGCGTGCCGGTCAAAGGCCGGGAGCGCGTACTGGGCACGATCGAACTGGTGAACTATTCACAGGGCCGGCGCTTTCATGAAGAGGACATTCCAATCCTTACCAACCTGGCGGACTACGCCGCCATTGCGCTTGAAAATGCCCGCTACGTACAGCGCATCCACGAGCTTACGATCACGGACGATTGCACGGCCCTCTATAACGCTCGGCACCTCAACTTTGTTCTCGATTCGGAAATCTACCGCTCCATCCGCTATGGTTACGAGTTCTCGGTGATCTTTATTGACCTGGACCACTTCAAACAGGTGAATGATACACACGGCCACCTGGCCGGCTCAAAGCTACTTTGGCACGTCGGCACATTGATCAAGGGCCACCTTCGCCTGATCGATTACGCGTTTCGTTATGGAGGTGACGAGTTTGTCGTCCTGCTGCCCCAGACCTCGAAGCGCAATGCGCTGATGGTCGTCCGCCGTCTGCGTGAATTGCTGAATTCCACCGAGTTCCTCGCGGAAGAGGGTCTGAAGGTGAAAGTCACTGCCAGTTTCGGCGTGGCCTCATTTCCCGGCGATGCACGGTCACGCAGAGACCTGCTTCGCCTGGCCGACGAGGCGATGTACCTCGTTAAAAACACGACGCGGAACAACATCGCACTCGTCGGCGAAGGCGTCATGAATTGACCTGGCCCTTTCAAACCTGAAATCTCAAATCTGAAATTTCAGATGGCTTCCTCTTCGGAAGTTCCGGGGGATGAACTCGCAGTATGTTTGCTGTCGACCCTGCGAGGCGTAACCTCCGCAATCCCAAATTGGAAGTCTTAATCCCTTGGCGCGCGGGCGAAAGTGTGACAAAAATCATAGCGTGGTGTGATGTTTGAAATAAAAAATCACAATTTAATCGGTTTGTACTATTGACGCGGTGTACGGGTGCAAATATCGTATCGACAAGTCTCTGATGCTTCGACTGGGGGCGCCGGCATGAAAACGACCGAAATTGATCTGCGTGACTACGTGAACGGCATCGCCAGCGAACTGACGGGAAAGATCGAGCATCAGCGCGAAGTCTTGCTGAAGTTTATCGAAGATTGTGAGAACGACGGGCGACAGATCGATTACTGCCCGCTGATCAAGTGCGGGCCGCGGCAGAAATATCGCGCAGCAGTGCTTGACGCCATTCAGGTGATCGAGGAGACGCGCCGGTCGTTCAAGTCGCGCCAACTCGAGGACTTGCGCAAACGGCTGGAAAATCTAGTGGCCGAAGATGCGGCGGGAAAGCTTTGATCAGCGTTCGTCAATCATCGTGAAGCTCATCTTCTGTAGCGCGGCATGTCTCAGTGCCGATTCGGCCAGTGGGGAGGTCGCGCAAGAGTAAGAATCGCCGTGATAATTAGCACCTTTTGGTAGCCGCGGCGACCAGGTTGTATGACCGATAGAAGAAACGTCTGACGGCCCCGGTTTGAGACCGGGGAAGTGCGGGCGCAAGTGGGTCATCCTTCGTAACTCAAAAAGCGGATGGCTGACCCGGCTGCGCCCTTTTTTATTTGTCCCAGCCAGATGCGGAGCAGGGGCAGGTCGTCGGGTCATAACATCTCAAAGCGAGACGCGCTGGAGCGTATGGCTTGTCGTGGAGGATAGAGCAGGCAAATTCGACAGCTAAGAATAAGCAAACGCAGATTCGTCTGCGGGCTTTGTCCCATTCGACACTGGGCTGCGCACCGAATGGCAAAGATTAAACCTCCAAATGCCATGCAAGCGGGACTGGGGAGGTTCTTCACTGACGCTGAGAATGACACGCGCAACTCCCAGAGTGGGATGAGCGCCATTGAACCAACCCCCGGTGCGGTTTGAGAGCAAGAAAGGAGTGCAGTATGGAACAGACTGCTTATGGCCCGGTTCCCATCAGGCATTCTTTCGTTCATGAAAAAGGAATTTTTCGCTTCAGTCTGATCAGCGGTGCGCTGATCTTTCTGGCGTTTACGGGGTTGGCAATCTGGCTGCTGCCCTTCAGCGTGCCGACCCAGGTCTCGGTGCTGATGCACACGCTCCTGGGGCTTGCGGTCGTGATCCCGCTTACGATCTGGCAACTCAGCCATTGGCTCGCGACGCGCAAGGCTCGGCGGTCGTTCCGAAAGATTTGCGCGTACACGGGATTCTGGACGATGGCGATTGTGTCGGCATCGGGCCTGGTGCTGACGTGGCAGGCCATGTTCGGGCTGTATACCAGTCGTTTCTGGGACCAGGTGCATTTGTGGTGCGGAATTGCAGCGCTGCCATTTCTCGGTTACCACGTCTGGCCGCGCGCCAAAAGGGCAGCGAATGGACTGAACAACGGGCTGAACGGGCTTAAAGGTAATGGCGGCTCTGTACTTCCGGACTTCCGCCCCGGCCGCCGCCACATGTGGCTGATTAGCGCGGTGACTGCGGTGGTGCTACTGGCGACGGTTGGCGTCATCGCAGGAATGTACAAAGCCTACGCGCCGAACTTCAGCCACTATAGCCTGCCTGCGAATTACAAAATGCCTTATGGCAAGGACCCCTTTGCCCCCAGCATGGCCAAGACAGTGAGTGGCGGGCCAGTGGCTCCCGAACTGCTCGCAGGTTCGAAATCGTGCGGCGCCTCAGGTTGCCATACTGAAATCTACCGGGAATGGGAAGCCGGCGCCCACCGATGGTCCTCAGAAGACGTTGCGTTCCAAGGGGTACAGGCCGCGCTGATTCATGCTGAGGGCGCGCCTGCGGCCCGTTACTGTGCCGGCTGCCATGATCCCGTCTCGCTGCTCTCCGGCTATAAAAACGCCAGTACCAGCATCGAAGCACCAGGCTTCAAAGAAGGCTCGTCGTGCGTTGTTTGTCACGCCATGCGGCGCGTGGACGTGCAGGGAAACGGCAACTACGTCTGGGGGCCTCCAAAGCCTTACTTATTTGAGTACGCAAGTGCCGGCCAGGCTGCTTCTATTACGCATTTCCTGATTCGTGCTTACCCGCGCCAGCATGACGTGGATTACGATCTCACACTTGACAAGGACACTGCCTCCTGCGGAGCCTGCCACAAGCAGTTTATCGACAAAGAAATTAACCATGTTGGCTGGGTACAACTCCAGAACCAGTATGACGACTGGAAACACGGCAAGTGGAACACCGATCCCAATCCGACGCACCGCCTGCGCTGTCAGCAGTGCCACATGTACTATCAGGAAGCGCCGAGCGTCGCCCTGGCCGACCCTTACGACCTGAAGTCGGGACTCGGGCTCAAGCATCGCAATCACTGGTTTGCAGCGGCCAATCAGTGGATGCCGGAGGTCATTCATTCGCCTGATGCCAGGGCCCAGGAAGAGCGCGCCATCGAATGGCTGCAAGGGAAGAAATATATCCCTGAAATCGCCGATGTCTGGCCGCAGGGGCCGGTGCTTCCCATCAGGATTGTCGCACCCCAGACGGCTCGTCCAGGCGAGCAGGTGGACTTCCGCGCTGTTGTTTCCAACAACAAGGCGGGCCACAGTTTCCCAACGGGTCCGCTCGATCTGATTCGTGCGTGGGTCGAGGTGAAAGTCGCGGACCAGAGCGGACACGTGGTCTTCCATTCCGGCGAACTAATGGAGAACGGCCATCTTGAACCGGGCACGTTTGTTCTGAAGGCAGAGGGCGTCAACGCCGAGGGCCAGGAGATTGTACGTCACGATCTTTGGCACTACGTGGGCGCCAAATGGAAGCGCGCGATCTTCCCCGGCTACTCGGACATGTATGAGTACAAATTTACGGTCCCGCGCAACGCCGAGGGGCCGCTCACCATCACGGCGCGATTGCGCTACCGCAAAGCTAATCAGTATTTCATGGACTTTGCATTTCCGGGCAAGCATCTCTCGACCCCGATTACCGATATTAGTTCTGACCACGTCGATGTTACGCTTGCAGGAAGCTCAACAGCCCGCGCCGCGTCTTCAGCAAAGCGGAGCAGAGTGAGTTTGCTCGTTCCCATGGCCACTCCGGGACGGGAAAAATGACGCGCCGGGAAATTCTTCTTTCGAGCATCGCCGCCCTAGCCGGATTCGCGACGGCGTGCACGCGGTCAACTTCGAAGCGCAAGGAACTTGTGTTTGACAGCGCGGCGCGGAACCTCCCGCCGGACCATCCGTCGATCATTTTCACCGACGTTACGCGGCAGGCCGGAATTGATTTTATCCACTCGAGCGGGACCCGCACGCACCAGCTTCCGGAAGATATGGGCCCCGGCGTTGCCTGGGGCGACTACGACAACGACGGCTGGCCGGACCTTTATCTCGTTAATCAGCCGGGTCCCTGGGGAGCGAAGCCCGGCCCCGGCGCGCCCCACAGCCATCTGTACCGCAACAACCACGACGGCACGTTTACCGATGTGACTCTCCAGGCAGGCGTGGCCAACCACGGCGGGTACGGAATGGGCGCGGCGTGGGGTGATTACGATAACGATGGACACCTTGACCTCTATGTCACGAACTACGGCCGCTCCGTTCTTTATCACAATAACGGCAACGGAACATTCACGGATGTCACGGACCGCGCGGGTGTGGGCAATCATCTCTGGGGCATGACGCCTGTCTGGGTGGATTATGACAACGATGGTTATCTTGATCTTTATGTTACGAATTACGTGAAATACGATCTGCGCGGTGTTCCCGCAGGCGCGACTTCGCAGGAGTACGGTACGAACGTGCCGTTCACACTCAATCCTTCTTCATTTGACCCGGTTCCGAACCGCCTTTATCACAACAACCGGGATGGAACGTTTACCGATGTTGCCGCGCGGCTGGGCGTGGCAAATGTGGAAGGACGCAGCCTTTCCGCTGCGTTCGCGGATTTCAATCTGGATGGCTGGCTGGATTTCTATATCGGCAACGACATTTCCTCAAACCGCATGTACCAGAACCTTGGGCGCGGGCGCTTCCAGGACGTGAGCGCATCTTCGTGGACGGAAGAAAACCGTGGGACGATGGGCATTGCCGTGGGCGATTTCGACGGCGACGGCGACCTGGACATGTTCCTCACGCACTGGATCGGCCAGGGCTACGCGCTCTATCAGAACCTCTGGATGGAGCAGAAGGAGAAAGGCAAGCTGCACTTCACCGACGCGGCGGACATGTACGGCTGCGGTGAAATCGCCATGGGCGACGCCGGCTGGAGCGCCTTCTTCTTCGACTTTGACAACGACGGCCGCTTGGACCTGCTGGCGATCAATGGTTCAACGCTCGAAGACAAAGCTGATACGAGGAAGCTGGTTCCAAGCAGGCCTTTTCTTTTCTGGTCCAAGGGGCAGGACGGCTACTATGATCTTGCGAGGCCGGGAGCAGCAGGGGAAGCTCTGAAAAGGGCTATTGTGGGGCGCGGCGCAGCGTTTGCCGATTACGACCGCGATGGTGACTTGGACATGATCATCATGACCAACTACGGCCAGCCCATGCTGCTGCGTAATGATGGGGGTAACCGCAATCACTGGCTGGCTGTACATTTAATTGGAAGGCACTGCAACCGTTCGGGCTACGGCTCCAAGGTTTTTCTTGAGGCCGGAGGCAAGCGACAGATGCGCGAATACGGGACAAGCGGTTCCTACCTTTCGCAGTCGGCACCCGAGGCGTGGTTCGGGCTTGGCCATATTGATAAGGTCGACAAGATCGAGATCCACTGGCTGGGCGGCAATATCCAGGTGGTTGAAAACCCGCAAATCGATCAAGTGCTGACCATCACCGAGAGCTGACGAAGGAATTATAAATTGGAATGATGACGGACGAGCGAATTGTGGGTCAGCGGTCATGAGTTAAGAGTCCCGCATCCAGAGTTGAGAATTGCCCTCGATCTTTAATTGAGCTTCATTTTCATGACTCAACATGCACTATCCAAAACTTATAGCTCAGGACCCAACATTCAGACTTCATAATTTCATGACTGAAGCCTGCGAACTGACCGTCGATGGGTGGATCTGCCGGGGCCGGAAAGCCTCTGCAACGATTTAAATCAGTTTTCGCCGCGCGGCCTGCATGACGGCTTCCAGCCGGTTTCGCGTGTGGAGCTTCTGATTGGCGTGATGCAGATGGTTTCGCAGCGTGCGAGGTGCGATTCCGAGTTCTTTCGCAACCTGCGTCGGGGTCTTGCCTTTTGCAAGCAGTTCGAGCACTCGCCGTTCCTGCTCGGTAAGTGGCGATGCCGGCGGCAATCCTTCTGCGTGATCGGGCATTGCTGAAATTTCTTTCGCCACACTCACCAGTTTCTCGGCCAGCCTCTCGGTCCTTTTCCTGGACGTGATATCGCGCGCCAGATGGACGACGAGATGTCGGTTCGTCCGTTCTTCGTGGAATGCAAGGATGGAGATGTTAACCCAGAGTTTTGTTCCGTCCCGCGTTTCAACTTCCATGTCGTAGTTGGGAACTTCGCGATGTCCTACGGCGCAATCGATCACGCCGCAGGGCTCTTTGCATATCTGGGTGCCGAGGCTCCCTCGCCCTCGAAGCAGATGCGCACAGGGCTTGTGCAGGACCTCCGATTTCTTGTAGCCCAACAGTTTTTCCGCCGCGCGGTTCCAGGAGCGCACCAATCCCTGCTCATCCACGGTGAAGGCGGCGTCGGCTGTGCCCTCAAGCATTGCAAACAATTCCCTCTCAAGCATCACTGAACCTCTGGGACAAATGTCACATTCGATGAGACAAAACGACGATTGCTTGAAACGAGAGGAAATGAGAAATACATGACTAAAGGATAAGAAAGTCCTTTAAGCGAGTCAACGGCGATGCTCTCGCGGCCATCAACTTACGCAATTCGGGCACTCACTTACCTGGCCATGCAGCCTCCAGGAAAACTGTCCGGCAGCCGGGAGATCGCCGACCACGAACAGATCCCGAATTCCTATGTCTGCAAGATCCTGCTGGAGCTTCGGCGCAAGCGGTTGCTGCGGTCCTATAAAGGGATCGGCGGCGGGTATGAACTCGCTCTGCCGGCGGACAAGATCAACCTGCTGATGGTCGTGCGTTCGATGGAAGGCGAACTGGCGCTGACAGAATGTATTCTGCAGGATCAACAATGCTCAGCACGGGGCCAGTGTTCTTTACATGACTCATGGGCTGAGTTGAGAAACCAACTCTTGCATTTCCTTGAAACCCAAACCGTGGCAGATCTGGCGAGGACAAAGAAAACCAGGTTGGGTGAACTTCCTGGCGGGAGGAGTCAGGGTCCGCGGGACCAAATCGACCAGATGAACCATTTGTCCATTAATTGCCGCACCTGAGCCTATCCAGCAGTCTCGCCTGCGGGATTAAAGGACCAAAGGAGGAAGCAATGGATTTGATCGAGCAGTTCCATGGTGACCACCAGAAAGTAGTGGACGCATTGTTCGCGTTGCGTCAGGCCATCAGCGCGAGAGATGTTCCCCGCGTCCGTCAGATTCTCAGCGAAGCCGAGGGCCTGATCGGTCCTCACTTCAAATTCGAGGAACTCTATCTTTACCCGGCGCTCGAGCCCTTCCTCGGCGAGGCATACGGCAAGCGCCTGCTGAACGAACATGATGGAATTTTCCGCAGCGTAAGAAAAATCGCAGAACTTGCCAAAAGCGATTCATGGGACGACGCACAGTATCAGTCGGCAATGGCAAACCTGGAATTGATCTACGAGCACCCGATCAGTTGCGACGGGCTAAGCCTGTGGATTGAACGCCTGGCCCAATATGAGCGTGATCAGTTGCTCAAGAAGATGCTCGAAGTCCGCAAGCAGGGGACAAAACTCTCGGAGTATTACCGTGAGAGAATGGCTGCATAAGCATCGAATCATCACACGGAAGTTTTGCGTCCTGGGGCTTGCCCTCGGGTTTGCCTTCATCGCTCCCCGAGAGGCCCAAGCCCAACAGGATGCAGAAGCTTTCTTCAAGCAAAACTGCGCCGCGTGTCACACGATCGGCGGAGGCAAGTTGCTCGGCCCGGATTTGAAAGGTGTGACGCAGGCGAAAGACCATGAGTGGCTCGAAAAGTGGCTGCTCAACCCACAGGCCGTCATCGACAGCGGCGATGCCTATGCCGTCAAGCTGAAGCAGGAATACGGCGGCGTGGTGATGCCTTCCGTCCCAGGCATGACGCCGCAGATGGCGGAAGCGTTGCTGAATTTTATTGCGTCGCGGTCCGGGGCGGCGCCGCCTGCCCCGACTGAGACTATGCCGTTCACACCCGAGCAGGAGGCGAAAGGAAAAGCGATTTTTCTCGGCCGGCAGCGGCTTCAGGCGGGCGGGCCTTCGTGTATCTCGTGCCACTCTGTGAAATCCGCCGGCGGCCCGCTTGGCGGCGGGCAACTTGGGCCGGACCTGACACTCGTCTATCAGCGACTCAACGGTCGGCGCGCGCTCGAAGCATGGCTGTCAAATCCACCCAGCCCCACCATGAAACCCATTTTTTCACGGCATCCGCTCCAGCCCGCTGAAATCAGCGCGCTCACGGCGTTTTTTCAACAGACTTCGCAACAGGCGAGCGCTGCAAATGCCAGCATCTACCGCCTGCGCCTGATCGTTCTAGGGCTCGGCGGCGCTGTAATCGGCCTCATCATCCTGGGACTCGTCTGGAAGCGCAGAATCCGCGGCGTGCGGCGCGCGCTGGTTGAGGGCAGATTGAGAGTTTGAGGGAACACATGAACAAATCGAACGGCTCGGATCAATGGATTCAGGATATCGGCGATCCCAAACTGCGGCAGTGGGAAGAGTTCTACCGCAATCGCTGGCAGCACGACAAGATTGTGCGCTCGACGCACGGTGTGAACTGCACGGGCAGTTGCAGTTGGCAAATCTATGTAAAGAACGGGATTGTCACCTGGGAAATGCAGGCCCTTGATTATCCATCGCTTTCGGCCGGCCTGCCACCCTATGAACCGCGCGGTTGCCAGCGCGGAATATCATTCTCCTGGTATCTCTACAGCCCGCTGCGCGTCAAGTATCCCTACGTGCGCGGAGCCTTGCTCGACGCATGGAAGAATGCGCGGCGGCAGCACGATGATCCCGTGGAAGCGTGGAAGTCGATGGTTGAGGATCCTGAAAACCGCAAACGCTGGCAGCAGGCGCGCGGCAAAGGCGGTTTCCGCCGTGCGGATTGGGACAGCATGCTCGAGTTGATTGCGGCAGCTTCGATTTACACCATCAAGAAACACGGCCCTGACCGCATTGCTGGATTTTCGCCGATCCCCGCAATGTCCATGGTCAGCTACGCTTCCGGCGCCCGGCTGATGCAACTGATGGGCGGCGTCTCGCTCTCATTCTACGACTGGTATTGCGACCTTCCTCCGGCATCGCCTGAAACCTGGGGTGAACAGACCGACGTCCACGAATCCGCCGACTGGTACAACGCCAAGCTGCTCGCTGTGGCGGGTTCCAATCTGAACATGACCCGCACGCCGGACTGCCACTTCGCGGCTGAAGCACGCCACAACGGATCGAAAATGTGGGTTTTCGCGCCGGATTTCAGTCAGGTGGCCAAGTACGCCGACGAATGGGTACCTGTCAACGCCGGGCAGGACGGCGCCTGGTGGATGGCCGTGAACCACGTCCTGCTCAAGGAATTTCATCACGAAAAACAGACCCCATACTTCCTCGATTACATGAAGCGTTTTACGGACGCGCCCTATCTTGTGGAACTGAAAAAGCAGGACGGAGTATGCCGGCCGGATCGCCTGCTGCGCGCAGCGCGGCTGAAGCGCTACGAAAACATCGAGAACGGCGATTGGAAATTTCTGATGTGGGACGCGGATAAGGGTTGTCCCAGGATGCCGCAGGGAAGCGTCGGCTTCCGGTGGGGAAAACAACCCGGCAAATGGAATCTGCTGCTGCAGGACGGCCTTGATTCAACGCCGATCAACCCCGCCCTGACTTTTCTTCAAAATTCCGACGAAATCGTCCAGGTGAGCTTCGACGATTTCGGCGAAGGGAAGCTTCTTGTTCGCGGCGTGCCGGCAAAGCGCGTCGAAACAGCATCGGGCGAAAGCGTTCTTGTCACCACAGTGTATGACCTCCTGATGGCGCAGTACGGCGTAGCGCGAGGGTTGGCCGGAGAGTATCCGGACGGTTTTGACGACGAAAACGGGCCCTACACGCCGGCCTGGCAGGAAAAATACACCGGCATGGGACGCGATGTGCTGGTTCGCTTCGCCCGTGAATGGGGAACGACGGCACAACTCACCAAAGGCAAGTGCATGATCATCATCGGCGCCGGGATCAATCACTGGTACCACAACAACTTGATGTACCGCGCCGGCATCCACGCGCTGATGTTCTGCGGGTGTGTCGGCGTAAACGGCGGTGGCCTGGCGCATTACGTCGGGCAGGAGAAACTGGCTCCAGCGGAGTCGTGGTCAGCCATCGCCTTTGCGCGCGACTGGATGACCGCGGCGCGGCTGCAGAATGCGCCAAGCTGGCACTACGTTCACACCGACCAGTGGCGATATGAAAGGAGTTTTACGGATTACCACACTGTCCCCGCGAAGCAACCTGATGGCTCGTTCGCCCGCGGGCACACGATAGATGTGCAGGTCCGCGCCGTGTGCAACGGCTGGCTTCCGTTCTATCCGCAGTTCAATGAGAACCCGCTGGATGTCGTAAAAGAGGCCGAATCGGCGGGCGCGCAGTCATCCGAAGAAATCTCCCGCTTTATAACAGACCGGCTAAAGAGCGGAAAGTTGAAATTCGCAGTTGAGGATCCGGACGCGCCTGAGAATTGGCCGCGGGTGTGGTTCATCTGGCGCGGCAATGCGCTGATGGCCAGCGCAAAGGGCCACGAGTATTTTCTGAATCATTACCTCGGGACGCACAACAACGCAATTGCGCAAGATTTGGCTCAGGATTCCGCGCATGAAGTCACATGGCACGAGAAAGCGCCGCAGGGAAAGATGGACCTCGTCGTCGATCTCAACTTCCGCATGGACACCTCCGCGCTTTATTCGGATATCGTTCTTCCCGCCGCTACATGGTATGAAAAGGCGGACCTGAACACGACGGACATGCACAGCTTTATCCATCCGCTTTCAGCGGCCGTGCCGCCTTGCTGGGAGTCGCGGAGCGACTGGCAGATTTTCCGCTCGATCGCGCGAAAGTTTTCCGAACTGGCAGCGAAACATTTTCCCCAGCCTGTTCGCGATGTTGTCGCTACCCCGCTTGCGCACGACACGCCGGCGGAAATCGCGCAGCCGGAACTGAAAGACTGGCGAAACGGCGAGATCGAGGCCGTCCCGGGCAAGACGATGCCCAACTTTACGGTCGTCACGCGCGATTACAAGAACCTTTACAACCAGTTCATTTCCTTTGGTCCCGTGGCGCGCGAAAAGGGTCTGGGAGCGCATGGCACGCATTATGCCATTGATGACTTTTATGACGAGACGCTGCACGACCGGCCCGTGGTCCAGTGGGACGGCAGGGAGTTCCCATCGCTCTTTGAAGACGAGCAGGTGTGCGACATGATCCTCCGCTTCGCCACAGTGACCAATGGCGAGCTTGCGTATCGGTCATACAAGAATCTCGAGGTGAAGGTCGGGCTGCCGCTCGCTCACCTTGCGGAGAAGAGCCGTAATGTCCGAGCCAGTTACGAGGGTCTGCAAACTCGGCCTCAGCGTCTGCTGAACAGCCCGATGTGGTCAGGCCTCGTGGAAAACGGGCGCGCTTATTCGCCATTCACATACAACGTTGAAAACAACGTACCGTGGCGCACTTTGACCGGTCGGCAACACTTCTACTTTGATCACCCCCTCTACCTCCAGTTCGGAGAGCACCTGCCCTGCCACAAGCCCAAACCCTCCCCTGTGCAGTACGCCGACCTGAAATTCACCCGTGAGGCCGGCCGGTCAAAGATGCTGGGCTATCTGACTCCACACGGCAAATGGCACATTCACAGCACGTATTTTGACAATCACCGCATGCTCACACTCTCGCGCGGGATTGAACCGCTGTGGATGAATGACAAGGATGCCGCCGAACTGGACATCCGCGACAATGATTGGGTAGAGATCTATAACGACCACGGCGTAGTGGTTACTCGGGCCGTCGTGAGCGCGCGCGTCCCCCGCGGCATCAGCATCCAGTATCATTCGCCAGAGCGTACGATTTCCGTTCCACTTTCTCCGCTGCGTGGCAACCGCCGCGCCGGTGGCCACAACAGCCTGACACGCACGCGCCTGAAGCCCAATCTGATGGCCGGCGGCTACGGTCAGTTCACATACCACTTCAATTACTGGGGACCGACGGCTTCCAACCGCGACTCGCACGTGCTCGTTCGCAAGCTGCCGGAACTTAAATGGTAGGAAAGGATTTCTATGGACGTCCGAATGCAAATTGCGATGGTCTTCCACCTGGATAAGTGCATCGGCTGCCACACATGCAGCATCGCGTGCAAGAACATCTGGACGGACCGCAAAGGCGCCGAGTACATGTGGTGGAACAACGTCGAGACGAAGCCCGGCACGGGCTTTCCGACGCGATGGGAAGACCAGGAAAACTATCACGGCGGCTGGGAATTGAAGGACGGCAAGCTGCGGCTGAAGTCCACGGGCAAGCTGCGCACGGTGTTCAACATTTATCACAACCCCAGCATGCCAACGATGGACGACTACTATGAGCCCTGGACGTACGATTATCAGAACCTCTTCAACGCTCCCGCAGGTGATGACCAGCCGACCGCGCGGCCGCTTTCGATGGTGACAGGCAAGCCGATGGACATCGAGGCGGGGCCGAATTGGGATGACGACCTCGGCGGCTCTCCCGTATATGCCGAGCACGATCCGAACCTCAAAGGGCTGACTCCGGACCAGCAGGCGCAACTCTCCGCCGTCGAACGCCTCGTGTACTTTTACTTCCCGCGCATCTGCAATCATTGTTTGAATCCCTCCTGCGTGGCGGCGTGCCCTTCCGGCGCTCTTTACAAGCGCGGCGAAGACGGCATTGTCCTGCTCGATCAGAAACGCTGCCGGGGCTGGCGCGCGTGCGTGGCGGCATGCCCTTACAAGAAGGTGTATTTCAACTGGTCCACGGGCAAATCGGAGAAGTGCATCCTCTGCTTCCCGCGGCTTGAAACGGGCCAGGCGCCCGCCTGTTTCCACTCGTGCGTGGGGCGCATTCGGTATCTCGGCGCAATCCTTTACGACGCCGACCGGATTGAGCAGGTCGCCAGCCGGCCTGACGAGGAACTGGTTGAGGCTCATCGCTCACTGATTCTCGATCCGTGCGATCCAGCCGTGATCGAAGCGGCGCGGAGGAACGGAATCCACGATTCCGTGATCGATGCGGCGCAAAGGTCTCCAGTTTACAAGTTTGTAAAGACGTGGAAGATCGCTCTGCCGCCGCACATCGAATATCGCACGCTGCCGATGCTCTTTTACGTCCCACCCATGTCGCCGGTGATGGCGAGCCAGAACGGCGACACCGTTTCGCATGCGTCGGAGGATCTTTTCCATGACATCAATCAGTCGCGTGTGCCGATGAAGTTTCTGGCCAATCTGTTCGGGGCTGGTAACGAAGAAATGGTGCGCTATGCGCTGCGCAAGCAGAAGGCCGTGCGATGGTACCGCCGCGCGCTTACCGTGGGTGATGTGACGATGGAGCTCGCCGAACGGATGCTGAACGAAGCCGAAAGTTCCGTTGAAGAAGCGGAGGCGATTTACAGGCTCACGTCGCTGTGCACCTTCGAAGACCGCTTCGTGATCCCGCCGATGCACCGCGAAGAAGCGCTCCAGATGCTGGAAGACCCGCTCGTCAGCAAGGCGAGTTCCGGCTTCGGCTTTGTTGCCGGACCCAGAAGGGGGATGTGATGCAATCAGCAACCACGGCAGACATCACCGTACTCAACTTGTTCGGCAGAATTCTCAGCTATCCGGAAGATGATTACCTCAATGAAGTTGAAGCGTGTCTGAACACCCTTCGCGAATTCAATGCCGAGGCCGAGCAATATCTGAATGAATTTCGGAACACCCTGCGCGGCCTGAGCATCGAGCAGGCGCAGGAGCTTTATGTCCAAACGTTTGACCTCAACCCGATCTGTGCGCTTGAAGTCGGCTGGCAGCTTTATGGCGACAATTACGACCGCGGGAATTTCCTGGTGAAAATGCGTCAGGAACTCGAGCGCCATGGCGTGCCGGAAGATGTCGAGTTGCCCGACCACCTCTGCAACGTTCTTCCGATGCTGGCCCGCATGGACCGCGCAGAATCCCGAAGTTTCACCGAAGCGAGCCTGTGCCCGGCGCTGAAGAAAATGCTCGCAGCTTTCGCGGGCAAAGGGAATCCCTATGAAAACGTGCTCAAGGCGCTGGACCGGGTTCTTGAGTCAGCATTGAGCGTTCAGGCGCAAGAGGCGAACTATGACTAACGTGAGCCAGTATCTCGACCCTGTGCTTTTCAGCATCATGCCTTACGCGGTGTTCCTGAATTTCTTTATCTTCACGATCCATCGTTACCGCTCTGAGACTTTTACCTACTCAAGTCTTTCCTCGCAGTTTCTCGAAAATCGCAAGCACTTCTGGGGCCTCGCGCCATTTCATTTCGGCATCGTTGCTGTTCTCGCGGGCCATCTGCTCGCGTTTCTGATTCCCGGCCAAATCCTCGCCTGGAACAGCCGGCCCCTGCGATTGTACGCGCTTGAGATCACGGGCCTCAGTTTCGCGTTGCTGGCGATCGTCGGATTGCTGGGGGCCATCAGGCGGCGGCTGAGCGATTCGAAAGTCCTCAGCGTCACCACTCCGGTTGATTGGCTCGTGGACCTCCTGCTCCTGTTCCAGTTGGGCAGCGGCGTTTTCATCGCGGTTTTTCATCCCTGGGGTTCGTCGTGGTTTGCGGCTTCCATGGCGCCCTACCTGTGGTCGCTGGTGAAGTTCACTCCGGACATCAGTTTCCTCGCCACGATGCCTCCGATCGTTAAACTGCACATCATCAATTTTTATCTGCTGATCGGCATATTCCCCTTTACGCGCCTGGTGCACATTCTTGTAGCTCCCAATCCATATTTCTGGCGAAGGCCGCAGCTTGTGCGCTGGTATCGACGGGCGACTTCACCTTAAGGGGGAAAGGTTGGCTGGATAGGAGCGGAAAAACCGTGGGACAAGTTAAAGGAACACCCAATCAGGCTCTGTTTGCGGCGACCATAGGTTTCTTTGTCGGCTTCGCGGCTGTGGCCCTGTTTGGCCCGACGGCCAGCCGTTTTCAGGACGTGATGCACCTGAGCCCGCTGATGGTGGGCTTTCTTGTTGCGGCGCCGGCTCTCTCCGGCTCGCTGCTGCGTATTCCGTTTTCGGCCTGGGTGGACACGACGGGCGGGCGCAAACCGTTTCTTGTCCTTCTGGTTCTCTCCATCATTGGGATGGCGGGATTGCTGCTTGTAATTTACCTCTTTTATCCCAATCGCCTCACGATTGGTTTATATCCCGTGCTGCTCCTTCTCGGCGTACTGTCAGGATGCGGCATTGCCACATTTTCGGTAGGGATCAGCCAGGTTTCCTACTGGTTTCCGCAGGCGCGGCAGGGCCGGGCGCTGGCCATCTTCGCCGGCATCGGAAACCTTGCGCCGGGCATTTTTTCCTTCCTGCTTCCCATGGCGCTGGTGGCGCTCAGCCTGGCGGGTTCGTATCTGGTGTGGCTGGTCTTCCTGATCGCCGGAACGCTCTTCTATGCAGCCTACGGGCGCAACGCATGGTATTTCCAGTTTCGCGCGCAGGGAGCAGGCCCTGAAACGGCTCGGCGTGAGGCCGCCGCGCATGGCCAGGCTCTTTTCCCCGCCGGCGGCCTCAAGGAGAGCCTGCGCGTTTCTGCACGAGTGTGGCGGACCTGGGCGCTTGTCTGGCTCTACTTCACAACATTCGGCGGATTCATCGCGCTGACGGCGTGGCTGCCGACTTACTGGCACTCTTTTTATGGTGTCAGCATCGTTGTTGCCGGCGGCCTTACGGCTCTCTACTCCATCCTTGCTTCCTCGATTCGCATTGCCGGCGGCGTGCTTTCCGACCATCTGCGAGAAGGCGGAGAAAATACCGCTATTCTTGCGCTGTTGATCATGCTGGTGGGCGCGGTCGTCATGACCGGGACCACTCAGTTTGAGCTGGCCGTACCGGGAGAAATCTTGCTGGCTATCGGCATGGGAGTCTGTAATGCCGCCGTGTTCAAGCTGGTTCCACAGGCTGTGCCGCACGCTGTGGGCGGTGCGGCCGGGTGGGTCGGCGGACTTGGAGCGCTGGGTGGTTTTGTGATCCCGCCCGTGATGGGTTTTGCGGTCCACAACCTCGGGATGCGCGGCTATCCCATCGGCTTTGTGGTTTTTGTCTTTCTGGCGCTTTTCTCTCTTTCAATGGTGTGGATCCTGAAATATGCCCAGGAATTTCCGGCAGCATCGTCACAGTCCCCGCTGCTGAAGCAGGAAGCCAGCCGACAGAGTTAATCCGCAGAGATGCCGCACTCAGAGGGACGCTCGATTGTACCACCTCGCATTCATATGAATCGGTGCCTTGTCATGCTTCGGAAGTCATTGGCGATCATTATTTTGTCCTTTGTGCTCGGTCTGCTGTTCGTCGAAACCGCCCCGTGCCAGTCCCCTTCGCCGTCTGACGCCGGAAAAAGTTCAGGCTCGCTGACGGCCGGCCCATTCGACCTCTCCGGCAGTTGGCGGACACGCATGGAATCGTGGGACTGGTTTGGGGATGGCAGCGCGGAATCCGCATACACCTTTGGTCATTCTCTCTTTCGCCTCGCCATCGGACAAACGCGCAGCAAATTCGACTGGCAGGCGGAGGCCGCCGTTCCCGTGTTGTTTTTGCTGCCGGACAATGCCATCGCTCCCGCGCCGCAGGGCCAGCTTGGACTCGGCGCGACTTACTATGCGGCCAACGATAACAGCCGGAACATCGCGCGCATTTTCCTGAAGCAAGGCTTCATCCGCTTCAAAGGCGGCGAGCATCGAAGCCTGCGTTTGGGGCGTTTTGAATTCCTGGACGGCAGCGAGGTCACCCCCAAAGACCCAATCCTCGCGGTCATGGAAAAGACCCGTATCACGCAGCGCCTGATTGGCAATTTCGGCTGGGCGGCAGTAGGGCGCAGCTTCGATGGACTCCAGTTCACGCAGGACTGGAAGAAAAACAATTTCACTTTTGTTGCCGCGCGCACGACCCAGGGAGTTTTCCAGGCTGACGGCATGGGCGAACTCGATGTCGGCTTCGTCTATGGCAGCTACACGATGCCGATCTCACGGAAAGGCGGCGACTCCGAGCTTCGTATTTTCAGCATCGGTTACGACGATCCGCGCAGGATGGTTTTGAAAACGGACAACCGCCCACTGGCCGCGCGGCGGGCTGATCGCGACGACATCTTGCTGGGCACGTTCGGCGCGGATTATCTCGAGGTATTCAATACAACGACGGCGGGGAAGTTTGATTTCCTCGTCTGGGGAGCCTTGCAGGCAGGGTCGTGGGGAGTCCAGAGCGACCGCGCCGGAGCATTTGTCGGTGAATTTGGCTGGCAGCCTCCGGTGCAACGCTTTTCGCCGTGGATCAGCGCCGGATATTCCTACGGCAGCGGCGACGGCAACCCCAACGACAACAAGCATACAACCTTCGATCAGCTTCTGCCGACGCCGCGCCCGTATGCGCGATTCCCCTTCTACGACATGCAGAACAACAAAGATCTCTATGCCGCCGTCGATCTGCACCCCCATCGGAAGGTCGCGCTCAGGACGGAAGCCCATTCGCTGTGGCTGGCCGAACGCAACGATCTCTGGTATCTGGGCGGAGGGCCTTACCAGCCCGGCACGTTTGGGTACGTCGGCCGGCCGAGCGGCGGCCACAGCAAACTCGCCAACGTCTGGGACCTGAGCGTGGATTACAAAGTCGCCAAGGGCCTGGGTGTCACCTTCTATTACGCCAGCGCCTGGGGGTCCAATGTAATCACGTCCATCTATCCCCGGGGTGCCAACGGCCAGTTCGGCTACGTGGAATTGAACGCCTCGTTTTGACACGCTGTTGGAAAGCGTTTTGGAAAGGCGTCATTCCGAGCGAAGTGCTTTCCCGGACGGAACGGAGCGAAGCAAGGAACCTGCTTTTCTCAATCCACCCAAACCAAAGCAGATTCCTCGGGCCGAGGAAGAACGTCGGCCCTCGGAGTGACACTTTGCGCCCATTTTACAACAACCTGTCAGAATCTACGAAACCCCGCCTAACACCCACGAACGCAACTACCTTTGCTAGATGGTAAGCCCAGTTCTTGGCGGGAGCTGGTAGCCACGGCACCGGTTTCGTGCCGTGGGGTTTTTACAGATCAAGACCGACGAACCCACGGCATGGAAAGCATGCCGTGGCTACCACTGACACATGCGCGACACATAGCCGAGCTTGACGGTTTGTACGGGCTCACCGATAACGTATTAACGTGGTGGAGGCGGGGGGAGTCGAACCCCCGTCCGAAAAGCCTTACGGTCGAAAGCCTACACGCTTATCGCGTTCACTTACCGCTTTCGCCAGCGGCCCTCTGGAACGCGCAAGAACGAACCGCCGGCCAGCCTGATCCGGTCGCCCGGATCTCGCCCGGGACCCTCAGGCGGCAGGTCCCAAGCCAGCCCGCTGGATGACGCCTCTCTCCGCCCTGCGGGCGAGAACGGAGGAGACGCGCTACCTTAAATTAGGCAGCGTATGCAAACTGCTGATTGGCAGTTGTCTTTTTCCACTCCGATTACGGGTGGTGTGGACCCCCGACGTGCCTTTCGAACGCGAGAGCTTCCGTCGAACCCGGAACGCCCCCTCTTTTTTAGTATGGTCTGGCGGGAAAATGGTGTCAATCATGCCCGGAGGGCGAAAAAGAGTGTTCCCAGAGTGCGGTTAGACTTTTCTAATATCAACGTTTCACGCGGGGTTGCCTGTTGACATGCCTTGTTTTGGAGTTAGTATGAAAAATGCGCGAGGGGGAGCAAGGTCGAGGATTTTCGCAGTTGCCAACCACACAATCGAACACAGCATCTGAAGCCATCTGCAAAATTCGTAACCAATTCAATGAAGCGCTTGAGCGGCAGGCCGACCAGATTGCTGAACTGACGCGCACGCTTCAATCGCTGCAAAGCGATCAGCGGCGGCTGGAAGAGGCCGCATTTCAACTGCTGGAACCCCTTGAGTCTTCTCCCACTCCTGACGCAGTGAAATGCTGGTCGCCTTCTGGCATTCTCGCAAGCGTGCGCCGGCTTGCATCGGCATCCTGTGCAGGGCAGGTGCTCGAATTTCTCGTGGATGAAGCGGCGCAAATGAACGTCCGATCGGTGGTGTTTGACGTTCGTGGGGGCGCGGCCTGGGCCTCGGCAGCGAGCGGGTTCGAGCCGGAGTTGCCTGCCGACGGGTTGCGCACGCTCGCTGTTCCGCTGAGTCATGATGGGCCGTTCGGCCGCGTCGTCGAAGCATCGGAGCCCGTCGAGACGGATTCCACCGGTCTGGAGAATTACGGCCATGTGCTGGCCAAGCTCAACCCTTCGGCGAGAGCACGCATTTTGCTGGCGCCCGTGCGGTCCGCAGGTGCTGTTGCGGCGATCCTTTATGCCGACCTCGGTGAGACGCGGAATCCCAACATATTCGATGTTATTAAGGTCCTGGCCGAGTTTGCGGGGGCGCATATGGACCGCTTGATGCTGCGGAGCGCTGGTCTCGCAGCAACCGGGATCGCGCACGCCAAAGCGGATACAGATTCGGAGCCGGAGGTTGTGGCGGTCGAGAGTCAGAGCAGTGTGGAAGTCTCGCTACAGGAAGCTGACGAGCCCACCGAAGGTCAGTCGGATGAAGTCCTGCAACCGGAAGCCAGTGTCGCCGCTGAGGCGCAGTTGGCTGAAGCTCCGGAAGCCGGCCGTGCAGCGGCTTTCATGCCAACTCAGGAAGAAGCGGTCTTGCCGGCGGCACCTGAGGTCTCCGAATCGCCCGGCGAGCTTCAGGCGGCGACTGATGCGCCTGCCATGACTCCTCATCCCGAAGAAGAGAGGGTTCATCGCGACGCAAAGCGATTTTCCAAACTGTTGGTTTCGGAGATCGAACTGTATAATAGAAGCGGCGTTGAGGAAGGCCGCAGGAACAAAGACCTGTATCAACGTCTGAAGAAGGACATTGACCGAAGCCGCGAGACCTATGAGAAGCGCTTTGGCCATACGGTAGCGAAGCAGGTGGATTACTTCCACGAAGAACTGGTCAGGACGCTGGCGCAAAATGATCCCGCGCTTCTCGGTCCAGATTATCCGGGTCCCATGGCGTGAAATCTCTGTCTGCGTTAGTCATCAGCGTTTTATTCCTTTCTTTAACGGCAGGCTCCCGAACGCCTGCCATCAGCCGCGGTAAACTTCCGGCGGTTCTGGTTGAATTGTCCGCAAGGTCGAAGTCTTCCAGGACGTGGCCCGAGTTGAGGAGGTACGCCCACTCGCGCAAGCCGGGCAAGGACCGCGCTCTGGCCTACTTTGTTCTCGGCTACCGTGAATACGAATCCGATGAGTACGCCGCGGCGGAATCTGACCTGGCGGAGGCGGCCCAGGCGGGGTCTCCTTTGATGGACCTCGCCGTGTATTACGAGGCGTCT
This sequence comes from Terriglobia bacterium, assembly GCA_035652895.1. Lineage (GTDB taxonomy): Bacteria > Acidobacteriota > Terriglobia > UBA7540 > UBA7540 > SCRD01. Next base: position 121,083 of record DASRCX010000022.1, read on the forward strand.
GCGGCCTACAAGGGCGGACATCCGGAGCGAGTACCAGGCATCCTGAGCAATTTCAAGGAACGTTTTCCTTCCAGCACAAAGCGCTACGCAGCGCTCGAATTGATGGCGTGGAGCTATCTCCAGACCGGCCAGGCGCAAAGCGCTTTGCAGATCCTTCAGGGCGAGCCCGAGGTGCGGCAGCGTCCCTCCCTCGCGCTGGTGCTGGCCCGCGCCTATACGGACAGCGGACAACTGCGACAGGCAGCCCAAGCCTTCCAGGACATCTATTACGCCTTTCCCACAGCGCCGGAAGCGAAGGCGGCTGGCGACGCTCTGGATAAGTTGAAGAGCCAGTTGAGAGTGGAATATCCGCCGGTTTCCGATGAAATTGCAACGGCGCGGGTAGAGCGGCTTTACGCGGCCGGCCGTTACTCTGAGGCGCTTGATGGATACGAGCAACTTCTGAGAGACCGGCAAGGCAGCACATGGGCGTGGCGATGGAACCTGGGTCGTGCCAGATGCCTCATCCGGCTTGGACGGGGAGAAGATGCCATTGAAACTCTGGTGAACAGCGTAGCGCCGACTTCAGAGTTGGACGCCGAGCGCCTGGCCACTTTGGTTGATGCTTATGCCCAGACTGAAGACGACACCGACATCGCCAAAATTCTCAACAAGCTTCGGTCCGAACATTTCGACTCTCACTGGCACGCCGTGGCCCTGCTGAGGGCAGCGAACTACTTTGCGTACGCGGGCGATTGGGACATCGCGCCGTTGTATTACCGCACGCTTCGAGATGCTTTCCCCCAGACGCCTGAGGGCTCCGAAGCAAGCTGGCGGCTGGCCTGGATAACGTACCTCACCGGCAAGCCGAACGATGCACGGGCGTTTCTGTTGAGTCATATCCAGAACTATCCCGACTCGCCACACGTTTCCGCTGCGCTTTACTTTCTGGGGCGGCTTGAAGAAGACCGGAGACCCACCGAAGCCCGTGCTCTATACGAGCTTCTTGAAAAACGCTATGTGCACAGCTATTACGGGATCGAGGCGGCCCGCCGGCTTTCCGCCCTGAAAAAGGTCCGTATTAAGGAGGCAGTTGCCGCTGAGGGCACTGCGGACTTTTCGATTGAAGACCTGGCCGGGAAAATTCCCGCCGTCGATCCGCCCGAATTCGGGACCTGCCTGCCGGCTACCGACGGCAGTGATCTGGCCGTTTTTAATATCCTTGATGTGTTGCACCTCGACAGCCTCGCCAGGCAGGATGCTCTGGCCCGCCTCGCCGAGCGCCCCCGGTCGCCCTCCCTGGTCCTTGCATTCAGCCGGTTTCTGGCTGAGCAGGGACGAACAGATGTTTCCATAGGGACAGTAAGGAAAATCGTCCCGGATTACTATTCCCTGCAATTCTCCGAGTTGCCCCGCGAGATCTGGGAGTTGCTGTTTCCGAAGGCTTACCTCAGCGTCATCAGGCGCTATGCAGCGCAGAAGAGTCTGAGTCCCTACCTCGTGATGGGCATCATCCGGCAGGAATCCGGCTTTTACCCGCGGGCCACTTCCAGCCAGGATGCACGGGGTCTGATGCAGGTCCTTGCGTCCACCGTTACGCGCTCCCGGCGTTACAGGGCGACGGTTGGAAGAAGACTTTATCTCCCTGCGTATAACGTGCGGTTCGGTTGTGCGTTTCTGCGAGACCTTCTCAAGCATTACCATGGCAATGTTGCGGAAGCGCTGGCGGCGTATAACGCCGGTCCCTCGCGTGTGGACCAATGGCTCAGCCAGCGTTCCTTCCGCGATCAGCAGGAATTTGTCGAATCCATTCCCTACCCCGGAACCCGTGTTTATGTGAAAGCGGTTCTTGCTGATGCCGGTGTTTATCGCCAGTTGACTGGAGGTTCGCCGAAGTTTGCCGAATGTTCAACCACTCCGCGAAATGCCCTAGAAAAGTCTGCCGCGCAGCTTCGCCCGCGCGTTAACTTTACCGCCCGGCCATTGCTTGCAAGCTCCGAAGCTCGCTAATCGTGCAACCTGCCGAGAAAACCGGGAGCCGGGCAACACCCACCTCTGCTTGAAGTCGTAAAATTTGCCGACGGCGACGCTCGTCCCGCAGGATTTGCTTCTCATTCGATTTCATTAGATCCGGGGATAACAGCGGAAGGTGATGCCATCACAGCTTCAGTGAAGGCCCCCTCGGAGGCATTGCAATTCAATCGGGGAAGGCGCGATGGAAGGGAAGGGGTTGGGCGGGTAGAAGCCGGACGGCTTCTACCCGCGTTGGTAAGTCTGTCGATATGGTTGATCAGTTACGCCTCGAGAGGCGCACCCGATTTCCCGCTAGAAGTCTAATTCGGCCCCGACTTGGAAAATCCGCTGTCCGAAGGAGGAGTCGATCTGTCCGAAGCCTCCGCCGCAGACGCCGGTACTGATGATGGTGCAGTACGTATTCGGATTGCCCCAGTGCGGGGTGTTGCTGAAGTTCAGCGTCTCGAGCCGCATCCTCAGGTTGTAACGTTCAGTAATCTTGAAGTTGCGGAAGAGGCTGAGGTCAAGTTGTGCGAGCCCCGGGCCGCGCAGCCATGATAACCCCTGGCCTGCGTTGCCGATCTGGACCGTTTCGACCGGAGTAAACGCGGTGGTGTTAAACCACTGCTCGCCCGGCCCCGTTCCCTTGATCATGTTGAGCGTTCCCGTGAAATTCGGGACCTGACCGGTAAACGGAGTGTTCAGGAAGCTCGAGTCCTGACTCGGATAGAGCGGGCTGCCCGAGATCCCCGTGATGATGCCGTTCACCTGCCAGCCTCCAAGCAGCACCTTCGCTGCCCGGTTGGTGTTGGCAAATTTCTGGCCGGCACCGAATGGCAGATCGTAAATGAACGCCATCTTCAGCACATGCGTATGGTCAAAGCTCAGCGTGTGCCGATTCAGAGACTGGCAGCCATTGGGCATAAGGCTGTTCGGTGTGCAATTGAAGGTGAGGCCGTTTTCCCACCCTTCGTCGTCGATGTAGCCGATCACCTTCGAGTAGGTATAGGAACCCTGAAGGAACAGGCCGTGCGTGACCTGACGGTTCAGGGAAACCTGCAAGGAGTTGTAGTGAGAATCCAGGTATCCCTGGAACAGATAAGTATCTGCGGTCCGCCCGAAAGCCGCGAATAGCGGCTGGCCGTCAGCGCCGGCTCCCAGCGGGGCGGCGTTGGCCTGGACGCCGTTGAATTCGTGGGTCAGGTGATTGCCAACATATCCCACATTCAAGAGGACGTTGCCCGGCAGTTTCCGCTCAACTGTGAAGTTCCAGAACTGCACATACCCGCGCTTGAATTCGCCCGGCGCGAGCGTTCCGATGGTCACGTTGCCCGGAGGCGTGATCTTGCCCGTCGAGAAATCCGGAGGGGCCTGAATCACGGGAACACCATTGAAGAGTCCGGACGAAGTGACTGGCGAACCCGGAATATTGTTTGGATTTGTGGAAGCATTGAACGTAGAGTACGGCAGGTACTGAGTGACGGCGCTGCTGACTCCGGAAAGCGCAACAAAGTTGTCTGCGCCGATGGTGTACGGCCAGAAGCCGCGGAGCGGCCGCTCCAGAGGCAGCGTGTCATACGTGATTCCGTACGCAGTTCGGATGACCGTCTTGTCGTTGAGCTGGTAGGCAATTCCGAGTCGCGGTGCAAACAGCTTCTTGCTGCTGGTTACACCGAGCGGAGTGTTATTCAAGTGCGTGCTGTTGTTGCCGAGGCCGCCCAGATACAGCAGGTTGCTGCTGGTGTCGTAAACCTCGAATTTGCTGACGCCATCACGCGTGATCAGCGGGAAATACTCCCACCGGACACCGGCATCAATCGTCAATTTGGGGGTGATCCGGTACGTGTCCCCGATGTAGAGGGCTTCCTGCCAATCCTTGTTCGTGGCCTTGATGAACTGTTGCCCGTTCTGGACCTCGCTTGCCAGCCCGAGATCAAAGGCGGCAATGCTGTTCCACGGGGCAGGGTTAAAGGTGATCGGGTTCCCGGTTGCATCATAAAACGTCGGGGCACTGCCGTCACCGTTGTAGTTCAGGAACGTGTTGAAATCGGACATGATCACATTGCCGCGCGGGCAGCAGACGATTTCCGGCTGCCAGTGGTTCATGTGATTGTGGGCTGCGTCGAATCCAAACACGATCGTGTGCTTGTTCTTGATTAAAGTCGCGTTTTCATCGAGCGTCAACTGCCAGTCATTCCGCCACACGGGCTCCCACGACTGGTTCGTCCCGAGCGTTGTCCAGTTGTCGGGGAAGGTGATGCCCGGCATGCCGCTGTAGCGCGGGTCGTTGGTTGGCGTGTTGCTTCCCACAAGACCGAGCACCGTCTGCCCGTAGTTCTTGCCGAAGTCGAGCGTCTGGTTGTGCTCGCCCATGCGCGTGAAGCCGAGATGGCCGCTCAGCACCAGGTTGGACTTGGCGGTCCACGTGTGGCCGATGGTCACAGTCTGGGCCGTGTCGTCTGTGATTCCGGTGCCGCCGCCCTGGCCGGCGATACCGTAGTCGCTGCCGTCATTCAAACGGGCTTTCTGGAGAGTGTACTTGCCCCAGAGAGTCTGGCGGTCGCTGATGTTGTAGTCAACCTTGCCCGTATAAATGTTCCGGTTCCAGTCCGACTTCCGCAGGCGGATGTCGTTCTGGATCGTCGTCTGGGTAAACGGCTGGCCCAGAGTGTTGTTGGGAGTGTACGGAGCCATCAGTTGCCAGAAGGCGGTAGCGCCCTGGTACATCTGGCTGGACGGGATGACGTTGTTCGGGAAGACACACCGGCCGGCACCTGTGCTCGGGTTCCCAGTCGTCGGGTCGAAAATCATTCCTTCCCGCAACTGAACAGGCGTGCTGCTTCCATCCTGGCAGACCATGATCGGCTGAGTATGGGCCTGATCTGCAAAGAGAGGCGAGCCGAGATAACTGGAGAAGTCGCCTTGCCGCATGTCCGTTGGCGGGATCAGGTTTGTGTCGGCGGCGTCCTGGCGCTGGAAGTAACCGTCCCAATTGCCGAAGAAGAACACTTTGTTCTTCACAATCGGGCCGCCCAGTGAGGCACCATCGTTGTTCTGGATGTTCTTAGGTTTGCTGCCGGCAACATGGACCAGCGCATTCTGCGCGTCCATTGCTGCGTCGGTGTGATAACCGTAAAGCTGGCCATGGAACTGGTTCGTTCCTGACTTGGTAATCACGTCCGTGGCCGCACCGGCCGTCAGACCCTTTTGAACGTTGAAATTGGAAGTCTGTACGTTGACTTCTTGGACGGTGGAGGCCGGAGGCACAATCACCATGTGGTCGGGGAGCCACAGGAACACATCCGTGGCGCCATCCACGCGCGAGGTGTTGATGTGCTGCGGCAGGCCGTTAGTATTGATGGCGAGCGAGCGGTCCGGAGTGTCAGCCAGGGCGTTGGGGTAATTGCCCGTGATGGCCGACAGCGAGACGACGCCGGGAGCCAGCAACTCAACGCTCTGGAAGTTGTGGTAAACGTTTAACGGAAGGTTCTGCACCGCATAGTTGCTGATCGTGGTGTGAACGTTCGTTTGCTGCGTTTGTAGGGTTGCGGCGGCACCGGAGACCGTCACCTGTTGGGTAACAGCCCCAACCGCCAATTGCACGTTTTGCTGGTTCACCGATCCGACGGTGACCAGGATGCCGGTTTGCTTGACTGGCTTGAATCCCTGCGCCGTAACGGTGAGGGTGTAAGTGCCTGCGGGAAGGTCGATGATCGTGTAATCACCTGCTCCGCCCGAGGTTGTGCTGCGCGTCAAGCCCGTATTGTCATTGACGATGGTGATGGATGCTCCCGGTACGACTGCGCCGGTTTGGTCGGTTATGGTTCCGGCGACGGAACCGTAAAGAACTTGAGCGTTTGCCCGCTGAACTGAAACGAAGCCCAGTACAGCGAGTCCGAGAAAACAGATCGAACATACCGATCTCAGTCGAGATCGCATGATCCCACACCTCCATTACCGATCAAAGAACTTGGAGAGGACCCAACACTACGCGCAACGGTTTGCCTGAAGCTAGTTGAGGTGGCTTAACCGCAAGTAAAAACCCCGAATAGCATTTGAAGTGGCTGCAGCGCTACTCGGACATGAAGAGTATAGCTACTTTTTCATATGTTTTCTACTAATTTCTTTCCGCGGCTACTCTATGTTACCAATCGTTACGATTAACTGGAAAAGCACGCTTCGTAATGCGTCGAGCTTATTTGGATGCCATCGAGATAGTAGAGGTTGCAACTTTTTTTATGTTTTTTGCTCTTGATCGGGGGCATCTGACAGGTTCCTGAAAAACTCAAAGCATGTGCCATTCATCCGTACGCCTTATACTGCAAGCCGCACTCAGAATGGCGCTGTTCCAGAAGGTTTTTCAACATCCTGCTGTGCCCGCAAAAATGGAATATGATTTTGGGCGTGAGGCAGCCGCTTGAGGGAGGCGTAAGGATTGGCAACAGGTAAAACCATGAGACGCCCAGCAGGCAAAGAAATGAAGGCAGTGACTTCTTCGGTGTCACTAAAGGCCCAGCAGTTTACCGAGAGCGTCATCCGCGAGATGACGCGCCTGGCCATTCAGCATGGCGCGGTGAACCTGGCCCAGGGATTTCCGAATTTTGCAGCTCCCAACGAGGTGAAAGAAGCGGCGGTGCGCGCCGTCCAGGCTGACATCAACCAGTACGCCATCACCTGGGGCGCGCGCGAGTTTCGGCGTGCTATCGCCGAACGGTTTGAAAAGGACTCCGGTCTTTCGATTGATCCTGAGCAGGAAATAACAGTCTGCTGCGGCGCGACGGAGGCAATGATCGCTTCGCTGCTTGCCGTGGTGAATCCCGGGGAAGAGGTCGTTGTCTTCGAGCCTTTCTATGAAAACTACGGCCCGGATGCGATCATCAGCGGCGCCGTGCCCCGCTTTGTTCCCTTGCACCCGCCGGAATGGACGTTTGATCCGGAGGAACTGGCCGCTGCGTTCAGCGATCACACGCGCGCGCTCATCTTAAATACGCCCAATAATCCGACCGGCAAGGTCTTCTCCCGCGAAGAGCTCGAAACCATCGCACGCATCGTTCGCAACTCCAATGCTTACGTTTTGACGGACGAAATCTACCAGTATCTTGTGTATGAAGGTCGGCGCCACATTTCGATGGCAGCCCTTCCCGGAATGCGCGAGCGCACGATCACCATTAACTCGATGTCCAAAACCTACAGCGTTACCGGATGGCGCGTAGGCTGGGCTGTGGCCCCGCCTGAGATCACGCAGGCTGTCCGCAAGATGCACGACTTCCTGACCGTCGGTGCAGCGGCTCCGCTTCAGCAGGCGGGCATCACTGCGCTTCGGCTCCCGGATGAGTACTACAACAAGCTCCAGGCGGATTACCTGAAGCGACGCGACAGGCTGCTGGCGGCGCTTGAGGATGCCGGCTTCAAATGCTTCAAGCCCTACGGAGCTTATTACATCATGACCGACATCAGTGGATTTGGCTTCCGTGATGACGTCGAATTCACCCGGCACCTGATCGAACATGTCGGCGTCGCTGCCGTGCCGGGCAGCAGCTTCTACAGCAAAAGCGAACTCGGCAGCCGGCAGGTCCGGTTCACCTTCTGCAAGAAGGATTCAACCCTCGATGAAGCGGCGCGCCGTTTGACCAAACTGAAAAGGCGATGATCGACTGGGCGATTCCCGGGGGTCCGGACCTCTCAATCGGGAGAGTGCACTCCCCAGCTTTGTTGTGCTGCGTTTAAGGGGCTGGCGGCGTCAGGTCTAATTTCGGCGAAAATCCCGACGCCGCATAGTTCACCAGAGCGTCCATAAGGTAAGTGGCGTAAGGGTCGGTAGAGTAAGGAGTGTTGACGGCAAATGTGCAGATCAGCAGTTTGCCCTTGCCGTATCGCGCCTGCACCAGCGTTCCGACATTCGAATGGATCCATCCGTAAAACTCCCCTGCCAGAACGTCCGCGAATTGATTCGGTGGGATTCCCGTTACCACTGTTTCCGGAATGGCCGCCTCTGTCTCGAATCCGGAAAGGGCATCAAACGCGATCTTGCTGAATGGCGGGGCATCTTTCCGGACCCACGCAAAATTGGAAATCCAGTTTCCATCGAGGTCGTCCTGTGAACGCGGCACAACTTTCACGCCGGGTGAAATCGTCTGCGGCGAATTGGCAAGCAGGATGACCGTGCTTCCGGATTCGAGGGCCTTTTTCACTTCGTCGTCAAAATCGGATGCGATCATGATCGGATGCGCCTGGGCGCTGTCTGTCTCAAAATAGTCGCGGCGCTGCATTTCGCTCGCCAGCCGCCGCAACCTGCCGCGTGGATCGTGAAAATCAACCGGAGGAGGAAGCGCAGGTTTTTCGGACGGATAAAAAAAGAGGTCAATCGTATTTTTCGCGATGACCGTGCCGCCTGTGGCGACCTGCACGTTCAGGACGTTTCGAGACGGTGCATCAATGGACGGAACCGTGAAGGTAATTGTCCCAATTTTTGCAGCAGAACCTGCGGAAACAGGGGGAGCGTTAAAGCTTCCCGCGAGTGACGTGCCTTCCACGCTCCAGGTCACCGTTGCCTCGCCCAGGTCCTGTAGCGAGTAATGAGAGAAGTAAACGTCTGCCTCAACTTTCGAACCCTCAAAATAGTTATGCTTCTCCGTGCGAACAAAAACAGCGTCATCCTGCTGGATAGCGCTAAGGTCCGCTGCGAAGCTCTTGGGATGACGCCAGATGTCCATCAGGCCGTTCGACTCCCACATCACGTCGGTGAGTTCTGTGATGACGTATCCCTGGATGGAGGACCGGCTGCGCAGGCTTGCAATCTCATATTTCAACGATTTGAACTCGTGCGCCTGTGTTGCCGCCTCGAGGGCGTGAAGGTCGGGAAAAAGCGTGTTGTACTGATAATCTGCGAAGCGCTTTTCAAGCCCCTCCGGCATGGTGATTTTGCGCCCGTGGAAACCTCTCGTGAACCACCACGGTCTTTCCTGCGGGACAAACGGCAGACCCCAGTTGCCGAATTCTGAGAGCATGAGCGGCTCATTTCCTTTGGGCTCGGCGTCGCCGTACGGGCTGAACAGCCATCTCGGGCGCGTCGCCAGATCGCCGACGAAACGGTCAAAGTCAGCGGCATGGTCCGGAATGGAATCGTACTGGTGAAAATCCGCCAGATCAGTCGCAACGTGGAAATTGTCGCAGCAGGCGCTGTTGTCTTCCACCAGCCATCCCGGCACGATCTGTTTTGCCTGGTGATAAGCCTGCTTCAGCCACGCCCGGTCATTTGCTTTTTTAAGGTCAAATCCCCAGCTTTCGTTGCCGATGCTGACGATCGCAATCGACGGATGGTTCCAGTCGCGCTCGACCATGCCTCGCAGCGTCTCGAGCGCGCGCGCTTCGGAATCAGGAGTCAGCTTGTCCCAGTTTGGAATTTCATACCAGACCAGCATGCCCGTTTCGTCCGCGGCCTCCAGGTAACGGGGGTCCGGGACCTTGATGTGGCAGCGCAGCAGGTTCAGGCCCATGGCCTTGGCCTCCTGCATTTCTTTTTTGAGGTAATCGAGGGATGGAGGCGTGTAAATCGTGTCGGGATAAAAAGCCTGGTCCAGCGCACCGCGCAGGTAAATCACTCTTCCATTCAGGTAGAATTTCCCGTTGCGCGCTTCGAAGGTCCGGAAGCCGAACCGGTACGATTCCTGGTCGCCGGAGTCGGTGTGGACGCGCAGCGTGTAGAGCGACGGGTGGGACACGTCCCAAAGCTCGGGATTCGCGAGGCTCCCCGAGAACATGTAAACACCCTGCACTGGGGCTGAGTTGTCCGGCGCTTTCCACACGACTTTTCCCGCCGGGTCCAAAATCTCCGCGCCCACTGCCGGCGGCGTGGATGCGCCCGAAGGCGCGTTCACCAGATGGACGCTGAACGTGAAATTGCCGTCTGCTCCGGCGGTGATGTGAACGACGCCCACGTGTACCTGCGGGCGAATTTCAATTTCAACGCCTTGCCATAGCCCGCTCGTCTGGATGTACCAGTTCTGTTTGCCGTGGGGAATTTCCGCATATTGGATCCCTTCCACTTCCTTGGGATCGTCTCCAGGGTCTGCGACGCGGACGGCAATCTGGTTCTCGCCCGCGTGAAGAAGCGGAGTGATGTCGAACTCAAAAGGGAGGTAGCCGCCGTCGTGCGAGCCGGCAAGCTGATGGTTCACGTAAACGGCTGCCCGATAATCAACCGCGCCGAATTTCAGCAGCGCGACCTGCTGCGCCTTGAGCTGATCAACCTGCACCGTGCGCCAGTACCAGGCCACGCCCGCGTAATCCCGCAAGTCGGAAAATTGCGCTTGCCATGATCCCGGCACCTGGATGGTCCTGGCGTCCTTTGCGGAGGCAAGGTCCTGCACTTTGACAGAACCGGCAGGGTCCGTGATGAAATTCCACTGCCCGTTCAGCGAGATGTTCTGTGCCGAGTGCGGATTTTCTTCGGGAGCGGCGGAGGCGGTCATGACCGCCGGAATAGTCAGCAGCAGAAACAGCGCCGTCCAGGTTTTTGATCGATGCAAGGTCCCTCCTCCATCCGGGCCCGCAAGCTCGGGCCGGTCAGATCACGCGCGCAAGTCCGCAGAACTTGCCCTTCCTTTTAATCCATTGAGTTTATGCGCTCCGATGTTCGCAGCGCAATGCACAGATTGCCGTCGGCGGTTTTTTGCCTGCGCCGCGCGCGACGGCGCCGGCCCGGAAAGCAGCTCCGGGGCCCGTGTGTTGCTCGCGGCAGTTGCTGGCAAAAACCAAATTGTCATGCCGAGCGAAGCGAAGTGTCCCGCGTTTTCCTGGGAAATAAAGGTGTGGACCATTCGCTGTTTTCGCCATCACGCGCGTAAAATCCCTTTTTCGGCAGCCTGTTAAAATAGGCGCTCGCATGGGTATCAACTTCAAGGCGCTGTTCCTCAGGATTTTCGGCCCGGAACAACCCGGCTCGCCCGGCCATCTCTGGCCGCGATGGTTATTCCTGCGCGCGCTTGGAGTGATCTTCTTTTCGGCGTTTTACTCGCTGGCATTTCAGATTGACGGCCTGGTGGGTCCCAACGGAATTCTTCCCGCGCGCGATTATCTTGCCAACATCGCGCGTCAGGTGGGGATCCTTCGATACTGGGTTGCGCCCACGCTGCTCTGGCTGGGAAGCGGAACGTTTGCGCTTCACGTGCTGGTCTGGGCCGGGCTGATTGCGTCCGTGGCGCTCTTTTTGAACCTCTGGCCGCGTGCGTCAACCGCCGTTGCGCTGATCGCTTTTCTCTCCTTCATCGCCGCCGCGCGCGATTTTGCGGATTATCAATCCGACGGCATGCTGCTGGCTGCGGGATTCCTCTCGCTGTTCTTCGCGCCGGCGGGATTTCGCCCCGGGCTGGGGGAATCCAGTCCGGCATCGCCGGCCAGCCTGTTCCTGCTCCAGTGGGAGTGGTTTCGAATTTACTTTGAATCCGGCGTCGCCAAGCTGGCCAGCCACGATCCCGAGTGGCGCCATCTGACGGCGATGGACCAGTATTACCAGAACGGCCCGCTGCCCACCTGGATCGGCTGGTACGCGCAGCAACTGCCGCACCCTTTTCAGGCGTTTCTGGCGCTTTTCACCCTCATCGCAGAACTCAGCCTCTGCTGGCTGTTTATTTTTTCCCGCCGCAGCCGCCTGGTCTGCTTTCTGGTCCTGACGCCGTTTCAGATTGGGATCATTCTGACGGCGAACTATGCGTTCCTGAATTATCTTGTGCTTTCGCTGGGCTTCCTGCTTCTTGACGATCGTTATCTTGGTCCCTGGATCGATCGCCTCAGGTTCCGCTGGCATCGGCTCTTCCCGAAGCTCGCGTTTCCCGCGCGGAGCACGCCCGCCGCAGCCGTCCCGCCGCGAACGTCCCTCGCGGGCATGTGTGTTTCAGGTTTTTTCCTCACATGGATCTTCTACGCCACAACCGTTCTGCTGCTCCTGATGTTTGAGCCGGCGCTGCCTTTGCCGCTCAAGCCGGTCGAAATCCTTGAGCCGTTCCGTTTCGCCAATCAATACGGGCTTTTTGCCGTCATGACCACCGCCCGCTATGAGATTGAATTTCAGGGCTCGAATGACGGTCGGCAGTGGGTTGCCTATCCCTTCCGCTACAAGCCCCAGGACCCGAAGGAGCCTCCGGGCATCTACGCGCCTTATCAGCCGCGCTTCGAATGGAACCTGTGGTTCGCCTCGCTCGGCAACTTTACGCAGAACGCCTGGGTGGTGCGAACGGAAGAATTGCTGCTCCAGAATGACGCCAGCGTGCTCTCGCTCTTCCGCGCAGACCCGTTCCACGGCTCGCCGCCTCGCGACGTCCGCGCCGTCCTCTGGCAATACTGGTTCACTAATCTTGAAACAAAGAGGAAGACGGGCCTGTGGTGGGACCGCAAACTCCTCGGCCTTTACGGCCCCGTCATGGAACGCGGCCCGGATGGCAAAATCTACGTCCTCCAATGGCCGGAAACTTTCCCCCCGCCCCCATGACGCCGCCCCGCGTCCGCCTCCCTCTCTTTGCAATTTGGAAACTGCAATCTATCATCGCCGCACCCCGCGGATTTTCTATGCCCACACACATCGCAATATCCGCGATGAGTGTGCCGCCGACGCAGCAAACCCGCCTACTCTCCCTCAAAGTAGTCAGAGTCAATCCTCTTAAGCTTGTACTCGCCAACCGCCGTGACGCCTACGTCGTGATCGACCATTAGCCTTGCGAGCCGTTCACCGTCTATCAGAATGACCTTGGAGTTGATCCCGTTTGCGTAATCTTCAGCCTCGCGTGTAAAGCTGGATGTTGTGAGGAATACGCCTTTACTTGCTTTCTGTCCCTGTAATGCCCCGACGAATTTTTGAATTTCGGGACGACCAACCGCGCTCTCCCATCGCTTGGCTTGAACATAAATCACATCCAAGCCAAGTCTATCTTGCTTGATAATTCCATCGATTCCGCCGTCTCCGCTCCGTCCGATGGCGCGTCCGGCGTCCTGGCGCGAACCTCCGTAGCCCATGGCAACAAGGAGATCAATCACGACCCTCTCAAAGAAGGATGGTGACGCTGCTTTTACTTGTTGAAGGATTTCCGCCTCAAGGTTTTCACGCAGCTTGCCGTAGGCGGCAGCCAGCGCGTCTTCCGGTGTCTGTTCCGGCTCCCGATCTACCTCAGGCGCGGTCGTGGCTTCGGTCCCTCTACTGCTCCTCCGTGTCCGAAACGCTCGGAATTCCTCGTACTGGTTTAGAAGCTTCACATCGATTCGCTTGGGGTTCCTAGAAAGAACGTCGCGACCACGGTCAGTGATCCGAAGTGTTCCACGCTTAGGTGAACTGAGAAGACCCGCCTGCTTCAAATAAGTGCGCGCCCAACCGACGCGATTGTCGAAAACGGGGCTGGTCCCGCTTGGCAGCAGTTCTGCCCGTTCATCGTCTGTGATTCTAAATTCCGCTGCGAGTTTTTCGACCACGTCCCGAAATCGGTGCTCCTGCCCGTCGCCCGTCAGGCGAAGGAGCGGAAGCATAAGCGTCTGATAATCTGGAAGTGCCATAGTAGTTCCTTATTCTAGAAATCTCGCCGACGCGTAGAAAGGCCAATCTTATTTCGCAAAGAAGATTTGCACGACTTTTGTTGCCGTATCTTTCTTTATTCTGCGAACCACTGTGTTCTAGCAGGCTGATGAAATATGGGCCTAACTAAGAAAAACGATTGCGGGGGCGGCGATTTTGCGCGACCGGGCGCCTCCCTGCTTCATTGTTAGCGGCCCTTTCGGGGAGGGCGTGGTCCCTTTGACGCGCTGGGAGAGGCACTTCGCCATGGACTTCACGCCGTCGCTCCCGGTTATTCGAGAACACCGTGCAGTCCCAGATCGGGTCGTCCATGTTCAGACCCATGAACCGGCGGAGCAACAGGTTGTAGTTATAATCGAACTGCTCCATCAGCAGGCGCTCCCTGCGAACCGAATAGAGGCAATGCAACAGCAGCGCCCGCAGCATTTTTTCAGGCGCGAACGAGGACCGTCCCCCACCGCGTCCATGGCGTCGAACCGACGCGAGAGCCGCTTCAGCACGGCATCCACCATCTGGCGAATCCGCCTTGCTGAAGATCATCACTACGCATGCAGTATCCTCCTATGCAGATCTTTGAATAGGTTATACCTCATCGCATATTCTTAAAAGAGACAAAAAGCCGGCTTTTTCGTCAGCCTGCTAGAGGAAGATCGGCGGAGTAAAGCAATTGAGGAGCGCAGCCCCATCGTAAATGTTGCGGAGGTGCTGGGGCAAGCAATCCGGCAGCGTGCGGCGCTTGCATAACGGACGCGCATCCGGTGGCGGGGGACGGCACGGAACATCGGGCTACAAAACCCGGAGACACGGCCTGGGCAATTTGCGATTGAGCCATGAAGCCGTCGGCGGGTTGAAAATTCCGCACCGAGACCCGGCGCAAGACATCGGACTGCGCAAAGCGCACACAGCCGCTTAAGACTTGCCCTCACCCGTCCTGATAAATCAGGACACCCTCCCCCGGAATGAGAGGGCTGGGTTATCTGTTGGAGCGGTGGGCGGCACGACCGAAGTCGTGTCCTTTCGCAACTCCGGGGGCGGGACGAACAATTCCCGGGCGGCTGCGTTGCTTGTGTCATCCTGAGGCGTCTCGGCGATGTTTGACGGGACGAGGAAAAATCTCTGCAGATCGCTTATGCAGTTGAATGCAGGGGTCGTTCGGCGCGCCCCGTCTCATTCGGGACAGGGCTGCGCACAGGATGACAACCGCGCGCGGCTCAGTGGTGAGGTCATCTTGCCAGATTACGGCCTGATACCGAAGTGCAATCTCGACGTGGACTCCTTCGGGCTTGTGTCGCCGTTCTTGAGTCGGGAACGCAGGAAACTTCCCCTTTAACGGGGGCGAAAGTGCTTCATCCAACAGGTCGGCGGGAGCAGGGAAGGTTTCGGGACGGCGAAGAGGACGCGTCTATCGTCGGCCTGTCGGGGCTGTGGCGCAGGCCCTTGATGTAGGCTAGTTAAGGTCTGAAAACGCCCCGGATGGGACAAATGGGATTTTGCATTTCCCAAAATGCAATTTTCTAACTTGTTGTAAACACAATAGTTATCAGATTTCTCGTTGACGCGACTTGGCCGCTTCGAAGAATATTGTTCATTCTGCGCACAGCAGGCAAAAATTACGACTTCGCGTTCTTTTAGTTGACGCCTGTCAGCTTGAAGACGTACGTCCCGGCCGGCGAAGCCATCAGATCGTTTTCAGGTTGCGGCACTTCGATGCGCATCTTGCCATCAACTTCGCGCCACTTGAGCTGCACGTTCGATCCAAGCAGTGTTACGGTAGCTGCAGCGGTCGGCTTCGGAGCAGTGAGCGTGAGTTCGCTTCCAGGCCAGCGTTCAGCAATCGCGTACACGTTACCGTCGCGCGCGGTGTAGCGGATGTCGCCTTCTTCAGCCTGTCGCCATGGTCGGCTGCTGTAGATTGCTTCGCCATTCACTTTGAGCCATTGGCCTATCTGCAGCAGCCGCTCCTGCATGATCACGGGAATGCGGCCGTCGGCGGTCGGGCCGATATCGAGCAGCAGATTGCCGCCGCGGCTGACGGTGTCCACCAGCAAATGCACAAGCTGCGCTGCAGTCTTGTAGTCGGAAGCAGTTTCCATGCGATTATATCCGAACGATTTCCCGATGCCCTGGTCTTCTTCCCATTTGTGGACGCTGGTATATTCCACCTGCTGGCCATGCCGCATGCCGTATTCTGAAGTATAGAAGCCGCCGTCCACGCCGCGCGTTTCTTTACCCCAGCGATCATTCACAACGATTTCGTCCTTCACCGGTGAATCATTGAACAGCCAGGCCAGAAACTGCGTTGAATGCCAGAAGGAACTCGGATGCTCCCACTCACCGTCAGTCCAGAGAACCGAAGGATGATAACGATTCACGAGGTCTTTCATCTGCGGAATCATGTGGTCCGTTACGTAGCGGTCGAGGTCGTGAAGATAGAGTGGATCATACCACTCGTAAAGAGAGTAATAGAACCCCATTTTCAGCCCGTGCGCCACAACAGACCTGCTCAACTCTCCGGCAAGGTCCTGATGCGGACCCACGTCGACGCTGTTCCAGTTCCAGTTGGCGGGGCAGGGCCACAGGCAGAATCCATCGTGGTGCTTCGATGTCAGTACGACGTACTTCGCCCCGGAATCAACAAACAGTTCGGCCCACTGATTGGGATCAAACAGCTTTGCTTTGAAGCGGCCCGCGAAATCCTGGTAATGGAAATTCTCTCCATAGTTGCGCAAGTGGAACGCCCACGTAGGGCCGTTCCTGTCGTGCATGTGGTTCCAGTACCACTCAGCGTAGGCCTCGCCGGCCTTCGCATGGGGATCAGCGAATGCCGGAACGGAATAAATTCCCCAGTGGATAAAGATGCCGAACTTCGCCTGATCAAACCACTGCGGGATCGGCCGCTGGTTGAGCGAGGACCAGTCGGGCTGATAATGAACGTTCTGTGCCCACGCACCTATCGACATCGCACAGCAGAACACGAGAACTGACATTTTGAATTTCATGGCGGCGATTCTACACCATCCGAATGCGCAACCGAAGCATGGTCTGCAAATACATTCGCGCATGCAGTGCTTAAGTGGATGACGTTCCAACGCCTGACGCCGCGGCCCGCAGTCATGTACACATCAGAATTGGAGCGCCTGATCCAGGTCGTTGATCAAGTCCTCGGCGGCTTCGATGCCGACGGACAATCGGACTAATCCATCCGTGATGCCGATGGCGCGGCGTTCTTCCGGCGGCACGGCGCGATGGCTTGTGGACGCCGGATGCACAATCAATGAGCGCGTATCACCCAGGCTGGCAGCGCGTGCAAACAATTTGACGCGGTCCATAATCTGCTTGCCGCTTTCGTAGCCGCCCTTCGCTTCAAAACTGATCATTGCGCCGAACGCCGTCATCTGGTTCTTTGCGAGGGTGTGGCCCGGATGGCTCGGCAGGCCGGGATAGTTGACGTGCGCGACTTTCGCGTGGCCGGAAAGGAACTCCGCGATCCGCTGCGCGTTCGAACAATGGGCGGGCATGCGCAGGTGAAGCGTGCGAATCCCGCGCAGAATCAGCCACGCGTTGAAGGGACTGATCACGCCGCCGTAATCGCGAATGACTTCACGAACAAGCAGCGAAATGTAATCGCGCGGCCCGATGATCGCGCCGCCCATGGCGTCGCCGTGCCCGCAGAGATACTTGGTGGCGGAGTGCACTACCACTGTTACGCCCAGCCGCAAAGGCTGCTGGAGCGCTGGTGAAGCGAACGTATTGTCCACCATGGTTGGGATCCCGTGGGCACGGCCGACGGCGGCGACCGCAGCGATATCCACGACGTCGAGTACGGGGTTGCTGGGCGTCTCGAAATAAATCAGTCGAGTGTTCGGCTGGATGGCCTTCTCAAAACCTTCCGCGCGCGCCGAGTCAACAAACGTTGCCGATGCGCCCATGCGCGGCAGCTTCCGATTGAGGAAGTCGTACGTCGCTCCGTAAATAGATCGCGCCGCGACAACGTGATCGCCCGCTTTCACATAACCGAGGATGGCGGTTGAAACGGCCGCCATGCCGGACGACGTTGCCAGCGCTGCTTCGCCCCCTTCGAGCGCGGCCAGCTTGGCTTCGAGAGCGTGGATCGTCGGATTGCCGTAGCGCGTGTACATGTATCCGGGCTTTTCCTCGCTGTACACTGCAGCCATCTCATCGGAATCGGCGGAGACAAAAGTGGTCGATTGATAAATCGGGGTATCGAGCGCGCCCGTCGCCGGGCACGGAGATTCGCCCGCGTGCACGGCAAGTGTTGCGAAACCCGGCGCTTTTTCCATGATTCACCTCTCCAGATGAGAAATTCTCATGCGCTCGACATGCTCGCGCGAGCGCCTTGCCAAGGCAGCCTGTTTAGCGTATCGCGTCTCAAGGGGGATGGCAAAAATCCTTGCGTGAACTGATCGACAGGCACGTCTGCTTCACCGATACACCTCGACCTTGCGGGTCCATGCTGACCACTGGACACTGCGCGTAGAAATGAATAGACTTTCTATTGTTGATATCACCAGATGACAGGGGGAGACGATGCCGACGTGTCCTGAATGCGAAGCAATGATCGACATCGAAGAGGATGAGCTTGAAGAAGGGCAGACGATTGAGTGCCCTGAATGCGGCGCAGAACTCGAGGTCGTGAATACGGAACCCATCGAACTTGACATTGTCAGAAGCGACGACGAGGACGAGGATGAAGAAGAGGAGTTGTAAGGCCACCACAGAGGGCCCCACCATGCTTCGGTCCGCGAGGTTTTTGGACAGCGACCTGTTTTCCGCTGCTTCCATGAAGGCGTGTGCATTGATGCTGGCTTTCGCAGCGCTGTGGACGGCGCTGGATTCAGTCCCACTGATGGCGAAAAGAGAGAAGCCACCGACTTCGAAAACCGTGGTGGGCCAGGTTTTCGACCAGTCAGACAATGGAATTCCCGGCGCCGCCGTAGAAATGACCAATCTCGCGACAGGCAAAAAGACAGCGATTTATACGGGACCTGACGGGCGGTTCACCTTTACCGACCTGAAGCTGAACGAAGATTATGAATTTCAGGCCCACTACAAAGGCCAGTCTTCTGACATTCGCAAAGTGAGCTCATGGGACACACGAACGAACCTGGTCTTGAACCTTCATATTCCGCCACCGAAGGACTAATGCTCTGCCGGCGGTTTGGCATTCGCAGCAACGCATCCACGTGAGACCTGAAGCGTAACGTGCCGGTTATTTTGTTGAATTGACCTTTACCAGCTTCCTTCCCACACGAAAGATGGCGACGGGGAACGCGTGTGTGTCGAATTCCCAGGCCGGGTCCGTGATCCGCTGCCATTGCGGTGGATCCCCCTCACCCACGGCCATGTAAACGGCGCCTTCCTTGATCTTGCGCTGGGCGAGCGTGTTGGATTCGGCCAGCTTCAGTGCTACAAGCAAGCGGAACAATTTGACCGGTGATTCGAAGCGGCCCGTATGAACGGGAATTTCCGAGGGCAGCGACTTCTCCTGAAATTGCGTTTCCCAGTCTTTTTGCGCCTGATCGGCCGTTTGCGCTCCGTGAAAATCGGAAACGATGCGTCGGGCGAGTTGCTTTTTGACTTCCAGCGGATGCGCGGTCCCCTCTTCCACTTTTCTCTTCAGCGCAGCGATTTCCGAAGGCGGCAAGTCCGTAAGCAGATCGTAATAGCGCCACATCAGGGTGTCGGAAATGGACATCAGCTTTCCGAACATCTCCTGCGGCGGTTCATTGATTCCCACGTAGTTGCCGAGCGACTTGGACATCTTCTGCACGCCGTCGAGCCCTTCGAGGATCGGCATCATCATGATGACCTGCGGTTCCTGGCCGTATTCCTGCTGCAGCGTCCTGCCCACGAGAAGGTTGAACTTCTGGTCCGTTCCGCCCAGTTCGACGTCGGCCTTAAGCGCCACCGAATCGTAGCCTTGCGCCAGAGGATAGAGAAGCTCATGGATGGCGATCGGACGCTGTTCCCTTATCCGCTTTGCGAAATCATCCCGTTCCAGCATGCGCGCCACAGTGTACTTCGAGCACAGGGTGATCCAGTCGCGGCCGGTCAGCGCACCCAGCCAGCGGCTGTTGAAGTCGATCACGGTCTTTTCAGGATCGAGGATTTTGAAAACCTGCTTCTTATAGGTTTCGGCGTTGGAGGCGACTTCCTCCGGGGTCATCGGTTTGCGCGTGACGTTTTGGCCGGAAGGATCGCCAATCAGCCCGGTGAAGTCGCCGATCAGAAAAATCACCGTGTGGCCGAGGTCCTGGAAGTGCTTCAGCTTGCGGATCAGGACCGTGTGGCCCAGGTGAATGTCCGGGGCAGTCGGGTCGAACCCGGCCTTGACCCGCAGCGGAACGCCCGTCTTCGCGGCCCGCTCGAGCTTGGCGTACAGCTCTTCCACGCGAATCGTTTCCTCGGCTCCCTTTGTGAGATAGGCGAGTTGTTCGTTGATTGTCATTGCCGATTTCTAAATTTAGAGTGTGGAGGCCCGGAAATCCAGCCGTTAATGCAGTCCCGGGCCGTTACTTCTTGAGCAGCACCCGGCGGCCTTCGATGCGGATTTTGTCTTCGATCAGCAGGCAGATCGCCTCAGAATAAATCCGGTGTTCTTCTTTCAGGATGCGCGCCGACAGTGTTTCCACCGTGTCGTCATCGAGCACGGGCACAACGGCCTGGCAAACGATGGGGCCGGTGTCTATGCCTTCGTCCACGATGTGGACGGTGCAGCCGGTGAACTTAACGCCGTATTCGAGCGCCTGCTTCTGCGCGTCGAGTCCGGGAAATGCCGGTAAAAGCGCCGGATGAATATTCAGAATCCGGCCCGGAAAAGCTCGCACAAAGTACGGGCTGAGCAATCGCATGAATCCCGCAAGGCAGACCAGGTCCACCTGAGCTTCCCTGAGCGCCGCGACAACTTCGTGGTCATAGGCCTCGCGGTCTTTGCCTTTTGAGGGAATGTAGCGTGTTGGCAGGCCCATTTGGCGGGCCTTCTCGATGCCTGGCGCGTCTGCACGATTGCTGATCACCAGAGCGATTCTTGCCGGGATTTTCCCTTCGGCTACATTGCGGGCAATCGCTTCAAAATTCGATCCCCGGCCGGAAAGCAATATGCCAATGTTTTTCATGGATCTGATTAATGTTACGTCGACAGAGCAGCCCATTGCCTTATGACGCTGGCGGCGCTTGCGACTGCCGCCTCGCCGGCTATGCGTGTTCGGCGCGGGCGGCAAGGTATTTTACGTCAGGCTTGCCACGCACAATCCTCCCGACCACCCAATACTTCTCTCTTTTCCGCTTGAGCGCCCCTGCAACGTTTTCGACGTGCTTTTCAGGAACGATCAGGAGCATGCCCAGCCCCATATTAAACGTTCGCAGCATTTCCGCCTGCCGGACTTTGCCGAGTTCCGCGATCAGACTGAAAATCGGAAGGACCGGCCACGACCCCAGATGAATCTCCGCCGTGCATTGGTCCGGAAGAATTCGCGGAGTATTGTCCGTGATGCCGCCGCCGGTGACATGGACCATGCCGGTCAGCCAACCTTTCTGATGCAGAGGTAGAACCAGCGGGGCGTAGCAGCGGTGCGGCGCAAGCAACTCGTCCTCCAGGCGGCGGCCAAGCTCCGGGACGTGCTGCGAAAGCCGAAGTCCTGCTTGCTCCATCAAAACTTTGCGGGCAAGAGAATATCCATTCGTGTGCAAGCCGGACGAAGGCAGCCCAAGAATTACATCGCCGGGGCGAATGCGGCTCCCATCCAGAATTTCACTTTGGCGCACCCATCCCACAATGCAGCCGGCCAGGTCGTATTCATCCGCCGCGTAGAAACCGGGCATTTGTGCGGTTTCTCCGCCGATCAGTGCGCACCCCACCTGACGGCAGGCGTTTGAAAGCCCGCGAACAACATCGGTGATAACTTTAGATCGGATTTTCCCGGTGGCAAGATAGTCAAGGAAAAAGAGAGGCCTTGCGCCGTGCACGGCAATGTCGTTGACTGAGTGGAACACCAGGTCCGCCGCCGCGCTCTCATGACGATTGGTGGCGAAGGCAATCTTAAGCTTGGTGCCGACGCCGTCCATGCTGGAAACCAGCACAGCGTCCCGAGGCAGGCCTTTCAGAGAGTAGAACCCGCCAAAAGCCCCGAACCCGCGCAGCACGCGAGAATTGAACGTCCTGCTGACAAGTTCTTTAATCTGTGACTTGGCGCGGCTCGCTGCGATGATGTCAACGCCGGCATCACGATAACGCATAATTCTTCGAAGACCCCGTTGACGGAATCATGAAAGAAATTCAAATGGACGGGACCCGTCAGAAGATCTTGCCCATTCGGGACCAGCGAGTTCTGGTAAAAAAGTTCCAGAGGATTGAAACATCGAACTTCAGCCGGTCTGAAAGCCTGTCGTCCAGCCATTCGTTCGAGGGCGCATTATAGGACCAGTAAACAAACAGCGGCTCACCCACAACATTCTGTACGGGAACAAAGCCCCAGAAGCGGCTGTCCAGTGAATTGTCGCGGTTGTCGCCCAGCACGAACAGATAGCCCTCGGGAACGTAAAGGCCGTTCTTGTGAATGTAGTCGGGCATCTCCTGCGCCCAGCGGGGATCGAGGCCCCAGGCCGCGGGCAGTTGGCTGATTTCCTGCACAGGCGGCGGAAAGTTGTCGCGGAGCGGAAGAATCGCGGGCGACATAAAGTGAGCGTAGGGCTCTTTGAGCAGCTTGCCGTTAACATAGACCTTCTTGTCCACAATCCGGATAACGTCGCCGCCCACTCCGATCACGCGCTTGACAAACATCTGCGATGGATTCACCGGATAATGAAACGCTACGATGTCTCCACGATGGATGGGAGCGAGGCGCGGGAAGCGCAAGTCGGTATAAGGCAATTGCGGACCGTAGAGCAGCTTGTTCAGAAAGACGTGGTCGCCGATCAGGATCGTGTTTTCCATCGACCCCGTCGGGATCACGGTGGCTTCCGCCACAAACGTTCGAATACAGAACACCCCGACCAGCACGATCAGCAGCGAGCGGACGGTTTCCCAAAGTCCGTCGTGACGGTCTCTGCGCTGCGAAGAGGGGGCAGGCGGCGCAGCGGACCTCTGGGTCTGTTCGTCGTTCGGCAAAGGGTCAGCAGGTTCCATAAGCGCTATTCCCGGTCCCTCAATGTGATGAGCGGTTCCTGGACAGTGGTTGGATAATTGGCTGTGTAGCAAGCCAGGCAGTAACTCTCTTTGTCGTTGCCGACCGCTTCCTGAAGTCCATCGAGTGAAAGATAACCGAGCGTATCGGCCCCCACGTACTCACGGATCTCTTCCACGCTGTGGCTGGAAGCGATAAGTTCCTTTTTCGTGGGCGTGTCGATCCCGTAGTAGCAGGGTGAAATGGTGGGCGGACAACTGATCCGCAGATGCACCTCGCGGGCGCCGGCCTCGCGCACGAGGCGAACGATTTTGCGGCTGGTGGTCCCGCGAATGATGGAATCGTCCACCAGAACCACGCGCTTCCCCTCGAGCAGGCTGCGCACCGGGTTGAGCTTGAGCTTGACTCCAAAGTCGCGAATGGCCTGCGTCGGTTCGATGAATGTACGTCCTATGTAGTGATTGCGGATCAATCCAAATTTCAGCGGCAGGCCGGATTCCTGCGAATACCCGATGGCTGCGGCGACACCCGAGTCGGGCACAGGAACTACCAGATCGGCCTCCGCCGGGTGCTCATGCGCAAGCCGCCGGCCCAGCATTTCGCGGCAGCTTTGGACCGAGCGGCCAAAGACAATGCTGTCAGGCCGTGAGAAATACACGTGCTCGAAGATGCATTTGGCTGGCCTGGCCGGAGGCGAGAAACGGAGCGAGGTGATACCGCGCTTGTCGAGGATCACCATCTCGCCGGGCTCAACTTCACGCAGATACGTGGCACTGATGATGTCGAACGCGCAGGTCTCTGACGCCACAACGTACGCCCCGTTCAATTGGCCAAGGCTGAGCGGCCGGAAGCCGCGCGGATCGCGGATGGCATAAACGCTGTCCTTGAAGAGCATCACCAGCGAGTAGGCGCCCGAAACACGATCAAGTGCTTCGGCAATCGATTCCGGAATGCCGCTGTGGCGGGACCGCGCGAAATAGTGGAGGATCACTTCCGTATCGCTGGTGGTCTGAAAGATGTCCCCGCGCGCTTCGAGCTCACGGCGGATGCTCGCCGCGTTCACCAGGTTCCCGTTATGGGCCAGCGCCACCTGCCCCTTCTGGCAACTGACGCTGAGCGGCTGGGCATTCTTCAGGTTTGTATCGCCGGCGGTCGAATAGCGTGTGTGGCCGATGGCGGCGTGCCCGGCGAGGTCATGCAAAACCCTCTCGTTGAAAACTTCGGCCACATGGCCCATGCCCTTGTGGCCGTTGATGTGGTCTCCATCACTGACGGCAATGCCGGCGCTTTCCTGACCGCGATGCTGGAGTGCATAAAGTCCCAGATAGGTCAGCTTGGCGGCTTCGGGATGACCATAAACGGCAAACACGCCACAATGGTCGTGGAATTTATCGTCAGGAACGGGCAGTGCAGGGAATTTTTCAGGGATCAGTTGCAAGGCTGTTGTCCGCGGCCCGGCGTCTTCAAGGGTACGCCAGCCGTTTGCAAATCTTCCCGGAGACCGCAAAAGCGTTCTGCTGCCAGAAGGCGTATCCCTCAGGCTTTCAAAGTCTTACTTTTTCATTTTGCCCCGGCTCACCGCCCAACGCAACTCTTTTCTGGCGCCGCATGGAAGCTCGGCGCGTGAAAGACAACTGCGGGCGCTTCCCGATCTGGACACAAGGAGACATTATCCCCCACAATAGGTCTGAGATTCCGATGCGAGAGGGCGAATTGAGTTCTTCCCAGATTTCCCTGACCAGAAGTATGCCAGTCCGGGAATACGTCCAGCAGACATTTGTGCCGCTCTCGCGGATTGCGCACGAATGGGAAATGCACTCGGCCGTGCCGCTCAGCCCGTCTGAAGAACGTACGATGGTCCGTGAGCCGGCCCGGGCCATCCCCGAGGCCATCGCGCAAAGGGTTGGGAAATTAAGGGTCCTCCTCGTTCCTTACGTCGCGTGCTTCGAATCAGGCGACATGGTGGTCTTTTCTAATCCAGACGGAGAAAAGCACTCCGCCGTGTGGTTCGAAAACGAGGACAGAATCGACCTGATTCTTGCCTGCCGCGACCTTGATCCTCATGATACGGGCTGGGAATTCCTGGCCAGCGTCGCCGAACTCCTGCGCGCGCGCCTGACGGCCGAAGAACTGCAGCGTTTTACAAACCTTCTCATCGAGGAGCTTGACGAGGGATTTGCCGGCGAAATTGACGAGGAGGCCTATGAGGCAAAGCAGCCGCTCCGAAGACGCAACCGATGGATGAAAACAGGCCCGCAATTCCTGAAGTATCGCGACGTTTCTTTCACAAGTACCTGCGCGGAGTACATGCACGGCCTTTGGCATGATGTTCAAATCCGAATCGGGCCGGAGCACCTTCCCGTCCCCGTGCTTCGAAAGCGCATGAACCTGATGGCGGAAATGTTTCCCCCGAACCCCGGCTACAGGGTGTTTGCCGATTCTGAAGAGAATTAGCCGCTTCCTGATGGGTTCGAATTCGCTCCTCCCCTATGGGGTGGTCCCACGGCCTTCCAGTCTTGACGCCTCGCCACTTGCTTTTTCGTCTTGCATAAAGGCCTTACAGCGAATATTCTTTCTCCCCGACCAGCACTTCTTGTGCAATCGATTGGGGGTAAAATGGCTGCCGAACTTCCAAACTACGTTTTATCGTCTGTTCCCAATCCTTTAAGCAAACGGGTCCCCTGGTACAAAAGCACGTTCCCGTCTTACGCCGGGATCTTCCTGTGGGTCGCCTTCTATCTTGGACTGTCCGCGCCGACGCTGAGCCTGGCCAGCCCTGCTGCGTGTCTTTTGGGCCTGTTTGTGGCCGGACTGCTTTGCTTCGCGCTTTATTACTACGCCCCTGCCATGCTGGGCATGCAGACAGGCCGCCCGCTTTACATCGTCGGAACATCTACCTTCGGCGTGAAGGGTGGCTACCTGATGCCCGGCCTGCTGATGGGCTGCCTGCAAATCGGCTGGTTTGCCGTGGCCACTTACTTCGCCACGGATTACATCATGGAGGGTCTCGGCAGCCAGTCCAAGGGCCTCTTTGTCGCTATCGCACTGGTGTGGGCCTACGGCCTGGCCTGGGTGGCCATCAAAGGCATTTCCTATATGGCGCGGATTGCCCAGTTCCTGAACTGGGTGCCGCTGCTGATGATCATCATCGTTTTCTGGGCCAACAAAGATGGAGTGGCAAATTACCGCCCTCCGCAAAATGACCCTTGGGGCGGCTTCCTCACGATGCTCGCGATTGTCATTGGCTTTTTTGCAACGGCCGGCGCCGCAGGCGCAGATTTTGGCCTGAATAATCGCGACCGCCGCGATGTGGTCCTGGGAGGGTTGACCGGCATTACCCTGGCGATTCTCGTGGCGGGCGGCCTGCCCGTCCTTTCGGTTGCCGGCCACCTGGGCAAACTCGGGAACGCTTCGGATTTCACCTACGCCGGGACCATCAAGAGCGTTGGCAGCCTCGCCCCGGTCACGTTCTTTCTGTTTGCGGCTGCCTCCATGGTTCCTACGACATTCTGCACGTTTATCGCAGGGAACAGCTTCGGGACCATGCTGCCGAAGATCCCGCGCGCTGTTTCAACCCTGGTGGGTGTTACGATCGGGGCCATTCTGGCCATTACGGGCGTGGCGCAAAATCTGATTGGATTCTTCACAATCGTGGGAGCTTCCTTCGGGCCGATCTGCGGAGCCATGGCCGCAGACTATCTTCTGGCCGGGAGGAAGTGGTCCGGCCCGCGCCAGGGAATCAACTGGGCCGGGTATGTCGCCTGGGCAATTGGTTTTGTGGTCGGCATCCTTAACAGCATTCCCGGAGTCCCGGCAAGCTGGGTGAAAGCTGACCGCCCCGCAGTGCTCTTCTCGTTCATTGTTGGCTTTGTTGTGTACTACGTCCTTGCCAAGGCCGGCGCGTTGCCGGAACTGGTCCCTCTGTCGGAATTGAAATCCGCTGCCGAAGCGTAAAGACGAGTTTACCGGTTTTTTGAAGGAAAGGTAAATTCATCGGATCGCGGTCAGGGCTGAGTGCGCGTGATTGCACCGCTGATTGAGAACAAAGGAAGTGCTTCAGCAGGAGACGCCCATACTGCGCCCAAGCGCGCCACGGGTTCAGATTCGTGATAAATTAAGAGCCTTTATGCGTAACCGCGGGCTGCGAGTACTCGTCGGTGCGGAACGCGAACATATTTCTTAAGTAAAGAGTGCCGCCGTTGTTGGCGAGGGAAGGCATTGTGTTGTCAGATCATGTGAGAAAGTTGATTCGATTCAAACCGGCGCTTTT
The DNA here is from genome assembly GCA_035652895.1 of Terriglobia bacterium. Classification (GTDB taxonomy): domain Bacteria; phylum Acidobacteriota; class Terriglobia; order UBA7540; family UBA7540; genus SCRD01. Next base: position 148,045 of record DASRCX010000022.1, read on the forward strand.
CGTGGGAATTCTGCTGTTGCCCGTGCTGGCCAGGGCGCAAGGCGGCATAATTGCTGTCACGGACAGGACCACCTACAATGCCGGCTCGGAAGTCCTGATGCGGCTTGTTCCATCACCGGGAACAGCGGCGGCACAGGACGTCGTCTTTTCAGCTACAGTCCGCTACGCTGGCGACCCGCATCCCGTGTTTACGACGCCACCGTCTCAGACTTGGACGTGCTCGGGCGAGGGCGCGAATGGCGAGTACTCACTCCTCTGGAAGATACCGACTGACGCACGCACCGGGCGCTATGCGATCGACCTGCTGGGTGAGGATCGAATCTCCAGGCAAATTGTCTCCAGAATTCGGGCGGCGGGCTCCTTCGCCGTCCACCGCAAGCTGGTTAAGATCGAGCGGATCAGCCTCGATAAGACTTTCTACACCACAGGCGATCACGTCGCCTGCGAGATCACTCTCAAGAACCTGACGCAGCAGCCGCTGACCGGTCTTCGAGTGGAATTTTCAAACAGGTATTGGCCCTGGATCGCCGGGCCAGCACAGCAGGCTGCAGCAAGCATCGTTACGGTAAAGCAGGCTTTGACACTCTCAGCGGGGGGCCAGCAGGAAATTCATGCGAACGATGTTGCCGTTGCCGACAGAGTGAATAAGCCGACAATCCACCAGTACGGCGTTGTTGTCTGGGACCACGACCGGAAGAATGTTCTGGATATCGCCTTCAGTCATCTCATAATGATATGCCCTCCCGGCGTAACGTCCCCCCGGCCATATCCGTTGCAGTACACGTATCCCGAACTCAGCGATGTTGACACGAGGAGCTACCGTCACTTCTATCCTCCAGGTCTTCACTCTGGCGCGATCCGCTTCGACAAGAGCCACACCATGTTCACGCCCGGGGAGGAACCGACGGTCCATTTTTCGCTCGCGAACCCCGGGAAGACCCCGTGGAAACAGATTGAAGTGTCGGGGACACTGCTCGATCCGGATGGGAAGGCAATCCAGAGAAAGATTATTGCCAATCGCTTAGACCTGTTGCCGGGCGCGGTCCCCCGGCAGCAGAACTTAACGTTTCAACTTCCCGCCGAGCGAGCGGGCCTTTACCGGGTTGAAGTGGTTCTGAGAGATTCCTCCGGAAACACCGTAGCCGAAAACGACCTGGAACTCGGGGTGAACCCGCTGCCGAAGTCCATTCTGATTTTTTGCGCGCACGAAGATGACGAGGGCGCCTGGGCAGGCTTGATTCGGGCAGCCGTCGAGAACCACATCCCGATTCATTTTGTGTATTTCACGGGCGGCGATGCGGGATCGTGTGATCTCTATTACGAGCACTCGTGCGAAGCGGCGGAGGCATTGAATTTCGGTATGCTGCGCATGGATGAGACGCGCGCAGTGCTGGGACATATGGGAGTCCCGCCAGGAGACATTTATTTCCTGGGGCTGCCCGACGGCGGATCGGGTGAAATCTGGTATCATCACCCGGACGCTGACTATCCGTATCTCTCGGTTCTGCTTGCTTCCGACCATACGCCGTATCCGAATGTTTTTGACCCCAATCTGCCCTTCGCACGCGAATCCGTCGTTGCGGCAGTGAAGAAACTGATCAATATGTTCCATCCGGAGGTTGTTGTGACCGCTCATCCTCCTGCCGAGGGCCACATCGATCACATTGTGAATAACTATTTTGTAGTGCAGGCGTTGCAGGAAATGGTGAGCGATAATGAACTCAGGCCTGAGAGCATCAGACTTTATGTGGACAGGGTATATGACCCGAAGATGAATCCGCCGGACCCGTATCATTACTCAGAACACACGTTTTTCGTTTCGGGCGAGGTGATGGCGCTGCATCAGGAGGCAGGCTGGTATTATCAATCGCAGGGAGGAAACCGCGCCCAGGGACACATCCGCAATTTCAACCAGCTTCCGCGCAGAATTGTTTATCGGCAGATGTTAGACTGGGATAAGCACCAAGGTTGGAATGCGAAGCCATGAGTGAAAGCATGGAAACACAGCGGGAGGATAAACTGGCGGATGGCTGAACTGCCCGAGAACGCTGCCGTCGGACCGGCGGCTGTTTTCCCCGAAGAGCCCTTCCCCTGTCACCATTGCGGGCAGATGCTTGCCCCTGGGTGCCGCGTTTGCCCCTCCTGCAAGCAGGCGATTGACCCGGGCAAAATTGCGCGTCCGCAGGTTGCCGCACCGGTCGCGGAGCAGGTGATTCCGGCCCCGGTGCAGCAGTACGCTCGATTTTCCTGGAGTATCTTTTTCGCAACGTTGGGCATCTGGTTGTTCGTTGCGTTGACCACCGAGAGACTGCTGGGACCCGAAAGGGGCCAAATCCTGCTCGGGGGGTTGGTCATACTATCGTCTGTCTGGGTGCTTCACGATGCCCGCGCGAAGAATATTCCAAAACCACTGCGCTGGAGTATCGGTTCGTTCCTGTTATGGATTTTTATTTTTCCCTGGTATTTGGCGCGAAGGAAAACTCCGCAGGCTTCGTGCCCGTTTATAGAGGGGGAAAGTGGGCGGGTGGTCCGCACGCTGCTCTTTATTCTACTGGTTTTCTTCCTGATTAGCGCCTTGATGATGCTGCTCAAGGGGCCGCCAAAGGTCTCGCCGGGCGGAAATAACCCTGACACTCACGGCACAGGAATGTCTGGGGGAAAAATCGCCGGCTTTACACATTCCGCAGGACGTCAGTCCTCGGCCAGTGCGCCGTCGGAAGCCTCGCAAACGTAAACTTCCGCGTTCAGTCCCACAGCTTTGTAGTAGCCTTCCTTCACTGCTACTGCGAAGTCAGCCGCCGCTCCCGTGCGGACGAGGTTGACCGTACATCCGCCAAAGCCTGCGCCCGTCATGCGTGAGCCGAGAACGCCTGGCTGCGCAAGCGCCAGGTCCACCAGCGTATCGAGTTCCCTGCAACTGACCTCATAATCGTCACGCAAACTCTCATGCGATGCGATCATCAATTTGCCGAAGCTCTCAAGATCGCCCCTCTCCAAATCCTGAACTGCCTTGAGGACGCGTTCGTTCTCGCTCACAACATGCCGGGCGCGCTTCAGAAGAACTTCGCTCAGGCTGTGGCCGGCCACTTCCAGGTCGGTCATGTCAATTTCGCGCAGAGACTTGATGGCGAGGCCCGTGGTTCCCAGCCGCGCCACGGCCTCCCGGCACTGCTGCAGCCGGATTTCGTATTCTGAAGCGGCCAGCGCCCGCCGTACGCCCGAATAGCAAACAACAATCTTGACATGTGCCGACAGCGGAACGTGGCGATACGTTAGATCGCGGCAGTCGAGAAACAGCGCGTGGTTTCGCTTGCCCAGCGCGCACACAAACTGGTCCATGATTCCGCACGGAACGTTGACGAACTCGTTTTCCGCCTTTCGTGCCAACCGCACGACCTCGAGCGGCGACAACTCGATTCCGTAGAGCTTCATGGCCAGGGCAACCGTACCGACTTCAACTGCTGCTGATGAGCTGAGGCCGGCCTCGCGAGGCACGTTGCCGCCGAACGCGATGTCAGCCCCGCTCAATTTGTGTCCGTCTTCCTGTAAGAACTTGAGCACGCCGCGGAGATAGTTGCTCCATGTGTGCTGAGAGTCTTTCTCGATTGCATCCAGGCTGAACTCGACATCATCCTGAAAGTCAATCGAGTGCACATGAACAATGTTGTCGTCGCGGCGGCGGGCGGCGAAGTCGATGGCGCGGTCAATCGCGGCGGGAAGCACAAATCCATCGTTGTAATCCGTGTGCTCGCCGATCAGGTTCACGCGTCCCGGCGAGCGCGCGGAAACGTCCGGCGCTGCTCCGTAGATTTTTCGAAACGCTTCTTGAATCATGTTGCGATTTCCCGTTGCCACGCGTTCAGACGATTTCCCGGCGTGTTCTGGGGGCGACTGAGCGCAATTCTGATGCCTTCTCTTCGGCAAGCGAATCGTTCAGGAATAGACCGCTGCCCGTTTCGACGCTGGCCAGATATTTCAGTTTCTCCTTGCTGCGGTGGGGCGGATAAAACTCGATGTGAAAGTGATAATAAGGATGCCGGCCGCGCGCAGGGGCCTGGTGAAGCAGCATCATGTACGGGAACGACATTTTGAACAGATTGTCGTACTTCAGTGTCACCCACTTCAGCATTTCCGCCAGCGCTTTCTCCTCGGTAGGATTGAACTCATCGAGCGTGCCCACATGTCGCCGCGGGTATATATGCACTTCGTAAGGCCAGCGCGCGTAAAACGGGATGAATGCTGTGAAAGCCGAATTCTCCGCTACAATTCGCCGTTTGTCTTTGTGCTCTCTTTGAAGGACATCACAGAAAAGGCAGCGGCCACGGCTGCGCTGGTGCGCGCGCGCGGCGGCGAGTTCCTTCATGATGATGGGCGGGACCAGCGGGAGAGCGTAAATCTGGCCGTGCGGGTGAGGCATCGTGACACCGATCACCTCTCCCTTGTTCTCAAAAATCAGGACATAGCGGATACCTGGAATGGCTTTGAGTTCCGCAAACCGTTTGCGCCAGAGCTTCACCAGTCGCGTCAGGTGATCGACGGAAATCTGCGGAATTGAAGTATTGTGATCCGGATGGTAAAGCACCACGTCGCATTTGCCGTGCGAAGGCCTAACCGGATAAAAATCGTCTCCCTCAATGGCCGGGACCTGCGCCGGAATGGAGAAGGCGGGAAAATCGTTCGGGTAGATATAGACGTCGTAGTTATCCGGAACACGGCCTGAGCCCGGGCAGAACGGGCACCAATCGCGCGGCATCTGAGGCCGGTGTTGGCGATGCGATGCGGTTGAAACCCACTCCCGCAGCGTCGGATTCCAGCGAAGTTCTGTCATCAGCTTGGAGTCGCAAGCAGCAACCGGTTGGAGGCTCGCGAGGCTTCTTAATTCAGAAAATATTTGCGATAAAGTGTATCACGCTTAATGGGGCGAAAACCGGCGTCACGAATCATCCGACGAAGCTTTTCCTCGGAAGAGGTGCGCCCGCAGCCTGCGGCGGACACCACATTTTCTTCAATCAGGATGCTGCCGACGTCGTTCCCACCGAAGCGCAGAGCGATCTGGCAGACCTTGTGGCCGGGAGTCAGCCATGACGCCTGAATGTTCTGAATGTTGTCCAGGTATAGGCGGCTGACAGCCAGGGTTTTGAGATAATCCACTGCCGTCACTTCTTCCTTGACGAAGCGCCCGAGCGATGTATTTTCCCTTTGGAAGAACCATGGAATGAACGCTGTGAACCCGCCTGTTTCTTCCTGAAGCCTGTGAATTCTTTCTAAATGCGCCACGCGATGCCGCAGTTCCTCTCCGCAGCCGAACATCATAGTAGCAGTCGTCCGCATGCCCAGTTTGTGTGCTTCGCGATGTACGAACAACCATTCTTCAGTCGTGCATTTCAGGCGCGCGATCCGCCTCCGGACTTCATCGTCCAGAATTTCCGCACCCGCGCCGGGAATGGAATCCAGGCCGGCATCCATCAGGCGCATCAGCGTGTCGCGGACCGTCAACCCGCAAAGCTCCGCAATATTCAGCACCTCGGGCGCTGAAAAGCAGTGGAGATGGATCTGGGGATAACGCTTCTTGATGCTGGAAAGAAGGTTTTCATAATAGTCAATTTTGAGTTCGGGATGCAGGCCTCCCTGCATCAGGACCCCTGTGCCGCCCAGCGCAAGCGTTTCGTCAATTTTCTGGAAAATCGTCTCGATGGGCAGCACATAACCCTCTGGTGATCCGACGGGCCGGTAAAACGCGCAGAAGGAACAATACTCTGTGCAGATATTCGTGTAATTGATGTTCCGGTCGATCTGATATGTTACGACGTTACCCGGATGGAATTTCTTGCGCACCGCGTCGGCCTCCATGCCGAGGCCGATCAGGTCGTCCGAGCGTAACATGTCGAGAGCCTGTGCTTCAGTCAAACCCATAACACTTATGGAGAATTTTCTCGGGTGCCGCAGAGGAAATCCTGGTCGCCTTGCAGCGTTACGCGAACGCGATTTCCTTTGCCCCGGATGTGATGCCGATTTCGTGCGCAAGGCGGTAGAAAAGGTCTAACCCCTTGCGGTTTTCCTCATCCAAAGAATAATCGATATTCTCTTTCAGGTAAACCTTGACCGCCTCTTGCGAGAGACCAAGCCGCGGCGCGTACTCGCGCGCGATGTCTTCCAGGTGTTCCATGCCGTAATCTTTTGAGGCTTCGAAATCGGCGCAAAGCCGGCTGAGCGTCGCATCCTCATATCCTGCCCATATTGCAAACACAAAAGGCAGGCCCGTGAACTTTTTCCACTCCGCCGCGAGGTCATAGACGCACAGCCCGTTGGCGTCAAAGGTAAGCGCGGGATCGCCGATCAGGAGCGCCGCATCAGCATTCTGCAACATTTTTCCCGGGTCTGGGTTTGCTGGTGCCGCGACGATTGCCCTTGAGTAGAATTTCCGCAACAGGACCTGGACAAGTGCCGCCGACGTCCGCGACGAATTGTCGAGAGCAACTGTCTTTATCCGTTCCGCGGGAACCTTGCTGAGTAGCAGGACGCTCTTGACGATTCCCTTTGACGCGATGGAACATCGCGGCAGAACGCGGAGCCCATCAATCCGCTGATATTCGATGGACGGGATGATTCCGATCGCCGCATCACGCCTTCGCAGGTCGTCAGCGCACTTTGCAGGAGTGGTGAAGTCGAGGTTGTATTTCCCCTGCTGGCTGCCTTTCAGCATGCCCCAGATCAGCGGGGCCGTATTCAGGTATTTGACGACCGAAACCCTCGGTCTTGTGGTCGCATCCATGGGTTTGCCGTAAGTAAACCATTTTAGCGCGCCTTGCCGCCGCGTCAACGCAAGGTCGAATTAATGTGACCGCTTATTAAGATGGTCCGCGGCGCAGGGTCTGCGATTAACCTCGAATTTTTAACTGTTATCAGGCGCATGGGCCGCAGCATTCAACGACGAGCGCTGCCATGCAGGAACAAGAATCGTCAGCGCCTGCACTTCGGGCCGGGCCTCGGGGCGTTACAGTGTGCGGCGGAAGAGGAGCGTAGCGAAGGTCATCATGATGACCGTGAAAACGGTGAGAAAGATCAAATCGCCTGAAATCGCGATGAAGCCGGTGTTTTTGAGAAACAGCGATTTGAAGGCGTGGACCGCATAAGTGAAAGGGTCGATGACCGTGATGGCCTTCATCCAGGGCGGAAAGGCGTTGATGGGATAGACGGCGCCGCTCGGGAAGAAGAGCAGCGTGTTGAGTACGCCGAAGATGGCGCGGGGAACCAGCGGATCGCTGATCCGTACCATCATCAGGAACATCATGCTGATCAGGGCCATCGAGCTGACGACAATCACGACGATCAGACGGGCCACGCGTGCCAGGGCAAGCGGGTTCGGAATCCCGGCGAGCAAGGCGCCCAGGGTGCTAAGGACCAGACCCGCCAGGATCGCCTTGCTGGCTCCCGAAAGTGTGAAGCCCATGATCAGCTCAAATTTAGTGATGGGGGTAACCAGATAGCCTTCGTGCAGACCGCGCGCTTTGTCATCGATGAAAATGATGCCGCCGCCGATCATGGCAGAAACAAATATCGAGAGGACTACGGAACCTGCTAACAGGTATTGGATATAAGGCACGTAAGGATAGAGTTCAACGACCCTGAGCGACACGCCGCCAGGAACGCGCGGTTCAACGCGAGGCTGATTATAGGCGGCCACCAACCCTGTGAAAACGCCCTCGAGCGCGCTCGTTACAAAGTTGTCCGTGTTATCTTCAATCAACGCGATCTGCGGTTCGTGCTGTTCGAGGACGTTGCGCGAAAAATCGGGAGGGATTTCCAGCACCGCGTTGATGCGTCCTTCCCTCAGGTCTTCAAGCGCCTTCCGCGGATCGACATAACCCACGGTCGTGAAAGTTCGGGCGTTGGCCGCGATGGCCCCGAACATCTCGCGCAAGCGGACCGTTTCAAGGCCACCGTCCTGATTCACGACGCCTACCTTAAGGTTCTTGATCTTCCCTCCGAAGGCGTAACCGAGTACCACCAACTGCACCAACGGAAAAATCAGAGACGCCATCATGAGCGCAGGGCTGCGGAAAAATTTCAGCAGATCGCGTTGGATGATGGCCATGATGCGATTCATGCTAGTCCTGTTTGGTCGGCGCAGCCCGGGCCGTGGTTACCGCGGGGGCATCAGGCTGGTCTCGTAGGTTTTCTCCTGCAATTCATCCCGGAGTTGTCGTCCGGTGTAGTGCATGAACACGTCATCCAAAGTAGTGCTTTGCACAGAAAGAGACGATACTTCGATCCCTGCCCTGCGGGCGGCTTCCACAAGCTCGATGGTCGTCCGCGGCCCGTTGTGTGACGCAATGCGAAAAATATGATCGTGCACTGTGACGCTTGCGACCTCGGGTAATGACTTTAAGGTTTCTAACCAACCCGTCGGAATGGCGGAAAAACTGACTTCGAGAAAACTTGCCGCCGGAATCGAGGCCTTCAGCTTCATCGGCGAGTCGATCGCCACGAGCTTGCCGTGGTCCACGATGGCGATGCGGTCACAAAGCCGGTCCGCCTCATCCATGTAGTGTGTCGTCAGGAGAATAGTCAGTTCGCGCTGCTTCTTGATCCTGACCAGCATTTCCCACACGGCGATGCGTGACGTCGGATCCAGCCCCGTCGTTGGTTCATCGAGGAAGAATATCTTCGGCTCGTGAACAAGGCCGCGAGCGATTTCCAGCCTCCGCCGCATTCCGCCGGAAAGATGCTTGACAGGGTGATTTGCCCATTTTTCCAATTCGACTGCTTGCAGCAATTCCCGAATGACCTGCGCACGGCGGTTCCGCGGCACGCCGTAGAGCTTGGCGAAAATGTTCAGGTTTTCCTCCGCGCTGAGGTCGAGGTCAGAGGTCATCGCCTGAGGAATCACGCCGATGCAATTCCGCACCTCATTTTGCTGGCGGAACACATCATAGCCGTTGACCAGTGCGGTCCCTTCCGTGGGGGGCAGCAGGGTAGTCAGCATGCGAATCAGCGTGGATTTGCCTGCGCCGTTCGGCCCCAGCAGACCGAATATTTCTCCTTCCTCCACGCGGAACGTGAGAGAGTCAACGGCTGTAAATCCGTTGAAACGCTTGGTCAGCTTTTCAACTTCAACGGCGGCCATCTGCAAGCTCCCAGGAACAACTTGAACTGTTTCCCCTCTGCCATCACACACCCGGACTACCGATGCTAGTCCTGATCTTTGATGGGTATGGTCACATACGCCGTAAGGCCCGGAGCAAGCCTGCGGTCCTTATTGTCTACGCGCAATCGAATCTGAAAAGTCTTAATGTCGCGCTTGGTGCGACTGACGTCACGCTGAGTAGCGTAATCCGCATCGACCGCGCGGAAATAGACGGTTCCGATCCGTTCGAAGCCTCCCGGGAAACTCACCGGGAACTGCTGGCCTATGCGGATCAGGTGAATGTCCGTTTCCGGGACATCCGCACGGACCCAGATCTTGTCCGGATCATAGAGCACGACGATGGGCTGCGCCGGATTCACGACTTCGCCACTCAGAGCTGCGCGCAGGGAGACCAGACCGTTGATCGGCGAACGGATCTCCGTGTAATCAAGGCGTGCTCGTGCAGCCAGATCCTGGGCGCGGGCCGCAGCGAACTGATGCTGGTTGGAAAGGAGTTGCCGCTGGCGGATGATGATCTGCTTCTCGTTGGAGCGCGCCAGGGCTACCGCCGCGCGGGCCGCCTGCACCTGTTTTTCAAGGGCCTCGACGTTTGCCTGGTTTGCTTCCAGGTTGGCTTTGGCCTGGTCCTCGTCCTGTTGGGAAACAATCTGTTGTTCGAACAGGCGGTCTGTTCGCTTAAAGTTCTGCTCTGCCAGGGCAAGATTTGCCTGCGCCTGTTTCAACTGTGCCTCGGTCGATGAGAGATTGGCTTCCGCCTGCCGAATCTGGTCACGGGTCTGCAATTCCTGATAGTCGAGCGACGCGCGGGCCGCATCAACCTGCGCGCTCGCGCTCTTCATCGACGACGCATAGAAGGCCTGGTCTGCCTGCAATTCCTTTGGAACAATTGTTGCGAGTAATTGTCCCCGGGTCACCGAATCCCCTTCCTGCACCAGGACTTGCTGAAGCCGGCCGGCGATCTGAGCGCTGACCGCGACCTCATCGGCATCAACCAGGCCGGTCAGGACCAGACCCTGCGTTGACGGGCGCGTGACCACGAACACGGCGATGCTTGCCAGAACCACAAGACCGAGAATCACAAAGAAGATTTTGCGTGTCATGCCAAACCTGCGTTTTGAAAGAGAGCCCGCCGGACAAAATTCAAGACTTCTCTTTTTCTCCTCGCGAGTTGGGATTTTTCATAGGGGTCCTTGATCGCCTCAGCAGCTTTCAGCATTGGTGCAACCGCAAAGTAGAAGACCGTGAGAGCCACCAGCGAGATGACCGTGTGGGTGCTGTCTGATTCGTAAAATTCACCTGTTCTGATGCCTTGCTCAATCACCGATCGTAGCTTCTGGCCCACTGGAGCAAAATACTTCTGCCGGACCTGCATGAAGCGACGCTCGCGCGCCATCATGAACCTTTGGAACAGGCGCGGGTAGTCTCTTCGTGTTGCGACAAAGTCAAAGTGCATGCTGACGTAATGAAGCACTTTGTCCTTCGCGCCCTCATCGCTGGAAAGAAGAGCAAGCGCGCGCCGTGAGAATTCTTTCAAATGCTCTTCGATGACAGCAAGAAACAGTGCATCCTTGCTCTTGAAGTAATAGTAGATCAGGGCTTTATTAACCCCAGCCGCCGCGGCAATGGCGTCGATGCGGGCACCGGCCAGGCCGCGCTCGGCGAAGATATGCTCAGCGGAACGCAGAATTATGGCGCGCGTTTCCGGCGTTTTAACCGCGCGTCTAACTGGCGCTTTTATCGCCATGGGGTCTCTTTTTAACTATATGGTTAGTTAAGCACGAAAGGCATTTTTCGGTCAAGCATACAAGCTCTTTGGGCTGCCGCGCGGTTTGGTCGAGATCAGTGGGCGAATGGCGAGAAGCCTGCGCTACTTCCCATAATCGTATTGTGTGTACTGTTTTTCGCGATGGCGTTCGAATGCAAGCTGGATCAGGCGATCGAGCAATGCCGGATAAGGAAGGCCGCTGGCCTCCCAAAGCTTGGGGTACATGCTGATAGGCGTAAAGCCCGGGATGGTGTTGACTTCGTTGACGAACAGTTCATTGCTTTGGCGCGCCAGGAGAAAATCTATGCGCGCCATTCCGGCGCAGTCAACAGCAGCGAAGGCCCGCAAAGCGAAGTCTTTCACGCAGCGTGCCTCTGCTCGCGACAGCTTTGCAGGGATTATCAACTTCGAGCCCTCCTTGAGGTACTTCGCCTCATAATCGTAGAACTCGTTTACCGGAACGATTTCTCCCGCCACGGAGGCTTCCGGCCGATCGTTACCCAGCACCGCGCATTCGATCTCGCGCGCGTCCAGCCCTTTTTCAACTACGATCTTTCGGTCGTAACGGGCTGCGAGATCGAGCGCCGGGGCGAGCTCGCGGCGGTTGTGCACCTTGCTGATACCGACCGAAGATCCCAGGTTTGCCGGCTTGACGAAAAGCGGATATGAGAGCTTTGTTTCAATCAGCCTGCGCACATACTGCTGGCGTTCGTTCCACTCGCTCCGCAGCACAGTCACCCATTGCACCACAGGAAGGCCCGCGTCACGGAAAAGGCGCTTCATCACGTCCTTATCCATGCCAGCTGCGGAGCCGAGCACACCCGAGCCAACATATGGAATGCCTGCGAGTTCGAGCAGGCCTTGAATAGTCCCATCTTCCCCGAATGTTCCGTGGAGCACGGGAAATATAACGTCGACACCGCGCGGGCCTTTAAAGTTTAGCCGTGAATTGCATACGCAGAATCTTGGTCCGGAAGGATCTGGGGAGAGAATGACCGCCTGACCTTTTTCAAAAACTTCCTTGAGCGGCCTGCGCGCGGTTGGACCCATGTACCAGCGCCCTTCCCGGCTTATTCCAATGGGTACAACTTCGTATTTCTCAGGATCGAGAGCGTGCATGACTGAGGCGGCGGAAGTCAGCGAAACTTCATGTTCTCCGGAGCGCCCGCCAAACAGGACTCCCACTCGAATTCTCTTCTTCACAGGATTTTTTTCCCCAGCGCTGAAGCGGCAAGCCCTACGGCCAGAATTGCTGTCTTGTTAAGGACGTCGATGATGGGGTTCACTTCCACCATTTCGAGGGCAAGCATTTTTCTGCTGTCCGAGATCATTTCCATGATCAGATGGGCTTCGCGGAAAGTAATTCCTCCCCTTACTGGTGTACCCACGCCGGGAGCCTCATGAGGATCGATTACGTCCATATCCAGTGATACCACGAAGCCGGCCGTGCCGTCTGTAGCCGCTGCGATGCTCTTTTCCATCACTGCGCGCACACCATATTCGTCAATGTCGCGCATCGTGAACGCATGGACGCCGGAGTCCTTCACGAGGCGACGCTCCCGGCTGTCAAGATCACGCAATCCGATCAGCGCGCAGTTGCGTGCCTGAAGTTTCGGTGCGAAGCCCATGATGTGCGTCAGTTCTTCGGGCCCGAAGCCCAACGACGCGGCAAATGGCATGCCGTGGACATTTCCGCTGGGGCTGGTTTCCGGCGTGTTCATATCCGCGTGAGCGTCAACCCAAATGCAGCCGATGGATTGCCCGCGATCGTTGTAGAACCTGGATACGCCGGCCTGCGTTCCAACCGCAATCGAGTGGTCTCCACCGAGCGACAGTGGAAACCATCCCTCCTGGACCGTCTGGAACACGCGCTGGGCAGCCTCGCGGCACGTCTCCGCTATCTCCTTCAAGTACTTTGCACGCTTGTCGCCAAAATGCTGTTCCTCGGCGATGCGCACATGGATGTTTCCAGCGTCTTCCACCTGGTGTCCCAAGGCTTTGAGTGCGGAATTCAAGCCGGCGGCTCGCACGGCTGACGGTCCCATGTCCACACCACGCCGTGCCTGGCCAAGATCAAGCGGAATTCCGAGGATGCGAATCTTCATATCGTGCCCAACAACTGTAGTGATGATCTATGATCGTCGCAAGGCAATTACAAGGCACGGCCCGCTTTACGTACCATAGTTAATTTTCAAGTCGCCAAAGTCACAGAGAATCGAAGCCGTCCAGCGGGCGGAGCCGTTCAGTCCTGTGTGTCAGACAGCACGAGTAAATTCCGGATCAAAATCCGGGGCCGTGCTCGATACAAATATCATGGCGTCAGGCGGTAGAGCATGCGGGGGAACGGAATTGTTTCGCGGACGTGATCAAGTCCGCAAATCCAAGCCACGACCCGCTCGATGCCCATGCCGAAGCCGCCATGCGGGACCGTCCCGTAACGGCGCAGGTCGAGATACCATTCAAATGCCTCGCGCGGAAGCTTCGATTCTTCCATGCGCTTGACAAGAAGGTTGTAATCCGCCAGGCGCTCGCTGCCGCCGATGATTTCTCCATACCCTTCGGGCGCCAGAACGTCCACGCAAAGGGCCAATTCGGGACGAGCAGGATCAGGGGCCATGTAGAATGCTTTTACCTGGCTGGGGTAGCGGTGCACCATCACCGGCTTTTCGAAGCTTTCGGCCAGCAGGGTTTCATCCGTCCCACCGAAATCTCCGCCCCACTTGATCTCGCTTCCCTTTTCCTGGAGGATTTTGATCGCGTCGTCGTAGGAAATTCGCGGAAACGGCGGAGTGCAGCGCTCAAGCTTCGAAACGTCGCGCCCAAGCGTTTCGAGTTCCCGCCGACACCTTTCAAGTACGCGAGCGACGACACTGGCCACGAGGTCTTCCGCCAGTTGCATTACATCATCGAGCTGTGCGAACGCGACTTCCGGCTCGACCATCCAGAACTCCATCAGGTGGCGGCGTGTTTTGGACTTTTCAGCGCGGAACGTGGGCCCAAAACAGTAAGTTTTGCCAACAGACATGGCGGCAGCTTCATTGTAAAGCTGGCCGGACTGCGTGAGATAGGCTTTCTGGCCAAAATAGTCCACTTCAAACAGCGTTGTTGTGCCCTCGCAAGCGCTGGGAGTCAGGATGGGCGTATCTACCAGAACGAATCCGCGGTCATCAAAAAAATCGCGGCAGGCGCGGATGATCTGATGCCGCACACCCAGAATAGCCCTCTGGCGTGTGGACCGCAGCCACAGGTGTCGATGGTCCATCAGGAATTCGATTCCGTGTTCTTTGGGCGTGATGGGGTAAGGCCGGTCAGGCGGAATTAGCTGGATGATTTGAAGGTCCGTCACACCCAGTTCAAACCCTCCCGGCGCACGGGGCTCTGTGCGGACTTTGCCGGTGACGCGCAGGGAAGATTCCTGGGTCAGGGCGCGCACCCTTTCAAACAATTCGGGCGATACGGCGCTCTTGACGACAACGCCCTGCATCAGGCCGGTCCCGTCCCTGAAAATCGGGAAGAGGATTTTTCCGCTCTCCCGCAGATTGTAAAGCCAGCCCTGAACCGTCACTTCCCGGTCAACGTATTGGCCCGCGTTGCGGATGTTAATGACGGGCGGTGAAGAGGCTCCCATGCTTAGCGGATTTCCTCCATCATCTTCATAATCTCGTGCAGCTTTTCGAAGCTTGGACCAGGCGGGCCGAAGTTGCGCAGCTCAAACATGACGGGGACATTGCCGTCCAAGCTGCGCAGATTGCGCACCGTCCGTTCCCAGTCGATCCCGCCAGCAAACGGAAGCAGATGCTCATCCTTTTCACGCCAGTTGTCGTGGATGTGCGTAGAGGCGATATGGTCTTTCAGGACATCGAAAGCATGATCGACGCCGCAGGTTATATGCGCATGGCCTGTATCGAAGCAGATCTTCAGCCCCATGTGGGTGTAATTCATGAAGCGGATCAGCCGCTCGGGAGATGTAAGTTCATTCGGAATATTCTCCAGCAGAATGCTCACGCCGCGTTCTTTGGCATAAAGGTTCAAGTGTTCGAGGGACGTAAACGCCGCATCGAACTTATCGATGTCGAATTCTTCCTCCGGCAGGCCCAGGTGGAGGACCAGATTTCGAAACGGCAATTGCTCGGCTACCTCAATCGCCCGCTTGATTTCCTCCATGCTCTCGATGCGCTTCCGGCGTTCCAGATAGGCCACGGACACGGGCACGCCGCCGGAACGTCCCCAATCCCTGTCCGTATAGAGCGGCGCGTGAAGCGAGAAAAGCTCGAGGTCATGGTCGCGGAACCACTCTGCTACGTCCCGAATGTGGTTGGGATCATGATAGTCAAGATGCTGGAGCGCCGCGAATATCTCAATCTGGCGGAAGCCAGCGCTGAGAATGCCGTCCAGGATGTGCGAGGACAAGCGGTCGTTCGCGAAAAGGTGGGTAGAAAGCCCGAAATTCATCAGTATCCTGCCGCCTTTCCTGTCCCCCGCGGATCAGCGGCGCCGAAGCGCCAGCCGGTTTCGGGGTCAACCTCGATGGCTTCGCACTCGCCCAGGCTGTCAGTTTCGGCGAGCTTGTAACCAGCCTTTTTAAGCTTATCAAGTGTGTCGGCAGAAAATCCCCATTTTTCAAAAGTTATCTGGTCAGGTTTCCATTGGTCATGGAACCGCGGAGCATTCACCGCCTGCAACACATCCATGTTATACGCCAAAACATTCAGGAGTACCTGAAGCACGGTATTAATAATCGTGCCGCCGCCTGGCGAGCCGGCGACCAGCCGCACCTGGTTGTTTTGCACGACGATCACAGGCGTCATCGATGAGAGTGGGCGCTTGTGCGGCGCAATTGAGTTGGCCTCGCTCTGGATCAGCCCATACATGTTGGGAGTGTCGGGCTTGGAAGTAAAGTCATCCATCTCATCGTTCAGAAGAAAGCCTGCGCCTTCAACGGTCACGCCGCTTCCGTAGCCATTATTGAGAGTGTAGGTGTTTGAGACTGCATTGCCTTCCCCATCTACGACGGAAAAGTGCGTTGTATTTGTGCCCTCGAAGGGTGCGGGATTTCCTGCACGCAACGGCGCATCTGGTTTCGATTTCAGAATTTCGTTGCGAAGCAGGGCTGCATACTTCGGGCTTGTAAGCCCTGCTACAGGTACAGAAACAAAGTCCGTATCGCCGAGGTACGCAGCCCGATCGGCATAAGCGCGCCGCATGGCCTCCGCGATCAGATGGATGGACTGGTACGAGTTTGGGGGGCCCAGGTCCAACGGATCAAGGATGTTGAGCATTTCGATTAGCGCCACACCGCCTGAACTGGGCGGTGGCGGCGCCAGAATCCCATATCCTCGGAAATGCCCGAGAAGCGGCTCCCTCACTTTCGCTCGATAATCTTCCAAGTCGCTCTTTGAGATGATTCCGTGGTATTTCGCCATCGTAGAGACTATTTCATCGGCAACCTGGCCCATATAAAACGCGTTCGGTCCGTGCTGTGCAATCTGTTGTAATGTCCGTGCCAGATCAGGCTGGCGGAAGATTTCTCCTGGTTGATAGAGGTTGCCGTCGCGAAGATAGATTCGACGGCTTGCGTCGAATTTTGAGAGCAGTTCCTTGTGGCTTGCAAGCGACCGGCTCAGCCAGTAACTCACAGGAAAGCCCTGCTCGGCCAGCCGGATGGCGGGTTCCATGACACGAGCAAGTCCAAGTGTCCCATACCTCTGTTCAGCCAGGGCAAGACCTGCAACTGTTCCCGGAACTCCTACCGACAGCGCGCCGACTGTAGAAGCACCGGGGATTACCCGGCCATGTTTGTCCAGATACATATCGCGGGATGCTGCCCCAGGCGCTTCCTCACGATAGTCGATCATTGCCGGTTTGCGGTCCGTCATGCGGACCATCATGAAGCCGCCGCCTCCAATGTTTCCAGCAAAGGGATAAGTGACGGCCAGGGCAAAACCCACTGCGACAGCCGCATCCACAGCATTGCCGCCGGCCTTCAGGATTTCGACTCCGGCCTCTGTGGCGAGCGGATCGCTGCTGACTACCATTCCGTGCCGCGCCGCGACAGGCGTCAGCCCCAACACGGGAGCGGTCAGCAACAGGGCAAGTAGAGGATATGACTTCAGGATGGATGAAAGTCGCAACGAACCCTCGCGTCAGAAATGCGGGTTGGGATTTTTCGGGCACAAGGATGCGCCCGTCGAGCATTGCACAGCAACGAATCCACGCGCAGTTTTTGAATTTGTAATTTATGCGAAAACCGAAAGAGCGTCAACCGAAACGCCCGCTCCGCAGACCCTGAGTCTCAAGAAGGAAATCCGGGCTGAAGGGGCGGGTTTCGTTTTATATTTCTCTCCAGCAATGAGGGCTTGCGAATACTCCCTCGAGGTGTGGCGCTTGGTCTCGGGGTCTCCAGGATAATTCCGTCAATTGCTGTGCCTTCCCGTTTGAAATCGCAGTTCCTTTTCTGGCCATTCGCGACAGAGCAAGTTATCGAGGAGGCAGGAGTTTGTCGTTCGGGATTAACAAAATGCGTGGTTGGATGGAATAGCCGTCCGGCAGGCCGGATTGGATTTCCCGACTCAGGCGGGAAAAAGAAACCCGGCCACGCGGCCGGGTTATTAAGCAAAAACAAAAAGAAAGCTAAGGGCAAAAGAGCTTCTTACTGGCCCTTCTTTTCTCCCTCGGTTGCGCCCTTCTTCTTCGCGTTCTTCATGTGCTTCTTGCTATGGGTTTGGGCCGTGGCAGCTCCCTTCTTCGTGTGCTTCTTTGCAGCGAAAGCCGGCATCGAGAGCGTAGTTGCCATTGCAAGAGCAGCAAACAGCGTGAGTAACTTTTTCATAGGTGATGAAACCTCCAAGTAAAAATAGACACCGTGTTTTGCTGATGCACGACCCATTCCAAAGAACGGCCCGTCTTCGGGGCAGCTTCAATCAAGCCTCGTAAAATCAGTTGATTAAATTAAATTTATGAAATTCAAGCGGAGTCTTCGAATAACCGACTCGGTGGTTTGGTACACCAAATGGGATGTAGAATACACCATTTGGGTTAGCTTCGTGCCATCCAATGCTTGAAGTTCGAAATCGATGGGACTAACCTCCTGCCTGGTTTCCGGAAGGAGAGGTCAGAATCTACCCCAATTAACCGTCGGAAGGTAAGATTCGGCAGGCAAGAACCAGTGCGTCTTCGGTGGGATGCCGATAATATTCTTTCCTGCGTCCCTGCGGTTCAAAGCCAAATTTGCGGTAGAGTTCGAGTGCGGGCAAGTTGGATTCGCGAACTTCAAGAAAGAGTTTTCGGACGCCGACAGCATATAATCTGCGGCACCCGTCCTCGAGAAGCGCCTTGGCAATTCCTTGACGCCTATACTCTGGAGCAACCGCTATATTTCGAAGCTCAGCTTCCGAGTCCACGCGGTGGAAGACCGAAAATCCCAGGATGCGTGACATGGTGTGGCCCTCGAAACACGCCACGAGCAACGTTCCCATGGGATCTGCGGCCAGTTCCTGATAGTCACGTGACGACCAAACCGAAATGGATTGGCACGTGCTTTGAATCCCAAGAATTGCGTCGAGGTCGCCAGGGAAAAAAGGCCTGATCTTGAATGGAAGCGAAACAGATGGCATAACACTTCAGAAGAAAATTCGGTTGCGCGTGGGCGAGGAAACGATGCGGAAACTTTTTATGGGCTTTTTACGCTTGTTGCCGTTGGCCGCCAGTTCATTTCCGCATCTGACCGCCGGATGTAGCACGCGTCAAGCCGGTCGGACGAGAGCAGATTGCCATGCATGAAATCGCGAAGCCCCAAATGGACAATGGCTTTGAGAAGCTCACCTTCCGCTTCGACACGCAATACATCGGGGGGTAGGCCTTCCAGCAATGTCCGGGCCTTCTGGTCATGGGAGCGTATGAGGCAGGCAACCGTGCCACCGCTGAAAGCCCTGCACTGGCCGCCTTGGCTTATCGTTTCTACCAGTGTGCTAAACCGATCTGGACGCACAAGTTGGGCCGGTCCAGCCGTTTCGAACGTCGCCCCGCCGTCAGGGCCGCCCGCTGCCTTGTGGAAGACCCCAACGAAAAATTCTCCTCGGCGTGCGTCAAGGACCGGTACTGCCCATTCGGCGGCAGGGCAAGCCTGTTCCACCATGGCCTCAAGCAGATTCACGCCCTTGACCGGCTTTTCAAATGCCTTCGCCCAACCCTGCGCAGCAGCTAACCCCACGCGTATCCCTGTGAAGGATCCCGGGCCGTTCGAAACGGCGTACAGGTCAATATCGGCGAACCCGGTATCGGCCTCGGCGAGGGCACGCTCCGCCAGTCCGAACAGCGATACGGCGTAACGGGAGGCCGGCTCTGTGTTCAGAGCGATCGAAAGACACTTATTCGATTCGTAAACGGCAACTCCGCCGAATTCACTTGTTGTGTCGATTGCCAGAATTCGCATTCAAAATCATTATACTCGCACAGAGACAGCGCCAAAGACTTGTTTCACCAATGAGAGTAATGCAGGACACATTGCCTTGATTTCCATCCGCCGGCTGGAGGTGTCAACCAGTCGATGGAATCAGCGGCACGATTCCG
Source organism: Terriglobia bacterium (assembly GCA_035652895.1). GTDB lineage: Bacteria > Acidobacteriota > Terriglobia > UBA7540 > UBA7540 > SCRD01. Next base: position 167,526 of record DASRCX010000022.1, read on the forward strand.
GAACAACTGCGCAAGCTGACGAAAGGGAGCTAAATGTTTCGAAGTTGGTCCTCGGTTAACCCGAAATAGTGGCCGATTTCGTGCAACAACGTGTCCCGGATTTGTTGTGCGATTTGCGCGTCCGTCGTACAGATGGCCTCAATGCTCTTCTGATAAAGGAAAATGTGGTCAGGAGGATCAGCGGAAAAAACGCTCTTCATGGTCCGAGGAATCCCGGAAAAGAGGCCCAACAGCAGGCCGCGTCGGCCGGGTTCGCGTGGCGGCGAGTCTTCAACGAAAATTACTAGGTTCGCCAGTTTGGTGCGAAATGGCTCCGGGAGGCTATCCAGGGCTTCTTCGACCAGCCGCTCAAATTGCTCACGCTCCACGGATTCATTTTACACTTTCAGCCCAGTCCGAGGCGCTGAAGATGCCTAGAAGCAGAGTACGAACATTTTGTCCGCGTGTCCCTGCGGATTCTGGCTGGGAAAACATGCTTTGATTCGCCTTCCAAGATGGACTGGCTCGGCAGGATTTCAGCCGGCAGCGCTGGAAATCGGAGTATATCCAACCGATTATGCTAGAATGGCAGCTAATGCAGCCAGCCGGGATTTTTTCATTGTAAAGCCGGCGGAAGCCGGACTTTCGATGCGCGCGGAGGCTCATGAACTCAGTCGAGTGAAAGACCACGGGACATTGCGTCCCGACAATAAGGTATTCAGAGGATATCTAGGATGCGGGGGACATCGCGCACATTGTCGGCTGCGTCTTAAGAATGATTCTTGAAAACGCTTATCTTCCTGATGAGTAGAAATCCATGGCCTGCCGGACTGCACGACGGGCAGGCGCAAGCCGCGTCGAGACCTTAACTGCATTTGGGCTGCCGAGCGCCGAGGATTCCGACGTCTGGCTGATGCGCGCAACAGTTGGACGATCGGTGGACGCCAAGGCCGGTGGCAGGGCACGCACACTCGAGGATAGGATGAGAATGCTGATATCCAGACCGGAACGCCTGGGAAGCGGCACATCTGCCAGACTCACGAAAGCCACTGGTCACACGGATTGATCGATGTCGGAAACGGTGAAAACGTCGGTCCGCCCGCTTGGAGCGACAGAACTTCTGACGCTTTTGCTTGAGGTCAGTGAGCAGATCACGTCCACGCTTGATCTTGAAGTGTTAATGGTCCGCATTGCCGAGCTTGTCAAGCGGGTCATTGACTACAAGGCATTTGCCATCCTTCTTCTGAATGAGAAAACACAGGAATTGAGAATCCGCTCGAGCGTCGGCCATCCGGAGGAAAGAGTACAGACGCTTCGAATCAAGGTGGGCGAGGGGATTGTTGGCCGAGCGGCCCTCGAACGACGTTCGATTCTGGTCAATAACGTTCAATCTGATCCCTCATATATTGAATCCCTGCCCGAAATCAGGTCCGAACTGGCAATTCCGCTTATTTTGAAGAACCGTGTGATCGGCGTTATCGATCTGGAAGCGGATGCGCCTGATTTCTTTACAGAACAGCATGTGAATTTGCTGGAGCTTCTGGCTGGGCGTATGGCCATGGCCATCGAAAACGCACGGCTCTATCGGCGAAGCGTCCGTCAGGCCCGCACCTTGCAGTTGCTGAATGAGATCAGCCGTGAACTGAGTTCAGTGCTAGTGCTCGGCGAACTGCTGCGGAAAATCGGGACGCTGACGAAACGCCTGGTGGATTATCACCGCTTCAGCATTATGCTTGCGGATGAACAGGCAAAGACATTCAATTCCGTTCTTTCATTGCGCCAGGATGAAAGCCTTCCGGACAAGACAACGGTTCGATTTGGTCAGGGCATTGTGGGTGCGGCCGCCAGTTCACTGCAGCCGGTCGTTGTCCCAGATGTCAGCAAGGATCCTCGATACATTCGCATTAATCCAGAGACTAAGTCGGAGATGGCTGTGCCGCTGGTCTATCGCGGCCGCGTCATCGGCGTCGTGGACCTTGAAAGTTCCAATCTCAATTACTTTACGGAAGACCATGTCCGGATTTTTTCCACCCTGGCCCCGCAAATTGCCATCGCTATTGAAAATGCGCGTCTTTATGAGAGAGCGGTTCGAAGTGAGTCCCGCCTTGAGCGCGACCTGAAGCGTGCGCAGGAAATCCAGATGCTCCTGATGCCCGGAACATCGCCGAATATCCCGGGTTTGGAAGTCGATCTGCGCTTCCAGCCCGCGCGGCAACTTGGCGGCGACCTTTATGACTTCCTCAAATATGGCAAGGACCGTCACGTGCTGGCCGTAGGGGACGTCAGCGGCAAAGGGGCGCCGGCTGCTCTTTACGGCGCGCTGGCGGGAGGGATTTTACGCAGTCTTGCTCCGTTACGTCTTCCTGTGCCTGAAATGCTTCGGAGGCTGAATGCAACGCTCCTGGAACGCAGGGTGGAGGGTCATTTCATTACGCTCGTGTATGCCGTGTGGGACCCCAAGACGAAGGAAATGCATCTTGCCAACGCCGGGATGCCGCTTCCACTGCTCGTCCGGAGCGGGCGATGCAGGCCCGTCCAGGCGGAAGGAATTCCCCTGGGCCTGTTGGAACACACGGAGTATCAGCAAATTTCCCTTCAACTGAAGAAGGGAGACCTGCTGGCATTTTTCTCCGACGGTCTGGGTGAAGCCATGAATCCGGAGCTCCAGGAATTCGGCGTCCGGCATGTGGCGCACATTTTGCGCGAGAATGCGGACCGTCCTCTCCGTGAAATCATTGACGTGTTATTCGGAGAAATCGCGCGGTTTGAGGCGGGCTTGCCGCAACGCGACGACCAGACCCTGGTTTTGGCGCGCGTACGCTGAGGCAGACTTTAATCATATGGGGCCTGAACGTAACAATTCAAACTTAGGCAGCACAGGAGCACATTTAGAAAATTCAGTGATGGACCATTTCTACTACGTAGGGAATAAGCTGCAATGCGAAGGAGTTCCTCTGGCGGAATTGGCGGCTCGATATGGCACGCCTGCCTACATTTACAGCCGTTCGGCTATCGAAGAAAACTTCGCTTACATTAAGAGCCATCTGGCCGGCATCCCGCACCTGGTTTGCTATTCCGTCAAAGCGAACTCCAATCTCAGGATCCTCAACCTTCTGCGCCAAGCCGGCGCAGGTTTCGACATTGTCTCAAGGGGGGAATTGGCTCGCGTCCTCAGGGTGGGGGCGAGACCGGATACAATTGTTTTCTCCGGGGTCGGCAAGGACGAGAGCGAAATCGACGCGGCGCTTGCCGCCGGCATCCTGATGTTCAATGTGGAATCAGCCGGAGAGTTGGAGGCGATCGCAAGTCGCGCCCGGCACCTGAAGAAACAAGCCAACATTTCCATCCGCGTGAATCCCGATGTTGAGGCGGACACGCATCCGTATATCTCGACCGGCCAATTCATCCATAAATTCGGCGTCCCCAAGGATCAGGCCGTGGACCTCTTCCGGCGCGCTGCGCGAGTGCCCGAGTTGTGCGTGCGCGGGATCGCGTGTCACATTGGGTCGCAAATCCTGGATGTCAACCCGTTCGTTCAGGCCCTTGATGAAATTCTGGAGCTTGCCCGGGCGCTGGAACGTGAGGGCATCAGGCTGGAGTTCCTCGATCTTGGCGGAGGCTACGGCATTCGGTATGTCGATGAAAACCCGCTCGAAATGGACCGCCTGACCTCGGAACTCAAGCAGCGGCTAATAGGGACGCCTTACCGCCTGATTATGGAGCCGGGACGCGCGCTCGTCGGCAATGCCGGCGTTCTCCTGACGCGCGTTCTTTATATCAAAAACACAGGAAAGAAACACTTTGTCGTTGTTGATGCCGGGATGAACGATCTGATGAGACCGACGCTCTACGGCTCATTGCACCAGATTGTCCCCGTCGAACGACGCTCGGAGAAAACCTTTACGGCTGATGTCGTCGGCCCGCTCTGCGAAACGGGCGATTTTCTGGCCCGCGACCGCGAAATGCCCTGCGTCGAACCGGGGGACCTCGTTGCCGTCATGACGGTGGGTGCGTACGGCTACGTCCTCTCTTCGAATTACAACTCCCGCCCGCGCCCGCCGGAAGTGATGGTCTCCGGCAGCACAGCCGAATTGATTCGCCCACGCGAAAGGCTGGAAGATTTGATGACTGGGGAAGTCCTTTGACGCAGGGAATGCACAGCATCAGAGCACCCGACGCTTTCTGCACTCCTCTCACTGCTACCGCTCTCCCCACTTGAGTTTCTGGCGGAGAATATCGAAGTAGCTTCTGTGGGGTGGCTGGATCAGTTCAATATAGGAATCGGACTTCCTGACGCGGACGATGTCTTCGCTATGGGTGGCAATGCCCACCTGACCATCGACTGTCAGATAAGCAGCTTCGCGCTGGCTCTTCACAACAATTTCGATAATGGCCGAATCGCGCAGCACCAGCGGGCGATTGGTGAGCGTGTGTGCGCAGATAGGTGTGACGATAAAGGCCTCGACAGAGGGTGTAACGACGGGACCGCCGGCCGCCAGTGAATAAGCCGTCGAACCTGTTGGAGTTGAAACAATCAAGCCATCGGATTTGTAATTTGAAATGAACTCGCCGTCTGTATAAACCTCGAAATCCTGAATGCGCGCGATAGCTCCCTTATTCAGGACCACGTCATTCAATGCACGGAAGGTGGAGAGTACTTCGTCCGCGCGGATGAGTTCGCCTTCGATTTGGACCCGCTTCTCGGAGCGGTAGTTTCCTGACAGTACTCCTTCAAGCGCGGGGTAGAGTTCGTCCCGGGTGATCGCCGTGAGAAAGCCAAGGTCGCCCAGGTTGACCGCAAAGATGGGGACTTGACGGCGGCAAATAGACCTGGCGGCCGCCAGAAGCGTTCCGTCACCTCCCAACACGACCAGCAGATCGACTTTTCCGGGAAGCTCGTTCCGGGTCAGGCACTTTTCCGAGCTTTCAAGAATGGAGCCCGTCTCTTTATCAATTAAGACCTCGATGTCGCGCTCGCGCAGCCAATCCACGAGCGGCGGAACGATCTCGCGAATCTCCGCTTTCTTGGGTTTTGAAACAATCCCGATTTTTCTTATCGTCATGACAATTCGAAATTGCCGGGGCTTGGTTGCAGGCTGCCCTTCACTCTTCCGGATCGATACAACATTCTAGACATTTTTCGGCCAAATAGCATGCAGGAAAAATTCACGGTTTCCTGATGCACCAGGCAGGACGCTTTCAACGCGCCCAATCCCAGTGAAACCGAGTTCCGCGACTTTCCGTGCCACCTTGTTAATTGCTTCCTCGTGCAGCTTCGGATCGCGCACCACGCCGCCTTTCCCAACCTTGTCCGGGCCGACCTCAAACTGGGGCTTGACCAGTACCAGAATGTCGGCGTCCTTTTCGAGCAAGGGTGGCAACGCGGGAAGAATCAGCGTGGAGGAAATGAAGGAGACGTCCATCGTCACGATTGCTACTCGTGTGCCAATCTGCCCAAGCGTAAGATAGCGGGCATTGGTTTTCTCCATCACAGTGATGCGCGGGTCCTTCCGTAATTTCCAGTCGAGCTGATTGGTTCCTGCGTCCACGGCAATTACGCGTGCAGCACCACGTTGAAGGAGACAATCCGTAAATCCTCCGGTCGAGGCCCCGATGTCCAGGCAGGTTTTCCCGGTTGGATCGACATGAAAATAGTCTAGCGCTGCTTCGAGCTTCAGCCCGGCGCGGCTGACGTATTTGAGCGGTTCGCCCAGCAGGCGCAATCGCGCCTCAGGGCTTACGGCCGTCCCGCACTTTTCGATTTTCCGTTCGTCCACCATAACCTGCCCGGCAAGGATCAGTGCCTGGGCTTTCTGGCGAGACTCCGCTAGCCCGCGCTCTACAAGAAGCTGGTCAAGGCGGACCTTTCGTTGCCGCTGAGGATCCATTTACTCGAAGCTTAACCACATATGCCCCAGAAAGGAAGGCCACGCCTGTTTCATTGACAGACTGATTTGACGTGTAAAAAGGAGGAAGAGAGAGTTGCTTGCGTTAAACAATGGGCAGCAGCGCCGGTTACGGCGGGAAGGCTTGCGCCAGGACATATATCTGATGCAGGCGAAGCGACCGTCGGCCTTCCGCGTATATTCCAGGGGCATTTTGCGGTAAGATCATTTGCGCATTAGCACCTTGCAGCCCCGGCAGCAAAGGTTGCTTCAAGGGAATGAAGCGCATTCATCTCAACATGCAGGCTTACACGGAAGGAGGGGAACAATGCGGGTGAGTGGGATGACGCGGCGGGATTACTTGAAATTGATAGGAGCGGGCGGCACGATGGCCGCAGTAGCTGCGGCCACTGGATGCACTTCGGGACAGTCGCCCGCCCCGAAGCAGGCCCAAACAGAAGGGCCGGGCGAGCCTGCCTCAGCCATCGCGGACCGCGAGAGGCGCATGAAATGGTGGCACGCGGCGAAATTTGGGATGTTCATTCATTGGGGACTCTATAGTGTTATTGGCCAACATGAATGGGCCATGGAAAAAGAGGGCATTCCTATCCCGCAATATGAGTTGCTCGCAAAACACTTTACTCCCAAACCCAACGCCGCCCGCGATTGGGCAAAGCTGGCCAAGCGGGCTGGTCAGAAGTACATGGTGATGACGACGAAGCACCATGAGGGCTTTTGCCTTTTCGATACCAAGCTCACTGACTACTGCGCACCAAAGCAGGCATGCGGGCGGGATTTAGTCAAGGAATTCGTCGAGGCCGCGCGCGCGGAAGGTTTGCGGGTAGGCTTCTATTATTCGCTGATGGACTGGCATCATCCCGACGGAGCACGGTGCGCCACGGACGAAGCGGCACGCAAACGGTTTGTGGAATACACTCACGGCCTGATCAGGGAACTGATGACGAACTACGGCAAGATTGACATTCTCTGGTATGACGTGGACTGGCCCCTGACGGCCGAGCAGTGGGATTCGAAAAAGATGAATGATATGGTTTTCCAGTTACAACCGGACATTATAGTGAATAACCGGAATGGTCTGCCCGGAGATTTTTCCACGCCCGAGCAGCATATTCGGGCGGCGGAAAAAGGCCGTGCATGGGAAACCTGCATGACCATGAATGACAGTTGGGGTTACCAGAAGGCCGACGACGACTTCAAGTCTCCCAAGACAATCGTGCGCAACCTGATCGAATGCGCCCGGGGCGGCGGGAATTATCTGCTGAACATCGGACCGAAGCCGGACGGATCCGTGCCGGAGGAAGAAGTTCGTACGCTCGAGGCCGTAGGCAAATGGATGGACAAGAACGGGCCAACAATTTACGAATCCGAGCGATGCAATGCCAGCCCGACAACTTATGCGAATTTCACGCGCAAGGGGAACACGCTTTATATCCATGTGCACTTCTGGCCGGATGATACGCCGGCAGCGAACTGGTTGACTTTCTTCCGGCCACAGACGGTCGTGGCGGTGGGAGGGCTGCAGGCAAAGGTGAAATCGGCTCGGCTGTTTGCATCAGGCAAGAAGGTCGATTTTCGACAAGATGATATCTCGGTTCAGTTTACCGGTCTTCCCAACAAGGCGCCGGATGAGCCGGTCACAGTCATCGAGGCCGAATGCGAGTCAGAACCCGTCGTCAACGGGCTTTACGTACGGGAACATCGGGAGCGCTACAAGGTCGGAGTCAGTGGGGCGTAAGGGCTGATTCAAAAATCGATCTGCATACCCATCATCCCGAGGCAAAGCCTCTGGAAAGGCTTGGTGCGCTTTGGTGTACGCTCACGATTAAAGACTGAAAAGAATTTTCAAGCTGCTGTCCGGGTTATGCATCCTCTGCAGCCCAATCTCGATGTCTTTGAGGGGCAGCCGGTCCGTAACCACACTCCTGACATCGATTGCGTTCCGTTCGAGCAGCGATATTGCCACGCGAAAATCTTTTGGCGTATAGACACGTGCGCCGGACGTGCGAATTTCCTTGAAAACCAGATTGAGGACGTCCACTTCAGGCGCGGACTTCGGCAGTCCAACAAACGTGATGTGGCCGCGCACTTTGCAGCACTGAACGGCGTCCCGGTAAGCTGCCGTTGCTCCCGTTGCTTCGAAAACGTGGTCCACAAAGTTTTCTCCCGTCAGCCTGCGAACCACCTCGACAGGCTTCACCTCTAACGGATTGACGACGGCAAAGCCCATTCGCGCTGCCAGTTCACGCCGGAAGGGCATCGCCTCAGACACGAGGACATGCCTTGCGCCCACAGCCCTGAGCACCTGGGCAATCAGATTTCCAATCGGTCCGGCGCCCGTAACCACCGCAGTATCCCCGGCCGTAAATCGCGACGTTCGCACGACGTGGACGGCCACCGAAAGGGGTTCCACAAGTGCCGCCTGCTCGTCATCAACGCTGGGAGGCACAGGTATCAACTGTTCTGCGGTCGTTTTTATGTATTCAGCAAATCCCCCATCAGCGTCAATGCCAAGCAGGCCGAGTTTCTCACAAACATGAGCGTTACCCTCGCGGCAAGGCGCACATTGGCCGCAGGAAATAAGCGGGAAGACAGCTACGCGGTCTCCTTCCTTCAATGGGGATCCAGCGGATACGCGTGATTCCGCAACGGTGCCAAAAATCTCGTGGCCCAGCACGCGTGGCGGCACCACTCGTGGGTGCTTGCCCGCGTGGATCATCATGTCCGTCCCGCAAATGCCCGCATACCGGACCTTCACAAGTATTTCTCCCGGACCTAATTCAGGCTTTGGCCATTCCTGAAACTTGAGACTCTCAACTCCTGTGTAAACGCCTGCCAGCATCAGAATTGCCCTTTCATCAATTAATCAGTGCCGCTTCGGTCCGAAACCGGCTGAAATATTACTTCTTCGCCGTGTGAATGGACCGCCATCGACCATGTTATTTCCATAGAACAGTGATGACAACATGATTCAGCACGCTTTAACAAAGTAAAGACGATTTTGCGGTTGGTATTGCATGGCGCTCGTGCTCGTTTAATGCTGATTAGAACTTCAGTTTGTAGAAGTGTGCCGCATTGCCACCATAGATGGCTTCCAAGGACGCTCTATCGAGGCGAAGGTTGAGGATCGATTCCAGAACGCCTATTACTTGGTCATAACTACCGGCCAGCAGGCATACGGGCCAGTCGCTGCCGTACATTACGCGATCCGGTCCGAAGCACTCAACGACGTGTTCGATGTATGGGCGCAGATCTTCGGGCTTCCACGAATCATGGCGGGCCTCTGTGACCATTCCTGACAGCTTGCAATACAGGTTCTTGTGCTGGGCAAGCTCACGAATCATCGACTTCCATGGCTCAAATTTCCGGGCCATGATTTCCGGTTTGGCAATGTGGTCGATGACGGCCCGCAGACCTGGCACAGCCTCAAGCGCCTTTGCGACGTAAGAGAGATGACGCGGCTTGACAAGAAAATCGAAAGGGAAATCCGCTTCAGCGATCAGTTGCAGTGGCTCCAGAACCTGCGGCCGGAGGATCCAATCGTCGTCGGCAAGTTCCTCCAGCATGGGTCGTATACCGATAAACTTCCTGTTACGTCGGTAGCGCTCAAATAACGATTGAAAGTCTTCGCTCTCAAAGTCGAGCCAGCCCACTACCCCCGCAACGAAATCGTAAGTTTCAGCTATCTCCAGCAGGAAATCCGTCTCCGCAACAGTAGGAGCGGCCTGTACGAGCACAGTTTTATCGATCTTATGACGTTTCAGGCTTGGTTCCAGGTCTTGAGGCATATAGTCCCGGTACAAGACCTTCATTTCCGGTTTCATCCACGAATAGTCACCCCTGGATAGCTTCCAAAAGTGCTGATGGCTATCGATCCTCATTGGTTTACCTCACACTGCTCGCTTTCGCGCTGGCTTACAGCTCAAAGCTGCTCATTTTACCAGTCGAATTCGGAACTTCTTGCATAAATAGCTTATGAAACAGAATCCATAATAAACTGAAAGTTTATCTGCCTCTGGATTGTCAAGACATGATGAAAGACGCGCGTGGACAATTGTTTTTCCTCGCCCTGTTTCGCACCTCGCGCAGCATCGCTGCGGGAATGATCACGATCGCGTTCCCGTATCTTGTTCTGAGGTATCGACATTACAGCCCCTTACAACTCGGCCTGCTCTACACTTCAGCAGCCGTCTCGACGGCATTCCTCGGACTCCTGTTCGGTTTCCTTGCCGATGTCTGGGGAAGAGGCAAGACGCTGTTTCTCGTGGGTTTGTTGCTCCCACTGAGTTCTGCCCTCGTATTCTTATCCAGCCGATTGCCGGTTCTGTTCGTCGCCACGTCACTGGGCGGCTACTCAGCCACGGGATCGCTGATGACCGGGGGAATCGGCGGGGCGGCACAGCCCATCCAGAACGCTGTTATCGCAGATTTGACTACTTCCGAAAACCGAACGTTCTATTTTTCAATCCTGACGTTCCTGAGCGGACTGTCCGGAGCGTTCGGAGCACTGCTGGCAAGGCACGGGGAGGTTCGGCATATCTTTTTGTGGGCTACGATAATCTCCGGCTCTGGCCTTATATTTCTTGCCTTTATCAACACGGCCAATGTAAGGGGCAGTCTGCGGAGGCTGCACAGCAAGATAGTCATCGGCAAATTCACAGTTACAGGTATGCTCAATGGTTTTACGCAAGGGTTGGTGGTTCCTTTTTTGATCCCGTTCTTTGTCATCGTTTATCATGTTCCGAAATCAGAGATGGCCGTTTACGCATTTGCCAGTGGCATGCTGGCGGCGTTCGCTCTACTCGCGGCTCCGCGCCTTGAGCAGGGACTTGGTTTTGTGAAGAGCATCGCCGTGACACGCGGCCTCGGAACGGTGCTTCTTTTGTTGCTGCCATTTTGCCACATTTACGCGGTCGCCCTGATCATTTACTTGCTGACGCCCGCGCTGCGCGTGACCGCAGTGCCAGTGCAGCAAACGGCGCTCACGGAGATGGTTAATCAGGACGAACTCGGGCGGGCGCTGGGAATCAACCAAGTGGCGCGACTCGGAGCTTCTTCGGGAGGCATCACGCTTACCGGCTACCTTTTCAATATTTCGGATATTGCCATGCCCTTTTGCATCTATGCAGTTGTCATGGCTGCGAACATCCTCCTTTATTTCCGTTTTTTCCATAAGAGTTATGGACGTGATTTGAACAAGGGATGACATCGATTGGCTGTCTTTACGCCCTTATTCCAACCAGGGAGAATTCCAATGTGCCACGCATCGAGAAGAATATGCTTGCCTGAGGGCAGGAAGTGCAATGGCGAAATTGGATGCCCGTCGGCGCCGTTCTGGAAGCAGGTCGAAAGGGAAGGAATCAGCCGTCCGGACAAGGCTTGCATTCTGCGGGCGGAGTTCCCGTAGTGCCTGCCTCGCGGTCGCAGGAGGATTAAATTGGCACACGTGAGTGCCGGAATAATGTTTGCCATTCGATTAACTAAAAAGATGCGCCATTGCCTGGAGGGACCGCCAGGCAAACGCTTGCCGGTTGGAGAATCACCTCCTCACTTGGGAGCGCAGAAATTCGATTTGACAATCCACAATGCAATTCAGTTAGAAAGTCTCCAAGCCAGGACTTGCAATCAACGGCCCGAGTTGTCGTAGCACCACGAGAGGCGAAGCCGAAAACACCTTCCGGCAAACCGTCATGCCTGAGAACGGGCGAGGTCGCCTGCCTGTTTTTGAATCTTCAGGATGGCTTCAGCGATCTGGTCCATATCGGCCCTTGGGCCCAAGAACATTGTCTGAGTAAACCAGACTGCCCTTTCGCAGAGTCTGTCATTCTCAGGACAAAGGTTTCGCTCTTCATACTCCGCAAGCTCCTTCTCGCTGTATATGGCCCGGAAGGCGCGCGAACTGAGGGCTTCTTTCAGGAACGGTTCCTTATTAAGCGGTGTATACCCGCCTGAGCAGGGAACGCCTTCTGCCTCCAAGGCTTTCAGGAAACGAGAGCGTGGAAGTCCGGCAAAATGCGCGCTGTCATACTGGAACATGTAAAGGTGATATACATTTCTGGTACAGCCGTCATACATCCGGGCTGGTGTAATTCCGGGTATCTCCTTCAATATGCTCGTCAAGTACTCAGCATTTGCAGTTCGGGTTCGGCTTTGCGCTTCCAACCGGGTCAATTGCTGAAGTAACAACGCTCCCTGGAATTCAGTCATGCGGAAGTTTGCTCCGTTCCGGACGTAGCCAAATCCGGAGTCATATTTCCCTCGCCCCTGATTATGGAAACTCAAACAATATTCATATAGCCGCTGGTCATTCGTCAGAATGGCTCCGCCCTCGCCGGAGTTCAGGTTCTTCGACGCCTGGAAGCTGAAGCATCCGAGGTTGCCGAGCGTACTTACCTTCTCGTGACGCCATTCCGCCAAGTGGGCCTGGCAGGCGTCTTCGATGACGTCCAAGCTGTGGCGCTTCGCAACATCCAGGATGGTATCCATATCGGCCGCCGATCCGCCAAGATGCACGGGAATGATGCATCGCGTCCGCTGGGTGATCGCGGACTCGATCTTGCGTGCGTCAATCTGAAACGTGTCCGGGTCGGTATCAACAAAGATGGGCAACGCATGCTGGAGGAGAACGATGTTCACCGTCGCGACGAACGTGTAAGGAGGAACAATGACCTCATCGCCCGGCCCGATGCCAAGCGCGTTTACCGAGGTCAGCAACGCAGTTGTTCCGCTGGCTGTTGCCAGACCATATTTCGCCCCCAGCATTTGCGCCCACGTGTTTTCGAATTCGTGCACATAGTGGCCGTCCAGGCGGTTCCATTTGCAGCCCATGAGGACCTGCATCCAGCTCTTTTCGTCGCTCGCCTCGATCACAGGCCACGATGGAAAAGGCTTTGTGCGGACGGGCTTGCCACCAAGGATTGCCAGGGCAGTTCCCGCAGTTGATCTGGCCGGCGATTTCGCAAAGCTTTTCCCGCTCGATGCCAGTCCTGCGGCCACCCCCGCCGCGCCGCCCAGAAAATCCCGGCGTGTGAGCTTAGTGTTCATAATTCCTCCCGAGGACCATGGATTTCAATGTTCGTTCGCCAGAAATGGACCCTTGTCCAAAAACGTTAGTTCATCTTCGATCTCATCTGCGTAGTTTCGCAATTGCTTCATGAACCTGACGAATGATGGTCTCCTCGATCGTGGATGCAAATGGCCCCGGTTGCCCGTAGTAGATCATAGCCCCGCCTCCCTCATATCCGCCCTCTTTGAGGATCCGCAACGATGGAATATAGGCAAAAACATCGTTGCTGTAGCCCGCAACCCAAAGGCTTTGAGGCCCCAGTTCCCTTTTGAGCCTCAGGTCGTAATCAATCACACATTCGCCTGCAAGCGCGATCAAGGTGAGACCCTTGCCAAGCTGCCAAACTTCAAGTGAATAAGGATATGTGGAAGGCACGTGACCTTTCTGGTCGATGATTTTCAGCATCGCCTCCGCGTGTTTCCGTACATAAACGTCATCGCTCTTAAGTTGATTTTCGTAGTCTGCCCGTGTCGGCGGTCCTGCGAATTGCACAGGAAAAGTCCTGAACACGGTCCTTAATCGCCCGTCAAGCGGGTGTAACTGGCCCCCTATTGCTTTTTCAACAGCGCGGGCCAATTCATCACCGTGCTGTTGGGCCAGGGCTACCGTTCCGCGCGGATAGGGGTTTGAATCGGCTCCGCATCCCTGCACAAACATGGCTATTGCGCCCCGGTAGCGGTTCTCGAGCCACATTTGAGCGTAGCCGGCGTAATCGCCGTTGAATTTGTAAAAGGTCGGCCCGATGGTCGTGTTATGGCAGGCGTATCCAAAGATAATTCCCAGAATATTTCCGCTTTCACTTCGAACAAGGAGAACAGGAACATCGTGGTCCACAGGGCCGTCTCTATTGAAGCCCCCAACGTATCCTGTGGCGGTTTTCACGCGACGGTTCATTGCGAAACCAACCTCGCCGTGCCCGAAATTGAGAGTTGCCGTCTGAAGATTGTCGAGGGCCTCACCGATAACCTGCACGATCAGGTCTTCAAGCCGGTTGGTATAGACGTCCACGTCGGACCACTGTTGGACGTTCATACCCGCCGGCCCTTCATAGGCAATAGCCAGCGTCCTGCCGACAACCGGGCCGCTGTGTGTGTGCGAAGAGTTAAGGAACAGTTGGCTTCGCTTCAATCCGTACTTGCGTTCAACACTGCGGGCGATGTTTTCGCTGACGGGTCGGGGCAGCCCCAGCAGGTCTGTTGTTACCAGCACCGCTCGGTGGCCGGACTCGTCCTGCAGGGCCATCGCCCTGGCGTACAAGTCCAGGAGGACGCCTTCGGATGGCCGGGTGCGTGCTGCATAGCCCGCCATCCAGAGCGGACCTTGCGGCGTGATATTTACTTTTGCAAATCCGGCATTCCAGGCGGCGTGCGCGGGAAGTTCGGCTCCTGCCAGAGTCATGCATAACGCAAGGAGAATTGTCGGAGAAAGACCATTGCGTTTTTGCACGGATTTCTTCACCTCCAAAGACCAGCCAGGCGCACTGTACTGTTGCGGGATAAGATGTTGATGGGCCTCGCCTGTCAAACAGCACTCAGACCGGGTCCGCCAAGTTTCGCTGTGTGCAGCTTGCCATCGCGCACCTCGAATAATCCGGGAAATTTCTTAAGCCACGGTTTGTTCGCCGCAGGGACGTATTCCCGGGCGTTGGATTCCAGTGTGTCGATTGGGCCTACGTGGGCCGCAATTCCAGCGGATTGAATCAGTGAGGCGCCGGGGCACGTCAGGTCCTGCGCCGTCATGTACATTTTGAACTTTTGGGCTGCGGCGTTCAGCACAACGGACTGGCTTTGTCCTTTGCAGGCCTTCAGCGCCACCCCCGTATAGCCCATTCTGCGCCCGCGCAGAAGGGCGTCAAATCCAGTCAGCGATTCATCCATGACGACGGGTTTTAATTTGGAGGCTGCGAAGAGAAGTTGCGACGCATCTGCAATGAGGTCCCGCGACTCAGGCTGCTCAAGATAGGTTATGCGATCGTAGCCTCCGGGTGATTTTTCCCGGATCTGGCGGATGAACTCGAGCAGGTAGTCGGCGTTTGGGCATTGCTCGTTGAAGTCCAGCGAATAATACCATTGGCGCACGCCCCGTCGGGTTTCGACTTCCGTAGCAACGCGGTCGATATGCAGGATGCGCGCAAGATCGCGCTCGAGATTGTTACCGTCGAGTTTGATTTTCAGGTGTGTTAACCCATCTGCTACGATCCACTCACCGAGTGTTTGCGGAAGGCCGTCATTCAGGCGCTTTTTAACATCCGAAGCCTCGATCGGATCGGACGCTCCGACGGAATGATTGCACCAGACCCAGGGCTTGGGCTTTGGCAGCAGATACTGGCCGGGATATTCTCCTTTGAATTCGGGTGAGAGGTAGTTGGCCAGGTCATAGCTCATGAATTCCGGGCCATAAGTCAGGTAACAGTTCAGTCCGTGGACTTTGCCGAACGCATCATGGATGGCCGCGTCAAAAGGGCTTGCGGTGACCAGAGTGCAGAGCTTCGGAATCGGTTCATCGAGATGCATCTCCTCAGACAGTTCTCGCGCAGCACGCATATATTCCGGCTCAAGCGAAAAATTGATATCAATGGGATGGCCGGGTTCATTGTAATTCCTTGTGGCCCGAGCGATGCGTGCGGCCAGCCGCTTCATTGCGTCCAAGGTCGTTTCGTAGGGAAGCGTTTTTGAAGGGAACGCCCATTCATTGCCCATGGTCATGGAGCCAAAGCCCTCAGCCACACGGCCGTTGACAGTTTCCACGGTGCAATGAACGTTTAAGAGGGTCACGCGATCTACGCTGCGGCCGCCGAACTCGTAAGGTGTGCGGTATGGATAGTCTTCGTAAGCTAAATGTATTTCCCTGATGAGAATGTCAGTGGACTTGCGCTGCGGTGCGGCTATCATGATGCGTTTCGCCATCTGCGATAAGGATATCGCTCCCATACCGGCTTTCAAAAACATTCGCCGCGTGCTTTTACCGCGAACCTGCAAGACAATCTCCGTCTGGACGGTGAGTTGACAACCTGCTATGCGCGTTCATACGCTTCCCGGATTACGGACTTAAGGTAATCAAGATTTTCTTTGGCGGATTGAATCACCCTGGGAATCGCCTTGCGCGAAACAGCGATGCCCTGGTGGTCGGCCGCGCCGGGAATTGCAAATTCCTGCTGCAAAGAAACTGGGCCATGGAAATCCGACTGTGCGACGATCTTGAAGAACTCTTTCCAGTTTGACATCCCTTCGCCCATGGGACACGTTTCAGCGCGCCACTCATGAGGGGCGGTCTGCTTCCACACGAAATCTTTTGCCGCGATCATCTTCAGGCGTGGGAGCACCAGACTGGTTGCGACTCGCCATCCGCTGACGCCGCCTTCCATCGTGGCCTGGCACAGGTCGAAGTAGAAACCGCACCATTGGGGATCGAGCGGCTCGATAACTCTCGCCATGTCCCAGATGGCCTCTCCGATATAGCGAGGGTGATTGTGATAACCGACCTGTATACCGTGGTCCTTTGCCAACTCCACCAGGCTGCGAAGCTGCCGCCCTGCTCCGTCAACTTCCTGCAGAACGTTTACAAGCTTGTAACGGTAGTAGCCGGGTTTCAAGTAGGGAATGGACAACTCTCCAGCCGTGCTGATGATTTGTTTCGCCGTGGGATCGTCAGCAGAAAGCAGTGCGGTCGTGATCATCGGGACTTCAAGTCCTTCTTCTCGGATCGCTGCCACCGCTCTTGGAAGGTCCGTAGCCACACGCTCCGGAAGAACATGTCCCTCTGTACGGACCGTCAAATCAATTCCATCGAAACCGGCCTGCCTGGCGTTCCGCGCCAGTTCCCGCCAGTTCAATTGCGGAACCGGCTTTGAAAACAGACAGAGCGTTCCACGGAAGGCTTTGCTGGGAGGATTTGGAGTGGCAAACGGGCGGGCGGTGGCGCTCATCACCGCGCCAGCCACAGAAGCTTGAAGGAATTCACGCCTCGAGACCTTCTTATTCACTTGGTTTCTCCTCCTTCAGGGCAGTCCGAAGCAAAGGATGTTCGGGCCGACGGCAAGTGCAATGTATTGCTTCCCGTTAACCATGTATGTCATGGGGGAAGCCTTGTTCTCGCCGTTCGTCGGAAAATGCCAGAGCACTTTCCCGTTGCGGGAATCGACGGCCACAATATCACCACTCGGATCGCCATAAAAGAGAAGGCCGCCGGCTGTTGCCAGCACTCCGGCATCCCTTTTGCCTTCGACGGGCCCAATCTGCGGAATTTTCCAGACAACTTTTCCAGTATCGATGTCAAGCGCTTCGAGGTATTTTTGGCCAACTTCATTGCCGCCACCCACCGATCTCCAGTTGTTTCCGGAGAGCTTCATCACACACTTCTCAAGCGCCATGACGTAGTAAAGATGCTCCTTGGGATTAAATGCCGTCGCATTCCAATTTGTCCCGTACTCGCCGGGACAGAGGGGCCCATTCACTCGAAGAAGTTTCGGGCGGCCGTCAGCTCCAATTCCGCTGGCCCACGTCACCCGCACGAAAGGTTTGGCCAGCAAGACGTGCCCGTTCGTGCGGTCGAGCACATAAAAGAAACCGTTCTTGTCAGCGTGCAGGAGGAGTTTGCGCTCTTGTCCTTGAAATGTCGTATCCACAAGGACCAGCGGGGCGTTTGAGTCCCAGTCATGGGTGTCGTGCGGAGTGACCTGGTAATACCATTTCAGATTGCCGTTTTCAGGGTTCAGGGCCAGGATACAATCCGTGTAAAGATTATCGCCGGGCCTGTCACAGTCGTCGGAGTCGGGATAAGGATTACCGGTGGGCCAGTAGAGCGTATCAGTTTCCGGATCGTAAGAACCTGTCAACCAGGTCGCTCCCCCGCCCGTTTTTGGAGGATTGCTGCCCCAGGTCTCAGCTCCGGGTTCGCCCTTTGCGGGAATAGTCCAGCGGCGCCAGAGGCGTTTCCCGTCGGAAGCCCTGTATGCAGCGATGAATCCGCGGATGCCCCAATCGCCGCCGGAAACGCCGGCGATCACCATGTCCTTGACCGCAAGGGGGGCCACGGTCGAACCGTAGTGCATCGGTTCATCCGGCATGACTACATCCCAAGCCAATTTCCCGGTCGTCCGGTTCAATGCGATCAGATGAGCGTTGTCTGTTACGATAAACACTTTGTCGCCAAGGATGGCCACCCCGCGGTTTGTCCCCAGCGCTGCGTCACCTGTCAACATTTGCGATCGCGACCGAGAATATGACCAGATTTCCTGGCCAGAGGCAGCATCGAGGGCAAACGCCTGATGAGGTCCTGTCACGTACATGACACCGTCCGCCACGAGGGGCGTAACTTCCAGCCCGAAGTACTTCATGTTTTCGTTAAAGTATGGGGTGTCCGGCAGGAACTGTTTCCAAAGTGGAACAGTGAAAATCCATTGCAGGCGTAATTGGGCTACGTTGGTAGTATTGATTTGTGTTAATGGACTAAAACGATTTCCGTCCAGATTGCCGTTATAGGTCAGCCAGTCGCCGGGCTTGGGATGAAGAATCCTTGAAAAAGAGACACCAACCGGTTCGGTGCGTCCCGTTGCCTTCCCGAGGCCGGGTTTTACGCCTGTCAGGCTGCTGAGGTAAGCGACGAGATTTTGTAATTGCTCGGGGCTCACCTGGACAGGTGGCATCGTGGATTTTGGACTTGCGGTGACCTTCACCACGGCGTCTTTCCGGAGGAGATGAAACTTGCCTTTCAAATCCTGCACAACCATTTGAAAATTGCTCTGGCTGCGGGCAAAGCCCTGGAGAGTCTTCCCGTCGTGCAGGCGGACCGTCACTGACTGGTAGCCCGGCATGATGTTCGCGCTTGGATCGAGCAGGGATGTGCGGATTTCCTCGACGGTCATCTCCTCCCCGACATTTGACAAGTCCGGGCCAACGTCCGAGCCTCTGCCGAAGACCATGTGGCATGAGGTACAGCGACCTTCGCCGAAGAAAAATCGTTCTCCTGCGCCAGGGTCCCCGGATACAGGGGCTTCCGCAGCGGGAATATTCAGCGACCGGATAAGGGCGGCGAGGGCATCGAGATCGCTTGGGGGAAGGTTGAATGCCGGCATGCCACCCGTCCGAACTCCACTTTGGATGACGCGCCGCAACCATGCAGCAGACCGGCCCCGGAGTCTCTTGACACCAGCCAGCGGCGGCCCATACTCACCTCCGAGAGCGTCCGCGCCGTGGCATCCGGCGCAATGGACTGCAAACAGCTTTCTGGCATGGTTCAACTCGGCTTGGGGCTGCGATGAGTATGGACCTGATAATCCGGTCAAACCCGCCGCAAATACCATGAGCGCTGCCTGCGCGACGCATTCGAGCCGCCGGCGTATTGGGTCTCGATTCGTGCTGCTGAATTTTGCACCCATTTTTGTAGTTTCGCCGAAGATCGTTGCCGGGCAGGCCCTTTTGTATCAGATTCGGTATCGGTCAGCAAAGCGTTATTTCTAGATTCCGGTTTTGGAATACTGTCAGTTTGGCAATAAACCCTATCGACAGGGTTTTGCATCGAAGCTTTTCAGATTGATGAAGGCTTGAATCGCGATTACAGGCGGGTTTGTCAGGCAGAGAATTGAGTCTGCTTTTTCCAAGCCGAAAAAACCATTGCGGGCAAGTTGCGCCGTAAACGGACAGAGTGTATTGTATGATATTCGATATCAGCGCCTTACTGGACTGTCCCTTCCGTGAATGGAAGGGGCAGAGGTGTGTTTTGCGCGCGGGCCAGGGCTTCGTTCCTTTGTAAGGGCTGAGTGGGGAGAGTGTACTACTTACAGTTGCGACCCGTTCTTAACTGCCGCTTAGGGGTTCCAGATTCCGCTACAGGACGTCTTGGCATTGATGATTTCAACTGCGTCAGCGGGTGGTAAGTGAGTGCATGCAGTCATGCTTGGATTCAAGTTTGGAACGGATGGCGGGCCGGTTAATCCTTTGTTCCGGTCTGATTCGCCAGCCAAAGTCCTGCTGAGTGCTTTGGCCTGCGGGGCTGTCTGGCGTGAGTGCGAGCGATTCCAGTGAAGGGAAAGAGTGTTTTGAAAAGATATAAAATCATCGGCCTCTCAGTGGCTGCGTCTCTGGGGCTTGTCTGCTGGGCGACGAAATTCGGTCAGGCTGGGACTGCGAAGATCATTCGTCGGACCACAGGAACAGTTTCATACTTCCGATTACCCCTCAGTTTTGAGAAAAATGAAGGTCAGGCGCCATCCCTTGTCAAATACTTGGCTCGAGGACAGGGTTTCACAGTCTTTCTTACCCGGGGCGAAGCCGTGCTCCAGTTGGCAAAGTTTGAAACTGCGGATCAAAAAGCCACTACCCCTGGCCCGAACTTCAGTTCGTTGCGGGCAAATATGTCGCTTCTTTCAAAGGACGATTCAGTTGGCCAGTTCAACCTTCCCCGCCACTCTTCCTCGAAGTCCGCTGACATTGTGAGCCTGAAACTTTTGGGAGCGAATCCCCACGCGAAACTGACCGGGGACGAACAGCTTCAGGGCTATACAAGTTATTTTCTGGGAAGTGATCCCCGTAATTGGCATACGCATATCCCCAATTTTGCTCGCGTGAGCCTTCACGAGGTTTATCCCGGCATTGACCTGATTTACTACGGTCACGAAGGACAGTTGGAGAATGACTTCGTTGTTTCTCCTGCATCTGACCCAAAACGAATCCGGCTGGCTTTGAAAGGCGCAGAAGACGTGCACGTCAAGCCTTCCGGCGACCTGGCACTGAGGGTAAGCGGGGGCGAGATTTGCCTTCGGCAGCCAAGGGCTTATCAGGAGAAGGATGGCCACAGTAAGGAGGTCGATGTTCACTACGTTCTTCAGGCGGGAAACAAAGTGACGTTTGCGCTTGGAGATTATGACCCCAGCCGACCGCTTGTGATTGACCCGGTCCTCACATACTCAACTTATCTGGGCGGCAGCGGAGGGGACGCAGGTCGTGGCATTGCCGTTGATGCATCCGGAAATGTGTATGTAACGGGACAAACGGCATCGCTCAACTTCCCTACAACGTCATCTGGTGTACAAACCGCCAATGGGGGCGGAACTGATGTGTTCGTGACAAAGCTCAATTCGACGGGCACCGCTTTCGTTTACTCGGTTTACCTCGGGGGAAACGACAACGATTTCGGGACCGGAATTGCGCTCGATTCCTCAGGTGATGCCTATATTACGGGTTATACTTCATCGGCCAACTTCCCCACGACCAGCGGCGCCTATAAGACGAGCTATGCTGGAAACACGGATGCGTTCCTTACCAAGCTTGACCCCTCCGGAGCGACGCTGATTTATTCCACTTATCTCGGAGGGGGTGGGATCGACTACGGGCGTGCAGTTGCCGTGGACCCTGCGGGTGACGCTTTTGTTACCGGTTTCACTCAATCAGGGGATTTCCCCACGATGAATCCCTTGCAGGGGAGTTTCGGAGGAGTTTCCGATGCGTTCGTCACGGAATTCAATCCAGGTGGAACGGCCCTGCTCTACTCGACATATCTTGGCGGAAGCGGCGCCGATGAGGGGCTTGCCATCGCGCTCGACGGGTCAGGGAACCCGTACATTGCCGGGTACACTCTTTCTTCTGACTTCCCCGTACGAAACGCCTTGCAGGCGACTCTAGCAGGGCCTTCGGACGCGTTTGTCGCCGAAATCAATCCGGGGACCTCTTCGCTGGTATTTTCGACGTACTTAGGCGGTAGTGGCGCTGAGCGCGCGCAGTCGATTGCACTCGATTCGACGGGCAACATTTATCTTGCCGGGATAACATCTTCCAGCGACTTTCCGGTGACGTCCGGCGCGGCTCAGGGAACGGCCGGCGGAATGGATGATGCATTCGTAGTTAAACTCAGCCCCGGCGCAGCGCAAGTGCTCTATGCTACATATCTCGGCGGCAGTGGTGAGGACCAGGGTCAAGCGATTGCCGTTGACTCGTCTGGAGACGCCTTTGTAACCGGTCTGACACAGTCGAGTAACTTCCCTCTGGCAGACGCGCTGCAAAGCACCTTGGGGATTACAGGCGCCGATACCTGTGGTTCAGCCCCTTGCGCTGATGTGTTTTTAACTGAATTCGGTCCTTCAGGAACTCTGACGAACTCAACTTTTCTTGGAGGGAGCGACTCGGATTTCGGAAATGCTATCGCGGTTGATTCCGGAGGCGCAGTGTATGTGACTGGCGGTACGGCTTCAGGGAATTTCCCCGTGATCGCCGGCGCGCCCCAGTCGACATACGCTGGAGCAAGCTCGAGCACCAACGCCTTCATTGCTAAGATCAGTCCGCAGGATGCTCCAGCCGTGGCCTTCACTCCGCAAAGTCTCGCCTTTGGAAACCAGGATGTCAATTTTGCCAGTAGCCCAAAAAGCGTAACGTTGGTCAATGAGGGAAGTGCCCCTCTATCGATCACGAGTGTTTCGGCGAGCGGGCCGTTCAGTGAAACCGACAATTGCAGTACGGGCGTTGCGGCCGGTGGCGGAACATGCACCATCCAGGTGACTTTCACTCCTACGCAAACCGGTTCGGCCACGGGCCAGATTAACGTCACCGACAATGCCCAGGGCAGCCCTCAATCTATCTCACTTTCAGGAACCGGCGTGACCGCCACTGGTGCGGTGACGCTTTCGCCTACCAGCCTTACTTTTGATGCTCTGACCGTCGGACAGACGAGCACTTCACAGACGGTACAGATTCAGAATACTGGCAACATAGCTGTTAATATCTCCAATATTACTGTTTCCGGCGACTTCGCCCAGACCAATGATTGTGGGACGCTCCCGGTGGCGCTCAACCCAGGCCAGTCATGTAATGTTAATGTGACATTTGCGCCCACATCGTCGGGCAGTCTTAAGGGTACGCTGAACGTCACGGATGATGCCTCCGGAAGCCCGCAGACGGTCTCGCTTTCAGGTACAGGCAATGCGGTCTTCTCGCTTTCCGCGAATCAGACATCCAATGTCCTTCTGATCGGGACGCAATCGACAACGTTTACAGTCACAGCTGCGGCTCCTTCCTCTTTTACGAGCACGATCGACCTGTCCTGCACCGCGGGAACGTGCACTTTCAGTCCGTCTTCGATCGCGCCAGGCCAGACAAGCACGCTCACGGTGAGCGGACTCTCGCCAAGCACCGCCAATCCGTTTAACTTTGATGTCAAGGGAACCAGCGGGAGTCAGTCCGCAACGGTGTCCCTGGCTGTCCTCTTTTCGGATTTTTCGCTCTCGGCTTCGCCTCCGCTGGTGACCGTTCCTGCCGGCCAATCGGCAACCTATAATGTCACTGTAAACTCGTCCAATGGATTTAACCAGGAAGTACTTCTCAGTTGCAGCAATCTTCCGCAACAGACAAGCTGCAGCTTTTCTCCTTCGAGTCTCACGCTTGACGGGACAAATCCAGGCACTTCCACCCTGACTATCAAGACGACAGGCCCGTCCGCATCCTACTCAGTTCCGCGGCCGCCGGGTCCTTCGATGTTCGGTTGGTGGACGATTTTGGCCGCGCTTTGTACAGTTCTTTCGGCGTCCGCTTTATTCTTCGGGCGTCGCACGCCGGGGGCAGTTCCGTACAGACTTCGGACGGTTTTTGCAGTCTTATTGCTGCTCGTCTCTCTTTCGGCCCTGGTCGCATCCTGCAACGACTATTATTATGGCCCCAATACAACTCCAGTAACTTCAGGGACGCCGCCGAATACCTATACCATTACCCTGGTTGGGACGATGCAAAGCAATAACAGCATTCAGCGAACGACCACCGTCAACCTCTCCGTCTCACCTTGAAATTTCGAGACGGGGCCCTAAAGTCTGCCCTCACGGTGGGACCTCCTGAGGCGGCAATTCCACTTCCCGGCAGAACCCTCTTTGCGCAGGAAAAACGGTAGAAGTACGACTCCCCCAATAGTCTCGCGCTCTTTGTTCAGAAGAAAACTTGTCCCGCTCATACCCACTCACGATTGCTGACGTTATACTAAGCGAATGCCAAAGCTGAGCGCAGGGCTGTTGCTGTACCGCGTTCGCAGCGGGCGTGCGGAAATTCTGCTTGTCCATCCAGGCGGCCCTTTCTGGAAAAATAAGGACAGCGGGGCCTGGAGCCTGCCCAAGGGCGAGGTCAGCCCCGGGGAGGACCCTCTCGAAACAGCCCGGCGCGAGTTCGAAGAGGAGACCGGCATTCACCCTGAGGGCGAATTTGTTTCTCTGGGGGAAATCAAGCAAAAAGGCGGCAAGATTGTGCGGGCATGGGCCTTTGAGGGCGATTGCGATCCGGCTTCAATCAAGAGCAATACATTTAGAATGGAATGGCCGCCGCGCTCCGGCAAAGTTCAGGAATTTCCGGAAATTGACAAAGCCGGTTTTTTTACTGTGACAGAGGCAAGGAAGAAAATAAATCCTGCGCAGGTTGCTCTCCTCGACGCCTTCGAACGGATCATCGAACGAGCGCGATAGCAGATTTTTTAACGCACGCCGCGGCATCATTCCTCTTTCGCACGGTCCGTGCTTCTCATAAAATCTTTCCTTGTGAGACTTTGGCCGCAGCCTGCCGACGGGCGTTAGCCCGGCATCCAAAGCTTCGGTCAGGTCGTCCGTGAGGCTGTGTGTCATCGGCCTTATTGGGGGCCTCGTCTATTGTGTTTCTGTTTCCCGTTGAATTTCCGGTGTCTCTCTTCGAGCCTCTGTGAACGATCAGTTGAAAGCATCTGCAGGATTCCATTCGCTTGGGGCAGAAGCAAAAGGTAAGGCAACCTTGCAGGATGCTGGATTGAATGCGCTCTTCGATTTGTGTACAGGATCGCAATCGTATGGCGTAAAATAGCCCGTCCTATGATTTGGCATCGCCAGGCTCGTTTCGCACCATCAGGCGCTGCAACAGATGACAGATTGAGCAATTCGGCCATCACCTTTCTTGCCGGTTTTCAGGCGGCGGATTCAGTCTGCCGCGCCATTGCGGCAAACGCCTCTCGCCGCACGTTGCGAGCGGTGCGTCGAACTGTTTGAGGTGAGCGGATGAAACAAGACGCTGCCGGTCCCAGCCGTTTTCGATGGCTGCTGGTTGTCTGGATTGCCGTGATCGGTGCGATCAGCTATCTGGATCGCGTGAATATTTCCATCGCCGGTCATAACATTGCCCAGGAATTTGACCTCAGCAATCCACAACTGGGCTGGGTGTTCAGCGCCTTTACAATAGGCTACATGCTTTGCCAAATTCCGGGCGGCTGGCTGGCAGACCGTTTCGGTCCGCGCAAGGTGCTGACGCTGGGCGCTCTCTGGTGGGCCGCTTTTACCAGCCTCACGGCCTCCGTCCCAGGGGGTATCGCAAGTGCGCTGGTCTTTTTCTGGACAGTGCGATTTCTGCTGGGTGTTGGCGAATCCGTGATGTACCCCAGTTCGAACCGCTGGCTTGCCAACTGGATCCCGACGGCTGAGCGGGGCCTTGCCAACGGGATTATCTTTGCCGGAGTCGGCGCCGGCGCGGCGTTTACGCCTCCGATCATTGCCACTATCATGCAGCATTACGGCTGGCGGGCCTCGTTTCATTTCTGCGCGCTGCTGGGAATCGTTGGCGGCCTTATTTGGTTGTGGCTCGCGCGAAACAGGCCCGACCAGCATCCCTGGGTCAACGAGGCCGAGCTTGATTTCATTGCGCAAGGCATCGGAAGCCCAGGCGGCGAAAGCACTCCGCGGCTGCCGTGGTCCGTGCTCTTCAGCAGCAAAGATGTTTGGGGTGTCACCCTCAGTTACTTTTGCTACGGATACACCGCGTATATTTTCTTCACCTGGTTCTTCATTTATCTGACAACAGTGCGTGGATTGAATCTGAAGACAGGGTCTTATTACACCATGCTGCCGTTTGTGGCCATGTCCGTATGCTCAGCGGGGGGAGGGATTTTAAGTGACGGCATCACCCGCCGGTGGGGCCGCAAGTGGGGTCGATGCGGAGTGGGAACGCTGGGGCTGGCGGGCGCGGCCGTCTTTGTAGGGCTGGGATCTCTCGCACACAGTGCCACGACGGCGAGCATTATCCTGGCCGGCGGCGCGGGCTCGCTCTATATCGCCCAGAGTTCCTATTGGTCGGTTTCGGCGGACCTTGGCGGGAGTTCTTCCGGCACGCTTTCGGGCCTGATGAATATGGGCGCTCAGACCGGCAGCGCAATCACCGCGGTGCTTACTCCTGTGATTGCACTTCATTTGGGGTGGACGGCCTCGTTCGTAGTTGCCGGAGTCCTTTGCTTCCTTGGGGCCATCGCGTGGCTCTTTGTAGACCCGGAAAAGAGGCTTTCCACAGAGTCACTCTCAAACCCGCAGTACGGTCCAGAATCGAGTTAGCCATGATCCGGCTTCCGTCGCCAGCGGCCCGTTGAAGTCCTCGGGAAGCGTGGTACGGCCGGTAGTTGCGCAGCCCGCAAGCGGCCACCTATAATTCAGGGAGGGGAGCCAACCCAAAGCGGATGAACAACCACAGACGAAAACTGATTTACCTGATCGGTTTCATGGGTGCGGGCAAATCGTCTGTCGGGACGATTCTGGCAGAGCAAATGGGATGGCCGTTTGTTGACCTGGACACCGTTATTGAGGCTGGTCAGGGGGCCACCATACGCCAGATTTTCGAGCAGGCCGGTGAACCTTTCTTCCGACAGATCGAGCACGCGGCGCTTGTGGAGGTTATCAAGAAGGAACCTGCTGTGATCGCCCTGGGAGGCGGTACCTTCGTACAAAAGCCGAATTTCGATCTTGTCCGGCAAACTCGCGGGGCCACGATCTGGCTTGATTGCCCTATTGAAGAGCTGTGGCAGCGATGCTCCACGATGGATAATCGCCCTCTTTTTCGTGACCGCGAAAGCTTCATCAAGCTCTACGAGCAGCGGCTTCCGTACTACCTCCAGGCAGAGTTCCGGATTGAGACCGGAGGGCGTTCGCCTGAGGATATCGTCCGGGACATCCTCCGGCTTCGATTGTTCTGACCTCGGAAGGCGTCAGGACCCCCTCAGTTTGCAGCGCGATTCCGCTCCCGCGCTTCCCGTCGGGGTTCGACGCACGCCGCTTTGTAACCGATTCCTAAAATGATTGCGAAGATCAGTGCGTTCGCTGGGACCTGCAAATTGAAGTCAGTAATGCTGTGAATCAGCAGCCCAAGAGTGCTTCCAATGCAACCCAGCAGGATGGCGCTTCGGTACCGCCGCCGGTCCCTAAGGAAGGAAATGACCATTCGCATCAGAAGATAAAACACCGGCAGGGAGAGCAATGCGAAGCCGATCAGTCCGGTCTCGCAGGCAAACTCGAGATAGTCGTTGTGGGCATGATCGATAAACAGATTGACGAGGTGAGTTTGAAACGGGCGCAGGGCCACGCCGTAAGTACCCAAGCCCGTACCCAAAATGAGGTTTTCGCGAAGAAGGTGCAGCGTATCTTCCCAGATCATGGCGCGATTGAGAGTTCCTGCGTATTCCGCGGCGCTGACATTCACAAATCGGTGCAGCACGCCTCCAATTCCGATCCATAGGCTGAAACCCAGGGCCAGAGTGACGAGGCCGGCGATGATTAATCCCCAACTCTTTCGGCGGACTTTAAGAAACGTCAGCACCGCCATGGCCATCAGAGTGAACGATACGGCGAGGATGCCGCCTCGGGAATATGAAAAGACAACGCTGACGATCATTATGACAGCCAGAAACAAGTAGAAGACCACCCGCGCTCCCCATGAACTTTCGCTGCCGCGTCCATGCCCCTCCACACTTCCGTTCCCTCGCGGGTCAGACTGCAACTCATAGCAATAAAAGGCCAGGGCAAAAGTGAACGGGTACGCGAGTTCGACTAATCCCGCAAAGTGGTTCCTGTTGAAATAGGTACCCGTCGCCACCCAGAAATCGTAAGGGTTTGTCACCCAGAAGATTTTGTTCCAGTTTAAGAGATGCTGAACGATCCCATAACCCGCTTGAAAGCAGCCCAGAAGAATCAGGGCTGTTATGAGATAGCTTTTTCGCCGGCCGGAGTCAAACATGTGCGCTGCAAGGACGAACGCGCCGAGATAAGCAAGGACCTTGAAGAGTGCCAGCAAAGTTGCGTCGGGATAGATGCTGAGAGGCGTCCATGTTCCTGCGTGGTTGGCGGCTTCCAGCCATGTAGAAGTCAGGCGGTGCGCCGGAGAAACCCCCGCAACAAAAGAGCGAGGCAGCGGAAGCAACTGGAGGCCAACCCACAGTACAAAAATGAACGGCCACACCGGCAGCGAAAGGTCTATCCGGCCGCGGCGTTTCTGCCCCCACAGGAAAAGAATCACCGCGACAAAGACAAGAATTTCAACCAGCGAATATCCGAGAGGCTGCACTCCGCCGAAAGCCAGCGAAGCGCCAACGAAGATCAGAGCCAGCACAATTTCGAGCTTTTTTGTCATCAGGAGTAATCTATTCCCGGGCCCGCCTTCCGTCAGTTGAGCATGACAACTTTCATACGCTTTTCCTGGTATCCCTCAGCCCAGCCAAAAAGAAGGCCCGCCCTGGAATGTTCCTGAATTCCGGCACAGGCCACGGCATGGATCCGAATGGGCAGGATGCAGCATTCGTCAATCCGGGAAAGCCAATGAAAAATCCTACGGCCCACCTTCAAAATTAGCAAGATTACCTTCGGTTTTTGTCCAACGGCCACGGGTAGAGAGAAGGCATGGGCTTTTTCACTTATTGGCTTCCGAGGCGGCCCAGGACCGTCCGGAAAGTTTTTAACACGATCTGAATATCAAACAGCAGTGAGAGATGTTGAATGTAATGCAGATCGTATTTCAGTTTTTCCACGGCATCTTCCACTGAAGAGCCATAGGGATAATTGATTTGTGCCCATCCAGTGAGACCGGGCCGAACAGCGCTGCGAAGGTTGTAGTATGGTATGGCGCTGCGATACAGCTTGACGAGGACCAGGCTTTCGGGCCGTGGGCCGACAAAGCTCATGTCGCCCTTCAGGACGTTGATAAGCTGTGGGAGCTCGTCAAGCCTTGTTAAGCGCAAAAGGCGGCCGAACGGAAACACGCGCGGGTCGTTCTTCTGCGTCCAATGTCCTGCGGCATCCGCGCCTACGGACATGGTGCGGAACTTGAAAAGCCTGAAGACCTGCCCTTTCAGGCCGACTCTTTCCTGGGTATAAAAAACGGGGCCTTTCGATGACAGCTTGATGCCCAAGGCGATCAGGGGCGTCAGGGGCGCTGTCACGAGGAGCAGGGCCAAAGCAAGGCCCAGATCGAGCAACCGCTTGACCCTCACTGCAATATTGCTTTCAAAAAACCGGAACCCCTGCGCGTTCAGGAACCACAGGCCGTCCATGTAATCCAGGGGCAGCTTTCCGCTGAGCATCTGGTATGTTGTCGGGAAATCCAAAACGGCAACTCCGGCAAATCTTGCGTCAATCAGCGACTGGGCTGTGACGGGGTCGAGGTCAACCGAAGGACCCAACACGATAATATCCGGACGCGATTGGGCTATCGCGTTTTGAAGCAATCCCTCGCCGTTCTGGGGATGATCTTGCTGGTCTTGACAGCTTTTCGTCGCCTGACCGTTCTTTGAGAGGGGCAGCCTGGCAATGTTCAGCTTGTGCTGGCTGGCGACTAACTCTAACTCATTCACGGCAGGTCCGTCGCCGATGACGGCGACTGTAGAGGGGCGGGCCAGAGCGCCGCGGACGTGCGAGCAGATCAGGCGTCCCGCCATAACAAGCCCGGGAGTTGCGAGAAAAAGGGCAAGGAAGAAGGTCCGGTCAAAACTCCACCGGGGATAAAAATAAAAGCTCAAGGTGACAAAGGCCGCGCCTATCGCCACATCCAGGATTACCAGGCTCGCGGTTTCATCACTGTGCTGGTCGCGGCGCAAATTGTAAAGGTCCGTGATGTAAAAGAGAAGCGTCACAAAGAAACAATAACCGACTGCAATGCTCTTGAAGCCTCGGGTCAGCCAGTAGTATTTTCCCGTGCTCAGCAGGATGGCGACCTGAACAGCGATGAGGATCATGATCGTATCGCTTGTCCAGAGCATCAACTGCGTGTTGCGTATTTGCCGTTTTAGCATCGAAGTGAGGGCCGCTGTGCAATTACAACGGTCAATGGCTTTGATACGTCAAGTCTCCGAGCGTTATGCCGGCACAGGCGCTAAACGAACAGGTTCCCTCTCGACAGTTTCGCAGCGACTTTCATGTGCCCTTCAATTATTCTGTCCAAAGACCCAAAGACCCGGTCCCATCCGTAAGTCGTTTCGATAAGTTCACGCCCCTTGCGCGCCAAATGCATGCGATACTCGTGGTCTTGAAGGACGCGAACAACCAGACCGGCGAATTTTTCCGGAGACGCTGCCACCAGAACGGGCGATGTCCCATTTTGATTAAAGGGTCCTGCCGCCAGCGGGCTGGCTACTACCGGGACCCCAAGGGCTAGGGACTGAAGTATTTTGTTCTGGATCCCTGCGCCAAACCGAATCGGGGCCACGCTGACGGCCGCGCTTGAGATTATGGGGCGTACGTCGGGCAAATTGGCCTGGACTTCGATTCCAGGAGTTTCAGCCAGGGTTCGCAAACATCGCGGCGGATTAAACCCAGCCACAATGAACTGAGCGTTTGGAACCAGACGCCGGACATACGGAAAAATGCGCTTTGCAAAATAAACGGCGGCGTCGGTATTCGGGAGGTAATCAAGCTTGCCGCAGTAAATTATTCGAGATGGGATGTACCTCGTTTCCCGGAACGCGAACTCGTCCAAATCAACCCCCATTGGAGACAGGGTAAGATTCGCCGCCCCAGACTGTTTCCGGACCCACTCGATGTCTTCCTCCGTGTGAAGCAGGACATTGTCGAACCATTTGGGCACGTTGGATTCATAGCGGCCGACCCGGTCCCGGTCCAGCCAAGCGCCCACAGACCGCGGGTTCCACCGAATCCTGTCCATTCTTGCGTAATGGAGAGAAATTGAATCTGCCATATCAAGAATGCGGGGAATATGGCTATAAGGACGGGCATATTCAGCCATTCTGATCAGGTGGACAAATAACAGGTCAAAGGCCCCTCGGCGAATGTCCGTATCAAGCGTCTGGCGCAGACTTTGACTTTTGTAGAGTTCAACTTGCAAGGGAGAGTGGGAGAAGAAACCTCTAACGGCATTCCATGTGTAGGAGGCCTTTCTCATCGGGAAGATTTTTTCCTGAAGATTCTGGAAATCAGCTCCGCGGCCCTGCACTTTCGCCATCTTTGAGCTGAACGTGTACAGAGTGACGTCGTGATTTCGCAAAAGATGCCGCAAGGTATAGTAAACGCGCATCCTATCGCCCCCAATGGGCGGGAATGGGTACCTGGCTGTCAGATAGGCGATTCGCATGTAAACCGGACTATTTATTGGGACTGCCCAGGGCGCACTGCAAAACAAAGTTCGGCGGGTTATCGTGTCGGCTGTTCATTGCTGACCCGACGAGAAACTCAGAATCCATCGTGCCGCCTCTTGAAGGGAATGAGCTTTGAAGTCTGGTGCTGGGGAAAGCATCCCGTCAGAGCCAGGCGGCGACAAGGAAATCGTTCGACAGCCGGCCGCACGTCCCGCCTGAATATCCGTTGCTGCATCTCCGACCATCCAGGATTGCGAGAGATCTATTCCATGTTCTTCAGCGGCCTGTACGAGCATATTCGGCATGGGCTTCCGACACTGGCAGTTTGCGTTCCGGTCGTGCGGGCAGTAATAGATAGCGTCAACCGCGGCGCCTTGTCCGGCCAAGTGAAGCAACATCTTCCTGTGGATCGATTCAAGGGCATCAACGCTAAGTTCGTCCCTGGAAACTGCGCTCTGGTTCGTCACGATAATGAGCAGAAAACCACTCTGTTTCAGGTCCCGCAATGCGTCTCCCACGCCGGGAAGGAATTCAACCTCTTCCCAGGCCGTGATGTACTTGCCTTCAGGGGCCTTGCGATTGATGACGCCGTCGCGGTCCAGGAAAACGGCCCGATTTGCCTTTGCCGCTATTCCCATCGTCCTTTTATTCACAGCAGGCTCTCGTCAGCCCGTTAAACCGGGGCTGAGTTGTCGTCCACCTTCCAACTCTGAAGCCCGTGGAACTCAAAGGCGAAGGCGGTGGGAATTCCTCCCATTTTTTTCACGGCTTCGGCCACGCGATGCTTGCGCTCAGACAAGCAATAAAAAAGCATGTAACCCCCGCCGCCGGCGCCCGTAATCTTTCCGCCGATTGCGCCGGCCTGACGTGCCAGCGCATACATTTCGTCGATCCTTGGGTTGCTGATCTTGGGTGAAAGTTTCTTTTTGGATTCCCAGGCTTCGTGCATGAAATATCCAAAATCGTTCAGCCGCCGCTGGAGTAGCGCGTTCTTCATTTCCACCGCCAACTCTTTCTGCCGCCGCAGACCATCAAGTGTTTCCTCGACGCGTTGCTCGTACCGGCCCACCTGGTCCCGGATGATGCCGTCGGACATGCGCGTAACGCCCGTGTAACAGAGCAGAAGGTTGTGCTCCAGTTCGTTAATGATTTCCTGCCGGACCCTGAGAGGATTGACGATCACGCGGTCCTTTTCGAATTCCATAAAGTTGAACCCGCCGAAAGTGGCGGCGTACTGGTCCTGCAAACCTCCTTTGATTTGCAGTTCCTCCCGCTCAATCCGGTATGCGGCCTGTGCCATCTCATAATCCGTCATTGGCAGGTTCAGGAATTCCTTCATGAGACCTACGAGACACACCATCAATGTTGAGGATGAGCCCAGACCAGAGCCGGGAGGTGCCTCACTGTGAAGGAACAGGTCAAAGCCGGTTGAGTTGCTTCCACCGAGACTCTTGATCGCCGCCTTGACCAGGTCGAGCTTGCCGTCATAGACCGGGTCGGTTTGGGTGTCGTAGTTGACGATGTATCCGAGGTCAGCCGATTCGATATTGATCTGCCCGTCCTGACGGCTGCGAAGCGTACCCCACACGTACCTCCCCACGGTGGCATTCAGGACACATCCTCCCTCCCGTTCAAGAAATTGCTTGACGTCGGTGCCGCCGCCGGCAAAGCTGACCCGCAGCGGGACCTTGGCTCGAATCAGCATGGCGTGAACCTCGCCGGCAATTCATCCTGCGCCCGCCGATAGTCTTCCGGCACGCCGATGTCAATGAAGTAGCCATCCCATCGGAACCCGTAAAAACGGTTGCCGATCAGCTTGGGGAAGACGTCCTTCTCGAGAGACACTTTCTGATTTTCGGGAATTTCGCGGAGAACCGATTGCGTCATGATGTAAACGCCTCCGCTGATCCAACGCCGGGTGCTGGATCCATCATTTACACTGGACATTCCTGCCGGCTTTTCAAGAAAGGCCTTAATCCGATTGTGCCCGTTGAGTGCGACCGTTCCGTATCGTTCGGATTTCGGGAGGCTGGCCAGCGCCAGTGTGGCCAATGACTTCTGCCTGCGGTGGAATGAGTACATTTCCCTTAAATCCACATCGAAGATCGAGTCCCCATTCAGCACCAGAAATTCTTCACCGCTTAATAAGGAACGCACATTCCTGAGGGCCCCAGCCGTTCCGAGCGGCGAGTATTCCACCGAGTACGCCAGACGCATACCGCCAGGGCTATGGCGCGCGTAGTAGTCAACGATTGCCTTTCTACGGTGCCCCACCGCCAGGATGACCTCTGTGATTTGCTGCGCGCGCAGCCACCCGAGCAGGTAGTTCAGAAAAGGCTGCGTGCCGATGGGGGCCAGGCTCTTGGGAAGGCCTGGTACTATCTGTCGTAATCTTGTGCCCTGCCCACCTGCCAGAACCACAGCTTCCATAGCGATCAAACTGTTTGCGCTATTATCGCAGCACTCCACGCCCCTCTCGGGACCGCGATGGTTGCGTGCTTGTTGCACACGTCCGGATCACGAGAAGGACAAGCATACGAAGATTATAAGTTTCTAATTATCGGGCAGGTTGGCCCTGAACACAACAAAAACGAGGGAACGAATTTCAAAGAGGAGATTACTGGTCACCCGTGGCGAAATACCCTGGCTTATAGCGGAGGATAACTCCTTTGCGCTGGGCAACTACGCGGATCTTGCGATAGGTTCCGTCCAGATTGCTGTCTGTTGGTGTGTAGCCGATCAGATATTGGTTCG
The DNA here is from genome assembly GCA_035652895.1 of Terriglobia bacterium. Lineage (GTDB taxonomy): Bacteria > Acidobacteriota > Terriglobia > UBA7540 > UBA7540 > SCRD01. Next base: position 201,552 of record DASRCX010000022.1, read on the forward strand.
TGAGTTGTCGCCTGATCGATTCGAGCGAATCGGCCAGGGCAATCATCTTCTCGGCCGTATAAATTCCAGTCTCGGCGCCCAGTCCTTTATTTTGTTCGAGGGAATCGAATTGGCCGTGTGCGAGGTAGCCCGTCAGGTAGTCCGTGCCCGGCGTTTTGCGCTCAGGGAAGAACGCGTCCCCGCCCGTATCATCCGCCAGTTGTTCCAGGTATTTTTCACCCGGATTTGCAAAACCGTAAGGCGTGTTACCAATCGTGTAAATGGCCGTTTCGGCTCTGTGGGCCATGGAAATGGCCTCATCCAGCGAGTGCTTGCTCTGGACATCGATACCGTCGCTGATAAGGACCAGCACTCTTCGCGTTTGCTCGCGGGGTCCTGCCTTCATGATTTCATGTTGGCAGGCTTCGTAGATGGCATCGTAAACGGCCTTGCCTCCGCCTGCTTTCAGATCTCGAAGTTTTTCGTTGATGGTGTCGGGATTGTTAGTGAAATCCTGAACAATCGAACTGCCTTCATCAAACGTTTCAAGGAAAATCTGATTTCGACTATTGAGCCCCCTGAGCATCGTGTAGGCAAATTCAGAGGCGGCGTCCTTTTCGAACTTGAGGACGAAGCGCGCGCTGTTGCTGGTGTCCACCAGCAAACCTATGCGCAGAGGCGGCATCGTTTCGCTGCTGAAATACCGGATGCTCTGCGGCTTGCCATCCTCGTACACCTTGAAATCTTCCTTCGTCAGGTCGATCACCGGCATGCCCCGTCTGTCCAATACGGTCACCGGCACGTTGACCACTTCCACGCGCACCTTGATGTTGTTATTGGTGTCATTGGCACTTTTGCCGGATGAGGGGACGCCCGCAGGATCGTTCCCAGCGGCTGAAGACTTGGGGCCGTCGGTTTGCGAAGTGTTTTGCCGGGTTGAAGCCGCCATCGCCCCGGAAACAACAATTACCATCAGGACCAACGAAAGTAGAGCGGAAGGAATGACAAGCATTAAGCTGCGGCGGCGCGTGACATGGACCATCTTGGAAGCTTTGGTTCGCACCCTCTTCACCGTCTCCTGAGGTTCGAGCAGGGTTCCGCCCACTCTTCAAAATTATAATATTTCTTGCGCGCCGATAGAAAAATTGTTCGGGACCTCCGACAGGTCGCTCGACCCGGTCGCCGGAGCGCTTTAATTTCCCCAGCCCGCGCGCCTCCTGTCCGATATTCCCTTCAGACTTGGCGAGGGCTCAAATCTAAAGGTGAATCCGGTCCGTCCGAAAATGGCGTTCACGTGCGCCAGCAAGTTGGAAGAGACAAACGGGAAAATGGTTTCCTGATCAGTCGCAATGATTGCAGGAAGTCGCCCGGCAGCGCATACGGTGAAGAAAGAGCTTTGGAGGACCTTGATCGTTAACGTTCGTAACCTGCAACCGTCCGTTGCGGGCCTTGTTTTGCTGGAATAGAATCACAGACGAGGCAGAAAGATGCACATTCATAAGCACGAAGCATCACGCGGCGGGGTCGTAAAAGCCGCAGTGATTGTTACTCTCGGCCTTGTAGCAACCGAGTTTATCGTGGGTCACCTCGCTCATAGCCTGGCCTTGATCAGTGACGGCTGGCACAACCTGACGGACGTTCCTACTCTTATTTTTTCCTGGGTTGCGCTCTATTTTGAGCAAAAGCCTCCGGATCATCGCAAGACTTACGGCTACCAGCGCGCCGGCGTGTTGGCAGCATTTGTCAATGGGTTGATTCTAATCGCTGTTGCGGTTTTCATCTGCTTCGAAGGGTACGAACGCATTGTCGAGCCGGAGCATGTTGCCGCCGGCAAGATGCTGATCGTCGGTGTTGCGGCGCTTATCATCAATGGAAGCATTACGATTGGCCTGGCCCGCGAGGCGCACGATCTGAACATCCGCGCGGTTTTTATCCACAATCTCGGCGATGCCTTATCAAACCTGGCGATCATTGCCGGAGCAGTCCTGATCCGATATACGGGCCAGACGCTCATCGATCCGTTGCTGGCCTTTCTCATTGCTGGAATGATCGTTTGGGGAGCCGTTGGCATCATTGTGGATTCTGCGAATATCCTGCTTGAAAGCCTGCCCAAGGGTATGAGCCTCGAAAAAATCGCGAACGCGGTCCTGAGTGTTCCAGGGGTCCGCGAGGTGCATGACGTTCACGTCTGGAGTCTGGGGTCGGAATCTCATGCCATGTCCTGCCATGTTCATATTCTGGACATGACGACTTCCGAGAGCGAGATGATTGCCCATGAGATCCGGAAAACGCTGGCAAACCAATTCGGGATAACCCACTGTACCATCCAGTTTGAACACGAACACGAACCGGGCGAGTTCCACAAGTACATGCCGGAGCCTGTGCGGAGGAAATGAGTGCAGCCCCATTCCCGCCTGACTTTTCCTGAACGTGGAAGCTCTCCGTTGACTAAACCAACTGCTGACGGGTAATGCGTTCGAGCCCGTCCAGATAAGGGCGCAACGCTTCAGGCACGATAATGGAACCATCCTCCTGCTGATAGTTTTCCAGGAGGGCCAGCCAGGTGCGGCCGACAGCCAGACCGCTTCCATTCAGGGTATGAAGCAGTTCGGTCTTTCCCGCCTTTCCCCGCCGGAAACGCAGGTTGGCGCGCCGCGCCTGGAACGCTTCAAAATTCGAGCAGGAGGAGATTTCCTTATATTCCCGGCTTGAGGGAAGCCAGACTTCCAGATCGTAGGTCTTGGCTGAACTGAATCCCAAATCGCCTGTCGAGAGGACCACGACGCGGTATGGCAAGCCCAGCCGCTGAAGGACCTCTTCCGCGTCGCGGGTCAGGGATTCGAGCTCATCATAGGAATTTTCCGGCAGGGAAAACTTTACCAGTTCCACTTTCTGGAATTGGTGCTGGCGAATGATCCCGCGCGTGTCCTTGCCGTACGAACCGGCTTCGCTGCGGAAGCATGCCGTCCACGCACACAGTTTCACTGGAAGGCTCTCCGCTTCCAGCACTTCATTGCGGAAAAGGTTGGTGACGGGCACTTCGGCGGTCGGAATCAGCCAGTAGTCTGTGCCTTCCAGCTTGAACAGGTCTTCGGCAAATTTTGGCAGTTGCCCCGTGCCGAACATGCTGTCCGAATTCACCATGAAGGGTGGGAAGACCTCGGTGTACCCGTGCTCGCGCGTATGAAGGTCCAGCATGAATTGGGCCAGGGCACGCTCCAGTTTCGCGCCGATGCCGTAATACACGGCAAAGCGCGCCCCGGCGATCTTTGCGGCACGTTCGAAATCGAGGATGCCCAGTTCGGGGCCAAGGTCCCAGTGCGCTTTTGGTTCAAAGTCAAACTTGCGCGGTTCACCCCAGCGCCGGATTTCCTTGTTATCCTCGGAGCCCCGCCCCACAGGGACTGAATCGTGAGGAACATTCGGCACGCGACGCAGCAGGTCGCGCAGCTTCTCGTCGGCGGCTTTGGCCTGTTCGTCAAGCTGCTGGATGGTCTGGCTGACCTGCTTCATCTCCGCGATGAGGGCTGAGGCATCCTGTTTCTGCTTTTTTAACGCGGCAATCTGGTCGGAAACGCTGTTCCGCCGCGCCTTCAGTGCCTCAGCCTCAGAAAGCAGCCTGCGTCGCTCGGCATCAAGGGACTCAAAATCTCCAAGAATACCTGCCATGCCGCGGTCGCGCATCTTTTGGCGAACCAGTTCGAGATTACTGCGAACAAAGCCTAAGTCGAGCATTGAAACTCCCGCTGCAAGATTAACTGCCTATTTAACCTACACTTCGATGGCAGTCGAATTCAAGCGGCTCATCGGCTGCGTGTCCGCGCGTGTTCCGGTCTTGTTTCGCATGTCGAAGTCTTGCGGACAGGATTCGGCAGGCGCGGCCCCAGCACCGACGGCATCGATATCGACTCGTTTTCACAGGTGCTCGTTGAACATTGCGATATTTCCGACAACGATGACGCGATCTGCCTCAAAACCGGGCGCGGCGCCGACGGCTTGCGCGTGAACAAACCGACCGAAAATGTCCGGGATTGCATTGTCTGCGATGCGTCGGCGGGTTTCACCATCTGGAGTGAAGCCTCCGGCGGCATCTGCGATGTCAAGGTTGAGCGTCTGACGGTGCTGAAACCCGTTCCGCGAGGAATTCATCTCAAGTCGGCAAAAACGCGCGGAGGTTCAATCTATGACATCGTCATTCGCGGCGTGCGGATGGAAGGCGTGCCCCTCCCCATTGGCGTCGATTTGAACTGGAACCGGAGTTACACCTACGCGCACATCCGGACCGCGGACGGCAGCCATACCGCTCTGGTTGATAGTCGCCTGGTCCGCGGCCTTGACCGAAGTAAGATTTTATGCCGTCTTTGTGAGCAGTCGAGCAAGCGGCGACTTGGACGCCCGCTGGCGCGCAAGTGCGTCCACCCAGGCGAGTTCATAACAATCCGAGCTTGGCCAGCAAAATAGCCATGCAGATAACTGAAAGCGCAGCACCGCCGAACACCATCAAAGCAGCACGCTTGCGGAGGCTGCTTTCGAGTTCCTTCTCCGGCTTGCTGGAAATCAGAAATTCTTTTTCGGCGGCTCCCTTGACGATCATGTTCCGGTCGCTTACATCCACCGGATGCGGGTTCTCTACGCAGGTCCCGCTGATGTCATAAGTCCCGCCGGGAACCAGGCAATATTCCGTTAAACGGTAACGTCCGCTTGCGGCGCTGAAGAAATCAGAGGCTGCTCCTGCATTGCCCGCCAGCACACGGGTGAATGCCTCGAAATGCCTGGCCCCGTCCGGTTGGCCTGCCAATTGTTCTGCCCGCCGCACGCCTTCCAGGAATTCCGGACTGCCGGGGGGATGCTGGAGGGCCTGGAGCACGGCCTGCCGCGCCTCCTCATGCCGGGGGTCTGATTGCGGCCCCATCGATTCAAGGCGGCTTTTGATCATAGGAGCCATCATGGTCATCATTCCGCTCACGAACTCGGTGCTGCCCGGTGTGTGCTGGAAAACTTCCATCAGCGACTGCCGCTTCTGTTCCTTCGCGGAGTCCTGAAGCGGGCCAACAGCCTTCAGACCGCGCTCAAACAATCCTCCGGCCCAGTGCGCATCCGCCTGGCTGACGTATTTCAGCAAATCCTCCTGCGTGGCGGCAACACCTGTGGGCCTGGTTGCACCCGAGGCGATTTCACAGCGGGCGGACTGGGGCAGATCGAGTTCCGCGCCGCGAGCGTCAACCAGGACTTTTCCACTTGCATCCGTGAGATAGAAGCTTACGCCGTCCACGTCAGTTCGATGATGGTCCCAGTGTCCGCCGTGACCGTCCGATTCAGTTTTCCAGCGTTCAATGTTCACCTTGTAAAGAAAACAGGGCGTGTGGGTGAGTGGGGATTGAACGGTCTTCTCACCCTGAGCTTTGCCGTGAATCTGCACGAAGCCCATCGGAATGCTGCGGATCGGGATTTCAGGCGTATCGGCGATCAGGAGGTAATTGCGGAACTGGCGGAACCCTTTATAAAAAGTGTAAAGGCCTACGCAAAATCCCAGGAAGGCATATGCCCCGAGGTCATCGCTGTGCGACATGGTCGTTGCTCCTTGAACAGATCAGACTTCGCTGCCAAGGGTTTCGTTAACCCGCGGTTCGTGTGGCTTTACTTCCTTTGCCTGCCTCTTCTCAATCTTCCTGTAAGCTGTTCCCAACCATGCAAAGGCACCCTTGCGCCAATGAGGATTTCTCTCCGGGCGGAACCTGTGAGAGACCCAGTGAACGCCAAGTGGAGATCGGACGAATTTCGCAACAGGGCTTGTGCAAATTAAAATTCCTTCAGGACAAAATGCGAACCGTCAGGCCCTTTTGATGATTACCCCGTGGACATAATCTAGCACCTTCAGGCGGTGAAGTATATGGGTTTGCGGGATGCGTGGAGGGCGCCCGAGACAGCCGTGATGGAAAAAGTTTGCCGTTCCAATACCACTATTGATGAACGCGGATTTTCGATTGCTGTTGATGACAGTCGGGGGGATAGGGTTTACTCCCTGCGCATTTGTGTTATTATAGCTTTGAAAGTCATTGATCTGCTGCGCGTCGGCCGAGAGAGCCGGACGGAAGTCAGGTAGAGGACCCACCACGATTCGACGCCGTGCATCCCCAGCCCTCTTGGAAAAGCTCAACGCAAAGTGCGAGCGTTGCCGATGAACCGACTTAGGTCGTAGAAGGCAGACCGAAGTAAGGTTTATTATTAATTTAGCTACGTCTTTCGAGGAATTCCGATGGGAACTACTGACATTGCAATTAAAGAGACAGAAGCCGCGTCCAGGCTGGAGAAGGTTGTTAACGATCTCAGTATTCAAGTGGCTACCGTGAACGGGTCCGGCAGTCAGAGCGCCAACAATGTTTTATTGCGCGCTATCTTCCGGATGGGCATTCCGGTCTCCGGCAAGAACCTGTTTCCATCGAATATTGCCGGGCTGCCCACGTGGTACACGATCCGCGCCTGCAAATATGGTTATGTTGCCCGCCGCAAGGAAATTGACTTCCTCGTGGCAATGAACCCCGAAACAGCCGAGGAGGATGTCATGTCACTCGGGCCGGGCTCAAGCGTCGTCTATGACGAACGGCTGAATCTCCATCGGCTGCGTGATGATGTGATTTTCTATCCGGTGCCGTTTGACACGCTGGTGGCTCCCGTCTGCCCCAACGCGAAATTGCGAAAGCTCGTCCGCAATATGATTTACGTTGGGGTGCTGGCCAAATTGCTGGGCATTCCCATGGAAGAGGTCCGCGAGGCGCTGAAGCAGCAGTTCCGAAAGAAGCCGAGCGCCGTGGACCTTAATTTCAATGCCGCACAGGCGGGTTACGAATATACCGAAAAAAACCTTCCCAAGCGAGGCCGGTTCTACCTCGAGCGGATGGACGCGACCCGAGGGAAGATCATCATCGACGGAAACTCGGCCGCCGCTCTTGGGGCGATGTTTGCCGGCGTGACGGTCTGCACGTGGTATCCGATCACCCCTTCCTCTTCACTGGCCGAGTCCCTGATGGCCTACATGAAGCGATACCGAATGGACCCCGAAACCGGTAAGGCCACATTCGCAATTGTGCAGGCCGAGGACGAACTGGCGGCCATTGGCATGGTGATGGGAGCCGGATGGGCGGGCGCCCGCGCTATGACGGCCACTTCCGGTCCCGGCATCTCCCTGATGGCGGAGATTAGCGGCCTCGGATATTACGTGGAAATTCCGGCGGTCATTTTTGATGTTCAGCGCACAGGCCCTTCCACGGGGCTTCCGACCCGCACGCAGCAGGGCGATATTCTTAAGAATGCTTTCCTTTCGCATGGTGACACGAAACACATACTGCTTATCCCCGGCTCGGTGGAAGAATGCTTCACCATGGGTATTGAGGCCTTCGATATTGCAGAAGAGTTTCAGACTCCTGTCTTCGTGATGAGCGACCTTGACCTGGGCATGAATAACTGGATGTCCGATCCATTCCCTTATCCGGACAAACCCATGAATCGCGGCAAGGTGCTGAGTGCGGAAGACCTCGACCGGCTGGGTGGGTTTGCGCGTTACCGGGACGTGGACGGCGACGGCATCGGATACCGCACCCTGCCCGGTACAAAACATCCCAAAGCAGCATATTTCGCACGCGGCAGCGGACATAATGAGCGGGCCATTTACAGCGAGAGGCCGGAAGATTACGTCAACAACATGGACCGGCTCGCCAGGAAATTCGAAACGGCACGCAAGCGGGTCCCCGCTCCGGTCCTTCAGGAAACAGACGGCGCGGAAATTGGCATCATCGCCTATGGCTCGACGCACTGGGCCATTGTGGAATCACTTGACCAGTTGAGGCAGGAATACGATCTTCCGGTCAGCTACTGCCGCATCCGGGCGTTCCCCTTTTCGGAACAGGTCTTCGACTTCATCCGCCGGCACCAGCGGATTTACGTAGTAGAGCAGAACCGCGACGGCCAGATGTATGAGTTGCTGCGAATCGAGGCTGATGCGGAGGACATACCGAAACTCCGCAGCATCCGGCACTACAAGGGAATTCCGATCGATGCCAGAAGCGTAACGGACGAGATTGTTTCCCAGGAGGGCAAGAAGTAAGATGTCAACCACCGCCGTTCCCCCGTCCCCGCCGCAAAAATTGAACCGAATCGGCCTGGGACTTTCCGACTATAAAGGCAACAAAAGCACCCTTTGTGCGGGCTGCGGTCACAATGCAATCTCCGAGCGCATCATCGAAGCGTGCTATGAGGTCGGCATCGAGCCGCACCGGGTGGCCAAGCTTTCAGGCATCGGGTGCTCTTCCAAAAGCCCGGCCTATTTTCTTTCGAGTTCGCACGGATTTAATTCCGTCCACGGACGCATGCCCTCGGTGGCCACCGGCACGATGCTTGCCAATCGAAATCTGATTGCCATCGGCGTGAGCGGCGACGGCGACACGGCTTCGATCGGGATCGGCCAGTTTGTGCATCTCATGCGGCGGAACCTGCCGATGATTTACATCATCGAAGACAACGGCGTTTATGGTCTGACCAAAGGCCAGTTTTCGGCGACTGCGGACGTTGGCTCCAAACTGAAGAACGGGGTTGTCAACGACCTGCCGCCCATCGACACCTGTGCGCTTGCCATCCTGCTGGGCGCCACTTATGTAGGCCGCTCGTTTTCCGGCGACAAGAAGCAGTTGCTGGCTCTGCTGGAAGGTGCGCTGGGCCATCACGGGACGGTGGTGCTGGACGTGATCTCTCCCTGCGTCACTTTCAATGACCACGTGGGATCAACCAAGAGCTACAGCTATGTCCGCGACCACGACGCGCCGCTCGAAGAGGTGAGCTACATCCCGTTTTTTGAGGACATCACGGCGGACTACGATCCCGGAACAACCACCGAAATCACCCTGCACGACGGTTCGCGCCTGCTCCTGAAAAAGCTGAGTTCGGATTATGATCCGACGAACAAGACGGAAGCGCTGCGAGTGTTGACCGAAGCCCACGATAAAGGCGAGATCGTGACGGGCCTGTTTTACCTGGACACGAAGCAGCCAAACTTCATTGATATTCTTAACATTGTCGATGAGCCTCTGGCCACTCTGCCTGAGTCGCGCGTGCGCCCGCCCAGAGCAGTGCTTGACGAAGTAATGGAAAGTCTGAAATAGGCGGGGCGGCTACATCTCGCGACGGCCTTCAAGGGCGCGGACCATGGTGACTTCATCCGCGAACTCAAGGTCTGATCCCACCGGAATTCCCATGGCAATCCGCGTGACCTTGACGCCAAGCGGCTTGACCAGCTTGGCCAGATAAACAGCAGTAGCTTCACCTTCGACGGTGGGGCTCGTGGCGATAATCAGTTCGCGCACTGTGCCATCCTTCAGGCGGTCAATCAAGTTCTTCAGTTTCAACTGCTCGGGGCCAATTCCCTGCAGGGGAGAGAGCGCGCCGTGAAGCACATGATAGCGGCCGCGGAACTCGTGTGCCTTTTCCACCGAAACGACGTTGTAAGGGGTCTCGACAACACAGATGGTTTCCGGATCGCGCCTGGGGTCCGTGCAGAACTCGCAGGGGTCTGATTCGGTGAGGTTATTGCAGATGCTGCAAAGGCGGACCTTGTCCTTGGCGTCGAGCAGGGCCTCCGCCAGACGCTGAACGTCCTCGCGCGGCGCGCGCTCCAGATGGAAAGCAATGCGCTGGGCGGACTTCTGCCCAATGCCCGGCAGGCGCTTCAATTCATCGATCAGGCGCGCAAGCGGCGCAGCGTATTCGCTCATTCAGTGGAAGTCCTGAATTGCAATGCGGAAGGAGCAGTCTAGAAACCGAATCCCGGCAGATTGAGTCCGCCGGCCAGTGAACCCATCTGGCTGGCAACCTGCTCGTCAATTTTCCGGGAGGCCTCATTGACGGCGGCCAGCAAGAGGTCCTGCAGCATCTCAATATCTCCGGATTTATAGACCTCCGGATCAATGTGGACGGAAACCAGATGTTTTTGTCCGTTCATCTTGACGGTCACCATGCCGCCGCCTGTGGACGATTCCACCACCAGGTCATCCAGTTGCTTCTGAAGCTGCTCCTGGAATTGCTGGACCTGTTTGAGCATTTGTTGTACTTGTTGAAGATTTTTCATGGCTCACTCCCGGCTCAAATCAATCACGTCAACCAGGGTGCATCGAAATTTCTTAACGAGTGCCTCTACCCCTTCATCACTCTCCGCCCGCTCGCGGACGCTTCGTCGTGTCCTGGGCCCCATCCTCTCCTCGCTATCGAGTGTAACACAAATTCTGACCGGTTGCCCGAGCACCTCCGCACAAAGGGCCTCAAGCCTTTCCTGCTGTTCGCGCGCGCTGAGGAAACTGACCGCCCATGAGTCGCTTTTGGGAAAAATGAACTTTACCTCGCCGTTTTCAAATCGCCAGCCCGATACGGGCTCAAGGCAACTGCTCAGCAGCTTGGACTGGCCAAAGGCAAGACTTTTGATTTTGCTCAACCGCGGATCACCAAGAGCTTCAGGGAGCGGTTGGGAGGGTGGCGGCGCAGAGCTGACAGGTCTTGGCTGCGGTATGGACTGTCGCTCGAAAGTTTTCTCTGGATTTCGAGGCCTTTCAGGCTGCCGCTCGGGAACATTCGCGGGCGGCGCTGATCGAGGAGCGTATTCGGGTTTCTTCCCGGCAGCGGGTGCAGAGGGTGACAACCCTCCGGGACGTCCCGGCTCGGACTTGGCCACCACCGTCGCGCGGGCGCCGCTCAATTCGGCCAGCAGGCTCTCCAGTGGCGCCAGCCTGGCCGCATGCGCCATCTTGATCAGCCCAAGCTCAAGTTGGAAGCGGGGGTTCAGCGCATAGCGCATTTCGTTCTCTGTGCGAACAACGATCTGGAAGAAGCGGGCAATGTCTTCTTCGCTGAACTGCTCGCGCAGCCTGGCCATCACCGCCCGTTCATTGGAGGGCAGTTGCAGCAGGGGGCTTTCCGCGCCGCAGCTCTTGGCAACCGCCAGATTGCGGATATAGCGAGTAAACTCGCTGCAAAAATGATTGAGCTCATATCCTTCCGCAGCGACGCGCTCAACCGTTTCGAGGACTTTGCCGGTGTTGCCGGCGCCGATTGCTTCCAGGAGTTCTGTGAGCACCTGGACGGGCACCACGCCCAGCAACTGCCGGACGTGCGCTTCTTCCAGCCGTTCCGCGCTCGATGCAATGGCCTGGTCAAGCAGCGAAAGAGCGTCGCGAAGGCTTCCCTCCGCCGCTTCGGCGATTGCACTCAGGGCGCCTTCGTCTGCGGCTATCTGTTCCTGCTTTGCCACCCACTCCAGACGGCTGTAGATTTCCGAATAATCCAGCAGGCGAAATGAAAAGTGCTGGCAGCGCGATTGAATCGTGGTCGGAAGCTTGTGCGGCTCTGTGGTGCAGAGTACGAAAAGCGACCGCGGCGGAGGCTCTTCCAGCGTTTTCAGCAGCGCGTTGAAGGCCTCCGTTGTCAGCATGTGTGCTTCGTCGATGATGAAAATCCTGTAGAGGTCTCGAGCCGGAAGGTAGCGGACGGTTTCACGAAGTTGGCGGATTTCATCAATCCCGCGGTTCGAGGCGGCGTCGATTTCAAAAACATCCACCGAATTTCCCTGGGCAATTTCAACACACGACGGGCATTCGCCGCAGGGAGTCACGGTCGGCCCCTGGGCGCAGTTCAGCGACTTTGCCAGAATGCGCGCCGTGGTGGTCTTGCCCACTCCCCTCGCACCGGAAAAGATGTATCCGTGCGCGACGCGCCCCTTGACGACGGCATTCTTCAGCGTGTCCGTGATCAGCCGCTGGCCGGCAACGTCATCAAAAAACTGCGGTCTGTATTTGCGGGCGATGACCTGATAAGACATAGCAACAGGAGAACAGTTTCAGGGATTTGGGGCGGATGATGCATGACCGGACCCTCCAATCGGCCCCCGCTCCCCGGCGATGAAATCTGGTCAGACTTCGGGCTGACCTGCGGCACACGGAGCGGCTCGCTACCGTTGCTTCCTTCCGGACCTGGCGGGGTTCACGAACATCCGTTGCACAGGGCCCGAAGTCTGATACGTGTTTAAACCGCTTGTCCGGATTCAAAGCGGAACTCGCAACCCATTTAGCCTAACACGCAGGGCTGGTTTCCGTCGATGGATTTGGGACCCGGGATTACTTGCTTTTTTGCGCCATATTGTTTACTCTTCAGCGATGTAATGCAGCCTCTACCTCAGAGGCTGATTTTACGGGGGAGGGGACGCCTGAATGAAAAACTGATGCCAGGCTGGATGCCTGTGCAGGAGGAACAAGTGAAAACCAGAAGAACGATTCAAGCATTGGCCATCGCGTTCGCCCTCTCAGTAATGACTGCATGCCAGTCAGCGAATAACCAACCGGAGACTTCCGAAGCGACCCAGGAAGGCGCAGCAACAGCAAGCCAAACGGCCCAACCGGGCGGCCTCAGACACCGGCGGACTTCGCAGTCGGGTGGAACGGCACAACCTGCACCCGCGCCCCAAACCATCAGCGTTCCCGCGGGCACGGCCATTCATATTCGGCTTTCCACTCCGCTCAATACCGGATCGACGGCTTCCGGCAGCCATTTTGACGGTACGCTGGCAGAGCCGCTCGTGGTCAACGGAATCACGGTTGCGCCGCGCGGCAGTCTGGTCGGAGGCGAGGTCACAAATGTCGTCAGTTCGGGCAGGCTGAAGCGGCCAGCGGAAATCTCTCTGGTCCTGACTTCGATCACACCCGAAGGCGGACAGAGAGTTCCTATCTCCACGCAGACCTGGAGCGTCTCGGGCAAGTCCCATAAGAAGCGGAATATTGAAATGGCCGGCGGCGGCGCCGGAGTTGGGGCCTTGATCGGAGCGATTGCAGGCGGCGGCAAGGGTGCAGCTATAGGAGGCCTCATCGGTGCCGCGGGCGGCACGGGAGCGGCCTATGCCACAGGCAAGAAGGAAATTAACCTTCCGGCGGAAACTGAGATGACCTTCCGGCTGACAGCCCCCGCCGAATTCACCGTGCAGCAATAATCATATTCAGGGGGCGCATCGCGATGCGCCCCCTGGTTTGGCTCGGCTGGATTCTGCGGCAGTTCAACGGACGACGGCGGTGTTGCCCGATCCGTAAAATGCCACGGGAATTTTCTGCCCCGGGCCTCCATGCTGAGTCATTCCTGCCTGTTACGCTCTTACGTTGGAGGATCAAGGTCTCAAGGGGCTGATCCGCGCGAAGCGGTAGTGGATGAGGACTCCGATACTTTGTTTTTGAGTTCGTCCAGATCTTTTTTCAAGCCGGCCTGGCGACGGCTGAGGTTCCATGCGTACAGGATAAAAATCAGCCAGACGAAGGCGTAGGCGAGAAAGAGAAATTTGTTGACCAAGCTAATCCTCCGACATTTTGAACGCCAGTACGTGGCGGACTTCGCTTAATTCCCTCCGCATCGCCGCCAGCCGCAGCCGCATGCGAACGAGCAAAAAGAACAGAAGCGTGAAGACTGCCACGGTGACCAGGAGGGTCGCCAGCATGCGCGGATCGAGCCCCGATTCGGGACCTCCAAGGATAACCGGCTGCGGATGCTGTGTCCGCCACCAGCGGATGGCCATATAATCGATCAGAACATCCACAAAACCGATAATGCCGACCACGGCGCAAAGGTTCGCCGCCCGTCCGGGGTTCACCATGTAACTCCGCAGCATCAGATAGGCCACGTAGAGCAGCCACAAGAGAAACGTCAGTGTCAGGCGAGCATCCCAGGCCCACCAGACGCCCCAGGCCGGCTTAGCCCACAGCGGACCCGTCACCAGTACGCAGGTGCAAAAGACAAAGCCGACCTCGGCCGTGGCATGCGCCAGTTCATCCGCGAACTGCTTGCGCTTCCACAGGTAAACGATGCTCGAGAAAAAGATAATGATGAACCCCAGCAGCGCGGGCCAGGCACAGGAAACATGAACGTAAAAAATCCTCTGCACTTCCCCCATGGTCATCTCTTCCGGGGCGTAGAGGAAAATCATGTAGAGCGCCGCCAGCAGCCCCGCGAGTGTCAAAACGAAATGCAGCGAGATGGGAAACTTTTTGTCCATTTCAGACGCTTGTTTTCCGCGGTCTTTGTCGGCCGATTGCCAATCCCGCAACCCCGACATTCGAGAACGTGCGCGAAAGCAACAGATTACTCTTCCAAAACGTATTCGAAAAGCAGAAAGGAGGCAACCGTAAAAACCACGCTGATGCCCGCCACTCGGGCCGCGCCTCCGGCCCAGTTGCCGCCGGGATCGCCGCGCATGGCGTTCGATGTAGCGTCAATGGAAAGCATCAGGATCCAGAAAGCGATCGGGAATTGCAGTACGGTCAGCATCACTTCGCGCATGCGAGTGTTGGCGGCAATGGCGCCGAAAATCGTTCCCAGCGCGGCATAGCCGAGCGTCCCGAAAAATGCGATCAGGACAAGTTCGCCCAACGAGGGCAGAAATGAAAAATTGAACCAGAGCGTGGCCGCGAACGCCATGACCACTTCTGCGATTCCCAGAAACAGCAGGTTGGCCAGCATCTTGCCGACAAAAATCATGCTCGGGTCCACGGGCGCGAGCGTCATACCTTCGATGCACGAGTTTTCGCGCTCCGAGGCGAATGAGCGGTTAAAGCCGAGCACTCCCGCAAAGGCAATCGCCACCCAAAGGACGGCCGGCAGCAGGCGCAGCGTTTCCTCGCGCGCAGTCTCAAAGGAAAAATTAAACAGAAAGACGATCAGCAGGCCGAAGACGCACATCGAGGCGAGCGTCTCGCGGTTTCTCCACTCGACGCGAAGGTCCTTGATGAGGATGCTCCAGATAATCTTCAGGCTAGTCATGAACCTTCTGACCGTTGCTGCGCTGGATGCCCAGTTCCTCAAACGGCGCAGAGGCCAGCGGGCCATTATAGCGGACGCGTCCGGCCTTGAGCGCAATCAGGCGATTGGCGATCGCAGCCCCCTGCTCGAAGTCGTGCGTTGAAAACAGCAGCGCTTTCCCCTGTTCAGGCAATCGCCGCAGGAGGTCTTCCAGCCGCGCGACCGATTGTGTATCCAGCCCCGTAAAAGGCTCGTCGAGGACCACGAAATCCGGGTCGTGCAGAAACGCCCGCGCCAGGGAAGTCCTCTGCTGCAGCCCGCGCGAGAGGTCGCGGACGAGCGCGTCTTCGCGCGAACGCATCTCAAACATATCCAATGCGGCGTCGATTCGCCTTTCGAGCCCGTCCAGGCGGAAGAGGCGACCGAAAAACCTCAGGTTCTCTCGAACAGTAAGCTCCCCGTAGAGGAAGATGGCATGTGAAACAAATCCGATGGCCGATTTCGCAGCTACGCCATCGCGCTCGAGGTTCTTGCCGTCAAAAAGGACCTCGCCGGAACTGGGCCGCGCCAGCGAGGCCAGCATGCGCAGCAGCGTCGTTTTGCCGGCTCCATTCGGCCCGTAAAGAAATACCGATTCGCCGCGCGCGATTGTGAGGGAGACCTCCTTCAATGCAGCAAGGTCGCCGAAGAACTTTGTGACGTTCCGGACTTCCAGCACAGGTTTAGCGGCTTGGCCCTGAGGCGGCATATGGCTTGGACTTGCCCGAAGAGCCGGACTTCAAAATAGCCACTGCCCTTGCCTTGAGCTCCAGGCGCTCCTTCCAATATTGTTTCTCAGGGACCTTGCCAGAGGCAAACAGTTCATCGAGGTCCGCAATGGAATTGATCAGGGTGTCCATTTTGGCCTGCTGCTGCTTCTGGATCGGGCTGCCTTTCTGCCTGGCTTTCCAGCGGGGCCATTCTTTGGCAACGCGGATTCCCAGAGCCCACAACAAAACAGGGAGAAAACAGAGCAGGAATGGAACGCCTACCGAAGTGATCGAATCGGGTACAACCTTCACCTGCTCCTGCCCTTGTTCCTGGCCCTGGCCCGTCTCCTCAGAAACTGCGGCAGACTGCCCCGAAAGCTCGGCGCTGAATGCAGTTCCTGCCTTCAACGCACTTGCCTCGTAGATTTGCGCGCCGGTGTCGGGATCCTGCCCGGCGGGTGAGAACAAGGTCGACTTCACGGAAAGAGTAGAGGGAACCACAAAAAGCTGCATGCGCTCGATCGGGTACGCGACACTGTCATCGAGAGAAAATTGCTGTGAATTGTAATCAGTGTCATAAGCCACCATCAGCACGTTTGTCCCGGGCTTGAGCGCATAGGTGATATAGAAATCTCCCGGCGATTTGCCCTTTTGCGCGTTCTGCGGCAGCGGCATGTTCAACAGGCCGACAGCCGCAACCGTGGGACTTTCCACACCGGCAGGAATGTGGAGGGAGAACGTTCCGTTGGGGTTTCGATAAGCCTTCTTCAGCGGGTTCTGAACCGCGAAAAGCTCCTGCACGTGTGCCTGCGGGCCTTCCGCTCGGACAATGACCCGCGCAGAGCTGATCCGAAGAGCAGGCTCGCGGGTCGTGGCCTCGTACGCGGTGACGTTGACTGTGGCGTTTCCGTTCGGATCGAACTGCACCGGCGAGTTGTAATCTACGCCTTGATAGCTGGTCTGCAGGAGATAGAACCCGTTCGTGTCCATCTGGCCGTCATCGATAACGAAATGACCCGAACCATCCGTCGTCGCCGCGCCCACGACGGCCATGCCCCCGCGCGGGCTGATCACGTTAACTTTCTGCCCGGCAAGGGGCCGACCTGTTGTGCCGTTGGTGACCTGCCCTTCAATGCGCGCGGCAAACGAGTGCGCGGGGAGGGCCAGTAACAAGGCGAAAACCGCCAGGGCCGCCAACTCTTTAAGTCTGACTTTTTGATTCACTTCGTCCAAGAAATCAACTCTGATCAGCTTCACGTCCGGACCACCCGACCTCCGGCCGGTTCACTTTTTGCGGCTGCGTCGCGCGAGTTCCTTGCCGCAATTTCCGCAGAATTTCACGGGCAGCGGGTTTTCGAAGCCGCACTCAGCGCAAACATAAGGGTCAGGATGCTGTGACTTCCTCTGCGCGCGCCGTTCGGCAACCTGCCTTTCGATCGTCAGGTCGTGTTCTGTGAGAACTTCCTGCTCCTGAGAGGCGAGCATTAACTGAGCAGCTTCGGCCAGATGGTTTTCCCGCAGGGCCTTGTAGTCTTCTTCGGAAACTTTGCCGGCCTTGTATTCGAAATCGAGGTCCTGGAGGTTTTCATAGACCACCATTCGGCGGCGCTTCAAGTCCGTCAACGGAGTGACGTCAATGGGCAGGGCATCTTCCGCAGGGCCTTCCGGAGCAAGCAGCGGCGTAATGGTAAAAACCGCCAATCCGATCACCAGCAGAATTGCGACTCCCAATTCCATCCTGTTACCCTGTGTTTTACTGCCTCCCGCGTGTGGCAGGTCAGTCAACGTACTTTTTCATTTCTTCTTCTACCGCCGCGCGGACACTCTCGTCCGGTGGGGCACCTCCGGACAGTGCGGCCGCCTGCACCGCCGGCCTGAGCCACCTGCGGACAAACGTAACGGCCAGAAAGAGCCCGATAAGCAATCCAACGCTCGGGAGAATCCAGGCCGTCAGGTTAAACCCATGGGGTGGCGGGGCCGCAAGGACCTTCTCTCCGTAACGGTCCACCAAGTCCTGAAGGATCTCCGGCTCCGTTTTGCCCTGGCTCAGGTCCGCCCGGATGATTTTCTGCATTTCGGCCTTCACTTCACAATTCAGGTGAGGGCACGTGTTCAGAGAAGTCACGCATCCGCACAGGCAGTAAACCTTGTTTCCGATGTCATGTTCGATGTCCGCAGGGCTCTGGGCGGCCATTGCGATGCTCGCCAGGGCAAGGGCCAAAACCAGAATATTGATGAAACGCCTAGCGGACATGTTGCGCCTCGGCCGCCTCCGCATGGCTCTTGTGCATATCGGCCATCTGCCGCTCGATCCGGCTCGGAATCAGCGCCAGGATGGTTCCCAGGAGGACGACCATGCCTCCTATCCACACCCACTGCACCAGCGGATTGATAATCACATGGATGATGGCTTTTCCGGAATCAGGGTCCCGTCCCGCCATCACCACATAGAGATCGCGCGCCAGGTCCGAGCGAAGGGCCACGTGGCTCAGGGGCTGCTGTTCGGCGATAAAGAAGCGCCTCTCAGGACGCATGACGGTCAGCGCATGGCCGTCATCCGTCACGGCAAGCGAGACCCTTTCATACTGGTAATTCGCCCTCTGGCCGGAAGTGAAGCTCTCGCACCGGAACAGATAGTTCTTCGCCCTCAGAATATCTCCCGGGCCCATCAGGCCCTGGGTTTCATACCGGAAAGCCTGCCCGGCGAGCCCGACGAAAATCAGAACAATGCCGAAATGGACGATGTACCCGCCGTAGCGCCGGGTGTTCCGCATGGTGAGGTTGTAAACGGCGGAGAAGAAGTTTTCCTTGCTCGACTTCATGCGGGTACGCGCGCCCTTATAGAACTCTCCGATTATGCTGGCGGCAACGAAAGCGCACAGGAACAGCGACATCCAGGTGTAAAGATGGCGCACGCCGGCGAAAAACAGAATGACGCCAACGATACCCGCGAAGATCAGCGGGGCCACGAAATTCCGCTTGATGCTTTGGAACGAAGTTTTCCTCCACGCCAGCAGAGGTCCGGCGCCGGTGAGAAACAGCAGCAGCAAGCCGATCGGAACCATCACCTTGTTGAAAAAGGGCGGCCCCACGGTCACCGTCTGATTTTCAACGGCCTTCGAAATGATCGGGAAGATCGTGCCCCACAGCACAGCCAGCACCGCGGCGAGCAGGATCCAATTGTTGAAAAGGAACCCGCTTTCACGCGAGATCACGGAATCCAGCCGGTTCTCGCTTTTGAGGAAATCGAGGCGCAGGAAAAGCACGGTCAGGGAAAAAACAGCGATGATGGCAAGAAACACCGAGAACCACGAACCGATATTCGACTGCGCAAACGCGTGAACGGAGGAGATAATGCCGCTTCGCGTCAGGAAAGTCCCGAAAATTGACAGGAAGAAAGTCACAATGATCAGGACCATGTTCCAGACTTTCAGCATGCCGCGCTTTTCCTGGATCATTACGGAATGAAGAAATGCCGTGCCCGAAAGCCACGGCAGTAACGAGGCGTTTTCCACCGGGTCCCAGGCCCAGTAGCCGCCCCAGCCGAGAACGTGATATGCCCACTGACCGCCCAGCACGATGCCGGTACCGAGGAACATCCAGGGGACCATCGTCCACCGGCGCGTGACGCGGATCCAGTTGTCGCCCAACTGACGCGTCATGAGCGCGGACATGGCGAACGCGAAGGGAACCGCAAAGCCCACGTACCCGAGATAGAGCATCGGCGGGTGGGCAACCATCGAATGGAATTGCAGGGTTGGATTCAGGCCGTTGCCGTCCGGCGGTGCGTACGGAGTTACTCCGCTCGCCGTCGCCAGAGAAAGCTGATTGAACGGGTTCGCCACGGCAAACGTAATCAGCGAGAAGAACGTTCCCACGCCCATGCAGATCGCGATGATGTAGGGCATCAACTGACGGTTCTTTTTCCTGTTCAGCAGGACGGCCAGCGCTACATAGATTGACAGCAGCCATGTCCAGAACAGGAGCGAGCCTTCCTGGCCCGCCCACAAGACAGGAATCTTGTAGAGCAACGGAAGTTCGCGGCTGGAGTGCGAAGCGACGTAGGCGCTGTGGAAATCGTTGGTCAGGATCAGGTATTCGAGCGAGACGACCGCCAGCGTCGTCATGGCGAAAAAGCCCAGCACGGCGCGCTGCGCGCTTTTCAGGATGCGGGGGCTTCGCAATTTTCCAGCAACCGCCCCGGTAATCATCCCATAAATGGCAAACACCAGTGCGGCGATAAGTCCTACGGCTCCGATTTGGTTCATGGCTGGTTAGGTCTCCCTGCTCCGGGTCCTTTCTCGCGGCATTCTGAGGCAAGCTGAACAACGCGGAAAAATCGTGGTCTGCCTGAACTGCTACTCTCCGTATGTGGCTGCCTTGGAAGCTGCGCTTGCCTATTTAGGGGCCGGAGGTACGGCATTGTACTTCGATGCGCACTTGGCCTGCACCTGCTGAGCGCGGAATGTGCCGTCGGCGAGGTAATCCCCTTCAACAACGGCATTCGCGCCGCCTTTGAAATCATCCGGCAACGCATCCCGGCCAATGTACGTGACAGGAATGGATTCGTCTTCCTGGGAAAGGCGGAATGTCAGCAACTGTCCGCTTCGGTGGATAGAGCCCGGAACGATCATTCCGCCCACGCGGACGTGTTCATGGGCGGCCTTGCCGCTGGTCAGTTCCTTCACGGTCACGTAATACGTTTTCGACTGCTGAAAGCCAGAAACCGCTTCCCAGCCCACCGCGGCGAGAATGATTGCGATCCCTATTCCGAACTTCAGTTTCTTGCTGTGGTTCGCCATGAGCTTCTACCTTCCTCTCTGGCAACGGCATGCCCTTCTGGCTAACAGGAATTACCGGGCGTGCTTCGGCAGGCTTTAAACAGTTATTGTGCACTTTCGCATACGCTGAGTCAATGTTATTTGGCGGATTTGTCAGCGCTCCATTCGCCGTAATTGATTTATATTACAGCCCTTTCTGCCATCCTGGGACCGACCATCTCCTCCCACACGCCCCCGCATTCCGGGTCCAATTCCTTGTATTATCTTCGTCGTCCGGGCCTTGGGGGTTATAATTCTGAATTTCCCGGAATCACTGCGGTCGGGTGTTCGATTCCGAACCTGGGTTCATGTCCCATTCGCACGTCAAGACTGGAGCTTAAAAATGTCGAAGTGGACAAGGCGTGATTTTCTGAAAAGTGGAGTCGCAGCATCGGCGGGCGCAGCCTCGCTCGTGCCCGGGGCGGAAAGTTTGCTGACCGCAGCGGGAACGCCGCCTTTGAACGGTGCTGCCCAGATCGCTTCCGCAAATTCCCTGCGCCAGCGACTGCTGCTCGATCTCGGATGGCGGTTTCATCTGGGCCACGCCAGCGATCCCGCACAGGATTTCGACTTCGGGCGCGGGCAGGAATTCCAGAAGACGGGGGCATTCTTCTTTAAACCGTCGCGGCCGGATTTTGATGACAGCGACTGGCAGGCGATCGATCTTCCCCACGATTGGGGAGTCGAGTTGCCGTTCCAGAATGACCCATGGCTGACCGGCCACGGCTTCAAGCCGCTGGGCCGCACTTATCCTGCAACCAGCATCGGCTGGTACCGGCGAGTGTTTGAAATTCCCGAACGCGATAAGGGCCGCCGCCTGACTCTCGAGTTCGACGGCGTCTTCCGCGATTCGATGGCGGCGCTCAATGGAAATTTCCTGGGCCGAAACCTGAGCGGGTATGCACCTTTCTCCTACGACATCACAGACCACGCCAATTACGGCGGAAAGAACATCCTCGTGGTTCGTGTGGACGCCACAGAACACGAAGGCTGGTGGTACGAAGGCGCCGGAATCTATCGCCACGTCTGGCTGGTCAAAACGAACCCTGTGCACGTGCCGCAGTGGGGAACGTATGTAACTTCTGAAGTCGAAGGCAACTCCGCGACGGTTACCATTGCCACCGAAGTCAGCAACGCACAGGAAAAAGAATCGTCCTGCATCGTGGTCTCAAGAATTCTGGATGCCAATGGTAACGTCGTCGCCAGCGGGCGCTCGGAGGCGGTTTCGATTCCCGCCTGGGGCCGGCGAAAAGTCACCCAGAAGATCATGATCAGCAACCCGCGGCTGTGGTCCATCGACGAACCGAACATGTACCGCCTTGTCACAACCCTTGAAGCGAACGGGACCGCCACGGACGAATACGAAACTCCTTTCGGCATCCGCACGATTCGCTTCGATCCCGACAAGGGCTTCTTCCTCAACGGCAAGCCCGTCAAAATCAAAGGGACCTGCAACCACCAGGACCACGCGGGCGTGGGCATCGCGCTGCCGGATCGCCTGCAGGATTACCGCATCGAAAAGCTCAAAGAAATGGGCTCGAACGGCCTGCGCACGTCGCACAATCCGCCCACGCCGGAACTGCTCGACGCCTGCGACCGGCTGGGCATGGTGGTGCTCGATGAGACGCGCGTGTTTTCCTCCTCGCCGGAAGCGCTCAGCCAGTTGAGCCGGATGATTCGCCGCGACCGCAACCACCCGAGCGTGGTTTTCTGGTCCACCGGCAATGAGGAGCCGGAGCAGGGTTCCGACCGTGGCGCGCGCATGTGCGCTACGATGAAGCGCCTGGTTCGCCGGCTCGATCCCACGCGGCCCATTACCCAGGCCATGAACAACGGGTGGGGGCAGGGCATCACCACCGTGCTCGACATCATGGGCTTCAATTATAAACACGAGCCGGAAATCGACGGTTTCCGTAAGCAGTTCCCTCACAAGCCGTGCGTCGGCACGGAAGTGGCCAGCACGGTTTCAACGCGCGGGATTTATGTGAATGACAAGACGAAGGGCTATGTGAGTTCCTACGATGTGAATCATCCGCCCTGGGCCACGACCGCCGAAGAATGGTGGCAACTCTATGACGAACGGACCTGGCTTTCCGGCGGATTCGTCTGGACCGGGTTCGATTATCGCGGCGAGCCTACTCCGTACGGCTGGCCATGCATCAACTCGCATTTTGGTGTGCTCGACACTTGCGGTTTCTTCAAAGACCTCGCGTATTACTATCAGGCGTGGTGGAGCGGGAAAGATGTGCTGCATCTTTTCCCGCACTGGAACTGGGCGGGCAAGGAAGGGCAGGACATCGACGTGTGGTGCTTCAGCAATCTGGACCGCGTCGAACTCTTCCTGAACGGGCAAAGCCTCGGCGCACAAACCATGCAGAAGAGTTCGCACGTCGCATGGAAAGTGAAATACGCGCCCGGCACGCTCGAAGCTCGCGGCTACAAGGGCGGGCGGCACGTGATGACCGCGAAGAGAGAAACCACGGGCGCGCCTGCAAAAATCGTGCTCCAGCCGGACCGGGCGAAAATCGCAGCAGACGGCGAAGACGTTTCCGTGATCGCCGCCAGCGTGCAGGACGCTCAGGACCGCGTGGTTCCCATTGCAGACAACCTGATCGCTTTCGAAGTCTCGGGCAGCGGCAAATTGATCGGCGTGGGGAACGGCGATCCTTCGAGCCATGAGCCGGACAAGGCCGCGCAGCGGCACGCTTTCAACGGACTGTGCGTGGCCATTGTGCAATCCACGAAGCAGGCCGGCCGGATCACCGTCAGGGCCACGTCGCCCGGACTCGAACCATATACCGTGACGATCGATTGCGAACCGGCGACGCCCCGTCCGGCCGTGGCTTCTTTGCTGTAACGGCGGTGTAGGTATCGCCGGGTTGACGCGATTGTCATCCCGGGCGCTGCGATGCACCCCGTCAGTTGCGAGTGAAAGGAAGGACCTTTTGAAATCTGCTTCAACTTTGGCAGCACCCAACCCCATGCTCCGGCATGACTGGACGAAGGACGAAGTCCGTTCCATCTATCATCAGCCGCTGCTGGAACTCGTTTTCCAGGCGCAGCAGGTCCACCGGCGGCACCACAATCCGCAGGAAGTGCAATTCTGCCGTTTGCTTTCGATCAAGACGGGCGGCTGCCCGGAAGATTGCGGCTACTGCCCGCAGAGCGCGCACTATGAGACGGGCGTCGAGCGCCAAAACCTCATGGACGTTGAAGACGTACTTGCGAAAGCGCGCCAGGCCAGAAGCGAAGGCGCAACCCGTTTCTGCATGGGTGCGGCGTGGCGCGAGGTGCGCGACGGCAGAGACTTTGAGGCGGTGCTCGAAATGGTGCGCGGCGTTGCGGCACTCGGCATGGAGGTCTGCTGCACGCTCGGCATGCTCACGCGCGAGCAGGCCCAGCGCCTGGCGGAGGCCGGCCTCACGGCCTACAACCACAACCTCGACACTTCACCTGAGTTCTACGGCCGCATCATCACCACGCGCCGATACGAAGACCGCCTGCGCACGCTCGAGCACGTCCGCAAAGCGGGCATCACGGTCTGCTGCGGAGGCATTATCGGCATGGGCGAATCGGACGAAGACCGCATCGGCCTGCTGCATCAGCTTGCCACGCTCGATCCGCATCCAGAGAGCGTCCCGATCAACATGCTGGTGGCCGTGGAAGGCACGCCGCTTGCGCACGCGCAGCCGGTGGACCCGCTCGCGCTCGTGCGATGCATCGCCACGGCGAGAATTCTGATGCCCGCTTCGATGGTGCGGCTCAGCGCCGGGCGGCGCTCGCTTTCGCGCGAGGCCGCCGCACTCTGCTTCCTGGCCGGGGCCAATTCCATCTTTACCGGCGAAAAACTGCTGACCACGCCCAACCCTGAAACCGCCGAAGATGAGCAGTTGTTCCGCGACCTGGGTCTGCGGCCCATGCCTTATGCATAAGCCTGGCACAGTTTCAACGATGGATGGTCTTCGCGCCGAACTCGAATCGCTCGAAGCGAAGTCGCAGCTTCGCCGCCTCGAGCGCATGGAGGGCGTCAATCTTTGTTCGAACGATTATCTCGGCCTTGCGCGGGACCCGCGGCTTGCCGGGGCCGTGAAGGCCGCGCTCGATGCGGGGGCGCCGGTGGCATCCACCGGCTCGCGCCTGCTCTCAGGCAATTCCGCCGCGTGGGAAGAACTTGAATCAAAATTCGCGCGCTTCGTCGGCGCGGAAGCGGCGCTCTTTTTCAGTTCCGGCTATGCGGCCAACCTGGGCCTGCTCGGCGCCATTCTCCGTCCCGATGACGTGGTTTTCTCCGACCAGTCAAACCACGCGAGCCTGATTGACGGCGTCCGTCTCTCGCGCGCGCGCAAGGTGATCTTTCCCCATCTCGACCTCGATTTTCTTGAAGACGCTTTGCGGCAGAGCAACGTCGCCGCCGGCCGCCGTTTCATCGTGGTGGAAAGCCTTTTCAGCATGGAAGGCGGCCGCGCGCCCATAGCCGATCTGCTTGAACTTGCCGGGCGCTTTGGCGCTGAGCTCATTGTAGATGAAGCGCACGCGACGGGCGTGCTGGGCCCCGCCGGGAGGGGACTGGTGGCTGCTGCGAACGGCAACGGGCAGGTGTTCGCTTCGGTTTATACCTGCGGCAAGGCCCTCGCATCAGCCGGGGCGTTTGTGTGCGGCCCTGAAACGCTGAAGCAATTCCTCGTGAACCATGCGCGCACGTTTATCTTTTCGACCGCACTGCCGCCCTATTTTGCCGCGCAGATTTCAAAGGCGGTCGATATCGCCGCTCATGCGGAGGTCGAACGCCGGCGGCTTGCGGAATTGTCCAGCCGTCTTCGCGCGCGATTGCAGCAGGCCGGATTTAACACGGGCACGAGCGATTCGCAGATTGTGCCCGTGCTTCTGGGCGGCAACGATACCGCCGTCCGTTACGCTGGGGCGCTTTCCCGCGAAGGCTTCGCCGTCCGCCCCATCCGCCCGCCCACCGTCCCGGAAGGCCAATCCCGCCTCCGCCTGTCCGTGAACGTGAAGCTCACTGAAGAAATTCTCGACCACGTTGTCCATGCCCTGTCCGCCGCCCGGGACGCGTTCCCGCTCTAGAGGCGATGTCCCCACCGCCGGCTCTTTTGTTCTGTGAAGCACCCAAAGTGTCGTGCTCCGCCGCGTCCGGGTGGCACGGCCGTCCGCGGCCGTGTTCATGGGCGAGACGCCCATGCCACGCCGAATTTTCTTGACAACCACCGGCCTTGGCGGCCTTCGGTTCTCGCTCCCGTGACGGCGGCCGGAATGCTTCGGGTGAGTCGTAGCCGCGACGGTGCGTTCCCCGTCGCGGCCCTCTTCGCCGTGAAGAGCCCGCGACACAAAAAGCAGTGTCACGGCCAGCCGCTGTAAAATAGACGAATGGACATCAAAGAACTGGTAGCCGATCTCCATGATATTCGTGAAGAGGTGATTAACTTACTCTTCAACCGCTATGTGTTCCGGACACATCAGGAAATCGTGCGGCACAACCCACGACTACAAGGCCCGTCTCATGGCATATTCAGCGAATGGGCCCAGGTTCTTTACGCTCAGACAAACTCGATCGGAGTGAGGCGGCTTGCGAGTGAGACCTCTCAGGATCGCGACGTAAATCTCGTCAGGCTTCTCGATACGTGCATCCGCGAACCGGGGCTGCTGTGGTCGTCCATTCAGCACTATTACCCTCAGGATGCTAAGAGAGAGAGTAAAGAAATCCTGCGCAACGCGCAACAGTGGCCGCGAGATTGGGAGAGACTGGCTCGCGAGCTTTTGGGTGAGGATCGGAAGAAGGTGATAGTTGCTGCTGAAAAAGTTAATCGGTTTGCCAGCAAAAGGGTTGCTCACGTTGTTCCCACGGTCCCAGTGAACACGAGATTTTCGGATTTGGATGATGCCATCGATGTAGTAAGGGAAATCACTGAAAAATACATACTGCTTGTTGAGGCAGAGGCATGCCAATCCCCCGGGAAACTCAAGCAGCGCATCGACCTCCTCGAAGAGATGAAGCGTCGCAAGCTGCCTAAGGGATGGGATGAGATTTTCTTGGAGCCGTGGGCAAAGCCAGAAATTATTGCTCGCCCACTGGGCGAAACAGAGCCTCCTCGGAACGCTCCTGGCGGCTAAAAAGCTACTGATCGATTTGATTGCCACGTGGGCGAAATAGGAGGTGAAGGATGGAGAGAGAGCGATTTTCAAAAGAAGAATGGAAGATACTCACAAAGAAATTGCGGAATCGTGCATCCGCGTATTTTGACCCAAAAGAACTCGAAACAATCGACCGTTTTATTCAGTTGGCAGGACAAGGTGCTATATTTGACCAAGTCTCTCAGTAGAGGTAGCTGGTGGGCACGTTCTGTGGGTTCCTGACCGTAGGCCTTTTGACATGCGACGAGCCGGCGGCCAGTCGAAAATCGATTGAATGTTTCTGCCTACTACGGTGCAAGCCTCCGCGGTGCCCGGCAAGCTTTGATTTGATAGCCCTTTCCTGTGAGAAGAGGGCGTCTCCGGCCGTGTTCATGGGCGAGACGCCCATGCCACGCCGAATTTTCTTGACAACCGCCGGCCAGCATGGTATAGTTATGTTGCCTTTCTGGCAGGGTGGGCACGCGAAGGAGAAAGGCGGATGGGACGAGGAACAATGATAAATTCGCCCACGGGACCCTGCCTGGCGAAGCAGGGGAAAAGAGAGTTGCTCTCGGACTCAGCCTGGACAAATGGGACAAAAAACATCAATTTTGCAAAAACGAACCGGAGAAGTTATTGAAAACAAAAGACCGGCATCTCAAAATGGGACAAAACGAACCGGAAAACGAACCGAAGAAGTTCTTTAGAATCAGTGCCTGTGGAAAAAACGAACCGAAACGGTCGTGAACCCGCGGCTGGATAAATCGTTGAAAATAAAGGACAGCGAAAATTATCTCCCGATGCGTTCCCTCGAAGCCATCACCGTCTTTTTAAGACGGTCAATAGCAGATCCTGGATTTGATAGCATACGCCTGTCGTCTCGATGTTCAAAGCGCAGCACCATAGTCAATTCTTCCAGATACTCGCCTCAAAAGGCTACACAGCTACGACATGCCGCGGCCCGATCCGTCAGTCCAATGTGCGGCGTCACGGACGGCTTCGGCCATACGCATCAGGGCCTCGCGGCCCAAGTCAATTCCATCGTTACCGCGGGAAGACCGCGGCCTCGATGCGAGGTGCCGCTGTTAAGGCCTTTTTTTATTTTGCAGTGGAGGCCGAACCGCCCTGATCATTCGCTTTGGCGACCTCGACTTCAAACACCTGCGTGGCCCCAAACATGTTTGAGCGGAACACGATCCAGGTGTTGCCAAAAGTATAAGGCGCGGGGCTTTGGAACGCCGCGGGGTTAATGTACGCAGTATGCGACGGGTTCGGACCGCTTCCATAGCTCCCGTTTGATCTGCCCCCAGGACCGATCAGGTCCCAGTGGCTGGCATGCGGGTATTTTGTCGCTTCTGCATTCGTCACTTGCCGGGGGCGATGGGTGCGTTCAGACACGGCACAATCGCTGTTCAATTGTATTCCGGCGCAACGCGGGCAAAGAGCGAGTCGTTGGGATAAAGCCGATCTACATTCTGCGGAGTGATGAGTTGGTGGGCGGTAAACTCAGCGGGCGGGACGTTCTTGCCGACCAGAATGTCCGTCGCCAGTTGCACAATCATGTCCCCGTATCTTTCGGGGAAGTATGCGACGGAGCCGATCAGGCGCGTGCCCGACTGACGAAGTTCAGCGCGTGCTTCGGGCTCGGCGTTTTGCCCCACAACGGCGCAGTGAGAACTGCGCCCTGCTTCCTGAAAGGCGCGAAGAGCCCCGAGCGCAATAGGGTCGTTCGCGGCGCCCACGAGGATGCGCTTTGCGTTGCAGGTTCGAAGATGTTTCCGCACGCAATCGAGCGCCGCCTTGAATTCTCCTTTAGCGTCGAGCCGCAGGACGGGCCATTTATTTGAGGCGGGCACGACCTCGCGGATGCCTGCCAGCATCCCGTCGGAGCGCATGCGGATCAGCGACCCCGCCTGTGAAATCTCCAGCAGCAGGATTTCGTCCGCCGTATCCTGCCATTCTTTCTTAACGTAATGTCCCAGACACCGGCCGGCCATCAATCCTGCAGCATAGTTGTCAGCTCCGAAATAGACGGCGCCCGGGTGCGGGATGTCAATCGCGATCAGGGGTATCCCGGCGTTCTGGAATTTCGAGGCTATGGTTGGGGCGGTTTGTTCGTCGATCTGAAATTCCACCGCCAGATCCACGTGCTCGTGGATCAGTCGATCCGCGTTTTTTAATGCGGCCTTGGGATCGCGGCGGTTGTCAACCATAATGAGCTCAATCTGTGCGCGCTGGCAGGCGCGGACCAGGCCGTCAAAAACCTCGCGCGAGAATGAAGATGTCCGGTCCTGATCGGCGTAACCGATGCGGAATTTGCGAGGACGCGCAGGCGAGAACGCCAGGCGGTACTGGTTTTCTCCAACCTTTTCAACCAGCCCGCTCTCATGCAGCGTGTAAAGGACGCGGAAGCACAGTCCCTTGTTCAAACGCGAGCGCGAGGCCACGTCCTTCAATCCCAGAATTTCGCCGGGAAATTGGAAAGTGCGCAGGACCGCCGCGGCGTGCATGATCGACTTCACGAGGTAGCGGTTATTTCCGGGTATACGAGTCCCGCGCGAGTTATCCATTAACTTGCATACCTCGCCGCTGCTTGTCGAGGTTCAGCGAAGGTTCTCTGGCCCATTTCCTGTACCGCCCTGCCGCATACATCGCAAAGACAAACTCATTCGCGACAGAATAGCACACGATCGGTCGCCGAGGCAGGGGAGGAGATGATACACGCCGCAATCATCAACGCTCTGAATGCGCATAAGGTCTGAGCCGGTACGGGGGCAGCAGCGCACAGAGCGGACTTCCTTAGCCTCCGCGCCGCACCGGGTATTTTGCAGGATGCCTTTCCGTCAGAAGTTGGGCGTTTGGCAAATTTCAGACGCTGAGCCGGCGAACGCCCGGAGGCTTGCTGACGAAGCTCTGGATTTTCTCCACAATTCCATCGGCATCCAATCCGAATTTTGCATGGAGCAGGTCGGGCGCGCCGTGAGGAATGATGCGATCCGGAACAGCGATCCGAATAAGGCTGGCGGGCACTCGGCGGTCCTGCAAAAGCGCGGCGACGGCTGCTCCGAATCCGCCGCACTCTGTGCCTTCTTCGAGTGTCACCAGGAACTGCTTTTCCGACGCAAGGCAGCAGATCAGTTCCTCATCGAGAGGCTTCATGAAGCGGGCGTTGATGACCGTGGCATGGATTCCAGAGGCCTCCAGTCGTTGTGCGGATTCGAGAGCCGGATAAACCATGCTGCCGAGAGCCAGCATGGCAATGTCCCTTCCTTCCCGCAGAATTTCAGCCTTGCCGATTTCGAGTTGTTTGAATTCCGGGTCGATGGGTACGCCAAACCCGTTCCCGCGAGGATAGCGGACCGCCGCAGGGCCGTTGACGCTCAGGGCTGTGGCCAGCATGTTGCGCAATTCATTTTCATCCTTAGGCGCCATAATCACCATGCCGGGAGCGGCTGACAGGTAGGCGAGGTCATAAAGGCCATGATGAGTGGGTCCATCTGCACCAACGATTCCCGCGCGGTCCAGCGCAAACGTGACCGGCAACCGCATGAGGCAGGCATCGTGAATCACCTGGTCGTATGCCCGCTGGAGAAAGGTGGAGTAAATTGCAACCACCGGGCGCAATCCTTCGCAAGCCAGGCCGCAGGCGAAGGTCACGGCGTGCTGTTCCGCGATGCCGACGTCGAAGAAGCGTTCAGGGAAGCGCTTCGAAAACTCCACAAGGCCTGTGCCCTCAGCCATGGCGGCGGTGATGGCTACGATTCGCCGGTCTTTCTCTGCCAACTGGCACATCGCCTCGCCGAACACGGCCGTGTAACTTGGCGCTTTGGCTGGGGCCTTGCGAAAAGCCCCCGTGGCGACATCGAATTGCGTTACTCCGTGGAATTTCACGGGCAGCTTTTCAGCGTGCGGATAGCCCTTGCCTTTTTGAGTTACCACGTGCAGCAGAGTCGGCTTGGGATTGTCCTTCACGCGCGCAAGGACATTCAGGAGTTCTTCAATGTTATGGCCGCTGATGGGACCTACGTAATCGAATCCAAGTTCTTCAAAAACCAGTCCTGGAATCAGCGCGGTCTTGGCGGATTCCACGAGGTCCTTGGAGAGTTTCAACAGCCGCGGCCCAAGTCGCGGCACCGACAGGATCATCTTTTCGACTTCCTGCGTGATCCGATGGTACGCCTGGCCATGCACAACCCGGTTCAAATAACCTGCGATGGCGCCCACGTTCGGCGAAATAGACATCTCGTTGTCGTTTAAGACGACCAGCACTTTTTTCTGGAGCGTGCCCAGGTTGTTGATGCCTTCAAGTTCGAGTCCAACCGTCAACCCGGCATCACCGACCACCGCAACAACATAAAAATCCTCGCCCTTCAGGTCACGCGCTACGGCCATTCCAAGCGCTCCGGAAATGGCTGTGCCTGCGTGGGCGACATTGAATGTGTCGTATGGACTTTCATCCCTTACGGGAAAGCCCGAGATGCCACCATATTGCCGGATGCTCGGCAGGCGGTCGCGCCGGCCCGTCAAAACCTTGTGCCCATAGGCCTGGTGACCCACGTCCCAGACAATTTTGTCCCTTGGAGCGTCGAACACGTAGTGAAGGGCCAGCGTCAGTTCCACAGTCCCGAGGCTCGAGGCGAGATGCCCGCCGACTTTGGACACAACGGTGATGAGGTAGTCGCGAAGCTCGGCCGCGACTTGCGGCAGTTGTTCACGCGGAACTTTTTTCAAGTCCGCTGGAGAGTCGATCCGTGAGAGATACCGGTATTCCATCAGGCAGTCCTCTCGATCAGGAAATGGGCCAACTGCCGGAGCCTCTCGGCAGCCTCGCCGTACGGCCTCAGGCTTTCGAGGGCCTCTTCAATCAGCAGTTCGGCCTTTCGGCGTGATTCCTCAATCCCATAAAGCGCGGGGTAGGTTGCCTTGCTCTGGTGGTCATCCTTGCCCGGCGTTTTTCCAAGCGTCGCGCTGGAGCCAAGCACATCGAGCAGATCATCCACAATCTGAAAGGCCAGGCCGATTCTCCTTCCGTAGATGGTGAGTCGGTCGATGTCGGGTTCCCGCGCACCTGCGAAAATTGCGCCGCATCGCACCGAGGCGCAAAGGAACGCTCCTGTCTTTGATGAGTGGATTAATTCAAGATGTTCAGCATCCATCGCCTGATTCGAACTCTCCAAATCCATCACCTGGCCCGCAACCATCCCGTTGCGGGTCCCTGTTGCCTGCGCCAACTCATAAATAATGCGAAGTTGGCGTTCCGGGGAACAATTTCCAGGTTCAGACAACACTTCATAGGCCAGGGTCAACAGCGCATCGCCGGTCAGGATGGCGGTCGCTTCGCCAAAAGCGCGGTGGCAGGTTGGCTTGCCCCGGCGCAGGTCGTCATTGTCGAGCGCAGGAAGATCGTCATGGATCAGTGAATATGTATGAACCAGTTCCAGAGCAGAGGCGATGCGCAGCAAAGGCCGGTCACCGGCGCCAAACAGTCGTCCGGCCTCCGCGCAGAGGATCGGGCGCAGTCGCTTCCCTCCCGCAAAAACCGAATAGCGCATCGCTTTGTGAATGGAATACGGAAATGTGTCTTCGGAAGGAAGTATCTGATCGAGTTCCTGATCGATCAGGGCGCGTTGTTCTTCAAGGTATTGAGAAATCGTTGTCGTAATGTTCAAATCGGCTCCGAGTTTTTTTCTTCGCTTTCAAAAGGCTCTGCCACGACCTTTCCCCCGGCCTTTTTCATCAGAATCTGGATGCGCCCTTCAGCCTCCTGAAGCTGCTTCTGGCAAACCTCCGACAGCTTCATTCCTTCCTCGTAAAGCTGTAAGGCCTTCTCAAGCGGGAGGTCTGCGTCCTCAAGCTGACGAACGATCGCGTCCAGGCGCTCAAGGTTCTTTTCAAATGGCTCCGGTTTGGAAGGCTTTGAAGTTTGGGTCATCTCTTGCCGTCATGACCTCCTGCGGGTTCATCACATCAGCCGTGAGTTGTCGCGGGCCGACGGTTGCGCGCCTTCTGCTTCGGGCTTGTGCGCGCGCCCGCCCAGGGCCTCGAGGACTTCAACTGCCAATGCATAACGCGAAAACGGCGCGACGATTTGGACCCCCTGTACGAGTTCCCGGACTTCAAGCAGCATCTCCCGTGCAATTTTCAACCCTTCGGCCCGCGCCTTGTCGCCCGTATCCACCTTGCGCATCCGGTCGAGGATTTCCTTTGAAACAGACATTCCGGGGACCTCGTTGTTCAAGAATTCTGCATGGCGGTAACTTGTGAGGGGGTGTATCCCGGCAAGGAGAGGAATCCTGGGCACATCGAGCGCCTCAACACGACGGAGAAAGTTCGTGAGCCGTTCGAGATCGAACACCGGCCTGATCACGCCGAAGTTGGCTCCCGCCTTGACTTTGTATTCAAACCGGCGAAGCTCTTCATCCGGGTCAAGGGCATTGGGATTAAGGCCGACGCCGATCAGGAAGTTGGTCTGCGCGCCAAGTGGATTCCCGTTCATGTCGAGCCCGCGGTTCAGATTGCTCAGAACATTTACCAACCCGATCGCGTCCACATCGAAAACCGCCGTTGCCGCCGGGAACGTTGCAAACTGTGGCGGATCGCCCGTCACCGCCCAGACGTTCCTGATACCCAGAGCGAATGCACCCAGCAGGTCGGATTGAAGGCTGAGCACGTTGCGGCCCCGACAACTGAAGTGCAGCAAAACTTCGATTCCTGCCTGCTGCTGGACAACGACTGCGAGCGTCTGCGCGCTCATTCTTGCGGTAGCGCCGGACCCGTCCGGGATGTTAACGGCATCGACTCCGTGGCTCTTCAGGTACTGAGCGCCTTCCACTTCACGCGTCGGGTCGCAACCTTTCGGCGGAACAATTTCCACGACGACCGGAAACTCGCCCCGAATCAGCTTTGCGGCAAGTTGCGAGCGACCCTCGATCGGCAATGGCTCCAGCGCCTGAGCCGGGCGAAGCGCGGCCTCAACCGTCGCGCGTGTGGCCTGCGGGCCCATCGATTTCACAGCCGACTTGATGGCTTTGATGTGCTGTGGAGTAGTTCCGCAGCAGCCTCCAACAATCCGCGCGCCGGCCTGGATAAAGCGGATGGCGCGCTCCGCCATGTACTCCGGGGAGCAGAGATAGAGCGTCCGTCCGTCGACGGAATGGGGCAGTCCGGCGTTGGGCTGGGCAGATAGCTTTTTCGTGGTCACGGCCGCCATTCTTTCAAGCGTTTCGAGGACAGCCGCCGGCCCCGTTCCGCAGTTGATGCCGATAACATCGGCGCCCCATTTGTCGAGTTGGCGGGCGAACTCTTCCGGGCTGACGCCTGACGGCGTGTTCCCGTCCTCCTGGACGGTCATTTGAACGACCACAGGCAAGGAGGCAGCTTCCCTTGCGGCCAGCAGGGCCTGGTGGGCCTCTTCCAAATCCATCATCGTTTCAATAATGATCAGGTCTACGCCGCCCGCGGCCAGCGCTTCAATTTGTTCCCGGAAGGCTGCCCTGGCCTCTTCGAGCGAGGTTGGGCCAAGCGGCTCCAGGCGCAGGCCGAGCGGCCCGACCGCGCCGGCTACATAGAGGTCTTCCCCCGCGCTTTCGCGTGCCAGCCGCGCCCCAGCCAGGTTGATTTCACGCACCTTATCGGCTAGATCGAACTTCGCCAAACGGAAACGATTTGCGCCAAACGTGTTGGTTTCGAGAAGTTCCGCGCCCGCCTTGACGTATCCCAAATGGACTTCTTTCACGAGATGAGGCGACGAGAGGTTCAATTCGTCAAAGCAACGATTGAGTGACACACCCTTGGCGTATAACATCGTGCCCATCGCGCCATCGCAGACGAGGGGTCGCCTCTCGAGTCTCTGTAAGACCGGTTCGCGCATGCTTTGCGTAGTTTAACACGCCTGCGAAGGTCGTGACGAGTGTGGGGACGGGCCTTTTGGTGCGTTCGAATAAGATTATGTACCAGTCGCTTCGATAAGCTATGATCTGGTTTAGGCCCTCACTATCCGACGGTGCTTTTTACCCAGTTTCAAAAACATGGCCCACACGATTCTTGAGACCCTGGCAGAGTTTTTTTCCAAGTATGGCTATTGGGTCGTTTTTTTTGGTGTGATGCTGGAGAATGCCGGCATACCGGTTCCCGGCGAAACTGTCCTGCTCTTTGCCGGATTTCTTGCCTACCATGGGAAAGTTGACATCCTCCCAAGCATTCTGGTGGGGATTGCCGGAGCCACTCTCGGAGATTCACTGGGATTTCTGGTCGGCCATCTTGGCGGCAGGCGTTTTGTTGACCGGTTTATCCGGAAATTTCCTCCAATAGCAAAGTCCTTCGATCGTTCTCAGGCATTGTTCCTGAAATACGGCCAGTGGGCCATCTTTACGGGCAGGTTCATCACGGGCCTTCGCATGTTCGCCGGTGTTCTGGCCGGCTTGTTTCGCATGCCCTATCGCATCTTCCTCTTGTTTAATTTCACGGGTGCAACGGTCTGGGCGATTGCGGTTGTTTATGTGGGGTTCATCTTCGGGAACAGTTGGCAACGCGTCCAGAGGCACTTTGTGGAGGTAAACGAAATCGTCATGGCTGCGGTCGCGCTGGCCGTTTTGATGGGAGTGATGGTTTACTATTTCCGGAAAAGGAGGCGGTCCGCGTGAGTGCCCGCATGGCCGCATCTGGTGCTGCCGACCCCGGGTCCCGGGCCGTTTGACCTCCGCCTAGCCACAGCTTCCGGAGATTCACTTCTCCTTCCGTGGCATTCGGCAAATCCTCAATTGAATATTGGTCGGGTTGCGGCGGATCGAGCGTAACGTACACAAACTCACGTTTCAGGTGCCGTTCCACTTCGAACAGGACCTTGGCGCCAGGGGGATAAATGCCCAGCCTGTCGTCCAGGCTGGCGGTGGCAAGCGACTGATCGTCCACAGAAATCAGAATGTCGTCGCTGCTCAAACCCGCGCGGTCCGCCGCACCGTCCGGCCGGACTGCGAAAATTCTGACTCCTGTATCTACAGGCACCACCAGCGCTCCAAGACTGGGTGGCGCATTGGGCGAGGTCGCAATGCGCAGCATCAATCCCACTTTCGCGAGGACTTCGTTGTAAGGAAGCGAAGCTGTCCCGGCGACGTATTTCTGAAAAAACGGCGTAAAGTCTCTACCGGATACCTGATTGACGGCTTCAAGGATGTCCTTCTCCGTGTAACCCTGGCCGCTCAGATAGTACGTGGTTGGCGGGCTTTGATAGAACTTCCGGTACATCAGACGCATTACATCGTCCAGCGACTTCTGGCCACGCGTGGCAGAGCGGATTTCAAGATCGAGCAGCAAGCCGAGC
This sequence comes from Terriglobia bacterium, assembly GCA_035652895.1. Classification (GTDB taxonomy): domain Bacteria; phylum Acidobacteriota; class Terriglobia; order UBA7540; family UBA7540; genus SCRD01. The sequence goes on from DASRCX010000022.1 coordinate 237,353, forward strand.
AGGGCGCCTTTGTTGTAGTAGGAGATGGTGGTGTTGGCGAAGTTTGTTTCCTGCATTTGCGGCGACCGGTCATAAAACCAGGCGTGGAAACTCGAGCTTTCCGCTGACATCAGGGCGCGGCCCGGGTCGCCGCGCAGAGTTTCGATCTCACTCGCAAGACGATCCAGAAATTGCTGCGGCGACCAGATGCCGGACCTGAGCAGATTCACATAAGCGTAGTAAGTCGTAACGCCTTCGACAAACCACAACGACCGGGTATAAACCTCCCTGCTGTAGTCGAACGGCCCCAGACCCTCGGGCCGCAGCCGCTTCACGTTCCAGAGATGAAAGAATTCGTGAGCGGCGGTTTCCAGCGCCTCATTAAGCCCGCGCCCAGAGAGACTGCCGCGGACGATAATATCCGTTGAATTCAGATGTTCCATTCCGTCGCCCATTTTTAATTCCGGATCGAAATGAAAAAGAAACGTGTAATGGCTGAAGTCCGGCTCGAGCATCATTGCCATCTCGGCATGGACGATCTTCTTTACGCCGTCAACCAGCGCCCGGCGGTTCGATTCATTGTCCGGGCCGGAACTGTAACTGTGGACAGCCACGCGAAACGTCTTCCCGCCTTCCTCAAAGTCGTTCACCCACGAATCCGGCGAGATCTCCAGGGGTGTATCAATGAGAATGTCGTAATTCGGGACCTGAAACGTTGACTGTGTCAACGACATCGAGAAGCCGCTGATGATTTTCCAACCCTGCGGGGCGCGAATCGTCAGCGTAAGCGGGTCTGGTTTATGCCCGACCACATACATAAAAACAGAGGCGCCGTTGATGCTCGCGTGCGAAGTATCGAATTGCGAAAATGAGCCGGTCAGATCGTTGGCAAAGACTTTGTAACGCACGTGCACCGTACCGCCGCAGCCGGAAGTATTAACATCCCATGTCTGCTTGTCAGGCTGCGTCCATGAAAGGACCTTGCCGTCCGCTCCAACAGCGGTGAATTCCTGAACGTTCTTCGCAAAATCATATATGGCGTAGCGGCCGGGGGCCCACGCTGGGATTGCGAAGGGCAGGATGGGCTCCGTCACCTGCTTTGCTGTTATCTCCACTTGCAGCAAGTGTGTTGACGGCCGTTCCAAGTCGAGTGTGTATGAAAGCTCAAGTCGATTGGCCTCTGATTGCGGTGCACCTGCTGGACCCGTTGCCGCCCGTGTGATGACGGTCGAAGAGAGCATCAGGCAGAACAGAACCGCCGCTCGCGTAATTTTCCAAACATCAATGCGCTGAGGAAGAGTTGACAAATTCTTAACAATGCATGAGCACAGATTTTGCGCCATGGATTTTCTTTCCCTTGGATTCAAGAAATTGAAATGCGATTTAGCGGCCCACTGTGACCGAAAATTCGGCGGCTTCCCGCAGGTACGTTGTGCATAACGTGCATTATCGACATCGCGCTATAGGACCGGCGTATTGTCCCGCAACATCTGTTCACGAACCATCCTGATCGGCGCGATGCCGTAACCCAAAAACTGATCGTGAAACGCCCGCAGATTGAAATTGTCACCCGCCTTCTGCTTGAAATCTTCGCGCAGTTTCATGATTTCCAGTTTCCCCAGCGTATATGCAAGGTCTGTGGGATCAAATGTCGCGCGCTCCGCCTCGCGCCGGGCGTTCGCCGGGTCCATGTAAGCCTCCTGCTGGAAAAAGTCTGTGGCCTGCTCGACGGTCATCCCCTGCGTGTGCATCTGGATTGCGGTGAGGTAGCGGCACAAGCGGATGAGCGAGGCTTGAAGCTGTACAAGGAGCAGGCTTGGGTCTCCTTCGCCGTAACCTTCTTCCAGCATCATCTCCTCGCAGTAATGCGCCCATCCTTCGATGCTGGTTTCAACGGGCTTCAGATAAGGCATCAGCTTCCTTGCTTTTGACGGCGCCTGCTTCAGCCAGAGAAACTGCACGTAATGGCCGGGATAGACCTCATGCACCGCGATGATGCGGAGCGCATACTGGTTGAAAAAGTGAAGGAGTTGGCTTATCCGGTCGGGCGTCCAGGAAGGGCCGGGCAGAGTGACGTAAAAGAACGACTGGATGGAATGCTCCTCGAACGGCCCGGGAGTATCCATCGAGGCAAAAGTCAACGCCCGCATAAACGGCGGAGATTCCTTTACCTGCGGGATCGGAGCGGGTGGGACTGTGACGATACTCTGCATCGTCAAAAACTGCTTGAGGCCGGCGAGCGCTGATTGTGCATCGCTGATGACCTGTCCTGCAGCGGGTGAATTTTGTTTGATACTTTGCAATACCTGGAGCGGCGACTTTGTAGAGTCGATGATACCCGCGGCCTGCATGAAGAGCGCTTGCACGCGGCGCATTTCGTCCTGGCCGATCTTGAGCAGGTCCTTAACCGGTTTATCGACCATCTCGTCATACAAAAGTTTCTTCTGGAAATTCTGCACGCCGATGGCGAAATCGCCTTGTGACTGCGGAGCGAGGACAGTTTGCAGATATTCGAGGAATTGCTGATAGGCCGCGACAGCAGCCTGATTGACCGTGGCAAACTCAGCTTTCAACGCGGCGCTCTGCGCACCCGCTATTGCCTGCGGCAGGGCATTTTGGAGGAAACTGATCTGCGTCTGTGCCTCCTCAATGGCGACTTTCGTATAGATGGCCGGTGGATTCGCAACATTCGCGCGGGCGCTGCTCAGAATGTCGGGAATCCGGCGCTCGCGCGCAATGAGTGAGGCCAGACGCTCGTCGATGGGCGCGAAATCGCGTTCAATCAATGTATAAAGTGCTGTGCCGGCAAGGTTGTTGTAGAAGTTCGGGTCCTTCGACCACATTCGAATCGTGGCGAGATCCAGAATGTGGCCGCTGATCAGGCTCGCGAGAACTGTGGCGTCAAACAGGTTCACCGCAGAAAGATCGTCGCTCGGAATCTTCTCAAGGTCCCTCAGGGCTCGCTGGTTGCGCGAAATTTCTCTTTGAATTTCCGCCTGCGAGTAAGCTGGAAGTTCGCCGTCATATTTGTGAATTCCCGCGCTGGTTGCGCGCGAGGGATGAAACTGGAAGAAGCCGTCGAAGTATTGGTCAACGAATTTCTGAAAAGCCTGATCGGAAGCCGAGGGCTGATTGGCCGAGCCTGCGGTCTGTGCAGGGGCAGCACCGGCAGCCGGTGCTTTTGCTGAGTCCGTACGCGTCTGGGGCGCGGCTCTAAGGAATTTACTACCCGCCGCAATTGCCGAAGCCAGCGAAAGAATCGACTCCCGTCGCGTGATTTTCTTCATCGGTTGGATTGTCCTTTACATTTCCGTCTTGTGAACTCCCGTCGATTGCGCGTGCCCCGGGTCTAATAGAAGGCGATGGACAGTTCCTTTTTCAACAGCCTCGTCACTGAAAAGCATTGGGAAACTCCGGCCACGATACCAGGCTTCGAACTGGTCTTTATAGTATGGACTGAAGACCTGGCCCGATTCGCCCAACGTGATGTTCTGGATGGATTGATCGAGATTGCCGAGATCGACCACCATGCGCATGGATGGCCCGACCCCTCGCGTGGCCCGCCGAATGGTCGATGATGTGCCTGATTGCGGATACGGCCCGACGTTGAGCACAGACCCAAGAAGGCTGAAAGCACTTCCCAGTGGATGCCGAAAGGTCAAGGGGATCGTGTTGCCCCACTTCCATTCGTCGTGATTGTCCGTTCCAGTTGATTTCCGAATCTCCCGGACGGCTTGATGCAGGCTTCTCATCAGCGTCTGGTTGAAGTCATGATCGCCGGGGGGCAACCATCGGACCTCGCTATTGTTGATCACATTTTGGAGAAATACGGTGCTCATTGGTGAATAATAACCGGCGAGGTCCTTCCCGAGTTTGGGCTCCAGAAGACGATGAAGAAGCGCATCTTTCGTGATCTCACAGACCAGCGTGGCGGTGGAATCGGCCCTGGCTTCACCGTCCCACGAACGCAACTTGTCGATTGCGAATTGAGCATCGCCCGTCTGCGGCGGATAAACCTTTGATGCAGCGACCAGACGCTGCCGAAGCCATTCGTCATCCAGCGGATGAATATCCATCTGAATTTTCAGCATGTCTTCGACGGTGAGATTCTTCCTGGAATTCAAAAGCTGATAAATCCGTGCCGTCCGGTACGGAGGGGCCCACATCGCCGTAATAAAGTAAGGGTAATTGTCGGGGACAATGCGACTGTTCGCGGTGGCAATGATGCCGCCCTGCGGATTGCAGGCGTGGGGCAGGTCCTCAAAAGGAACCATGCCGATCCACTCATAATCGTCATTCGGCCCGGGCACAGGAACGCTGCCGTCTCCATGCTTCCTGATCGGGACCCATCCGGCCGCATAGAACCCGATGTTCCCTTCGGTGTCGGCGTAGACGAAATTCTGCATTGGTCCGGCAAAATCTCGCAGAGCTTCAGTGAACTCCTTCCAGTTTTTCGCCTCATCGATCTTCAAAAAGGGGAATTGCAGCGCTCCAGGCAATAAGGCAGTCCAGGCAAGCGCAAGGCTACGGTTGCCGGAGTTTGAAATGACGGGGCCGTGGCGGGTGCATTTCACCCGCAAGACGTCGGCGGGTTTTCCGCGAACTTTGATCGTCTCAGTCCTTTCGATGTCCGGAACCCACTTGCCGTTATGAAGGTATTCGTGAGGATTCCTGGGGTTAAAGGTTTCTACATAAAGGTCCTGCACGTCGGGGCCCGTATTGGTCATTCCCCACGCGATGTGCCGGTTGTGCCCAATGATAACCAGAGGCAGCCCGGGAAGGCTCACGCCGCTTACATCGATGCCGGGAGCCTCCAAGTGGACCATGTACCAGACGCTCGGTACACCGTAAGGAAGGTGAGGGTCATTTGCCAGCAGAGGCTTGCCGGATTCAGTACGCGCGCCGCTGATCACCCAGTTGTTGCTGCCCGCGCCGGTATAGGAGCTTGGCGACTCCGGCGCTTCAAGCATCGGATCGAGGCCGGTGGTTCCGGCATCAGAAAAAAATCCGGCGCGCGGAGAAAAATCAAAAAAGCGCGGGTGCCGGGCCGTTGAAATGGATCGGAGGACGCCCGCTGGTGCATGCGTATCGGGAACTGCTTCCGCCACGGGATGATCAAGCGGCGAACTTGCAGGGAAAATGTCCGAGTAAAGTTGCTGGTTGTTCAGTTTGGCCCGCACCCGCTCGCGCATCAGGTCATCCTGCCAGGAGGTATTCAACAGCTTGGTCATATTCAGGGCGATATCGAGGGAGTCGGACTCCCGCCATGGCTCGGGATGATAATGCAGAAGCAGGAGTTCGATCGGCAGGCGATCTTGGTGAGCGGAGAGGAAAGCGTTGATGCCGCGCGCGTAATCGCGCAGGAGTTTACGGTCTTCGGGACCGAGGTCTTCAACTCCGCGCCTGGCGGCCTGCTCGAGTCCCAGAGTTCGATTTTCAATATCATTCGGGAGGGTCCGCGGGCCAAAAAGTTCGGAGAGGCGGCCTTGTGCGATTCTGCGGCTGAGGTCCATTTGCCAGAGCCGGTCCTGGGCGGTGACGTATCCCTGAGCAAACACCAGGTCTTCAAGCGAACCGGCCCGGATGTGGGGGACTCCGCGCGCGTCTCGGAAGACTTCTACGGTGCCTTTCAGCCCCGGCAGCCGGATCGTGCCGTCAAGCTGGGGCAGGCACACATGGGCTCGCCAGTAAATCCACGCGCCTGTAACCAAAACCAGCCCCAGGCCCGTCATCAGGACTAAAAAAACTGCTCGCCGGAGCGCCGGGCGCGTTCGACGTGGTGCTTGCGAGACTTGCGGCGGAAAAGTTGCCATCGTGAGGAAGGAACAAAGACGATTGAAGTGAGTCGCCCGAACCGCCCGAAGCAAGGATAGTACAGAAATTCAGCCGGCTGTGCAACCTATGCAGAACTGGGCGGGCTGAAAAGGACTTGAATATTGTGACAATTCCTAAAAACGTTGGCCATTTTGTGAAGGCTGTCAATCCAGATAAATCAACTGTAATCCTCATTGGGGGCTGGAGATTCGCCGAGGAGTTGCACTAGGACGGGGATCAGAAAGAAGATCGCAAGAGTTGTGGTAATCATGGCGCCTACAACGACGCGGGCCAGCGGTTGTTGCGCTTGCGCGCCGATGCCGTTGGAAACCGCGGCGGGCAGCAGTCCCAGTCCGGCGGCTAGACAGGCCATGAGAATGGGGCGCATCTCTGACACGGCGCCCTGTGCGATGGCTTCTGAATGCGCTCCGCCGGATTTAATCGCCTGCCGGATTCCTGAGAGGAAGACGCATCCACCCAGTGTCCCGACGCCCAGCGCCGAAGTGAATCCTACGGCCGCGGAGACGCTGAAAGGTGTTCCAGTGAGCAAGAGACTTAGCACCCCGCCAATTGCGCCAAAGGGTAATGTAGCCATCACAATCATAGCCTGACGCCACGAATTGAAGAGGGTGTAAAGTAGGGCAAAAATTGCCAGCAAGCTGATGGGCACGATTATCGCCAGGCGATGTTGTTCCTGCTTGAGGCTCTGGTATTCTCCTGCCCATTCGTAGTGATATCCTTGGGGAAGATGGACCTTGCTTAAGCGTTGCTGAAGATCGTTCATGGTGTCGGTAAGATCGCGGCCGCGAATGCTGAATTTGATTGGAATATACCGCTGACCGTTTTCACGATAGATCATAAATGCCCCCTCGCGAAGCCCAACATCTGCTACTTGTCCGAGGGGAACATGGGCTCCATCACCGGCGATTAAAAGAATGCGGCGAATGGCCTCCGGGTCTTGGCGGAACTGCGGAAGAAAGCGAACGACGAAGTCAAACCGCCGGTCACCTTCGAGAATCTGAGTGGCCGCTTGGCCGCCGATTGCCGCCTGGACTACAGCATTGACGTCAGAAGCCATTAATCCATAGCGTGCACAGGCCCTCCGCCGTATCCGAATGACCAGGTCGGGCTGTCCAAGCTCTGGGAGGACGGCGAGATCAGTCACGCCGCGAACCTGCGACATAATGTCTCTGATCTCTTGCGCCTTCGCGGTTAGGACCTGAATGTCGTTTCCAAAGAGCTTTAGGGAATTTTCGCCTTTGACACCCGACATGGCTTCTTCAACGTTGTCCTCGATGTTTTGCGAGAAGTTGAAGGCGACTCCAGGAATTTGGCTGAGCCTTTCGTTCATCTGGTGAATTAAAGCGGACTTATTTACCTCGTGTGGCCATTGGCCTTCTGGCTTGAGCGGAACATAAAATTCCAGGTTATTGAATGTTGTGACATCTGTGCCATCGTTCGGCCGCCCTTCCTGCGAAACCACGTGTGTGACCTCCGGAAAAGTCATCAAAATTGCTCGAATCTGATCGGCTATCTTCTCTCCGTACTCGAAGGAAACGTCCTGAGGCAGCGTCGCACGAATCCACAGGTTGCCCTCTTCAAGCTTGGGCATGAATTCCCCACCCAGCGAGGGGAGAAGGATGACAGTGATCCCCAGAAGGACGCCGGCAGATGCCAGAACAACCTGCGGGCGAGTCAGGATTAAAGAAAGCATTCGTGAATATCCTCGCCGCATCCATCTCATCAAAACCGTATCTCCGGGCCCACGCGTGACTTTTTTCCGGTGGAATGAAGCGAGCACAGGGGCAAAGAAGAGACCGAATAACAAGGCCCCCGTCAACGCAAACCCGTAGGTAATGGACATGGGTGAAAAGATCTTTCCGGGCACCCCTCTCATCGTGAAGAGAGGAATGAAAGCCACAAGTATAACGAAGGTCGAAAAGAGCACGGGCCGTGCCGACTCCGCTGTGGCTTGTGCAATGACATCCAGACGGTGGGCTGATGGAGGTGCTTCATGGAGTCGTCGATGAGTACTCTCAAGGATCACGACCGCCGTATCGACGAGAATCCCAAAGTCGATGGCTCCGATGGAGATCAGATTAGCCGAGTTTCCTGTGAGCACCATCAGGGCGAAGGCAAACAGGAGCGCGAAGGGGATTGTTGTTGCCGTGACCAGAGCCATATGCCGGTCTCCCAGCGTAACCAACAGAAGGGCAGTGACAAAGACCAGGCCCATCAGCACCAGGTGTTCTACGGTGTGGGTGGTGACGTTGATAAGGTCAGTGCGGTCGTAGAGTGTTCGAATTTTCATCCCTCTGGGAAGCAGCCCGTTGTTGAGAGTTGCAATCTTCTGGCGCAATGCTCGCAGAGCCGGAAGGGAAGGTTCACCGCGCTGAAGCAGAACAATACCCTCCACTTCATTCGGGTTTTTATCGACGCCGACGCGCCCGAGGGGCGGCTGGAAACCTTCATGGACCTCGGCCAGATCTCCGAGGTAAACTGGAACGCCGCTATGTTCAGCGACGAGCACCTTCTGCATTTGATCGAGGTTGCGCAGCAATCCAAGACCGCGCACATTGACACTTTGGCTGCCCAGAGTCAGATAATTGCCGCCTACGTTTTCGTTGCTCGAGGCAATTGCGTTGATGACCTGGGAAAGGGGAACTTGAAACTGGAGAAGCTTTCGGGGATCGATTTCAGCTTGATACTGACGAACAGTTCCTCCGAACGTTGTCACATCGATGATGCCTGGCACCTGTTTAAGCTGCCGCCGGACGAACCAATCCTGGGTGGAGGTAAGCTCGTTGAGGGAATAGCCCGGCCCTTCAAGGGCGTAGCGGTAAATCTCCCCGACTGGGGACCAGGGCGACCACTGGGGTGACAAATTGTCGGGCAGAGTCAGACCCTGCAGACGATCAAAAGCCTCCTGCCGATCCCGAAAATAATCCGACCCGTAATTGAAATAGAGCTTGACGTCACTGAGGCCGAAAAGGCTGATCGAGCGAATATAAGCCAGGTGCGGAATACCGAACAGAGCCGTCTCAACGGGGACGGTTACCTGCTGCTCCATCTCTTCGGCTGACCAGGAAGGGTTCTGTGTGATAAATTCCACCAGTGGCGGCGTGGGATCCGGATAGGCCTCGATGTCAAGCCTCAAAAGGAAATAAGTCCCAGCGGCCAGCCACGCTGCAAGAGCCACCATCATCAGGGCCCGATAACGAAGAAGATTCCGGACGAGAATTTCCATATTTAAGGTGTCGCCGTCCGCAGAAGGATCGCCCCTTGAGTGACAATTGTCTCGGAGGGCTTGAGTCCGGAAAGAATTTCCACCTGGTTGTCTCCGACCGCTCCACCCAGCGTCACAGCTTGCGGCGCAAAATGGCCGGGGGATTGCTGCACATAGACAAAGTTCGAATTCCCCTCGCGGACTACAGCAGTGGAAGGAATGGCAATACCCATGTGGGTCGAGCGGAGCAGCTTCAGTGTGCCAAACATGTTGGGCCGCAGTATCCAGCCTTCATTTTTCAAGACAACGCGCAACTGCAATGTTCGGGTTGTAGGATCAACGGTGCTCGAAATCAGGCTGACTCGTCCCCGCAAGATCTTTCCTGGGTAAGCCACCAACGTTACATCCGCTGGCTCGCCCGGTTTGACCAAAGGCAGGTCCTTCTCCAGTAAATCGCCCATCGCCCAGACTGTGCTGAGATCTGCAAGGACGCACAGAGGCTGAGAAGAATCCAGTGATTTGGAGTATTCTCCCGCAGCGGCGTTGACTTCGAGGACTACTCCGGAGCGCGGCGCCACAACACGAACTTCATCCGAACTGCTGTGCGGGCTCACCCCCAAAAGTTCCAGCTGCCGACGGACATTCTCTAGATCAGCCTGAGCTGTCTTAAAGTTCGCCTGGGCGGCCTGCAACTCCTTCAGAGCTATAGCCTTATGCTGATACAGATCCGACGCTCGATCGAGTTCCTCCCGCTTCAACTGCAGATCGCTTTCCGCCTTGGCATATGCGGTCAAGTCAGCGGAGACATCGCCGCTCTCGATAATTGCCATCGTCTCCCCTTTGTGGACCCACTGTCCGGAGGTTACCTTAAGAGCGACTAGCCGACCCGCAACTGGGGAGTAAACTCGGACGACGCGAGTCGGGTCCGGGACAATCCGCGTGGGAAGTTCCAGGTACTCCGGCAGGGGCCGTAAACTTACGACCGCTGTCGTAACATCCTGATTATTGGGTGGAAGAATGAACTCATTCTCAGTGAGGCTGCTGCGATCTTCGGAGGCAGGCTGTCGCGGGGTTTTGCTGGAACAGCCAGCAAGCACCACGAGAAGCACCAAGACAAATGCGAGAGTTGTAGGCTTCACGATCCACGCCTCAAATAGAATCGAAAAGGGGTCTGCACACGGCTTGACAAGGCCGGAGGTGAACCCCGGTCTTTAATCATGAGAAATGCAGTGATTTGGTCTCACAGAGGGGGAGGTGCCCGTTGTGGCTGGGTTTGAAAGAAGAAGCATCCGGGCAGAGAGAAACATCCGAGGTCTACCATCACCTCAACGCGATCATAGCGAAATACCGCGAGCGGCGCTGTTGATATAGCGGGAGGGGAGAGCGGCCATCCGAGATTTGACTGTTGATGGTAACCGCTCCCTGCCACGATACTTCGACGCGATGAGGAAGCATCTTCCACTACGTACAGTGCAGGATGAAGATCATCCGTAACCGAGATGGCTGGAAAGAGTACGGCAAGTGCAAAGACGAGTGCGAGCAACGGGCGGAGAGCCCGCAGATTTCCCCGCGCCTGGGCATTGCATGATGAGAGCCGTGGCCACCAGCAAACAAAGGCGGCCAGCGCGATGAGCAGCCAGAAAAAGTTGAGGAGAATTTCCATCACAAATGCCGCTTGTTCAGATCTCGTTCTTGATCACGAACATCTATTCTAGCGTACTCGCTGCGCTTCCTGCACAGCAAAAATATGTCGCCAGGAGCGCCACCAATGGACTACAACGAGGTGGGGTCCAGGTTGCATGAATCTGAACTCCGGCTGAAAGCTTGGCAAGCTCAGGTGATCGAGAACAAACTGCACTATAATAGCGTTTCGATTGAGTGCAGGCGCTCTTTGGACGCGTTTGTGTCGGTTTTCAAACGGACCGAATAGCCTGCGGGAGCGCGTGATTTGTTGAAATGACAATCCGAGTTGGTTTTTGATCCGAGAGGGACGATGATGAAATCGCCAGTGTTTTTGAGGCTAGCGGAATTGTGTTTTGCCGGGCTTGCCGTGTTCTTGCTGTGCGGATGTCAGAACCAGTCGGCGCAGAAGACGGCTTCGACTGCCCAGCAGGAGAAAGCTGCGTCGGGGCCCCAAATCCCGCCGCTCAAGGCCTTCGATTTGTCCATGATGGACAGGAATGTGAAGGCCTGCGTGAATTTCTATGAATTCTGCGACGGCGGATGGATCGCCAAGAACCCCGTTCCTCCAGAATACCCAAGCTGGGGCACGTTTAATGAGTTACAGGTGCACAACCGCGAAATCCTGCATCAGATTCTTGAACAGGCCGCGCAGGACCGCAATGCGCCTCAGGGATCAACAATCCAGAAGATTGGCGATTTCTATGCAAGCTGCATGGACACGAAGGCCATAGACGCCGCCGGCGCAAAGCCGCTCGGGCCCGAACTTCAGCGGATCAACTCCATCCGGAATCTGGGCGAGCTTCAGTCTGAAGTAGCGCGTCTCCAAAGCATGGGAGTCGATGCCCTTTTTGGTTTCGGTTCGACGCAGGATGAGAAGAACAGCAGCCAGGTGATTGCCGGCGCGGAGCAGGGCGGGCTCGGGCTGCCGGACCGCGACTATTACACCAGGACGGACCCCAAATCTCAGCAACTCCGCACAGAATACGTGGCGCACGTTCAGAAGATGTTCGAATTGCTCGGGGACAGTTCCCAGCAGTCGGCCGAGGAGGCCAGGACGGTCATGGATATTGAGACTGCGCTCGCCAAGGCGTCCATGACGCGAGTTGAACGCCGCGACCCGGAAAAGACTTACCACAAAATGAGTATGGCCCAGTTGAAGGCTCTGACGCCGAACTTTGTCTGGGCGGATTATTTCCAGGAAGTCGGGCATCCGAACATTCCCGCCGTTGACGTGGCGGAGCCGGAGTTTTTCAAGGAAGTAAACCAGTTGTTAAAATCCATTCCTCTCGCTGAATGGAAAACCTATCTTCGCTGGCATCTGGTCCATACCGCGGCGCCCGCACTGTCGTCCCCGTTTGTTCAGGCGGATTTCGATTTTTACGGCCGCACTCTGCAGGGTACGAAAAAGATTCTGCCGCGCTGGCAGCGCTGCGTGCGCGCAACGGACAACGAATTGGGCTTTGCTCTGGGCAAGGTTTACGTGGAAAAGTATTTTCCGCCGGAGGCCAAAGCGCGCGCCCAGAAGATGGTGCAGAATCTGATCGCCGCTCTTCGTGAGGACCTTGAAACTCTGCCCTGGATGGGCCCGCAGACCCGCAAAGCCGCGCTGGCCAAGCTGGACGCCTTCGTGCCGAAAATCGGCTATCCGGATAAGTGGCGCGATTATTCCGCCTATCATGTTACGCGCACCTCTTATGTGGAAAACCTCTTTAACGGGAATGTGTTCGATTTCCACCGCGATTTGAACAAGATTGGAAAGCCGGTTGACCGCAACGAGTGGGAGATGACGCCGCCAACGGTCAACGCCTATTACAATCCGTTGAAAAATGAGATTGTGTTTCCGGCGGGCATCCTTCAGCCTCCGTTCTTTGATCCCAACGGCGACGCCGCGTCGAATTACGGCGGGATCGGGGCCGTGATCGGGCACGAAATGACGCATGGTTTTGACGACGAAGGCCGCAAATTTGACGCGCACGGCAACCTGAAAAACTGGTGGACGCCTGAGGACCTGAAAAACTTCAACGAGCGCGCAAAATGCGTCGAAAAGCAGTTCGACGGCTACATCGGCATCGATAATATTCACGAAAACGGCAAGCTGGTGCTGGGTGAAAGCATCGCCGACCTCGGCGGACTGACGATTGCTTACCGCGCTTATCAGAAGAGCCTCGAAGGCAAGCCGGCGCCAAAGACCATCGATGGATTCACGGCTGATCAACGCTTCTTCATCGCCTGGGCGCAGAACTGGGCAACGAACATGACCCCCCAGTTCGCCAGGCTCCTGCTGACCGTTGATCCTCATCCCCTTCCGCGCTTCCGTGCCAATGGGCCTCTTTCAAACCTCGCGGCTTTTGGTTCGGCCTTTGGATGCAAAGCAGGCGATCCCATGGTCCGCCCCGCAAACGAACGCTGCCGGATCTGGTAGCGTGACGCCGGGCAATGGAGAAAAATCGCTGCCCCGCTATCTCCCTGGAGCGGATTGCCGACGCTGCACCTAAGACGTGCAGTACGTGTAGTCCCACTTCCATGTAATCCTCTGCGAAATATAAGAACTGTCCAAGCCATCTTTCGGCGAATTCCTCCACCTTGCCTGGACCCGTGAGGCCGGCGATTTCCAGGAACCGCGGGAATGTGCTCCAATTTCAATAAATTCAATGTCTTGCCGCAGATTCATCATTTGCCGTCATATCCGTGCCGGTTCTAGAGCAAAGGGCACGAACAGCCGATAAAAGTAGGATATGAAGCCGTTGCAGCAAGCGATGAATCGGCGCATACGACGTCGGACCGTCGCCGGCAACTTCCTGGCGAAGGAAGAGTACCTCGCGCCAACGGGCGACTATCACTTGTGCTGGTCGCCAACGCTTTTCCATGACTTGGCTTTCACGATGCTCGAGGTCCTGGTTGTAGTGGCAATCACGGGTGTCGTGGCCGCGATGGTTATTCCCCAGGCCTATCAAGCGGTCAAGGCGTATCGCCTGCACGCCGATGCATCGGCGCTCGCTGATCAGTTGAACCTTGCCCGCATGCGGGCAGCGTCGCAGTTTGCTCCCTATGGTGAAGTGGTCAACGCATCATCTGGAACGTACTGGCGTGAGCAATTGTGCGGCGAAACTTCCACCAGCACGGATTCCGCCTGCACGTCTTCTTACAATTCTTTTACGACGCCGGTTATCGAAGGCGGAACACAATATGCGATAGAAGGCGACAGCTTCTCAAGTTGCCGGCCGGCTTCGCTCAGCGCAAGCAGTTATCCGGGAACCATCCAGGCAGACCCGAACCCCTGCCCGGACCCGATCGATATCTATTTCAACACGCGGGGCGCGCCTGTCGATAACAACGGCAATCCGCTCGGAAACGGCGGGGCGGTGATTTACATCCGCAACCAGAACAATCTTGTCGATGCTGTGACTGTATCGATCGGTGGCGCGGTTAACGTCTGGAACTGGGACCCGGTCAGCAGCGCCTGGGTAAAACGATAGCCCGTCCGTTGTTGTCCGAGCGCGAACACCGAAAATGAGGCCATGAGAAACCCGGGAAAAGAAAGCGGCGTGACATTAATTGAAACCTTGATTGCTGTGTTGATCGCGGTTGTGGGTCTGTTCAGCATTGGAGGTTTGATTTTCCAGGGGACCGTCACCAACAAGAACCAGGGTACTGAGGTGACGCGGGCCACCATCTACGCTCAGGATAAGATCGAAAAGCTGCTTTCGCTCGATTTCAACAGTTGCACGCAGTCGGCTTCTTTGCAACCCGCAAGCTGCAACACGACCAACATCAATGCCACTGGATGGACGCAGGGCCTTCTCGCGGGTGGCGCCATCGGCCCCTCGATTCAGGCGACGTGTCCGACTTCCGGGCCGTCGGTGGGATACGTCGATTTTCTCGATAGCAACGGCATCCAGCTTCCCGGGGCCACGGCGGCGACCAGTTGTTCGCAGATTGTGCCGTCAGCCGTATCGTATGTCCGGATGTGGCAGATCACGGACGTTTCACCCACAGGCGGGCCAGCACTGAAGCAGATTTCCGTGGCGGTCTATTCACAGTCCGCCGTTAATTCGGGTTCCGGCAAGCCAATCGTGGTGCTGACCAGCTTATTATCGAATCCGAATTAGAGGAAACAGCAAATGCAGCAGCGCCAGGATTTGCGTCCCGAAATTTGCAACCGTCGCCCGGCGGGATTCTCGCTGATCGAAATGCTGGTCAGTGTGGCCATCATTGTTCTTCTGATGTCGGCGGTTTTTCCGTTTCTTTTTCAATCGCAGATGAAGTACCAGGAAAACCAGGTGGTCTCTGAAGCCAACCAGGGTGCTCGCGCAGCGCTCGAAGTGATGAGCCAGGAGATCGGGCAGGCAGGATACAATCCTGATTTTACAACTGCCAAGACTTCGTCAGCAGTGGTGGCCGTCAGCTCAAACCCTCAGTGCGTAACGCTGAGCGACATCAACCAGATCAATCCCGGCGACTGGGTCTCTGTGGACACGGGGCCGAACCACGAGTTGGTTGAGGTCCTCTCAACTTCGAACGTTTCGGGCACACCCTGCACGTCGCCCAACCAGATCCAAGCCATCTTCCTGAGGAGCCATAACGGTTCTACAACGCCGTTCCCTGTTATCAGCTACAAAATGCCTTACGGCAGCGGGATCCTGCAAACTGCGGGAACGTCCAACGACCAGCGACTGGAGTTTTTTGGCGATATTAACCAGGACGGCGTTATTCGTTACGCCGTTTACAGCCTGTCGCCCGTAAGCCCCACGACGTCGGTGAGCATCAACGGAACAACCTACACGCTTTACAATCTGTACCGGTCGGTAACCACCGTCCCGTTCACGAACCTTCCCGCACCTTCAACCTACTCCCCGCCTGCCAACAACGTGGCATCGCCCCTGGTTACAAACGTTCTCTACAACGCCACGACCCGGAGCGGGCCGACGGGCCAGCCGATCTTCGCCTATCCTAACGAGGTCGTCATCGGCGTTGTTCCCAACCAGATTACCGTCGTGGGAACGGTGGTCGTGACCATTAGCGTTGCGGTCAGCCCCAAGAGCCTGGAATCCTCGCAACCGCAATGGTTCACAATGGCCACCCAGGTCCGTCCGCTGGATCTGCAAGCCGCCATTGCCGTGAATAACGCAGGCGGAGCAATCTATCTTCCGCCTTTGCCCAAGAGTTTACCCATGACTTTCCCGACAAATTACTACCAGTGAGGAGCGATCCCCGATGAGAAGCCACTTCCCGGAAGGAGCCGGACATTCACCTGAAGAACGCGAACGGGGTGTTGCCCTGATTCTTGTGCTGCTGGCCTTACTCGTCCTCTCGGTGCTGGCCGCCGCGATCGTCTTCACCGCACGCTCAGAAACCTTTGCTGCCTATAATTACAAACTCGACACGCAGGCGGACTACCTGGCCAAGGCGGGAATTCAGCGCGCGATCAACTGGTTTCGCAGCAACCACTATCGCGCCATCAGCGAAAGCGAGGCCAACACTTATTATCTGGTAACGTCAGAGGGCAGCCCTTATAACCTTTTCACTTCCAACGCCTCTCCGGTGATCTGCAAGTACGGCTGTTCAAGCCTCAACAGCCAGGTGCAGTTGATCGGGTTCGGAAGCGGTTCATCCAATTTCCCGGACATCTACAACACCGAAAGCACGGCGCGAAAGGTCATCGATGCGTTCGAGTCCGACCTGAATGATCCCTCCAACACGCGCGTGACCGCCGACTCGGCTGATTCCGGTTACTTCAACGTGAACGCCGTGCTGTTGAACTACCAAACGGTCAACGTCGGATACCTGCCGCCGCTGACCGTCACGCCGGTCGAAACCTGGTTGATTACATCCCGGGCGACATGGACTGGCGGGTCGGGCTCGACCACCCGGGTGGCGACCGCCCAGGAGCAGGCGATCATACAGCCGATCTACATCCCGACCTGGGGCAATGCACTCTATGGTTTCTGCTCAGTAACGATGCAGGGAAGTTCCGGGACGTGCACCGATGCCTTTAACTCCTCACTGGGTGCTTATGGCGGCGGCAATCCCAGCGTGGCGTCCGGTCAGTGCGACTCGACTACAGCAAGCAACGTGATCGGGGCAGGCGCCAGCGTCGGCGCAAACGGCGGAGTTACGCTTGGAAGCAACGTCACGGTCTCCGGCGATGTCGTCATTGGAACAGGCGGCACTTCGGGCTGCACCGCCAGTGGTTATTCCGGAAGTACAAGCTCTGTTCTCGGACAGGTGATTAACGGTCCTCATAAAGACCCGCCGCCCGCTCCAACTTTCCGCGCGAATTTCCCGAACGGGGCGCCCTCGTACTCATTGGGCTCGGGGAGCGTTCAGGTCCTTCCGGTCGGCGCGACGTGGGCGAATAGTCCATTCCCCCAAACCACAGGCGTTAACCCAGCAACGAGCACACCCTGCATGGACACCACATGCAATGGCACGGCAGCCCATCCGTACGAAATTTCGAGCATAAGCATGTCGGGCGGCGGCGGGGGCAGCAATGCGCCTGTCCTTGAACTCGTAGGAGGTCCCAACGCACTGAATCCCGTTTATTATGACATCGACAGCCTGAGTGAAACGCAGGGGCAGATCAATGTTTCGGGCTACGTCGTAATCAATATCAAGTCCAGTCTGAGCATTGGCGGCCTCGGAGTTTCGAACGGCGTCTCCTCCAGCATCCCTCCGCAGTGCGTTGTGATTAATTATGCCGGAACCAACAGCGTCTCGATCAGCGGAAACGGGGCCGTGTCTGCGCTTCTGAACGCGCCCAACGCAACAGTCAGCCTGGGCGGAGGCGGCAGCGGGGGATATTTTGTCGGGGCTATCCAGGCCAACAATGTCAGCGTCCAGGGTGGTTATCCCATCCACTATGACGTTCAACTCAGCCAGGCCGGCGGTACGATGGGCGTAATGGTGACTTCTGCGTACAGCCGGAAGAAAATGTAGTCGGTTCTCCCCGTTTCCTGTCCTGCGCTTTCCCTGACGGTCGCCACAAGGTGTCAGGGAACGTTGTCGACTGCTTTGAACTTTCGGTCGCGGCCCCTGCCCCAGCAATCCAGGACCATCGACGCGTTACCAAAGCCTGCGAGGGACTAGTTCTGCGGGAAATCCTGCCGTGAAACGAGTCGATCCAGAAGCATTTTTCCGCCGCTCCGGACACGTCGAACCGGTCGGCAGCACGGGCCGTCTCCGTTGACGACGCAGGACCGCATTATGTTTCCAGATAAATAAATCTGCTAACACTCGACTTTTGCGGTTCCTCTGAACTGGACAGGCTTGTGGTAATGTAAGAGTATCAGGTGGAAAGAACGTTCGACGCCAAAGTCCAGCCGGCAAACGCAAATGAGATAGACCACCAGTTCGGCGCAGCCGGGTTCATACAGTAGAAAACCCTTACGTATTGCTGGCGCATCGAAGTTAGTGGCAAAATTAAATTAACCTTTCCCCTGGGATGTAAGCTCTTAGCAAAAGAGTAAACGAAAGGAGAGCGTTTTTCATGCCGCGTCTTTCAAAGCAGTTTTTCCGGGAGAACTTTCTCGGATTGAGCCTGACGCTCGTCGGTGTTTTGTGCCTGGTGCTTGCCTCAATGATGTATATGGGGCATCGCAGCTTTGCGAATATCGCACTGGCCGACGGGCAGGCGCTGGACGGCCCCGACATCGATCAGCTTGTGCAATTGAACAAAGCCTATGAGCGGATTGCCAAGGCCGTAACACCATCGGTTGTTTATATCAGCACGACACAGGTGCTGACGGTTCAGCAATCACCGTTTTTTGCGGACCCTTTTTTCCGCCGTTTCTTCGGAAACATGCCGGGCTTCGGGATTCCGCAACGACAGGTGCTGCACGCGCTCGGGTCGGGAGTCATTGTTTCGCCGGACGGCTACATCGTAACGAATAACCATGTGATCGCCCATGCGACAGACATTGAGGTCACACTGTCGGACAAGAGGAACTTTAAGGCCAAAGTAGTTGGTGCAGACAAGCCGAGTGATATTGCGGTCCTCAAAATCGACGCGACGAATCTTCCAATGGCGGCTTGGGGCGATTCACAGGATCTTCATGTCGGTGACATTGTTATGGCGTTTGGCAACCCCTTTGGTCTTGCCTCCACCGTAACCAGAGGTACCGTCAGTGCACTGGGGCGATCTGGAATCGAAGGACCTCAAAATCTGGAAAACTTCATTCAGACTGACGCGGCGATCAATCCGGGCAATTCCGGCGGACCGTTAGTAAATGTCAGAGGACAGGTAGTGGGGATCAACACCGCGATCCTGAGCGGGGACTCAGGGCCGGGAGGCGAAGGTGGCAACATCGGAATTGGTTTCGCCATTCCTTCGAACACCGTCAAGCACGTAATGGAAGACCTGATCAAGACGGGGAAAGTCTCGAGAGGGTATCTTGGGGTCTATGTTGGACCACTGAGTCCTGGACTGGCCAAGGAATTTAACGTTCCAGACACGTCCGGAGCGCTGGTTCAGAACGTCGAGCCGGGTGGGCCGGCAGCCAAGGCGGGTCTCCAAAACGGAGATGTCATCCGCAAATTTAATGGACAGACCGTCACCGGTGCCGGTGACCTGACAGCCATGGTTACGGACACCAATCCCGGGACGGTAGTGACGCTGGACATTCTTCGCAACGGGAAACCCATGACTTTCAGGGTGACCCTTGGTGAACGACCCGCAAATGCCGGTGCCGCTCCAGGGCAAGGACAAGCCCCTTCAGGCAGCGCCCTCGAAGGAATCTCCGTCCAGAACCTGACTCCAGCCCTTCGAGACCAATTGGGGATTCCGAGCAATGTGACGGGCGTGGTGATTTCGAACGTTGATCCGAACAGCGCTGCGGCCGAAGCCGGCCTCAGTCAGGGAGACGTCATCGAAAGCATCAATCGGCAGCCGGTTCGCAACGTTCAGGATTTCGACCGCCTGGCGGCGCAAGCGAAAGGCCAGGTCCTGTTGCGCGTCAATCATCAGGGCGAGGGTATGTTCGTGGTGATTTCTCCAGGCGGCGAACAGTGAGGAAGTAGCCGCTTCAATCACTTGTTGATTCGTTCGAGGGCCCCCGGAACTTTGTCGCCAGGCATTGTTCCGGGGGCTTTTCTTTTGCACGTAGTCATCAAGGCTGAAGGGCGAGTTTCCTCCCGTGGGATCGTTACTCCGTAATGGCCATATCAGACGCAGGTTCCTTCGTTGAATGGCTGGCAGTTCACCGCCGCGAGATTCCGTCATCATTTGTGGAAAAGGCTGAGATTGAATTGACAGAGGGGCGGCTACGATTGCGCAGCGGGCGAGGAGGGCGCGCTTGGTTTGTCGCCTCCGGCGGCGACTGCGACAGGCGCGCCGTGGCACTTTTTATACTTCTTGCCGCTGCCGCACGGACAGGGATCGTTACGGCCGATTTTTTCTTTACGGACAACCTGCTGGGGCTTTTCCATGACGCCGCTGCCGACCATGCGCATTTCCGCCTGCTCACGGCGCTTCCGTTGCTGGTATTGGCGAATGAGCGCCTCTTCCTCTTCGGGGGTCCGCATCAGGAAGAGGTAGCGAAGGGTCTCATCTTCGATGCGGTCCATCATCGCTTCAAACATGTCGAAGGACTCGCGTTTGTATTCCACCAACGGATCCCGCTGCCCGTACCCGCGAAGGCCGATGCCTTCTTTCAGGTGGTCCATGGCCAGCAGATGGTCCTTCCACTGTGCGTCAACTACCTGAAGCATGATCATTCGCTCATGGAACCGCATGCGCTCCGGTCCCCAGACCTGTTCCCGCTCTTCATAACGCTGGCGCACGATCTGCTTCAAATCATCCGCGAGCACATCGAGCATCTTGGGATCAAATTTCAATTCATGTTTGCGCAGGTCAATCCCAAAGCGTCCCCAGAATTCACTTTGCAATCCCTGAATGTTCCAATTATCGGCGTGCTGGTCCTTGGGGCAGTAGGTCATTACAAGCCAGTCAACAACGCGGTCGCAGGAGTCGAGAATGTAATCCCTTTGGTCTTCCCCCTGAAGCAACTGTCGGCGCAAACCATAGACAGTTTCGCGTTGCTTATTCATTACGTCATCATACTCAAGGAGGTGCTTCCGGGATTCGAAGTTCTGCGCCTCGACGGCCTTCTGGGCCGCTTCAATCCGCTTTGTAATGAGCCTGGACTCAATCGGCACGCCCTCTTCCATGCCGAGCTTATGCATGATCTTGGAGATGCGTTCGCCGGCGAAAATCCGCAGCAGATCATCTTCGAGCGAAAGATAAAAGCGTGACGACCCGGGATCACCCTGTCGTCCGGCGCGTCCGCGCAACTGGTTATCGATGCGCCGCGACTCATGCCGTTCAGTGCCGAGAATGTGCAGCCCGCCGAGCTCGATGACGCGCTCATGCTCAACGTCCGTGATGCTCTTGAACCGGTTGACGAATTCCGTCCACTTCCTTCGCCATTCTGTGTAGGCGTTCACGTATGCGGCGTAGATTTCATCCGGAGAGCCTGCCCCCGGACGCTCTGGAGGCTCCGGGTCCACACCCTGCTGGCGATATTTCTCCGGCGACTTGCGGAATTCTTCACGCGCAAGAAACTCCGGGTTGCCGCCCAGCAGAATATCGGTGCCGCGGCCGGCCATGTTCGTAGAGACCGTGACGGCGCCCACACGCCCGGCCTGTGCTACGATCTGCGCTTCGCGGTCGTGCTGCTTGGCGTTCAGCACGTTGTGTTTGATTTCGCGCTGCTCAAGGACTTCGATCAGGCGTTCAGGACGGCACTGGATTTCGATCAGGTAATCGAGCACGGGAACGACGTTATCCGGGGTCTTCGTCGCGAGTTCCACTAATCCGGGGATTCCCGCGCCGTTCAACGGCTCGACCGGCGGAGCGAAGTATCGTTCCAGCCGCCGTTTCAGCAGGGCATTGACGAACTCGCTGTGGTTGCCGTTTGGCGATGAGGTGATGCCGGCGAAGCGCCCGTCTTTCAGAGTCTTCCTGACGGCAGAGACGGTGACGCCGGCGCGCACCAGCCAGTTCATGGCTGCCCCGTGCCGCGCCAGCAGATCGCCAGCCCACTTTTCGAGCTTGCGCTCTTCGATGCCCGCCGCTTTCAGCAGTTCCTGGAAGCGCGCCGGCAGGTATCCCGCCTTGCGCAGTTGCGCGCTGAGCTTTTCGGATTTTTCGATCGCGATCGTCCCTACCAGCACCGGCTGACCGCGCAGGTGGTATTCCTTGATCTCTTCGATGACGGCGTTGAACTTTTCGCGTTCCGTGCGATAGACGACGTCCGGGTGCTCGTACCGGATCAGAGGCCGGTTGGTGGGGATGACCACGACCTCCAG
Organism: Terriglobia bacterium; assembly: GCA_035652895.1. Lineage (GTDB taxonomy): Bacteria > Acidobacteriota > Terriglobia > UBA7540 > UBA7540 > SCRD01. Next base: position 259,359 of record DASRCX010000022.1, read on the forward strand.
GTTGTAGATTTTCTCAAACTCGGCCGCTTCGGTTTCCGCCGTACCGGTCATACCAGCCAGCTTATTGTACATGCGGAAGTAATTCTGGAAGGTGATGGTGGCGAGCGTCTGGTTTTCGCGCTCGATTTTCACGCCTTCTTTGGCTTCGATGGCCTGGTGCAATCCGTCGGACCATCGCCGGCCGGGCATCAGGCGGCCGGTGAACTCGTCCACGATGATCACTTCGCCGTCTTTCACCACGTAGTCTTTGTCGCGCAGGAAGAGCGTGTGGGCCTTCAGCGCCTGATAGACGTGGTGGATGTACTCCATGTTGGCGGGGTCGTACATGTTTTCGAGCCCCAGCATCTTTTCCGCCTTGGCGATGCCGGGCTCGAGCAGGCTGACGGTCCGCAGCTTTTCATCGACTTCGTAATCTTCTCCGGGCTTCAGGTGGGGAATCACCTTGTCCACGCGGTAATACTTCTCTGTGGATTCTTCCGACGCGCCGGAGATGATCAGCGGTGTGCGCGCCTCATCGATCAGAATCGAGTCCACTTCGTCCACGATGGCGTAATGGTGCTCGCGCTGCACGCAGTCCGCCAGGTCAAACTTCATGTTGTCGCGCAGGTAATCGAACCCGAACTCGTTGTTCGTGCCGTAGGTCACATCGCAGTTGTAGGCGATGCGGCGCTCGTCGTCGTCCAGGTCATGGATGATCACGCCCACGCTCAACCCCAGCAGGCGGTAGATCGGCCCCATCCAGGCGGCGTCACGGTTGGCCAGGTAATCGTTCACTGTCACCACGTGCACGCCCTTGCCCTCGAGCGCGTTCAGATAGACGGGCAGCGTGGCCACCAGCGTCTTTCCTTCGCCGGTCTTCATCTCTGCGATCTTGCCCTCATGCAGCACGATGCCGCCCACCAACTGCACGTCAAAGTGGCGCATGTTCAGCGTGCGGCGGGCGGCCTCGCGGCAGAGCGCAAAGGCTTCCGGCAGCAGATCGTCCAGCGTTTCGCCTTCGGCCAGGCGCTTTTTGAATTCCTCGGTGCGCCTGGGAAAGTCCGCGTCGGCCAGCTTCTGCATCTCCGGCTCCAGCGCGTTGATCTCCTCCACGCGCGCCCGCAGGCGCTTCAGCTCGCGCTCATTCTTTGTACCGATGACTTTGCCCAGCGCCGTCTGAAAGTATGTTCCCATAGTCCTTGGCGGGACCTGCGCCCCGCATCTATTCTATTCATTTTACCTTCCCCCGTCTCGATTCGCAAAATTTGCGCCCGCGCCTGCTGTAGCCGCGGTGTCCTTACCGCCGGCAGCTGTAGCGGACTGGGTTCTGGGTGTCATTCCGAGCCAAGCGAGGAATCTGGCTCTGAGACCCGGCAGGGCAAGATTCCTCGTCGCCCCCGGCTCCTCGGAATGATACGGGGATCTGTCGTTCTCATGCATGACAGCGCGGACCGGGTTTTGGGGTGTCATTCCGAGCCAAGCGAGGAATCTGGCTCTGAAGGCTTTCTCTTTTCCTGTTTGTGAGTCCTGGTTTCCGCACCGTACCAGGTGGCGCTGAGGTCCTTCCAATCACGATTCGCGGATTCGATCAGGGCGATCTTCTTCATTCTCCCCCAGCTCTTGATCTGCTTTTCGCGGGCGATGGCACCGCAAATTTCACTGAACACTTCGAAGTACACAAGACGGTTGACATTGTAACGCGCTGTAAATCCCGGCAACAACTTGCGCCGGTGCTGGAGCACTCTCCGCTCAAGGTTGCTGGTCACGCCGGTATACAAGGTGCGGGATGCGCTGGCCATGATGTAGACGTAATAGGTCTTCAGAGTTCTACCCTTCTCTACGACCGCGTTAATTCTATCAGCTCAAGGCAAGATTCCTCGTCGCCCGGGGCTCCTCGGAATGACACGCTGGTTTCCTTCGTCTCGGGCTCTTTGTTCAGTCGCAGGTTTCGCTTGCCACGGGGACACGATAATATTGCTCCCCGATTCAGAGGTATGTCGAGCGGAGAGCGTGAGCAGGTGAGTTTACCAAGTTCTTAACAGCCCTCTAACTCATGTTGAAATCGCTGCACTGGGTTTGACAATTGCGCTCGAAGAGTCCGGACGGTTCAATGGCGGCGCGCATCTTCGATAGTCTGCAATTGAGGCGGACGTCGAACTGAGAACGCTAACTAAAGGACAGCGAAGCCAATGCTCTTGAGGTATTGGAAAGTTGGATCGTAAAAGGCAGGATTGCGCGTTGCATCTTCGAGATCGCCGGGCGGCACCACAATGACCATACCCTGACGAGCACGCGTTAGAAGAACTCGATAGGCATTCTTAAGGTAGATTTGCCGCTCCCTCTTTTTGATGCGGTTCCAGCGATCCCCGCAAAAAGACCAGTGGTCCCACTCATTTCCCGTGTATCTGAAATCAGCATCCCACGTGACGCATGCCCAATCAAGCTCGAGACCCTGCACATGAAATTCCGTCGCCACATCTTCAAGATAATAAGAGGACCGAACGTCCTCTTTCCCGTCGAGGAACCAATGGATCGGATCGACCGGGGTTTTAACATCTATTGCATGGGGCTTTAATCGTTGCGCCTGAGAAGAAACCACAATGCCATATCGCTCCGACCCGCCCGCCTGCGACCTCAGCCAGTGTTTGGCCTTGCTCAGGTCGCGAGTGATAACGATGGGATAGTTCGCCGCCACGCTTTCCAGTGTTTTTCGGGCTTCTTCGGCGTTCAGGTCCAAAATTTGCTTTACCAAGTTGGATACTTTTTCTGCGCGGAATGAGCGCATCGAGACTGCAAGGTGCAATTCCTCATACCAGCGGACATGAGGTCTGGTGGCCAAAGAGTCTAAAATACTTCCAGCCCCGTATTCGCTATCAGTAAGCCGTGGAGAAATACAAATGTGCCAATCCGGAAATGAGCGGTTGAGTGCCTTAATCCACTCTGTAATTCCCGCTTCGCCTGTGTTGATTTCTTGACCACCGCCAACAAGACATACGATGACAGCCCAATCCGTGTGTCGATTCAAGCAGGAAATTAGGAACTCTGGCTCGGAGCAATTAAAGCCGTGGATATGTTTTTTCCTTCGCATGAAATTCGATGTCTGGTCTGCGTTCCACGCTCGTTGGGCTTCGTCAAATAATGCAACATGCTCGACGGGCACTTGAGTCGTGTCAAGGTATTCGTCGCGGAAATTATGAACATTCTGGACAAACGCCTTGACTTCGCTCAAGGCTTCGCGCTTCCTGATCTTTATGCCGCGCTCCCCTTCTCGCCGAACCTTATCTCTCGCAAGCGCCTCTCGCAGAATCGCCACGAGAGGGCCGTTGCCTGAGAGAAAAACACTATACAGGTCATTGGACTTATCCATATGCGTAGTTGCAATGTTGAGCCCAACCAATGTCTTGCCTGCACCAGGAACGCCGGTCACGAAGCAGATTGCTTTATGGGATTCTCGCTTTGCTTCAGAAATGATGGAAGAAATGCAATCTGTGGTTTTGGTAAGGTTGATGGCGGCTGCATCATTGCGAGAGATCTCTTCAACCGAATGCCCGCGATAGAGCGCCAGCGCAGCCTCGATTATTGTCGGAGTTGGGCAGTATCTCCCCACTTCCCACTCTTTCGGATCGATATTCTCCCCTTTTGCACATTTCAAAACTTGCCCAATGGCATTGCCGAGCAAGTGCACATTGGACTTGATTGGAAAGAGGAGGTCAGGGTGTTTCGGGGTGGGAGCGATGCACAGGGCTGCAGCTTCTGCTTCGGTCGCAATCAGAATTGGGGCTATAAAACGGTCGTGACTTGTCTCGTGGAAGTTCTTCAGGTCCAAGGCGTAATCCCAGACCTGATCAATAGCATACGACGGAAATTCTTTTTCACCGACTTTAAACTCGAGCACAAAGATAGCCGGCCCAATCAACAGGACAACATCGATGCGCTGACCCAATCTAGGGATTGAATACTCAAAATAAACGCCTCCCTGATAGGGCTTCAAGACCGATTGGAGTATTTGGATTTCTTCTAACCATGCGTCGCGCTGGTTCAACTCTAAGGAAAACTCATTGCGACGTTCAAGGATTCCCAAAAGCCTATCGGGGTCGGAAATCAGGAAATTGGCGATCGAGTCGGAATAGTATGCTCGGCCCATGGAGTTTGAGAAGTCATGTCGCGCTCATCGTTCCTGTAGTTCCTGCCGAATAATCTGGAGAAAGATTATAGGCGGGAATTTTCAAAGCGCAAGAGCCTGTTTGGTATGTCCGGGTCTGTTCGGGAAGGGGGTGCGATTGAGAAACGGGCTGACTGCCGGATTGGGAGACGGGGGTCGGGCGGCGCATCAGGCGCTCGGTGGCGCCGATCAGCCGCCAGGAACGCTGTTGGGATTCGTCGCGCTCGAGCAGGACGGTGAGCAGCGTGCAGGCGCGCAGGCAAAACAGCATCCAGCCCGTAATCGATGACAGGAAATGCGGCCGGAAGATGCCGTAACTTTCTATCTTCAGGGCAAGCTGGCTCGGGCTGAACGCAATCTGCGCCGGACCAATACCCCCACTTCCCCCAGGCGCATAAATAGCAGATCACCATTTTTCCGCCCGCAGCAAATGCGCCGCGTTCGCTCTCTAAAGACAGCGGTTTTACGGAGCAACTCAGCACAACACACCCGGTTGGCGATTTCGACCGGCACACACTTCCCACCACCTCCAGCCTGCTTTTGCATCCAAAGGAATGTTACTCTGACGGGATATAATTTCCGCGAGGTGAGAAAACAAAAGTGGAGCAAACAACTGTAGTTTCTGAAACCGTGCTGGTGAAAAGAAGAAATCCCGCGCGAACGGGGGTTCTACTGGGAATTCTTTTGGGGGTGTGGCTTGCGGTTTACATTCCCGGAATGGCCCGCCGAGGGCTGTTAGATGACGCGGATTCGGTCCACGCGGAAGCCGCGCGGGAAATGGTTTTGAGTCATGACTGGGTGACGCTCCACGCCGACGGCATACGCTATCTGGAGAAGGCGCCATTGATGTACTGGTGCGTGGCAACCTGTTACAAGGTTTTCGGCGTCTCGGAGTGGTCGACGCGTCTGCCGATTGCGCTTTCGGTTCTGGCGTTGGCTCTGGTCGTTTTCCTGCTCGGGCGGCAGGCCTACGGCGAGCTTGGCGGCTTTTATTCAGCTCTGATTGTCGAAACCTGCATCGGCATGTACCTGTTTACCCGCTTCCTGATCCCGGACGTCATGGTGACGCTCTGGCTCGCGCTGGGCCTTTACCTGTTCCTGCGCGGCTTCGAGCAAGCCAATCCTTCCAGATGGCTTTGTTGGGGTTTTGCCATCACGGTGGCACTCGATGTTCTCACCAAGAGCCTGATTGGCCTGGTTTTTCCGGCTGCGGCCATCGGTTTGTTCCTGATTCTTACCGGCAACCTCCGCTACCTGCGCAAGATGCATCTGACGTCGAGCATTCTTATTTTCCTGGCGGTCGCCGCCCCGTGGCATATTCTCGCCGCTCTTCGAAATCCTCCGCATCCGCCGGAAAAGGGATTTTTGTGGTTCTACTTCATCAATGAACAGTTCCTGCGTTACCTGAACAAACGAATCCCGCACGATTACGGCAAAGTCCCCCTGGTAATTTTCTGGGGATTGTTGCTTGTATTTCTGCTGCCGTGGAGCGCTTTCCTGCCTCAGGCGCTCCGCCGGATTCCGTATCGACTGAAGTCGTTTGCGGCCAACCTTGATGCTGCAGGCCGGGCCAATCTCCTCTTCGCTCTATGGGCGGGGTTCATCATGGTGTTCTTCAGCTTTTCCTCCCGCCAGGAGTATTACTCCCTGCCGGCGCTGCCAGCTCTGGCGCTGCTGACCGGCGGCTGGTTGTCAAGCGAATCCGCATCCCAACCCGGAAGCTTCCTCCGCCGAGCAGGGCGAATATCTTCGTGGGTGCTGCTGGCTGTCGGCGTTGCGGTATTTGCTGTCACGATGATTCTGATCGCTCTTTCAAAGCCTGTGCCGCCCGGAACAGACATCGCAGACCTTCTTACGCAACATCCGAAGGACTACGTCCTTTCGATGGGCCATGTTCTGGACCTGACGTTTCCTGCCTTCGGGGCGTTCCACGGCCCGCTGTGGGGAACCGGAATGGCATTTCTTGTGGGTACGGCGCTGAACTGGCTCTTTCGGCGGCGCGGTTCCTCTTTTCAGGGCAATCTGGCGCTCGCAGGGATGATGGTTGTTTTTCTTTTATGCGTAAACAGCGCCCTGCAGACCTTTGAGCCCGTCATCTCTTCCAAGCGGCTCGCCCTGGACATCAACAGAGTTTACCAGCCCGGAGATATTATCGTGATTCATGGCGATTACGAAGATGGCTCGACACTGAATTTTTACACTGGACATCAGGTGGAAATTCTGAACGGAAGGGAAGCCGACCTATGGTATGGATCACTGTTTCCCGATGCACCCCATATCTTCCTGAACAACGATTCATTTGCAGAACTCTGGAAGGGACCTCACCGGGTCTTCCTGTTTACAGATCTCGATCGTGAACCCGACGCCCTGCGCGGCATCGATCGCAGGACGGTTTACATGTTTGCGCGCGAGGGGGGTAAGGTGTTGCTGGCAAACCGTCCCATCCAGCAGCGGTCGGTGGATGGCCCTAAGGGCTGAGTCGTTACTGCCGCGTGGCCACCGGAACCAGGCGGCCCTTGCGCACGTAGAATTCGCTGCCCCGCCATTCAATGCGATTTTTGAAGAAGCTCGCCGCCCACACGAAGAAGGATACCGCATCCCACACTGGAACCAGATACAGCTTTCGCTTCAGCAGCGGGTCTTTGAGCCCCCACACTCCCACCATCCAGGCCACGATGAGCCGCAGCGCGAGATATGCCCCGAGGAAGCCCGCCGCAGCGTCCCACGTATGGATCCACAGGGTTGCGGCCACAACCCATGGCAGCGGCTGTGCAAGCAGACGCCCCAAATGTCCCCAGGGACGCGAGTGGCGCAGACCCACGGCCCATCGAAGCTGGTGAAGAACAAAGTTCAGCGGCCCTTCGGAACCCGGTACGGTCCACACCGTGTAGGGGATCATTTCCACGCGGTAACCGTTTGCTGAAACGCGGCGACCCAATTCAAGATCGTCGGAGAAGAAGTCTGCAATGGATTCAAACCCGCCGATTTCCTCAAGCCGTCCAGAAGTCACAGCCATCGTCGCACCCACGGTAAACTTAACCCCATCCAACAGCCAGGCGACGATAAGCCCGGGAAAGAATTCGGAAGCGATACCCACAGCTTCAATTTCCGACCCCAGGCGCGGTTCCGGCTTCACATGGTACATACACGTAACCGCTCCCACGCGAGGGTCCTGAAAGGGTGCCACCACAGCCCGGAGATAATCCGGCCGGACTCGGATATCGCTGTCGCTGATGACAAGGATGGGGTAGCGCGCCTGGCGCGACAGATGGCACAGCTTCCGTACCTTGTTGTTCCATCCATGGCAAGGAGAACCCACGAAGAGACGGACCGACCGCTCGGGAAAATCTTCGATCAGTTTTTGAATAATCGGGATTGCTGGATCATCGGGGTCGCCGACGCCAAACAGAATTTCATACTCGGGATAATCGAGTTTGCAGAAACTTGCGAAGTTCTCATAGGCTTCGCGGTCCACCCCGCGCACCGGTTTTAAAATGCTCACCGGAGGAGTAAAGTTTTGGCTGTGTGGAAAGCGCCGGCGGAAATATCGCCAGGCGCTGAAGATCGCAATGAGTTCGTAAAGAAGGGAGAGAATCGCGCCAACCGCCAAAAGCCCCTCGATAAAGGCCGAATGTATGTTCATGGTCTTCTCCTGAGTAAAGGTCAGCGCCGCTGCTGATATCGAAGCAATGAAGGCAACTGCTGGAGATTATGAAGGACAGCACAGACAGAAGCGGCCCTGCTTACACGATTCGATTCTACTCGTAATCAGGCTTCCAGCATAGGTCCTGCCTGCGCCGCGGCAGGCCGACCAGTGAAATTTAAGACCAAAGCAGCAATTCCACGCCAATATCTGAAGGTTTCGCCAGACACAGACCCCTTTCTCCGAAGGACCGTCCCCATCTTTGGATTATCCGATCACGTGAAGAGTGCAGTAAGGGTTCTCGGCCGTATGAAATCCAGGGATTGAATACTCAAAATAAACGCCTCCCTGACAGGGCTTCAAGACCGATGGGGGTATTTGGATTTCTTCTAACCAGGCGTCGCGCTGACTCAGCTCCAAGGGTTCGGGAAGGGGTGCGATTGAGAAACGGGCTGATTGCCGGATTGGGAAACGGGCGTCGGGAGGTGGACGGCCAGTACGATAGCGGCCGAATTCAAGCTGAAAAGGCGCGGGAGCGCCCGCGGAGCGATTTCACATGGGCCGATTCAGATTGCCGGTCCAGGGCCGAGCCGGTGCGGCTACCACTCTATTAATGATCGGTAGAACGTGTCGATGAGTTCCAGGTCGTCGCTGAGCCAGAGGGCTTCCGCCATTTCGATTTCCTGCCTGGCGTCGTGCAGGTCGACGATGCGGCGGCCGGTCTTGAAATTGGGATCGCGGCCGAAGCGCAGGCGGAGCAGGCGGCGCATCAGTCGCTCGGTGGCGCCGATCAGCCGCCAGGAGCGCTGTTGGGATTCATCGCGCTCGAGCAGGACGGTGAGCAGCGTATAGGCGCGCAGGCGGGAATCGACCGGGCCGGGCTCGTCCAATTCAGGCGCCTTGCTGAGGAAGAAGTTCAGCCGCTCGAGTTGCCGCGCAGCCTGCGCGAAGTAGATGCGGTGCAGCCGCCAGACGGAATCGGCAATCAGGCACGTCAGCTTCTCTTCCTCCTCGTTCTGCGGCGCAAAATAGCGCTTCATGAGGCGGTGGAGCGCAGCGTAATCGCGCGGATTTTCGCCAAGCGGCGCCAGAGGGCCTTTGAGCCGGCGCGCGAACACTCCATGCTTCAGGATTTTCATGGCCTGGCGCTCGATGCTTTTCTCGGTGCGGGCGGCACGCGCTTTCGCAATCGATTCGCGCAGCTTCGCCAGATGCTCGGGCGAGCGTCCCCGGATTTTCATCGCTTCGCGGGCCTTCGCGACGTTGCGCCGCACGGCTTCGAGTTGCGCGGGCGAGAAAGGCCGGGGATGCAGGCGGTTGGCACGTTGGGCCATCTTGATCGTCCGCAGTGAGACCCTGCGCCGCGCCGGAGTGAATTCCCAACGCGTGCGATTGGCTTCCCAGGCCTTTTCCAGGTTCTTCAGGCTGGCGGCGCGGCGGCGCTCCGAGCTTGCATTCGATTCGGGCAACTTCTGTGTTTTGTGTGTCATAGCGCTGGCGCGAGGAATGCGCCGGTCAGTCTCCAGGGGGCGGCAGGGGGAAGGCCGCTGGTTCGCCGGGAATCCGACGTTACCAGAGTAGGCTAGCACGGCGCGTGCGAATTGTCAAGAAAAATCTGCGGGACCCTGAAAGCGAACCAGTTCCTCGCAGCGCCCGGGACGACGGACAGCAGGAGCGGCGTGCGATACAATTGGGGCGCGGGTTTTGACTTCACGAGTTGGGAGGATGTGATGGCGACGCTTGGCCTGATTGAATATGAGGATGCCGGCCCGGAGGTCCGGGCCGTCTATGACGACATCATGGCGACGCGCAAAACGGACTGGGTCAACAACTTCTGGAAGGCACTGGCACACGATCCAGCGACGCTGCGCCGGACATGGGAGAGCATCAAGCAGATTATGTCCGACGGCGCCTTGGACCGCCTGACGAAGGAGATGATTTATCTGGCCGTGAGCGTCACCAACCAGTGCCGGTACTGCATCGCTTCGCACACCGCCGGCGCGCGCAAGGCCGGCATGACCGATGCCATGTTCGCCGAACTGATGGCCGTGGTCGGCATGGCGAACGAAACCAACAGCCTCGCCAGCGGCTACCAGGTCGAAATCGATGAACAGTTCCGGACATAAAGATTTGCTGAAGGACCGGAGTTTCCTTTTTGGAGAAGAAGACGGCCCTGCCGCGTGCTTCTTTCTTGCGGCCCCTTCGCGTCAGAAAAGAGCACGAGACCAACGCAATGCGTCGTTTTCAAATGGCAACGTCTGTCCGGAAGACACACGAAAAGCCGCACACGCAAAGGCCCAGAGGCGCCCAGACGAGGCCGGAGAGCGCTTCACGGCAAAGGCACAAAGACGGAGAGATACGCGACAGCGAGGGAGTTAAAGGCAGGACGGCGGCCGAGGCATTGTCTGCGCCCAATCGCTTTGCAACGCAAAGCACTTGACAGCGCATAGATCCGGCGTATTAAAGTCAGTTCGAGTAAGATCAGCGGTCCGCTGGAGTTGGGACCGGGCGGCTATCCCAGCGGCAAGTGGGATCGAAAATCGGGAACAAGCCGCCCGCGGCGCGGAGCGATTGGAAATCCGAAGAATATAGAGAGGTGACGATGCGAAGAGGCACGGAATGGAATGAACGGTGGGAAAGAGAAGCGATCACTTCTATCTATGGACGACGAGAGATGCGACTCCTTGCAGCTTTTGCGTTGGTTCTGCTAACCAGCGTGGTAGAAATGCGGGCTGCAGCGGCAGGCGGCGGCCGGGCTGGGGTTCCGCGCGTTTCTACCGCGCAGGTCCTTTCCACGCTGGTTTCCGCGCCGGCTTCAGGAGCAGCGGCGCCCCAGCAATCCTCGGCGACCGGCAGTGCCACGGCCGCGCCGTTGACGCTGACCCTGCAGGACGCGCTCGAGCGGGCGGAGAAGTACAATCCGCAGTTCCAGGCGGCGGTGACGGCGGCGAAAGTGGCGCGGGAAAACGTGGTGCAGGCGCGGGCCGCGATGCTGCCTTCGGCCGACTATACAATGCAGGACCTGGTGACGCAGGGCAACGGCAGGCTGGCGAGCGGGCGGTACGTGACGAATGACGGCGTGCATGTTTACCGCGCCTGGGGCGTATTTCATCAGACTCTTTCCGCAGACACCTTCACTCTGGCCGGCTATCATCACGCCACCTCCGCCGAGGCGCTGGCGCGCGCGCAGCAGGAGATCGCCCGGCGCGGGCTGAAAGTGGCGGTCACGCAGGCCTATTACGCGTTGGTGGTCGCCGAACGCGGCTACGCCACGGCGCAGCAGGCCCTTGACCAGGCCGCGCGTTCGCTCAAAACCAGCCAGGAACTCGAGCAGGGCGGGCAGGTGGCGCACAGCGACGTGATCACCTTTCAGATCCAGTACAACCAGCAGCAGCAGGCTTTTCAGGAGGCGAAGCTGCAGATGGACAACGCACGCCTGGCATTGGCCGTGATGCTTTTCCCGGACTTCAATCAGAATTTCAACGTCGTGGACGATCTGGACAGTACGCCGCCGCTGCCCTCGCTGGAAGAAGCGACGAAGCTGGCGGAAGCAAGCAATCCGCAGGTACGGGCAGCGCTCGAGACCCTGCGCGAGTCACGCTACGGCGTATCGCAGGCGCGCGCGGCCTTTCTGCCTTCGCTTTTATTCGACCTCGACTACGGGATTGAGGCCAACGCGCTGGCGCTGCGCAGCCGGGTGAGCGCAGCTCCGGAAGCCGGGCGGCTGCCCAACCTTGGGTTCTTCCTTACGGCCACTCTGAATGTGCCGGTGTGGCATTGGGGCGCAACGGTCAGCCGCCTGCGTCAGGCGGAGTACCAGCGGCGTCAGGCGCAGGTGGAACTGAGTTACGCACAGCGGCAGGTGCTGAAAGACCTTTATTCCTACTATAATGAAGCGCGCGCGGCCCAGGCCGAACTGACAGTGCTGCAGAGTTCGGCGCAGCTTGCATCACAGAGCATGAGGCTGAACGAATTGCGATACAAGGCGGGAGAGGCGACCGTGCTGGACGTGCTGAATGCTGAGAACACACTGACACAGGCGCGGGACAATTATGCGGCGGGTCTCGCCCGCTACCGCGTGGCGCTTGCCAACCTTGAAACCGTTACGGGGAGCTTCTAGCCGATGGCCTGGCAGCGGGTGATAATGGCGCTGGCGATGGCTGTTTCGCTGCTCCTCGCCGGGTGCGGCAAGGAGCAGCCTGAAAGCGAGCCGGTGGTGACGGTGCAAGCGGCGCGCGTCGAGCGCACAGAGATCGATCGGCAGGTCACTGCCGAGGCCGTGCTTTACCCCATCCGTCAGGCGATCATCGTGCCGAAGATCAGCGCACCGGTGAAGAAGTTTTATGTGAACCGCGGCGACCGCGTGAAGGCCGGTCAATTGCTCGCCCTGCTTGAAAACAGCGACCTCAAGGCGGCCGCGGCCGAGGCCAAAGGCGATTACGAACAGGCCCAGGCGAATTACGAGAGCACATCCGCCGCCAGCCTCCCCGAGCAAATCCAGAAAGCGCAAGCCGACTTGGAAAGCGCGAAAGCCGCCTACAAAGCCGCCCAGCAGTTGTACCAAAGCAGCAGGAACCTTTACGAGCAAGGTGCCCTCGCCGGAAAACAATTGAACGATGCGGAGGTCGGATTAGCGCAGGCGCAGGCACAGTTGCAGACCGCTGAACAGCAACTCGAAAAACTGCAATCCGTCGGAATGAAGGCACAGTTGAAGGCAGCACAGGGGCAGCTTGCGGCGGCGCAGGGGCGATATGAGAACGCCGAAGCAATGCTCAGCTATTCCGAAATCCGCAGCCCCATCGACGGAGTGGTCACGGACCGGCCGCTTTACGAAGGAGAGATGGCAAGCTCCGGCGCACCGCTGATGACCGTGATGGACCTTTCCCAAGTCGTGGCGCGTGCGCACATTCCTGCCTCTGAGGCCGCGCTGCTGAAAGTGGGCGACCCGGCGGAGATTTCCGCGCCCGGCATCAAGAAGCCGGTCGAGGGAAAAGTTACGGTGGTCAGTCCGGCGCTTGATCCGAACAGCACCACAGTCCAGGTGTGGGTCCAGGCGCCGAACCCGGGGAATCAACTGAAGCCCGGCATTACCGGGACGGTAACGGCCGTAGCAGAAAAGGTTTCTGACGCCCTCGTGATACCGAGTTCGGCGCTGTTGACGGATTCCGGGCACAAGTACGTGATGGTCATCGGCGCCGACCAGAAAGCCCACCAGACCGAAGTGACTACCGGCATCGACCAGGGCGACAAGGTACAGATCACGAGCGGGCTGAAGGCGGGAGAGTTGATCGTCAGCCAGGGCGCTTACGGCCTGCCCGACGGCACAAAAGTGAAGTATTAGCGGCTTCGAAAAGGGTGCGTTCCGCGTCTGCCGATCTGAGCGCAGCGAAGGGTCCCGGCATTACCTCTGATGAAATACAGGGATGCATTGCTCCGGTCAGCGTGACGTTTTGGCATTTTTCAGCGGCCGCTTAAATTCAATTGCCGATGGAAACGGAAAGGCAAAACGGTGCTTCCGTCGTGGGCGAAGGAAAGACGTCTTCCTACTGGTTTGCGCGCGAGACCAAGCCGATCATCTTCCTGATCATCACGCTGGCCCTCGTAGGTGGATACCTGGCGTTTACAATCCCGATTGCAGTTTTCCCGAGCACCGATTTTCCGCGTATCATCATTTCCGCGGACAACGGCGTGATGCCGATAGACCAGATGCTCGTGACGATCACGCGCCCCCTGGAGGAAGCGGTGAGCGGCGTGATGGGCATTGAAGATGTGCGCTCCATCACCAGCCGCGGGTCGGCGGAAATCGACCTCTATTTCAACTGGAACGTGGATATGTTCCGGACGCTCGCGCGGGTGAATGCCGCAATCTCACGCATACGGCCGGACCTTCCGCCGACCGTAAGGATTGAAACCAACCGCCTGGAATTCTCGAGCTTCCCGATTCTGGGTTATAGCCTCACTTCGCAGACCGTTCCGCAGACCGAACTCTGGGAACTGGCCACTTACAGCATCAAGCCACGGTTGAACAGCCTCCCGGGCGTTGGCAGCGTCCTGATTCAGGGGATGCAGGTGCCGGAGTTCCACGTTGAGCCCGACCCGGCCAAGCTGCTCGTGACGCGGCTGACCGTCTCCGACATTCTAAGCGCTCTCGACCGGTCCAATCTGATTCAGTCGCCGGGCCTGTTGGCGCACAATCACCAGTTGTATCTTGACCTCATCACAGGCCAGGTGCACAATCCCCCGGAAATCGCGAACATTTATATCAAAGACGGTCCCGGCGGCAATCCGATCTATGTCCGCGACGTGGCGCAGGTTTCATCGGGGACGGCGCCGAACTACACGATTGTCACCGCCAACCGTCGGCCCGCCGTGCTGATCAATGTGAACCGGCAGCGCGAAAGCAACACCCTGCAGGTGGCGAACGAAGTGAAAGCGGAACTCGCGCAGATTGAGAAGACGCTGCCGCCGGGAATCCACGTCAGCAACTTCTACGATCAGTCATGGATTGTCGGAGAATCGATCAAGAGCGTGCGTGACGCCATCCTGATCGGCATCATTCTGGCGTCGGCGGTGCTGGTGCTGTTTCTGCGCGACTGGGGATCGTCGTTCATTGCGGGCATGGTGATCCCGATCAGCATTCTGATGACCTTCATCGCACTCAAAGCGCTGGGCGAGAGCTTCAACCTGATGTCGCTGGGCGGGCTTGCCGCGGCCGTGGGTTTGATCATTGATGACGCCATTGTTGTGGTGGAAAACGTCGTGCTGCGGCGCGAGGCCGGAGAAGGGCGGTACGAAGCGGTTGCCCATACGCTGAAGGAACTCACTGTACCGCTCGTCGGCTCGACGCTGACGCCGATCGTCGTCTTTCTGCCGCTCGTCGCCATCACGGGTGTTACCGGCGTCTTCTTCCGCGCGCTGGCGGTGACGGTGGGGGTGGCCCTTTTTGCCTCACTGGCCCTTGCGCTGACCTGGACGCCCAACCTTTGCCTCTATCTGCTGCGGGAGAAGCCCGAAACGGCCGGTGAAATTCGAAGCGAGGAAGCACCGGCCGGAGTCTCCTCCGCTGCCAGGGATGACGACCCGGCTGATGCAGGATTGTTGAATCGCCCGGACGGCATGTCGATCGAAACGGACATGCGCCGGATGATGGAACTCGAAGAGCGCTCGATGGGCCGGACCATGAGCCGTATTATCGCTTTTTACGATCACTGGGTGCGGCGTGCGTTGGATCGTCCCTGGGCGCTTGGAATGCTGGCTTTAGTGCTCGTTGTGATTGCCGTGTTCTGCTACCGGCAGATCGGGTCCGACCTGCTGCCCCGCATGGATGAAGGCGGTTTTGTCCTTGATTACGTCACGCCGCCCGGCAGTTCGCTTGAGGAAACAGACCGCATGATTCGCCGCATCCTTGAGATTGTTCATTCCGTGCCCGAAGTCGAGAGCACCTCGCGCCGCACGGGGCTGCAACTGGGTCTGGCTGCTGTGACGGAAGCGAACACCGGCGACATCTCCGTCAAGCTCAAGACGCATCGCAGCCGCGACATCTGGGCGGTGATGGATGAAATTCGCCGCAGGATTGAGCGCGAGGAGCCTGCCGTCAGCGTGGACTTCACGCAGCAGCTCCAGGACATGATCGGTGACCTCACGGGCGAACCGCAGCCGATCTTTATCGAACTGTTTTCTCCTGACGCGCAATTGATCGATTCATGGGCGCCGAAAGTTGCCGACGCCATCGGGAACATTCAGGTGGGGAATAAACATCCCGTGGTTGACATCGACAACGGTATCGATTCCACGACCAGCGGCCCGGCCATCGTATATCACGTGGACCTCGCCCGGGCCGCGCATGCAGGCTTTACGCCGCAGGACGTGGCGACGGAGGCCACCGCCATGCTGGACGGCGTGACGGCCGCGCAGCCGGTTGTAGTGAATGACCGGCCTTATACACTTCGCATCCGCTTCCCGGCGGCCGACCGCTCATCGCTTGCGGCCATGAACAACACGGTGCTGATCAGCCCCACGGGGCAGATGGCCACGCTGGGGTCGCTCGCTTCCATCGCGGAACTGCCCGGGCAGACGGAAATTCTCCAGGACAATCAGCAGCGATATGTGGCTGTTTCCGCGCGGCTTGAGGGCCTGGACCTTGGGCACGGGATCGCCGCCGTTAAGCAGGTGATTGCCAACCTCCATCTGCCGCCGTCCATTCGCGTGGAGTACGGCGGCCTCTATAAGACCCAGCAGCGGTCCTTCCGCGACCTGGTGATGGTCCTGTGCCTCGCAGTGATGTTTGTTTTCCTTGTCCTGCTCTTCGAATTCAAGAGCTTTTCCGCGCCTGTGGCCATTCTCGCCTCCGCCGCACTTTCCACTTCCGGAGTGGTTCTGGCATTGTTTATCACCGGAAGGACTTTTAATCTTTCCTCATTCATGGGCCTGATCATGGTGATCGGCATTGTGGCCAAGAACGGCATCCTGATTCTGGACGCCGAAGGCAAGTTCCGTGCCGCGGGCTTTGACGCCCGTGAGGCGATCGTGCAGGCCGGAAGGCGGCGGCTGCGTCCGATTGTCATGACGGCGCTGGCGGCGGCGCTGGGCTTTCTACCGCTGGCGCTTGCTATCGGATCAGGGTCGCAGATGCTTCAGCCGCTGGCCATCGCCGTAATCGGCGGCATCCTGATCGCCATCATATTGTCACTTTGCGTGACGCCCGTCCTTTATTACTACCTGAGCAGAAAGTCGGCGTAAGGCAAATGAATCTGCGTACGATGACAATCGCAGATATCCCCGCCGGGATGAGGCTTAAAGAGATGGCGGGATGGAACCAGACTCCTGCCGACTGGCGGCGCTTTCTAGAGTACAGCCCGCGTGGGTGCTTTGTGGCGGAGGTTGACGGCCACGTGGTTGGCACGGCGGCGACAATCGTTTATGAGGAGCGGTTCGCGTGGATCGGAATGGTGTTGGTAGACCCGGAATATCGGGGGCGAGGGATTGGGACCCGACTGCTTTTGCAGGCGATCGAACACCTTGACGGCAACGGTATTCGAACCGCGAAGCTTGACGCCACGCCGCAGGGCAGGCCGATTTACGAGAAGCTCGGGTTCAGGTGTGAATATGAGATTGAACGCTGGATACTGGAGCGAAACGTTTCCCGCGAAAGGAACGCAAGGAACGTGAGACCCGCTTCCGAAAAAATTCTGCAGCTTGACAGGGAAATCTTCGGAGCGGATCGGAGCGGCCTGCTGCGGTCGCTGGCGGAAGACGCGCCGGAGTTTGCCCTGCTCATGCAGCGCGGGGATGAAATTGCCGGCTACGCTTTCGGGCGGCACGGGATGCCGGCCGATCATTTAGGGCCTTGGATGGCGCGGGACACCGTGGCTGCGGAATTTCTGCTGGACGAATTCCTGGAGGCCTCGATCGTCAAAATGGTCATCGTGGATGTGCTTAAGACCAGGAAATTTGTTATGGACTTATTGGTTTCTCGCGGGTTCCAAGTTTTGCGTCCGCTCACGCGGATGGTGCGCGGCCCTAATGAATTTCCCGGGAAGCCCGAGTTGCTTTGCGCCATTCTTGGGCCCGAATTCGGCTAAACCACCGTTTGCCGCCCTCTTTGCTGCACGCCGCGCAGCCGTTTGCAACGATGTGCCCGCCCAATGCCGCGCAGGGGTAAGGTCAAATGATTTGAAAGGATGGGTCGAATGAAACACTCCCCTGGTTTCCTGAAGCTGGTTGACGACGCCAGGCGGCGGATCAGAGAAATCGATATTCACGAAGTGAAGCGTTGGCTGGACTCCGATAAAAAGTTCTGCCTGATCGACGTGCGGGAAGAAAGCGAATGGGCCGCCGGGAGGCTGCCGCTTTCGATCCATATCGGAAGAGGAATCCTGGAACGCGATATCGAGCGTACGATTCCTGACAAAAACACCACACTTGTGCTCTATTGCGGTGGTGGATACCGCTCCGTGCTGGCGGCCGAGAGCCTGCAGAAGATGGGCTATACCGACGTGTGGTCAATGTCCGGCGGTTGGCGCGGCTGGGTCGAGTCCGGGTATCAGGTGGCCGACGATTAGGATTTCCTCCGTGACGGCGAGTTTATCTCGCCAACAACCGGCGGCGAAATTCGCCGGTACCGAATCCGCGTGACGGCGGAAAGGCGCCCCATCGAACGAAGGCGTATCGCGAATTCGCTTTTCATCCGTGCAGCGCTATAATGATCAAGGCGGCGCAAAAGATGTTCGCGCCGGGAGGACCTTTATGGACGGATTACTTCAACCCACCCATCTCTTTTTCATCCTGCTCATCGTGCTGATTATCTTCGGACCTGGAAAACTGCCCGAGCTTGGCCGAGGTCTTGGAAAAGGGATTCGCGAGTTCAAGGGAGCATTGAAGGACGCAACCGAAGAACCCAAGGACGCCGGCGACAAGTCGTAAGCTGTTGAAGAAGTTTTGCTGGTCGCGGCGCCTAGGCGCAATCAGCCGGAAAGCTCTCAGACGACTGGAAAAAACTGACGGCGACCGCCGGCGGAAACAGCTATGCCCCCTGCCCTCGCCTCGGAGAGGAACTCTACCCTTCTCCTTTAATGCTCCTGAAACGCCCCTCGGTTAGCGGAAAAAAGATGAGACGAGCCCCCACACCAGGCCGCCGAACCATAAGAAAAAGATGGCCGCGCCCAGCGCCGGGCCGAGGCTGAAGAAGACGATCACCATCAGCTCATTCAAAGTGTCCGCAAAGGTTCGCGGACGCTTTTCGGGAGCCGCGGCTTTGCCTCCCCCACCCGTGACCAGGACCGGGACTAACTCGAAGCTCATCATGGTCGCCTCCCGTACATCGCTACGCGCGCAGGCGGCACGCACCCGCCGTTACTTACATCACCATCTTAGGATTTCCACGCGTTCAGGCAGTGTTTTGCATCACACACGAGTGTGAGATTTCTTACATTCTCACCTTCCTCAGGGCGTCGCCGGTTAGGATAGAATCGGTGGTTCAGCGGGGACGGATCGAGAATTGCCTGCACGCAAAGCGGGGAGATATGGAATTGATGGCGAATATCGCCGGGGAGGGTTTGGCGCGAATCGGGATTGAAGACGGGCGGATTGCCTCGGTGCAGAGCGCGGGACCGATCGACGGGCGGAAGCCTTACGTCAGCCCTGGATTGATCGACATCCAGGTGAACGGCTTTGCCGGCATTGACTTTTGCGGCGCCACGCTCGACCCGGCGAAGGCGCCGAACGTTCTGCCCGCGCTGTGGAAGACCGGCGTCACCACTTTCTGCCCTACGGTGATCACCAATACGCAGAATAATCTGATTCAGTGTTTTCGCGCGCTCGAAGAAGCGCGGCGCATCGAGCCGCGTTTTGCATGGTGCGCGCCGTGTTATCACCTCGAGGGGCCTTATCTTTCGCCGGACGGCTCCCGCGGTGCACACAACCCGAAATTCATGCGTCCGGCTGACTGGAATGAGTTCCTCGAGTTGCAGGAAGCGGCGGGCGGGCGAATTGGCATTGTGACGATTGCTCCGGAAGTGCCGGGCGCATTTGATTTCATCCGGAAGGCGCGCGAGGCGGGCGTCGTGATTGCTATCGGCCATACGGATGCGACGCCGGAGCAGATCCATCAGGCCGTCGAAGCCGGAGCGCAGTTGAACACGCACCTTGGCAACGGTTGCCCCCAGATGATTGACCGCCACCGGACGCCGCTCTGGGCGCAGCTTGCGATCGACAGCCTTGCGGCCAGCATGATCTGCGATGGCTTCCATTTGCCCCGTGACTTGGTGCGCGTAATCCATCGCGTCAAGGGGATTGAGCGGTGCATTCTGATTACGGATGCCGTACACGTGGCGGGACTGCCGCCGGGGCGCTACAAGCTGGTAGACCTCGATATTGACCTGCTGCCCACAGGCCAGGTGGTCGCGGCGGACCGTCACAGCATGGCGGGATCAGCGGCGAGCATGAATCGCGTCATCAAGGTTTTTATGGACTACGCCGGCGTCAGCCTGGGTGACGCGCTGCGCGCGGCCACCGCCAACCCTGCCCGCCTGCTGCGCGGTCGCGAAATATGCAGCGATATCGCGCCGGGCCAGTCTGCGAACCTGACAGTGTTTCGCGCGGGTGGAGAGCGGCTCGAAATCGAGCAGGTCATGGTAGCGGGCGAAGTGGTGTATGACACGCGCAGCATCGGTGCATAAGCCGATCGGAGATTTTAGTGTTACTTGCAAGGTGGGAACGCATCAAATCGGGTGTATATTGGAAATGCATGCCAAACTCGGTATCATAGGGTTGAAAGCCCCGTAGATTTGCATAAAATATCATGCTTGTGCCAATGGTAAACGGCAAGGGCTGCCTTCCGGGCCAATGCTAAAGCGGATTTGGGAAAGGAGATTCGATGGCAGAAGTAGAGAAATTGGAGCGGACGGTTGGGGCTTCAATACCTGTCCGCGTGGATGTTCAGTTGCATGATCTGCTGATGAAGCCGGGAACGAGGCCTGCGGCCCCACCCCCACTTCAGCCAAGTCTCCCTGAGTCCGGGTCGCAGGGGCTGACGCTTCCGGAACCCGTTTTCCCCCAGCACCCGCTCCCTGAAGGTGTGGACTACTCCGAAAAGGAATATCACCGGATCAACACAAGGCGGGCTTTCAAATGCTGGGCACTGCCGTTTGTGAAGTCGCGCTTCCGCCCCAACGAACTGCGGCCGATCATCTCCTACCTGTTTACGGAATTCAAGTGCAACGTCGATTGCCACTACTGCTGGTCGTACAACAACAACGTCAAAGGCATGACGGAAGACGTCGCACGCCGGTCGATCGACTGGCTGCACTCGATTGGATGCCGCGTGCTGGCCCTGATGGGCGGTGAGCCGCTGCTGCGACCGGGGTTCGTGCACAAGGTGGTCTATTACGCGGCTAAAAAGGACTTCTACGTTTACCTGCCTACGAACGGCCGCCTGATGCGCCCGGAAGTGATCGACCGCCTCGGCGATGCCGGGGTGGGAATCGTAAACCTGGCGATCGATTGCGTGGAAGAAAAGCCGGGCCTGCCTAAGGCGCTCAACCGCATCCGGCCGTATTTTGATTACCTGGTCAAGCGTCAGCGGCACTACGGCTACACGGTGATGATGAATATCAACATCACCCATATCAATCAGGACGACGTGAAGGAACTCACGGAAATCGCGCGCGCCAACGGCATCGCCACCGACTATCACCTGAATGAAGCGCCGATGCTCGAGCAGGAACACTTCAAACACCTCGATGACAATACGACGTACCTGACGCCCGAGGACTATCCCAAAGTCGAGGCGTTGCTCGACTACCTGATTGAAAAGAGCCGCCAGGGCTATAAAATGGCCAACCCGCAACAGCACATGCACGATATGAAAAAACTGATGCGCGGCAAGGTAAAACCCTGGCCGTGCCGCGCCGGTCAGAATAATCTGATCATCCGGCCCGACGGCACGCTGGCCCCGTGCTTCCCCATGTATTCCGCCAAGTACGACTGGGGAACGGTGGGCAACCACAAGTTCGACTTTGCCCAGCTTGCTGAGATGAAAAAGACCTGCTCCACGACCTGCCTCTCCACCTGTAATTACATCCTCTCGCACTGCTACGACAGTTCGCGTGTGATCCGCTGGGGAATCAAACAGGCGCTGCGCGGCTTCCGCGGCGTGACCGGCCACTTCGACGACTAGCCGGCTCCTGGAATGATTGGGGCAAATCCGTCAGGGCGGGCCATCAGGCTCGCCCCGGCGAATCTGCGAAAATTAGACCTGACAAAAGGAAAGGCGATCTTTTCGCAGGCTGGGCGCGCTTCTCTGAAGGTCGTGAGGACATTGTGAGGGGCTTCGCCAAGGTCGGATTATCAAGCCGCTTGCGCCTTTCGGAGCCCGGACAAAGCACATCATTGAACACATTCGCCAACAGAGCGACTTGAGGCTGCTTCGCAGGTGGGCATTTCCATTTGAAGTGCGGTGCTATTTTTTCCTGCTCTCCCAAGCCCGGCGCATTTCGGGCTCGGGGTCAATGCCGAGGGCGTCCGCGACGCGGTTGATGTAATTGAAATAAGCAATCGCCTCGACGGCATCGAGGATGTCGCGGTCGCTCAGGCCATGCCTGCGAAGCGTGTCGACGTCCTGTTTGCGGACGCCAGCAGGTGTGCGCGTCACAAGGTCGGCGAATTTTGCCAACGCCTTGCTGCGCGCGGGCAGCCTGGCCCGGAGATAATTGTGCTTGACGTGTTCAGCCAGCTTCGCGTCGCCGCTTTCCGCACGGAGATCCTCCCCGTGAGCTTCGATTCAATAGAAGCAGTTGTTCGCCCAGGAGACGACCACAGCCAGCAGTTCACGCTCCGCCCGCGATAGGCCTGAAGGCGCGTGCATTGTGGCAAGATAAAGCTCCATGGAAGCATGGAGTGTCTTCGGGTTCAGGCTCTGGACTTTCAGAATGTTGAAAACCTTTCCCGCGCGCTTCACGGCCCGCGCATATTCCTTTTTGAGGATTCCTGTGGCTTCTTCGGGTTCAACCGTTTTGATCCAAGCCATGCGCGACTCCTTGCTTCGCGGTTGCCGGCTGTGCCGACGGCCTATGATTGCCGCAACGATTCAAAAGCATGTCTTCGGCGGATATAGTTCGCCGCCACAGCACCGGCTCCACGAGGCCGATCTCCGAGAGTATGTATAATACAGACTCTGTTTTGCTATGTCTTGTGCAGTTGGGAGCGTTCATGAAGGTCCGTCTATATGTGGCTTCAAGTTTGCTGTTCGTCTGTGCTGCGGCTCCGGTCGCTGCCCAAAGCTTCGCAAAACCGCCGGACGTCTCTCCTCGCGAATTCGCCCTGATGGCCTGGGACCAGTCGCCTTCCGATGCGCAGCAGCTTAATTTGATGAAGCAGGCGGGGCTGAACGTTTCGGGGTTTTGCAGTCCGGATGACCTGGACGCTGTGCAGGCCGCCGGGATGTCATGCTTGGTCTCGGACATGCGCGCGAACGGCTACGAGTGGAATGAAATGCCGCGAAAGGAAGAACTTGATCAAAGGGTCGATGCTCTTGTAAAGGACGTGCAAGACCACCCTGCCGCGCTGGGATTTCTCCTCTACGACGAGCCGGAAGCGCAGATCATGCCCGGACTCGGCGCCGTCGCCGCGGCCTTGCGGCGCGCGATGCCCGGCGCTTGGCCATACGTCAACCTCCTGCCCAATTATGCTGAGCCTTCGCGAATGGGTGCGCCGACGTATAAAGCCTACGTCATGAAGTTCATTGAGGAGGTGCATCCGCCGTTCCTGAGCTATGACAACTATTCTCTATTTAACGGCGAGATGCTGAGCCGTTTTTACACGAACCTTGGCGTCATCCGGGAGTTCTCGCAGAAGGCGGGTATCCCGTTCTGGAACGTCATCCTCTCGAACAGCCACTTCAGCTACATGGAGCCGAGTGACGCCACACTGCGACTTCAGGCTTACAGCACGATCGCTTACGGGGGTCGCGGTATTGAGTATTTCACCTATTTCTCACCGAAAGTCGGCAACTTTCGGCTGGCGCCGGTGGACCAGTTCGGGCACCGCACGGCCACGTGGTACATGCTTCGGCGGCTGGACAGCGAGATTCGCGAGCTGGTTCCCTGGCTCATTAAGTTGCACAGCACGGGCGTTTTCCATTCCGTGCCACTGCCCGAAGGGGCCAAATCGCTCACGGAAAGCCGCCTTGTGAAGCGCGTGTTTGCAAACACCTTTCAGGACCCGCCGGTTGCGCCCGAGTACCTGATCGGAGAGTTCCGCGATGATCAGGGCCGTGACTTCCTGATGATCGTCAACAAATCGCTGAAATTGTCGATGCGCTACGAGATCCTTCTGAAGGATGAGAACAGACGGCTGGCGCTGGTTTCGCCTTACACCGGCCAGCTTGTTTCCTTCGCAGGAGAGATGAACTGGCTCGCGCCCGGTGCCGGTGCGCTTTTCGAGGTCAAGTGAGCCGGCGGGGCGGCTGTTGTTCGCGTGTGACGTTCGGGCTAGAATGAAGGCTTGATGGTGACGGAGCTTGTCCAAATCATGACCGATTCACGCCCGGCGCGGCGGCCTGAGTGGCTGAAAGTCCGCATCCCTTCAGGTGACAACTACTTTGAGCTGAAAAGCCTGATGCGCGGGCTTGAACTCCACACGGTGTGCGAAAGCGCACGGTGTCCAAACATTGCGGAGTGCTGGCATCACCGCACGGCGACGTTCATGATTCTGGGCGAGCTTTGCACGCGGCGGTGCGGCTTCTGCGCGGTTCCCAAGGGACGGCCCGCCGGGCAGGTGGATTGGGCAGAGCCGGAACGAGTGGCGCAAGCCGCCGAGCGCATGGGGTTGAAGTACATCGTCGTCACGTCAGTGGACCGCGACGATTTGAAAGACGGCGGCTCGGCCATTTTCGCGCGGACGATCGAAGCGCTGCGAGGGCGGATTGAGAACTGCAAGGTTGAAGTCCTGATCCCGGATTTCCGCGGCTCAGATGAGGCCCTCCGCACCGTGCTTGCGGCACGGCCGGACATCCTGAATCACAACATTGAAACCGTTCCGCGACTATATCCCGTAGCCCGTCGTGGGTCGCGCTACGAGCGGTCTCTGCGGCTGCTCGAGCGCTCACGCGAGATCGATCCTGCAATCCCAACAAAGTCAGGGTTGATGGTGGGACTCGGCGAAACGATGGAAGAGCTTTGCAGCGTGCTCGGAGATCTGGCAAATGTCGGAGTCGATATAGTGACGATTGGGCAATACCTGCGGCCTTCCGGCGAGCAGTTGCCCGTCGCGCGCTTCTATACGCCGGAGGAGTTCGCGGCGCTGCGCGAAGAAGGCCTGCGTCGCGGCATCCGCCACGTCGAGTCCGGACCGCTTGTGCGGAGTTCGTATCACGCGCACGAGCAATCTGCCTCGCTTGATTCGAAGTTGAATTAGCATTCAATCATCGGCTTTCAGGCTTCAGCTAACCACAACCCTTCAAGGCTGTTCCGCTTACTGCTTTTCGCCTTCGTAGTTCCAACTCCTGTCTCCAGCCATCTCTTTTACTCGAAGCGTTCGCCTGGGTGCCGTGCCTTAAGGGCTTTCAAGGCAGCTTTGTGGAGGGCAACGGCGGTTTCCGTGCGCTGGCCGCGCGTCTGGTCCAGAACTTCGCGGTAGAGGGCTTCGCCTTCGCTCACGCGGCGCGTGCGAATTTCGAGACTTCCCACCATCATTGTCCACAAGCCGTTGCGGGGGTACTGTTTTTGCAGTTGCTCGAAAAGTTCCAGCGATTTTGCATATTGTCTTTCGTTGGAGCGTGAGTAATCCTTTGCCAGATAGAAGAGGGCTTCTCCGCGCGTCAACTCGCCGTACTTTGCGGCGTATTCGATTTCCTGCAGGCCCCGCTCCCGGTTTCCACCCGGCATTCCGATAATCCAGCGCAGCATCTTGATGATCGTCGGCAACGTGTCCACGAAGTAGTCGTAGAGTCCCAGGCCTGCATAAGCGTCAGCGAGGTGCTTATCACGTTCGAGAGCGGCGAGCAGAAGCGTACGCATCCTCACTGCTGCACGGGCCGCGGCACGATTTCTGTCGCGCATGGCTGCCAGCCTGCCGCGCAAGGCATAGGCCATTCCTTCATAGAGATAATTCCTCGCCACATCTTTCCCGGCGTTTCGGTTCGCGCGCGCTTTTGCAATCGCCTGATTAACAAGATTGTTGAAGTCTGAATCATAAGGCGAAGTGGAACCTGGGCCGACTTCAAAAACGTCAGGATCAATCAGATTCCCCGTCGTGAAGTAGATTTTCCACCAGACCGCATCTGCCTCCATAAGATAACCGAGGGCAGAATCGGGGTCGTCGGCCTGGATCTGCCGGAATATCCCGATCGCCTGATCCGGCTGGCCATTCATTAGAAGATTTAGGCCCTGCTGCGCAATTTTGATCTGGTTTGCTGTTGGCTCCTGTGGGCGCGCTTTAGAGTAAGCGACGGCTGTGTACGCCGACGTCACAGCGAAGAGAATCAGAAGAGCAAATTTCGTTTTCAGGCGCCGGCCTTGGCAGATCATGGTCGATTCAAGTGGAACAACCTCACGGATTCGGCTTCTTCAGCCAGCCGACCAGAATGTCCTCGCCTTCAATGCGGACCTCATAAGCCGAAATCGAGTGACCGCCCGGATGGTCGGGTAGCCCAGTGCGAACGTCGAACGTCCAGCCATGCCATGGGCACGTGATCACGCATCCGTCAAGGCGTCCGCTGGCCAGCGGCCCGCCCATGTGGGGACAGATGGCATTCACGGCGTAAAACTGCCCGTCCACATTGCAGAGCGCCATCGGCTTGTCATGCACTACGATGTGGCGGATGGATCCCGCAGGGACGTCGGATGTGGTTGCCACTTTGGCAAAGGGTGGTCGTTTGCTCATGGCTTTATTTGGATTCCACGGCGGACGAATAGGTCTCGGTAATGCGCTGGCCCTGACGGAACCCAACAAGCCGCCTCCCAACCGCCTTCAGGGTTTCGTACATGACAAAACATTCAACGGCGAAAGGCGGAAATCCCAGGAAGCCCGGTGCCGGCATCTCAAAAATCTTCGCGCCCTGCAGGATAGGGAAGATGTAGAGCCAGCGGGCCGTGGCCCAGTAATTCCAGAATTCCCAGAAGGCGCCGCAAACGATTCCCGCGGCCATGTAACTCCAGAAGATTGTTGTTGAGCCGCTTTCCCACTCGCGCAGAAGAGAGCGGCTTCCCCAGGCGTAATTCAGCGGATCGAGCAACAGGACAAAGCCCACCCATACGAGCGCGAACAGATATTGTCCGATGCGCGCAGGAACTACGACGGGAACCGTGAGAAATATGGCCCCCGCAACGGTCCATAGCGTCCGACTGGAGCGGTGGAAAGGCGCGTGTGGAGGTACTGGGCGGGCGAAAAGGCCAAGCGCCTGGAGCAAATCCGCTGTCTCAAAAATCGCCGGCCAGATTGTAGCAAAGGACCAACCGTATCCAAGGTTTCGCAAAACAGGGTCCGCCGGCAGCCCCACGTAAGTCCAGTTCTGCATGCGCAGGTTGTAAGCCTCAAAGATCAGCCAGAGCGGAATCGAAGCAAGTGCCAGAAGGAAAAAGTCGCGTGGAGAATCGGAAAGCCGCGAAGAGCCTTTCAAGCTGAAAACGGCAGCGTCCGTCAGAAGCAGATAGGCTGTCCAGCACAACGGAGTGAAATAGATTCCGACCCAGCCGACGCGAAGAAACAGCAGAACCTCAAAGAGAATCAGCATCGCCAGGCCAATCCAACCATAGGAGCGAAAAGCGCCCGCTTTCTTCCTGCTGAAGTACCGGACAACCAGGAACCCGACGGTCACGCCAACCAGGACCATTCCCACAGGAAGATGCGCGTTGCTCATAGCACCTCAATTCCGCAATGCCGGTCTAACAGCAGGATAACGGGGGCTGGAAGGGATTGCAATGCGTCACAATGCGTTCTTGTGCGTTTGGGAAGGAGCGTTGTATCATGTTTCGCGCACCACGAAATTTCAGTGTCGGCCAGGGCCTGCATCAGGAAAGGGAGGAATGTGTTCAGATGGCGGAAGTAAAGGCGGGACTGCAAAATGTTGTGATCGCGACATCGGAGATCTGCGCAATCGATGGTGAGCGGGGCAAGCTGATTTATCGGGGCTATGAGATCACCGATCTCGCTGAGCATTCCACTTTCGAAGAGGTGGTTTACCTGCTCTGGCATGGCCGGCTGCCGAAGCGTGCAGAACTGCAAGGTCTGAAACAGCAGCTTGCCGAAAATCGGGCCGTGGCTCCGCAAGTCCTTGACCTGCTCAAAAGCCTGCCGCCTGCCCAGCATCCGATGGAGACGCTGCGGACAGCTGTTTCTGCACTCTCGCTCTACGATCCCGAATCGGAAGATATGTCCGAGGAAGCCAACCGGCGCAAGGCGGTGCGGCTGACGGCCCAGTTGGGAACGGTTGTGGCTGCCTTTGCGCGAATCAGAGACGGCAAGGAAGCCATCGCTCCGGATCCCGCGCTGGGCCACGCGGCGAATTTCCTCTACATGCTGACGGGCAAGTACCCCGACGAGGAAATCGCCCGCTGGTTTGACATTGCACTGATCCTGCACGCCGACCACAGTTTTAACGCCTCCACATTCGCCGCGCGTGTGACAGCTTCAACACTGTCTGACATGCATTCCGCCATCACTTCAGCTATCGGAGCGCTGAAAGGCCCGCTGCACGGCGGCGCCAACGAGCGGGTGATGCGCATGCTGCTTGAAATTGGCAGTGTGGATAAGGCCGAGGATTACGTGCGCGGCCTGCTGGCGCGCCGTGAGAAAGTGATGGGCTTTGGACATCGTGTTTATCGAACACGGGACCCGCGCGCAACGGTCCTCTGCCGCATGTCCGAAGAACTTTGCCGCCGCACCGGGCAGATGAAATGGTTCGAGATGTCGCAGCGGATCGAAGACCTGATGATCCGCGAAAAGGGCATTAACGCCAACGTCGATTTCTATTCGGCGTCATCCTATTACGTCCTTGGCATTCCTGTAGATCTCTATACGCTGATTTTCGCCGTCAGCCGCATTTCCGGCTGGACGGCCCACGTGCTGGAGCAGTACGCGAGCAATAAACTCATCCGTCCGCTCTCCGACTATACCGGCCCCATGGACCTCCAATACGTTCCCATTGATCAGCGGTAGGCGACAGGCTTGTAGAACTCTTAAGCACTCGGAACACGCGAACAGCCTTCACCACATTCCGTCTCCTGAGCATTGCAAATTACAGGGACGTCATCCTCATGGAGCGGCGTTGTTTTTGCGGGCGGATTCCGCCGGTGAGGTGCCGTTCCAGGCTTCAATGCGTGTCATCATGAGCACAGCGAAGAGTTTGCTCTGAGCCTGTTGAATGGATTTCCGCAATCCACACGGGGAAACCTCCGGAGAGAACTCTTTTTACTAATCCACGGAAATCGGAACAGATTCCTCGGAGTGATGCATCTCGTAATTTCTTTCAACAACGCGTCAGATTTTCTTGACGTGGATGAAACGGCCTGCGAATGTGATATATTCGCCGAGAGCTTATGAAGAGGGCCTGATGCAATGACAATTGCGGAAAAGGTGGAAAAAGACCTGGTGACCGCCATGAAGGCGCGGGAGGAGCTTCGGCTTTCCGTGCTGCGGATGGCAAAGACGGCGCTGAAGAACAAGCAGGTCGAGCTTGGCAAACCTTTAACGGACGACCAGGCGCTGGCGGTGCTTCGGACGCTCGTGAAGCAGCGGCGTGATTCAATCGAGCAGTTCCGCAAAGGCGGCCGCGAAGATCTGGCCACAAAAGAAGAAGCTGAAGCAGCCATCCTTCAGAGTTATCTGCCGGCCGAAGCGACAGATGAGGAAATCGGCGCGGCCGTAGCAGCAGCTATTGCGGAAACCGGCGCTTCCGGGCCGCAGGACTTGGGTAAAGTAATGAAGGCTGCCATGGCAAAGTTGGCAGGCAAAAACGCCGATGGCAAGCGTGTGAATCAGATGGTTCGCGCCAGGCTGGGAGGATAGACCCGGATTCTTCGTGCGCTGGCGTGCAGGGGTCGGGATTCATTGGTTGCCCTAAGGGCACAAAGCATGGTTGCTTTTATTTGTGGCCTTGTCTGGCGCGCGCACGAAGCACGGGAAAGCATGGGGAAGATGACGGGGGCTTCGGCTCCCGGCACGACTAATGTTGTGCTCTTTCGCTGATTGCAACCGCGGCCTTCAGGCTGGTGCGAATTTGATGCATGGCTCCTGAATCGACATCTCAAACTCAATTGGATGCTGCGGCTTCTTTTAAGCCTTACGTGCCGGCGGACGTCGTTTTGCCGGAGTTTACTCCGCGCGCGATCCTGCTGGGCGCAGTCCTGGGGATCATCTTCGGCGCGGTCTCAGTTTATCTTGCGCTGCGCGCCGGGCTGACGGTCAGCGCTTCAATTCCCGTCGCCGTCATTTCCATCACAATCTTCAAATGGCTCGGCAAGTCCACGATCCTTGAGAACAACATCGTGCAGACGGTGGGTTCGGCGGGCGAATCCATTGCAGCCGGTACAGTTTTTACACTGCCTGCGCTGATCTTCCTCGGCTATACACTGGATTACTGGAGGATTTTTCCGCTGGCGCTTGGAGGCGGGCTGCTGGGCGTGTTGTTTGTGGTTCCGCTTCGCAACGCGCTTGTCGTGAAGGAGCATGGGAACCTTGTCTTTCCGGAGGGTAAAGCTTGCGCAGATGTGCTGATCACCGGTGAGCGGGGCGGCATCCAGGCAGGGAAAGTATTTGGCGGAGCGGCGCTCGGCATCGTTTACAAATTCCTTATGGGCGAGCAGGGCGGCCTGTTTTTCTGGAAGGCCACGCCTGAGTGGCATCCGGCCTGGTATCCCGGCTCGACGTTTTCGGGCGAGATCACGCCGGAATATCTTGGCGTGGGATACATCATCGGGACACGCGTGGCAGGCACGATGGTCGCCGGCGGCGTGCTTTCGTGGCTGGTGTTGATTCCAATTATCAAGTTCTTTGGAGCACAACTGCCGATCGTGATGTATCCCGGCACTGTTCCAATCAGCCAGATGAGCGCATCACAAATCTGGAGCAGCTATATCCGTTATATCGGCGCAGGCGCTGTGACCATGGCAGGTATTATTACGCTCCTTAGAACGCTCCCGACCATCATCAGTTCTTTCAAAACGACATTCAGCCAGCTTAAGAACAGCAGGCTGGCGCGTGCCGTTTCCATTGAGCGCACGGCGCGCGATCTGCCGCTGCCTGTCATCGCTGGGGGTGCAGTGCTCGTGGTGGGATTTCTGTGGGGGCTGCTGGCATTTCGCGTCAATCCGGGGGCGAGTGGGAATTTTGTTTCCGCGCTGCTGATGGTTCTGTTTGGCTTTTTCTTTGCCACCGTTTCGGCCAGGATTGTCGGACTGATTGGCAGTTCATCAAACCCGATTTCTGGAATGACCATCGCCACGCTGATGGGAACTTGCTTGATCTTTCTTCTGGTCGGATGGACCGGCGGTGCGTACTCCGCCATTGCTCTGAGCATTGGGGCTGTAGTCGCTATCGGAGGAGCGAGCGCCGGCGCAACGACACAGGACCTGAAAACGGGGTTCCTGGTCGGCGGAACACCCTCCAAGCAGGAACTCGGCTACGCGATTGGCGTGATGACTTCCGTGTTTGTTGTGGGGCTGACAATGCAACTGCTGAACCGCAGCGCGACGAAGATCAAGCCCGCACATTTTTCCGACGTCACCATTACATCGTCGATGAAGCCGCAGGGCAGGATTGCTTACGAAGGGCGTGAATACGAAGTTATCAGCGTGATCGGATCAACCAAGATCCCCGATGGCCGCTACTTTTACGATCCCGTGCGCAAGGAGATTGATTACCAGCAGGTAATGGGCGTCGGTTCGACGGATTATCCCGCTCCGCAAGCGACCCTGATGAGCGTGGTGATCAACGGTATCCTTACGCGCAAGCTGCCATGGACGCTGGTTCTGTTCGGCGCCTTCACCGTGATCGTACTCGAGTTGTGTGGGATCCACTCGCTGGCATTTGCTGTAGGGCTGTATTTGCCGATTTCAACCACAACGCCCATTTTCGCCGGTGGCGTGGTCAAATGGTTGGTTGACCGCAGAAAGCGCACAGAAGAGGCGGAGTCAGAGACCGGCAGCGGCGCACTTTTCAGCTCAGGTTTGATTGCCGGCGGGTCCCTGGGCGGTCTTGCGCTTGCCACCGTCGTGGGGTTCCAGAAAGAGGCAGCATTTGCCGTCGGCTTGCGCTGGTTCCCGCGTTTCGCACAGAGTAATCTGGCCGCACTCATTATCTTCACAGGCTTAGCCATCGTACTTTATCTCGTGGCGAGAACGAAAAGACCCCCGGACGGCATCAAGACGTGACCGCCGTACCGCCAGTTTCGAAAACGGCCACGGTATTTCCCCCTGATTTCATTCTTATGGTACGCTTCAGATAATGCCGCGATATACGCAATCGTATATGTCGTTCTTCCCGCCGTTCACGCGGATGGTGAAGGCTTTGATCATCGTCACGTCGGCGGTCTTTATACTTACTTTTCTGCCCTACAGGCTTTTCGGCTGGGAAGCGCCGTTTCTCTGGCTTGGCTTGCAGCCCTATGCCGTGCTCCACCACCTTTATCTCTGGCAGATCGTCACCTATCTTTTCCTCCATGGCGGGTTCTTTCATGTTCTGTTCAACATGTTTGCCCTGTGGATGTTCGGACCGGACCTTGAGCAGTTGTGGGGCGAAACGGAGTTTCTCAAATTCTATCTGCTGACGGGTGCGGGCGCTGGCGTGTTGGATGTTGCCCTCAGCACGTTCTTTGGGTCCCCTTATTCACTCACGATCGGGGCCTCGGGCGCAATTTACGGATTGCTCCTGGCCTTCGGCCTGATCTTTCCCGACCGTCCGATCTTCCTTTGGTTCATTATTCCGATCAAGGCAAAGTGGTTTGTGCTGATTATCGGTGCCATCGAATTCTTCAGCGAGGTCGGCGGGCCGGGCTCAAACATCTCACACCTGGCGCATCTCGGCGGCATGCTGGTCGCGTATCTTTACCTGCGCGGCACCGGACTTTCTGGAAGGATGCAGGCCCGGTATGCGGAATGGCGGCGGGCAAGGCTGCGGCGCAAGTTCGAAGTCTATATGCGAAAACGTGAATCCAAGCACGATCCTGACCACTGGATCAATTAACATTGAATTGTAAGGCATTGTGACGTAAGGCTGGGGATGCGGCGTGTGAAACTCTGATCGTGGAGGGTCCCATGGCATCAGCACAGCAGGCGGTCCTGGCGATTGAAAGAGAAATGGTCCGGGACTTCAACGCAGGCAAGATTGAAAACCTTTTGTCCCACTTCCATCCGCGAGTAGTGGGATTTTCTTCCACGCGTCAGCAACGCATCAGCGGCCGTGCGGCCATGCGCCGGACGTTTGAGTATTACAAGCATGCCAGCAGCAGGATGAAATACTCAATTGCAAAGCCACTGGTCCAGACTTTTGACGATATGGCGGTCGTGACTTTCAACTGGACGGTGGAGTTGGGTGAGGGCCGCCCCCGGCATGCTATCCACGGCCGCGGCAGCCACGTGTTCGTGCGCAGCGGCGATAAGTGGCAAATCGTCCACGAACATTTCTCACGCGCGCATTGATGGGAATGTGGCGCGAATTGCGCGCGATGGATCCTTACTGCCTGCCTGGAACAACGTCGATACCTGAGAGGAGCAAGTCCAGTTTGGAAGGCGGAAGCCTGCCCACTCGCTCTGGAAGGCAGACCCTGTCAATGCTCACTATCAGCGATACGCCGGTGACGGAATCTTTTGCAAGGCCTGTATGACGCTTGGAAAGATGCACATTGCGCAGCGCCCATTTCAGGTAGCTCATCAAAGAGACACCGACCACTGCAGATACTCGGCCACGGTTGATCGGGTCACCTCGCACGACCGCGACATGCCTTCGGAGTTCCGGGCCGGAGCCCTCGGGCGCCGGCAGGTCCGCCCACCAGATTTCGCCCGGTGAGATTACCGCTCGGCTCGCCTCAGGGGGCGATGTGCGGCGGAGGATGCAAAGCCGTCTCCAGTTTCTCCAATTTCGTCGCAAGCCCGGTCCATCGCCCCTGTGACATAGGCCGGAGCGTGCCGCGCAAGATACTTCCTCAGTACATCGCGGAAGAGATGGCTGCGTAATTTTCGAGTGCGGCGGCCCAGACGCTCCGTGCCTTCGAAAATCTTATCGGGAACGGAGACCGCTGTTTTCATACTACTGTTTAACCGCAACCCAGCGCGGAGGCAGCCAAGAGCAACTCAAAATTCGCACAACCGGGCGGGCCGCACAGCATTTTCGCGATGACTCAGAGAGGAGAAATTTCTCATGAGCTTTAACACAAGCCCCCAAGGTTGTTGACGCGCAGTCTTCCGCAGTGCTACATTCATTTCCGAAAGCTGTTCTTTGAAAATTAGTGTTCCTGTGGTGCCTCGCGTGAGCGGGGTTAAAAGGAAAGGCCGTGAGAATCGGCCGCGGTCCCGCCACTGTAATCGGCGAGTTGGACCTTCCAGTTGCAATGCCACTGTCCCAAATGTTTGGGGTGGGAAGGTGGAAGGTTCCGCGACGACCCGAAAGCCAGGAAGCCTGCCCAGGAACTGATGCTCAGACTGACTCTTCGACGGAAAGAGGACTGAGGAAGAAGTGCCGAGGCCTTCCGGTTCCGTGTCGAGGAATTGGAAGGCTTTTCGTTTTTGAGGCTGTTTCTTCACGCGTCCCTCCGTCCGGAAAGCCCGCAGAGCGGGCGGAAAGGATGGAACTATGAGGGCAGGCCATGGTGTGCGGTCGTTGTTTATTTTCCTGTTGTTTTTTCTGATGACGCCCATTGCAGCAAGCGCGGCAACACTGCAAGGAACAATTAGTGATCCTGAAGGTGCGGTAGTGCCTGGCGCGACGGTGCGTTTGCTGAATC
Source organism: Terriglobia bacterium (assembly GCA_035652895.1). Taxonomy (GTDB): domain Bacteria; phylum Acidobacteriota; class Terriglobia; order UBA7540; family UBA7540; genus SCRD01. The sequence continues at coordinate 293,574 of DASRCX010000022.1, forward strand.
CACAAGGCTCCGAGGTCGCACAAACAGTAACCGATGAGCGCGGGCAATTCCGCTTTCATGACGTCGCTCCGGGCACTTACGCGATCAGAGCATCGCTGACAGGTTTTGGTGAAGCGACGGCAAAGGTCAGAGACGGGGAGAACATCCACCTTGTTTTGCCGTTGGCTCCCGTCCACGAAAGAGTAGTCGTTACGGCCACCCGAACGGCGGCGACCACCAGCCAATTGGGAGCAGATATCAGCGTGATTACGCGCAGCCAGATCGTTGAGCAGGACGCTCCCCTGGTAAGCGACCTTCTGCAGCCTCTTCCAGGTATTGCGGTTGTGCGGAACGGAGCTCCAGGCGGAGTTACAAGCGTCTTTGTCCGCGGCGGGGACAGCGATTACAACAAGGTACTGCTGGACGGTATTCCGCTGAACCTTCCGGGCGGCAGCTTTGATTTCAGCAATCTCAGCACGCGCGGCATCGAAAGGATTGAGGTGGTGCGCGGTGCGAATTCTGCGTTGTTCGGGTCGGACGCGATGACCAGCGTGATCCAGTTGTTTACGCAGCGTGGCAATCCGGAAACAAAACGTCCGCATTTTTCTTTCAGCGGCGAAGGCGGGAAAAACTCGACCTGGGACGCGCGCGGATCAGTAACCGGTGCGTCCGGGCCATTCGATTACAGCCTGCAAGGCGGCCGCTTCAGCACCGATAATCAGGTTTCCAATGATTTCTTCCACGTTACTCCGCTGACTGCGAACTTCGGTCTTCGCGCAGGAAAATCGACGACTTTGCGTGCGATTTTGATGGGCAACTTTAGCCTCGCAGGAACACCGGGTCAGACGGCTTTCGGGCCGCCAATAACGGATGCGTGGTTCCGGCGGCGAGACGGCTACGGCGCGTTTTCAATTCACAGTCAGAGCTCCTCTTCGTGGGACCAGCAACTGACCTACACCTATTCAAGAACTCGCCAGGTGTCGATTGACCTCGGGGAAAATCCTCCGTTCACGCCCTCCTTTGACGGCCGCACGGCGGCCTTCCCATATTATGATTTCGCATCGAATTACCTCGACGACGAGTGGCGTGACCACGTGAGCTACCAGAGCGACTGGAACGGTTCGCCCTTGGGAGGCAGGTTCGGCCAGCATGTGGATACGTTTGCGTTTGACTGGGACGGCGAACACGGCTTCCTGGTCGATCGCTTTGCGCAGCAGCCTCCTACCAGCGCGCGCCGAAATAACTTTGGCTATACTTTCCAGGACCAGACGCTGTGGGGACGATTTTCGTTTGGCAACGGAGTGCGGATCGACGACAACGGCAGCTTTGGAACAGTCGTTGTTCCGCGCAGTTCCGTGGCGTACCTTCTGAGGAGCGGCAGTGATTTCTGGGGTGCGACCACGCTCAAGTTTAACTTCGGCCTCGGCGTCAAGGAGCCTAGTTTTCTTGAATCTTACGCCAACACACCGTTTTTCGTGGGGAACCCGGACCTGGCTCCTGAGCGCGCCCGCACGCTCGATTATGGCATCGAACAGCGTTTCTGGGCGGGCAAGGGGAAACTGGAGTTGACCGGATTCGACAACCTTTTCCGTGACCAGATTGCATTCGAAGTCACGAACTTCCAGACGTTCAGCGGCACGTATTTCAACATCGGCCGCGCCATGGCTAAGGGTGCGGAGATTGTGCTTGAAGTTGTGCCCTTCGACGGGTTGCGCGCAACCGGGAGCTATACTTACGTTGATTCTGAAGTCATGGAGAGCGGCAATCCGTTTACACCTGCCCTAGAAGCCGGCCGATGGCTCCTGAGGCGGCCGCGGCATTCCGGTTCCTTGCAGTTGCTGTGGAACTGGAAGCGCATGAGTATCACATCAACGACGCTATTTGTGGGGCGGCGGCAGGACAGTGATTTTGTCGGGCTGGAACCACCTCTGATCTGGAATAATGGCTACACCCGCTGGGACGTTGCATGGAGCTACCGTTCCTTCGGGCATATGACATACTATGGTTTGGTCGAGAATCTTTTGAATCAGGAATACATGGAGGTCCTGGGCTATCCGGCGCTTAAGCAGACTTACCGCGCCGGAATCCGGCTGGAATTCTGAGCGGAGGAGACGAAGATGATTTATCTCATAATTGCACTGGCGATTGCTGCGAGGTTTATCCCCGGAGCAGTAAACTTCAGTCCCGTGTACGCAGCGCTCTTGTTTGGCGGCGTTTATCTCAAAAAGCGCGACTCAATCTGGTTCCCGGTGCTGTTGCTGGCCGCGAGCGATTTCCTTCTGAACGCGTTCATGTACCGGACACCTTTCCACTGGGCGCAGATGCTTGACTGGATCGGCTTTGCAGCCATCGTAGTAGTCGGCTGGTGGTTGCAGAAGCGCGTTTCCGTTCGGAACGTGCTGATCGCTTCCGTTGCGGGTCCCAGCGTCTTCTACCTGATCAGTAATTTCGGGGTTTGGCTGGGCGGAACGATGTATCCGATGACCCCCGGCGGGTTGGCGGCCTGCTACGCAGCGGGAATCCCATTCTATGGAAACTCTCTGATCAGCGGCGTGCTCTTCAGCGGCATCCTGTTCGGAGCGTATGAATACTACCTGCGCAGGACGCACAGCCACGAGTTGGTTTCGAGGTAGCGCCGGAAGGCGGCGTGTCATTGGACTTTCAGGCGAGGCAGCGCACGAGCGGCTTTTGCCACACTCGATGGGGGCGGCGTGCACAGGGCCAGTTCCGGATGGATTATGCCGGCCAGAATCTCAACGCCGCCAGCGAGACGCGGCCCCGGGCGCGAGAAGTAAGCCGAGCCATCAACTGCATAAACCCGTTCATTGTGGACTGCGGGCAGCGTTTCCCATTCGTCTGGCAACTCCGTACGGCTGAATTCTTCAAGCGTGCAGCGGAGATCGTAGCCGCAAGGCATGACAACAATAACCTCCGGCCGCGATGCCAGCACCGCTTCCCATGTCGTACGCACTCCCGGCTTGGCCGCGTCTCCCAGGACATCCGTGCCGCCGGCAATGGCGACCATTTCAGGCACCCAGTGCCCTGCAACGTAGGGCGGATCCAGCCACTCGAGACAAACGACGCGCGGTCTTGTGTTTGTGCGAGCAGCAGCCTGGCGGACCTTTTCGACCCTGTTTCTTAATTCGCCAACGAGATCGGCTGCCTGACGGTTGTGGTTCACTGCATCGCCGATTTTCCGAATATCGTTCCAGACGTCGGCAAGCGACTTCGGGTCCAGGGAAAGGACTGCTGGCGCCACCGGAAGTTTTGCCAGAGCGGACGCCAGGTCGCCGGGCGAGGCAGCACATACATGGCATAAATCCTGAGTGATGATCAGGTCCGGCTGAATATCTCTCAGCGCCTCAGCATCAATTTCGTAGAGGCTCTCCCCCCGTGAAACAAATTCGCGCACCTGGCGGTCAATTTCCGCCGGATTATGCGTTGGAGCAAGGCGCGTGCGGACCACAACCCGCTTCTGCCTCGCTTCGGCAGGGAAGTCGCACTCAAACGTCACTCCGGCAACGCATTCGCTTGCGCCGATCGCGAAAAGAGTTTCCGTGGCGGAAGGAACCAGTGAGCAGATGCGCATACGCTCCAGTCTAACTCACCCTGGAAATGCCTGTACACATTGATGAAGACCCCGCTGCCAGCAGTGTTACGAATGATCAAGGATCCGTCAGCTTCCGATACGGTGTACCTTCAGGAAGTTTGTAGTGCCTTTCTTTGCGATCGGGCTGCCCGCGATCACAGCGATGAGGTCGCCTCGGCTTACCGCTCCGATTTCGTTCAGACGGTTTGCGGCCGCCTCAACCATTTTGTCCGTTGATTGCAGTCGCTTCATATGGACCGGAGTCACGCCCCAATAAAGGGCCGTTCGCCGCAGAACGTTATCGAAAGGGGAAAATGCAAACACAGGGACCCTCGGGCGGTATTTTGAAATAAGCCGGGCGCTGGCCCCGGACTGGGTAAAGACTGCGACAGCTTTCAGATGGAGTTCCGACGTCATATGCGCCACAGTTTCGCAGATGGCTTCGGGCACGTCCAGCGCTTGCGCCCGGTCCCACACATCATGGCTATCTACTGAGCGCTTCGTGCCTTCTGTAACTGAAATGATCCGTGCCATCATTTCAACAGAGCGGACGGGGTATCGACCCGTGGCGGTTTCCCCAGATAGCATAAGAGCGTCCGAGCCGTCAATGACCGCGTTCGCAACATCGGAAGCTTCGGCCCGGGTAGGCCGCGGATTGACGGTCATGGACTCAAGCATCTGCGTTGCAGTGATCGCCGGTATCCGCATCGCAGAAGCGCGGCTGATAATGTGTTTCTGAATCAGTGGCACCATTTCCGGAGGCAGCTCCACTCCAAGGTCGCCACGCGCCACCATGACGGCGTCCGCCACGCGAAGAATCTCATCCAGATGATCAACAGCTTCGGGCTTTTCCAGCTTGGCGATCACGGGGATTACCCGTTGCCTCTGGGTCAGAATGCGCCTGACCGCGAGAATGTCCTCGGCCCGCCGGACAAAAGAGAGCGCGATGTAATCAACACGATGATGGATACCGAACTCGAGGTCACGGCGATCTTTTGCGGAAAGGGCGGAAATCTTCAGAGGAACGCCGGGCAGATTAATACCCTGATGCGGGCCGAGTTCCCCTCCGTTCACCACGCGACAACGCACTTCGGTTCCCTTCACGTTCTCCACGCGCAATTCGATCAATCCATCCGAAAGCAAGATCCGATTGCCCGGTCGCACTTCCTTAGGCAGTCCCTGAAACGTCGTCGAAATGACGCGGGCATTGCAGGGGACAGCGCGTGTCGTGATTGTTACTGAAGTGCCATCGCGGAGTTCGATGCGCTTGCCCCCTTCAAGCGGCCCGGTGCGGATTTTCGGCCCTTGAAGGTCCTGCATGACCGCCACGACCTTGCCGCACTCCGCGGCCAGACTCCGAATCATTTTCAGACGCCGTGCGTGTTCTGCGTGATCGCCGTGGGAAAAGTTGAGCCGCGCAACATCCATGCCGGCGGTAATAAGTGCGGATAGGACCTGCGGATCGTCGGTAGCTGGCCCGAGCGTGCATACAATCTTCGCCCGACGGCGATTCGCGCTGGCGGAAGTCATTGATCTCAGGTTCATAGCTGTAGTATATCGGCAGCGGTTGCCGCTATAAAGAAAATGGCTGAAGAGCGCGGCCCGTGGCGGACAGATGCGCTGAATTACCGCATGCGTAAAACTGGATTCAATAACGCGCCCGGTGGTTAACAGAAATCTTCAGCAACGCTCTGCAGACCGCGCAGACGGCTATGGCCGCGCCTGCCCGTACTTTACTCCTCTTATCCCGCAACCGAGTCTATGGCGGTGAATGACCTATAAAGTGAGCAGATAATCTGACGCGCTGAGGTCCTGGAAATCCGCCGAACTGATCCTCAGGCCAACGACGTTTCCAAAAAACTTCAGAATCGAAGTGAGGCGGAGAATGGGCAGCTTCTCATCAAGCCTCAGCAGGTGCCGGAGGTGGAGCATAAAATACGTGATGTGAAAATAGAGGATGAGGAGCCGGTCGCGGGAGGTCAAGCGGCGGCTTTCATTGGCAGCGTTTTTCAGCAAATAGCTAAGCGCCAGGAAATCGCACTTGAGCATCATGCAAAACCGGGCGTAATCGAGCGGAGCGTCAAATTCCTCCACCGCTTTGCGGACCGCAGGAAACTCCAGGCGGTTTGCATTGACGATGGGCAGGAAGTAGTCACGGTCAAATTCCTGCCGGAGGATCTTCAGGCAGATCGTCTGAAGGTAGAAGAAGAGCATGGCCAGCGACAAAATCAAAATCAGCACAGCAATAATCATGGGAAGCCTCAATTAAAAGCGAGACACGTTCCCTTCTGCAAAAACGGGCGCAGGCTTAAGCCTGCTGAGAGCCGCCTTCTCGACACCAGGCACTCTGGAAATCGCATAGAACCATGTAAGGATCATTCCAATGTCGCACAAGGGAAAGAAGTACACACCAACTACCCGTGCTACTTCGTTCCCTCTAGTCAGATAAGTCAAAGCCAGACCCGCAGCCGGACCGGCGAACTCGATGCCCAAACCGCAAACCAGCATGCCCAGCCTGTCATCCGCCACTTCCATCCTGAGAGTCATGAGATATAGAAGCGTGGTCAAGACAAGGCTGGCAAAGTACAGATTCTGAGAGAATTCAACAATGAAAAAGGAGAAGAACTTGTCTTTGTGGCTGGAGAGGGAAAAGAAGGACAAAAGTGCAATGGCGACAAGGACTGTCCCCAGCAGGAACCTGACGTATTGCCACATCTGGGGGTTTTCGGAGCAAGCGCGCTTGAAAAAGGAAGTGACCAAAACAAACGCGGCCAGAACAAGCAGGAGATCAGTCGTCCAGTAACAGTTTCCGTATTGTGGCGAAGCCAGTCCGTACTTATGGAGTGTATACGAGCGGCTTGCAATAACCCCAAGGGACATTGCAAGGTAGAAAACAAGTTCCCAGAGGGCCTTTCCATGCCCTCTTGCGAGCAGATACACTAACAATCCCGCCTCGACTATATAGCCAGCGTAACTCAGAACATCGCTCGCAAGAGCACCGCTCATAAGCAGCCTGCCAGATCATCCTAACCTTTGATCTCGCCAGGCTGCTCAGGGCAGTTGAATACAATTACTGAGCGTTTGGTGGAATCGGCGCCGGCGACGGACCTATTGAAACCGCCGAGGGCGGAATTGGTGCTGGCGACGGGCCAATGGCTACGGGTGAAGGTGGAATCGGCGCCGGCGAAGGACCGATTGCTACCAAGGTTGCCGCGCTACTCTCAACCGCTCCATTAGCGGCGAATGCTCTCCGCAGGGACACGCTCGTCAGCACAACCAGAACAGCCAACACAAAGGTCAGGATGTAGTTTCTCATTAGACTCTCCTCCAGGTGAATTCGGGTTAAGAGATACCCGCGATGGAGAAGAGCCTACTTGACAATTCCTCCTAAGTCAATAGGTAACTTCTAATCTACCGTTATCAATTGTGCCACAAAGTTTCATCAAGTCAAGAAAAAACACGCTGTTTTCACATGAAACGAAGTTATTGATTGTTTGTGTAACATTTACCGTATCCAGCTTCGGTTGACGGCCTTGATAGCCCGTTTCTACCAGCATTGCCACCGGATTGAATCGGCACTTTCTTATCAACCCATTTATTTTCTGATGGTTGTGGTTAACAAGCTGAGATGACTCGCCCCACGGGAAGATCGTTTCCCACCTCGATTTGAGCGCAATCTTCACTGATTGCGTGCGTGTCCAGACCCCGTAATAATGGCACGAAGCTAACAGTTTTTTAAATTTACCCGGAACGGCCAGCAGGTTCGGAGGCCCTCGCTTTTCGCGGCTGTGAAATCCGTAGATTGAACGGCCGCAGGAGGAGTCCATACTAACGCGCCCCAAAATTAAGTATGATGATCGTTTGAATCCTGGCACCCTGGAAAACTTGTGAAGAAAACCTGACCCGTCCAGCCGAGTTCTCTCATGCCGATTTCCGAACTGTAATATGCCTTTGCCACCCAGCTTTTGAGGTTCTCGAAGTGGTCTCGCATCGTGATTTGTCGGGGTTCATCCTCGACAGCATGAGACCGCTCAGCGGTGGATGCGGACGTGAGAATCTCGTTCTGCTGGGCTTCGGACAGGTCCTTAAATGGGCGTGAGAACCGCTTTAATGCCTCGCCGTCAAAAGCCGAGAGTGATTCAAGAAACGCACGCTTTGTTTCTTCAGTGTCCACGGAAAGGAGCAGGTCAATGAACCGGTTGACCTCCGCTTTCGATGAGCCAGGTATGATGCGTTCCGCAAGGATCTCCAAAGTATCGCTCTGGTGCTGATCGAGGAACTCAGGCGTCCACACAGTGTCGGCGTCCGCAGAGCTGGAGTTGGCAGAGCTATCTTTTTTCGTTTGCGACATGTCCATCGGCAGCCCTTCCGCGATGCCGGGCATCGCGATACCTGCGCCTCCAGCCACCATCAGCCGTCTTACCATTTCGCGCCGGTTGATTCCACTTGCTGACCCGCGTTGGTGGTCCATAGTGTTCTGGCGTTTGTTCTTATCCATCTTCTAGCCTGCCTTTGGGCTGATCAGGTTCGTCTGACTCTGCATCAGAATATCAAGGGCATCATGCTACCACTGAAGAGCGGAGTGAACAACTTTTTGCCGGCTGGTTTTTTGTGCTGAGTTTGGTTGACGTTTGTTCCGGCCATTGTTACGATCATTCGTCTTTGAGCGTGGGGCGAATGCAGACATTCCGGCGGCGCACATGGGAATTCGGAGATACACAACCTACGCTTCCCGCTGTTTTCGAGTCCATGCCATCATGGGAGACAAATCATGAGTGATCCAGCGAACCAGGTTTATGACGTACTTGTAGTCGGCTCGGGCGCTTCGGGAGGATGGGCGGCGAAGAGGCTTTCCGAAGCGGGGCTGAAAGTTGCGATCGTCGATGCAGGCAAGCAACAATCCGACAAGAACTTCACTGAACATCTTCCGGCGTTCAAATTGAAGTATCGCGATCTGGCACCGGAGGTGATTCGCAAGACCCGCCCCAGGCAAAAAGACTGCTACGCCTGCATGGAATACAACTACGACTGGTTCTGCAATGACCTGGACGAGCCTTACACAACAGACAAAGACATGCCGTTCAGTTGGCAAGGACGGATGCGGGTGACCGGCGGCCGCACGAATGTCTGGGGCCGGCAATCTTACCGGCTGAGCGATCTCGACTTTAAGGCTGCGTCCCATGATGGTTATGGCGAAGACTGGCCGCTCAGTTACAAAGATCTTGCTCCTTATTACGACATTGTTGAAGAGTACGTCGGCATTACGGGAATTCCTGAAGGTGTCTATGAGTTGCCTGACGGCAGGTTCCAACCGCCCATGGGCTTGACTTGCGCGGAGACGCTGCTGCGGGAACAGGTCAAGAAAAAGCTGGGCTGGACGGTCACCTTGGGTCGCTCGGCCAATCTGACGAAGTCGATCAATGGGCGCGCGCCCTGCCACTACTGCGGCCCCTGCGAGCGCGGATGCGTTACACATTCTTATTTCAATTCCTATTTCACCACAGTTGCCGATGCCTTGAAGTCCGGAAACTGCACCCATATTCCCAATGCCATGGTCTACAAGGTTCTGATGGATGAGGACCGCAACCGTGCCAAAGGACTGCTTTACATTGACCGCAACACGCGCCAGCCGAAGGAAGTTTACGGGCGTGTAGTGGCCTTGTGCGCGCAGTCGCTTGAATCCGTGCGCATTCTCTTCAATTCCGCAACCCGGCAGTATCCGAACGGCCTTGCCAATTCGAGCGGGGTGTTGGGCCACTACCTGATGGATCATATTACGGGCGGTGGTGCTACGGGAGAGCTTCCACAGCTTAGCGGTAAGCCGACTTTGAATGGTCCCGACCGGCCAAACGGCATTTATGTGATTCGATTCCGGAACACTGAGAAGGGACCTCGCTACCCGAAATTCCTTCGCGGGTACGGGTTCCAGGGCGGAGGCGGGGTAAGGTTTAACTGGAACGCGCACGGCTTCGGCGAACAGTTTAAGAAGGCAATTCAGGACCCCGTTGTGACGATCGGCCTGGGAGCGTTCGGCGAGTGCCTAGCGTATTGGGACAACTACGTGGAGATCAACCCGAACGTTGTTGATGCGTACGGGATTCCCGTTCTTAATTTCCACATGAAATACCGTGAGAATGAAATCGCCATGGTGAAGGACATGGCGGAGTCGGCAGCGGAGATGCTGGAAGCCGCAGGCGCAAAGAACATCAAAACCCATGTCCGCCCGGGGACGCCCGGCTATGCGATCCATGAGGTCGGTGTCGCCCGCATGGGCAATAATCCAAAAACATCGGTCCTCAACCAGTTCCAGCAATCCCACGATATTAAGAACCTTTTCGTCCTGGACGGGGCAGGGTTTACTTCGACGGCTTGCCAGAACCCAACGCTTACCATCATGGCGCTCTGCGTCCGTTCCTGCGACTACATGATGCAGGAATTGAAGCGGGGAAATATCTAGGAGAGCGGTCGGCTGGAGCGCGGTCATCCTGCAGGCATTAAGAACACAGCAGCCTGCGCTTATACATCAAGCGTCAACCATCGGCACGGGACAAACCCAGCGGCATGCATTCGGGATGTAACTGATGCAGACGTGGCAGCGTCTAAGGGTACGATAATCAGCCATTCTCGCTCGAGGGGCGCAGCGGGAATGTATCCTCACGAAAGGGGCATGTATGGCGATCAAACGAAGCACTGCGGCCCTTGCCGCGATGGGATTTTTATTGGGCTTCCTGCAGTTGGTTCCTGTGCACGATAGGAGAACTCTGGCCCAAGAGGCGGCCGGGGCAGGTTCTGCGGCCCAGGCTGAGCAAGCTCCGGCCGTCAAGACCGCGGCCGAGGTTTATAAGAACATTAAAGTCCTCAAGGACATTCCCGCTTATGAATTAATTCCTACCATGGAATTCATCTCCGCGTCGCTCGGTGTGCGCTGCGATTACTGCCATGTTGAGCATCACTTTGATCAGGACACAAAGCGTCCCAAACAACGGGCCCGCGAAATGATGCAGATGATGTTCGCCATCAATAAGGACAATTTCCACGGGCACATGGAAGTGACCTGCAATACGTGCCACAATGGCTCGGCGCACCCGGTGGGAATCCCAGAGGTCGCGGAATCGGCTGTCGCCGCAAGACCGCCCCACGCTGAAGGGCCCGGTGAGCATGTGAATCTTGCTTCGCTGCCGCAACCTGATGCCATCGTTACCAGGTATGTGGAAGCGATCGGAGGAGCGGAAGCACTGCGCAAGATCAAGAGCCGCGTGATCACGGGAACGATGACAGTGTTTGGGCACGCGATGCCCATCGAAATCGATGCCCAGGCACCGGACCTTTGGGCTTCAGTCACAACGCTTCCGCGCGGGCGGAGTGTCACGATCTATAACGGGCATGAAGGATGGGCGGCCGGCGCGCCGCGACCGCCACATTTGCTTGAAGGCGGCGAACTGGATGAAGCGCGTCTTCAGGCCGATTTCTATTTCCCGCTGGACCTTCACCAGGATTTTGTATCGCTGCGCGAGCGGCCGCCGCAAAAGATTAACGGCCATGACGCTTATGTCGTGCTGGGCTTCCGACCCGGCATGCCGCCTGTGCAGTTTTATTTCGACCAGCAATCCGGGCTGCTGCTTCGGATAGTTTACCTGACTCAGACGGCTGTTGGGCTCCTGCCGGAGCAGACCGACTACTCTGATTACCGTGATGTTGATGGAGTGAAACTTCCGTTCCAATGGACCGTCTCGCGGCCGGGTGTCCAGTCAACCATACAGGTGGCGGAGGTTCGGCAGAACGTTCCGATCAGCGAATCGAAGTTTGCCATCCCCGCGCCGCAAGCAGCCGCCGGCCAGTAGTCTTTAAAGATGGCATGCGGGCCGTGGAACAGAATGCTGCGGCCCGCGGGCTAGTACTTGCGGAGCACTCCGATCACGCGCCCCTGGATCTTGACGTCCGTGGCGGGGACAATGATGGGTTCCATCTGGGCGTTTGCAGGCTGCAGGCGGACCTTGTCCGTTCCTTCCTGGAAGAAGCGCTTCAGCGTGGCTTCTGCTCCGCCGATCAACGCAACTACGATGTCACCATTCTGGGCCGTGTCGGCGGATTCTACAAGGATGTAGTCGCCATCGCAGATGTGATCGTCCACCATGGAATCACCCTTCACTCGCAGTACATAAATCTTTCCTTTGCCGCTGGCGAAATCGCTGAGAGAAAAGTTTTCGGGCTGCGGAATCGCTTCCACCGGCTGGCCCGCCGCAATACGGCCGAGCAGCGGGAACTCGAGGTTGGGTATCGGCTGGAAGTGAACGGACTCGGAGGAATCTGCGCCGGGTGACGACGGATCCTGTGCATGGAGAGAATCGCCGGGATGCGCTGGCGTCCTGGGGTAGGGTACCGAACCCGGAATAGCGATCACTTCCACCGAACGACTCTGGTTATACCGCCGCCTGATGAACCCTTTCTTTTCGAGGACCTGAAGGTGCTTGTGCACCGTGGCCAGCGAAGAAAGCTGAAGGCCCTCAGCCATCTCTTCATAGCTCGGCGAATAACCATTCCGGTTGATGAAATGTATCAGGAAATCCAAGACCTGCTTTTGCCGTTTCGTCAGAGCCATTCCATTCCTCCCGCCGTGGCCGGAGCGCCACCACATGAGATCAAGTTTTGAAGTATTATAGGCGAATAAAAAGCGAACAGGCAAGAGGAATCTGAGCTTCCTCAACTTAGGTTCGACATACGATTGGCTCCCAAAGACTGTCAACCAGTTCGTTAGATTGTGCCGAGTTTTAGAGTTGTTTCCCCGAAGTGATTGTCGTTCCACACGGTGTCGACCCTCGAAGCCGCCTTGATCCCTTTCATATTCGCCGCACAGGGATCCCGCCTTTGAAAGGCTCCCGGAGGCCTTATATATATTGCTACTTGCAGTCCCACTAAATCTGACCGTTGACAATTAGACTTTTCTAAAGGTATCCTCATCGTCAATCTGTCAAATTGAAACGCTCAGCTCAGGGTTGGGGAGGCCTGAGTGAAGAATGCTACAGGTATTGTCTGCATTCTGACCGCCTTTCTAATGGCTTGCGGCGGCAGCAGTTCAGGGCCGTCAAGCCCATCAGGCCAATCCCCCACCCAGATTTCAGTAGCAATTTCACCCAGCGCGCAACAGAGCATTGATGCCGGGCAATCTGTCAACTTCACCGCGACGGTCTCGAATGATACAAGTGGTCAGGGTGTGACGTGGGCCTTGTCAGGAAGCGGCTGCACCGGCAGCGCATGCGGAGCTTTGACTTCCACATCAAAGTCTGCGGCAACCTATACTGCCCCCTCTGGAGTTTCTTCTTCGCTCACGGTGACTGTGACCGCCACCTCGGCGGCGAACAATGTTGCTTCCGCGTCGGCGATGGTCAAGGTAAATCCGACTCCTGTGATCATCGCCGCCTCGCTTCAGGTTGGCGCCGTTGGGTCACCGTATAGCGCCGCATTGCAGGCAAGCGGAGGTACGCCGCCGCTTTCGTGGTCAGTCACATCCGGCAGCTTGCCCTCGGGACTGGCGCTGAGTGCGAGCACCGGTATAATTTCCGGCACTCCGACGACAACAGGGGTGTCAAACTTCACTGTGCAGGTATCCGATTCTGCCCCGACTTCCCAGTCGGCGACGCAACAGTTCAGCATCACGATCGTTGACCACCTCGTGATTACAACGAATTCGCTGCCTTCGGGCCTGGTGGACACCGCATATAGCGCTACATTACAAGCGACCGGAGGGACAGCACCTTATTCCTGGTCAATTGCTTCCGGCAGTCTGCCCCCGGGGCTCACGCTTAATGCCGGGACGGGCGTTATCTCGGGCACGCCAAGCACTGCTGGCACATACAGCTTCACAGCTGAGGTTTCCGATTCGACATCCCCGACGCCTCAAGCGGCAACGGCGCAGTTCAGCATTACTGTCGCGAACCGGCTTGTTGTTCTTAACACATCGCTGCCGCAGGGATCAGTCAACACTGCTTACAGCGCGCAATTGCAGGCAAGCGGAGGCGTGACGCCATATGCATGGTCAATCAGTTCGGGCAGCCTGCCGGCAGGCTTGTCGCTCAACGCAGGCACCGGCGTCATTTCCGGCACGCCGACCGCGTCGGGTGTTTTCAACTTCACAGTGCAGGTCACCGATTCATCCGCATCCACGCCGCAAACGGCAACGCAGCAACTCAGTATCACAATTACAGGGAACCTCGTGATTGCCACGACTTCTCTGCCTGATGGTACCGTAGGCGTGGCTTACACAGCGACGCTCGAAGCCGATTATGCAACGCTACCGGTAACATGGAGCATCATCTCCGGCACTCTGCCCGGCGGGCTGGCGCTTGATCCTGCGACTGGCGTGATTTCCGGTACGCCTTCGGTGCAGGGCTCGTTCAGTTTTACCGTAATGGTCAAAGATTCGTCCACGCCGACGGCGCAGACGGCCACACAATCGCTCAGCATCACGGTCAACGCGAGCGGTGTTAATGACACCGAGTTGAGTGGGCGTTATGCGTTTCTCTTGAGCGGCTACGATGGCAACGGAAATCGCGTGGCTGTGGCTGGAAGCCTGGTGGCTGACGGCTCGGGGAGCATTACAAGCGGCGTTGAGGATATCAATAGTGCAGCCTCAACTCCGCAGACGGGGCTTGCCTTCACGGGGAATTACTCTGTTGGGTCTGACAATCGAGGTACGATTACCATTACGAATTCCGCCGGCGCAACCTACACCATGGTGATCGCTTTGGGGAGCCTCAACGGTGGCACGGCCACAGGAGGATCCATCCTCGAGTTTGACTCCACGGGTTACATAATCAGCGGCGTCATCGAGTTGCAGAACAGCGCTGCATTTCTTAAAGCGGCAATCAGCGGACCTTACGTCTTCGGGTTTGAAGGATCGGACAGGGCGGGTAGCCGCATGGGCGTGATTGGCCAATTCAACGCGGACGGAGCGGGCGGCATTTCGAGCGGCGTGTTCGACGCCGATGACAGCGGAACGCCCACCACGAGTTCCCCCATTGCAAACACCAGTGCATACTCTGTGAACACTACTACGGGGCGGGGCACCGTGTCCCTCTCCGGCGTCACTCCCGCTGATTATTCCTTCTATATTGTTTCGGGCAGCAGGCTGCTTGCGATCAGCATGGACTCCGCCACAACCGCAGGGGTTGTGGCAGGCGAGATCGATGCGCAGACAGGAGGGCCGTTTTCAAATGGGTCTTTGAATGCCTCAGTCGTCATGAGTTTAGAGTCAGCGGCAGCATTGTCAGGCGGCGGCTCGTGTGTGATGCTTGGTACGATCTCATTCGATGGAAATGGCAATGGCAGCTTCTCGGCGGATGAGAACGATGCAGGCTCAATCACCAGCGTGGCGGGCAACGGGACCTATACGGCCCCGGACGCGGCTACGGGACGCTTTACGCTGGCGCCTCCTCAGGGAATTCCGATGCTGGTCGGGTATCTTGCCGCGCCGAATCAGGGGTTTTTGATCGGCACTGACAATAAGGTCACGATGGGCGAGTTGCTGGCGCAATCGGGCGGGCCGTTCACCAACGCTTCGTTGAACACGAGCGTGTTCTTCGGCACACAGGCATTTGCAGTACCCCCCGTTCCTCCACCCGCAGGAGGTCCCAGTGCCACGCTGAGCACAGGCATCTTCGTGTTCGACGGGTCAGGAAACATCTCGGTCACCAGCGACGAGGATGAATTGGGCACTTTGCTCTCCGATCAAACGAGTACAGACAATTACTCAACGTCATCATCCGGTAGAGTGACGTTTGGCTCCAACTCAATGATTCTTTACATGGTCTCTCCGACGCACGTGGCGACAATGAGCACCAGGGCGAGTGATCCTAATCCAGTGCTTGGATTTGGTCAGAATTAGCGTGGGGAGCGGGCCACTTCACCCTTGGTTCACCAGCACGGCCTTCTTGTAATCACACCCGTTGCTTTCATCTGAAAACCGAATCCACGCGCGGCGTTGGCAGGCCGTCACGCACACAGCCTGTGCCACTCGTTTCAAGCGCTTTTCGCCAAGCAGGCAGACTGAGAGGTATGCTATAGTGACTTCGAGGGGTACGGTTGGGGGTGCCCGCCGAAGGAGTAATATATCCGATGACCAAGCGTGTTCGCCTGCTTGTAATTTCCATATCTGCCCTGCTTATTTCCTACATCATTATTGGTGGTGTGCTCGGGCGCGGCAGCACTGACCAGGACGAGAAGTCTTATCGCGACCTCGGTGTTTACAGCCAGGTCCTGTCCAGAATCCAGCAGGAATACGTGACGGAGCCGAACCTTAAGAACGTCACTAAGGGCGCTATCCGAGGGTTACTCGAGGCTCTTGATCCCTACAGCACGTACTTTACGCCTTCGGAATATCAGGATTACCTCCGGCATCCTGATCCCGGCCCCGGGACAGTAGGAATTTACATTTCGAAGAGAATGGGGTTTGCTACGGTTGTTTCCGTGCTGCCTGGCAGTCCGGCCAAGAAGGCGGGGATTGATCCCGGCGACCTGCTCGATGAAGTGGATGGGAAGCGGCTGCGGGAGCTCTCCGTCGTCCAGATTAACCGTCTGCTCGATGGCGTACCGGGCACTTCAGTTAGTCTTTCTGTAATCAAAGGGTCGCAGGGCGAGCCACAAAAAGTGGTTCTGACGCGTGAAATCCTGAAGGATATCCCTCTTGTTGCGAAGATGATCGACACGAATACGGCTTATGTGCGGGTCCCGACATTCGATGAGGGAAAGGCGAACGAGATCGCTTCACAGCTCAAGCAGCTTATTTCGAGCGGGGCTAGCAAGATCGTCCTGGATTTGCGAGACTGCGCTGGCGGCAGTGAAATTGAAGGCGAAAAGACTGCCAATCTTTTCCTTGATCACGGCCTGATCACCTATCTTTATGGCCAGCGTTTTCCCAGAAAAGAAGTCGTTGCACAGCCTTCCGATCAGATTACAAAGTTGCCCTTGGTTGTTTTGATTAACCAATCGACCGCCGGCCCGGCGGAAATCGTGGCAGGGGCCATTCTCGATAATAAACGTGGAGACGTTGTAGGAGTTACGAGCTTTGGCGTCGGCGTTTATCAGAAGCTAATTCCGGTAGGCGATGGATCGGCTTTACTGCTTTCCGTGGCGAAATATTATACGCCCGACGGGAAACCAATCCCCGGTAACGGCGTTACACCAAACGTGGTACAAGCCTCTGAGAGCGACACCGCCGCTGCGATGGGAGAGACCAAGCCCCAGAAGTTCGGCGGCCCGGATGATCAGCAGCTTCAGAAGGCCCTCCAGATACTCAACGGAAAGAGTACTTCCGAAAAGGCCGCGGCCTGATGGCCGAATTATTCGGGGTTCGAACGAGAACCGTGTGATTTGGCTTCTCGCAGGACCGGCTGACATGCACGCGGCAATCCGGGTACACGATCGCCTGGCCAAGACTGTTTCTGTTGGCACCTGCGTTTGGGAACGAGCTTATTTCTTGATCAGGGCCTGCGCGCTGGTGCCGTTCTGCTTCTGGTCCTGAGGGGGAAGCGTAATGGTCAGGTCTTTATCAAGGCGCATGCCGATTAAAGAGCCGACGGGGAGTTCGGCCTGTTTACCTTTCGGAAGGAAGTAAGCTGCGAGCAGCCCGCCTACGCCGGCAGCGATCCCGGGGCCGATCCCTCCGGCTGCAATGCCTGCCGCAGTTGGAGCACCAAAGATAATGATCCGCTTGGTCTTGCTCGGGCCGCCGCCCTTCAGATCGCCTTCGGCATCTACAGTAGAATTGTCTCCGCCGTTCCTGCTGGCGAAAACTTCTGTCAGAGACCCGCTGATTGCTACTTTCTGGCCGTCAGGAAGGGTTAGCGTATCAAAAAGGACATACAACTGCCCGCCTTTGCCGCGATGGGCGGCTGCATGCACTTCCTGGACACGTCCATCAACTCGAACGCCTTTGGGGAGCACTTCCTGGTCCTCGACGTAAACGGGATCAAGAAGAGTTGTGATAACGATGTCGCCCTTTTTCGAAGTCTTGGAATTTATCGCCGTGTGGAGGGCCAGCTTAAATTCCGTTCCTTCCGGTATCCAGTATTGGTTCTGCGCTTCCGCGAGGCTCGTCTGGGCGTGAGCGACTGCCGGCAGAGCCGCAAGCACAAACGCCAATGCCAGAACCTTGGATGTAACACGCTCCATAGGATTCCTCCTCTTCTTCCCTATGGCCTCCAAGAGATACACCCCCAGCGACCTATAGTTAATTTCACCACCGAACCTTGGAGTTCGTCAAAGAGAAAATGCGAGGTTCGAGGTCAATTTATTTGCGAGTCAGCTTATCAATTCATCTGCGTTTGCCCGTACCGGTTGAAATCAGAAGCTGGAAATGAAGTCGGCGGCGTTGCAGCAGGAAGACGATACTGGATTGCGGTCAGAGGGCACGGGCCCAATAAGAAACCACTGCATTTCCGCGCAGTCACTTCGTCAGGACCATAATGTCCCTGATCACATTTGCGCTATCGAGAATCAGCATTTCAGTCCCCAGCATCTTTCGCGAATAACCGTAGGGCAGTGGTGGCAATTGTCGTTCCAGTGCCACCGGGCAAGGGCTCAGTCTCTTTTGCAATCCGGGAGGCAATGTTCCGCCTTCCCGAAGCTGTTTTTCGAGGCCGGGCGGAAGGTTGCCACCGCGCTTGGCGAGTCCCGGCGGAAGCTGCGAAGGATATTCGCGGAAATAATTGGCGATAACTTCCCGGTCATGCGCAGTGAATACCACCCTTAGTTGTTCCTTGCCTGAATGGTTCCGGCCATGCTCACCACGACCATTGCTGTATTCTTCTTCGGCTGCGCCGCGCCCATGGTTCCCGCGGCCTTGGTTCCCGTCAACCCAGCCCGAAACTATCCGAGCAGGAGCGGCTGAAGTCAGCGCCACGCCCGTACTCAAAAGCAGGCTAACGACGATGCCATAACTAAGCGAGGCTAAGTATTTCATCAAAACCTCCATTAGCGAAGTTCCGCAACCTGCCAGCCCTTTTTCACGGCTCCACCAAGTATATATCAGTTCCGCACGCAGGCGGGCGGCCACGCGGTCGTTTCTGCGAGTGTGACGCATTGGGACCATTCGTTGACGCTCGCCGACCACGCTATCTATAATGATCGAGTAAGTTGGCCAAAGACATCATGAAGAAGTTCTTCGGGTCAATACTGATCGGTCTTTTTTTCGCGGCAGCCTCCCCCGCACAAACTTCGCAAACTTCGAACCCCGGCCAGAGCACGGCGCAGGCGCAAAACCAGATGCCGCAGATCCAGGTCCGCGTTAACCTGGTGAACGTTCTGTTCACGGTTGTCAACAAGAAGAACGAGCTTGTTCCAAACCTCACCAAAGACGATTTCACGGTTTACGAAGACGGCAAGCCGCAGAAGATTCTTTTCTTTGGACATGATACAAGCCTTCCGCTTCGCATCGGTGTGCTGATTGACACCAGCAACAGCATCCGGCTGCGACTGAAATTTGAACAGGAAGCCGCCATTGATTTTCTGGATGACATCGTCAGGCCTGATACCGACGAGGCCTTCGTTGTGGGATTTGACGCAGAGCCCGTGATGATCCAGAACTATACGGATGACCTCGACAAGCTTTCACAAGCTATCCGCTCCCTAAGGGCGGGCGGCGGAACTGGGCTATACGACGCAATTTATTATGCCTGCAAGGAAAAAATGATCTACAACCCGGCACCGCAGCCCTACCTGCGCCGCGTGCTCATTGTGGTTTCGGATGGCCAGGACAATTTCAGTGAACACTCGCGCGAAGAAGCAGTTTCCATGGCCCAGAAGGCAGAGGCCACCATTTATGCCATCAGCACCAACTGGACAGGGATCGACACACGGGGCGACAAGGTCCTCGAGCAACTTGCGAAGGAGACCGGCGGGCAGATGTTCCAGCCAAGAGAAGCAAGCGACCTTGCGGTTGATTACAAGCGGATTGCAAAGGAACTTCGCAGCCAGTACAACCTGGCATATGTTTCCACTAATACTGCGCACGATGGGACCTTCCGAAAGATCACGATCAAGGCGGACAAGAAGGACCTGCGCGTGCAGGCAAAGCCTGGATACTTTGCTCCTTCTGAATAATCTCCCAATGCGATCCGCGGTGGCTTCATATCGTCTCCGCTCACTGCGTTCTACAATTTCTTAAAAAACTCAGTTAAGGGATGAGGGATTGCGGTCCGCTCAGGCAAGAGTTCGTCCCGGCGGGAAAGAGACTGCTCAGTTTCGAGAAACCACAACGAGACTACGAATGCGGATAATATCCGTCGCGTGCCTGGATTTTGTAGCCGCCGTGATCGACAGTAACTTTGATTTTGCGAAAGCCCGGGTCTGTTCTCGAATTGGACGGTGAATACCCAAGAAGGTACTGCGTGCGAAGCTCATCCGCAATTTCCTGAAAGGCCTGGGCAGTGTTCTTGATACTGCTTACCTTGATGACGCGCCCACCGGTCTGCTCGCACAGCTTGTGCAGGACGGAGTCTCCGTTGAATCCCATACCGGCAAATCCATAGAACGCCCGATCGACGATATCGACGGCATAAATGATGCAGTCGGATTTCTGTGCTGCCTCGATGGCCTGGTTAAGGGTCTCCTGGCTTCCCTGGTCCTGCCCATCGGTCAGGAGCACCAACACTTTCCTCCCAACCTCGTGGCTCATTAGTTGAGTGGCGGCAAGATACACCGCGTCATAAAGATGTGTAGCGCCGACGCTTGGGGAGGGCAGCGGTGACGGCAACACTCCGGCGCCGCCTCCGTTGATGACCGTTTCATCGATGGCTTTGTCGAGGAGACTTTGCTCGATGGTGAAGTCCTGCAGCAGTTCGACTTCGAGATCAAAGTGGATAACACAGGCCAGGTCTTTCGGCCGGAGAATCTGGCGGAGGAATGCCTTGGCTTCGTGCTGCTCCGTTCCGAGAACTCTCCCCTGGCTCGGACTTGTGTCCACCAGGATGGCGAGAGTCAAGGGCGTGTCTGTTTCGCGTGAGAAGTAGCTGATTGTCTGCGGAATGTTGTCTTCCCTGATTTTGAAATCATCTTGGGTGAGGTTCGAAATGAGGCGCCCGTGTTTATCGCGCACCACGGCGTAAACGTTCACCACTTCGGTGGTGACCTTCAGCGGCTGGCCCGACACTTCAGGCGGCTGCTGCTGTCCTGCAAGCGCGACCCTCTGAAAAATCAGCACCCACATCAATGCCGCGATGGGAGCGGCTTGCGGAAGGCTGAAAGCATTTTCCCGTTGCCGTGTTGGCATAAGCCGGGTCCTTTCTCCCCGTTTACTTTGGATGCAGAAAATACCGCGAGCGCATTGAGGTTTCAGCCGAAAGACCGTCCGAAGATGCCACATGAAACTCATTGAAGACGACGTGGAAAAAATGAGAGACAGGGAATTTTCTGTTCTCGGTTCTCGTTTGTCGCTTCACTTTCTTCTTGACAAGATTATCGACTGTCACTATACATTGTGACTGAGCACGCGCTCCGCCGGCTTTAAGCTGGTGCGAACTCAAGACGTTTGAGAGGAGAATAAAATGGCAGCAAAGAAAGCAAAGCCGAAGGCAAAAGCCAAGGCCAAAGCAAAATCAAAAAAGAAGAGTTAATACTCTTCAATCAGATTGAAAGAGACGGTTCGGGGATGCAGTGATGCATCCCCGAATTTTTTTATGCCGCTCTTCCACTCGTCCTTTCCTGCTGTGATTCCTTCGCTGCGCTGCATTCCAGCCTACTTTGACGGAAAACGGTCGGGAGTGTTCAGTTGGCGCGTGGTTTCATCAATCGGTTCAAGCTCGTTCAACTCGTCACCGGTGGCTGCGCCGAGTTCTTTGAATTTCCGCGCGGCAGTAAGGACGCGCGATTCAAGTGACCCCACCGCACGATTGTAATTCTCCGTTGCACGCTTCAACGCGGACCCGACGCCTTCAAAGTGTCCAAGGAAACTCCGCACACGATCGTAAAGGTCTTTGCCAAGTTCGCTGATGGCCTGGGCGTTCTGGGTGATCTGTTCCTGCCGCCATCCGAATGCCACGGCCCGCAAGAGAGCGATCAGCGTAGTCGGCGTCGCAATCACCACCCGCTTCTGCATTCCGTCTTCGAGCAGCGTGCGGTCCTGTTCGAGTGCGGCGCTGAAGAACGATTCGCCCGGAAGGAAGAGCACGACGATTTCGGGCGCCGGGTCGAACTGGTCCCAATACGCCTTAGTTGAAAGTTCCCTCATGCGATCCCGCACAAGTTGTGCGTGCCGGGCAAGCCGGGCACGGCGGTCTTCCTCACTCGTTGCAGCTGCGGCATCCAAAAACGCCTGGAGCGGCACTTTGGCATCCACAGCAATCTCACGTCCGTTGGGCAGGTGGACAATCATGTCCGGCCGCTGGCGGCCCTGCTCAGTTTCGAAAGTCTCCTGCTCTGTGAAGTCGCAGTGCTCGGACATGCCTGCCAGTTCAGCGACGCGCCGCAGCGTCAGTTCACCCCAGCGACCGCGCACCGCGGGTCCGCCCCGGAGAGTGTTCGCAAGAGTTCCGGTTTCTTTTTGCAGTTGCTGGTTAACAGCTGCCAAGGTGCGGAGTTGTTCCTCCAGCGAACCATAAGCGTTTTGACGGGCCCTTTCCATCTCCTGGATTTGCGCTTCATATCGCCTCAGCGTTTCGATCAGGGGATTGACGAGACCCTTGATGGCTTCCTCGCGCGTTTCAAGTTCACCTTTGGCCTGCGATTGGATAGTTTCAAAAGTGCTGCGCGCAAGCGCTATGAAGGCCTGATTGTTGCTCTTGAGGGCCTCTGCGGATAGCGCCTGAAATGCGTCCGCAAGTTTGACTCTGGCTTCGTCCAGCAAACGTTTCTGCTCCTCCAGGTTGGCCTGCGCTTCCGTCAGCCGCGCCTCCGCTGTCGCGCGAAGAGTGGCTTCAGTTTTCGCCTGCTGCACGGTGGATTCCAGCTTCGACTGAAGTTCCGCCACCTGGGAACGCAGCTCCGCTGCCACGCTTTCCGCTGCTCTCGTTTTCCCCTCTGCTTCGATTTGCAGCGAGGAGACGACGGAATTTCGCCGCACGCTGGCCAGCAGCCAACCAATCAGTCCTCCGGCTGCCAATCCGACGACAAGCATGATCCAAGGATTCATAAGAGCACCAACCTTTCCCTCAACCAAGCCTTGCGGACTAAGAATCCTCCTCGTGCGCCGGGCAGATCGGAACAAATTCGCAGAACCGGCATTGGAACCCGGGCGTCGGAGGGAAGATCATCCGGCGGATTTCTTCCGCGATGGCAATTATCTTTTGCTGGACCGCTTCCAGTTCCTTATGCGTTCTCACGCTCGCCACCTGCTGATTGCTAGTGAGGTTATAGAAAATCAGCCCCTGAGGCTCAAGTCCAAGTTGTTTGCGAGCGGCCAGCGCGTAAACGGAAAGCTGGAGGCTGCTGTCAGCGTCTTTTTGGGAGCGGGGTCGGCCGGTTTTGTAATCGATCAGTTGGACTTGCAAAGGATTTTCCGGCTTCACGGGATTGATCTGGTCGATACGTCCTTCGAGCAAAACGTCTTGTATTTCGAGTTCGAAACGGACCTCCATCTTCACTTTCTCCGCGGCGATCGGGATTGCGTTGTGGAGTTCGGTGAATTCGCGAAGCTGATTTAGGCCGGCCTTCCGGTAGGTTTCTTCCTGATAGGAATCTTGAAATCCTGCGTTCTTCCACGAGCTGAGATAGAACTGACTCAGTTCATCGAATGAAACTTGGCCGTCCTTTCGCAGCTTGAAATACTGCCGCACGGATTGGTGCATGATGTTGCCGAACGTCAGCGCCGCCTGAGGGCCCGTCGGAATGCGGTAGAGATGGCTGAATTTGAATTTCAGTGGACATTCGAGATACGTCTCAATTGCTGTTGCGCTCAATCGAAGTTTTCCGTTTGGATGATCTGCCGGGACCGCTAAAGCCCACTCCGCGAGCGGCGGACGAACGGCATCGGGCGCACAGGCGGGTTCCTCAAAAAGCCCCGGCTGCACCGGCCCAATTCCTTTCACGGATTCTCCCGTTGTCCCGCTCTCCGCTTCCTGCTTTTCAGGG
This sequence comes from Terriglobia bacterium, assembly GCA_035652895.1. Taxonomy (GTDB): domain Bacteria; phylum Acidobacteriota; class Terriglobia; order UBA7540; family UBA7540; genus SCRD01. Next base: position 317,200 of record DASRCX010000022.1, read on the forward strand.
ATTTTTTCGAGGTCAATTTCGGAGATGTCTCTTCCCTGAACTACAGGATCTGAAAGCAGGTCGTCGATAAAGACGGAACGCTTCTTTTCCTTCTTGCCGACACTTGAAATGTAGAGTTGTTCTTGCGCACGGGTCATTGCAACGTAAAACAGCCGACGCTCTTCTTCGAGATGCAGATTGGCCGGAGGTACAGGGCCTTTGCGAAGCTCATCGGGGAATTCGATCACAGGCCTTTGCTCGCCGTGCGGAAAGCGTCGTGGTGCAACGCTTAATATAAAGACAACGGGAAACTCCAATCCCTTCGAGGAATGGACCGTCATCATCTGGACCGCATTCACGGAATCCGGCGGTTCGGGCGCCTCGATTTTTCCCCCGGCTTCCAAAAAATAGTTGAAATATTCCATGAATTCCGACAGTTTGCGCGTCTCGCTCTTTTCTTCCCAACCGGCGAGAAATTTCCGGAAAGCCTCAAGGCAGGCGGCGTCAGAGCTTCCACGAATAAATTTCAGGTCGAGGCGTTCGGACATCATATCCAGTAAGGAAGTCACAGGTACATGCGCGGCTTTTTTCCCCAACTCGCCCAGCAGAGACTTCAATTCCAGCCAATGCGTATCTTCCAATTCGCGCTTAAAAAGCGACTGTTCCGCTTCCCGAAGGGCGTCAAAGATCGAGCAGCGATTGGTGGCAGCTCTCTTGCGAAATTCCATCACCAGAACTTCAGGGATTTTCCAGCGTCGCTGGAGTAACGTGCGCGTCAAGCTGACGTTGTCATGCGGCGAATGGACGAGTCGCAGATAAGCCAGCAGGTCCCGAATGACCGTTGTGGAAAGCAGCGACAGCCCGCGGATGACGAACGGAATTTTTCTTTTGCGGAATTCGCGAACCAGCAGATCGCGATGCGCATGTGCGCGGTAGAGGACTGCGATATCGCGGAAAGATTTCTTTCGCCGGACTAAATCCTCTATGAGCCCGGCAACTCCATTTGCCTCAACGGTGTAGTCGGGAGACAAAAGCAGAAAAACATTCGAGCCTTCCGGATTTTCCGTAACGAGCTTCGGTTTCACGCCGTCACGGGTGTTCCTGGCTATCACCACATCCGAAGCGCGAAGGATTTTCCGTGTTGAGCGGTAATTGCGGTTCAGGTAAATTTCCCTGGGCGAGGGAAACACCTCCTTGAACATTTCGAACGTCCCGTGCGCCGCGCCGCGAAAGCGATAGATCGCCTGGTCCGGGTCGCCTACGGCGGTGATGTTGAAGGGCGGGGCGACGAGTTGTTTCAGCAGTTGCACCTGACCGTAGTTGCTGTCCTGGAACTCATCCACGAGGATGTACTTAAACCGCTGGCGGAATTCCTCAAGCAATTCCGGCTGGCCCTCCCAGAGCTGGACTACTTCACTGATCAAGGTACCGAGGCTCGAATATCCGGCTTCCTCGATCAGGCGGCGGCTGGTGCGAAAGACGCGAGCGAGTTCCTGTTGCTTGCGGATTTCCTCCTGCTGAAGTTCGCGTTCGGTTGGGTCAAGCCCGGGCGCTCGCGTCTGAAATTCCGCTTCGCGTTTGCGAACATAGGCCTCGAATTCGTCCGGCCCGATCAATTCATCCTGACACTGGGAGAAAAAGTTGTTCAGGTCGTGGAGGAAGGCACCCGGCGACGCGAGCTTCTGGTAATATTCGAGGCCAAGGTATTCCATCCTGCGACGGAGAAATATCCAGATGTCAACTTTGTCGAGTAATTTCCGTTCGAAATGGTGCTGGCGGAGTACGGCGTAGCAAAACGAATGAAACGTGGAAATGTGAGGGGTCACGTCGAGGCCAGGCAGTTCCTTGCTCACGCGGCTTCGCATTTCTCCGGCGGCTTTGTCAGTGAATGTTAGCGCCAGAATGTTTTCCGGCCGAAGTCCGGGCACACTTTCGAGAAGATGAACGATCCTCTGCGTGATGACTCGTGTTTTCCCGCTACCCGGGCCGGCGATGACCAGTAACGGACCTTCGCCATGCTCAATTGCCATCCGCTGTTCGGGGTTGAGATCGTACATGGGGAATCGTAAGGCATTATTCCGCAGTTTGTAATCATGAAGCAAGCATTCAACGATCAGGTCCAGGCGGAAGATGTTTCGAGGCTCACAGCGTTCCCAAGTGTCTGTGCTAGAATGAACAGTTTCGATATTAAGTAAAGGAGAGACCTTAGTGGCTGAAATTGATCTGATATCGGGTCGTGAAATCCTTGATTCTCGAGGAAATCCAACCGTCGAGGCGGAGGTCCGCTTGCGTGACGGCTCTTTTGCGCGGGCCGCCGTCCCTTCCGGCGCATCGACCGGCGAACACGAAGCCATCGAATTGCGGGACGGTGACAAGCGCCGTTACATGGGCAAGGGCGTGCTTCAGGCCGTCGAAAATATCAATACGGTGATCGCGCGCGAACTGGGGGGGCGTGAAGCAAGCCGGCAGGCGGAGATCGACCAGCGGCTGATCGAACTGGATGGGACACCCAATAAAAGCAACCTTGGCGCAAACGCGATTCTGGCGGTTTCGATGGCCGTCTGCCGCGCTGCCGCCCGGTCTGCAGGTTTGCCGCTCTATCGTTATTTAGGTGGAATCTCGGCGCGCCTGCTGCCTGTCCCGATGATGAATGTGTTAAACGGCGGGGTCCACGCGGATAATACTGTGGATTTCCAGGAATTTATGATCATGCCCGTAGGCGCAGAGACATTTTCCAGCGCCTTGCGGATGGGAGTCGAAACTTTCCACTCATTGAAAAAAATACTAAAGGAGCATGGATATTCGACTTCAGTGGGGGATGAGGGCGGATTTGCGCCAAGCCTGAAATCCAATGTTGAAGCGATTGAACTGATTCTCGATGCCATTGAGGCGGCCGGCTACACGGCTGGACAGGACATTGCGCTGGCGATCGATCCTGCCGCCAGCGAGATGTTTCAGGACGGAAAGTACGTGTTTTTCAAGTCGGATAAGTCGAGAAAGACCGCTGATGAAATGATCACGCTTTATGCCGACTGGGTGCGGCAGTACCCTATCATTTCGATCGAGGATGGTCTTGCCCAAGATGATTGGGATGGCTGGAAAAGGCTGACGAAGGAGCTTGATGACAAGGTCCAGCTTGTCGGTGACGATATTTTTGTTACGAACACGGAGCGTCTGCGGCAGGGTATTGACGAGGGCGTGGCCAATTCCATCCTCATTAAGCTGAACCAAATCGGGACTGTTACGGAAACGATTGACGCTATCGACCTGGCCCGGAGGAACGGATATACCTCGGTCGTTTCTCATCGTTCCGGCGAAACCGAAGACGCCTTCATCGCCGACTTCGCGGTCGGCCTCCAGACCGGACAGATCAAGACCGGCTCTGCAAGCCGCACGGACCGGATCGCCAAATACAACCAACTGTTGCGCATAGAAGAAGAACTGGGCGAAAGTGCAGAATTCCTTGGTAAAGCCGCAGTCGCCTGTGCTTAATGACCCTGTCTGGAAATAGAAACACATGCCGAGACCCAAACCTGTAGTTCTCATCATTCTTGATGGCTGGGGGTATCGCGCGGAACGCGAGGCAAACGCCATCGCCCTGGCGCATACACCCAACTATACGGAGTTGTTGAAGAAATATCCCTGGACTCTCGTTTATACTTCCGGCGAGCGCGTCGGCTTGCCTGACGGCTTAATGGGGAATTCCGAAGTCGGCCATCTGAATATCGGAGCCGGCCGCGTTGTCTATCAGGAAATCACTCGCATTGACGCGTCCATTCAAAGCGGGGAGTTCTTCAAGATTCCTGAACTTCTTTCATTGATGGAACATGGCCGCAAGACGCGCCTGCACTTTATGGGTCTTTTGAGCGACGGAGGCGTGCATTCCCATCAGCGGCACCTCTACGCCCTGCTTAAGATGGCGCGCGAAAACAACGTCCGCGATGTCTTCGTTCACGTTTTCCTTGACGGACGCGATACCCCTCCCACGAACGGGGCCGGATATGTCGAAGCCCTGCTCAAGCAGATGCGTGAATACAACGTGGGCGGGGTCGCCACCATCTCAGGCCGATATTACGCGATGGATCGCGACAACCGATGGCAGCGCACCCAGAAGGCTTACGACGCCATCGTTAACGGCGAAGGGATCAAAGCGAAAGACCCCGTTGCCGCGATCAAGCAATCGTATAATCAGGGCATCACGGATGAGTTTGTCGTTCCTATCGTCGTGACGGACGAAGATGGCCAGCCGACCGCTACTATCCGCAGCGACGACGCTGTGATGTTTTTCAACTTCCGCGCCGACCGTGCCCGGCAGCTTACCCGCGCCTTGACGGACCCGAACCTCAACGCCTTCGACCGCCGGAATTTTCCGGGGGGGCTGCATTTCCTCTCGATGACCCGCTACGACAAGACTTTCACTACGCCTTACGTCTTTTCGCCGCAATCGCTCAACCACATCCTGGCCGCCGTCATGGCCGAAATGCAATTGAAAAACCTGCGCGTTGCAGAAACGGAGAAATACGCGCACGTAACGTATTTCTTCAACGGTGGCGTCGAGAAAGCCTATCCGGGGGAAGACCGCATCCTGGTTCCTTCGCCGAAAGTCGCTACCTACGATTTGCAGCCCGAGATGAGCGCGCGTGGCGTGATGGAAACCGTAGTGAAAGCCGTCAACGAAGGCAGCCGTGACGTCATCATCGTAAATTTCGCCAATGCCGACATGGTGGGGCACAGCGGCAAACTCGAGGCGGCGATTAAGGCTGTGGAAACCGTCGATGCCTGCCTTGGGGAAATTTACAAGGCCGTGCGCGCCAAGGGTGGAGCGATGATCGTTACTGCCGATCACGGCAACGCGGAATTGATGGTGGACCCGGAAACAGGAGGTCCGCACACCGCGCATACAACGAACCCCGTCCCTCTAATACTGATTGCGGAACAGGTGCCACCCAGGCTGCGCGAAGGTGGCGCACTGGAGGACATCTCGCCCACGCTCCTGGGAGTCATGGGTATCCCGCAGCCCCCGGAAATGACCGGCCATGACCTGCGCGATTTTGAAACACGTAATTCAAAGTCCCAATCAGGCAGATGACACATTTTGGAGCATTTCATATTCCCTGGAGTTTCCCTTTAGTCATGTTTTGCGGAGACGGCCATGTCCGTGGTGTCTGCGTCGCGGAACCTTCTGTTTTTGAATGTCCCAGCCCGCTTGGATTTTACTGGTTCTAACCCGTCTTCGTAGGCTGCATGGCTTTTGACACCCTGTTTCCCCGTGTGAGATAATCCGAGGGAAAGTGCTGGGAGACGGAAGTACGGCAATGGCAGGGAAAATAATGAAATTCGCAACGGCTGGAATCAGCCTTTTTTTATTTGCAGCCGTGGCTGCATCAGGCGCGCAGGCCCCTTCACAAAGCAATCCTGGCAGCCCTTCGAAGCAGACCGCTACTACGCCAGACCATGCGGCAGCCTATTATCACTACATGCTGGCGCAACGGTACAAGGATCTGGCAGGCATTTACAACAGCAGCGACTACGTTGATCGCGCCGTTTCCGAGTACCAGAAGGCCATCGAGGCCGATCCTGGCTCGCTTTTCCTGCGCGTGCAGCTAGCGGAACTTTACTGGCGTATCAGCCGCATTCAGGACGCCATCAATGAAATCCAGACGGTGCTTAAGACGAATCCCAACGACCTGCAAGCTCACCGCCTGTTGGCTCATATTTATTTAAGTTCTCTGGGTGGCTCAAATCCGGAAGATGCATCCCATGACATGCTCGAAAAGGCTATTGCGGAGTTTGAGACTGTCTTCAGGCTCGATCCAACCGATACGGAATCAGCCTTGATGCTGGGGCGGCTTTATAAATCGGATAACCAGTCTCAGAAAGCGGAAGCCATTTTTCAGAAAATCCTGGCTGAGAATCCAGATTCGCGTACCGTCCTGGTCAATCTGACCCAACTCTATTTTGACCAGGGAGACTATAATAAGATCGTTTCTCTGCTGGAGAACATTCCTGATGACAAGGTGGACCCTTCGCTGCTGTACCTGCTGGGCAGCGCATACGCTCAGACGCGCAATTTCAAAAAGGCAGAGGAAGCATTCAAGAATGCGCTTGCGCGCGAACCTGACAGCGGAGACATCCGGCGTGCTTATGCTGAGACGCTGATGGCCCAGGGCAACATGCAGGGTGCGCGAGAGCAGCTCGAAGAGATCGTAAAGTCAGACCCGCAATCGCCGATGGCTTATGTTCGGCTGGCGCAGCTTGACCGCCAGTTGGGGAATTTCCCCGAAGCGCAAAAGGAACTCGAACAGGCTCAAGTCCTCGCGCCGGACAATCTTGAAATCCCTTATCAGCGCGCGATCCTGGAAGACACGCTGGGCAACGACGACAAGGCCATCAGCCTGCTCGAAGATCTGTTGAAGAAGACCGAGAAGCCGGATGGTAAATACAATCCGGCGGAAGCGAACAACCGTGCCGTTTATTTGCAACGACTGGGGACAATCTACCGCTCGCAGGAGAATTACGCCAAGGCGATCGAAACCTTCCAGAGCATTGTGGCACTGGGCGACGATCAGGCGCCGAGAGGCGAGTCCCTGATTGTTGAGACGCTTCAGATGGATCATCAGAACCGGAAAGCACTTCAGGAAGCTAATACCGCCCTGAAGAAATATCCAAAGAACCGCGAACTCCTGATGCAGCGGGCCGCGTTGTTGGGAATGGAAGGACACCGGGATGAAGCAGTCGCCCAGCTTGAGAAAATGCTGAATAACACCCCGGAGGATCGCGACGTCTACTTGGCCATTGCGCAGGTTTACTCCCAGGCGAAACTTTATCCGAAGGCTGAAGAGGTCATTCAAAAGGCCCTGGCGCTAAGCAACAATCCTGATGATCAGGAATATGCCCGGTTCATGCTTGGATCCGTTTATGAGCGCCAGAAGAAGTACGACCTGGCCGAAGAGCAATTTAGAAAGGTCTTGGCGGTGGATCCGCTGAACGATGCCGCCGCAAACTATCTGGGCTACATGCTGGCAGACCGCGGCGTGCGGCTTGAAGAATCCGTCAAATACATTAAGGACGCCTTAAAGATCGAGCCTAATAACGGCGCTTACCTGGACAGTCTGGGATGGGCCTATCATAAGATGAACCGCAATGACATGGCGCAGGCGCCGCTTGAAAAGGCTGTTAAGCTCATTCCCGATGATCCCACGATTCGCGAGCACCTCGGCTACGTTTATCTGGCCCTCGGCGAGAAGGCCAAGGCCTTACAGGAATGGGAGCACGCGCTGAAGGTTTCGCACAAAGGTGTCTCGAGCGATTTTGGCCCGCAGCAGGCCGCCAAGCTCCGCAAGCAGGTGAATGATCTGAAGCGGGAAATCGGTTCGGCGGATGCCTCGATACGCGGGAACTAATATCAATTTTCATCTTGCTTCATTGACGTTCTTTTTCTTTGGATATCGATCGTCATCCTGCCGCATCCCTTGATCAAGACTATAAAAGCGCGTGCATTTGCCAAGGTGAATCTGGGTCTTAAGGTGCTTGGCAAGAGGCCCGACGGCTATCATGAGGTCCGTACCGTGTACCAGACCGTCGGACTCGCGGATATCCTTCAGGTCAGTATTTCTTCCCGCGATCGTGGAACCCGCCTCGAGTGTGATCATCAGGGGCTTTCTTCAGGACGCGAAAATTTGGTTCACCGGGCAGCGGAAGTCTGGCGGCAGGCAAGTGGTTTTAAGGGCGGGATCAGGCTACGCCTTGAAAAGCGCATCCCCATGGGCGCAGGCCTCGGAGGCGGCAGCAGCGACGCGGCGGTCACGCTGCTGATGTTGGAGCACCTGACCGGCAACCACCTGGGATTTGCAGAGTTAGCGCGAATGGCAGCGCAACTGGGCTCGGATGTGCCGCTGTTTCTCATCGGCGGGAGGGTACTGGGGTGCGGGCGGGGCGAAGAGGTTTACCCGCTCACCGACCTTCCTGCCCGTTCCTGCCTGATTGCGTTCCCGGGTTTTTCAGTCCCTACTGCCGAAGCGTATGCCGCGCTCGATTCGCTGTTGACGCAAAGCGACGAAATCCGTAAAATAACTTCTTTGGGCAAGCGGTCACCTTTTCCCCTGGAAAACTGGGGACCGGCCGAAAACGATTTTGAGAAGTTCGTTTTCGCAAGGTGGCCTGAGCTGGCAAAAGTGAAGGGCCAGCTTATCCGGGCCGGGGCCGAAACAGCCTCCCTGACGGGTAGCGGATCAGCGCTATTTGCCGTCTTTGAATCTGCCCAACAACTGAGTCACGCGGCAGGTAGGATACCTGCAAATTGGAAGGTGTTTAAGGCTCTCACCCTCTCCCGTTCGGCGTATCGGCGCCGTCTTTATATTTAAAATTGGACCAGCGGGGAAGGTTGGGTTCGACATTGGCCGCTGAGGGAAACAGCGCAAGGGCAAAAGGCAGTTTGACAGGTTGTTGGAAATTTCATTTTACACGCCATTGCCGGGCTACTTATTTGACTGGTTCGAGGAATCTCTTTTGGTCTCAGTACATTGAAAAGAGCAAAATCCTCGTGGAGCATACACTGTGCGAACTGCCGAGAACCCTTCGACAAGCTGAGGGCAGGCTCTTCACGATGCTGCGGAAGACAAACACAGGACTCGGAGTAACATCACTCGAAAGCGATTTTCAATGACCTCTTGAAGGTCTGTTTCCAGTTCGAGTCAGGGTGTTGGGAGGTCGTCCAGTGGTAGGACACATGCCTTTGGAGCATGGAACCCTGGTTCGAATCCAGGCCTCCCAGCCAGATTCAGAATTTGACGGGAACTCAGGGTTGATGCAATGGCCGACCGGATTCATCACGCACTGAAGATCCTGACGGGTAATGCGCATCCAGCACTCGCCCGCGAAATCTGCGACTATCTGGGAGTGCCGCTCGCGCGGATGAATGTGGATCGCTTCCCCGACGGCGAGGTTCGTCTCCAAATCCTCGAAAACGTCCGTGGAGCGGACGTTTTTGTGGTGCAGCCGACTTGCCGTCCGGTGAATGAGAATCTTGTGGAATTGCTGATCATTCTGGATGCGTTACGGCGGGCTTCAGCCTACCGCATCACGGCTGTGATGCCGTATTACGGTTATGCACGTCAAGACCGGAAGGACCGGCCTCGAGTGCCCATTTCAGCCAAGCTGGTGGCTGACCTGCTGACCTCGGCGGGCGCGAACCGGGTTCTGGCGCTTGACCTGCACGCGGGACAGATTCAGGGTTATTTTGATATTCCCGTGGATCATTTATACGCAACACCCGTCACCGTGGCATATTTCCGCAAACTGCGGCTTAAAAACCTGGTGGTTGTTTCACCTGATACGGGTGGGGTCGAACGAGCCCGGGCTTTCGCCAAGCAGTTGAAGGTTCCATTGGCCATTATCGACAAACGCAGGGAAGATGCCGACGTCGTCGAGATGTTCAATGTCATCGGCGAAGTCGAAGGCAAGACCTGTTTGATTATTGATGACATGATTGGGACCGGCGGCACGCTTGCCAAGGGTGCAAGGGCCCTGAAAAGCAAAGGCGCGGTGCGGGTGCTCGCGTGCTGCACGCACGGCGTTTTTGCCGGGAACTCGATCGAAAACATCAAAGAATCTCCGCTCGAGCAAGTGGTCGCTACGAACTCGATCCCTCTGCTTCCTGAGGGCCAGGCGTGCGAGCGTATCAAGGTTCTGAGCGTTGCCCCGCTCCTCGCGGAGGCTATAAAGTCAATTTATAAGGAAACGTCGGTGAGCAAACTCTTTATTTAAGCTCCCGGCTGGTTTTGTCCGAATTTGTGAGACGTTCTGAGGTGTAAACAATTATGGCTGAGACCTTCAGTGTTGAAGCGGAGACGCGCGAGACGTTCGGCAAGAACGCATCCCGCCGCCTTCGGCATTCAGGCCGCATTCCTGCGGTCGTTTATGGCGGCGGGGGCCCTACGCTCTCGGTTGCCGTTGATCCTAAAGCGATCCTTCGGATTTTACGCTCCGAAGCCGGGCACAACGCGATCTTTACACTGCAAATTCCGGGAAAAGCTCCCGCAAGGGTCATGCTGCGCGAGTGGCAATGGGAGCCTATCAACGGAAGCCTGATGCATGTGGACATGGTTCGAATTGCCCGTGATGAGAAGCTCAGGGTTCGCGTTCCCATCCGCGTGACAGGCGAGCCGCAGGGAGTAAAAATCCAGGGCGGCGTGTTCGAATTCATCGTGCGTGAAGTTGAAGTGGAATGCCTCCCGGATGATATCCCTGAACATATCACCGTGGATGTAACCGAACTGACGATCGGGCGGCAGCTTCGCGTTTCCGACCTTCCTGTCTCAGCGAGTGTCAAAGTACTGGCCGAACCCGGTCGCGTAGTCGCTCACGTCGTCGCGCCGAAGGCGGAAGCCGCTCCGGCAGCGGAGGCCGCTGAAGCTGCGGCTGCTGGCCCGGCTGAGCCCGAACTGATCCGCAAGCGTAAGCCTGAAGAGGAAGGCGCTGAGGAAGCAGGAGAAGAAGAGAAAGGAAAAGCGGAAGGCAAAAAAGAAAAGAAGTAAGCTGAGTCCGGGCTGTAATCCGGCCGAGAAGGAGTTGAAAGAGGCGGCGTGAAGCTGATTGTGGGTCTTGGAAATCCCGGTTTTGAGTATGACTTTACGCCCCACAATCTGGGATTCATGGCCGTTGACCGCCTGGCGCAGATCGCCAACGCAGAATTCTCTCGGCGTGAGTCGGGTGCGATCGTCGCATCCGCAAGGCTTTTGGGTGAGCCTGTAGTGCTGGCCAAGCCCCAGACGTTTATGAACCTGAGCGGCCCTGCGGTTGCCGGGCTGTTGCAAAAGCTGGAGTTGGACGTTGAGAATCTGATTGTTCTGGTTGATGATATCAACCTTCCGCTCGGCACCCTGCGGATCCGAAAAAAGGGAAGTGCCGGCGGCCACAACGGCTTGAAGTCTGTTATAGGCTCGCTCGGAACGGACTGCTTTATACGAATACGAATGGGAGCAGGGCCTGAGAAGTCAATTCGTGAAGACCTGGTTTCCTACGTTCTCGGCCCCTTTTCGGAAAAAGATCGTGAGATCGTGGGGGAGATGATTGAGCAGGCCACCCAGGCCGTCCGCGTTATCCTGAAGGAGGGCGTGGAGAAAGCGATGAACGTTTTCAACCGAAAAGTTTTGGCAGAAGAATTGTGAGGATTTATGGCGAAATATGAATTGATGTTCATTACTAGGACGGACGTTCCCGAGGAAGAGATCGACAAGCTGATCGCCCAGATGGAATCTGTAGTTTCAGGGGCGGGAGGAAAGACCGAGAAAATCGATAAAATGGGGCGGCGCAGGCTTGCGTATCGCGTGAAGAAGCAGCGGGAAGGTTTCTACGTGCTGTTCGCCTTTGAAGGTAACGGCGACACTGTCCGGGAATTCGAAAGGCGGCTTAAAGTTACCGACGCTGTCATCAAGTATCTGACTGTTCGTGTTGACGATCGCGCCAGGGCGGCAGCCGAAGCCAGAGGCTCTTCGCCGCAGCCCGCCGCCGAGCCGCACTCCGGGGTAGAAGCGGCATCTTAAGATTAGTGGAGTGAGATACCTATGACCAATGAAAAATCGAAAACCGCCGAGGCTAATGCGAAGCGTCCACCGGCGGGGCGCAGGCAATTCTTCCGCCGCCGCAAGGTCTGCAAATTCTGCGTCGAAAAGATCGACTTTATCGACTATAAGGACGTCAAACTGATCGGTTCCTTCATCGCCGAACGCGGTAAAATCCTTCCACGCCGGCTGACCGGCACATGCTCGCCGCACCAGCGCGCGCTGACTCGGGCGATCAAGCAGGCCCGAAACATAGCGCTGCTTCCATTTGCGGCGGAAATCTGAGAAGGATGCCGCAAGACCTGGGGACGGGTGGCGAAGCACGGATCAGCCGTACGGCTGATCCGATGGATTTAAACCGGACTACATTGGGTGAAGTTGGAGACTGCAACTATGGAAGTCATTCTGATTGAAAACGTGGAAAAACTCGGGTCACGCGGCCAGATCGTCAAGGTGGCTGACGGCTACGGACGAAACTATCTGCTGCCCCGGAAGATGGCGGTGGCCGCCACGCCGCAAAATCGCAAGTGGGTCGAGCAGCAGCGTGCGCGCTTCCTGAAACTCGAGGCGAAGGAACGCGCTGATGCCGAAGACCTCGCCAAGCTCATGGAAGGTGTTACGGTTGTTGCTACACGCAGGGCCGGTGAGAAAGGACAACTGTTCGGGTCTGTTACTGCAATGGATATTGAAGAGGGGCTTGCGGCGCAGGGCTTCAAGATTGACCGTCGCAAGATCCAACTTGGCAGTCCTCTGAAAGTTCTGGGCGAACACGATGTTCCGGTCAAGTTGCACCGCGACGTTACAGTCACGGTGAAGGTGAAAGTTGAAGCTGAAGGCGAACTCGAAGCGGAGCCAGGAGCCGAGGCAGAAGGGAAACGAGAAAGCGAAACTAAAACAGAGCCCAAACCCGGATCCGCCGGCGCTGCTGCAGGCGAAGCCGCCGGCGATGACGCAGGATCACAGGATTAGCAGCCTATATCAAGTCGCAGCCCAGCTTTTGCTGTTAAGAGCCCTTCCCTGGAAGCCGTAGTTTCAAATCAGTTTCTGTTTTTGTCCTGCGTTGGTATAATTTGCTCCTGCATCTGAATCTGGGTTCGATCTCCATGGCAAGTACTACCGTCAGCGAGAAAGCTTTCCCCCACAATCTTGAGGCCGAACGTGCATTGCTCGGTTCGATCCTGCTCGACAACGGCGTGCTCAACCAGGCGTTGGAATTCATTGATAAGAACGATTTCTTTTCGGACGGCCATCGCACAATCTTTGAGAAGATGATTGCGCTTTCCGAAAAGAATCGTACCATCGACCTGGTGACTCTCTCGGAAGAACTCTCGCGTGAGGGCCTGCTTGAGAAGGTGGGCGGCGCCGGATACCTGGCGGCTTTAACCGACGGCATTCCGATCGGCGTCTCTTCAAGCATCGAAGAGTATTCGAAAATCATCAAGGACAAATCGCTGGTCCGCCGCCTGATCAACGCCTCAAACAATGTCATCACGCGCTGTTTCGAAGGCGTTGATGATCCTGAAACCCTGATCGACCTGGCTCAGGGGCAGATTTTCGAGATCGCCGAGAAAAGAATGCAGTCCGGCTTTCTCGACATCCATCAGATCGTCAAATCCAGCTTCGGAACCCTGGAAGTGCTCCTCGACCGGGGCCACCGGGTCACGGGCATCGAGACGGGGTTTATCGAACTGGACAACATGACCTCGGGATTCCAGCCAGGAGAATTGATCATTTTGGCTGCACGCCCATCGCTGGGCAAGACGGCGCTGGCGCTGAATATCGCTGCGCACGCTGCTGTCGAGTGCGGGAAAAAAGTGGGGATCTTCTCACTGGAAATGAGCAAGGAGTCGCTGGCCATCCGCCTGCTTTGTTCCGAGGCACGCATTGACAGCCACAAGCTGCGATCTGGCTTCACGACGCGCGAAGATTGGCCCAAAATGACGCGGGCCCTGGGGCGGCTCGCGGAAGCACCACTCTACATCGAAGATACTCCGGCGTTGAGCGTGATGCAGATCCGCGCCAAGGCGCGCCGGCTGAAGGCCGAAAAAGGCCTCGACCTGCTGGTGATCGACTATCTCCAACTCGCCACAGGACACGGACGCTTCGAAAACCGCACGCAGGAAGTCAGCTATATTTCCCGCGGCCTGAAAAGTATTGCGAAGGAATTGAATGTGCCTGTACTTGCGCTGTCGCAACTGAGTCGCGCTCCCGAGCAACGCCCGGGGCAGAAGCCGCAACTTTCCGACCTGCGCGAGTCCGGCTCCATCGAGCAGGACGCCGATGTCGTGATCTTCATCTTCCGTGACCGGCGCTCAAGCGAAGACGCCGAAGGGGAATCCGCCGGAGAAGAAACCCGGCTCATTATCGGAAAACAACGGAATGGGCCGACGGGAGAAATTCCCATCGTTTTCATGAAGAATTACGTGCGGTTTGAAAACATGGCAACCGGTAACGCGCAGGATGATTACTAGCCTCTTATGGCCAACCGTATTGACGCAGTAAGCGCTCAGGCCGCGCAGCAAACTCGAGCGAAAGTAAACACTGACAATCTCTTGCGCCCGACCTGGGCGGAAATTTCCCTCGCCAGACTTCGCCGCAATTTTGAATATGTGCGTCGTCTCGCCGGCCCGCGCCGCGTGATGGCTGTAGTCAAGGCGGACGCCTATGGCCACGGCGCAGCGATGATCGCCAGGACGCTGGCCGATGCCGGCGCCGATTGGTTTGGCGTGGCAACCGTGGAAGAGGCTCTCGAGCTGCGAGCCGCCGGAGTCGAGAAACCCATCCTGTTGCTTGGCGGCCTCTACATGAGCGATCCCGCCAGCCTGATCGAGTACCGGCTCACACCCATTGTTTCCTCAACTGCGCGGCTCGACACTTACGCCGAGTGCGCGCGGCGTTATGGCAGGCCGATCGAATTCCATCTGCACGTGGACACAGGGATGGGCCGGCTTGGAATTCCACCCGACCGTCTGAAAGCATTCATCGAGCGTTATCGGGAACTCCAGGGCATCGAGCTGAAGGGTCTGTCAACTCACCTGGCTTCCGCGGAAGACCTGGTTGCGGCGCAAACCGAAGACCAGGCGGCCCGCTTTTCTGATGCCCTTCGGCAAGTGCGCGAGATGGGCGTAGAGCCTGAATGGATCCACGTTGCGAACAGCGCAGCGCTGGTTGCCGGCTGGCCTTTTCCTGAAAATATGGTCAGGATCGGAGCCCTGCTTTACGGTTACTGCCTGCCGCTTATTCTGCCTCCCGGAAGAAAGGCCCCGGAGCCTCCACAGGTTGAGCCGATCCTCACACTGAAATCGCGCGTGGTTTACCTGAAGGATGTTCCCAGCGGAACGCCGCTCGGCTATGGCGCTGCCTTTCACACTCGCCGGCGGTCACGCATTGCAACGGTGCCTGTTGGGTACGCCGACGGTTTGACGCGCGCTCTCTCAAACCGTGGCCACGCCATCGTCCGTGGATGCCGGGCCCGGATTGTTGGCAATATCAGCATGGACCTCACACTGCTCGATGTGACGGACGTCCCGGGCGTGGACATCGGAGATGAAGTCGTCCTGCTCGGCCAGGCTGACCATTGTTCGATCACGGCGCAGGAAATTGCTGATCTCGTCGGCACCGTCCCATATGAAATTCTTTGCTCGATCGGAAAGCGCGTGCCGCGCATTTATGTGGATTCTTAAGGAGCGCGCCGCCCGGGTTCTGTTGGCGGATTGCTTAAATTTGGACCTTTTCGGCTCCCGTCTTCATACCACCGTTTGAGCACTTCCATTGCGGGTTTGTTCCAGGGCGTGAGAGAAGAATCCGCGGGGCCGCCAAATCCGTTGGTGCCGACTTTCCACCAGTACATTCCCTCAAACCATGGCTTGTCATAAAACGCCTGCAAGATAGCCTGGTAGCAGCGTGCCTGGAGTTGCAAATCGACCGCGCCGGGTTTCCCGTCTTCCCAGGGATGGCGGTTTCCGCCGGGCGCGCTTGGAAACCCTACTTCCGTGAAGATGACCGGCTTACGGAACCGGTGCTGAATGGCTTCGACTTTTGCAACCACCGCGTCCGCCGAAAGACGGTCAGGCAACGGGTAATATTCCTGCAAGCCGATGTAGTCGAGCGCATCCCAGAACTTCAGGTTTTGAAATTCCTCGCCGAAGTTCGCGGCGTAGGTCAGCGGCCCCGGATAAATCGCACGGACGCTTGCGATGATGCTGCGCCACTCGTTTTCGTAAGGCGACATGCGAACGAATTCGCCGCCAACGCAGAAGATGTCCGCGTGAATTTGTGCGGCGACTTTTGCATAGCTCTCGATGAATCGGGCATACTCCCTGAACCATTTTTCGCGATCGGCCTCAGACGAAAACTCGATGTCTCCTCCAAAATGCCCGCCGTGCACCCAGATGCCCGGCTTGAGCATCACCCTCATTCCGAGAGCGTGTGCCAGGCGCGAGAGTTCGCGCAGTCCTTCCTCACTTTCCAGACTGTGCTGCCCGAAGCCGCGAATCTCCGGTGAACCGAGCCGCATGCCTCCGTAAGGAATCAGCGCCACAGCATTGACGCCGTCCGCTCGCAGCGCGCGAAGCATCTGCCGCGCTCCCGCGCTCGCGTAAGGGTCTGGAAACTCCGCCGAAAGGCTCACGCCTTTCTGGAAAAAGATTTTTGGGTAAGGATCATTTACTGGGATCGGTGGAAGGTTTCCAACTGCCGCCTGATTGGCAAGCTCTTTTCTTATCTCGGAGGCGTGGGTGATCAAAATTTCGCTCCATGCCACGCCTGCGGCGAGCAGAATCGTGAGAGCGATGCCGGAACGAATTAAACGAGCGGACACTCGATTTGTATCGTTCAGGGGAACCGTCATTGTTGCTGGTTGGCATCTCGCTTCTCAAACAGTTCCGGAAACTTTTTGCGATAGATCGACATGCCGAGCGCCGCGTTGATGCCCATTTCCTCCAGCGCGCTTATTTCTTCGTCGGTCGTAATGCCGCCCGCTGCCGTGATGGGCAAGCGGGTCACGCTGCGCAGTGCTCGAAAGTATTCGAGATTTGTTCCCTGAAGCTTTCCTTCCGCATCGATGTAAGTACACAGAAACTCCGAGCAGTAAGGCTCCAGTTGAGGAAGGACTTCCGCGGGCTTGAGCGGGAGCGTTTCCTTCCAGCCGTGAATCGCCACGCGGTTGCCGAAGCAATCGACACCGATCATCAATTTGCCACGCGGAACATTTTCGACCAGTGTGCGCAGGAAATGCGTGTCAATCCCGCGCGACGTGAACGCTGAACTGCCCACGATGATTTTGTACGCGCCGTCTCTTTCGACCTGAAGCGCGCGCTCGACGCTTCGGATGCCCCCGCCGACACGGCAGGGCTTGCGGCGGCAAAGCTCGCGGACGATATCGGCCTGCGGTTCGCGCCCCATGGCGCCGTCGAGATCAATCACCTGGATCTGCGGAAACTCTTTAAACTTTTCGAGGACGGCAATCGGGTCGGGCAATTCCAGCGCCTTGGTCCGGCCCTGGACAAGTTGAACCACTTTGCGGCCCATCAAATCGATGCACGGAATAATCACAGCCGGACAGATACTCCTTGAGAGCGAAGATATTCTTTAAGACTGCGGATGGTGTGCGTGCCAAAATGAAAGATTGAAGCGGCCAGTGCCGCATCCGCTGCGCCGCGAAGGAAAACATCGGCGAAGTGTTCGAGTTTTCCCGCGCCGCCCGATGCGATCACGGGAATCGGCACGGCGCGCGCGACCGCAGCCGTCAACTCGCAATCGAATCCCGCCTGCGTGCCGTCAGCGTCCATCGAGGTCAACAGGATTTCTCCTGCGCCAAGCCGTTCCACGCGACACGCCCATTCGAGTGCATCAATACCCGTGTCCTTTGTGCCGCCGTACGTCACGACGTTCCATCGCGGAGTGTCTCGGCCATGGCTCGGCTGGCGCCGCGCATCAATTGCCACAACAATCGCCTGGCTGCCAAATTGTGCAGCAAGCTGTTGCACAATTTCCGGATTTTCCACCGCGGCCGTGTTGATGGCCACCTTGTCAGCGCCCGCGGTCAAGAGCCGTCGCGCATCTTCCACTGTTCGCACGCCGCCGCCGACGGTGAGAGGAATGAAAAGCCGCCTTGCCACCCGATTGACTGTGTCCATCAGAGTCGCGCGGCCTTCTCGTGAGGCGGAAATGTCGAGCATCACCAGTTCATCGGCGCCTTCATGGTTGTACATGCCGGCGAGTTCGCCAGGATCGCCCGCATCGCGCAGGTTGATGAATTGGACGCCCTTTACGACTCGCCCGTCTTTGCAATCGAGGCACGGAATAATGCGTTTTGCAAACATGATAAGATTCTGGCCGGCTTTGACTGCAGTGATGTCGAATGCAGCCCGCCGGCGTTAATGACTTTACAACTTCAAAAAGTTCTCCAGGATTTTCAGCCCCACATCGCCGGATTTTTCCGGATGGAACTGCACAGCGTACACAGAACCCACCTGTGCCGCGGCTGCGAAAGTCTGGGCGTATTCAGTGATAACGGTGGTTTCCGGCGTGACCGGCCCATAATACGAATGGCAGAAGTAAGCAAAACTGCCGTCGGGTACGCCCTCGAAAATCCCATCCGAATGTCTGATCTCCAATTGGCTCCAACCCAGGTGTGGCACCTTGAAGATCCCCTCGAACCTTTTCACGCGGCCGGGCAGCAGCCCGAAGCCTTCCTCGCCCGGAGCTTCTTCGCTCGATTCGTAGAGCGCTTGGAGGCCAAGACAGATTCCGAGAAATGGTTTGCCTCCGGAGATCTGCTCTCGGAGTGGACCGATCATCCGCTTCGCTTTCAGCGCTTCCATCATTGCGCCGAAATGGCCCTGCCCGGGCAGGATGAGTTTTTCTGCGTTCGGCAAAAGTGCGGGATCCTCGATTGCCTCCGCCGCACAACCGAGATATTGGACAGCTCTCAGCACGGACCCGACATTGCCTGCACCGTAATTGATTACGCCGATCATAAGAGTCCTTTAGTGGATGGAAGCTGGTTCTTCAGCCGTGCATCACGCGAGCATGCATATCGCAGGGCGCGTGCCAGCGCCTTGAACAATGCTTCAACACCGTGATGGCTCGATCGGCCATAAGCAATCTTCAGGTGCACGTTGGCCCGCACACTGGTGGCGAATCCGTGGAAAAAATCTTCCAGCAGTTCGGATTGAAGATCGCCCACGTGCCGTGCGCGGATGGGCGCATTCAGCACAAGAAAAGGCCGGCCGCTGAGGTCCACTGAAGCGAGCGCAAGCGTCTCATCCATGGGCATCACAAAATAACCTGCCCGGTTGATTCCTTTTTTCGTGCCGAGTGCCTGGCGGAATGCTTCCCCCAGCGCGATGCCAACGTCCTCGACGGTGTGATGTTGATCGACGTCAAGATCGCCCCGCGCCTTGAGTTCGAGATCGAACCCTCCGTGGCGCGCGAAAAGCTCCAGCATGTGATCCAGAAAACGAATCCCGGTCGCAATCGAATAGCGTCCACGTCCGTCGAGAGTGAGCCGGATGCGTATATCCGTTTCCGTAGTCTTGCGGTGCAAAGTTGCCGTGCGCACCTTCATGATTCCCGCCCCGGTGCATTCTCTTCGGACGCCCCCGCACGAGGAGAGGCGCCGTTGCGCGATTCCATCATGTATCGGAATTGCGAAAGCCCTTGGATCAATCGGCGGGTCTGCGCGGTTGAGCCGACCGTAAAGCGCAGGTAACCTTTCAGCCGTGGATCGTAGCTCCAGTCGCGGATCAGAATGTCCTGATCGCGAAGCTTCAGTGCGATTTGCGATGCCTTCGCGCCCACGCGGGCCAGAACGAAATTCGAATAACTCGGCACGTAGGGAATGCCGATGCCGTCGAGGAACCGGCAGAGGCGCTCGCGATTCACACAAACCGCGCGGGCGTAGCGCGCAACAAATTTCTCATGCTTGATTGCTTCAAGCGCGCAAGCCAGCGCCAGCGAATTTACTGCAAAGGGATTTTGCGCGCGGCGCATCGGCTCAGCGATATTTGCGTTGGTAAGAATGCAGCCCAGGCGCAGTCCGGCAAGCCCGAAGGCTTTGGAAAAAGTTCGCGTGACCACGAGATTGGGATATTTACGGATCCATGGCAAAACTGTTTGCCCGGAAAAGTCGACATAGGCTTCATCCACAAGCACCAGCACATCGGGCGCTTCTTTCAGGATCTTGCGCAAGTCGGGCTGTGAGACGATGGTCCCCGTGGGGTTATTCGGATTTGCAATGGCCATCCAGCGCGTGCGCCTGCTGACGCCCTCGAGCAGCATGTCCGCCGTCAGGTTGAAATTCTCATCGTAGCGGACGCGCTTTGTTCGTCCTCCGGCGACGCTGTGGAAGAACTCGTAAACAGGGAACGTGGGCGCCGGAACAACGAGACCGTCGCCCTGCCGTACAAATGTGTCGCATACCATCTTGATGGCGTCGTCGGTGCCGTTCGCGAGCAGCAGTTCGTCGGGTGAGACGCCAAAGTATTGCGCCAGGATTTTCCGGCCTTCTTCGTATTCCGGGTAGCGCGAAAGCCAGTCGCCGTCGAGCTTCCTGCGCAGCGCGCGCACAACCTGGGGTGCACATCCGACGGTGTTCTCGTTGAAATCCAACCGGAGTTTCCCGCCACGGCCCTCGCGCGGAGGCCGGTACGGCTTCAATCGCTCAACGGCCCTTCGGGGTCGAACCATGAATCTTGAACCTCGTTTCAATTGAATATGCGTGTGCTTTCAATCCTTCCGTATTGGCCAGCGTCGTCACCGTCTTGCGGATCCGTCCGAGGCCCTTGGCGGTCAACTTCTGCACCGAGATTGTTTTGACGAAATCGGCTGCGCTCAATCCGCCGCGAACCCGTGCCGCCCCGGCAGTGGGCAGGATGTGATTTGTTCCCGATGCATAGTCGCCCGCCGCCACGGGGCTTGTCCCGCCCAGAAAGATTGACCCCGCCGCCCGAACGCGGTCGAGCAGGCGGACCGCACCATCGAGCAAAGTCAAATGTTCCGGGGCAAACATATTCACCAGTGCGATGGCTTCTTCCAGGTCTTGTGTCACGATCACCGCACCATGGCTGCTCAGTGCTTTGGATGCTACGGTTGTGTCTCCATCGAAAACCCGTGCGAGCACGCGCTCAACTGCGGCCTGGACTTCCAACGCCAGCTTGCGCGACGGCGTCAGGAAGACAGCGACGGCGTCAGGGTCATGTTCGGCCTGAGCAACGAGATCGGAAGCGATCCATTCCGGGTTGCCTTCAGCTCCGACCACCATCAGTTCCGTCGGCCCGGCGATGAAGTCGATCCCGCAATCGCCAGCCACAAGTTTTTTCGCAGCGGCCACGTAGCGGTTTCCCGGCCCGACGATTTTGTCGGCCCGCGGAACGCTCTCCGTGCCGTAGGCGAACGCGCCGATAGCCTGAGCCCCGCCAAGGCGGAAAACCTTTTTGATACCCAAAACGTCGGCGGCCACAAGCACGGCAGGCGCGGGACTAGGCGACGTGATCACGATTTCGCGGACACCCGCCACCTGCGCCGGGATCACGCTCATCAGTACAGTTGACGGCAGCGGAAAGCGGCCGCCGGGCACGTAGCACGCCACACAATCGAGCGGGCGCATGATCTGTCCCACTTCGATGCCTGCACCGTTCTTGATCCGCCAGGAACGCGGTAACTGCTGGCGCGCGGCTTTGCGAATATTGCGCGCGGCTGCCTGCAAGGCATCGACGAACCCTTCGGGCGCGTGCTTATATGCATTGACAATTTCGGAGTGCCTGACGGTAAACCCGCTCGCAGCAAGATCGACCTTGTCCAATTCGAGTGTCCAGCGCCGGAGCGCGCGGTCGCCTTCGCGGCGAACGTCATTCAAAATGCGGCGCGCTGCGACCTCAGCTTTTTTGAGCTGTGTTTCCCCCGAGCGGAGAATCCGCTGGAGGTTTTTCGAATCCGTACTGCGGAATATTGGAATCATTCGTTTATCGCATTCACAAGTCAGGATCCCGATCGATCGGGGTCGAGACGAAGGCACGAAATAAAAAAACACGGACCGCGCTTAACGATACGGCTGAAGCGTACCGTCGATGGTTCGTAAGATGAACAGACGCCATCCTCATCTCAATGTTGCGAAGTCTCGGCACTCTTCGCTCCACGGGGCGGCGGCCAGGATGGCCTGCGGCACCTCTTCGGGCCTTTCGACCACGGTCCACATCTTCGCGTGTCTCGCGTCCATGAACCGCTCATCGATGCAGCGGTTGAGCAGCCGGATGAGCGGCTGATAGAAAGATTGCGTGTTCAGGATGACGATGGCGCCAAGATAGAGCCCGAGCCGCTTCCACGTGATGGCCTCCATCAATTCTTCCAGCGTTCCGGACCCGCCCGGCAGCGCGATTACGGCATCGGCGTCTTCGATCATGCGCCGTTTGCGCTCGTGCATATCGCGCACGACGATTTTTTCAGGAATATGCGGGTGCAGCCATTCAAGCCTGACCATGAATTCCGGAATCACGCCGACTACGCGTCCTCCTTCGGCCAGCGCGCCGTCCGCAAGGCTCCGCATGGAGCCCCCGGCGCCGCCGCCGTAAACGACGGTGAAGTTGTTCCGCGCAAGTACGCGGCCCAGTTGCTCGGCAGCATTCAGATAAGCGGGATCGCACTGTCGGCTCGATCCGCAGTAGACACAGACTCTCTGGTTTGCCATAGATTATTGCGTCGTTTCCTTCAGTTCATCATTAATTCTGTCAGACGACGATCTTATTCAGTGGATACTCCACAATGCCCTGCGCTTGCGCGGCTTTCAGTCGCGGGATAATTTCCCGGGCGGTCTTTTCTTCGATCACTGTGTTAACCGCGACCCATTCGGAATCGCTCAGGTCGGAGATCGTGGGGCGCTTCAGCGCCGGAAGCACGTCAAGCACGGCCTGCAGGTGCTCGCGCTTCACGTTCAACATCAGGCCGACTTTTCCCGCCGCTTCGATGGCTCCTTTCAGCAGCATGACGAGCGTCTCAACTTTCTGGCGCTTCCAGGGGTCGTTCCATGCCGCTTTGTTGACGATAAACTTGGTATTTGACTCGAGCACGGTTTCGACGATCCGCAGGCCGTTCGCGCGCAGCGATGAACCGGTTTCAGTGACTTCCACGATGGCGTCGGCGAGGACTGGCGGCTTCACTTCCGTCGCGCCCCAGGAAAATTCCACCTTGGCGTTCACGCCGTTTTTTGCCAGATAACGTTTGGTGACATTCACCAGTTCCGTGGCAACGACCTTGCCTTCGAGATCCTTGACGCTCTGGATGCTTGATTTTTCCGGTACGGCCAGCACCCAGCGTACCTTCCCAAAAGTGTGCTTGGCGTAGATCAAGTCAGCGACTTCAATGACGCCATTCTCATTGTTTTCGAGGATCCAGTCGCGGCCGGTCATGCCGGCATCGAGCACTCCGTCCTCGACGTAGCGTGCCATTTCCTGCGCGCGGATCAGCATACATTCCATTTCGCTGTCATCAATGACGGGAAAATACGACCTGGGATTTACCGTGATTTCGTATCCTGCCCGCCGGAACAACAGAAGGGAAGCTTCCTGAAGGCTGCCCTTGGGTATCCCTAGTTTCAAGATCATAACTGGGTCTCCTGTTTCAAGCTGCTGTAAACTGCATCGGGATTGAATTCCCGCTGTGCGATTACTTCCTCGCCCTGTGGAGTCACCTTTCGGAAGAAGCAAGACCGGTAGCCCATGTGGCAGCAGCCGGGCCCTGCCAGTTCGGCGCGGATCAGCAGCGCGTCTTTGTCACAATCCACGCGGACCTCGTGCACGCGCAATTTGTGGCCGCTGGTTTCGCCCTTCGTCCACAGCTTCTGGCGGCTTCGGCTGTAGAAGGTGACGTAGCCGGTGTCGAGCGTCATCTGATAAGCCTGTTGGTTCATGTAGCCCAGCATCAGCACGTCGCCGGTATTACGGTCCTGGACGATGGCCGGCACCAGCCCGTCCTGAAATTTCAAGTCCATGGTCAATGCTCCCGTACACAAAAATAAAAAACCCGCTGACTCTCTGTCAGCGGGTCCTAACTTAATTCCGGTCCTGATTCTCGATTAGGCAAGCACCCGCTGACACCACACCCCGTGGTTCGCATGATGGTGATGATGTGCCAGCGCGTACCGCATACAAGTTGATACTTTAAAGTACTGCGTCTGATTTGTCAACTTTCTGTGATGGGCCTTTCCCGCGACGCGTACTCGGTAGGGAACTCCTTTCGGTTCTTCGAATCCCGTTTTTCCCGCCGGATCTGAGCCACCTTCAACTCCTTGGGTTGTCGGACCTGCATCGAATGTGATTCAATGAAGACCGCCGCGGGCTTGCAGCTTAAAAACCACGTCGCATCCGCGGCATCGAGGTCTCGCATTGTATATCCCTGAATATCACAGGCCCAAAGACCATGCAGTTGTGCGTGCGTTTATGAAGGAGAACCCGTTTGCGATTGTAGTTTCTTCGGACGAAAATTCGCCGTTTGCAACGCACGTTCCTGTTCTCGTTTCGGAGGCGGAAGGCATAATCCATTTGCGCGGGCACGTGGCGCGTGCCAATCCGCATTGGAAAATGCTGGAAGCCGGGCGTGAAACGCTGGTGATTTTTCACGGTCCGCACGCTTATGTTTCTCCGAGCCTTTACGAGTCGCGGGCGAGCGTGCCCACGTGGAACTACGCGGCGGTCCATGCCTACGGCCGTGCGCGCATCATCACGGAGCCCGCACGGCTTACGGAAATCCTGGTTGAAACTATTACTTCCTTCGAGCAGGCTTATCTCGAGCAGTGGCAGAATTTAAATGAGGGTTTCCGCACCAAGATGCTCAGCCAGATTGTGGGCTTTGAAATTCCAGTCGATCGCCTCGAAGCCAAATTCAAGCTCAGCCAGAACCGTCCCCGCATAGACCAGGCTCGCGTGATCCAGGCACTTGAATCCAGCACAGATTCCACCGTCTCCGCTGTCGCCCGGTTAATGAAGGAACAAGGGCTGGGAAGATAACCGGACATCTTCTGTTAACACGGCCTTTTCTGAATCTCCTTCCGGTCTCTTGCCCCTACAAGCCGCCCTGCCGAATTGTCAACATCGCTTCCTCGGGCAATTCTTACGCATTGTGCAGACTTTGTTTCGATGCGATGCAAATTACAACATTTTAGTGCTTGACTTATCATTACTTTTCTGGTAAATAATCTGGCTCTGTTTCGAGACTATACGGTTGAGGGAAACAGAAATTCAAATTCTGGAATTGCGATCCAGGGAACGGTCGCGAATCGTGGAGAACCTATGAGCCCCTCGAAGCAACGCGGGTATCGAGCGCCAGTCCACATGGCGCTTTTGACTTTAACTCTCCTGCTTTCTTGTGGTTGGGGCAATTTGAATCTGGCAGCAAGTCAAGTGACCCTCTACCCTGGGGAGGACCTCGCTTCGACTGTGAACAGTTATCCCTCTGGAACAACCTTCCTCCTGCAACCCGGTGTCTACCGGATGCAATCCGTTGTTCCCAAGAGTTATGACTCGTTTATCGGGCAGTCAGGAGTGATTCTCGATGGTGCCCAGAAGCTTACTTCCTTCAGCACAGACGGCCTTTACTGGGTCGCCCATGTATCAGTTGCCTGGACAGCAGCGAGTTCAAGCGTTTGCGATCCCTCCCATCTCGCCTGCGACTATCCCCAAGACCTCTTCTTCGACAGCGTACCGTTAATCCGCGTGCCTGTTCTTTCTCAGGTGGGACCCGGCAAATGGTATCTGGATTACAGCACTCAGAATGTTTATGTCGGGAGCGATCCTTCCGGTCACAACGTTGAGCTTAGCGTCACGCCCTATGCCTTTTCCGGATCGGCGACGGGTGTGACCATAAGCCAGTTGATCGTTGAGAAATATGCTTCGCCGCGGGACAATGGCGCCGTCAATGGGCAGGCTGGCACCGCAGGCCCGGTCAGCCAGCACTGGACAGTCAAGTACTGTGATGTCCGTCTTAATCACGGAATGGGACTGCGGATTGGTGACTACATGTGGGTTTACCACAATGCTCTTTATCAGAACGGTCAGGTTGGATTAGGCGGCGGGGGTAAGAATGCCGTGATCCAAAACAACACGATCTATCAGAACAATTACGCAGGATACACGTACGCCTGGGGAGGCGGCAGTCATTTTGCGAATGCCTATAACCTCAAGCTCCAGTACAACAACGTTTATAACAATAACGGTCCCGGACTGTGGACGGACGTCAATTGCGACTACGTTCTGATTGAGCATAACGACACCTCATACAATAAGGAGGCAGGAATCTTTGCCGAGATCAGCTACAACGAAACGATCCGTTATAACTACATCACGAACGACGGGTTTAATCCTAAGGGATCGAGCATCTGGTGGGGAGCGGGCATCCTGGTGAACAGTTCTCCCAACATCCAGATCTACGGCAACATCGTTAAGTACTGCATGAACGCAATCGGAGGCATTCAAGCGGACCGCGGAACGGGTACATATGGGCCCCATCTGATCCAGAACCTCAACGTGTATGGCAACACCATCACGCAAGTCAACGGAACCGCTGAAGGAATCGTCAAGGCCACTGACTACGATGATTCTGTTTATACAAGCTGGAACAACCATTTCCAGAATGACACGTATTATCTGAGTTATCCTTCGAACAACTATTTCTACTGGCTCGACGCCTACCACACGCTGGCATGGTGGATCCAGTACGCGAGCCTGCACTAAGACTGGAAGTCCGCTCTAATTCGCGACCCAGGAGGATGGTTCCACTCCCTCCTGCGGCTGCTGGGCCTTTTAGTATCTGAAATGCAACCCTATTGTTCGTCACGCAGGTAATGCGTCGTAGGGCGTTTTTCGGCGCCTGATTGGGGCATTCACCGGATTGTGACTTTCCCGCCTCATCCCATAAAGTTGGTTGCAAGGGTCCAGCTCTAACCTCAATCAGCACGATCTTATCGAGTGCACGGCGCGCATGACACGCCGCTTTGCCTATTCACCGTACGCGCGGAGGTCGAATTGAGGAAGCTGGTTCTGGGCTGCACGGTGGCTGTATTGACTGCTTTGTCGGCGCGGTCGATGGGGACTCCGGCAAGGGAATGGCAGATGCGCCCACCGGCATTGACGATTCCCGAGGGAGAGGTGGGCTGGGCAAGCTGGTACGGGCAGGAATTCCAAGGACTGCCAACCGCAAGCGGGCCACCCTTCGACATGAACGCTATGACCTGTGCGCACCGGACACTGCCATTAGGGACTATGGTTCGGATCACTAATTTAGTTACGTTCAACGCGGTGATTCTCAAGGTCAATGACCGCGGGCCCTTTGTTCGCGGCCGCATTCTGGACGTCAGCCGCGCCGCCGCAGAACGATTGGGGTTTCTTGGAGCCGGGCTTACTCCCGTTAGAATTGAAATCGTCAGTTACCCGCGCGAATCTCTCATCAACCAGTCCACCCTTGGAGTGGTTGCGTCCACCGCATATTAGCAGTCTTCGTGCTTCTTTTCGGAACCCTGTCATTTGCGGAAGGACTGCGTGTCGCAGATAGATTCCTCACTGCGCTCGGAATGAATAAAGGAAGTGTGCATGCAATAACGATGGAGTGGCGCGCTTGGAACGAGGGCGCAACTCTTTCACGGAATCCGCTTCCTGCACTTACCTGAAAATGCACGCGTAATGCGCAACTGAGCACCCTGTCCTGTGTTATATTGAGACCCGTCTCGCAAAGGTCTATTTCCATTTATGAAGGGGGAATTATGAGTCAGGATTCCGAAATCAGCCGACGAGAATTCTTGAAGTCAGGCGCCAGGTCGGGCGCCGGGCTGGTGGCCATGGGAGGGCTTGGACTGGTTGGCGCAACCGGAAAAGTCCTTGGAGCGAATGAGCGGGTGCGTGTTGCGGTTTGTGGAGTTCGTGGCCGTGGATATGACCACATCGAAGGATACGCAAAACTGCCCAACGTGGAGGTTGCGGCGATATGTGATGTGGATGAGAACGTGGCGCGCAAGCGGATCCAAGACATGCAGCAGAAGTTGAACCTGCCCAAACCAACCTACTACTACGATGTGCGGAAGCTGCTGGAGGACAAGACGATTGATGCGGTTTCGGTTGCCACACCGGACCACTGGCACTCACTGATTGGCATTTGGGCATGTCAGGCCGGCAAGGATGTCTATGTCGAAAAGCCCTGCTGCCACAACTGGTGGGAAGGCAAGCAACTCGTGACAGCGGCAAACCGTTACAACAGAATCGTGCAGCATGGGACTCAGAGCCGTTCAGAGAAAGGAATCCAGGAAGCAATACAAAAGCTTCGGGACGGCCTGATTGGGGAGGTTTATCTCGCAAGAGGGCTCTGCTACAAGTGGCGGCCATCGATCGGACACACACCCAATTCCCCGGTGCCGCCGGGCGTTCATTACGACCTCTGGCTGGGGCCAGCACCCCTCGAGCCTTTCTCGAAAAACCGTTTTCATTACAACTGGCACTGGTTCTGGGATTTCGGAAGCGGCGATCTCGGCAACCAGGGCATTCACCAACTCGATATTGCGCGCTGGGGCCTGGGCGTCGGGTTTCCGAACAGGATTTCCGCCGTGGGCGGCAAGTTTATGTTCAATGACGACCAGCAGACGCCGAACGTCCTGAACTGCTCGTTCCAGTACGACATGCCGGACGGAAGCCGCAAGATGATTGAATTTGAGGTGCGCGGCTGGATCACCAATCATGAAGCCGGCATCGGCGTGGGCAAGGGTTCGCACGGCATTCCGGCGGCGGGCTTGCAGGCGCAGAAACTCGGTCCTGTGGACTCGCCACAAAACACCATTGGCGACATCTTCTACGGGTCAAAGGGCTACATGGCGATCGATGGCTCAGAGGGCTACAAGACCTGGCTCGGGCCGTCGCATGAGCCGGGGCCGACCGGGTCCGGAGGTGGTGACCACTTCCTGAACTTTATTGAAGCAGTGCGCTCGCGGAACAAGGCCTCACTGAACGCCCCGATTGAGGAAGGTTACATTTCCTCGACGCTGATCTACCTGGCCAATGCCTCATATCGGCTGGGTAAGACCATCGAGTTCGATCCTGATTCGCTGCGCGTCGTGAATGATGACGATGCTAACCGTATGCTGCGCAGCGCGGACCGGGGCTACCGCAGGCCGTTCTACATTCCGGAAAACGTGTAGAAGGGGCTATATGTTCCCCCGTGATGGGGCGATTCGTGTCCGCTGTTCGCTCTCTGCAGACCGGAGAATCGCCCCATGCCACACTTTGGAGAGGAGGAGGTTCGAGTGGATTTTACGCGCCGGGAATTTCTGATGGCGGTGAGCCTGGTTGGAATCGCTATTCCTTCGCTTGCCGCTATTGAAGGCATTCAGATTGGAGTGTGCGCGTCCACAGGCGAACTGGATGAGGCAGCCCAATACGGATTTGATTACCTGGAGCCCGCGGCGGCCTCCGTTGCGGAAATGAGTGATGCGGACTTCCAGGCATTCAAACAGAAGGAACTGGTCTCGCCGATCCGCTGTGAGTGTTTCAACAGTTTCATTCGCCGGAAGGACTTGCGCGTCGTGGGAGATGATATCAATTGGAACGCTCTCGGCGAATATGTTGACCACACCCTGGCGCGATGCCGCCAACTCGGAGGGTCGATTGTCGTCTGGGGCAGTGCGGGATCGAGAAATGTTCCGCCCGGTTATTCCCGTGATAAAGCTTGGAGCCAAATCAAGGGCTTTCTGGGTCGTGCGGGAGAAATTGCTAAAAAATACGACATCATTATTGCTATTGAGCCCTTGCGGCACCAGGAGAGCAACATCATCAACACCGGCGCGGAGGCCTTGCAGTTGGTCCGAGAAGTGAATCATCCGAACATTAAGATGATCATCGACTACTACCATCTCCGTGTGGAGAAAGAAAACCCGGAGATCATCTGGACGGCGCGAAAGGAAATTGTCCATTTCCACTTTGCCAACCCCAACGGCCGGCTATGGCCCAGGAGTCCTGTGGAGGATCCCCTCTATGGAGAGTTCTTCAAGCTGGTGAAAAAAATCAACTTCCACGGCGGTATTTCCATCGAGGGCCGGGGATCCCTCGCTCAGGACGGGGCTGCAAGTCTGGCCTTCTTCCGCCAGGAGATCACCTCCGCGTAGAATACGGCAAATGGTGCGAATGATGCCCGCACACCTTGACTTCGGCATCTCAGCGGAATACGATTCAATCATCGAGAGGCAGTTTTCCCGATCATGATATTGGGGCAAAGACCCCAGGGGAGGCAAGGATGAGTCTCCTGAAGATTGCGCATGTCCCCCCGGCCAAGGTGGAGGCAGACCAGAGTGTCCTGGAGGCGGTCCGGATGATGGCAAGAGAAGGAGTGGGGGCTGTCGCCGTGATCGAGAAAGGCGAAAAGCCAGAGTTGTGCGGCATATTTACTGAGCGCGACGTGATGCTGCGTGTGGTGCTGCAAAAGCTCGATCCTGAAAAGACTAAAGTCCGCGATGTAATGACTTCGCCCGTCGCGACGATTCCCGAGGACATGAACGCCGAAGATGCCTTCAACCAGATGGTGGGCGGCCACATGCGCCATCTGGCCATTGTTTCGAAGGAAGGCATCCTGCTCGGGATGCTCTCTATCCGCAACCTGCTTGAATTCCTTGTGCAGGACCTGCAACGCGAACTGCATTCCCTCGATCAATATATTTCCAACGATGGCCCGGGCGGATAGTCAAACCACACGAAAACTTTCCTGATATCAAATATCCCTGCTGAAGAGGATGGGGAGGGGTTTCTTATGGTCGGCTTTCCCCGGTACGAAAAGCCGGCTGTTCACGTGACGGTTCCCTGCCAGGTCTTTCTTCGTCTTTTTCGCTCGGAGCCGCTCCGTAGGCAGCAAGGATATCAGAAAGCGAGATAACCCCCTGAAGGTTCCGGTGGTCGGCGCGATGGATGACGGGAAGCAACGGCCAGTCCCCAATATGGCGCAAGGCCACGTCGAGCGGCTGGTCCGGATGGAGCCATGGGAGCGACGGACTCGATAAAGCCCGCGACAAAGGCGAGTCTCCTTTCTGTTCGTTGACCAGTCGAAGCAGGTCCTCTTTTTTGGCGAGGGTCCAATCGCCGTTGCGATGGCTGACAAGGAAAAACTCCAGCGTATTCGGCGATACACGCCTCAACGCCTCGGCGACGGTTTCCTCGGCATGCAGCACAATTTCAGCCGGCGGACGCATGGCGTCCTCCACACTCAGTGTTTCGCGCTCGCGCTGTTCCTCCATCGAGGGCAGGTCGGTACCGTCCTGGCGGGAAAGAAGGTCAAACAAGGGCACCGGTTGATAACGTAGAGAAATCAGGTAGGCGATTGTATTGGAAACCATGACAGGCACAATGATCGAGTAATTCCCGCTCAGCTCAAGGACCATGAAAACCGAAGTCATGGGGGCGCGCAAGAAAGCTGCGAAAAGCACCCCCATTCCCACAAGCGCAAAACCGCTGGCCGACCCACCCAGACGTGGGAAGAGAATATGTTCAACACCTCCCACGGCCCCGCCCAGCATCGCGCCGATAAAAAGCGTGGGAGCGAACATGCCACCGGGAGTCCCGCTCGAAAATGAGAGGCTGGTGGCCAGGATCTTGAAAACTGCCAGCAGCACCAGCAGCTTCCAAGTGAACTGGTCATGGAGGGCCTGATCGATAACGGCGTAGCCCGCCCCCATGACTTGGGGCATCCATACGCCGATGATCCCGATCAGAAGACCCGCCCCTGCAGGCTGCACATAATGAGTCCACTTCGGCATCGCTCTCGAGCGCATCCGGAGCCAGGAAACGAGCTTAACAAAAGCAAGTGAGGCAAAGCCGCCGATCACACCCAAAATGGCGTAGGAAAGCAGTTCGCTTGGATGGCTCAGGTGAAAGCGTGGTACGCGGAACAACGGTTCTTCGCCAAGAAACAGGCGGAATACCGTTACGCTGGAGACGGCAGAGAGGACAATTGCTCCTAAAACACCGGAACTCCATCTTCCTATGACTTCCTCGATCACGAAAAGGACAGCGGAGATTGGGGCGTTGAATGCAGCCGCGAGGCCTGCCGCCGCACCTACCGGGGCGATCAGTCTCACCTTTTCCCTCGAGAGGCGAAGCCGCCTGCCCAGCGCTGAAGCAATTCCGGCGCCCATCTGGAGCGAGGGATCTTCGGGACCGAGCGATTGGCCGCTTCCAATCGCAACCGCGCAAGTTACAAATTTGCCGATCACGGTGGAGAAAGGAATATAGCCGTCGTAGATATAAACTGCGGCTTTCGTCTGGTTGACGCCGCTCCCGCGAACTCGAGGGAAAACGAAGATGACCAGAGCGGCGACGCCCAACCCGGCGAGGGTTGGTGCAAGGATGGAATGTGCGGGACCAGGCGCGAGGCTCGAACCCAGAAGTTTAATTCGGGTCCAGTCAATCGCAACCTGGAAACACACGACGGCGAGTCCGGAGAACAGCCCAATAATGACGGCCAGGAGAAGGAACAAGCCTTCTTCATGAGGGAAAAGGCGTGGGACACGAACTTTTCTCAGTTGCTCGATGGTATCATCCCAGTATTTCGCGAGGCGATGAACGAGCTTGGGGACCGCGGTATCAGAATTTGTTGCAGCCGGGGTCGTCACTGTTCAGTATTACCTCGCGTTCGAGACACCAGCAGGAGAGCCTGGTCGACCGGCGGAGGCGTCCCGCAGGCCTGTTGCGCTGTCTCTTCCATTTGTAAAACAAGGTCCATTACGCCGGAGACAAGGTCGGAGTTGCGCCGGAGGTTCGTGAGGCTGACCTTCGGTTGTATTTTTATAGCCTGGGAGTAAATGTCCGAAAACGGCCCTGCACTCTGCTGAGCCTGCAAGCTAATGCCCCGGCTCTGGGCGCAATGCTTAAGGCGTGAAAGTGCCTGGTGAAAGGCCGCTATCGCTCTCAGGCTGCGTTCTCTCTCCGAAAGCCTCCGTTCGAAAGGATCGAACTCGACGGCCAATCTGCTGATTTCGAGCTTTTCAGCGGCCTCGGTGTCTTTGGGATTTTCCTCGACGGCCCGTTGCAGATAACGCCGGGCCGCCAGATAGTCCCCAAGCTGAAAAGCGGCTTCACCCGCTCCAGACCAGGCACCCGGTTGCTTGGAATTGAGCCTCAAAGCCCGCTGGTATTCTCCGAGCGCACGGCGGTAATCGCCTACCCGCATGAACATGCCTCCTACCTCTGCGTGAAGGCGGGCATCGGGGGGAAGTTCGGTTTGAAGTGCTATGATTTCCGCTTCGGCCTCATTGTTCAGATTGTTCTCCAGCAAAAACCTGCACAATTCAATGCGGACTTCCAGGCGATGCTCTCCAGGATTGTCGATCCAGGCGCCGAAAACGGCCGTATGGTAATAGCGAAGCGCGTCCGTGATGTCGTGTGACTTGGCAGACAAACGGGCCAGTTCAAGATTGACCTGCCCACTGCCCGGCTGCCTTTCCAGCAGTGACTGAAGGTAAACCCGGGCCTCGGCCAGTCGATTGGCTTCCACCAGGGCCTCGGCAAGCCGCATCTGGTAAATGTCATTATCCCGCGAATAGACGAGCGCCGTATGAAAGTACTCCGCCGCTTCTTCCGGATGGTTTGCCTTGAGCGCCGCTTCCCCTCGCTGATACCACCGGCCACCCAGCGCCTGTTGAGAAGCGTGATACCTCTGCACGACAAACCCGGTGATGCCAAAAAAAACGGCCAGCATCAAGAAGCTGACCAGGACGAGGGTTTCACGCTCCAGGGACCAAAGGAAGCCCCTGGGCTTCGTACAGACCGGACACTCTGTCTGCTCGGCAGGTATCAATTGGCCGCATCTTGGACAAAGCCGGTCACCTTCCGAAGGCATCGCGATTTCTTACCCCACTGCAAGTTTTACCGGTCGCGCGGAGGCTTCGCATGGCGCGGGCCCCGGAAAAGGACATCCCAGACCCCATGGCCGTTTCGATCTTTGCCCCACTTGCGGAATACCCCGCAGCGTCTTTCGCCGTTCGACGAGTGTCGCCGAATGTCCCGAGCGCCTGTCTTCTCTAACGCCTTCTTCTTAACTTAACACACTTTGGATCGTGCAGTTTCATGAGCAACCGAAAAGCGCGCACAGGGAATGATTTTTCCGGGAGAGTACGTGACTGTCTCTCCTTCAGCATTTTGCACCCCCCTCAGGCTGCGCACTGCAAACCTCGTGGCGTACGGCTAAAGATGACTTCGCTACTTTCCGATAAGCAGATTGCAAGGCAGGTTTTGACGCCGGCAATCTTCGGCATGATGAAGTTAATGGGCGGAGAAGTCGATGGCTTTGTTTGACAACGCGCCGCAACCCATGTGGCCGATGGAGCAAGGGAGGTTTTCCAGCAGTGCAGAGCGCAATCTGCGCGATCTATCACACGTCTCGACGCTTGTTTTTGCTTTCACGGCGGTCGCGGCTGGCATCCTGGCTGGCGTCGCCCTTTCCGCGAATTTCGGCATTCGGTTGACGGCGTCTCTCATTGTCGTTGTCATCCTGTTTCCTCTGCTCTGCGGATGGCTGGCAAGGGAGCGCTGGCGAGTGAACAAACTCGAGGCCCAAATCAAAGCGCAGCGGGCTGATTCGGGTTCTCCGACGGGCCGAGTCGAGTGCCGGGATGATACGCCGCTGGGAATCCTGATTGTCTCCCCGGATCTGACAGTTCGATTTGCGAACATGATGTTTTTGCAAAGGACCTTCCAGGAGCCCGAAGAAGTTGTGGGATGGAAGGTTCCAGACGTGTTGCTGGCCGAAGGTATTGAGGACCGAGTGAAATCGCTCCTGGGGCACCCCGATCCTGCGGCAAGCTGCTGTTTCAACGCTTTCATGCGAATCGGACTCGCCGGCGGGCAACCTGTGCATATAACGATGACGCGGATTGCTCCGCAGCAGGGCGAGGATCGTGTTCTGGTTGTCGTAGAAGACCTCCTCCAACGTTACTCTCCGCGGGCCGGCCTGCCCATGGAAGGCTACGTATGCTGACCGGATTTATCATCGGCAGATTTCTCATTTCGCGGAGCCTGGTGACGGAAAAGTTTGCGATTCAACAACGGAGTCCGCGGCGCAAACACCTTTCTCAATCGACACGCCGCGACTGGAAGGATTTCAACCGGAGAGTAGTGCCTTTCAAATAACTGGCGCGCAGTGAGGAGGTAATGTTTGCCAAAGCCGGCATCCTGCACGCGGGAGGCGAAGTGTCTATGCTGAAGAAAGCATTCCTTGCCAGTGCGGTAGCAGTTTTCTTTCTTTCGGGCCCCGCATGGGCGCTCAAGAAACCACACAAGTTCTCCAAGCTGGATGCAGGCGTTTTTCTGGCAGCGGAATTCGATGCCGCCACAACCTATCATCTCCTCCAGAACTGCAGCAGCAGATGCTACGAGGCAAACCCGATGGTGCGGCCCTTTGCCCAGAATCCGGGCGTATTCGTAGTCCTCGGCGCCAGCGCATATACCGTCAATTATTTGGCCGGCAGACTGGAAGACAAGGGTCACTCCCGATGGGCGAAGGCAGTGCGCCTTTTGGCTATCGGAGTACATGCTGGGGCCGGTGCTCACACCCTGGCGCTTGAACATTGAACCTTTCCTCAAACGCGCTCCCCCGGCAAAATTCGTTTATCTTTGTCGCCGAGGGCTTTCCTTGAGTCCGACCTCCCGTGCCAGTCATTAGACGGAGTTTGCAGCTTGCGTACTGCAAATCCTCTGCTTCGATCTCCGTGCAACAAAGATATCCTCGTGCTTTAGGGTCACACAAAAAGGCGTTTGATGTAGAATTGGGCTGAGTTTCCGCATGCGGCAAAAAGCTTCCCTTACAGAACCAGCTTACGCTTTGCCTGCATCGGCCATAGGATTCCGGCCGGAATATCTTGACTTCCGCCGCGGCATTCATGTAGGCAACCTCGATGATCACGAGCGGATCACGCGCATCCTGAAGCTCGGACTTGAATCGCGCTATCGCCAGCCCTTTGTGACGGAGCGATGGGGACGCGGCGTTTACTGGCAATGGATCGGTTACCTTCCGCGCGCAAATCGCGAAGCCAAACCTGTTTCGAACCGCGTGAGTTTCGGCTGCTCGAAGTTTTTCCTGTCCGTTGACACAGACGAAGGACTTTTCAAGTGCGGGATGCAAGTGGAGCGGGGCTACATAAAACCCCCGCGCGGTTTTCCATCCTGCAAGCTCGAACGCGACTGGGACTGGCACAGGCTGCTTGCTGCGCTCAAGCCAGGAAACGCGATGGAAAAGGAATTGAAGCGGCTTGTGCTGCGCGAAGGTTTCAGGATCCGTGTCGGGAGTTGGGAAGAAGCCCCCATCTATTTCACAAAATCGAATTTCGAAGGAAACAGAGGGATTGCACGCGTGCTGAGAAAAGCCCCTGCGGACGAATGGGTCGGCTTCCAGCTATTCTATGCGATGGATGAGAATGAAGTCCGAAGCACAACCGGACACGATCTTGTGGAATCCATGATGGCCGTGTTTGAGGAAGTCACACCCGTGATGAACTTATGCATGCAGATCCGGTTGGAATAAGGCGCAATGAAAGTAAACTAGAAGGATAGTCACGTCTGGGGTGCTGGGTTGGGATAAGGAGGTCCAAAAATGCGAACTGTTATCAGAAGATATCTAATGTTTTCAGGAGCCCTGCTTGCGTCGGCCCTTGTTGCATTCGGCCAGCAGGGCCGATATTCAAATCCGCCGCTGGCCAAAAACGCTGCGGAGAGAAAAATCCTTGCGGAACTGGATCACATGGTGAAGAACAATGAACTCTACCTAAATGTTCCCCGCGAGGACGGCGAGGCATTGTGGCTCCTCACGGAAGCGGCGGACGCAAAGCGGGTCGCAGAGATCGGCACCTCGACCGGCTATTCTGGGCTCTGGTTCTGTCTGGCGTTGACGGCGACCGGCGGTCACATGACGACATTTGAGATCAACCACCAGCGCGCTACCGAGGCGCTCCAGCACTTCAGGCAGGCAGGAGTGGCAGACCGGGTGACATTGATCGAGGGGGACGCCCACCAGAATATAAAGAATTTGAAAGGCCCCATCGACGTGGCCTTTATCGATGCCGACAAAGAAGGCTACGTGGACTACCTGAATAAATTATTGCCGCTGGTCCGGCCGGGCGGTCTCATTCTAGCCCATAACATCGACATGACGCCCGATTACGTCCACGCCGTAACAACCAACCCGGATTTACAAACGATCTTCTACATGCAGGGCCGCGGTCTTACGGTAACGCTGAAGAAGCGCTGAATCTGGCGCGGTTGATCGGGATCTTGCCCTTTACCATACATGCAGAATCAGTTGGAAGTACTCGATGACGCGTGTACCTCGGCGATTATCGGTTCCTTTTCAAGCGCCAGGTCGACGGCTTCGCGGATGGTCTTCACGTACTTCAGTTCCAGT
The DNA here is from genome assembly GCA_035652895.1 of Terriglobia bacterium. Lineage (GTDB taxonomy): Bacteria > Acidobacteriota > Terriglobia > UBA7540 > UBA7540 > SCRD01. The sequence goes on from DASRCX010000022.1 coordinate 354,147, forward strand.
CCTTCCAGCATGTGGTCCGGCAAGTCTTCTTTTACGTTCGGTTCGTTTTCCGCCGGAAGCAAGATCGTCTTGACACCGGCCCGGCGCGCTGCAAGGACCTTTTCCTTGATGCCGCCGACGGGCAGGACCTGTCCGCTCAACGTAATTTCACCGGTCATCGCCACGCGCGGGCGGATTGGCCGCCGGGAAAGGGCCGAGACCAGGGCCGAGACCATGGTGATGCCTGCTGAGGGGCCATCCTTGGGGATCGCGCCCGCAGGAACGTGGATGTGGATGTCTTCGTTCTGGAAGAAGTCGGGATCGATTCCGTACTCTTCCGCGTGTGCGCGCACCCAGGCCAGGGCAGCCTGCATCGATTCCTGCATCACCTTGCCCAACTGGCCGGTCATGGTGAAATTTTTCCCACCCTTCATGGTGGTCACTTCGACAAACAAAATGTCGCCGCCGGTCGGAGTCCATGCAAGCCCTACTGCAACGCCCGGCTGGCGCGTGCGTTCGACAAGTTCCGACTCCATGCGGAACCGCTGTACGCCCAGGAAATCAGGGAGAATATCACGTGTTACGACCAGCTTTTCCGCATGACCTTCAGCGATTTTCCGCGCCTGTTTGCGGCAGATGGTTGCGATTTCGCGCTCCAGATTGCGTACGCCCGCCTCGCGGGTGTAGTAGCGGCTGATGGCGGCAATCGCTTCGCGTGTGAATTCGATCTGCTCACCGAGCTTGATGCCGTGCTCGGACGCCTGCTTGGGAATCAGGTGCCGGATCGCGATCTCGACCTTTTCCTCTTCGGTATAGCCCTGAAGTTCAAGTACCTCCATGCGGTCGAGCAGCGGCGGCGGAATAGTGTCCAGCACGTTAGCTGTGCAGATAAAGAGCACCTTTGAAAGATCGAATTGCACGTCGAGGTAATTGTCGCGGAAGTGCGAGTTCTGCTCGGGATCGAGCACTTCGAGCAGGGCGGACGATGGATCACCGCGGAAATCGTGCCCGATCTTGTCCACTTCGTCCAGCATGAAGACCGGATCACGCGTTTCGGCGCGGCGGATGCCCTGCATGATCTGGCCGGGAAGCGCGCCGATGTAGGTGCGACGGTGCCCGCGAATTTCCGCTTCGTCATGAATGCCACCCAGTGACATGCGAATGAACTTCCGATCAAGCGCCCTGGCAATCGACTTGCCGAGTGAAGTCTTGCCCACACCAGGCGGCCCCACAAAGCAGAGCAGGGGGCCTTTCATTTCCGGTTTCAGTTGCAGGACGGCCAGGTAGTCGAGGATGCGTTCCTTGATTTTCTCCAGATCGTAATGGTCGGCTTCCAACACTTCCCTTGCCTTGTTGACATCCACTTTCAACTCGCTGACCTTCTGCCAGGGCAATGCCACCAGCCAGTCAAGGTAAGTGCGGGTGACATGATAGTCAGCGGCCGCGGGCGACATCTTGGAGAGCCGGTTCAGCTCGCGCAGGGCTTCCTTGCGGGCCTCTTCCGTCATGCCCGCAGCCTCGATTTTCTTGCGCAGTTCTTCGATTTCCTGCTGCTCGTCGGCTTCGCCCAGTTCCTTTTGGATGGCTTTCAATTGCTCACGCAGGTAGTATTCTCGCTGACTCTGCGTCACCTGGTCCTGCACTTCCGACTGGATTTTTGAGCGGAGCTGAAGCACTTCAACTTCGCGGGCAAGCAGATGGTTCAGGCGGTCGAGGCGTACCTTGAGGTCGAGGCTCTCGAGCAACTCCTGCTTCTCCGTGCTGGACAGGGAAGGCAGGTTGGCGGCAATGAAGTCCGCCAGGCGGCCAGGGTCATCAATGTTCATCACAACGGTCTGCAGGTCATCAGAGAGAGTGGGCGAAAGCTGCACGGCCTGCTGGAAGAGCGTTGTCACGCTGCGCACGAGCGCGTCAAAGTCCGCCTTTTTGATTTCGGGTATGATGTCCGGCAACGGCTTAACCCGCGCGCGGATGAACGGTTCCATCTGGAGAACTTCTTCGAGCGCAATCCGCTGCAAACCTTCGACGAAGATAAAAAGGCTTTGCGTGGGCAGCTTGATGATCTTATGCACGAAAGCCGCGCAGCCGATCTGAAAGAGGTCGGCGGGCTGGGGGACGTCAACGCGCGGATCACGCTGCGCGATAACGCCGATGAACTTTTCGCCTTCGGGAAGGGAGTTGATAAGCTGCAGAGAACTTTCCCTGCCCACCGTCAGCGGGAGTATGGCGTTCGGAAAAAGGACAGTGTCCCGGACCGGCAGAATAGCTAAGTTGCTAAAGTCAGCGGACTTCTTGTGGATTTTCTCGGCCATTGTAAGATATCCCCGCGGACACGAATTTGGGCGCGTTTTCCAACGCAGCGATTCGAAAGTCTATCAGACTTTCCTGGTTCCCTGGCTGTCAATATTCTACCATGCTGAAATCTATGACAGCGGACGCTGGCACCCCGTGCAGCGTACCGTCCGACCACGAGCTACGATTCCCGAGACTCTTATCGGCCCCTGTTAAGTTCGATGCAAAGCAACCCACAAACGATACTTTTCGTGGGGCGGGCTTGGATGAGCTTCCCTTTCAGCCCGAAGAGTGCATCTTTCCACTGGGTCACCAGTGCGCGTGACTGGAATCACCGCCGCACTTGCAGGAACCGATTAATCTGAAAAGGGTAAGGTGTCCGGGTACACACCGGCTAGTGAAGAGATGTTGTGCAGCAGCAAGGAAATGCGCCTTCACATTCGTGAAGAGCGCACGGCCCCAGTTTCAAAACCCGGCCCCAGGGGCTCGCGACGGCGAATGTTCCGTGCAGGTCTTCCCTGCCGACCCCGCAAGAGCCGGATCGGCTTCTGCCGGACCGCCGCTACGAAACGGCCCGGCCCGGGCAAACCTTGTCTGACTAGTACCGAAGAATCTGATCTTCAACTTCTGCCAGTGCCGTTGGACAGTTCTCCTGCATTTGACCTCCGTTTGATCGGGGATTAATCCCCTTGGCGAATGTAGTTTCTGAATCACCTTCGCCATTATGACTTCGAAAAAGGAGGCTGTTCATGAAGTCGACAAAGATGGCGCTGTTCCTCCGGCTGGTTTCGTAAACATCAGCAAGCGCAACGGATACTCTTACCCGGGCTTCAATGTTTCGGTTTGGTTTAGCAAAGGGGGCGCGCAGGCCGTTTTGGACGCCCCTGATAGCCGAATTCCGAGCCTGAGTTCGCTCGCAGTAGAACATCTGGAGCTTCCACACTGCGGTCCCAGTGAACAACGCCGAGAACATATGCGCTTACAGTTGCCGGGATGTCGTACGCGTTGATGATCTCGGCCGACTTCACTTAGAACGTGCAGTGATTTTACCCAGTCCTCCTGGGGGGACGCTTTCTATCAAGCCTGTCACAACCCTGCATCTGAAAAACTCATCCAATTGCCGTAAGATAGAATAAAAAGCTTGTCGTTTTGAAAAGCTTATTGAAGGCTCGGGAAAAGTGTTGTGCTCAAACTGATGCTGCGGCAACTCACGCATCATCCTGTCAGGATGTTGCTTTCGACGCTGATGATCAGCGTGGCGCTTTTGCTGGGGCTGGTCATTAAGGGGTTATCGACAGGCGTGATGCAGGAAAAGATCCGGAGGACAGAAGGGATCGGTGCAGACCTGATGATCCAGCCGCCGCATTCCTCTTATATCCTGGGCTTGGGCGAAAATGTGATGCCCGACTCACTGGCGCAGAAGATCGCAGAGGTTGATGGCGTGGAAGCGGCAACTGCTGTGGCTACAAATGTCAGCTTCACAAACCGCTTTGAGGCATTATTCGGCATCGATCTGCCGAGCTTTAACCGCGTCACCGGTGGGTTTGAATATCTTCAGGGCGGCCCGTTTTCCGGCCCTTACACGGCGCTTGTTGACGATGTTTACGTCAAGACGCACCATGTCCGCCTGGGAGGGACGCTGAACCTCCTGAATCACAACTTCACAATTTGCGGCGTGGTCGAACATGGCAAGGGCGCACGGGTTTTTGTTCCTTTGAAAACACTCCAGGACTTGTTGGCGCCGGGGAAATGCGCGGTGATTTTTGTAAAATGTGTTTCCCCTGATTCGGACGCAACTGTGGTGCAACGGTTGAAAGAGTTTGCCGGCGGAGCACTCAAAGATTATCAGATCACCGAGATGCGCGATCTGTCCACCCTGATCACTCCTTCGTCATTCCTTGGACTGCGGCAGTTCCTGCTGGTAATCGTCGTATTTGCCGGAGTGATCAATTTCCTCGTCATCTTTCTGGCGCTATACGTTCAGGTTCTGGGACAGACACGCGAGCTTGGAATCCTTCGGGCATTGGGTGCAAGCCGCCGGTATCTTCTGAGGTTGTTTCTGGGCGAGGCGTGCCTGCTTTGCCTCCTTGGCGGAGCGCTTTCGCTTCTGTTCTATTTTTTGACGAAGTCGATCATCTTATCGATCTACCCGGCGCTTCATTTCCTCTTGCCCTCGGGTTACGTGCTCTGGGTCGCTGTGATTGCGTTGACCAGCGCTGTTCTGGGCGGTGCGTATCCCGCCTATCGTGCCAGTTCGAGCGAGCCAATTGCCGCCCTCACCTATGAATGACAGGAATAAAATGGAGACCCAAGTTGTACAACCCAAGATCGAAACGCGCGCGCTGACCAAAATCTATGACGACGCGCCCGGGTCTCCTCCGGCCGTTAACTCGGTGAGTTTGAGAGTTCCGGCCGGCCAGTTTGCAGCGATCATGGGGCCGTCGGGTTCTGGCAAGACAACGCTGCTTTATCTTATCGCGGGATTGACCAACCCGACTGCAGGGGAAGTCCTGATCGATGGCGTTTCCATTTCCTCCATGCCGGATCAGGCCAGGGCCGAAATGCGGAATACCAGGATTGGCTTTGTTTTCCAACGGTTCAATCTGCTGGGCTTTTTATCCGCCAGGGACAATATTGAGGTCCCGCGCTTGCTGGGATGGAAGCCGCGACGCGCGGCCAGATCAATCGATGAGTTGCTGGCTGCGGTGGGTCTCGAAAAGAAACGGCTCAGGAAGGTCAATGAATTGTCGTCGGGCGAGCAGCAGCGCGTGGCGATAGCACGCGCCCTGATCAACGATCCGGATATCCTGCTGGCCGACGAGCCGACGGGAAACCTCGATTCGCGAAATGCGGAGGCGGTGCTCGACTTAATGCTCCGGCTTAGGACTGACCTCGGCCTCACCATTGTTATGGTGACGCACAATCCTGAGGTGGCGCTGCGCGCGGACCGGATTATCCAGATGAAGGACGGATGCGTGGAGCGGGAACTGATGACGGATGAAATTGATCTGTCGTCAGAGGGGATCCAAAGGCTTGCAGGCCATTTCCGCGGGAAGCCCTACAGGGCGTGATTTAGCATTGCGGCTTCCGCAAGACGGGGTTTTCATTCTGTCATCATTCACGGAGGTGTTTAAATGCGCCGATTGATGGGCGTTTTGCTCGGGGTCCTTTTCCTGCCCCTGTTTTCATTTGCCGGGCCGCGGGTGAGAGAAAAGGTCAGCAAGGCGAATTTCGACCTGAAGGATGCCCCGAACGTATTGCTGATTACGTTTGACACGACGAGAGCCGACCACCTCTCCTGCTATGGATATGCCCGGCGGACCTCGCCAACGATCGACAGCCTGGCGGCGCACGGGGTGCTCTTTGAAAATGCTTATACGGCCATTCCCCTGACCGGACCCTCGCACATCACGATGATGACATCCTTGTACCCTCAGCAGCACGGCGCAACCATTAATGGGATGCACATGTCCACGCACCCGCGGCCTATTCTCCTGGCCCAGATCATGCATCGATTGGGATACAAGACGGCGGCGTTCATCAGTGCCTGGCCCTTGAAGAAGGGGATCACGGGCCTTGGGCAGGGGTTCAATGTTTATAATGAGAATTTCTCTTATCATTACAAGCTGGTAAATGCAGCCCGGCATGGCAATGAAGTTGGGGACGCCAGCCGCCGCTGGCTTGAGAAGCACGGCCGCTCGAAATTCTTCCTTTGGGTCCATTATTTTGACCCGCACCACCCCTACGATCTGCATCCTGCGTTCGCTGATCTGCCGGTGGAGAAGAACGCGAGGATATTTCCCGTTTCCGCGTCCATCGATGCAAATCGCGCTGAAAAAATCCGGGCGTACGACAGTGAAATCGCCTTTGATGACAATGATCTCGCGAAGACCCTTAACATGCTCGACGATTTAGGCGTTCGAGACGACACACTGATTATCTTCCTGGCTGACCACGGAGAAAATCTGGGCGAAAACGGCCTGTGGGGTCACGGAGATCATATCTTTCAGCCGACCATGCACATTCCGATGATTTTTTCCTACCCCAAGGCGATCCCGCAGGGCGAAAAGATCAGGATTAATGTCTCCAGCGTTGACGTGCTGCCGACGATTCTCAGTTATGTGGGGCTCGAGTTCAGGTTTCCGGGCGAGGCTGGACGGAGCTTAAAGTCGATCATTGACAGCGGAGGGAAGAATGCGCCCGAGCAGCCCACCTACTTCCTGACGTATGCTGAGCCGACGCTTCTGCCTCCGCAGTGGATGAGTATGTTCTGGACATGGGCTGAGACGAAGAGGGAGCCGTCCTTGACCGGCCTTGTGGAGGGCAATCTAAAGGTGATTACGTCGGGAAACAACGAAGCGCTCAAAATGTTCCGGCTGGGAGACGTCTTCTCCCGGGAAACACCGTTGCCTGCCGGTGACGTGAGTATCGCGAAAATCAGTGAATTCAGGGAAGACCTGGACGACTGGTTCAAGCAGACTAACCGCGGCCTTGCACCCCAGGGCCACCTTTCGCAGCAGGATGTTGAAATGCTCAAGAGCCTTGGGTACGCGAGCCCTTGATTTGCTGGAGCGGAACAAAGACAACGCCGGGTGCAGACAATGGAGTGCTACTGCGCAAGCCGACGGCGAATTTCGCTCTCGTAATCCTGAAAATAGTGGCCAATCAAGGGCAGGTCAAACTCGCGGAGAATGGATTCTTTCGGTTCACGCTCCAGCAGGAAGCGGAAGGATTGCTCGATCAGTTCTTCTTCGGAAACCTGCTTTCCCGTCAGCTTCTCATAATATCCGGGATTGAGTGTGACCAGATGAGTGGTTTGACTTGTGCCTTCCAGGATCGTCACTTGAAAACGGCCGGTGTCGATGGGTTCTACTTGAATGGCTGCAACCATATTGTCCTCTTCAACTGAATATGGCGGTTATTCCATTTTATCTTCCAGCCAGGCGCGCGTGAAAGTTCTTCCGAGCAGTCTCGCCACGAAAATGGTTCGGGCTCAACGCCTTCGGCCGCCGAACCGGAAGACGAGACCGGTGGAAACGCGCCAGTTATTCTGACCGCTCCCAAAACTTTGCGGTCGGTAATAATCGAACTGGAATAGACGGATGGCCAGAGTTCGACCGGCGGCAACGTCCACTCCACCCCCAAAGGCCATGGCATAAGAACCGCTCGTCGCCTTGAAATTCTGCGGCCTTATAGTGACCGAAGTATTGTCGTAACCGAAAAGCGCATGGGCGAAGGGCGTGATAACCTTGAGGCTCGGATAGTAGAAACGGGGACCCGAGAGGACTGAAAATGTGTTGAAGTGGTTGTCGGCTCCTATCAAGTTCTTTGTACCGTAATATCCAGCGAATTCCTGGACGAGTCCCAGCCAATCGGTTGCTTTTTCGGTGATGGAAGCCTGCCAGCCGTTCAAGGGGAAATCAGCACCGAACGGCGTAAGTGGAGAATAAAAAGGGGAAAAGGTTGAGCTGAGATTGTTCTGAAGACGGGAGTAGCCTCCGAAAACCTCAATCCCCTCGAACTGTTGGGCTTCAGCTCGCGGGTGGGACATCAGGAGCAGCGCGAACAAAAGCAAGAAGACCTTTCGCATGGGTCCCTCCTTGCCTTCTTTTGATCGAGCTCTAGACTTATGCTCACACTTTCAGAGGCCTATGGTCAATCAGCATTATCCCAACCCCGGCCACAGTACATACTGGGAGTGAAAGGTAAGGGATTACCCGAGGTAAAATGGCAAGTGGTTTGACAGGCCCTGTCTAAAGGCCAACCTGATGTTGGATTAGTAGATTGTTTGAGGGACAACGGAGGCCAGTCCTGGCAGTGGCAAAAATGGGTAATGCATGGAGAAGAAAGGAAAAGAGTTAACACGCGTCCTGATTGTGGCGGGCTCCGATTCAAGCGGCGGAGCTGGTATCCAAGCCGACCTCAAGACTCTATCCGCTCTTGGCGCTTACGGTATGACAGCGATCACTGCCTTGACCGCCCAAAATACGACCGGTGTCTACGGAATTGTGGATGTGGAACCTGAATTTGTTGTTTTGCAGATGCGTGTCTGCCTGGAGGACATAGGTTGCGACGCTATCAAGACCGGAATGCTGGCAAACGCGGGGGTTGTCAGGGTGGTTGCAGAAGAAATCGGGAAACATCCAGAGATTCCAGTTGTCGTTGATCCAGTGATGGTCTCCAAAAGCGGAAGGGCACTGCTCGATCCGCAAGCAGTCGAGAGCCTTCGACGTGACCTGCTGCCACTCGCGACGGTGGTTACTCCGAACTTGCATGAGGCGGGCACGCTGACAGACCAGGAAATTGGAAATCTCAATGAGATGAAGGCCGCGGCGAGGGTGATCCACGGCTTCGGTGCGCGATACGTTGTGGTCAAAGGTGGACATCTCGAAGGTGACGCCGTGGACGTGCTCTTCGACGGGCGGGAGTTTGTTGAGTTTCCAGCCCCCAGGATTGCAACTCAGTACGGCCACGGAACCGGTTGCATCTTTGCATCGGCCATTGCGGCGAATCTAGCGAAGGGAAAGTCCGTGTGGGAATGCGTTGCTTTGGCGAAGGAATTTGTGACTGCGGCCATCAGTAACGGATTAGCCCTGGGAAAAGGCCATGGCCCGGCGAATCCGATGCATTCGTCAGAAGTCGCCTTGTAAGCGTTTCACGATCACGGGGCTTGGTTTTATACTTTAAGGGTAAGATTGTTCGGGAATGGAGGCGCATTATTCTCGGCAATCCTGATGGGGCCCCAAAGGCAAGTCAGGGGTTGATCGGATTCCCCCGGCTATGATGCCGCAGGAAGAGGGTGTATGCGAAAACTCTGGATGTTGGGTTTGAGCCTGGTCGGGTTGTTTGACTCGATTTACCTGATGTGGGAGTACACGTCGCCAGCCCACCCAATGGTATGCATGGGCGGCGGCTGCGATGTTGTTCGAGCGAGTGCTTATTCCCATCTTGGCGGTCTGCCCGTACCGGTTTTCGGCATGTTCATGTACGGGTTCGTAGCTCTGCTGGTTTTCCTTTATCCGCTGCTACCCGCACCGGCCGCACGGGTCACGCAGAGCGGCGTCCTTCTCATTACCGGCGCCGCGTTCGTGTTTTCGGCTTATTTGACCGGGCTTGAGGCTTTCGTCATACATGCCTGGTGCATGTGGTGCGTGCTATCCGCGCTTCTGGTGACGGCGATTTTTGCCCTAGCGATCGTGGACCGTTTGCGGCCGCCAGAGGTTCTGGATGCCGCCAAAGCACTCGCCGTAGTGCAGCGGAATTTTGCCATGATTCTTTTCGCATTTGTCTTTGGAGTTCCCGCTTTCATCTTTCTTACAGCGCACGGCAGCCTTCCGCCTTCAAAGCCCCCAAGTGAAAGCACTGTGAAGGCCCGAATGGTTCGGCCAGACACCCATTTTTACGGAAATCCGAACGCCCGGGTCACGGTAGTGGAGTTTGGTGATTTCAAGTGTCCGGCGTGCGGGGCAGCGGAGGCCACGGCGAAGAAAATCCGCGAGGAATTTGGCAAAAATATCCGTTTTGCCTTCCGGGAGTTTCCGCTGGTCGGCGTTCATCCGGAATCTGAGAAAGCTGCTGAAGCCGCAGAGTGCGCCGCGCAGCAGGGGAAGTTCTGGCAGGCTGTGGACATGTTCTATGAGCACCAGGAGGACCTCAGCCCGCCTGCGCTGAACCGGTATGCGGCGGAGTTGGGCCTCGACTCCCAGAAGTTCGTTGTCTGCCTCCAGAAAGGAGAGATGGCTTCTCGCGTGACCCGGGACCTTGAAGACGGGAGGGCCTTGGGAGTTCACATGACGCCAACCTTCTTTGTTAATGGCCGTATGATGGTTGGAGCTATTCCTTATCCGCAGTTTGCTCAGGTGATCCAAAACGAACTTAACGCCGCGGGGACTGCACAGTCTGCTTCTGCGGGGGATTCGACTTCATCGACGGAGACCCCGTCCCAACCTGGTAGGGCTGGTCCCGCCAAGAGAACCGACAGTGTGGAGGCGTCTCCCGTTTCATCGAGTGATACCATGCCCGTTATGAACGGATCAGCCAATCTGCTTGCCAGTTTTCAGAATTCCGCCGAGGCTTGCAGTGAAGCTGAGGCAAAAAAGCGCCAGCCTGAAATGATCGGAACTGCGCAGGCCCAAAAGCTCTACGACGAACATGCCCAAGCGCTCTTTGTTGACGTCCGGCCTGCAAAGGAGTTCGAATCGGGCCATATCCCAGGCGCAGTCAACTTTCCTATAGACTCCTTCCAGCAAGAGTGGAAGCGGCTGCCCAAAGACAGAACGATCGTGCTTTATGAGGGAGGAAAATCGTCGGGCGATATCTGCGCCTTCAGCCGATCGGCGGGCCGCATCCTTCTTTCACAGGGGTTTGAGTACGATGGAGTCAAGGTTTACCGCGACGGCCTTGCAGGGTGGCGGAAAGCCAGACTCCCTATCCAGCCTTGAGCATCAGTTTTGACAGTATAAGGGCCGGGCATGGAGCATTTTCGCAAGTCAAGGCAATCGAGGAATAAGTAGCCTAAGTAAAGTTCGAACGCTTCATTCACCTCACTATTTCCAGCCTGTTACGAATCCGAGCCGCCGCGGCAGCACACCCTGTATTGCCGTCCTGCTTTTAGGCCGCGAACTTTTGCGGACGTTCGGTTCCCGTTCAGGCCATTTTCCCACCTGCCATACGATCAAACCTCTCCAGTCATGCACCCATTGACCTCATCGTTTTTCTTTTTCGGCCGATAAGTTGATGGTGGGGACGCCCCATTGCAGCCCATGAAAGGCCAGGAATTGACAAACAAGAACAAGGGACAGTGCGCCTAAGGAAGACATGCCATTTCTTATCGAGAACGTCACGATAGTCACCTTCGTGCTTTTTGTTCTTGCACTGCTCGGGAACATTATTCTGGTCGGGATCGTCTTCCTGCGCCGCTGGAGGCGGGAGACGTTTTTCAGGCGGGTTGACGCGATACGCAACAGGTACAGTCCTGTGGTTGCCGGTTTGCTTTCCGGCGAAATCGTTTACGCGCAAGGCCTTCAGGAATTAAGGGAAATTTCCGGCCCGGATCGGATGTTCGTCTTGGAGCAGCTTTGCCTTCATAAGAAGCCATCACCCGTCGAAGAACCCGTCTTGAGACGGCTTTGTGAGGACCTCGGGCTGGTGAAAGTTTGGCAGCAACGACTGATGGGCCAGGTTGACCAGGCTTCACTGCGCGAGGCCCTGATGAATCCGCAAGGGCTTCTAAGGCGCGTCAAGCTTCTCCACTTCCTGATTCGCTCAAAGAGCGCAGAAAACCTGGGCCTTATTCGACATGAGGCAAGTTGGCCATTGCTGGTTAAAGCGCTTGGAGACCCCAACCCCGACCTGCAAGTGGTAGCGGTGAGAGCGCTGGCGGCGATCCAGCATCCGGGCAGTTTTCCGGCGCTCGTCGAGCAACTCAAAAAGGTAGCCGTGAGCGCAGCGCCAGTTCTGTCCGTCCGAACGCTTAAATCGGCCCTGGTGAACTTTCCGCTCCATTGCGCCCAGGAATTGCAGCCCGCGCTGCAGCACGCAAACCCGCGCATTCGGTTCCTTGCCACAGACATCATTCGGGAGATGGTCGAGCGGGAGGCAGAAGGCAATCCGAACTTCTGGCTGGACGGTCGCTACATGAATGACACAATGGCCGAAACGTTTCTCACGCGCCTGTCCTGTGACACAAATCCTGATGTGCGGGCGCGGGCTGCTCCCGTGATCGCCTATCTGCCGGATCAGCGGGCAGTTACGACGCTGTTTGCTCTGCTGGAGGACCCGCTGTGGTTCGTTCGGCTGCATGCGGCAAGGTCCCTGGCAAAACCCAGGTTCCTTTCGTACGCCGCGCGGATTTCGCGCGCTTTGACCGACGCAGACTGGCGTGTCCGGGAGACGGCTGTGCGTACCCTACGGACTTTCGGGCCGGCTGGGCTGGACTTGCTCACGGAGCATTTCCTTCTCACAAAGGACCGGTACTGCCGGGAGCAGATTGCGGATGAATTTCAGCGGGGCGGCCTTATTTCTGATTTGCTGATGCGCTGCTTCCGGAACGATGGCAGGCGGGATATGGATGTGCTGCGGCACCTCGCGGAGATGGGAAAGACAAGTTACATGATTGCTGTGGTTGAAAACGGGAAAGGAAACGGTGACCTGCGCAAGAAATTCCTCCAGCAGTTCGGGTGGTATCCCGATCCCCGGATTCATCAGTGGGTCAAACAGGTGGCGGCGGGGGAACCGGACATCGAGCTCCGCGCCCTTGCGCAGGAGTTGCTTGGCTCCGTCCGGCCGGAGGGAGAGCGATAGTCTTATGGAATTCTTGCGGCAGGTCTTTATCCACGGAATGAACATGTTCAATTTGCTAATCGTTTCCTATTTTTTTATCGGAAACGGCGTGTATACGCTGCTGATGGTGCTTTCGCTCGCTGTCGTCTGGGTCTACAACCGCAGACTCGCTTATCAGGACCTCGATGAAATCCGTGAATCCCCTGTGACACCGCCTGTAACCATTGTGATTCCCGCATGGAATGAGGAACAGATCATCGTGGAAACGACGGCCTCGATTCTCCAGACCGATTATCCGAGCCTGGAGGTCGTGGTTGTCGATGACGGTTCCACCGACTCGACGCTGGCGAGGCTGATCGAACATTTTCGTCTCGTAAAGATGGACCTGATTTACCGCCCGCATATTCCTACCAAAACCGTGCGCAGTTTTTACATGAACCCCGACCTCCCCAACCTTCTGGTGATCAGCAAGGATAACGGAGGGAAACCCGACGCGCTAAATGCCGGCATCAATGTTTGCCGTACGCCCTATTTTTGCACTCTCGATTCGGACTCTATTCTTGAACGTGATGCCTTGTTGCGCCTGATGCGGCCTGTGATCAGCTCTCCTGTTAATACAGTGGCCAGCGGCGGGATCGTCCGAGTCCTGAATGGATGCGACGTGCGCGACGGACGAGTTACGAAAGTCGCCCTGCCGAAGTCTCGGCTGGAACGGTTTCAGGTGGTCGAATACCTCCGGAGCTTCCTGTTCGGCCGCACAGGTTGGGACTTGCTGGGCGGCACGCTGATTGTGTCTGGGGCGTTTGCGGTTTTTCACCGCGAAACCGTCGTCGAAGCCGGAGGGTTTGCTCACGACACCGTGACCGAGGACATGGACCTGGTCGTCCAATTGCATCACTGGGCCGCGAAGAACAAACGGCGCATTCGGATGTCGTTTACCTCGGACCCCGTCTGCTGGACGGAATGCCCGGCCACACTGAAGATGCTGGGGAAGCAGCGCCGGCGATGGCAAATGGGCTTGTGCCAGACGTTGTTGAAGCATGCTGAGATGCTGTTCAATCGGAAGTACGGCCTTGTAGGAAACTTCAGCTTTCCCTTTCATCTTTACGTAGAAGCTCTAGGAGCGGTGGTGGAGTTTCTGGGATACTTTATGGTGCCGCTGGCGATCATCCTTGGCTTGGTGCCCGCGATGCTCTACCTGCTGTTTGTACTTCTGAGTCTTGCTTACGGCGGACTGCTTTCGATCGGGGCTGTGCTTCTGGAAGAACTGACCTATCGCCGCTATCCCGAATACCGCGACCTGGCCAAGCTGTTATGGTTTGCTTTCATCGAGAATATCGGCTATCGCCAACTGGTGCTCTACTACCGGTTAGAGGGCGTGGTGCGCTTTCTCACCGGCTCCCGCCACTGGGAAAAAGTCACCCACGTTGGAATTACGAACTAATGTAGTGCGCCGTAATTCCCATTTCGTATTACGAAGCCATATTTGGAATAAAGCAGTTCGGTCCTGCATCGATCGGCGGGTTTCCGCGAAGGACGAGAGTGAAAATAGTGCTGTCAACGAACGGGGTCGCGTGTAAAGCTGCCACAAGCCGCGATGCTTCAGGGAGCACGGTTATGTAACGATTTATTAGAGGCGCTACACCAGGTTTGCCAACGCAACTTCTGAAAAAGTGCATTGACCTCCCTTGCTGCTGGCGTTGGCGGGAAGTTTTCATTGATAGTTCTACCGGAGACCTGCCGGCGGCTTGTATTTGTCCTGAGTGAAAAGGAATCCCACCGAGTTTTTCCTGACGCCTGCCTTGCGCCGCCAGAAAAGTGGGCAGAGTGAGGAAGGGTTGACATTTCTGCAGGCGAATTTTCCGTTAAAGGGCTCGACCGAACCAGACGATAACCCATTGAAAGGATGCAGCAATAGCTCGTTCTGCCGATGGGCATAACCACGAGCGTGGCGGGCGGCATCCTCTCTTTGATGACTAATGCTGCGGTTCGAAGCGCAGCAGCCGATTTACCGCATTATCGTGAAACAGAAATCTCTTCACATGGGGACCGCCAGCAAGGCCCTGCCGCTCGCGGTCTTGCTGGTATTTGCAGGAACTGCAAGCCATTGGCTTCTTGGCAGAGCACCTCAAAACTGTTGCCTGTGTCGACCGGTTTCCGCCCGGGCGGATCAAGCGAATTTACGGACAGCCCCGCGGATGATGCTGGCCGCCAGGTTGCACGATGGGTACTTCCAGGTTCCGCAAGGAGGCTCATGGAAAACGATCTACATCGCAGGTGTGGACATTGGGCCTGCAACGCCAGGCCATTTTGCAACCGAACCGCCCGTTGATCCTGCTGTCTATGCCGATTGGCTTGACAAAATCGGGGCTATGGGGGCTAACGCTGTCCGCGTTTACACTCTGCTTCCACCTGGTTTTTACCGCGCGCTGCTCGATTACGATCAGACCCACCCGCGTCAACCTCTGTATTTGTTCCAGGAGATATGGCTGGAAGACCCAGCGGGCGGGGATCTCTTTGAATCAAACTTTACGACGGATTACCAGAGAGAAATTCGCGAGGTTGTGGATGCTGTTCACGGCAATGCAAATATCCCTTTTCGCCCCGCCCATGCGAGCGGCATTTTCAGCGCTGACGTTTCGACATACGTCTTGGGCTGGATCATTGGCCGCGAGGTTGAACCCCATGTAGCTGTCATTACGAACCAACATCATCCCGATCTAAAAGAATTCACCGGGAGGTTTCTTTCCGTTCGAAGCGCGAACGCGACCGAGATTTGGCTGACCATGCGGATGGATGAGACTCTCCACTACGAAGTAAGCCGATACCACTGGGAGCGGCCGATTTGCTTTGTGAATTGGCCGCCGCTCGACCCATTGAAGCATCCGAGCACGATGCCGCAGCAACAGGAAATGCGCCTCAGAGAAACAGAACTGGGTCAGATATTCGCGTCGCTTACAACCGTCCCGGACGATCTGGATGTTGTATCGCTTGACGAGGAAAAGATCAGGCCCTTGCCGGATGATCCAGCAGGCTACTTCGCCCTGTACCATATTTACCCCACTTATCCGGATTTCATTTTCCTCGATCCTGCCTACCAGAATGCGAAGGATGGCGAAGGACCGAACCCGTTCTGGGGGTACCTTCAGGATCTTAGAGAACACTACCGGGAGACTCCAGTGCTCGTGGGTGAATATGGCCTCCCGACAAGCATCGGCATCGCGCACATCAGCCCCAATGGCTTGAACCAGGGAGGTCTCAGCGAGCTTCAACAGGGAAGGGCTTTGGCGCGGCTCACAGAGGACATCAGACGGGCTGGCTATGCTGGTGGAATGATTTTCGAGTGGCTTGATGAGTGGTGGAAACATAACTGGATCGCCGTTGACTTTGAAATTCCCTTTGACCGCAAGCCGCTCTGGCATAACGATCTCGATCCCGAACAATCCTACGGTTTAATGAAATTCGTCCCCGCAAAGCCTCGCCTTTGGGAAGACCTCTGGACGGTCGGCGATTTGTCGCGGACGGCAGATCAATCTGCGTCACCGGAGCAAACCGGAAAAATCATCAGAGTTCAAACGTCGTGGGACCCCTCGGCCCTCTACGTTAACCTCACAACAAACTTTCGGAGCGGGCAGCAGCCTGATTGGTCACGGGTGCGCTACTTCGTCACACTTAATACCTGCGGACATCCATGCGGTTCCGGCACAGTGGCTGCGGCAGGCAATGTCAAAGTCAAGGAAGGCGCAAATTTCCTCGTATCGATAGCAGGGCCCGTTCAAACAAAACTCTTGATCGCACAGAGTTACAACCCCTACCGAAGAGACCTGTTAGGGAAGAATTCCGACATCACCACGATTATCATTCCCCCCAATTTAGGGACCGGTTTCGATCAGGAAGGTTCGTTCGAACAACAGGTCGTCGAAACCAATCGAAGGATCTACGGCGAAAATGGGGCCGTCTATCCTTCTGTTGAGTATAGTCGGAGCACGCTTCATTACGGCGACTTCAGCCTCAATTCAAGTGACTATGACTCCCTGGGTCAGTTCTATTTCGACTCTTCGACATCTACCATGCGGCTTCGACTCTCCTGGGGCCTCCTGCTTGCACTTGATCCTTCGGAAGGTCTGGTGTACAGCGGCACGGATGACCGAGGGAAACCTGTTGGCGAAATTTCCAGGGAGATCCGTATTGCCGTCGTCTCCGCGGATCTGCCGGGGTCTGAAGGAGGTGCATCGCCATTTCAGATCGTGGCACGCAAAGTTTCTGGCACGGAGATTGTGCAAGGGCTCACCATGCCATGGCCGACGTGGTCGTATGTATCTTCGAAGGCTGTCCTGAAGCAAAGTTACCCGGCGGTGGGGGCTGCTTTCCGGAGCGTAACGTCGCATTTATCTGACTGAGGGAAAATCCATGGATCATCGTTTGCTGATGAGAAAACTATTTGCACTCGGCCTGGTGGCTTCGACACTACGCACCGCAGTGGGGACATGCGAGCCAAGACAAGCTGTTATGACACCGCAGTCTGCATCCGAACTAGCTAAGCCCGTCACGGTTCCTGCCAATAGCCAGAGCGAGCGGAAAGAACTCCTTGCGCTTGCACAACGAAGCGAAAACCTCGGGAATTTCCCGGAGGCAATTCGGGAGTACCGCGCCTATCTTTCCCGCTATCCTGATGACGATGAAGCGAGATTTCGCCTGGCCATAGTCCTCGGCTGGAACAAGGAATACACAGAATCCGAGTCCATGTTGCGGGCGTGGGTCGCAAAACACCCCGAGAATGCGGATGGCTTCCTGCAACTCGGAAGGGTCTTGAGTTGGGAGGAAAAATTCCCGGAATCCGCACAGGAATACAAGCGCGTCCTGGATCTGCGGCCGTCAGACCAGGACGCGCGCACGGAGTATGCCGGTGTCCTTCTCATCCTCCAAAAGTATCCTGAAGCTTTGCGTGAGTTTCAGGAGGTACTGAATGTCCAGCGTGCGAACGCGGCGGCCGAGGCAGGTATCGTCCGGACACTAATCGCAATGGGGGAGATTGGGCGGGCGCAGAAAGAGTTTGCTGGATTCGTGCGGGACCATCCGCAGGACCCGCACATTTCGCCGCTCCGAGAACAGCTTAAAGATGCCCGGTCGGCGCAGGCTGTATCATCTTCGTCTTCGCAACAAAGCCTTCAGGAGCTTGTCAGGCAAGATCCGCGAAACGTTCAGCTACGGCTTGCCCTCGCAGACCAGTATCTGGCGAAGCGCGACTTCGATGCGGCGGCAGACCAGCTTCGGGCGGCGTCGGAACTTCAGCCCCACAACGAGGCCCTGGTTCTCCGGCGGGCCAGGGTCTTGAGTTGGGCGAAAAAGTACGGAGAATCTATCGGGTTGTACAGGCAATGGCTTGCTGAACATCCGCAGGATCAGGAAGTGGAGATGGAGCTTGCCCGCGTTTTAAGTTGGTCGAGGAATTTTGACGCCTCTCTTGCCGAGTACCGGAAAATCCTGCTGCAACACCCAAACGACGGGGAGGCCCACTTGGAAATGACGAGAGTGCTTGGGTGGGACAAACGTTATGACGATGCTATCGCCGAACTGAGAGCGTTGCTCAAGGACAGGCCAAATGATTTCAATGCTCTCTTAGCCCTAGCTCAAGTTTATTCCTATAAGGGGCGATGGAAGGATTCTATCCAGACCTATGATGCTGCTCTTCAAATCCGCCCTGCAGACCGCGATGCATTGACGGGAAAGGCACAGGTGCTTGTGTGGTCAGGAAGACCCGCTGCTGCCCGTCCCATGCTCGAGAGCCTGCATGGCAAATACCCGGAGGATGCCAGGGTGCTTGTTGCATTGGCGTCGGACGAAAACGCGTTACGGCGACCTGATCTGGCCCTGAAATTACTTCGCCAGGCGGACGCCCTTGCGCCGGGCGATAGCGACGTTGCGGCAGTCCGCGGCGCTATCGAGTCGCAGTTGCGTCCCGAACTCACAGTCGGAGGAAATTACGTTCGGGACACGGAAGGTCTTAACGCCTGGCGATACCATGCGGCTGATTTCCGCTTCAGTATCAGCCCGCGCATCCGGAGCTTTATCACGGCGGATATCTTCCCATCCTCTGCTCCGGCAAACATCTTCGCGGTTCCTGTTGAGGGATCTTCCATGTTGGCGAAGCGCTTGCCCGGCGGGCTGGTGCCTGCTCCTGGCTACCTGCAAGTCAGCGAGTTCCCGTCCGGAGCACTCATTGCAGGCAACGACAGGTTCTTTCAATGGGCAACCGAAATTGAGGGCGGCACGAGCGTTCAGCTCAACCGATGGTTCTCGTGGACAGCCGGTGCCGGCGTGGCGACGCTGCACCATGGCCCGGGCAACCTTGGACCAGGGACATTTCAGGGTTCTCGCACACGCTATATCTACGACGCAGAAACTGTTTTCCGCACATCACACTGGGAGCTTGCGTTCCGATCCTCCCGTCACTATTGGGCCTATACGCCCAGGGCCATTGAGGAAGAAATTCACGCTGACGAACAATCCGCGACAATAGCTTGGAGCCCCGATCTGCGCTTGCACTTTGCGCTCACAGCGTACCATCGCCAAATCTCGCCACCTTTTGAAATTCAGGATATGCCGATCCCTGGCTCGAGCGCAATGTATGAAGGCCGAGTATTCAGGATGCATGGCAATGGCGGCACTTTCAGAGCTACGAGAGATATCGTCCAAAGGGAGCACGAGACGCTGACACTCGGCTACGAGGGCAACATCTTTGGCTATACGCATCCGGCGGGGCTTCCTTTCAGCACGTTCTTTGCGAATCCCGGGGTCTTTACGCCCGGTTTCTACCAGCGTCATGCCGCGACGGTTGATCTGAATTTGGCGCTTCCGCTCAAGGTCCGCTGGGACATTCACGGCTCGGCGGGCCCGCAGCAGATTCTCCAGGGATCTGATTTCTCGTTCAGTTC
Source organism: Terriglobia bacterium (assembly GCA_035652895.1). Classification (GTDB taxonomy): domain Bacteria; phylum Acidobacteriota; class Terriglobia; order UBA7540; family UBA7540; genus SCRD01. The sequence continues at coordinate 373,634 of DASRCX010000022.1, forward strand.
AACGGCAGGTACGCGCTTTGATCTTCCATTCGGGCCCAATACTGTGCTGACCATTGGTTATGATTATTACAACACGGCGTCAGCCATCGAAGCGCTCACGGTGGTGAACCGTGCAGCCGCCTATCACAGCAACAGCGTCAGCGCAAGAATTCACTTCAGGTTTTAGGCCGGGCAGCACAGAGAACTATTCAGTACCGCGCTCTGCGAGATGCAAGCTCCGCTACGAGGGGATGAAACCGACTTCAAGGCTGAGCGGCAATACTGGGCGAGACTTTGTGTTGAGGCTCAACATCGGGCCTAATCTCCGATCCCCTGGGCCAGAAATCCTCCGTCCACGGGGATGGCGGCTCCGGTAACGAAACTTGCACTGTCAGATGCCAGAAAGATCGCCGCGCCCTTGATTTCCTCGACCTGTCCGAACCGTTTCATGGGAGTGTGCGCGAAGATGGACGCCTTCCTGTCGGGCCGATTGACGATTTCCCGGTTCAGGTCTGTTTCGAACACTCCAGGAGCAATTGCGTTCACTGTGATATTGTATTTCGCCCATTCTGCGCCAAGGCACCGCGTGATCTGCATTACGCCTCCCTTGCTGGCTGCGTAAGGCGTGACCTCATGCGCGCTGACGAAAGAAGCGATCGAAGCGATGTTAATAATGCGTCCGTATAGTTGCTCTTTCATGACTCTGCCAACCATCTGGCATGTGTTCCAGGTGCCCTTCAGGTTAATCTCCATGATGTGGTTCCACAATGCGTCGTCAACCTCGAGTGATGGCACACGCCGCGTGATGCCGGCCGAATTCACCAGGATGTCAATGCGTCCCATCCCCGTAAGCATCGCATCAATCACCCTCTGAATCTGGGAACGATCCGTGACGTCCGCGCTTGTCTCGATGGCGTTTCTTCCCAATTGCCGGATTTCGAGCGCGGTCTTATGGACTTCTTCAGCACGGCGACCAACGGGAACCACATCGGCGCCGGCTTCGGCAAATCCAATGGCAATGGCTTTGCCGAGGCCGCTGGTTCCCCCGAAGACAAGCGCGTGCTTCCCTTCAAGGCTTAATCCTTTGTAGTAAGACAAGTCTGTTCCTCACGGCAAGTGGATGTGAAACAGCAATCGTACCATTGCAGACAAAAGCCGGGCAATGGGATCGCGTCACTTGCGCCTGCCCCGCCGGGAGTGTTAGTCTTCCAGTTTGTTTGCGCCTCCGGTATTTCCTGAGACGCCGCACGAATGCGAGACGCAAGCCTGCGCAGTAAACACGATCTGCTTATATCAAATTTCTAGAAGCCAGTAGGAGGACTTTCCTGAATGGACCTGGAGGATTTGACTCGAATGTACGATTTTACAGGTAAGACAGTTGCAATCACTGGAGGCGCGGGAGTTCTGGGTGGAGAAATCGCTCAGGCGCTGGTGGGATGCGGCGCCAACGTCGCCATTCTAGACCTGAACCTGGCTCCGGCTGAAGGCATTCTGAAAAAGTTGGGGTCGCGCGCGGGCCGGGCAATGACGGTCAAAACGAATGTGCTGGATGTGGATAGCGTGCGGCAGGCTTCGCAGGCGGTGTTGGAAAAGTTTGGTACCGTCGATTGCCTGGTGAATGCAGCCGGCGGGAACAAGCCTCAGGCAACAACGAGCGCCGACCTTTCCTTTTTCGATCTTCCCGCTGACGCGCTGCGGTGGGTTTTTGATCTCAACATCATTGGTACTATTCTGCCTTCGCAGGTGTTTGGCAAGATTATGGCGACGAAGAAAGAAGGCGTAATACTCAACATTTCTTCGATGAATGCTTTCCGTCCGCTGACGCGCATCCCGGCATACTCAGCAGCCAAGGCAGGAGTCAGCAACTTCACGCAATGGCTGGCTGTTCACATGGCGCAGGTGTATTCGCCGAAGATCCGCGTGAACGCCATTGCACCGGGTTTCTTCATGACCCAGCAGAACCGATTTCTGCTTACCGATGAGAAGACAGGCGAACTTACTGCGCGAGGCAAATCGATCATAGACCACACGCCGATGGCGCGATTTGGAAATCCCGAAGACTTGTTCGGCGCAGTGCTGTGGCTGCTCTCACCTGCGTCGGCATTTGTTACTGGAGTCATTGTTCCTATCGATGGCGGTTTTTCGGCGTATAGTGGAGTGTAGGGGGTTTTACCTGTATACGAGGGGCATATCGTACAAGCAAAGGGATGCTTGAGGGAGGTATCCAATGGTCATGGGGCAAGGGTTCGTGGAACGACATTTGACCACTGAGGAAATCAGCAGGACTGTTCATGAGGGTCTGGACACACTCGCTCTGGATGGGAAACGTGTGCTGATCATCATCCCGGACGGCACGCGCACCATGCCTATGCCGCTGATGTTCGATTTATTTGAGCGGGAGCTTGCTTCGCGCGTTACTGCCCTTGATTTCCTCGTGGCGCTTGGCACGCATCCTATCATGAGCGACGAACATCTCAGCAAGCTGGTGGGGCGTCAGGTCATCGATGGGAAAACGGGGAAAGTCCGCATTTTCAATCATCATTGGGAAAAGCCTGAAACCTTTGTTACGCTTGGCGTCATTCCAGCGAGTGAAATCGGCGAGATCACCGGCGGATTGCTCGCCAAGGACATTCCGGTCCGGCTTAACAGGATGATTCTGGACTATGACCAGATCATCATCTGCGGGCCCGTCTTCCCACATGAGGTCGTCGGCTTTTCGGGCGGGAATAAATACTTTTTTCCGGGGATCGGCGGGTGGGAAATCATCAACCAGACGCATTGGGTAGGTGCGCTGATGACCAACTACAGGATTATCGGCGCGGGGTATACGCCAGTGCGGGCCATCATCGACCGCGCGGCAAGCTTCATTGACCGGCCTGTAGCCTGCTTTGCGCTGGTAGTAACGCACGACGGGGTCGAAGGCCTTTATTTTGGTTCGCCTCAGGAAGCGTGGAAGGCAGCTTCAGGCCTTTCGGCACAGAAGCATATCATCTATGTCAAGAAACCTTTTAAACGTGTTCTCTCTGTAATGCCGAAGCTCTATGACGATTTGTGGACCGGAGCCAAAGGCATGTACAAGATGGAGCCGGCCGTTGCCGACGGCGGCGAAGTGGTGATCTACGCGCCGCACATCACCGAAGTCAGTTACACGCATGGAAAGCTCATCGACGAAATCGGTTACCACTGCCGCGACTACTTTCTGGCGCAATGGGACAAATTCAAAGATTATCCGGGTGGTGTGCTTGCCCACTCGACCCACGTTAAAGGATTGGGCAAATACGACGCGGCAACAGGGAAGGAGACGCCGCGCATTCAGGTGACGCTGGCGACCGGAATCCCGAAAGAGCGCTGCGAGAAAATCAACCTTGGCTACATGGATCCCGCAAGCGTCGACCTGGAAGAGTGGAAAAATCGCGAAGACGAAGGCATCCTGCTGGTGCCCCGTGCCGGCGAGATGCTTTACCGCGTTGAGGAAAGCGTTTCAAAGGCGGCTTAATCTTGCCCGGAGATTTATACAAATCCCAGTGCTTTATCATCCTTGAAGGTGCTCCGCCAGCCAGACGATGTACCGGCTGTTCCGCCGTCTCACTTCCGCCAGCAAATCCTCGGGCAGTTCGTCGATCTTTTCCTTGAAAAATCGGTGGTCGGCGTCCGGCGAATCGATGTCACGGCTCCCGACCAGATTTCCCAGCCAAAAGACCAGGAAGAGATTGCCATCCACTCGACCGCGCGCCGCATTCCCCAGATCATATTTAAGGCCCATGGAAACGTATTTCGCCGCCAGTTCACTTTCATGGCCAAACGCGCCCACAGCGGCGAAATCGTTGGCCCTCTTGACCATCCGCTCATAGAGCATCCGCCAATAGGACCCGGCAGGCTGGCTCCTCAGTACGTCGAAAAGCTGCAATTGCAGTTCTCCTGAAATCTTATAATTCACGCGACCGCCTGTTGATCTGCCGATGAGCTCAAGAACAGCCTCTTGTTTTCCGCTCCCGGAGTGAATGCTGAGCGTCGTGTCAAAGCTTTTCGCGACGGCGGCCAGTTCAGCCACCCGCGCGGCCAGTTCCTCGAGCGGTTTTCCGCCAAACTCCCTTTCAACACGCTGAGGCAGTTCCGGCCACATTTTGTGATGGCAGTAGTCGATCAGGCCAACGCCATCCGCAACCGAGGTTTCCATGGCCACGGGATAGGCCTGGCGCTTCTTGAAGCCGAGATTGGGCGGGCAAAGTTGCGCCGGCCTTCCGCGGGCTTTAAGCCAGTGCATGTAAAAGAGAAGCTCTTTGGCAGTGGTGAGGGTCTCTGCTTCGTCGATGGACGGTTCAAAATCGAACGCGGCGTCCTGGCTGGCTTCCCGTTTGGTTTTGGCGATGTAATCGTAAAGCTCCTCATTGAGTTTCAGACTCTGGCCGAATTTGACGGCAAGGCGAAGAACCTCATCGTTGGTGAAGATATAGCTTTTCCCATCGATGTTAAATGGCTTTGAGAACTCGCTGAGCACCCACTTCTGCTCGTCGTTTGAGAACATCCGCTGGAATTTCTCACTGACCACCGAATTGCTCCAGGGTTCCGGGTGGCGAGTGTCGGCCTGAAGTTCGAAGAGGCGGGAGGTATCTGTGGTGAACTTTGTGTAACCTGCTGCGTGGCGAATTGCCGTTTTGACCATTTCTACTGAAGCTGCAATTTCCTCTGGAGTATTTCCGGAAACAATGAAGTGGTCCGCCTCTGCCGTGTAACCTTCGCGCCAGCCTGATCGAATCGCCGCCCACAGTCCGGCGTGATAAAGATGCCGGATAGAAACCCGGGTGTGCCCTGTTGCCACGGGGTCCTCGCCGTCCCGATGTTTTAGCGCTTCGTCAGTTGTCATTTCCCGGGTTGCAGAGAGTTGTACCGTTGAGGCCATGTTGACGTGCAGCTTATCAAGAATGGTTCGGTAAGCATCAAACGCGGCGGGCAAGCTGATTTCTGGATGCCGATTGCCGGCCGCCACTGCGGGAAGTGAACGCTGCGGCCTCGGGAGAAATGCTCTGTCGACATCCTCTGCAAATCTTCTGATGATGTCGTGATCGTAGCTGGAAAAAGGGATGAAGCTTACCCTCACATCTTTCCCATCGATCTGCACGCGCTCTGTACGAACTGGTTCAGCGATCAGCTTGTCAGGTTGAAACGCCGCCATTGCGATGTGCATCAGCAGCGGAGCTGTTTTCTGCTCCGTCAGAGCGTCAACAGCCAGATAACAGCTTGAATCCTGGGTGGGATCCTTAGCGAACGATCTGCCGTAAGGCCTGAGGGCCGTCAAGCCGAGCCCTGCGAGGTCCTTATCGACGGCACTCAAAGCTTCTGCCGTGGATGGCTGGTCCTTGGCGTGTTGGCAAATTCTGGCTGCGATTGCAGCAGCCTCTTTTGAGTCGAAGTGAAGTTCCATGGTTCTCCTGCTGGAAGTTTGATCTCAATGATCTTACACCCTGAAGTTGCACAGAAGGCAGAGCGAAGCCTGTCGAAAGGCGAATTTCATTCGGAATGCCCTGTTCGCCCCTGAATCTGGTCGATGGCGTGGGGAAGGATTTCAATAATGCTTTCAAGCGATTCCCGTGCGCCTCGGGGGCTTCCGGGAAGGTTCACAATCAGAGTGTTTTTCCGCACTCCGGCCACAACCCGTGACAACGCTGCGAGAGGCGTACTCTTCACTCCGGCGGCGCGCATCAACTCCCCCAGTCCCGGAACCTCAGTCTCAATTACAGACCGGGTAGCTTCCGGAGTCACATCGCGCGGGCCGAGGCCCGTTCCGCCGGAGGTAAATACTGCATCGCAATCCCCTGTGTCTGTCCACGTCATCAGCCGGTTTCGGATCAGGTCAAATTCATCGGGAAGAATCTCGAGCGCCTTCACCTGCCACCCGTGGGATTCAAGAAGATCGCGGATGGCGGGACCGGACCTGTCTTCTCGTTTTCCCTGGCTCGACAGGTCGCTCAAGACCAGGATTTTCGCGCGTAAACGGATTTCCATCTGGTTTCACAAAGTTACTACCGCGATGCTCGAAGTGGCAACAGGGGCACCCCCGATCGCTCAGCCAGTCCCCCGGTTTGCTTCGTCCAGCATGCGCAGTCCCTCCATCATGAGCCCGGTGGTTGACATCGTTGTGGTGCGCTGGTCGGAGGTTTTGCTGAAGTCCACTTCCCACTCGCCTTCAGCCCATGTCAGAACTTTATAAACAGCGCTATCTCCTTGAAGCGGACCGCACTCAGCGTGTGTTACCTGGCCTCGAGTGAAATAGAGTTTGCAGGTTTCCTGCCCGGAACGCAACAGCAGCATGCATGTCTTGCGCCCCTGCTCGAGTGATTGCATCCAGTCAATCAGGCTCATTTCGCTCAGCAGGCCGGCGATAGTCCCGCCGCGTGTTTGCAGCTTCTCCATCTTCCTCCCGTACAGCCGAGTTGTGATGTGCCTGACTTGGCGGGACAGTTCCTGCACGAAGAACGGCTTGACGATAAAGTCCTCAATGCCGTCAGATGCTGACCGAAGTTGCCCTTCGATATCTTTCTTCGAGGCGAGGAAGACAAAAGGGATGTTCACAGTATTCTCTTGCCCGCGAAGCTTTTCAAACAACTCCAGGCCGTTCATCTGCGGCATGGAGTAATCGGAGATGATCAGGTCCGGCTGGATCTCGGCTGCCTTGCGCAAGGCTTCGGCTCCGCTGGCTGCCGGAAACAACTCACCGCATTTTATGAGCGCCTGCTGGAGCAGCTTAAGGATTGTCGGGTTATCATCGACGATCAGTATCTTGAACGACGCCGGCATGAGGATAACCTCCTCATCATGCGGTTAACCAGATCATAAATAGGAGATCTTAATTTGACGCACGGAATTCGCCTGACTTACCGCCGCTTTTGTAAATCAGCCGAAGGCCTGTGATTTCGATGTTATGATCCACAGCCTTGCACATATCGTAAACTGTCAAAGCCGCAACGGCTGCGCCCGTCAATGCTTCCATTTCGATGCCCGTTGGCCCCGTGGACTGCACGGAAGAGGTGATCGCGATCCCGTCTTTGCAAAACGCCGCCTGCACATCGATGTGGCTCAGCAGCAGTGGATGGCAGAGCGGAATCAGGTCCGGTGTCCGCTTGGCCGCAGCAATTCCGGCAATGCGCGCAATTTCCAGCGGATCGCCCTTCGGGTTATTCCGGATCTTCCTCAGCGTCTGCGGCTTCATTTTTACGAGCACCGAGGCCACGGCCTGCCGGGCCGTCTCGGGTTTCGCGGACACATCGACCATGCGCACACGACCCGATGGGTCATAGTGGCTCAGGGTCTTGTTCCGTCCGACCGGACCTTTCTTGCCTGATTTCACCATAATGCCCTTGCTCCGTGGCATTCTAACTTTCCATGATCATCAGGTCCACCCAATCTCCCACGGAGGGCGATGGCTGATCGGGATGCAGAACCAGAAAACAGTTGGCTTCCGCCACACCCACCAGGTCGCCGGACCCTTGCCATCCGACAAGGCTGACTTTGGGTTCCGATTCGCGCGTTTCAACCCGAGCCGGCATAAAAGTAGTCAGCCCCCTCCTGTGCTGGACAGGTTTTACCAGCCGTGCACGCAGGAAGAGAGGGCGCTCGAAGGTGCTTCCCGCGAGCACGCTGATGGCGGGCCGTGCAAAGAGATTGCACGTCACGAAGCTGGAAACAGGATTGCCGGGTAATCCGAAGAAAAACTTTCCACGCGCGCGGCCGAAGACCAGCGGTTTCCCGGGCCGAATGGCGATGCCTCGAAGAAAGAAATCCGCTCCGAGCTCTTCGAGGACATCGTCAACGAGATCGTACTTTCCCTTCGAGACTCCCCCACTCAACAAGAGAAGATCAGCCTCCAATCCCTTCTCAATGAGGCCCCGCAATGCGTCCTTTCGATCCGGCCCAATGCCGATTTCGAGTGGGACTCCGCCAGCCGAAGCCACGACCGCTGCCAGCATGGCGGAATTGCTGTTGCGGACCTGATACCATTCGGGCTTGCAGTCAACGGGAACCACTTCGTCACCGGTGGGAATAATGGCCACGCGAGGGCGGGAATATACGGCTACGCTTGCCTTGCCAAGGGAAGCGAGCAGACCGATCTCGCCTGCACGGATGCGCCTGCCTCTTGCCAGAATTTGTCTCCCTGCCTTGGCCTCGCTTCCTTTTCGGACTACGTTCTCAAAGGGTTCGACCGGCCGTTCTATTTCAACTTTGCCTTCCTTAACATGGGCATGTTCGATCATGGTCACAGCGTCTGTGCCGGAGGGCATAGGCGCCCCCGTCATGATGGCGACGCAGTGACCTGCTTCGATCCTGCCGTCAAAATGCTCGCCGGCGCGCACTTCCCCGTCAAGCGTGAGCGAAGTCGGCGCGTACCTGACGTCCTCAGAGCGAACTGCGAATCCGTCTCGCGTAGAGCGGTGAAAGGGAGGGTAGTCACGGTCCGCGTTGATATCTTCCGCAAGGACTCGGCCCCACGCCTGATCGAGAGAAGCCGTCTCGATTGAAGGAGAGACGCCGGCAGAAGTAAGTCTAGACTCGATTTCCGACAGAGCTTCTTGAAGGGTTAACATCCTGGCGACCGGGGAGGCGTCAGGCTTCATCCGAATGTCGAGGGTTGACACGAATCCCTTGACCGAGCATTCATGATTTTGATGCGATTAGTCCAGCAAATCGACTCTCATCGCACCAGATTGCCTGCCCGCGCTCTGGGCCTGTTGAAACCATGGCAATCTCGACGCCGACCTCGTCCGAAAGAAAATGCAGATAGTCCTGTGCTTTTTGAGGAAGCTGCGAGAACTCCTGGACTCCGTGTGTTGATTGCTTCCAACCCGGAAGGACGCGGTAGTGGACTTTGAGTTGGTCAAGAACGTCGGCTTCGGCAGGAAAGCTGCTGAACCGCTTTCCACGATATTCATATTCTATGCCAACGGGAATCTCGTCCAGAGTGTCCAGGATGTCGAGCTTGGTGATGATCATCGCACTCAACCCATTGACCCTTGCGCTGTAACGCGTTGCGGGAACATCGAACCACCCGCAACGGCGGGGGCGACCGGTTACGGCCCCGTATTCGCTTCCTCGAGACCTGAGTTGATCCCCATCGCCGCCAAGGATTTCAGTTGGAAATGGTCCGCTGCCTACGCGCGTTGTATAGGCTTTTGAAACTCCGATGACCGCACTAATTCGGGTCGGACCTACCCCGGTGCCGGTTGATGCCCCTCCGGCTGCTGCGCTGGATGAAGTTACGTAGGGATAGGTTCCGTGGTCGATATCGAGCAATGTTCCCTGCGCGCCTTCAAAAAGAATCCGCTTGCCGTGGTCAATTTCATCATTAAGATATTCGGAGACGTCAATAAGCATGGGAACCAGTTCGCGCGCATTTTCGATATATTCCTCAATCCAGTCGTCGCTTCCAAAGGGAGCGCCGTCAAACAGCGCCGAGGCGATCCGGTCCTTTTCCGCAAGCACTTCCTTGCATTTTCGCAGGAAAGACTCAGGGTTGCGAAGGTCGCCGGTGCGAAGTCCACGACGCCCTGCCTTGTCTTCGTAGGTTGGACCAATCCCTTTTGCTGTAGTGCCGATCTTGCCCACGCCCCGCGCCTCTTCGGCTGCGACCTCGTGGCTGCGATGATAGGGCATAATCAGGTGGGCGCGGTCGCTGATTTTGAGCCTTGCACGGGCCTCAATTCCGTTGCTTTCCAGCGCATCGAGTTCCCGAAGCAACGCCTCGGGATTGACTACGACGCCTTGCCCGATTACGGCGATCTTGTCCGGCCGCAGGATGCCGGTGGGAACCAGTTGCAGGATGAATTTCCTGTCGTCAATCATCACCGTATGGCCGGCGTTTGCGCCCCCCTGATAACGTGCGATGATGTCGAAGTATTGTGATAGGGAATCAACAACCTTCCCTTTGCCCTCGTCGCCCCACTGAAGGCCAACGATCGCAACGTTAGTATTTCCTTCGCTGGTTTTCATGCCCTTAGATATCTTTCCTCTTCACCACATTTTACCTGATTTGGAATTTCCGCTGATGGGCCATCGTGGCGCACCGAAGCCCATTCCCATCCGGGGACGAAAGCAGCCAAGGCTTTTCGGATCTCTTGATTCAGCCCGCAAAGCAGGACTCAGCAGAGTCAAAGGTTCTTATCCAACAGCTTGGCGAGGTTGTCTTTCGACGTCGTTCCGACAAGCTGTTCCTTGATCTCCCCGTCCTTGAAAACCAGGAGCGTTGGAATGCTTCGGATATTATAACGGCTTGTCACCGAGGGGTTTTCGTCCACATTCAGTTTTCCCACTTTTGCTCGGCCGGCGTATTCGTTGGCAATTGCCTCAACCGCAGGAGCAATCATGCGGCACGGCGCGCACCATTCCGCCCAGAAATCCACAAGCACCGGTTTGTCAGATTTCAAAACTTCCTGTTCAAAATTCCGGTCACTGAACTCCAGGATATTACCTCCTGCCATCTATCGAGTCCTCCCGTTGAATGCCGAAATTAAGAATAAGCAGTAACTGCAGTCGCTGATGCTCCAACCTTCGCGGCATAAAGTTTTTCATATAGACTTGCGTACTTCTTGGCAGATTGGGTCCACGAGAAATCTTCCTTCATGCAGTTCTGTTGGAGTTTCGACCATGCGCTTTTGTCACGGTAGGTGGCGATGGCGCGCTGAAGACATGCCAGCAATGCCACGGCCGAATATTGCCTGAACCTGAACCCCGTTCCTTTCTCACCGTCAAAGGGCTGAACAGTGTCATCCAGGCCTCCTGTTGCCCTTACGACCGGCACAGTACCATACTTCATGCTGTATATCTGGTTCAGTCCGCAAGGTTCGTAACGCGAGGGCATCAGGAACATGTCGGCGCCGGCTTCAATTTGATGCGCCAGCGCGTTGTCATACGAGATTTTTACAAGGAACTTTCCCGGATATCTCTCCGCCAAGGAGCGGAAAAGTTCTTCGTATTCCGGCTCGCCCGTTCCAAGCGCAACAACATAAATATCTTCGCGCACTAATTCATCTGCAATTTGCGCAATCAAATCGAAGCCTTTTTGCTTGACAAATCTCGAAACGATGCCGATAACAGGCCGCGCAACATCAGGACTGTGAACACCCAGTTTCTCCAGCAATGACTTCTTGCAGATTTCCTTTCCGCGCATGTTTTCAGGCGAGTAGTTTGCTGGAATCAATCGGTCTGTTGCCGGGTCCCAGTCTTCATAGTCCACGCCGTTGAGTATCCCGATCAGGCGGTCGGTCCTGCTCCTCAGGACGCCTTCAAGCCCATGCCCGAATTCGTCCGTCTGGATTTCCTGGGCGTATTTCTGGCTAACGGTGGAAATGTAATCAGAAAAGACAATTCCACCCTTCAACAGATTGACCTTGCCGTAGTACTCAAGCCCCTCAATTCTGAAGAGGTCCTTGCTGATTGAGATTTGCTCCATGATTTCCGGTGGAAAGAGCCCCTGGTATCCAATATTATGGATCGTGAAAAGCACCGAGGTAGTCTTGTAAAACGGGTCCGCCGCGTAAAGGCTTCGCAAATAGACAGGAAGCAAGGCTGACTGCCAGTCATGGCAATGAAAAACTGCCGGCGGATTCGATGAACGCTTGGCAAATTCGAGGGCCGCCATTGAAAAGGCTGCAAAGCGTTCCGCGTTGTCGGGGTAATCTTTGCCGTCGGACATGTAAAGCCCATCCCGGTCGAACAATTCCGGACAATCTATCAGATAAGTTCTAACGCCGCTTATTTCGCTCGCGACCTGAATGGATGCAAACTTGAACCCCCCTGACAGTGGAACTGTAAGGCTTTCCGCACCCGGAACAACCGGCCCGGGCTTTGTGACCTTGTACCGGGGAGTGAAGATCTCAACTTCGTAGCCAAGAGATGCAAGCGCCTTCGGCAACGCGCCGACAACATCGGCCAAACCGCCGGTCTTCGAGTAAGGCACACACTCAGACGCTACAAAGACGATCTTCATGAGAAAAATCCGTTGAATTCGGTCAACTCGCTTAATAGGCTAAATTAGAGGATGGAACCAGCAAAGTCAAGGTTCTGAAATCAGTACTGTCAAAGCTCTTTAGAAATGTCCCCTTGGTTAACTCATTAGAAGTGTCCCCTTTTTGTGGTTCTTGTTTTTCTCGTGGGCCTTGCCCGGAGCGCAGCCCTGCGAGCCCGCAGGGCGAGCGTTTAGGGCGAAGCGGAGGGCAAGGCCCACGACCGCCCCTTGCCGGCTTCCTGCTCCCACGCTTTGCTGGCCCTCTGCCGCCGCGCCGCCTCCCGCCAAGGATGATCCGCCGGCGGCACCCACCTCGGCTTGCCCACTTTCGCGGTTGAAGGGGCCCTGCTTTGCTGGATCGCCGGCCTCGCCGGAGCGGCGATCTCGCGCCATCGCACCGCGCGCCCCCGGTACTCGATCCCCATCTGCCCATCCGGCCTTTCCCACACCACCACCTTGCCCTTCGCCGGCGCATAGTTCCGACTCTCCGCCTCCAACTGGAAAAACCGGTTCTCATACCGCACCACCCAATCCTCGCTGATGCTCCGTTCGCTCTCCAGGCGGAAGACCT
>DASRCX010000023.1:0-7280 GCA_035652895.1 Terriglobia bacterium
ATCATTGTCTTCAGCACGAAGGAGTGAGGGCTGTCATGCATAAACACCTTCCGATCGCCGGATTCCTGATGGTCGCCAGCGCCGCCGCGGCGCCGGTCACGTTTCAGAAAGACGTCCTGCCGATTCTTCAGAAGAACTGCCCAGGGCCTCGGCTCCTTATCACGGATGGGCGCGCCAGGCGTCCCTTCTTGCATAAGCTGGTTTTAAGTGCAAGGAGTCGCGCTACCCGGCTTCTACCCCGCCCGCAATGTGTCCATGGCATGTCCTCGCTGGTAGTTTAGCGAACCAAGCCTCCGTGATCTCGCTACACGTACTCCACTGAAGGCGCCAGGAAGCTCCAGTGCATGAAACGTGGCAAACGCGGACGTGTCGGAGCTGCTTCTAACTTTTCGGGAACAATCGGTCTACTGGCGGTGTCATAATGGTGGAACCCCTAAACGGTTTATGGGGCAGGAGGTCGCATGCTCGAAGTTCGCAATCTTACGAAGAAATTCAACGGTGTTGCGGCCGTCGAAAATGTCAGTTTCACGCTCAGACCGGGCGAGATTCTTGGGTACGTAGGCCCGAATGGGGCCGGAAAAAGCACCACCGTAAAAATGATCATCGGCCTGCTCGATCCGAGTGAAGGGCAGATCTTGTTTCGGGGCAAAAGCATAATCGACGACCTGCCGGGCTTTCAGGCCCGCATCGGTTACGTTCCCGAAGAGTCCCACCTATATCCTCACTTGTCCGGGCGGGAGTACCTACAGCTCGTCGGCCGGCTGCGGGGGTTGCCGAAGGAAATCCTTGAACCCAAGATCGATAGATTCTTGAGCCTGTTTTCGCTCCAGGAAGACGCAAACTGCCCGGTATCGGCCTATTCGAAAGGCATGCGCCAAAAGATTCTCATTTCGGCAGCTCTGATGCACAATCCCGAGCTCCTGATACTCGATGAGCCGCTTTCGGGGCTGGATGTTACCACGGCACTCGTGCTTCGGGACCTGCTGCAAGGACTCGCCGCACAGGGCCGCATGATTCTTTTCAGCTCCCATGTCCTTGATGTTCTCGAAAAGGTCTGCTCTGGGGTCCTCATCCTTTGTAAAGGGAAAGTTGCCGCGCATGACACCATCGAGCGCCTGCGGGAATCGTTGCATGAGACGTCGCTCGAGGGCATCTTCGGACAGCTCACACGGGAGAAGAATCACCGCGCCATCGCCGACGACATCCTGGAGGTGATGCAGGCATGAACTGGCTTGCGAACACTCATGGCCCTCAGTTCGAGCTGGTGCGTCATTTCCTACGGCGCATGTTCGATGGGGAGTGGTCCTCGTCTCCAGGCCAGTGGAAATCGGGCGCCATCGGCGCGGTCGCGCTCTTCCTGCCAGCGGGCCTCCTCCTGATTCGAGAGGGGGCATTGGATCCGAAGTACGGTTCCAAGTACCGCCTCCTCGAAATGGCTGCCGACCAAAGCGCCATCCACTCTGCAGCGCTGGCCGATGAACTGGCGCTGATCACATTGGTTTTGTGCGTTACGGGCCTGATTGCGCTTCTGGTGTGGCAGTCGCTCTTTCCGACTGCCCGAGACTATCTTGCGCTGGCGTCGCTCCCTATTCGGCCCAGCCAAGTCTTCACGGCTCGGTTCACGTCTGTGACGCTTTTTTCCGGTGCGATCATCGCGGCGATGAATATTCTGCCCAGCCTCATCGCGCCGATAGAATTCGGCGGCGAGTGGCGGCTTGACATGTCCTACGTGAACCAGGCGGGTGCGCAGGGCGCCGCGTCCGGGTTGGCCTGTCTGTTCGTCTTCTTTGCGATTCTGGCGCTGCAGGGCGTTTTGCTCAACCTCCTGCCCCGTAATTACTTTACTCGCGTGTCGGTTTACGCCCAGGGAGCCCTTGCGAGCATCTTCCTGCTGGGTGGATTGTATAGTTGGTCGATCAAGGAGTGGACACCAGCGGCAATAGCCAAGCTGCCGGCATTCGGAGGGTGGCTGCCACCAGTCTGGTTCACAGGGTTGCACGAAACACTTGTCGGAAAGAGTGATCCGTTCCATACCTCCATGTCACAAAGGGCGTTGCTCGCCACCGCCATTGCGGTAGCGCTAGCTGCGGCTTCGTACATCGTCAGTTACCGCCGGTACCGAACGCTGCTGATGGAGTCGCGGGCGCAGTTGGAGACCCCCAGAGTTTGGCGCTGGAGCGTATTGAGACTGCTGGCGCGTTCGCCGCAGCAGAGGGCCGTCATCGATTTCATGATGAAGACCCTGCTTCGAAGCCGCACGCATCGCCTGCTCTGGCTGCTCTACCTCGGAGCGGCCGCGGCGGTAATGGTGAACAGCTCTTTGGTGGATGGCGCCCTCTTTTCCGGGTCCCATTCGACGGATATGGCACTGCAATTTGTGGTGCACTTCTGGCCTTTGGCATGTTCGGTCGTGCTCCTCAACGGCTTTCGGCACGTTCTATCAGTTCCCTCCGAATTGCGCGCCAACTGGATCTTCCAAATCACCGAAAGCCAGGGACGCGCGGAATGGATGAAGGCGGTGGAACGCTTCATCGTCGCGTATGCCATCGCCCCAATCTACGTGGCGCTCTTTCCAGTTGCGGCTTTCGTGCTGGGCCTGCCCATGGCGATCCCTCTGACGATTCTGCAAATGCTGGCGTCGCTCGGACTGTTTGAAGTGCTTTTTTATAGCTGGCAGAAACTACCGTTCACCTGTTCGCATATTCCCGGCGAACGGCCGTTGGTTGGCGTTGTGGCGAGATATCTCAGCATCCTCTGTGCGGCAGTTCCGATTGTCTCGGTGATGATTGCGGTTGCGGCCCAGGCGCTCTTCCTGTTTCCCATCTATCTCGCCATTCTGGGCGGCTTCTGGATTTGGATGCGCCGACTGCGGCGCGAAGGATGGGGTGAAGCGAAGTTGCTCTATGAAGATATCCCCTCGGTTGTTACTGACCTTGGGATCAAGGAGATTACGTATGCGGGAAACGCCCGGCTGCGGCGAGATGCTGCAAGGTACGCTGGACATGCTGATTCTGAAGACACTGATTCGCGGGCCGATGCATGGTTACGCGATCGCGGAGTTCATCCAGCAGACCTCGGAGGATGTGCTGCGCGTGGAGGAGGGAGCGCTCTATCCGGCGCTGCACCGGCTGGAGTTGCGGGGCCTGCTGGCATCCGACTGGGGAGTTTCGGAGAACAACCGGCGCGCCAAATACTACCGGATTACCCCTGCCGGACGCAAACAACTCGGGAGCGAGGCGAGCCGGTGGCGAAGACTGTCGGCAGCAATCGAGCGGATCATGGAGCCGGCCTAGCCGGCGCGCCGTTCGGCGAAGCCCTGACTAACGGTTGGCTCCGGCTGCGGACGATGTTCCGCCGCCGCCAATTGGACCGCGACCTCGAAGATGAGATCCAGTTCCACTTGGCAATGCGAGAAGCACGATTGCACGAGAGCGGTGTGGCGGATGCGTCATACGCCGCCCGGCGCCAATTTGGCAACGTGGCATTGATGAAGGAAGGCTGTCGGAACCTGTGGACGCTAGGCTGGATCGAGGCAGTGTGGCAAGATGTCCGATACGCCCACCGGCAGATGCTGCGCAATCGCGGCTTCGCCGCTGCCGCCACAGTTACGCTCGGACTCGGCATTGCGGTCACTACCGCTATCTATGCCGTCTGCGATGCATTGGTGTGGAAGCCGCCATTCCTGCATGATCCCCAAAGACTGGTCGCCATTTTGGAGTCATCTCCTGGGAACCCGCATTTCTGGAATTTATCTTCACCGGCCGATGTCGAAGAAATCGGACGGAACGTGACCGTCCTCGATGGCCTGGCAAGCTGGGAATACGCCTCAGCCGATATAATCGCCCCGAAGGGCGCGGCCTTGCGTGTAGACCAAGCACGGGTGAGCCCAGCCTTCTTCGATGTGGTGGGCGTAGCGCCCGCGAAGGGGCGCTCGTTCACGCCGGGCGAGAGCGAACCAGGCCGCGATCGCGTTGCGATCCTCGGCGATTCCCTATGGCGCAGCCAATTTCAGGCGGACCCTGACGTTGTCGGCAAGATCATACGTTTAAATGGTCGGGACTGCACGATTGTGGGCGTCATGCCGCCGCGGTTTGTTTTCCCCAGGAAGACAGGCGACCTGTGGACGCCGCTGGCGTTCATGCCGGAAGAGCGCAATTCACGCGTCGCGCACCGCATTGATTCGGTCGGGCGCCTAAAACCCGGTCATACTCTTGCGGAACTGCAAGCGGAGCTGAACGGACTGGCGGTTCGGCTTGAGAAACGGTACCCGCGGACCAATGCAAGGCGACGCTTCACAGCCTGGCCCATCCAGCGGTACGTCGTGGGAGATTACGCGGCGCAGTTTGCAGGGATGCTTTTTGGCGCCGCTTTATTTGTCCTGCTGATCGCGTGCGTCAATATCGCCAACCTGCATCTTGCGCGCGGGTCGGCGCGATGGCGAGAAATGGCAGTCCGCCAAGCCATCGGCGCCAGCCGTCGGAGAACCGTCGCGCAACTGGTTACCGAGAGTATGGTGCTGGCGCTGACCGGCGCAGCCTTGGGCGTGACGCTCGCGTTGTGCGGGTTAGGAGCAATCCGCGCGGCTGTGCCCCCTGAACTTCGGAGATACTCTCCAGGGTGGGCCGATTTGGGCGTGAGTCCCGGCTCGTTGTTGTTCGTGCTTGCTATTGCCTTCCTGAGCGGCATAGTGGCAGGCCTTACGCCGGCACTCAAATCCTCAAGCGTG
Source organism: Terriglobia bacterium (assembly GCA_035652895.1). Taxonomy (GTDB): domain Bacteria; phylum Acidobacteriota; class Terriglobia; order UBA7540; family UBA7540; genus SCRD01. Next base: position 4,727 of record DASRCX010000023.1, read on the forward strand.
AATCTCGCCGAGTCGCTCAAGGAGGGCGGACAGTCGGCAACGGCCGGTCCTAGCCGTCACCGATTGCGTTCTCTTCTGCTAGTCGGCGAAATCGCCTTGACAGCCGTCCTCCTGGTAGGCGCGGGATTGATGGTCCGGGGTTTTCACGCTCTCGTGGGCGGAAAACCGCCTATGGAGCCCACAACTGTGCTGGCCTTGAGATTACAAATCAGCGACGGCGACCAGCGCAGGCCGGACCAGGTCGCGGAGTTCTACCGGTTGGCGCTTCAGCGCATCGCCACAGTGCCGGGAGTGCAAACCGTAGCGGCCGCAACCTCGGTGCCGTTCGGCCGACATGCGCAATTCAGCGCCTTCGCAATTCGAGACCGGCTTGAGCAGCCTGGAGAGCAGCCAACCGCGGAGATTCAAGTTGTAACTCCCACCTATTTCGAGACTATGCGAATACCGCTTCGCGCCGGCCGGCTTCTCGATGATCGCGATGCGGCTCAGTCCACACCGTCGGCAGTTATCAGCGAGGAAGTCGCGCGAAGATGGTGGCCGGGCCAGCCATTCCCGATAGGCGCCCAGATCAGGATGGGAGCGAACCGCGAACCGGAAATGTGGACGACAATCGTGGGTGTAGTGGGCGGAATCCAGGCGAGCGCACTCGACCGCGCGCCTCGCCCCACGTTGTACGTGCCGTACACCCAGTCGCCGAACCGGGGGATGGATATCGCGATCAGGAGCGTGGGCAACCCGATGGCACTTGTACCGTCAGTCAAAGCGGCAATCGCAAGCTTGGATGCTCGGCAACCCGTCACTGATGTCATGCCGCTCGAAAGGATGAGAGAGAACGAGGTTATTGGCATCACCTACGCTGCGGCGCTGCTGACCATATTTGGAGGGATTGCGCTCCTGCTCTCGTGCGTTGGGGTTTATGGAATGACCGCTTACCTGGTCTCGGCGCGTACGCATGAAATTGGAATAAGGATGGCTCTCGGTGCCAGCGCGAAGAATGTGATCCGTCTCGTATTCAAACAAGGTGCGCGCGCCGCTTTCGCAGGCATGGCCCTCGGCCTCCTGGTTGCGATTGGACTCGCCCGTCTATTGGCGACCATGATTTGGGGCGTCAGTTCCATGGACCCCGTCGTATTTCTGGCAGTTCCGGCAGCTCTTGGCGTGGCGGTCGGCGCTGCGATATATCTACCGGCGCGCAAAACGCTAAGGATCGACCCGATTGCCGCTTTGCGAAATGAGTAGCAGCCATTTCCCAAGACGAGGCTCCGCGGTCGGCGGGCTCTCACCTTCAAGTGGAGGGTGAGCTTCGAAGCCGCGAGTACGAAAAGGACGGCGCGAAGCAGCGCGTCTGGGAGTGCCCGGGTACCGGATTGCGAAACTCGATCGCATCGAGCGCGCCGACGAACAATGCCGCTTACGCCAGACGGGGACGATGTGGCGGCGAGTGAAGCAAACCAGGCGCTCGTCAAAAAAATGCTTTTGAATATGAGGCTAATTGCAATCATCTTGTGGCTAATTGTAGGAACCGCTCTGGGTGGAGCCCAGGATAGGGGGCGTGTTTACTCTGTTTGTGAGCTGCTGGCAGCTCCCCAGCAATTCAACGGAAAGTCCGTAAAGGTGCGCGGAGCCGTAGAGGGTGGAACGGAAGGTGCTTGGCTCAAGAGCAACGACTGTCCGGAAAGATTCTACGTCGGTGAGAATTCTCTGCCCAAAGCAATTTCCCTCTCGTACCAGTCCGAATTTGGAAACACGCCGGCCAGGAACACTGCACACATCGAGCGTGTTGAGCAACAGATCAAAGAAGCACAGCGGAAGATGAAATCCAGCGTTTTGACGTTGACGTATACAGGAATCTTCGAAACGCGCACGGATTGGAAGACCGCAACTTTGGCTTCTGGGGAGAAACAGCTATGGGGCTTTGGCCATCTCAACGCCTTCCCGGCCCAACTGGTTATTCTCGATATCGCAGATCCGGTGATCGTTGAGACGAAATAGCGGAAGTGACCTGCCTCGATTTTCTCTACCAAACGTAACTGAGACGCTCCGTCTACTGTAACCCCTCTTTCCCCATCCCGTCGGAGCCGCCCGTCGCACCATACTCCTCTGCAGAACGGCACGGAGCGGTCAAGGGCGCGCCGGTTTTTGGCGCAATGCAGCCTTCCTTAATCGCATATTGGACGACCGCTTCGTCTTCATCGGCCTCGACGGGCCGGCGCAGGACAAAGCTGCCTGGAAGTGTCCGGTGAGCGTACAGTCACTCGCTCTGCACCAAGAACGAATCGAGGATCGCCTGCCGGTGCTTGTAAGCAATAGCCTCCGGAAGTTCAGCACCCGAGAAAAAGCGCAAATCGCAGCATTCCTCTGTTACAGGGAACCACCGACCGTGTTCCCAACCCAAACTATATCTAGAAGGGCCCGGAATCCGCCCGCCGTACTATCATTGTCTTCAGCACGAAGGAGTGAGGGCTGTCATGCATAAACACCTTCCGATCGCCGGATTCCTGATGGTCGCCAGCGCCGCCGCGGCGCCGGTCACGTTTCAGAAAGACGTCCTGCC
>DASRCX010000024.1:0-2208 GCA_035652895.1 Terriglobia bacterium
CCTCACGCTTCAGGGGAAAGGCGGTGTCGGGAAAAGCCTGGTGGCTTCCATCTTGGCGCAATACCTCCGCTCCGGCGGACGCAAAGTTCACTGCGTGGATACGGACCCGGTCAATCGAACCCTCGCCCAATACTCGGCCCTTAGCGCCGAACGCATCAACCTTCGGGACGAACATAACCGGATCGACCAGCGCTGCTTCGACCATTTGATGGAAAAATTCCTGAACGACCGCGGCACTACGTTCGTGGTCGATAGCGGCGCCTCCACGTTTCTCCCGCTCTGGCACTATCTGCTGGAGAACAGCGCATTCGAATTCCTGCACTCGACAGGACGGCGCGTCTTCGTGCACACCGTCATCACCGGCGGCCAAGCCTTGATGGACACGCTGAACGGATTCCGAGAACTCGCAGACTCGGCACGGGACCAGAACCTGGTGGTTTGGATCAACGAGTTTTTCGGCAGGGTCGAAGCTGAGGGCAAGACGTTCCAAGAAATGGCCGCATATCGCGATAGCGCGGACAAGGTCCATGGCGCGGTCGTGATCCTCAAGCGGAACCAGGACACCTTCGGCCGCGACATGGAGGAGATGATCTCGCGCAAGCTGACGTTCGAGGAAGCCATCGCCGCGCCGGAATTTCACGTCATGGCCAAGCAGCGTCTGAAGCTCGTCCAGCGTGACCTGTTTGACCAGCTCGATCGCATATTCCCGGCATGAGCACGCCCCCGGCTAGTCTGGACTATCGACGCATCGCCGCGGAAATTACCGCGCGGCACGGAATCTGCGTGAAGCCCGACGATCCCCTCATGGCCGCTGCGACGCTTCTTGAACTGGTTCTTGAAGACAGTGGAAAGAAGTTTACGAATGAGCTGGAAACCATGCTCCGGCAATTCGCGTCCGCGGCCGAACGCATCCAAATCCGCTCGGGAGCAGCTTTTGCGCAAGAGCTGAAGGAAGCAACCGCCGCGCTGCGCCGAGAATTTGGCGCACAGGTAAGTTCGACGACTGGAATGCCCGGCGTGCTGGGGAGTGTTCCGCAAAGGAATGCGAAGCAGATCGCATGGCCGTGGCTGATGGCAGCCTGGGTCACCGCCGCGCTGCTATTTGTTTGTGGCTTCGTGGCTGGCTGGATATCACGATCATGGTGATCCAAGGACCACAGCAAGCGCCTATCACAAGATGGAGGAGCCATGCGGCATCTATTCTTCTTAACCTGGTTGTGGACACGCGGCGGGCGACTGGGCCGCCTGACCGTGATTCTATTCCTGGCGATATTCGCGGTTCTCCTGTATTCGCTCATGAACTGAACCAGTTCAGTAGCATGCTGCGATCACCGAGTGCGGGAAACAATCCCGACTCGCTCGTATGCCTTCTTCACAGTGCGATTGATGTAATCGAGTTGGCGCCGCTCATTGCCCTTGTGCGAGAGATCGCGGCTTGCGATCGCGGCGCGGACCTCTGGCTCGGGGACGCCATGAGAGAGCGCGTAAACAGCGTAGGCCAGGTCAATACGATTACCGTCTCCGGCGTACATAGGCGCGCTTCGGAAATCGGCAATGCTTCTCAGCCTGGCCGGTGTTCCATTCTGGGCAGGGACAATGCTCCTGCGCCGTTCGGCTTCGATCTTTGCGGCCTCGAGTTTTTGCTCTACGTGCGCGATGAATTCGTTCGCCTGCGGATAGACCTGCCCTGTTGCTTCGAGCAGCCTGACAAACGGGTAGAGGCCATCCTCGCGGCGATATTTTGCTTTCCGATTCGAGAACCCGGCAAGTCGGCCGAAGTGCCGCCAATCAGCCGCGCCTCTGTCTCCGCCAAAACGCTCCGCCAACGCTCTGGCTGTTGCGGTCGAAACATCCTTCGGAAGAGTTCTGCCGTGATTGAGCCACACCTGAAAATTGCCGGGCGAAGTCTCGATGACAAGGGCCGGCGTGAAACCCTCTGCTCTCATGCGTTGAATCGCGGAGGCGTTCAAATCATCGACCAAGCTCAAGGAATGCTCGCCTTTGGGCCGAATGTAGACATTCCGGCCCTGAGCGTTTTGAAACCGCAGCCAGGGAATCGAGTCCAGTACAGTCTGACGATCCCATGTGCGCAAAATCATTTCCGGTTCGCGCGCGCTGGTCTGAGCTGCCGCTTTGTAGGCGCCTACTTCGAAGAGGTCAGCCCGCATCGCATTGAGTTGCCGCTGAACCACTTCGATGGTCTTCTGC
>DASRCX010000025.1:0-4336 GCA_035652895.1 Terriglobia bacterium
AACCTCCTGGGACGGCAACCAGTACATCGACCACGCCGATCACCTGGGCACCGAGCGGGCGCGCTTCGATACCAACTACAGCAGTTGGTCCACCAGCACCAGTCTCCCCTTCGGCGACGCTCTGCAATGGAACACCAGCTACGGCATCAGCCAAAGCGCCATCAACTTCATCGGCCAGCGCCGCGACCCCGAATCAGGACTGGATGACTTCGGTGCAAGGTATTTCGGATCAAGCCTTGGCAGGTTCATGACGCCCGATCCGTTGCTCAACTCGGGCCATCCTTGGGACCCGCAGAGCTGGAACCGGTACTCCTACGTCCTCAACAATCCGCTGCGATATACCGATCCGTTTGGGCTGTATGTGTGGGGTAATTGCTCCGGTGATGCAGACAAGTGCAAAGCCGAGCAGCAGAGATTTAGGGATTCCATTACGAAGGCCCAGGAAGCTCTGAAAGGTCTCGATCCAAACTCGAAAGAGGCGAAGCAGCTGCAGAAGACACTCACCAAGCTCGGCGAGGAAGGCAAAGGCAACATCAAAATCAACTTCGGTGATGCCGGCGTCGATAAAAACGGAAATCCGAACCTTGGAAGAACGGTTGGGAACAACATCACGATAAACTACGATGCCGTCGATTCGGTCAAGAGTGGCTGGAATCTAAACCCGTCAGAGTCGGCAGCTCTCGATGCTGGCGTAACCACGCACGAAGGCACGCATGCAGGCGGCGGACCAAGCGTTCTGAGTTTCTTGGGGATGCACGGTGAGCACGCAGCTTACTTCACTGAGTCGGTCACGTACGAGGGACTGCACAACAATGACCGTCCCTTCCAGTTGTGGAACAACAGTTGGCTGACCGTAGATCAGCAGCAGTTCCCAGTGGAGAAGACTCGTGAGCAGGCAATTCAGCACGCGATACATCCAGACACAGTTCCGGCCCCGGTTGTTCCTACACCAGGAGGGCCGCAATGAGAAGGGCGCTCTTTTTCTGTGTCCTGTTGCTCGCTTTCTACACCGTGCTGGGGCGCGCACATGCGGAGCAAGAAAATGCCCCTATCAAGGCGACTCTTTGTGAGCTGGCGGAACAGCCCGAAAAGTACGCCGGAAAAATGGTTGCTGTTCACGCTAGCGAAATGGGAAAGGGTTTTTGGATCGAGGACTTCACAAACAAGGCGTGCTCTTCCTGGGCGCAGGTAATCGTTGTCTACCCAGATCAGGTAAAGCCTGCGCCGGGGTTTGATCTGCTTCGCGATGACGCGTTCAATAAGTTTTTTGAAGAAGTTCGAAAGGGGAAGAACGTCGAGGCAACCTATGAAGGCCGTTTTGATGTTGCCTATGTGTGGCGCAACCACAAACGGATAGACGTAGGGTCAGACAAGGGCTACGGCAAGAAGCACCGATATGGGGCACGAATAGTCTTGCGCCGAATATCAGACGTGGTGTCGCGCCCCCGCTACAGCAAATGAATCCGTGTCCATCGAAATGCAAACGCGACATCTGCCAGGGAGCAAAGGTGAAGCTGAACATCGCACCAAATTCGGACGGATGCGCCCGTGGCTAGCTACCGTTGAGAAACCCGGGGGACAGACGGGACGTTTGCTGATATTCTCGCCTGGTGATGGCGCGGCTTTCCCGTATCGCTGTCGTAAATGTTCCGCATCATGTGACGCAGCGCGGAAACGCGCGGCAATTCCTGCTGGCGGCGGACGGCGAACGGCAGGTGTATCTCGAACTGCTGCGGCGCTAGGTGAACCTCCACGGACTGGGTCTTCTCGGCTACTGCCTCATGTCCAACCACGTGCACCTGATCGTTGTTCCGCACCGTGCGGACTCGTTGGCCCTGGCGCTGAAGAACACGCACGGACGTTATGCGTCGTACTGGAATGCCGCGCATCAGTCCAGTGGGCACGTCTGGCAGGGACGCTTCTACTCCTGCCCGCTGGACGACGCGCATCTGTGGATCGCCTTGCGCTACACCGAAAGGAATCCTGTGCGGGCGGGCTTGGTGAAGGAGGCGCAAGATTGGGAGTGGTCGAGCGCCGGCGCGCACTGCGGCAGCAGGCCGGCGGAGGCTTGCTTGAGTATGGCCGCCTGGGCGAGGCGCTGGTGCAGCGCAAGTTGGCAGGAATACGTGAGCTCCGGCGAAAGAGAAGCCGAGCTGCGTGCCATTCGTAAGAGCACGCACGCGGGCAGGCCATTGGTTGATGGGCCGTTTGTCCGATCGTTGGAGGCAACAACGGGACGACGGCTAGTGCCACAGAAAGGCGGTCGTCCACGCGGGTGGGGCGGCCTCGCGAACAAACGGGGCTGCCATTTTGAGCAATAATTGCGGAGGGCGAGGAGGGAAGGAAGAAACTGGGAAACATCCCGTCTGTCCCTAGGTTTCAAGCTTAGCCAGCAGTTCTTTGGCTTGTTTGCCTTCGCGGGAGTCGGGTGTTACGGCTGCGCATTCCGCCAGGAGCGCTGCGCCTACGCGCAGCTGACCGTACGCGACGTGCTTGTCCCCGGCCAGGTAGTCGAGCTTGGCCCATACGACGGCTTCTTTGGGCAGCGCACCCCACCACTCTTGCGCAAGCTGCCGGTCGCCCAACATGTAAGCTGCCTGCCCGAGTAGGCGAAGGGCCCGCCAGTCGGTTACCTTCGCCGATTGGCTGCGAAATGCATCTAGCGCGGCCTTGTCACCTTGCAGGGCTGCGATGTACGCCCCGAGGGCTTTGTAAGCGGCATTTTCGCCGTCGGCTGCCAAAATAAACTTCAGATCGGATTTCGCCTGTTCCATCTTTCCGAACCGCGCGCTGATCAGTGCGCGCCAAAAGCGCGGTTCTGCGCTTTCCGTGAGATCCCATTTTATGTCCCCGTCAGCAACTGCAAAGTCGGTGTTTTGATCACCTCGCGAAATTGCGTATGTGAGTTGGTCAGATAGCAAGCGATATTGCCAGGAGGACTGGACCCCCATCGAAACTTTTGGATCCCAGACTAAGCCTGCTTGTTCGCCCGCAGCCCAATAGTCACCCAGCGCCAAATAGAGTTGCGCTGCCCGGTAGTGCGCATAAGCTCGGACATCGTAGTCCGGATCAGTTGATGAAATGCTCTCGAAGACACCGAGGGCTGCTTCGATTCGTTTCTCGTGAACTAACGCTTCGGCTTGGTCGATCTTGGCGTCCACTTCGGCGGGCTGGACCGTGAAGGTTGCATCAGAGTGAATGACCGCGCTACCGAACTTCAAATCTAATTTGTAGCTTCCCGGGCGAAGATACGGGGTCACCATCTGCATTGCCCCGGAATTCAGAACTGTAGTAGTTCTGGCCCGCAATCCGCCGCAATAGACCGTGGCGTCGGCAGGAAAATTAGCACCAATGACGGTAACTTTGGCGCCTGGCGTCGTTATTGCATTGTCCGGCTGAGCAGCGATGATGCGGGGCGGTTCCTGCACTTGATCCTGAGCAAGAAGTCTGGTGGGAAAACAGGAGAGTCCTGACGACAGGAGAAAACACACGATGTAGTTTTGTCGCAACATTATAGCCTCGCCCCAATCACGGGCACGGATTCCCACTCGGAGAAGCCGTGCATTTGAGACCGATACTCGCTCCGGTGTTGTTCGTAACCACGTTCTGCGCATTTCTTACGGTCGTTACGAAATACGCGTAATGCCAATTGCAATCAGTAGGTGAGAAAGTTCCAGTTGCCTTCGTGACCTCATTTCCTGTCAGAGTATTGCCAAGGTGTTGGGTAACCGCTGAGCACCCGCTCGTGGGAGTCCACGTTCCGTCAGTATGTACGCTGGTGCATTGGACCTGGCAGGTGGGGCAGTACTGTTGGACAGTGTAAGTAGATTGCAGCGTAACGGTGCTCGGGCACGCTTTTATACCCGAGCCCGTATCACTCTCGTTCGTCAGAGTGCAAACTCCACTTGTCACGCTGAATGAACCGTAGGTCAGCGCGGTGCCAGAATAGCTGGCGGTAAGTAAGAGATCACCCGTGCTGCTGCTGGCGGCAGCGCCGTAAATCGTGACGGTCGTCGTGCCGGAGATCACTTTCGTAGTGCTGCCCCCTTGGCTATCGAACGTCGCCGAGCCGGAGGCGCTCGTTGTAATGGCGAGAGCAATCGTTGCGGCAGGATTAACCGTTACCGTCACGGTTGCAGTGGAACCCTGCAGGATTGGGTTCTGCGAGAAGTTGCCGATCGTTACGGTCGGAGTGACGTTGTCGCCGCCACCGGGGTGGAAGACGGTGTCTGGGCAATTGAAGCTGTGGGGCTTCCACTGCTGGAGAGTGCCCCAGGTGGACGTGGTTGTGGAGCCGACGCCCTGGCCGGTGTGTGTACCGTAGAAGTCTGCCGTG
>DASRCX010000026.1:0-95984 GCA_035652895.1 Terriglobia bacterium
ACTTTCATCGCCCGCCCCCAGGCGGCTTCCGAGTATCGTCGCATTCTGCCTCCTTTCCGACAGAATGCCCGATCCTCTCCCCGCCTTCAGCGGACAGATCACGTGCTAATTCAACCGGACATTTGATGTGCTAATGACACACGCTAACTATCTGCTTGCGGCCTTAAGAGAATTATGATAAAAGCCTAATCAGGTGGGGGAAAACGGACGAAAAGTCCTGTGGGGATGCTTGGTCCATTAGGCGGTTGCATTGGGAGCAAGGCTGGCATTCGACAAACCCTCAGAGGGGCAACGTTTTCCCGCCCAACCCCGCGATTCGGACGCTAATATCGCTGGCGGCGACGAGAAGCTGACCCTCCGTGTCTCAGCAGTTCCCCGGTTCAGCCTGTTGGAACCACTGCCGGAAGAGCGCCGGCGCCGGCGACTCGCGCTTGGTTTCAGCCCGATTTTTGAGGCGTTCGCGGTCGCCATCATGCTCTGGGCTTTGATGAGCCTGCAGCCCAGTCCCGTCCCCAGAACCCCTAAAGAAGAAGACGTCGTTTACTTCCGCACAACCCCTCCGCCGGAGCCTGTCAGGCAAGCTCCCCGTTTGCTGGAAAGGCCGATTCCACGACAGGCGTTGATGCCAAAACCCGTCGTGCCGAAGCTCGAACAGCGACAGATTCAAAAACCGCCCGAGGTCGCGCGCCTCAAGGTCCCCGAAATCACGCAGCCGAAGATCGAGCTTCCAAACGTACCGCCCGCTCCGAAGCCCCTCGAATCCTTCACAGCGGCGGCGGCGCCCCGGCCATTACCCAAGCGCGAGATCGCCACGCTCCATGTCGGAGAGTTCAATCCGGGAAGTATGGCAAAAGCAACCGTCAAGCGGCCTCTGCACGAGGTCCAGACGGGAGGGTTCGGCGCGGAGAACGGGATTCCTAATAATCCGGCAGCAGACAGCCACAACCATATTGCGCAGCTTGGCTCATTCGACCTGCCTTCCGGCCCGGGCCAGGGCAACGGGACCGGCGGCGCGCACGGTGTTCGCGGCGTTGTTGCAAGTGCTGGATTCGGAAATGGAATCGGGACAGCTACGGGAGGGCGTGCCAGCAGAGAAGCCCCACAAAGCGTGCAACAAAGCGGATTTGGAAGTGTGGTCGCGAGCGACAAGGCTCCCCAAAGGCGCGCGGCAGCAGAAACTGCGGCGTTCAAGCCCGTTGTCATTCTCTCAAAGCCCGACCCAATTTATCCGCCTGAAGCGCGCCGCCTTCACATCGAAGGGCAGGTCATCCTGAGCGTGCTTTTCCAGGCTTCCGGGAGTTTGCGTGTGCTGAAAGTTGAGCAAGGGCTTGGCCACGGAATGGACGAAGCGGCAGTCCAGGCGGCAGAACAAATCAAGTTTAAGCCCGCTGAACGCAACGGACGGCCGGTGGATTCCACGGCCCTGGTCCACATTATCTTTCAGCTCGCTTATTGAAGTGGGGGAACGCATGAACACAATAAAGCAGATTTCGATAAGTGTGCTGTTGACTGCCCTGGCTGGCGCCGCGCCTCTGATCGCTCAGCAGTCCGGGCAGGAATCACCGGTTGTACGCCAGGCTCTTGAAAAGATCGTCTCGCAGGAAAAGCATCTCGTGACGGCATACAGCAGATACAGTCCCCGGGTTGAAACATACATACAGGAAATCCACACGGACAAAGACCGCACAACCAGGATTGTGGGAGACGATTATTTCCTTGGGCGGCTGGAAGTGAAGAACGGCGTGGTCGAGAAGTCTTTCCTGCCGTCCAGGGGTCTCACTGTGCGTGGCATCATGAGCAAGGTGCTGCTCTACGGGCCCGTTCTTGACCTGCTCTCCTTTCGATTTGCGCCGGGATCGTTTGCGGAGCCCATCTTTATTGATCCTGAGCATTTTGACCTTGAGCATTATCAGTTTGAGTTTGTAGGCCGGGAATTCCTGGGCCAGGTCCGCTGCCTGGTTTTTGACGTCAGGCCGCGCGAAAAGGCTGGAAATGGCCTTTTTGAAGGACGCATCTGGGTGGAGGACCAGGGCTATCACATTGTCCGCATCAACGGAACTTATGGAAAGCACAGCAACTTTACCTTCCACTTTGACAGTTGGAGGGAGAACCTTCAGCCCGATCTCTGGCTGCCCGTTTACGTTTACAGCGAAGAATCCGACCTTGCCGGTTATGGCGTTCCCCATCTGGGCTTCAGATCACAAACGCGCCTGTGGGGTTACGTCCTCAAGAGTGTGACGCCGGATGAGGAACTGACGCAGATACTCGTGGACTCAAAATCACAGGTGGATGACGCAAGTGCCGAATCGCACGATAAATCTCCGCTCGAAAGCGAACGCGATTGGCGCAGTGAGGCGGAGGAAAATGTCCTGAACCGGCTGCAAAAAGGTGGGCTGATCGCTCCGCCTGGACCCGTGGACAAAGTGCTTGAAACCGTGGTGAACAACCTGATCGTTACCAACCACCTGGACAATCTGCCCCCGGTACACTGCCGGGTCCTCATGACGTATCCTCTGGAATCTTTCACGGTCGGCAACACGATAGTTCTGAGCCGCGGCCTGATTGATACCCTGCCCGATGAGGCCAGTTTGGCCATGGTACTGGCCCATGAACTGGCCCATATTAAGCTGGGAGACACCGTCAACACCAAGTACGCTTTTTACGACCGGATGATGGTGCCCGATTCACAACTGCTGAAGCGGTTCGACTTCGCCCGAACCCAACAGGACGAGGAGGCGGCGGATGCAGAAGCAATCAAGCTTCTTGATAACTCGCCCTATAAGGACAAACTGGGAAAGGCCGGACTCTTCCTGGAGGCACTCGCTGAAATAGCTCCGGAGACGCCCAATTTGTTTGGCGCGCACCTGGGCGACCGGATGATCGACAAACATCAGCAGATCAGAATGGCGCAACTGTTGCAAGGCGCACCGAAGCTCGAACCGAATTCGCTTGACCAGATAGCGGCATTGCCGCTCGGTGCAAGGATCAAGGTGAATGCCTGGAATGACGATATCCGCCTGATGAAGTCCAAGCCGGTGAGCCTGATTTCAGCCAAAGACAAGATGCCATTCGAGGTAACACCGCTCATTCCCTATCTGACGCGGTACAATGAAAACCCTTCGCAGCAGCAGGCACAGCGATAAAACCTCTGTCAACGCGATGGGACTGCGGCAGCCCATCAGGTACTGTGTGTAAATCCAAATTTCAGGGGCGTACTGTGGGCTTCGTGGTCGGCGGGTGAGCACAGATCACCGGTACAGCATGCTACGCCGCCTTAGCCTGCGGCAACCCAATCTTCTCCGCGCCGGCGCAAGTCATCCAGCGCCCTTTGCACTTCCCCCTGTTTCCGGTTCTGTTCATCCTCTGAAGCATCTTCCGGGACGATAATCGGCGGCGCAATAAAGACCGCAGCGCGGCTGAAAGGATAAGGAACCTGGGTCTGGTCCCAGGTTTTCCTGAAGACGTAAGCGCTCTTGAGCGCCACATGAAAGCATAGAATCGACGCCCCAGTCGAACGCGAAAGGATCACCGAACCGCGCTTGGCAACAAACCTCGGCCCGCGCGGGCCGTCAATCGTGAACGCCGCGTCGCGCCCGGACCGCAGGCAGCGCGCCATTTCCGCGAGAGCGCGCCCGGCGCCTCGGCTGCTCGACCCGCGGGACGCGCCGTAGCCATGCTTCTGAATAATGCGCGCGATGTACTCGCCGTCAAAATTCTGGCTGGTCATTACGACGATGCCCCGGTGCCGCCAGAACCAGCAGGCGGAAAAAATCTCGCGGTGCCAGAAGGTGTAGATGATACCCTTCCCGGCATTTTTCGCTGCTTCCCAGTTTTCCCAGCCTTCCACGTGCCAGCGCAGCGTTCGCCCGATCAGAAGAACCGCGAGATAGCCGAGCCAGCTTGCAACGAAGATCTGAAATCGCTGCCAAAGCGTAAACTCACGCGGATTCTCCGCGAGTTCGACGCTGTTCTCGCGGGATTTATCTTCGGTTGGCACGCCCGCTTCTGCCACAAATCTTTCGGATACATCCGCCATGGAATACCCCTCGTTACGCTTAGACTGCCCATGAATCACATCTGATCATACTGCGGGCCGCCGCCCCCCTCGGGTGTCGTCCAGGTAATGATCTCATAAGGATCAGCGATGTCGCACGTCTTGCAATGCACGCAATTCGAGGCGTTGATCTTCAGCCGTCGGCCTGGGCTGTCGGCGGCCTCCTCCATTTCATAAACAGCCGCCGGGCAGAAATACTGGCAGGGATTGCCAAATTCCATGGGGCAGCGGTGGTTACAGATGTCAAAGTCCGCAACCTTCAAGTGACACGGCTGGTCTTCTTCATGGTGCGTGCCGGAGCGGAACACGTCACTGACCTTGTCAAACGTAAGCCTGCCGTCGGGTTTGGCCCGCATCATCGGCGTGTCTGCAAAGTCGCTGAGATGCTCCATATGCTCGTGGTCTTTCGGCAATGGATATCGCGCCCGCAGGCCGCGCCCGCCGGTAAGCATCTGGAGCCCTGCATGCAGCACACCGGAAATGAAGCCGTGCTCGAATCCCTGGCGGTAATTGCGGACTTTCCAAAGCTCGTCCCGGACCCAGCTTGCGCGCCATTTCGCCTCAAATTGTTTGAGCGCCGCCTCGGAGCAGTCCCCTCGCAGCAGCGCTTCAAAAATCGTCTCCGCCGCCAGCATGCCGGACTTGATGGCGAGATGGATTCCCTTCAGCCGCTGAGCATTCAGGAAGCCGGCGGCATCTCCGACAATCAGAGCGCCGTCCGCCACAGTTGCGGGAATGGAGAAGTAACCGCCCTCGGGAATTGTCTTTGCTCCATATCGGAGCATCTCCCCGCCCTCAAGCAGTCCCTTCACAAAGGGGTGCGTCTTAAAAAGCTGGAAGGAATCATGGACGTCAAACCTCGGGTCTTCGTAGTCAAGCCCCGCAACAAGGCCGACCGCTAACAGGGTCTCTTCCAGCGCGTAAATAAATCCGCCGCCGAACTGCCGCAAACCGAGCGGCCAGCCGGCCGTGTGGATCACCTGGCCTCGGCGAATGCGCCCGGCGGGAATCTGCCACAACTCTTTCACACCCAGTGAATAAGCTTGCGGGTTCGCCTGACTATCGAGATTTTTCTTTTGGATAAGCTGTTTGGTCAACGAACCGCGCGTACCTTCCGCAAACACAGTCACCTTCGCGCGAATGTTGTATCCCGGTTGGAAATTGGGTTTCGGATTTCCGTTCCGGTCGACTCCTTTATCATCGGTGCGCACTCCTGCCACGCGCTCTCCGTCGTATAGAATCTCTGCGCCCGCAAAGCCTGGAAACAGGCTCACTCCTGCGGCTTCGGCCAAACCTCCCAGCCACTTTGTCAGCCGGTTGAGCGAAACAATGTAGTTTCCGTGGTTCTGAAGGAACGGCGGAACGATCGGCAACTTCCATTGGCCTGAGCGAGTAAAAAAATAAACGGAATCATCTTTCACGGGACAATCGAGCGGTGCGCCTTTTGATTCGAAGTCAGGAACGAGTTCGCGCAATGAGCGAGGGTCAAGAACCGCTCCGGAGAGGCAGTGACCCCCTATCTCGGCGGCCTTTTCGAGAACGTAGATATTCTCCGGCAACAATCTGGGCCCGGTGCCGGATTTCTGCTTCCCCTGCTCGATCAGTTGGGTCAGGCGCAGGGCACAACTGAGCCCGGCGGGGCCTGCGCCGACGATCAGAACGTCGGTATCGATCGTTTCCCTTGCAACTTCAGGCATCAGCGACGGTTCCTCCTCGCAGCAGGCAAGACGGCTTTTTCCGATGGGACTTTATCACGAAATGCACCGGGTGGAGGCTGCTTGCGAAGCGAATGTATCCTGAATAAAAAGCGCGGATGCGGATACCCAAAATCACAAACTTAACTGGTTGCCGGAAAATGCCAAACTGTCATGCTGAGCCGGGCGGAGCATCTCCGTATTTCTCTGAAAATAAATACTGGGATTGTTTGCGGCGCTCACGATGCCAAGCGTAAAATCGTCTTTCAGCGATGTGTTAAGGGCTATTGCGACAATGTGGAAAGTTGCTGCTTGAGGGCGTCGGCAATCACCGTGTCCGACCCGAACTCTTTCTGGACCTGCTCGTAAATTTCGCGAGCACGCTTCGGCTGGGTGGCCCGATATGCGTCCGCCATGGCCAGGAGTGCTGTGGCGCGCGGCACGACGGTTGTAGGATTATTTGCGAGGTCCTGATAGATCTTCGCAGCCTCTTCCGTCTTTCCAGTCTTTGCCAATACCCCGGCAAGTGCGAACCGCGCCTCAGAGGCAATATCTTTATCGGATGTCCTGGCGGCATCCTGCAAAGTCTTGATAGCAACGGCGTCGTTGCCCAGTTGCGATTGGCAAATCCCCATCTGGATCAGCGCATATCCGGCGGCCCTGGTATGCGGATATTTCCTGACGACCTCGGAAAATTGAGCGAGCGCCTTTTGATATTTGTCCCTGGCAGTCGGGAAACTTTCTCCAAGGCCCATCAGGGCGCTCTCCTGGCTGCTTCCCACGTAAGCCTGGAACGTTGTAATGGCGTTTTGCAGGGCTGCGTTTGCAGCGGCTTCCTGGCGGGCGTTGTAAGTTCTGATCCCCCAGATGGCACCCGATACCACAATCACGGCCGCCGCAATCAGGACGATTTGCTTCAAGTGCTCTTCGGCAAAGGCCTGGAGAGCATCCATTCTTTCCTGAAAATCGTCATGTTTTAGTTGATGGCGTGTATATCGATCCACAGGCCTTCCCCCATCGTTCTGGTTTTTTATCTTAGCAAGTGGCTTCGGATAAGGTCAATTGAAACCAGGCTCGGTCCAACCGGCATTCGGGAGGAGACTAAGGCTTGTAAGAATGCCTTTGCGGGCAGCGATTCGGGGGCACAATGCGGTGGAATGACTTATATGCCAGTTGGTTTGATGTAACTTCTTTCAACTGTTCGGGCTTTAAGGACCTGGATTGTCCGCCGCAGCACTGCTGAATTCCACTTTGTAGATATCCAGCAAAATGATCAGGACGGTGAAAAGGAACGGACCGAGCACCACACCCAGGAAGCCGAAAACGCTGATTCCGCCAATAATACCGATGAATACCCAGAGCGTGTGGATTTCCACTCCCCGACGAATCAGAATTGGCTTCAGGACATTGTCCACCGTACCCACAACAACGGAGAAATAGAGGAGCATCAACAGGGCTTTTATGATCGAGCCGCTCAGCAGGTAATAAATCACGACGGGACCCCAGATCAATGCCGTCCCGACTACGGGGATCAGCGAGACCAGCGCCATGCACGTTCCCCACAGGAGCGGTGTCGGCAGACTGAAAATCAGGAAACCAAGCCCACCCAGAGCCCCCTGAACCAGAGCCACGACAAGACTTCCGGTAAACGTAGCGTGGACGATGCTGATGAATTTCTGAATGATTTGGTTTTGATACTTCGGGCGCAAAGGAATAAGAGTAAGCAGTTCATGCAGGATATCAGGTCCGTATAGAAAAAAGTAATACAGCCCGAGAAGCATAACGACAAAGCGGATAATGAAAGTGACCAGACCTGAGAGGATCGATGCGCTCGATGTTACCAGGTACCGGCTGACCGCTCGAAACGCCCTCTCGGCAGCATCTGCGAAATCCGGTGGCGGCAGACCCATTTGATCGAGCCGTTCCATGAACCTCTGGTAGGTGGCGGAATTTTGAATAGCGGCAATCTTCGCGGGTGTACCGCTTGTAATCGTGTGTTGCAGAGATTTGTATGCCGCCACAGATTCCCCGGCAAGGAGAATAACGACCAGAAGAGCGGGAAGCACGATGGCAACGGAGAGAATGAGACAGGCCAGGCCGCTGGCAAGTTCCTTCCGACGGAGAGCGCGCGCCATCCTCTGAAATACAGGATAGAAAACCGTCGCCAGGATCGCCGCCCACGCCAACGGAGCAAAGAAAGGCTCCACGACGCGGGCAACAAAATACAAAACAAAGACAAGAATTACCAGCAAAAACGCCCGTGCAAACCCGCCCTGTCCCGCCCACAGGTTATTTTCCATTTCCAATCGCCTCGCCGGCTGACGCAGTTTTCCAGCATTGTAATTCAGCCGTGACCGTAATGAGCGAATTCTGCAGTCTCCTGGACAGCTCAATCACTCAAGCAATGGATCAATTCCCCGGAACCTCTTTCGACAGATCACGAAGAATCGTGGCCAATTGCTGGCTGAAGGCTGACCGCGCCATAACGCGGTCGCATCCGGCGGATCGTGCCGCCTGCGCCAGTTCGCCCTGCACGTGGGAGAGAAATGCAATCACGGGAACCGAGCGCGTGGAGGGTCCGCCCTTGAGAGACTCGATCAGGCTGATGGCCTTGCCTGAGCGGTGGTTCAAATCCAGCAGAACCGCAGCGGCGTTCTCATCCTCCAGCCGGGCTTTTAAGGCGTCTGGTTGCACGGCCTCGACAGCAAGGCCCAATTGCCGGGCGGTTTGCTGGATTTTCGCGAGAAAGAAGATGTCTTCGACCACAGCCAGGAATTTTGCGCTCATTTGTTTTCCGTTTATCCGCCGTCCGTTGCCGACCCCGCTGGCCCAAGCCACAATCCTCCCATTGTTCATAACGCTATGTAATGAGCATACCTCAAGGGGACTGTGAAAGCCGCGGAAAGCTTTGTCGTGAACTGGGAAACTGGCAGATGATCAGAATGGACGCCAAAACGGCACTTCGACTTCACCCTTGCAGGTCATCGTTTGCATGGGAGATCGATTGAATGGCAGACTGGCAGGGTTGTGGTATCTGAAGCCATCGGTATGCGCTCTTCCGATAACAGCATAAGAACCGACTCCGCTATTCTCACCGTGTCCGGGCTGAGCAAGGAGTACGATGGCACACTGGCGGTGGATGGAGTTTCCTTCCAGGTGGGCTGCCACGAGATACTCGGCCTGCTGGGTCCAAACGGTGCCGGAAAGACAACAACGATCAGCATGATCCTTGGCGTTCTCGAGCCTAGCGCCGGAAGCGTAACCATCGACGGCAAGAGCCTTGTCACCCATCGTCATCAGGCCCTTGAACGCACAAATTTCACGGCGGTTTATGCGCCGCTCCCGGGGAATCTCACCGTGCGGCAGAACCTGCGCGTGTTTGCGCTGCTGTATGGTCTCTCGGCCGCAAGTGAGCGCGTTGAAACACTGCTCCGTGAATTTGATCTTCAGCCGTTTCGCAACACGAAATGCGGCGTGCTTTCCTCCGGGGAGCAAACCCGCGTCGCTTTGGCCAAGGCTATGATCAATCGTCCTCGCCTGCTGTTGCTGGACGAACCGACGGCTTCATTGGACCCTGCCAGCGCGCGCGAGATTCGTTCGCGCATACGGGAGTTTGCAATCAAGGAAGAAGTGGGCGTGCTGTGGACCTCGCACAACATGTATGAAGTAACCGAAGTCTGCGACCGCGTGCTGTTTCTTTCACATGGCAAAATTCTGCTGGAAGGAGATCCAAAGACTTTGCCCGGCGAGTACGGAAAAGCAACGCTCGAGGACCTGTTCGTGGCGGTCGCCCGTGAGCCGCTGACTTTGGAGGATTAACGAAGCATGCTCGTGCGTGTGCGCCGGATTTCCGCCGTCCTTCTTCGCCTCTTCTATCTGCTGCGTGGCAGCTTTGCCAGAATCGTGCCCCTCTTTGCCTGGCAGGCCGTCGACATCGTTCTGTGGGGTTTTATCAGCCGTTATCTGAACTCGGTGTCTTCTTCCCACCTTAATTTCATGCCGATGCTTCTGGGCGCCATCGTCCTTTGGGACTTTCTTGTGCGAGCGCTTCACGGTGTGATCATCGGTTTTATGGAAGATGTGTGGTCGCGAAATTTCCTGAATATCTTTGCCACGCCGCTTTCAATCGCCGAATATCTTACAGGTCTGATACTCTTCAGCATCGCGACCAGCCTGGTTGTGCTGGCGATGATGGTTCTATTGGCAACAGCGGCCTTTGGACTTTCATTGTTTGTCTATGGCTTGATGCTTGTGCCGTTTCTGCTGATGCTCTTCCTCTTTGGCATCGCCCTCGGCATCTTCGGCGCTGCGATCGTGCTGCGATGGGGACCCGCTGCGGAATGGCTGATCTGGCCCATTCCGGCGCTGATCTCGCCGCTGGCATGCGTCTTCTATCCGGTATCGGCGCTTCCATCTTCGGTCCAGTGGCTGGCGCGCCTGATGCCGCCCTCGTACGTCTTTGAAGGGATGCGTCAGATTGTTGAGGGCCGCGGCGTTTCATATGCTTCAATGGCCATCTGTGCCGGCCTGACATTGTTGACCCTCCTTCTCGCCTGCCGGAGTTTCCTCGGCGTTTATCGCCAGGCTATCCGCACCGGGCTTATCGCGCGCTACACCGCCGAGACTGTCAGTTGACGAGGAAACCCGCACAGTTCCGCAACGCCGCATATATGGTCGCCATGCAAAGACTCATCCATGCAGGCCGGCAATCCGCTTGTACCAAAGTGACTGATTTGCTACCATCGGCCTTCGTTGGTCACAATAGATTGAGATTCCGGAGTGTGGTTCATCAGCGAACGTCAGGCTGAAGGAAGGCGTTGATCACTGGACTGCAAAGGACGGGAGGAGTTCGTGCGCCGAGCAGGATTCATTGCAATTTTGTGCATCACCGCGATCGGGCTCGCGGCCAAGGCGGCCGAGGAGCATGCGGCAAGGCTGATGGGGTATTCCGAGCAGGAATCCAAAACCGAACGGCAGTGGGAGGACAAGTTTAACGCCATTCCCCGGCCGGACAATATGCGCGAATACATGAAGCGGCTGTCGGCCTATCCACACCACGTCGGTTCGCCTTATGACAAAGCGAACGCAGAGTGGATCCTTTCAAAGTTCAAGGAGTTCGGGCTCGACGCGCATATCGAAACTTTTTACGTCCTGTTTCCTACTCCCAAAGAGCGCCGAGTCGAGATGGTGGCGCCGACGCGCTATGTTGCCACATTGCAGGAACCGCCCGTCGCTGGTGATCCGACATCCGATCAGAAGTCGATGCAGCTTCCTACCTATAACGCTTATTCGATTGACGGCGACGTGACGGCCCCGCTCGTCTATGTGAATTACGGCCTTCCATCAGACTACGACCGGCTGGCCAGCATGGGCATTTCGGTGAAGGGAGCCATCGTAATCGCGCGCTATGGAAGCAGTTGGCGCGGAATCAAGCCGAAGGTGGCCGCAGAGCACGGCGCGATCGGATGCCTGATCTACTCCGACCCCCACGACGATGGTTATTTCCGCGGCGATGTTTACCCCCGCGGCCCTTTTCGTCCGCCGGAAGGCGTGCAACGCGGCAGCGTGATGGACATCGTGCAATACTCCGGCGACCCGCTGACTCCCGGCATCGGTGCAACAAAAGACGCCAGGAGGCTTCCCTTAAAGGACGTTAAGGTCTTCACGAAGATTCCTGTGTTGCCGCTTTCCTATGCAGACGCCAAGCCGCTGCTTGAAGCGCTTGCGGGGCCGGTTGCCCCGCGGGAATGGCGCGGCGGGCTGGGCATAACCTATCACGCAGGTCCAGGCCCGGCCGTGGTCCATCTGGTCGCTAAGTTTAATTGGGACATTAAACCGATCTACGACGTCATCGCGAAAATTCCCGGTTCCGTTTATCCCGATGAATGGATCATCCGGGGTAACCATCATGACGCGTGGGTGAACGGAGCGGAAGACCCGACATCCGGCCAGGTGGCGCTGATTGAGGAGGCCCGCGCTTTTGGTGAGTTGCTGAAGCAAGGATGGAAGCCCAAGCGTACAATCATCTATTGCGCCTGGGATGGGGAGGAACCGGCCTTGCTGGGTTCAACGGAATGGGCCGAGGAACACGCCGCCGAACTCGAGGAGCACGCGGCTGCTTACATCAACAGCGACTCCAACGGCCGAGGGTACCTTTCAATGGAAGGCTCCCACACGCTCCAGAAATTCATTAATGGCGTTGCCCGGGACATTCAGGACCCTGAGAAAAACATCTCCGTCTGGCGCCGCGACTGGGACCTGCGGATCCGAGAGGCAAAAACACCCGCTGAACGCGAGTCGCTCCGCCATAGCGCGGATCTGAAAATCGGCGCCCTGGGTTCGGGGTCCGACTACAGTGTATTTCTCGATCATTTGGGCATCGCCTCCCTGAATCTCGGCTACGGCGGCGAAAGCAACAGCGCCGGCATTTACCATTCCATCTACGACGACTTCTACTGGTTCACCCACTATGACGACCCTGGATTTGTATACGAGCGCGCACTGGCCCAGACAGCAGGGACAGCCGTCATGCGCCTGGCAGATGCGGATATCCTGCCCTTTGACTACGTGGAATTTACGGACACGATACGGTCCTACGTGGAAGAAGTCAAGAAAACGCTGGCGGATGCCCAGGCTGATTCCAAGGAGCTCGATGCGGAAATTAAGGAAGGGGTCTTCAGTGCAACCTCAGACCCTGAAAAGCCCTACGTCCCTCCCAAGCCCCAGCCTGTTCCTCCCTTCCTCAATTTCGCTCCGCTGGACAACGGTGTTGCGGCGCTCCAACAGAGTGCCGACCAATATCAACAGGCCATCGAAGCCATGCAGAACAACAGTGGCGCTGCTCGGCCGCCTGCCGTACTTTCCGAAGTAAATCGCCGGATTATAGAGGCCGAGCGAAAGCTCATCACGCCGGAAGGGCTGCCCGGACGGCCATGGTACCGGCACGAGCTTTACGCGCCGGGCGTCTATACCGGATACGGCGTCAAGACATTACCGGCAGTCCGCGAAGCAATCGAACAGCATCAGTGGGAAGAAGCGGGAAAACAGATTGTCATCGTAGGAAATGTGTTGCAAGACGAAGCCCACGCTGTTGCAGAAGCAGCAGCCGACCTCGAAAAGGCCGGACAAGGACAATAAGTCCATCTGACACTTACCGGTTCCTTGTATAGTAGTTAACTGCTCAATTTCTGAGCGCCACAAGAGACGAGCAGCCTGCCTTAGCCTACGTAGCTTCTCTATGCCGGGCTCCCCGACGAAGCATTCAGGAAATTTTCACGCGCTAGTCGTTCCTATTCGAAAACCGAAATAACTCGTTCTAGCTCTGGGGAATTTTCTTGAACATTTTCCAGGTTGGCACAAAATTCTGAAATTTCTTGTGTCTTCTGTAACCAAAAACTGTTGCATTACGTCGCAACCTGTGTGATACTTCTGCCATCGAAATTTAGGTTATCAGTTTGTTGTTGATGACGGGGATTGGGTATTGCCCCGATGTCAGTAGAGTGTTTATAAAGCAAGAATGTCCGTTCGAGGTTATTCATGGCTTCGACAATGGAACGGACCATTCGAGTGCTTCGACCTTCGGTAATAGTATTATGCGGCCCAGCGGCCTGTGGAAAATCGACATTTGCAGTCCGGCACTTCCGACCCACACATGTCATCTCTTCGGATTTTTGCCGGAAGCTGGTGTGCGATGACGAAACTGACCAGCGCTATCATTCGCAAACATTTGCTCTGGTGAACTTTCTCATTGGTCAGCGCCTTTCCATAAACCGCCTGTGCGTTGTTGACTCAACTGCGGTAACTCCGGGGGCAAGAAAGTCCCTGCTGGACCTTGGCCGAAAGTACCGAGTCCGTACAGATCTTTTTCTGTTTGATATTCCGCTTGAGACGTGTCTTGAGCGCGACCGGCAGCGGCAGCGTCAGGTCGGACCACGGGTCATCGAGGAGCAGTATCGCCTCTTCGAGCAGGCGAAGGAAGACGTTCGCAACGAGGGATTCGACCAGATTGTTGAGCTGCACGAAGAAGACATGCAAAGCGTCAAGATAGAAATCCTATATCGTCCTATCAATCCCATCACCGCCCCCGGTGCATTGCGGAACCGGCCCAATTTCCAGGCGCCAGGCAAAGACTCTGAACCCCGTTGTTGACACCCCCCCACACTACCCCCTAAAATTCTGAAGGGCTTAACGTTATGGCTTCGGGACCTAAAAAGGTTGTCTTGCTTCCGGAATTGAATCGCGCAACGGACGTCCTTTCACTCATCGGCAATACTCCGTTGCTTCGCCTGAGGAAAATCTGCGCGGCTTACCCTCAAGTGGAGTTGCTGGCGAAGGCCGAATGGGCGAACCCCGGGGGATCAGTCAAGGACCGGGCCGCATGGAACATTATTCTGGAAGCGGAACGCTCCGGCGCACTGACGCCGGACAAGGTACTGCTCGATTCGACCTCGGGAAACACCGGCATAGCCTACGCTATGATCGGCGCGGCGCGCGGGTACCGCGTCAAGCTCTTTATACCTTCGAACGTAAGCCTGGAGCGCAAGCGCATTCTGAGGGCCTATGGCGCGGAAATTGTATATACCGATCCGATGGAAGGTTCTGACGGCGCCATCCGCGGGGTGCGGGAACTGGCTGCTCGCGAGCCGGGAAAATACTTTTACGCCAACCAGTACAACAATCCGGCGAACTGGCGGGCCCATTACCTGACTACGGGCCTGGAGATTTTCGAGCAGACCGAAGGCGGGATCACCCACTTTGTTGCGGGGCTGGGAACAACGGGAACGTTTACAGGAACAGCGCGCAGGCTGAAGGAACTCAAACCCGAAGTGCGCTGCATTTCCTTCCAGCCGGATTCACCCTTTCACGGCTTGGAAGGGTTGAAACACCTCCCCACGTCCATCGTGCCGGGCATTTACGATCCGACGGTGGCGGACGAAAATATAGAAATCTCGACGGAAGACGCTTATGCGATGACACTGCGCCTGGCACGCGAGGAGGGTCTGCTGGTTGGAATTTCATCCGGTGCCGCTGCCGT
Organism: Terriglobia bacterium; assembly: GCA_035652895.1. Taxonomy (GTDB): domain Bacteria; phylum Acidobacteriota; class Terriglobia; order UBA7540; family UBA7540; genus SCRD01. The sequence continues at coordinate 14,783 of DASRCX010000026.1, forward strand.
GGCGGCCCTTAAGGTTGCCAGGCAAGTTCGGCGCGGTGTCATTGTCACGATCTTTCCCGACAGCGGCGACAAGTATCTCAGCGAACGCTTCTGGGACGAGGAGCCGGCATCTCCGTAAGGTCAAATACCTGGCGCTCAGGCATGCTGAGCCTTGTCTTCGGCTTGTCCGGTCAGCGGAAAGATGGCCTTCGGGGATGTGCCGGCCGTGAGCTTGCGTTTCGGCTGACTGAACAGTTCTCGAATGTCGCAGTGCTGCGCTAAACCGATGGCAATACGTTTGAAGCCCGATCAGCTTAAAAGCATTCGCTCGCACGGCGAGAGCGATTATCCGAACGAATGCTGCGGAATGCTGCTGGGTCATGCAGAGGGTGACTCCAAGGAGGTCCTTGAAGTCGTACCCCTGCGAAACCTGCGGCACGATTCTGCGCGCGCTCAGGAACTGCTGCCGCTGGATGATCCCGGCCGCGAGTCTGAAAGAAACCGCTTTCTCATCGATCCCTTAGACCAATTGCGGGTGGAGAAGGATGCCCTGGCGCGCGGGCTGGATGTCCTGGGCTACTACCATTCCCATCCCGATCATCCAGCACGCCCGTCGAATTATGATCGCGAACACGCCTGGCCGTGGTATTCTTATATTATCCTCTCGGTTGAGCGAGGCAGGGCAAATGAGATAACCTCGTGGGTCCTTTCGGAAGACCGGGAGCGTTTTGACCCTGAGCCGTTGAATCCTTAGGGCGTTCATGTTCATCAAAGGAGCATGAGGGCGTTTTTGGGGTATAATAGGTAGCTTCAGTTGGGCCCGACATTTCAAGGAGAAGGAATGCCTGTAAAAGTTGTAATCCCTACTCCCTTGAGGCAATACACGGGGAAGAGGGATTCGGTGGAAATCGAAGCAAAAACGGTAGGCGAGGCGCTGGCAGGCTTAACCGCCCAGTATGGCGATCTGCGCAAGCACCTTTTCAATGAAGAAGGTAAACTGCGCAGCTTTGTAAACGTGTACGTGAACGACGAAGACATCCGCTTTCTGCAAAAAGACCAGACGCCCCTTACCGAATCTGACGTGATCAGCATTGTTCCCTCCATTGCAGGCGGTTCAATGACCCGCTGCATCTGTAGCTAGCCTGGATCCCGCAAGGACGGGGTTCCGGGCTCACCCCCACGAACTGAAAGCCATAAGCAAAATCAGGTAATCAGTGTAATTCCGCTTCCCTGGAAGGGGATTGCACGGCTGAAGAATTCTAAGGTTTTAAGTGAGGAGAAAATGGGAATACTCACATCCGCTCCAACGGAACAATTGAGCAAGGACGAAATACTCCGCTACAGTCGGCACCTTATCATGCCGGAAGTCGCCATGGAAGGCCAGCTTAAGCTGAAGCAGGCCAAGGTGCTCTGCATCGGCGCCGGCGGGCTGGGCGCGCCGCTGGCTCTCTATCTGGCCGCGGCTGGAGTCGGCACGCTGGGTATTGTGGACTTTGACGTCGTGGACTTTACGAACCTCCAGCGCCAGGTAATCCATGATACGGACGACGTGGGCCGTCCCAAGCTGGAATCAGCACGGGATACCATTCGCGACATCAATCCAAACGTGGAGGTAATTCCGCATGAGACGCGCCTGACTTCCGAAAACGCACTCGAGATATTCCGTGACTATGACATCATTGCGGACGGCACGGACAATTTCCCGACGCGCTATCTCGTAAACGACGCCTGCGTGCTGCTGGGCAAACCGAACGTTTACGGCAGTATCTTCCGCTTTGAGGGCCAGGCGTCCGTATTTTACGCGCCGGAAGGCCCGTGCTACCGCTGCCTGTATCCGGAGCCGCCACCGCCGGGTCTGGTGCCGAGTTGCGCAGAAGGCGGCGTTTTGGGCGTGCTGCCAGGCATCATCGGCTCACTGCAGGCGCTTGAAACCATCAAGCTGATTCTGGGCAAGGGCCAGCCGCTGATCGGCCGCCTGCTCCTGTTCGACGCGCTCCATCTCAAATTCCGCGAACTCAAGCTTCGCAAGAACCCAGAGTGCCCGGTTTGCGGAGAAAACCCAACCATCACGAAGCTGATTGACTATGAGGAATTCTGCGGAATCCGGGGAGAAGAGCACGTGCCTGAGACCAACGTGCCTGAGATCACAGCGGTTGAAGTGAAAAAGCTCATGGACGAGAAGAAGCCCTTTGTCCTGGTCGATGTTCGGGAACCGCACGAGTACGAAATCTGCAATATTCCGGGCGCAAAGCTGATTCCCCTCGGCGACATCCCGAAACGCATGCATGAGCTGAACACAGCGGACGACATCGTTGTACATTGCCGCTCCGGTGTGCGCAGCGCGAAGGCCGTCGAATTCCTGATGAAATCCGGCTTCCGCAGGATCCGCAACATGAAGGGCGGCGTCCTCGCCTGGGCGCGCGACGTTGATCCTTCCATGCCGAGTTACTGACCGGCTGCAAATTCTCCTGCCGGGGTGGACGGCCCTCCGCCCCGGCACAGCTTTCGTCCGCTTCTTCCTGAATTGCCGGCGGGTGTGCAGAGGTTGATGTCCAGGCTCCTGTTCTTGCGATTTCTGAGCGACAGCGGGCAGTTCCGGCATTTGCAGGAGATTCCCACCACGGGAAACGCCTCTCGGAAAGCCCGACCGAAGCGCTCCAGTGCCCTCACTTGCTGGCCGAAACTGCGTTCTCTTTTCACTGCGATCCTCGCACTCCCCATTGCTCTTGTCTCCGACTTGGCATAGTATCGGCTTTATAGACTTGCTTCCTTGATGGGGGTGCGCGATGAATTTGCAAGCCAACCGACGGGAATTCATCCAGGGATTCGGGGCCGCCATGGCCGGCCTTGCTTTGGCCCCGAGAAGTATTTTCGGGTCCGCAACGCCGCCCGCTCCTCCGGTCGCCGTGGCAAAGTGCATGGAATACGGGCCCGAAGTCCGCTCGACGCTGGCAACGATGTTTGACCAGCTTGGCGGCCTTTCGCGCATCGTCAAGGGTAAGACGGTGGCTGTGAAGCTCAATATGACGGGCCACTATAACGACCGCGTGCAGGGAATGCCGCTCGGCATGACCCACTGGGTGCATCCGGAAGTGATTGGCAACACCGTCCATTTGCTGGACAAAGCGGGAGCGCGCAGGATCATTCTGGTGGAAAGCTCGCTGAGTCCATCGCAGTCGCTCGAACAATTCATGTCCGATGCCGGCTGGAACCCGCACGATTTTGCCAGCGCTGCGCCTCGTGTCGAGTTCGTGGACACCAATTACGGCGGCCCCGGCGGCATGTATAAGCGGCTCTGGGTGCCGGGTGGCGGACTGATGTTCCGGGCCTATGATCTGAATCCCGTTTATTCCGACTGTGATGTCTATGTTTCTCTCGCCAAGCTCAAGGAGCACGCAACAGCGGGCGTAACGCTCTCAATGAAAAATTCTTTCGGCATCACGCCCTGCACAATCTATGGCCAGGGCGCCGGAATCGACAAACCCTCCGACGTTGTAAAGGGCGCTCGAGGCATGCTCCACAACGGCGACCGCCAGCCTTCAAAGACGGCCTTGCCTGAAAATGACCCGAGTTCTCCGCGCATTCCGGGCTATCGGGTGCCGCGCGTGACTGCCGATCTTGTGAACGCCCGGCCGATCCATCTCGCCATCATCGACGGCATCCATACGGTCGCCGGCGGCGAAGGGCCGTGGATTCGCCGTTGTCGCCCCGTGCACGCAGGCGTGCTGATTGCCGGCACAAATCCTGTGACGACCGATGCCGTCGCCACAGCCGTCATGGGCTTTGATCCCATGGCAACACACGGTACGGCACCTTTTGAAACCTGTGACAGCACGCTCCAACTCGCCGAACGACTCGGCATCGGTACACGCGACCTGAAACGCATCGAGGTCATTGGCACGCCCATTTCCGAAGTCCGCATCAATTTCCGCCAGGTGTGACACGCGCAACGGCCACGATGTGCTACCATTTCGTCTTATGACGAGGAACAAGGGAAATCGTCTGCCGGGCAAGTTTGCGGCTTATGCCTGGGTGGTACTCGGATACAATCTACTGGTGATTTTATGGGGAGCCGTGGTGCGTGCCACCGGTTCCGGAGCGGGCTGTGGCGAGCACTGGCCGCTTTGCCAGGGTGTTGTAATTCCGCACGCCCAGCAGATTGCCACTCTCATCGAATTCGCCCATCGCGCCACCAGCGGCCTGGACGTTCTTCTTGTGATCGGCCTCATCTGGATGGCCTGCCGCAGCTTCGCGCGCGGCCATGCCGTGCGGCGATACGCTGCTGCTTCGGGATTTTTCACGCTCACTGAAGGGCTCGTCGGCGCGGCGCTGGTGTTGTTCGGTGAAGTCGGCAACAATGTCTCAACCGGACGCGTGGTCATTCTTTTCATTCATCTGGTCAATACTTTTCTGCTGATTGCGTCGCTCGCACTCACGGCCTGGGCGAGCGGACAGCCTGGGGCGAAATCCGCCGAATCAGCGCCCGCGCCATCCGCTGCAGGCAAGGGTCTTTCCATAGCGTTCGTGGTCGGATTGCTTGGGGCTGTCGCGATCGCCATCACCGGTACGATCGCTGCTCTTGCGGACACGCTTTTCCCCGCAAAATCGCTGGCGGAGGCGTTCCAGTGGGATTTTTCCGGCGCGTCAGCGCCCATCCTCCATCTGCGGATCATCCATCCGGTGGTTGCCGTTCTAGTCGGTGGATATCTGCTGGTGCTTGCCGTAATGACGCTCAGTTCGAATGGCACGGCAGCGACCAGGCGATGGGCGCGGCGACTCGCGGGTCTTGTGGTCCTGCAATTCTGCCTGGGTGCGGCGAACATCGTACTGCTCGCACCACTGTGGATGCAGGTGACGCACCTCCTCACCGCTGACCTCATCTGGATTGTGCTGGTGCTGCTCACAGCGGAAACATTTAGCTGGCGCTCGGAAGCTGTCGCGACGCTCCCCGGCCACGCACGTTCGCAGGTTGCCGCGAAGCACATCCGTAATCTTCCTGTTTCAGGATGAATTGGAAAAGACTTCGGCTGAAACAGCTTCCCCGTGACAGAAGTCGACTTTGCGGCTCCGCTCGTTCGCGCCAGCAATCCTGATGCTGTGGCTGCCTTTTTTCAGCAAAAAAGTCCGTGGGCACTGCATAGTCGCGCCTGTTTGGCCTGTGCCAACTGATGGAACAAATGGCGTGGACCATTTGCCCCAACCGCACCTCAGCACATTTTTGACGTCAAGTTTTCCCTCAACCTCAGAATTCAAGCCCTGCGGTGCGCAGATCATGTTCGAGCTGCGTGGCATTTTTGAAATGCAAAGCCTGCAAACCGCAGCGGGTGGCGCACTCGATGTTCAGCTCGCGGTCATCGATAAAGAGGCACTCTTCCGGCCTCCGCTGGCTCAGATCGAGCGCCAGTCGGAAGATTTCATCTTCCGGCTTCTTGACTCCCAGGAAGCAGGAACTCAGGAAGATGCTGAAATACTTCCGCAGACCAAAACGTTCGATTCGAAATAGATTGAGTTCGCGCGATTCATTGTTGAGCGTGGCAAGCAGGTATCGTCCGGTGCGGGCAAGCCGTTCCACGATTTCGAGCGTCCCGTCGATTGGCATTGACTGTGCAAACATGTAGTTGCGAAAATCATCCCTGCTAAAATCACGTGCGCAGTAGAAGATCGTGCGGTCAAGATAGTGGTCAAGGCCCATCCGGCCCGTTTCAAAGCGGCTGACGACCAGCTCATGCCGATCTTCAAAATCTTCCCAATCCAGTCTGAATTCCTCTGCAGCCCGCTGTCGAGCGTGCCGGTCCCAACCGTTTGTCAGCACCACTCCCCCAACGTCCCAGAAAATTGCAGTGATCTCTGCCATTCACGCCCTCCAACTCTCAGCCCTTCTGGCAGTTCCGACGAAGTTCCGGCGCGGTTTGCATTCGCTGTTTGAAATACGCGCCCAGGGTCTCAATGTTACGAAATGTTCATCTTGGCATAATTCATTCCTCTTCGCAGCAAAGCGGGAATTTTCCTCCTTCTGCGCCGCACGAGGATGCATTCGTGGTTTAATGTTAGCGGTACCCCTGTACAATACTATGAAGGGCCGGGGGCGATTGGACCCCAATCATCGGCCTCGGGAGCGGACCCATCGTGAAGCGAAGAGCGAGATTCCTTTCAATCATTCTGGCTGCGACTGCGATTGTGTGCTCAGTACCCCGCTTGACGGCTGGGCAGCAAACGGCCGCATCGCCTGACCAGCAAACCGCGCAGCCTTCTCAGCCGGTGAGCGGATCTGACCTCGAAGACCTGAAGAACCCAAGTCCGAAAGTCAGAGCGAAGGCGGCGAGTGAAATCGGGCAGACGGGCGACCCTGCCACAGTGCCGGCACTGATCGCAGCGCTCAACGATCAAAATACGAATGTCCGCAAGCAGGTAGTGGTGGCGCTGGCTTCCATCCGCGTTTCTCAATCGCTCCAGGGGCTGATCCAGGCAACGAGCGACAGCAATTCCGAAGTCCGATGGCTTGCCGTGAAAGGAATTGAAGGATATTACACGGGGGAAACACCAAAGACCGGCTTCTTCGGCTATCTGGAGCGCCAATATCGCGCCGCCAAGCGCAAATTCGTGGGTGGAACGGTACAAATCCCGCCAGGAACAGCCGTCGATCCGAAGGCTGTGTCTGCGCTTGACCGCGTGATGATGGACTCGCAGCACGAACGGGCTGCACAGGAGGCCGCGCGGGCGCTTGGGATTCTGCTGGCCCGACAGGCCGTTCCCGACCTCGTTATCACGGCACACTCTCCCAAGCAAGACCTGGCCCGAGAGGCCCTCAACTCTCTTGCCAAGATCCAGGACACCTCCGCCGGCCCAAAGCTGGTGGACCTGCTGAACTCCTCCTTTCAAAGCGTGAAGCAGGATGCCGCTGTCACAGTTGGAATTCTGCGCACGCGTTCGGCCGTGCCCAAACTTCAGGCCTTGTATGAAAACGACCCCAACAAGGAGACACGCCAGAAGGCGCTGCAAGGTCTGGCATACATCGGCGATCCTGTTTCTGCGCCGCTTTTCCTCAAGGCCCTTTATAGCCAGGATGCTTCCATTCGCGCCTATGCAGCAGAGGGTCTTGGCCGCGCCAATGACCAGAAGGCCCTTTCTGATCTGCTGCGAATTGCGCCCGCGGAAAAGAATCCAGGGGCCCGGCTGGCCATGGAGTTCGCTATCACTTTACTCGGACGGAATGATTACATCAGCGCAATTGTCGGCGCGCTCAATTCAGGAGAGGGAGATGCGGCGCAGGCATACCTGATTGAGCTGGCCCGCAAACCGGGCTTTCTCTCCCAACTCTATCCCTACACGAACAGCCGCGATGATGAGGTCAGGCGGCGGCTCTGCAACGTCTTGATGTTCGCGGGCGACGGAACGAGCATCCGTCCACTCGAGCAGCTTTCGCATGACCGCAATTCCGATGTGGCGGCCGCGGCGCTTCGTGCTCTGAGCGCCGTGCGCTTACGGACCGGCACTTCTTCCCCCACGGTCAACTGACAGAGCGGAGTCCCGGACGTTGATCGTCCAAGTGGCGCATTCCTTGTGGCGCACGGAATCGTTGTATAACTGGCCAAAATCTGTGTGCGGACCCTCGCGCCCTTCCCGGAGGGGTGCCGGCCTGCGGTATACTGATACGTTGGAAACGGGGAGCGGTTGAACATCAGGCGACAGCGAAATGGACTTATTTTCTTTGCAGGGCTCCTGCTCCTGGCTCCTGCCTGTGCCTTTTCCCAATCGGCACCCAATGATCCCGTCACCCAGGAAAGCCTGAAATTCGCAAAGATTTACGGCCTGCTGGAGGAGCACTACGCCGTACCAATTGATCCAGACCACGCCATCTTTGACGGCGCCATCCGCCAGATGCTCACCACGCTTGATCCGTTTTCAGCATTCTTCGACCGGCAGCAATTCGAGCAACTCCAGGCGCAGACACGCGGTGAAGAACTGGGATTTGGCTCGATCCTCTACGTTACACCCGGTAAAGTCCTGGTTTTGCAGGCAGCTGAGGGTTCGCCCTCGTGGAGAGCGGGCCTGGGACCAGGCGATCAAATCGTTGAGATCAACGGCCAGAGGGTTGACCGCCTTGGTTTTCAGGACCTGATTGCTCTGCTGCAAAAGTCGCGTTCGCGTCCGGTGCAACTGGGTGTTATCCACCCCGGGAAGGTTGTCCCTCAGGACGTTCGCCTTGTTCCGAAGGAAATTGAGCTCCCCACAGTGGATAATGTCTTTGAATTCTCAACCCAGCAGATCGGGTATCTCCACATTTCCGGATTTGATGCAAAGACGGGAGGAGAAGTCCAGAAGGCCATCGAAAAGCTGGGCGGTGATAAATTGAAGGGACTCTTGCTCGATCTCCGCAACAATCACGGAGGCATAGTGGCAACGGCCGTTGACGTGGCAAGCCAGTTCCTCGGGCCCGGCCTTCCAGTCCTGACCATGCGCGGGCGTGGCGTGCCGGAAAAGACGTACAGCACCGTGCCGGCAGAGGTCCATTTCAACATGCCGCTTGTCGTGCTGGTGAACGGAGAAACGGCCAGCGCGGCTGAACTCCTGGCGGCGGCGCTGGAAGAACACGACCGTGCGGTCATCGCGGGTGAAGATTCCTACGGAAAGGGCGTCGTAGAAAATGTCATGCCGCTATCCGATGGCACCGGGCTTGCGCTCACGGTGGCACAGTACTTCACGCCGAGCGGACGTTCCATCCAGCGTAAACTGCCCGGCACCGCGCTTGCCGACGCCGAATCAGGAATCGGTAAGAACAACCATTTCCACACGGACGATGGCAGACCTCTGTCAGCGGGCGGCGGGATCACCCCGGACGTTCCGATCCCGCCCCGGAAGATCGATCCGTGGGTCGAGTTTCTCAACGAGCGGGGCGCGTTCACAGATTTCGCCTCCCAGTACCTGACATATCATCCCGGCGTCGATAAATCCTTTGAGCCGGACAAGGACGTGCTTTCCGAATTCCGGAGCTTCCTCTCAGACCAGCAAATCCGGGTACCGCTTGAATATTGGGTCCAGGACCAGGACTACCTGAAGCTCCGGATCAAGGTTGAAGTATTCAACCTTCTATTCGGACTTACGGCCGGAAACGAAGTTGACATCAGAAGCGATCCCCAGGTGCAAAAGGCGTTAGAAATATTCCCCAGGATCGCTGAAATTCTGGAAGGTCCCCTTCCCGAGGGAACCAGGCACGTTAAAAAAGCTACCGGTCAGAAAAACCACAGCAGCATTACGCTGCGCGCCGGGAATACGGAATAATCCCGGGAATCGCACAGGTTATAAGCGCCCAAATGGGCCCTGATTCAGTCCTACGCGACGGCCACTGCTTCAATCTCAACCAGCATTTCCGGGTCAACCAGGCGGGTGACACCCACAAAGCTGGTAGCGGGGTGCACCTCGCCGAAACATTCCAAATGACCTTTAGCCACTTCTTCCCAGCGGTCCATATCGGTAAGATAAACACGGGTGCGCACAACGTGCTCGAGCCCCAGCCCGAGACGCTTCAAGGCATTTTCAATATTCCGCGCAGCCTGAACCGTCTGGGCGTACGCGTCGCCGGGCGCAAGGACCTTCCCTGAAGGGTCCGTCGCCGTGGTGCCCGAGACAAAAACCGTGTCACCAACCTGCACGGCGCGGGCGTAGCCGACCTTTGGCTCCCACGGAGTTCCGGTGAAAATCTTAGTGCGCTTATTCTTCATCAGTCCCTCCTTAATGCTCTCGGGTGAACCGGCACCCGTTATGTAAATAAACCCGCCGGCATGATCTGGTCTTCGCCTAATCGAAACTATTTTGGCATCTGTTTTTCGAAATACCGTCGGTGGGCTCTCGCGGCCGCAGCCAGGCGGTGACGACGGCGGACCAGGGCCTGGCGGTATTCGTACTTTTCATCCGGGGTCACCGGAATCACCTGAGGGACCTCGACCGGACGTCCTTCGCTGTCCAGGGCAACGTATGTAACAAAAGCCGAACTCGTCTGGCGACGCTCGCCGGTCAGCAGGTCTTCAAGATAAACCTTGACCGCCACCTCAACCGAAGTCCGAAAGGCGCGCGTAATCTGGGCGCGCAGGATGATGAGTTGTCCAACGCGAATCGGATGGAGAAAATCCAGGTTGTCCACAGAAACCGTCACGACGACTTTCCGGGTGTGGCGATGGGCCACAATCGCTCCCGCGATATCGATCAGATGCATCACCTTACCACCCAGAATGTTGCCAAGAGGGTTGGCGTCGTTCGGCAAAACGACTTCCACCATTTCCACATTGGATTCGCTGACAGTCTTCCCGCTCCGATTTCGCACGGTCTTCTTCAATTTTTCAACAGCTCCATGAAAACTGGATTAGCCGGCCAGGGGCGCATAACGAACATCCAGCATACTCTCGGGTGGTCAGGCATTCCCTCCGCCCCAGCGCCGCGCTGACATTCCGGTTGCCGCAACTCACCCCTGGCCGATTCCGCAACGAAGTTGCGTCTTCAGCAACAACGCGCTATGAGTATCCTGTTGTCTGCCTGCTTATAGTACGTCACTCGCAGACCCAAAACAACCCGGTTCTGTGCCGCTCCCAGAATGCGCTTGCGCCGGTGGCCTGTTCGTGCTACAGTCGGTTCAAGTCAACCGGCTAAAGGGGTCCTAGCCTTAAACACGGCGGGTTGGTCGCAAGGATTTGCCTCCGGCAGAGGATGCGTTGTGCGATCTGCTGATGTCGCGTAAGGAAAACGCATCAACGCAGTGCCCGGATGGCACGACCGCCCATAGGGGAGCGTATGGCCTTGCAAGCTCCGCCGGCAAGTCCCCGCCAGACCGTTGCCACTCCGGTCCGAAGTTATCTTGCCGCAAAACTGTCATTAGGACCACCGAAACCACCGTGGTGGGCACTGATTGAATTGTTCATGAGTGGCTTTGTACCTTACATACACTGTCCCCAAGAACCCGAACCTTTCCGACGTCTGGATCAAATTTCCAACACAATTCAAGGAGGTCATCACCATGCGCAGGAAAATCGCAGCATTTCTATTGGGTGCCTTCTGTGTAGCTGTAATTATTGTGTTGCTTTCGCCTTCAGGAGTGCTGGACGCTCGTGGGCGAGCACCGAACTCACTTCAACCTGACCCTACGGCTGTTTTTTTCACAATGGTCCTCCAACGCAACCAGCCTGTGTCACGTGGCAACCTGATGGTCCTGCCAAGGCCTGACGGGCGAGTGTCTCAAAACTCACATGGTAAAGGCGGCGGGGGCGGCGGAGGCACGGGCGGTGGAGGGGGCGGAACCGGTTCCTGCTGTGGCGCTCTGACGCTTTCCCCCGGATCTACCCCATATGCCCTGGTCGGGCCGGTAGAACAGCCAACGACAACCCAGCCGGAAGCGGAGGAAGAAATTGCCGCGGACCCAACGAACCCGGATAACCTTGTTGCGGCCATCAGCGACTTCTCCAATGCCAGCGGCTACAACAACACGAAGTGGGCCCTTTCCACTGACAGCGGTAGCACTTGGCTTGAAAGCTTTGTGCCGATCGATTCAAGCACCGGCTTGCTCACGACCAGCGACAACCAGGAATGGCAAGCCAACAGCGATCCTGTCGTGGCCTTTGACCGCAGTGGAAACGTTTTCCTCTCCGACCTCTATCTCAAGCTGGACGCTTATGGGCGGATCACCGGCGAAGGGCTCTATGTAAGTTCGGGCAAGTTCAGCAGCATCGGCGCCAGTAATTTCGCCGGAACCTACCCCGTCTATTCAAATCCCAATGATGGAAAGATTTTCACCATTGAGGACAAACCGTGGATCGCCGTGGATAACAGCGGCGGGAGTACGGACGGGTACGTTTACGCTTCATGGAGCCATTTCACGGGTTGCCAGAACCAGTATTCTCCACTCTATGGAGGCTACGTGCTGACGTGCAGCAGCGACTCGATTTATCTCTCGTACTCGACAAACCATGGCGTAAGCTGGTCTGCTCCGGTGCAGATCAGCCCAAGCACGCAGAATGGCGCAGTGCAGGGCTCACAACCGGCCGTAGGCCCCGACGGCAAGGTTTATGTAACTTACGAATTTTTCGGCTCGAACAATCAGCGCCAGCAGTATCTTGCCGTCGGAACGTGGAGCAGCGGCAGCCTTGGCTTTTCATCTTCCGGACCGTTTGTCGTATCGCCGGTATTCAGCGAGTTGACTTTTGCCGGGTGCAGCACGTGCACGGCAAGCTATCGCGTCAACAGTTTTCCCAACATTGCGGTGGGACCTCCCACGAATGCCAACGCCAGTGGAAACGTCTATCTGGTGTACGGCGCGCAGACAAGCAGCACGAGCACCGCGCAGGTTAACTTCGTTGCCTGCACAAGCAGTTGCACAGGATCGAGTTCTTTTTACGGTCCGGCCATTGTCAACGATGTTGCCGCCGGAGATCATTTTTTCCCGGCGATCTCCGTGGATTCCGGCGGCACGATCAACACGAGTTGGTTCGATTCCCGATACAATCCTTCTAATCCCGATCTTCTTGACGTTTTTGCCGCGTTTCTGACTTATGATAGCACGACAAACTCACTGACCGTATCGTCGAACACCAGGGTTACGCCGACAACAATCAATGTGGGTTTTACCGCGTCTGGATTCAATTTCGGAGACACCAGTTTTATTGGCGATTACATTGGAATCGCAGCCACCGCGGCGACGGGAACAGCGTCTGCCACGGCGCATCCCGTCTGGACCGATGTCTCAGGCGCCTTTGGGATTCCGTTGTATGGTTTCTTGCAAACCAGTTCGCTTACGCTTCCCGCCGGCACACCTTGAGCTTCAGGTGAAACCGCACGGAATCGGCGAAACGAATCGGGTGGGTCAGGAGCGTTGAGGTTGTCCGGGCCACCATCATCCCTTGGACACCGGTCACGGAACGGATCATTGAATGAGGGGGGAACACCGATCAGAATCGCGTTTCAGCAGGCAGTCCAGACTCGTGAAAGGAAAATACAAAGCCCCTGCCGCACCGTCGCAGTCTGAAAACGGCTGCGATTGCACGAGGGGCCGGTTCCCGAGCTTCACGCGTTCAGTGTGCGAACAGGAAGTGTCACACCCTGTCCGCGGCAGGCAGGTGCGGCCGGATTACTGCTTGGGCGTGGTCTTTTGCGGGGAAGCAGGCTGACTCTGCGAGGTGCCGCCCGAACTGTCCGTGGACGCGGAAGCAGCCTGAACAGGATACGTCGAATTATACAGCTTGACGATGTCCTGAGTAATGTCAACACCCTGGGCCGCGTAATAGACCGGGACCTGGCTGCCATCGATCACCAGGGCGTAACCGTGCGTTGATGCATACTGGTCGATCACCTTCATCATCTTCTTGCCCAGGTCCCGCATCAGCGTGTCGCGGTCATACTGGAAAGAGGACTGCGCATCCTGCTCCAGGCGCTGAAGGACGGTCTGCTTGTCCTGAAGTTCGTGGCTCATGCGCCGTTGTTCGTCCTGGCTCAAGGTCGTCATCTGCTTTTGCAATTGCTGCTGCAACTGCTGAACATCCTGCTGCCGCTGGTTGATCTCTTCCTCGCGGGGCTGGTATTTCTTCTGAAGGTCCTGAAAAGCCTGCTTCCCTTCCGCGGTTTCCAGGATGGCCTGCTGGATGTCGATGACGCCGACCTTTGACCCCGCGGTTGCCGCCGGGGTCTGCGCTCTCAGACAAAAGGGAAATACCGTGAAGCCGACGGCCATCAACATTGCCAATAATCGATTCCTCATTCTTACTTGCTCCTTTGAAATCAATAAAACTCCGTCTTATCTTGCCATTCCACCCTGAATGTCTGTCAAGTTAAAAAGAACTTGCCACCGTGAACCCAAACCGCGTCTTGCGCTCAGAATAGCGGAAGCTCTGGAAGTAAGGCAGAGCGCTGTTATACGTCGCCGCGTTGGGGAATAGCCCCTGAAGGTCCGCAGAAGCGGGTGGTGGCGCAACCACTTCATCCAGCCGAAGGATGTTGTAGCCGTAATACAGCCGGAACGGAATATTAAAGTGCGGAACAATGACCTGCAATTGGACTCCAACAGAACTTCGGGGCTGATAGTTGGTTCCCTTCGCAATCTGAAGCTGGTCCGGCGCTTTGAAGAACGGAAACTCGGTGGTCAGAGACGATAGCGCGTTCGGTCGCAGGTTGAGTTCGCCTTTGTGCCATACAAAGTCCATTCCCGCATCGATAAATGGAGCAAACGTCACAGGACCCACAATGGGGATTCGATACTCCAGGCTGCTGATCCACTCCGTGTCGCCCCCGGGGAAAATAACGGTGTTGACAGGAAAGTTGGTCGAAGACCCGCATGCCCCGGTCGAGGCGCCGGTGGAATCAAGCGCCGGGATGATGTTGCCTGCACTGTCGCGATTGCAAACGGAGGCCACCGTCGGGAAGAAGGCGACCGGGCTGATCGAATAAATGTCGAAGCCGCGAATGTCGTTTTCGCCACCCATGTAAAACCGCGAATACGGAGGCGGCACGCGGCCCCCATAACCGCTGATCGTCGTGGCAAGCGCGTGGAGGGCCAGCGTGTTCCGCCCTTTGTTGATGGGATGGTAATATTTGAATTCAACCGTCGGACTGATCGAGTTTACGTTGCCGCCCAGCACGCTGCCAGCAAATTGAACACCTCCGTAGAGGTATTTCCCATAATGCGGCTCCAAGTAGTTCGGCCCCACCGTATTGTAGGTGTATGTCGGCATGATCGAACTGGAACGGATTCCCGTCAGTGTATTCGGACCTTGTGTAACGTTGTAAAAGTTGAGCGCGCGGAAGTATATGTCTGACGCCAGGCTGAACGTCTGGAGGCTGCTGGTCGAAAAGCTGTAGGTTAAACCTACACGCGCGAAATGGCGCTTGAGCGGGTAGCTGAGAAACGCCGTGAAGCCGGTGGAATTCTGCGCAAAGTTCTGGAACGAAGTGGCACCGAATGCGGAAGCCAGGGCCGTCTGGCTGATACCGGAAAAGATGCTCGTTTGCTGCAGTTGGTTAAAGTTGATATCGCTTTTGAAAACGGTAAACCCGGTCGTTATGGGACGGTCCATCAGGTAGGGTTCCGTAAACCCGAGCGTGTAGAACTTTTCGTACTGCCCCGTCTGAACACCCACGCTTAAAGTTTCACCCAATCCCATGAAGTTGTTGGTTGCGTAATTGAATCCGAAGAAATCGCCCGCCAGACCGCTGATGCCCCCGGAAAAACCGATGGAGTTCCGCCCTTTTTCATGGACCTTGAGGTTAATATCCACCGTATGGTCTTTGGCGTTCTGAGTGATTGTGTAATCTTCTTTTTTGATCGGCTGGAAGAATCCCAACTGGTTCACGCGCAGAATGCTCAGGTCCCACCAGCGCGTATTGAACATTTCCCCTTCATTCACCAGGAGTTCGCGGCGGATCACCTTGTCGCGCGTTTTCGTATTGCCTGAAAATTCTATGCGGTGGACGGTGAACTGATGGCCTTCATCAAAATCGAAGGTCAGGTTAATCACGTGTTTCGCCCGGTTCGGCTCGGGATCAGGAGTAGCGACGAAGTTGATGTAGCCAAACTCACCGTAAAGTTTGGTGAGATTATCGATCGCCTTGCGCATCTTTGAGAGGTCGAACACGTCGCCCGGCTTCATTCCCAGAATAGGTTCCAATTGTTGCGTCTTGAAGAGCTTGTTGCCGCGGATATTGAACTTGCCGAGGCGGTACTGGTCGCCTTCATCGATCGGGATTGTGACATCAACTGCCTTGCCGTGTCCCCAACTCCAGAAAAAGAATGGCCAGCGATGCGCCGTGTCCCGCATCTTCACTTTTGGTTCTTCCGGCAAAGCGTAGAAGTAGCCGTGGTTCTGGTACAACTCGCGCACCTTCTCAAGGTCGTACATGACCTTGTCATGATCGTAAGTCTTGTGAAACCAGTAGAACCACGGCGGCGCGCCGACGGGCCGGGACAGCTTCATCTGCCGAACCAGTGTATTGTTCGGGAAAACCGTATTGCCCGTAAACTGGATATGCCCAACCTTGACCTTTGGCCCTTCCGTCACAATAAACGTGAGGGCCACGGAGTTTGGCGGGATGTTGCGCGTCCGGTGCCGGACGGTCGCAAACTGGCGTCCGTGCGCCGCCAGCATCTCCTTGAGGACCACTTCGGCACGCTTAATCACAACGGGGTCGTACTGCGAATCCATTGTCAGGCCGACCTTCTGTTTCTGGAAGGCATCGAGGACGTCGGATTGCTCGATGGAGTGCAGCCCCTTGTAGGTAATGGCGCGGACCAGTTTCTTCTCACGAACAAAGAAAATCAGGATCTTGCCGGTTTTGCCATCCTGGGCTTCAAGGCGAATGTCATCGAAGTACCCCGTGTTCCAAAGCGCCATAAAATCACGTTCAAGCGCGTTCACATCGTACGCGTCTCCCGGCCGCGTAAAGATTGTCGCCATAAGCGTGGATGACGGAATCCGGCGATTGCCACGAAACTCAATTCCTTCAACCAATTCGCGCTTCGGCTTGGCAACCTGGGCCTCACCCTTTGGACCAGGCTTTGCAGGAGCCGCGGGCGTAGGCGTCGTAAGCTGCGGAGTCGTTAACTGGGGCGTCGTAAGCTGGGGTGTCGAGAGTGCGGGTTGCTCCTGTTTTGCTGGCGCTTGTTCGGGAGCAGGCTGTTTCTGCTGATTTTGCTGTTTCTCCTGATTCTGCTGGTTTTGGGCCTGGGCAGGTTGAGCAGGCGGCTTCTCCTGGGACTGCTGAGAAGAGCTCTGGGCCCGGAGCACGGACCCAACCATCAAGAGAATCAGAATTGCGGCAGCCAACTGCTCCCAAGCCGACTGATCCTGCCTTATACCCCTACCTGTCAAAAGCCTCAAGAAACAGCCTTTCTTCCGCACCCTGATATGTAAGCTTAAGCATCCGATGCAGCCAACTCACGCGGAGTTGGCTGGCGTCCCCCACTCAAGACAGGCCGGCTTCCAAGCGGAGCGTTGTGAAGATGCGTTGGATATTCAGGTTATTCGCGGATTTCCCAGCCCCCCAAGGTGTCCCATCAGTGAGAAAGTGGCGTGGCCGCAACCAGCTTATCATTTACAGGGCGATAATAGAGCGATTCGTTTTCAACAACCACCTCCAACACCGCAGGAGGCTGTATCTCACCCTGGATCAGCGCTTCCGAAAGCGGGTCCTCTATGTACTTCTGCAAGGCACGCCGCAACGGCCGGGCCCCGTACGAACGGTCTGTACAGGTCTTTTCCAAAATCCACTTCCCAGCTTCGGGGGAAAGCGTTAAAGAAATATTCTTGTGCGCCAGGTGCTGATTCATCGTATTCACAAGCAGATCCAGTATCTGGATCAGGTCATTGTCATTCAGCGCATTGAAGATGATGATCTCATCGAGCCGATTCAGAAACTCAGGATTGAACAACCGCTTGACCTCGCCCATAACCAGGTCGCTCATCTTCTTTTCGGTGGCACCTTCGGTCGCTGACTGGAACCCCAGATTGGAACGCCGTTCCAGGTACCTGGCGCCGATATTCGACGTCATTATGATGATTGTGTTCTTGAAATCGACGGTGTTTCCCAAGCCATCCGTCAACTGTCCGTCTTCAAAAACCTGAAGCAGAATATTGAAAATGTCCGGGTGGGCCTTTTCGATCTCGTCCAGCAGAATCAAAGAATACGGCGAACGTCTCACCCGCTCCGTCAGTTGCCCGCCTTCCTCGTAACCCACGTAGCCCGGAGGCGAGCCAATCAGCTTGGAGACGGAATGCTTTTCCATGAACTCCGACATGTCAAAACGGATCAACGCACGCTCGCTGTTGAACAAGATTGCTGCCAGTGAACGCGCCATTTCCGTCTTGCCTACGCCGGTCGGCCCAAGGAAAAGAAACGAACCTACCGGGCGGCCCGGAGGCTTCAATCCAGCCCTTGAACGGCGAATGGCCCGGGCCAAGGCCGAAATCGCTGAATCCTGGCTGATGATCCGCTTGTGCAGTTCTTCTTCCAGGCGGAGCAGCTTGGACATTTCTTCTTCTTTGATGGAGCTCACCGGGATTCCCGTCCAGCGTGAGACTACATCTTCGATGTCTGCGCGAGAAACAGACCCGATGGCGGTTTCGTCAATGTTGTACTTTTCACGGAGGAGACGGAGGTTTTCGCGCTCTTTGCGCTCTTCATCGGAGTAAAAGCGTGCCTTCTCAAATTCGTGGTTGGCGATGGCGTTTTCCATCCTGTGGACCACAAACTTGATCCTTTTCTGGACGTCAATCATCTCTTCGGGCAACGAGCTCTGGCGCAGCTTGGCTCGCGCACCGGCTTCGTCAATCAGGTCAACCGCCTTGTCGGGGAGGAACCGGTCCGGGATGTAGCGACTCGAGAGATAGACAGCATGCGTAATGGCGTCGTCCGAATAAGTTACGGCATGGAACTTCTCGTACCGCTCCTTAATGCCAAACAGGATCTTGATCGTCTGCGCCTCGTCCGGAGGAGGAACTTTGACCGCCTGGAAGCGCCTTTCCAGGGAGCGGTCGCGTTCAATCGATTTGCGGAATTCCGAGGGCGTCGTCGCACCAATGCACTGGATCTCACCGCGCGAAAGGGCCGGCTTCAGAATGTTCGCCGCATCGAGTGAACCCTCCGCGGAGCCGGCGCCCACAAGAGTGTGAAGCTCATCGATAAAGATGATGGCGTTCTGCGCCTCCATCAACTCTTTCATGATCGTCTTCAGGCGTTCCTCGAACTGCCCGCGATATTTCGTTCCCGCAACGATCAGGGAAAGGTCAAGGGCAAGAATTCGCTTGTCGGCGAGGAATGACGGAACGTCGCCTTCTGCAATCCGCTCCGCCAGTCCCTCAACGATGGCGGTCTTGCCAACGCCCGGCTCGCCGATCAGCACCGGGTTGTTCTTGGTGCGGCGGCAGAGAATCTGAATCACGCGCTCGACCTCATTCTCCCGCCCGATCAGGGGATCGAGCTGGTTTTCGAGCGCAGCCTGAGTCAGATCACGGCTGAATTCAGAAAGCAATGAAGTCTCTTTAGCGCGATTTGCAGACACTTTTTCACTCTGTGAACGGCTAAGTTCTTCCCGGAGGGTCGACAGTCGCAGTCCGCGCTCGTGAAGAATTTCCGCTGCAAACGATTTGTCCTCGCGGAGAAGGCCAAGTAAAAGGTGTTCCGTTCCAATGTGTTTGTGTGCCAGCCGCTCGGCCTCTTCGGCGGCATAAGCGAGCACCCGCTTGCACTCCTGGCTGAGAGGCAGTTCAACCGATGTAGAAACTTTTTCCCTGACAGGGATGTGCCCTTCCACCTGCTTGCGGATGGATTCGATGGAAGCGTGAGAACGCAGGAACCTGTTCGTAAGGGCCTTGTCTTCTCTAAGAAGACCGAGCAGCAGGTGCTCGGTCTCGATGTAGGGGCTCCCGAACTGGCTGGCTTCGTATCGGGCAAAGAAGATGACACGCCTGGCTTTTTCTGTGTATCTCTCGAACATAGCTCCTCAGTTCTTCCTTAGACCCTGCCCCGGCACCCTTATTATGCCAAAAGCAGGTTGTCAGTTAAACCGTGGAACTACTACCTCGGTCAGTTGGCCGTCTTCCAGGCGCAACGTCCGGGCCGCGCGCTGCGCGAGTTCCAAATTGTGCGTGGCCAGCACCGAAGTCAACCCGTGGACCCGGTGCAACCGTTCGAGCAAGTCCATGACCAGCTCTGCAGTCCGGTGGTCCAAGTTTCCGGTCGGCTCATCTGCCAGCAGCAACGCTGGATTGTTAACTAGCGCTCTTGCCAATGCCACTCGCTGCTGCTCTCCCCCGGAGAGTTCCCCCGTCCGGCGTGCCAAGGCATTTTCCAGGCCCACCTCCGCCAGAAGTTCTCTGGCGCGACCCTGTGCCTTTTCGAAATCACTTCCTGCAATAAGCTGCGGCAGCATCACGTTTTCAAGCGCAGTAAATTCGGGCAGCAAATGGTGCATCTGCCAGACAAAACCGATCCGCTGATTTCTGTACTCAGCCTGCGCGTCGAGACTCAGCTCACTCAACCTCTGCCCACCAAAGTATAACTCACCTTTTGTAGGAGTGTCTAGCGCGGCCAGCAGGTGCAGCAGCGTCGTCTTGCCTGAACCTGACCTTCCCACCAGCGCCAGCAATTCCCCTTCCTCAATTTCGAAATTAAGGCCGTCAAACACCACGACTTCCTGATCGCCGGAGCGGAAAACCTTCGTCAGATTTTCAGCGCGTAGCATCAAACCTCTTTCCATTCCTCAAGAATGTACCTTAACACAAAAACAGACTGCACCAGTGAAAGTCAATCCGGTTTTCACTCGTAGCGCAGAATTTCCGCCGAATCCACCCGGGCCGCCGAAGACGAAGGATAAAAGGAGGCCAGAAAGCTGATCGCCAGCACCGCCAAACTTATCCACAGGCCGTCCCAGGGACGCGGAATAAACGGAACGAACGAAAGCCCGTACACGTCAGCCGGCAACGGAACAAGGCGGTAAGCCTCTCCGAGCCACGAACCACCGTAACCCAGAACCAGCCCCAAAACCGTTCCGACGCACGCAATCAGGATGCCGTGCAGCGTAAAGACCCTCCAGATCTGTCGGTTCCTGGCCCCCATCGACTTCAAGATCGCAATGTCGCGGTTCTTGTCCATCACCATCATTGCCAGAGTGATGAAGATGTTGAGCGCCGCCACCAGTACAATCAGCCCGATCGTCAAAATTGTGACCAGCCTCTCCAGTTTCAAAGCGCTGAACAGCGCGTGGTTCTGGTCCATCCATGTTGTCGTCGAAAACCCGTGGCCTGCCGCCTCAAGAATGGTCTCCGCGACAGCGTCCGCCTTGTAAACATCGTCAAGCTTGAACTCGATCACCGAGGCGACGTTCTGCAAATCAAACAAGCGCTGTGCGGCGTTCAAATTCGTGAAAACCCAACTTGCGTCAAAGTCGTAGAAACCGGAGTCGAACACTCCAACCACGCGGAAATGCCGATACTTCGGGACTACTTCGAACGGTGTCAGCGTCCCCTGCGGGCTGACGATCATCACCGTGTCGCCAACCGTCACGCCCAGGGATTTCGCCAGACCCTTGCCCACGATAATTGGGTCGGCGTCAGGGAACGTTTGATTGAGTCCTTCAATGGAGCCTTCGGTCAGGTGATGAAGCAGGTCGCAGACCCTCAGTTCGCGATCGGGATCAATTCCTTTGATCACAACGCCGCTTGAGCGCTGCCGGTTCGCGATCAGAGCCTGTTCGTAAAGTGCAGGAGCGTCGGCCACCACATGCGGTACTTTCGCAAGACGATCCGCCAGCGCATCGTAGTGCCGTATCCCGTCATTCTCGGTGCGGATCAGATTGACATTTGCCGTCGCGCCCAGCAGCTTGTCCTGCAATTCGCGCCGGAAACCATTGTTGATTGCGAGCGCAATCACCAGCGCTGCCACGCCAGCCATGACTCCGATAACGGAAATCGCCGTAACCACGGAAAGGGCCGCCTGCCGGCGCTTGGCTTTCAAATACCGTAGCGCGACGAAAAACTCAAAGCGCATGTTCAACCTTTTTCATTATCCGATGAGTTGACTCATGAGGGAAAGTTCTTTCGTTTGAGGCAAGAAGAGTCATCGGCAGGACAAATTCCCGGCAGGGGGTTGGAAGGTCGCCTTGATGCTGATCAGCGGCAAGCTCAGGACCGGGGCTTTTCGGGCCGCAGAAGCGGAAACAGGATCACGTCGCGGATGGAATGGGAATTGGTCAGCAGCATGGCCAGCCGGTCGATGCCGATGCCCTCGCCGCCGGTCGGGGGCATGCCATAGCTGAGCGCGCGGATATAGTCCTCATCGATGGCATGCGCTGTCAAATCCCCGCGTTCCCGCATGAGCTGCTGATACTCAAACCGGTCGCGCTGCTCGACGGGATCGTTTAACTCACTGAAGGCATTGGCAATCTCCATGCCGGCCACGTACAATTCGAACCGCTCAACGAAGTTGGGATCCTCAGGCTTCTGCTTTGCAAGGGGCGATACTTCCAGCGGGAAATCCAGAATGAACGTCGGCTGCACGAGGTGCTCCTCCGCCACGGCCTCAAATAACTCCTGGAGCGCCATGCCCGCCGCAGTTCCCTCAGGGAGTGTAATAGGCAGCCGAAGCCCGCCGGATTTCTCCGCATGGGCGTTATAGGTCCTGATCCATTCAAAGACTGCCTTCGGCTCGGCGAAATCCTCAACCTTGGGCCCCGGAGCGGCCTCTTGCGGCCAAAACCGGGCGATGGCCTCTTTCATCGTAAACCGCTGAAACTTCTCAAACGAAATGTGGTGTTTGCCGTATTCAAATTCAAGTGAACCCACGACCGCCTGAGCAACGTGCCGCATCATGTGCTCGCTCAGGTCCATCATGTCCTGATAATCCGCGTAGGCCTGATAAAACTCCAGCATCGTGAATTCAGGATTATGCTGTGTTGAAATGCCCTCGTTGCGAAAGTTGCGATTGATTTCATAAACGCGATCCATGCCGCCCACAACCAGCCGCTTCAGATAGAGCTCCGGCGCGATGCGCAAATAGAGGTCCATGTCAAGCGTGTTGTGATGAGTCACAAAAGGGCGCGCCATTGCGCCGCCGGCCATCGGCTGCATCATCGGCGTCTCAACTTCAACGTAGCCATGCGACTCGAGGAACTCCCGCAGAGCCTTGATCAACTGCGCTCGCCGCTCAAATACCCTCCGAGCCTCCTCGTTGACCATCAGGTCAAGGTAGCGCTGCCGGTAACGGATCTCAACGTCAGTAAGGCCATGCCACTTCTCAGGCAGGGGCAGAAGGGCTTTGGCCAGAAAATACAGATGTTCGGCATGCACCGTCAGTTCGCCGGTCCGCGTGCGAAACAGATATCCTTCCACTCCAATTAAGTCCCCGAGGTCAAGCAGCTTGTATAGTTCAAACTCGCGTTCGCCCACGGCGTCCAGGCGGACGTAAACCTGGAGCCTGACGCCCTCTCCCTGAAGGTGCGCAAACCCCGCCTTCCCGTGCGGTCGGATGGTCATGACTCGCCCGCCAACCCGCACAGCAACTTTGTTTTCTGTCAATTCCTCGGCGCTCGCGTTGGAAAATTGCTTTACGATCTGCGGAATGGTGTGAGTGAAGTCAAACTTTCGCGGATAGAGCTCAAAGCCAAGACCCGCAATGGCCTTAAGCTTCTTTGCCCTTTGCTGGACCAGTTCCTGATTCTCGCTGCTGGATATTGACAAGTTTATAAACTCCCGCCTCTATTCCATTTGCCCTGCTTCACCGTGCGCTTTCATGTGTCCTCCGGCGGAAAGTGCAAGACCCTCAATCTAAAACTCTTACGCAGACCGAGCCGAATCAGTTGGGCCAACAGGGTTAGCCCTGCCGCCGGATTGGGTTGCGCAAAACAAAAGAGGCATTATAGGTATTCGTGCAAAAAAGTGTCAAGAAAACCGCTGATCACGCATCCGGCCAGTTTCCCTGGCCGGGTGTTAATTCGATCAGCAATAGTTATTTTGGCAAGGATTTCGCCGCCAAAAAATAAAAAATAGGCTACTTTCCTCTTGCAAACCGGCAATCGTTCGCGTATATTGAATGAGCGCCTATGGTATGGGCCCTCCAAGCCGGTGTGCTCCTGGTGGTCGCCGTCGTCCTGCGTCGCGTGCTGCGCATGGGCCAGACTGCCTCTCGGGAGAAGGTCTCACGCCAGCCAAAGCCCAACAGTCCGGTGTATTTGTCCCTGACCTCCGAAATTGAAGCTCACACTACGATCCTCGGCGTGCTGCTTAACGACGCCATTGAAGAACAGAACTCCGGCAATACGGAACTGGCACGCCACACACTCAATCTTTTCGACAGCGAGCGGCAGCGCGTTGTTGATCTGGTGATCAATCTCCAGAACCTTGCTCTCAAGTATCTGCCCGCCGCGCTCAACACCATCGTCACGCGGACCCTCAGCGACCGCTCGTTCCGATCGGAGCCCGTCAGCGATCTGATCCGGCGACAGGGCAATCTGGAACAATTTGTTTTTCGCTCCAAGCTGAGGTTCCAGTTGCAACTGCGACTCCTGCGCAGGGCCACAGCAATCCTGAACGAAAGTTTTGAAGAGATAAAGCACGACGCGGAAGTCAACAGCAAGTTGTTCGATTGGGCCCTGAGCCAGATCGATCTGCATTTGCACGATCTTGATTTGCTCGCCAGGGAGACCCTTCTCGGGTTCAGCGCGGAACTCGCGTCCATGCCGCGAGGCGTGTTGCAGGAACTTGCCGACGAGGTCATCGCGCTGACCAGCCGCTCGAGCGTCCTCAAAACCCTGGTTCCGGCAGCCCACCAACAGGTTCGGTAAGCCCTCTCAAATAGTTTCCCTGCTGCACGAAATCCCCATTTGCTGGCGGCCTGTTGCTACTGCCCCGCACGAATACAAGGAATCACGCCGCCCTCGCAACTTTTTGCGAAGACGGAGATGGCCCACCGGACACCGGGTCATCAATTTCTATCCGTAGAAAATTTCCGCCGTCTGAATCAGTTCCGGGTCCACAACCTTGAGCTTCGTCATGGCGTCTTTGATGGGGATATCAGTAATCTTGTTCCCCCTCAGGCATACCATGGTCCCAAATTTACCTTCGTGGATCAGGTCAACCGCTTTGACGCCGTAGCGCGTGCCCAGCACACGATCAAATGCCGTAGGCGAGCCTCCACGCTGCGTATGCCCAAGTACGGTTACTCGCGTTTCAAAACCCGTCTTCTTCTCGATCTCGTTGGCGATCACTTCTCCAATGCCGCCCAGGTGGACGTGGCCGAACTGGTCAAGTTTCTGGTCCTTGGTAACAACCTCCTCCACGCCCTTCAGCTTAAAGCCTTCGGCGACAACCACGATTGAGAACAGCCGGCCTCGCGAGTGCCGTTTCTCGATGATCGAACAGATCTCGTCGATCGTCATGGGGTTCTCAGGAATCAGGATGCAATCCGCTCCGCCGGCAAGCCCTCCGGTGACAGCGATCCAGCCCGTATGTCGACCCATGACTTCCACAACCATGACGCGCTGATGCGATTCGGCGGTTGTGTGAAGACGGTCAATGGCTTCGGTGACGATCGAGACCGCTGTATCAAAGCCGAAAGTCTGGTCCGTGCCTTCGACGTCGTTATCGATCGTCTTTGGCACGCCGACCACTTTGACTCCCTCAGCGGCAAGCTGGCGAGCCACACCGAGCGTGTCCTCGCCGCCGATAGCGATCAGGTAATCAAGCTTGAATTGCTGCATATTGGCCAGCAGGGCCTTCTTGTCTTCTTCTTTCTTCAGCGGGTTCGTTCTCGATGTCCCCAAAATAGTCCCACCACGCGGCAGGATGCCCGAAACTTTCATCAGGTCGAGGGGCTCGATCAAACCTTTCACCAGACCCAGCCAGCCATTCTTGATTCCGTACACTTCGTATCCCAGCATCAGGGCGCGACGAACAACGGCGCGGATCACCGCGTTCAGTCCCGGACAGTCCCCTCCGCCCGTCAATATACCAATCCTTCCAAGACCATCTGTAGTCATCTGTCTGATTTCTCCTAATAATCTAAAAGGTGGAGACCGTGGGCGGCAAAACCAGGCGACGCAATTTACAGGACCTGACTCCGCCGCGAGCAGGAGTCCCAGCTAAAACATTCAAATCTATCAGGAAAATGATTCGCGGGTCAAATTTTACTTCAGTTTGTTTCGAAGCACGCGCGTAATCAAAGCGCCCACTACAGCAAAGGCTCGCTATCCGACAAAGTACGCTCGCACGATATAAAGCGCTCCCAGGGCGATCAGCAAACTGTTGGCGGCAAGAAAGAGTACCCGCCTGAAACGCCTGTGCGCGCCTGCGCCCCAGGCCAGCAGCCAGACGGAAAGGAACGAAGCTCCGTAATAGCCCGCCAGGCTGCCGGCAAAAAAGGGAACGATTCGCCAATAGCCGTGAGTTCGCCCTTCGGCGATAATCGGGCCGGCGATGGTAAGCCAGTAAACCCAGGTGCCCGGCGCTCCGGCCTCAACGATGGTTGCGAGCGTAAGGTTTCTATAAGTCAGCTTCCAGGAATATTCCC
This sequence comes from Terriglobia bacterium, assembly GCA_035652895.1. Classification (GTDB taxonomy): domain Bacteria; phylum Acidobacteriota; class Terriglobia; order UBA7540; family UBA7540; genus SCRD01. Next base: position 40,790 of record DASRCX010000026.1, read on the forward strand.
TTTTCTCGGCTCCTTTCACCGGTCTCTCCCGCATCAGATAGGCGCCAAAACCGACGAGCGCAGCCCCGCCGACATACGCCATGTCATGACCAATGTGGGGCGGTATCAGTTGATAAAAGAAAAAGGTGATGAGCAGAAAGACGGCGTCAATAACTGCCGGAGGCGCTACCAGAACCCACGCGGCGCGCACCCACCGCTGGAGCGTCATCTGTGTCAGCGCAATCAGATGCAAGGGGGTTGGAAGAACGCCGCCGGCAACGCCCATCCCGAACCCTAATAGCAATAGTTCCATTTGATTTTCGCCGGGCTGTTAACGGCGGCAGAGTCCGTGCAGAAGGTCGCGCGAGGTCGCGTGCTTTTTCAATGAGGTTTTCACGACAATTCTCAACTGAAGAACTCCCGCCCCGCCGGTTTGTAGTCCCTGCCGAAAGAAGCGGACAAACATCGTTTTCAAACCAGCACAAGGTCCGGGTGATAGATGCTTCCGGATACGTGACGGGCGACGGCAATCAGGCGGCGCTCCGGGTTCATGATTTTCAACACGGAAACCGCCTGCACGCGGCCGGTCCCCCGCCCGAAGCGTTCGGTCTGCGCCAGTTCGAATTTGTGTCCGTGCCGGACGCTCTTTTCCTCCCGCCCGCGCACCACCAGTTCCGGGCAGTCCGGCAGCAAAGACTCGAGGGAAACCATGCAGTCTGCAACCCTCTGCTCGCGTGCAGCCTCTTCGAGCTGTTCGAGCGTGAACGCGCGCTCGAGCGTAAATTCCGCGACGCCGGTCCGCCGCAAGCCCTCCAAATGCGCGCCGCATCCGAGTTTTTGTCCAATGTCATGCGCGAGCGAGCGGACGTATGTACCACCCGAGCACTCCGCCGCAAAACGGGCGCGGGTCCCGTCAAACGAGAGGAGTTCGAGCGCATAAATCTCCACTTCCACGGGGGCCAGTTTCACAGGCTTGTTCTGCCGTGCCAGTTCGTAGGCCCGCGTTCCACCCACGCGCTTGGCGGAGTAAGGGGGCGGGGTCTGCATGAGGCGTCCGGTGAATTCTCGAAACAGTCTTTCAAGGGTTTCCGCTTCAACGGAGACTGCAACTTCCTCAGACGTCGGCGTGCCAGTGGCGTCGTAGGTATCGGTTGAAAATCCCAGCCGGATTGTTCCTTCGTAGGCCTTGCGCGATTTCAGATAGAACTGGGCAAAGCGCGTGGCCTTGCCCACAGAGACAGGCAACACTCCCGTGGCGAATGGGTCAAGCGTCCCGAAGTGCCCGACCTGCCGGGTCCCAAGCAGCCGCCGTACACACGCCACCACATCGTGCGACGTCATGCCCGCAGGCTTGTCGATAATCAAAACTCCTGATGTTTCCTGCATCACAAAAACAGTGGTCCTGCCCCGATTCAATTACCGATGGCTGATGCGCGCGGGCGATTTCCGGGAAACCAGGCTGTCGCAGCGCTTATTTGTTCTTGTTAGCCTTGTGCAGCAGGGAATCGATTCTGAGCGCCTCTTCGGCGGTATGGTCCAGAACGAAACTCAACTCCGGAACGCGCCGTACGTTCAGCCGCTGGCTGAGTTCATGCCGAAGATATCCGGCGGCCGAGGCAAGCCCTTTGAGGGTCCCCTCCTCAGCACCCCTTTCCGCCACTGCAATCCAGACGCGCGCCGACCGCAGATCGGGCGTCAATTCCACCTGAGTCACGGTTGCGGATCCAATTCGCGGGTCCCGCAGTTCAAGCTCAATCATTTCGGTGAGTTCAGTCCGGATCTGGTCCTGCAGGCGCAACTGGCGGCGTCCGGGAACAGTCATGGCTTTCCCTCAATGCACAACCCGCCTTCAGAAGAAGTCGATGTTGTGGTGGGCCACGTCTTCTCCCAGAATCCTTTCAGACTCACGAAGAACGTCCTGAAATACGGCTTCCAGGAGCGGCTGGCTGTCTGAAATGGAAACGACTCCGAGCGTCGCCACCTGCCACACATCACGGTGGTCCAGTTCCGCGACGGCGACGTTGAACCTGGACCGAAGCCGGTCGCGGACCTTGCGCAGAACCGCACGCTTCTCCTTCAGGGAGTGTGAGTACGGCAGATGAATTTCAAGGGTAAGGAGGCCGACTGGCATTCTGGGCCGTCACCTCATCAGGCTATGGCGGGTTCCATCACGCGCTCGACCGTATAAGCTTCGAGCACGTCCCCGACTTTGATATCGTTGAAATTCTCGATCGAAATTCCGCATTCCGTTCCCGATTTGACCTCTGGCACGTCTTCCTTGAACCGCCTGACGGAGCGCACGCGGCCCTCGTGGACCACAATATTGTCCCGCAGCACACGGACCCTGGCGTCGCGGGTAACTTTTCCTTCCTGAACGTAACATCCCGCAACTGTCCCGACCTTGGAAATGCGGAACGTGTCGCGCACCTCCGCCCGGCCGAGGGTGACTTCCTTGAAGACCGGCGAAAGAAGCCCGGCCATGGCCTTCTTTATTTCTTCCACGACCTCGTAAATAATCGTGTGAAGGCGAATATCTACGTGCTCAAGCTGTGCAAGGTCATTGGCCTTACGCTCCGGCCGGACGTTGAACCCGACAATCACAGCGTTCGATGCCGATGCCAGCAGAACGTCGGTCTCCGTGATGGCGCCGACTCCGGCATGGATCACCTTGGTCTTGACTCTTTCGTTGCCCAGCTTGCTCAGCGTATCGGCAAGGACCTCGACCGACCCTTGCACGTCGGCCTTGATAATCAGAGGCAGTTCTTTGACCTCACCCGCCGCCATCTGTTCATGCAATTGCTCGAGCGTAAGGCGGGCGGTTTTGGCAAGCGCGGCTTCCCGGAGCTTGGTCTGCCGGTAAGCAGCAATTTGCCGGGCCTTGGCTGTGTCCTCGATCGCCTGGAAGCGGTCGCCGGCCTGGGGGACATCTTCCAGCCCGAGGATTTCGACCGGCGTGCTCGGCGGCGCTTCGGCGATGGGTTGCCCGCGGTCATTGAACATGGCTCGCACTTTCCCATAGATGGCGCCGACGATGAGCGAATCTCCGGTTCGCAGGGTCCCATTCTGCACAATAACCGTCGCCACCGGGCCGCGGCCTCGATCCAGCTTGGCTTCGAGCACAGTCCCCGATGCCAGCCGCCTGGGGTTGGCCTTGAGCGTCTGCATATCGGCGACAAGAAGGATCATCTCGAGCAGGAGGTCCAGGTTCTTGCGCTGCTTTGCTGAAACCTCCACAGTAACCGTATCGCCACCCCATTCTTCAGGCGTAAGCCCGCGGTCAGCCAATTGCTTTTTTACGCGCTCAGGCATGGCATCGGGCTTATCGATCTTGTTGATGGCCACCACGATCGGCACCTGGGCGGCTCGCGCGTGATTGATGGCTTCGAGCGTCTGGGGCATGACTCCGTCATCGGCCGCGACCACCAGCACCACAATGTCCGTCACCTTGGCGCCGCGGGCGCGCATGAGGGTAAAGGCTTCGTGGCCCGGCGTGTCAAGGAAAACCACTTTCCTGCCCTGCGCCTCCACCTGGTACGCGCCGATGTGCTGTGTGATGCCCCCGGCCTCGCCGGACGCCACCTTCGTTTCCCGGATAGCATCCAGCAGCGACGTCTTGCCATGGTCGACGTGGCCCATCACTGTGACAACAGGCGCACGCGGCATGAGGTCTTCCGGACGGTCTTCTTCTTCGTGCTCGCGGAAGACTTCCTCTTCGAAACTGATGACTTTTACTTCGGCGCCGAAAGCGCGTGCGATCTCTTTGGCGGTTTCGCTGTCGAGAGTCTGGTTGATCGTGGCGAAAATCCCTTTTTCAAGCAATCTCTTCAGGACGTCTTTCGCGCGGACTTCCAGTTTTTCAGACAGTTCCTTAACACTCACTCCCTCGCTGATCGTAATCGTCCGGGTGATCTGGACTTCTTCCGGCGCCGCAGGATGCGCGGCGGGCACAGGCGGCCGCTCCACCTTCGGCGGCACGATGACTTTCTTTCGCACGGCCGCGGCCCCCGGGGCGGCAGCCACAGGTCGCGCGGTCGGGTGCATTGGCCGTGGCTCGCCGGGCCGCCTGATGACGTGTGTTCGCGGCGGCACCGCTTTCGGGAGACCTGCCGCAGGATAAATCGGCTGCTTTGAAACCGGCAATTTCGACGGAACGGCGGTTTTGGCTGGTTTGGCTTCTACAACGGGCGGCGCTGCCTTTGCCACAGGCTGGGGTGCTGGCTTGACCTTGGCAGCGACGGCTTCAGGGACCTTCGCAATCGGTCGAACAACCTCCGGCTTTACGGGAGCAGGCTGAGGCGGCACAGCGACGGCATGCCGTGGCGCGACGCGTTCAGGCGGCGGTGCGGGAACCACGGGCTCTTTCACGGGCCTCGGCGGGGGCGGAGGGGCAACGGTCTTTCGCGCGGCGGCCTTGATTTCTTCTATCGATCTCGTAAACGACGGCCGGGCCACAGATGGCTCCAGATGCTTCGCGTGCTCTTCATGCGCCGCCGCTGCCGACTCTTCAGGCTTGGGCGTAGCTGGCGGCTTCTCCGCGGGCACGGGTTCGGAGGGCTTCGCCGCGACTGCAGCCGATGCGCCGTTTCCGCCGGCGCCTCGAAAGTACGCCCGCACCTTATCGGCCACATCGTCATCGAGCGAACTGGAGTGCGATTTCTTTTCCGTGATGCCGATCTCCGGAAGGCAATCCAGGATTGCCCGGCTTTTCACTTCCAGTTCGCGTGCCAACTCATTGATTCGGATACTGCCCATTTCACCTCTTTAAAAAACCCTTGCCGCCGCTTCCCAGCGAAGTATTTTAACTCTTCTGACCACAGAGCGGTCTCGTCGCCGGATTAGTTTTTATCCTCCGGGTCTTCTTCGATCTTCTCCTCCCCCGCAGCTTCTTCGGCGGCTTCACCTTCCTCCACGGGACGGGTCTCCTCAACTTCCTCGGCGGCTTCAACGGCCGGGGCTTCTTCTTCCGCCTCCGTTTCCTCTTCGACAGGCGCGCCGGCCCCGGCAGTCTCAGCGCCAGCCTCTACAGCTGTTTCCTCCGCTTCGGGAGCTTCCGTCGCGGCTTCTTCTTCAACCGACGCCTGCTCGATGGCCTGCTGGCCCTTTTCAAAGTAATCCGTCACGACGCGCCGGATGCGCTCGATTGTCTTGTCGCCGATGCCCGGAATCTGCATCAGCTCTTCAGGCGTCATTTGCGCCAACTGCTCTACGGTTTCGATGTTTGCGCTTTGCAACCGTTCAAGCGTCTTCTCTCCCAGCCCCTCGAGACTCGTGATCGGTGCCCCGCGCAGGGCCATGGCCGCCATTTGCGATTCGATCTCCTGCCGCTTCTCTTCTTCGCTCTTGATGTCGATCTGCCAGCCCAGCAGCTTGGCGGCCAGGCGAACGTTCTGGCCTTTCTTCCCGATGGCCAGTGAAAGTTGGGAGTCTTCGACAATCACTTCCAGGTGTTTCTGCTCGAGGTCCACAATAGAAACGTGGCTGATCTTCGCCGGGCTCAGCGCATTGGCGGCAAACACCACCGGATCTTCGTTATATTCGATGATATCGATTTTTTCTCCCCGCAACTCGCGGATCACCGACTGTACGCGCATGCCCTTCATTCCGACGCAGGCACCCACGCAGTCCACGTCCGGATCGCGCGAATATACGGCGACTTTCGTCCGCTCGCCGGCTTCGCGCGCAATGGCCTTAATCACCACGGTGCCGTCATAGATTTCCGGCACTTCCATTTCAAAAAGTTTCCGGACCAGGTTCGCGTCCGCTCGGGAAACAATCACCTGCGGCCCGCGCGCTGCGCGGTCCACTTGCGTGATGACGGCGCGCACGCGGTCCCCCACCTGGTAGGTTTCGAGCTTCGATTGTTCACGGCGCGGCATACGGGCTTCCGTCCGCCCCAGGTCCAGAATAACGTCCGGCCCTTCCATGCGCTTCACCGTGCAGTTGATGAGTTCCCCGATGCGCTGGCTGTATTCCGCGTAAACCGTGTCACGCTCCGCCTCGCGCACCTTCTGGAAGATCACCTGCTTCGCCGTCTGAGCAGCGATGCGGCCCAGCACGTCCGTGGCTTTGGGGACCCTCACTGTGCCGTCAATCACGGCTTCAGGATCGATCTTGCGCGCTTCTTCCAGAGAAATTTCATGGTCCGGGTCGGCAACCTGCTCCACAACCTTCTTGACCGCATACACTTCAACCGCGCCCGATTCCTTGTTGAAGTGCGATTCCAGGTCCTCGGAACTCTTATAATATTTCCGCGTCGCCACCAGGATGGCGTCTTCGACAGCGGCGACGACAATCGCCGGGTCGATGCCTTTTTCGCGGCTCAACTGATCAATTGTTTGGTACAAAAGACTGGTTGTCACCATTTTCCTCCGGCCAGCCGGCCCCTCATTCGATCGACTTCCCACAAGGGTCCGACCCAACCGCCAATCCGACCCATCCTTCGGCTACAATTCGGGGAGCAGCCTGGCTTTCGAGATGTTTGAAAGGTCCAGTTCAACGGTCCTGCCGTCATCCAGGGCCAATTTGACGCGGCTTTCTTCGTATCCTGCCAGCCTGCCTTCAAAAACTTTCTGTTCTTCAAGCGGTTCGCGCAGCGCAACTCTCGCCCGGCGGCCTGTAAAATACTTAAACTCGCGCGGCTTCACCAGCGTCCGATCCAGGCCGGGCGAAGAGACTTCCAACACGTAACTTCCCGGAAAGGGGTCCTCTACATCAAGGATAGCACCGATTTGCTCACTGACCAGCGCGCAATCCTCGTGTGAAACTCCCCCGGGCTTGTCGATGTATATCCTCAGCAGCGGGTTCGATCTTCCACCTTTCAGTTCGACATCAATAAGCGTCAAACCCTCGCCGCTCACCACCCGATCAGCGATGGCTTCGATCTTTTCAAGATCAACAATCATTACGTAAAGATGCGAGATGCGCCGCTGCTCGTTGAGGACCCGGCACCCCACGTGGGGACTCCGCCCCAACAAAAAAGTGGGCTTGCGCCCACCGCAACTGCCCTCCAATAAAGTATAGACTGTCAGCTAGTCCCGCGCAAGTTGCGGGCCATGACGCACCTTTAGCAAACTGCGTCACAAGTTGCAGATCACTCAAGACCTTTACCCTGGGTAGTCAGGACGAGCTTGCCGTGTTTGACCCCACGAAGGCTCAGGATCTGGTCGGCAACCCGCCTTACTTCTGAGCTTCGGCCTTTTATGATGATCACTTCCAGACAGTTGCTCTCATCCAGATGGACATGCGTGGCGGCGATCACCTTTCCGCGCGAATGGTGCTGGATATCAATCAGGTGCTCTGACAACCTGGGACGGTGGTGGTCATAGACCACGGTCAGGCTGCCCACGACGGTCCTGTCTTCCTCGATGTCTTCCGCGACGGCGTAGTCGCGCACGAGGTCGCGGATCGCCTCCGACCGGTTCTGGTAGCCTTTCTTGCGGATGGCCCGGTCAAAGCGATCGAGCAAGCCGCGCTCCAATGAAATTCCAGTCCTGACCAGATCGGGCATCTGAACTCCTTTACTCTCTCCGGAAAGCCTCACGCCCCGGAGGAAAATGAGTAACACGAATTAATAAATCGTGCTACTATTGCCGGCATGGCAGACCGCACCGCCCATCCCTTCGATCTCGACCGACGCGACATCCGGTCCCGTGCGTGCGGGGTTTCCAACAGGGCCGGACTCGCTCGCGCTTCCCGCACGTCACGATGCTGCTCCCGGCCTTCACGCGTCGCGCGGACGTTCCTCTTGCAGGGACTCCTGCTCATTCTACTGGTTCCAGCCGGCGGGCTGCCAGCAGACCAAATAGGAAGCGTTTCGGGCCGGATTACTGACCCGCAGGGAGCCGTTGTCGCGCACGCCCTGGTACGGCTGACCGACGCAGGCGGCGCAATCGTCTGCCAACGGGTCACAGATGACGACGGCAACTTCAATTGCGGTCCCGTCCATGCGGGCCGAATGCGCATAACAGCCGAAGCCCCATCATTTCTCTCAATCAATGCCGACATCCAGGTTGTTGCAGGCAAACCAACCGAAGTGAACTTGCAGTTCCGCGCGATGGTTCCCCAGCGGCAGTCCGTTACCGTAGTGGCCTCGGTCCCATCCGTTCTTACTCCCGACCCCTCAGAGCGTGTTGTCATCCACAATCAGGTGCTCGACGCAAACCCTGGGCGTCCAGGGGCTCCTGTCTCGATTCCCGGCCTTCCGACCGAAACGGCTTCCGGCGGCATCAAAGCTCCGCAATACTTTGCACCGGGCGTGGCCGGCGATCATGGCGAACCTGTTGCCCAATACTTTCAAATCGGAGACTTTCTATTCCCTAACAACCTGCCGGCCAACGCGCATGGCAATGGGTATGCGGACCCGAATTTTCTGATCCCGCCGGTCATCAATGCGGTTGCCGTTGACGGCGGCGCTTTTGACGTTCGCGAAGGTAATAATGCAGTCGATCTCGCTGCAACCTACGAACCGAAAACCCGCTTGAATTCTTTTGCACAACTCACGGGGGACAACCACGATTTCGACGTGGTCACAGGGTGGAGCCCCGGCAACCCCGCAACCAGAGCATGGATTTCGCTCGAGGGTTCCTTCGGTAACGGCTTTCTGAAGCGTCCTGAGCACCGTCGGCAATACAAGCTCAACGCCTATCGGGCAATCAAGAGGGGAAGACATGATCTGACCCTGTTCGGCATCGGGTATTACGGATTCTCATGGATTCCGGGTCTGATTCCCATCGACGTTTCGGTGCCTGGTGACACGATCGACAACCGGCAGCTTGACAGGACTCACACTTCTATTGTCGTAGCCTCGGATACGTGGCAGCTTTCTCCGTCCAGGCAGTTTTTGTTTTCCGGCTTCTTTCGTACTTACAGCCTCACGTTAAGGTCAAACTTTGGCGACGGACTGATCCAACAAAGTGAATTCAGGACAGTCGCAGGCGGCGAAGCGGCTTACGTTCAGAAGTTTCATCCGTGGCTTTCGCTTCTCGCAGGGATTGACCTCCGCCGGGACGCTCCGCGAGGACTGGACCTGAGGCATCTCGACCAGCAGGGGAATTTCCAGCTTGTCACAAGCAACGACCTGACGTTCGATTTTGCCGAACCCTTCGCTTCTCTCGATGGTGATCTGGGCAGGCACTTCCACTACGATCTGGGCGTCCGGCAGGAAGAAGTAAACGTGGACAATCAGGATAGAATTAACCCGGCACATTCCTTCAATAAACTCGCATCCCTTTCCCTGCCGAAAGCCACGTTCAGCGTCCTGGGGCCTGCGGAAACGCCATTGCCTTCCGTCTCCCTCAGCTACGGCGAAGCATTCCATACGAATGACCCGCGCATCGGGAACGGAACAAGCGAGGGGACCCTTCTTGCGACTGCCCGTGCATTTCAGATCGTTTTGAGGAAGGAACTTGAAAACACCGACTTCAAGATCAAACTGACGCGGGTAGCGAATTCGCAGGAATTGGCAAAAATCGACCCTGACACGGGCCTGCAGGAAAATGTCGGGCCGTCGTTAGTCCGGGCAATAACACTGTCGGCCCATCGGTACTTCCCGTGGGGGTCGCTCTATGCTTCATTTGCCAGAGCCAATGCGCAAAATCGATTGACCGGTGAAGATATTCCTGAAGCTCCACGGCTTATCTGGGACGCCGAGGGAGCCGTCGATCGACTTCCTTTTAATCTCCACGCACGGGGTGAAATTGAATACGTCGGGCGCAAACCGCTCGGCGACGGATTCACGGCGGTCCCTGTCCGGGAAATTCGAGGCGCTGTGCTCCGGTCGTTTGGCGGTGGCCGAATGAGCGCGGGCGTAGATTTTCTTCTTGCGAGCGGCTTTACCGGACAGACACTTGAAACACTCGCCCTCGCCGACGAAACGGCCCCGTTCGAGCGCATCGTCGGCGTACCGCTCAAATCCTATGTCAGCTTCACGTGGACCTGCTACTTTGGGTCGGCCCCACGGTCGGGGCGTTGACGCGATGCTTGTCTCAACTTTGTGACTTCACGCCGAACCTCCCGCGGAAGCCACAAAAATCTCTTGTGTCTGACCATGGAATCATTGCGCATTACTCGCACAGACATCCAACAAAAGAAGCAAAAGGTTTCAAACTGCAATCGCAGGCCGGCTGAGCCATCGGTCAAACCGGGCGTGGAATCCATTTCACAAATCAACTGGCCCCAAATGAGGTCAGCGGATATAATTGCCTATCTTCGCGATGATGATGAAATGGAAACGCGGCCCGCTCCTGACTGCACTGATCTTCTCCGCAATTGCCCTTCCTGTTTGCGGACAGGATTATTCGGCGGAGTCGGCCCGGCTCGCCCAACTGGTCAACTGGCATAACGGGAGCGTCGTGGCGGAGATCGGCGCAGGAGCCGGCGAGATGACGGAAGACGCCGCCGAGCGCGTCACTGCGGCGGGGCACGTTTATACGACGGAAATCAGCGCTCCCAAGCTGGCACACTTGAAGGAGCTCGCGGCCAGGTCAAAGTTCCACAACATCACTGTGATCGAAGGCTCGCAATCCGGAACGAACCTGCCGCCGGAGTGCTGCGATTCCATCTTCATGCGGCGCGTCTATCATCACTTTACGGAGCCTGAAAAGATGGACGCCAGCCTCTTCCAGTCGCTCAAGCCCGGGGGTCTGCTGGCCGTGATCGATTTTCCGCCGCGCTCGTGGCTGCCGCCGGTCGAAGGCGTTCCCGCCAACCGCGGCGGGCACGGAATCCCGAAGAAAATCCTGATTGAAGAATTGACCCGCGCCGGGTTTGTCGTTGCTTCTGAGCCTGCCGACTGGCCCAATGACAATTACTGCGTCATCTTCCGCAAGCCGGAAAAGTGAGAATCCGTGCGGCGAGATTTTCCAGCGAAGAGACCGCCTGCGCTATTTCCGGGCAGGTTGCGACTGAGGCAAAACGCGGTCCAAGGGAATATTCACTGATCCCAGGTTCTCTGTGGGATCATCACGCACCACAACGCGAACTCTCTCGGCGCCGGGTGCAACCTCCAGCATCTGCGTGAAACGCAGCCCCGCCTCAAGAAATTGCTTTTCGCGCGCCGGATCAAGATCGAAATCAAAATTCCGCGAAAGGCCTTTCAGGGCTTCGCCGCGCGGGCCGAACTCTTCGAGGACCACCGTGACGCGCCCAGCCCACTTGTTCCCGTTCGGAACAAGAGTGACATCGCGAGGATTGATCCAGTACTGGACCGTGAGTTGCCGTGAAGACGATGCGGATTTTTCAGGTACGGTTTTGACGGCAAAAGCCACGCCCGTTGCATCCAGCGGACTGAAAACCGCAGATTCAAGCCTTTTTTCGCCCGAGGGAGACGCGGCCGGCGGTTCAGCCACAGCGGCGTAACCGTCCCGATACTGGAGATGCAATCCCGGCCGGTCCACCTTAACTTTGATCTTGTGGAACTGGCCGTTCCATACGGTGTTGGTCGGGTAGTAGGACAGCAGATAGGTCAGCTGCGAATCATCAATCACCTGGCGAATGGCGCCCTGAATGTCATTGGTGTTGTAAAACGCTCGCCCTCCGGTCCGTTTGGCGATTTCATCCATGGTCGGGAAATTGTCCGCTAAATGTTGAGGAAGCTTCAACCGCTGCATGCGCCGGTATGCCGCCATGCTGGGGGGCCGGGAGTTGACTTCAAAGCTCGGGTCCACCATCAATCCGCGCGCATCCACCGGGTAGATGGCAAGGTTTACGTCATTCAGCGCTTCGGCGGCGCGCTTGATCTCCTCACCGTAAGTGTTGCCCCTGGAAAAATCTCCCGTCTGTTCGAACTGATCCATCCCTTCGAGGAGCGGAAACCCGCTGGACACCCAGACCAGATTTTTCCTTCCAGGAACACCCTGCAGATGGTCCGCAATTGCCACCAGCGCGTTGACGGTCATGGCCACACGCTGGTTCATGTAGTAATTTGCTTCCGCCGCCACCGCATTCGCCAGCCATTGCGCAATCCCGTTCGACACGGCGGCGCTCGATAGGGCCCCGGACATTCCCTGCAAATCCTGCACGGAATCAACCCACTGTGGAGGGTTTTCCGCGTTGTCGGCTTCGGAGTCTTTGACCTCATTGCCGCTTCGCCCGCTGTAGGAATTCAGGGCCTTAACCAGTGACTCCGAGTCGCTGGTAAAGTCATGCAGCATCACCAGCCGCGTATCCAGAGTGTAGAGGCCGACGCGGTCAGCGGGCTGGAGTTGCTTCAGGAACTTGAGGATCTGCACGCGTACCCGCGCCTGGTCCTCCCAGCGCGTATTCAGGCCGTCGAAAAGTATGACTGTCACTGCCGGCGAGCCTCCAGACTGCCGGTCAGGGATATTGGTGAAAATGTCGGGTGGCACAGGCGGAATAGACACGGGCGGCCGCGTCTGCTCGACAGCGAAACTACTGATCTCTTGCGGCTTGCCATCATCGAAAATCGTAAAATCACTCTGACTGAGGCCAGGCACGGGATGGCCGTGATCGTCTTTGACAATTACATTCACCTGGACCATATGTGTGGTTACGTGGAGAATGTCAGGAGCTTTCGGGCTTTGGCCCGCCTCGCTTTGGCCAGGTGCACAGAAGGTTGGGAGCACGACAAGCAGCGCCAGACAGATCGCTTTTTGCACGAACTGCAACGGCTCCATGATGCGGAATTATAGCCGCCGGGAGGCACGGGTTCAATCAGGCGCTTGCCTCAAGCCCTTCAGGGCCGTTTGCGCGCTTGCCGGGAGGGCAATTCCAGAAGCGAGATTTAAAAGTCCATTAAGCCAGCCGCCTGTGAAGGCGAGCCCGCGGCTGCCGCGAAGATTTTTCTTGACAATCCGTGGCTACTATGCTAGCCTTTTGTCATCGCTCCGGGCATGGAGCGAGGCAAGCGAGACCGGAAGATGGGGAACAAGCGTTGAAAGCCCCGGCGGACTGTGATCATGGGCTTAAGTTGTTGGAAATAATAGTGATTCTTATTCTGGAATGAAAATTGTGGGACAAAAAACATCGATTTTGCAAAAACGAACCGGAGAAGTTATTGAAAAAAAAGGACTGGCAATTCAAAATGGGACAAAACGAACCGGAAAACGAACCGGAGAAGTCCTTTAGATTCAGCACCTGTGGAAAAACAAACAGGGACGGAGTGAAAAACAAACTTGCCGATCTTCCGGAATACGAAGGGGCAGAAGTCTTCGTTTCCGCGTAGCCGGCTGGATCAGCATTTCTGCCTGCTCAACCTGCTGTCAAAATTGCCGGCCTGATGGTTCCCGGGACAATACCCTCGCAATGTTCCGGGGGCATATCGAAAATTCAGTTGACGGATGCGGAATTTGGATGCTATTCTACCTACCGACTGGTCGGTATCTGAGATAGCCGCCTTTGGTGGCCCGTTGCGGCCAATTTGCTGATAAGGAATTAACGCTCATATGGCTAAGACTTTTTCAGGTTCAGAAATCCTTCTTGAAAGTTTGGTTCAGCAGAAAGTGGAGATGATTTTCGGCCTTCCAGGCGGGGCCGTCCTGCCGCTTTACGACGCGCTTTACAGTGCGGGAATTCGCCATTTGCTGGTGCGTCACGAGCAGGCCGCTGCTTTTGCCGCCGATGGCTACGCGCGCGTCACGGGTAAGCCGGGCGTGTGCCTCTCAACCTCCGGCCCCGGCGCCACCAACATGATCACGGCCCTGACTTCCTCGATGATGGATTCGATCCCCGTCGTGGCGCTGACCGGCCAGGTGCCCGCGAACCTGATCGGCAAGGACGCCTTCCAGGAAGCGGACACGATCGGAATAGCCCTGCCGATCACGAAGCGCGCTTTTATGGTTCGGAAAGCGGCGGATATTCCCTATGTAATCCAGGAGGCGTTTGAGATCGCTTCTTCCGGCCGCCCCGGTCCCGTTCTCGTGGACCTTCCAAAGAGCGTGCTTCTTGAAAAGTCTGAGGCGTCTTTTCCTGCGCCGAGCGGGTCACGATCGCCGAAGAAATTCAGCGAGTGGACGCCCGATCAGATGCGCAAGGCCTGCGAGATGATTCGCGCAAGCCGCCAGCCGCTGCTCTACGTGGGCGGAGGAGTCATTGCTGCGAATGCGTCCGATCTGGTTCGCGAACTGGCTGAACTGGCGCAGATTCCTGTGGCCACGACGCTGATGGGTATGGGCAGCTTCCCTTCGAAGCACCCTCTCTCTCTTGGCATGCTGGGCATGCACGGATCGTATGCCACGAACACCGCCGTCTCAAACTGCGACCTGCTGATTGCCGTGGGCGCGCGCTTTGACGACCGTGTTACCGGGCGCATCAGCGGCTTTGCGACCAATGCCAGGAAAATCCATTTTGATATTGATCCATCCGAAGTGAACAAGAACGTCGCTGTGGACCTTGCGCTGGTGGGCGATGCGCGGGAAACGCTTCGGGCGCTGATCGATGAACTCAGGCGATCCGGGATGGAATCTGCTCCGCCCGATCACAGCCATTGGCTGCGTCGCATCGAAGCCTGGCGCGCCGAGCATCCCCTTGCCTACGACAAATACACGAACATCGTCAAGCCGCAATACGTCGTCGAAACGATTTCGAGATTTGCGGACGATGATGCCATTGTCGCGGTGGATGTCGGCCAGCACCAGATGTGGACGGCGCAGTTTTATAATTTCCGCAAGCCGCGCACCTGGCTTTCATCCAGCGGGCTCGGGACGATGGGCTATGGCTTCCCGGCGGCCCTGGGAGCGCAGATGGCTTTTCCGGACCGCCAGGTCATCGCAATTGCGGGCGACGGCGGCTTCCAGATGACGCTCAACGACCTTGCTACGATGGTGCAGTATCGCGTTCCGGTCAAGATCGCCATCATCAACAACCGGTCGCTCGGCATGGTGAGGCAGTGGCAGGAAATCTTCTTTGAAAAGCGCTACTGTGATATTGACCTGAACTTTTCGCCCGACTTTGCCAAACTCGCCGAATCTTACGGGATTCGGGCTTCGCGCGTGGAGCATGCGGCGGATGTGGAAGACGCCGTCCGCGACTTCCTGAGCGACCGGGAGCCGCGGTTGATCGACTTCTGGGTCGATCCGGCTGAAAACTGTTATCCGATTGTTCCGCCGGGCGCGAGTCTGGCGGAGATGGTCGTGGAACCGCCACGGGCCCTGGTCGAGGAAGAAGTGCTTGACGACCTCTGGGCGGTATAGCAGAAAAAGGTTGAATTGTCATGCTGAGCGCAGCATCACTGTATTTCTCCGAAGATAAGCGCATGGATCGCTCGCTGCGCCCGCGATGACAGGCGTAAAATCCGCTTTTCACCCTGTCAGGTACCTGCGGAAGACGTCGCGCGAGTTTTAAAGATCAAGGAAGGTGGACAGATTCTTAAAAGCGTTTCTGACCGAACGCAACAGTGCAAGGACTTAACAGAAGGCTGTATACTTCTTTTTTGGAGTTCCCAATGCAATGGCTGCTGACTCTTGAAAGCGATCGCGATGCAATCGTGCTCTGCCGGCTGATGAATGTTTTCCGCCGGAAGGGACTTGAGATTGAAACCATGGCTTTGAACGCAAAGCCGGAATCCTACTCCCTGATGGCCGTCGTGGATACGCCGGAGGCCGATGTGGACCATATTTTCCATTTCCTCCGTCGGACGGACGGCGTGCGAGGGGTCACGTTCTATCAGCATGAACCTTCCCAGGCGGCGACGTTTATATTCGTCGAGTCGGGCGAAAACACGGACAGCCTCCGACGCATTCAGGAAGCATTTCCAGAATGTAAGGTAGTCTTTGCCAGCCACGGGAAATATCTGCTGGAGGTCCCATCGGGACTTCCAAAGGGAATGCGAATCCCGGGTCTGGATGAACCGGATTTCCTTCCGCTTGCGCGGGTCAGGTCGAGCCTGCGGCATTCGCAAATGGAACTGGTGGGCGCAGCTTCTAATTAGCAAAAGCGCGAAATACAATTTCGCAGCGCGAGGCATTTCAGTCCTGCACATGCGGACTGAACAATGCCTGTTATTTCACAAGGCGGTCCCTGCACCAGGCGCCGGATTGTAATAACAATATCTTTTCGATCTGCGGCCCTTCCAAACACAAAGCAGGATTTCAAAAGTCAAAGAGAATAGAGGTGACGTTATGGCCAAAGCGTATTATGAGAACGACGGCGATGTAAAGCATCTGGCGGGCAAAACGGTAGCCGTAATCGGTTACGGCAGCCAGGGACATGCCCACGCGCTGAATCTGCGCGACAGCGGCGTGAAAGTCATTGTGGGCCTGCCGGCAACCAGCCAGTCCCGGGCCAAAGCCCAGGCGCAAAAGCTGGAAGTATATGATCCGGCGGAAGCGGCGAAGCGCGGAGACCTGATCTCCATTCTCGTGCCTGACCCTCCGATGGCGAAGCTTTACAAAGAAGCCATTGAGCCGAACCTTGCGTCCGGAAAAACGTTGCTGTTCGCCCACGGCTTCAACATCCACTATAAGTTCATCCAGCCTCCAAAGAACGTGGATGTCGTAATGATCGCTCCCAAGTGCCCGGGCCACCGTCTGCGCGAATTGTACACGGAGGGCATCGGGGTTCCAGCGCTGCTGGCCGTCGAGCAGGACGCTTCCGGCCGCGCCGAACAGACTGCTCTGGCTTATGCAAAGGGTCTCGGCAGCCTCAAGGCGGGCGTCATCCGCACGACTTTTAAGGAAGAGACCGAAACCGACCTCTTCGGCGAGCAAACCGTGCTTTGCGGCGGCGTTTCGGAGCTCATTAATGCCGGTTTTGAAACGCTGGTCCAGGCCGGTTACCAGCCGGAGATTGCCTACTTCGAATGCCTCCACGAATTGAAACTCATCGTTGACCTGATTTACCAGGGCGGCATCAAGTACATGCGCTATTCGGTCAGCGACACGGCAGAATACGGCGACTACACGCGAGGCCCTCGGGTCATCGACGGCCACGTCCGAGAATCCATGAAAAAAGTGCTGGAAGAAATCCAGAACGGTACGTTCGCGAAGGAGTGGATGGCCGAAAACGAATCAGGAAGAAAGAAGTTTAATGCCATGCGCGCTGAGGCTTCCGCAAAGTTGATTGAAAAAGTCGGAAGTGAATTGCGCAAGATGATGCCCTGGATCCAGACGGCCAGGGAAGAAGCCACGGCAGCCCAAGCACAGGCGCGAAGTTAATCTTCCTTTACTGCGCGCCCGGGAAGGCCAAGGATTGTCCGGTGCGCAGGCCGAAAGCGCGTCACACGATTTTTGCCTCCGGCCGGCGCTTCGGAGTTGGCGCAAGGCAACGCGCAAGCCAAGCGCCTTGCTCCAATGGCGGGCCAGGATCCTTCGGTAATTGAGAGGAATCTGTATGAAACAAGCTGCGGAAGAAGTTGCCGCACTTTCATCGACGGCCAAAAGGTCGAGAGACGAAATCAAGAAACTGGCCCTGATCGGCACGGGCAAGCTCGGCGAGGGTCTGCTCTCCGCCATGCTGCAATCGCAGGTGGTCCCCACCGGACGGGTTGAATGCACCGTGGCCCATCAGCCTCGCGCGGATTATCTTTGCGCCAAGTACGGCGTCAAGGCGCATACGAACAACCTGCAAGCCGTCAAGGGAGCCAGCCTGGTGCTGGTAGCGTTGAAGCCACAGCAGGTGAAGGGTTTTCTCCATGAGGTCCGCAGGACACTGTCCAGGGATGCCTTGATTGTTTCCGCAGCGGCCTCTGTCACTACGGAACTGATTGAGCGCGAGTTGGGCTATCAGGCGCGCGTAGTCCGTGCAATGCCCAACACGCCCTGCCTGATTCGCCAGGGAATGACGGCGATTGCCGGCGGCAGGTACGCAACGAAGCACGATCTCGAAATCGCCCAGAACATCTTCTCCGCCATGGGCCGCGCCGTCGTGGTCGATGAAAAGCACATGGACGCCATTACGGCCCTCTCGGCTTCCGGCCCTGCGTATGTTTACGTGATGATCGAGTCGCTTGCCGAAGCGGGGGTGAAGCTCGGGGTGCCGCGCGACCTTTCCACCGAACTCTCCGCGCAAACGCTGTTGGGCGCTTCCGCGATGGTGCTCCACACAGGCGAGCATCCCGCCAAGCTGAAAGACGTGGTCACCACTCCGGCCGGCTGCACAATTGATGGCCTGATGGAACTCGAAGAAGGCCGGCTGCGCGTCACGCTGATCAAGGCCGTTGTACGCGCCGCCGCGCGCGCCCGCCAGCTTGTCGAGAGCACAAATTCATGATCGGCTGCCGGCGAAGATTTCTCTTTGTTTCCCGGCCTGCTGTTACGCTGTTCTCTGCGGTGCGTCAATTAACTCGCCCCGCAGCACAGTTACGGCCTGTCCTCCGAGCTTGACACGATCGCCATTAACGCGCACACGGACAACCCCGCCTCGCGGCGAGGCCTGATAAGCCGTAAACTCGCTCCGTTGAAGCTGCTTCTCCCAATACGGGCCCAGCGCGCAGTGCGCCGACCCGGTTACAGGGTCTTCGTCGATTCCCGACCCGGGAGCGAAAAACCGGGAGACAAAATCGAATTGCTTCGAAGCTGACCGGCTGGTGACGATGACGCCGCGCACCTGAATCTGACGCAGGCGCGCGTGGTCAGGAGCCAGGCTGCGCACCGTCTCTTCAGTTTCGATCTCAACAAGGTAGTCGAACTTGTTTTTTCCCACGTACCGCGCTGTTTTGATGCCGAGCGATTCCAGCAGGCCCACCGGCGGATTCGCAGCTTCCACTCGAACCGTTGGAAAATCAAGTTCGATCCAATCGCCTCTGAGTTCGGCGGTCAGCGCACCGCTCAGCGTTTGGAACCGCGCCTGCTCGGTCGGCTTGAGTCGCTTCTCTTCCCATAACACGTGTGCGCTGGCAAGCGTCGCATGTCCGCAAAGCGCCACTTCCACTGCTGGAGTAAACCAACGCAGGTTGAATGCGTTCTCGCGAGGAAAAAGAAAGGCGGTCTCCGAAAGGTTCATTTCCCGCGCTACACCCTGCATCCAACACGCGTCTGCCGGTTCGTCCAATACACAAACGGCCGCCGGGTTTCCGGCAAACGGCTTGTCAGTGAAAGCATCTACCTGTGTAATCATCTTTTTCATCAAGGTTCCCCCGGTCGCGGCCGGAATTATCCCGTGCTTTTCATCCCGAAGGCGACGCCGCCCACGGTGATTTGAAGCAAGCGCTGGAGTTCAGGCGAGGGCTGGCGCTCGTGGCGCCATTTTTCAAGGAAGCGGATCTGAAGGAAGTTCAACGGATCGACGTAAGGATTACGCAGCCGGATGGATTCCTGCAGGACGGGCTGATGGTCGAGCAGTTGTTTCGACTCGGTGATTTCAAGGACGCATCGAACGGTTCGCTCATACTCTTCTTCAATGCGGCTGGAAATCTGCTGCCGAAGGCTTGGAGGATGGCACAGCGCTTCATAGCGGCGCGCGATGTAGAGGTCGGTCTTGGCCAGCGAAGCCTCCGCATTGTCGATAATGACCGCGAAGAACGGCCAATGGCGGTACATCTGCCGCAGCACGTCGAGGCCGTCAGGCAGGTGCGAAGCCAGGAATTTCTCAAGCCCGTGGCCCAGGCCGTACCAGGCAGGAACGAAATGTCGCGACTGCGTCCACGCAAACGTCCACGGGATCGCGCGAAGCTGGCTGATGTCGCGGGTATTTGTCCGGCGGCTGGGCCGCGAGCCGAGGCGCAAATTTTCGATCAGGTCGATGGGCGTTGCCTGGCGAAAGAATTCGACGAAACCCGGTGTTTCATAGACCAGGTTGCGATAGAAATCGCGGCTGGAATCGGCTATCTCCTGCGCGTATTCTTCCCAACGCGCAACCTGATTTTCATTCGGCTGGTGTTTGGGCGCGAGCAGGTGCGTATCCAGAACGGATGTGACCAGTTGCTCCATGTTTCGCTCGGCGATTTCCAGGTTGGCATATTTCAGTGAAATCACCTCACCCTGCTCTGTGATGCGCATGCGGCCGCCCGGCGCCGCGTAGGGCTGAGCCTGAATGCTTCGATGCGACTGACCCCCGCCGCGACCGATGGTCCCACCCTTGCCATGAAACAAACCCAGCTTCACTTTATGCCGGTCCGCCACGTCCCAAAGGCGCTTCTGC
Organism: Terriglobia bacterium; assembly: GCA_035652895.1. Taxonomy (GTDB): domain Bacteria; phylum Acidobacteriota; class Terriglobia; order UBA7540; family UBA7540; genus SCRD01. The sequence goes on from DASRCX010000026.1 coordinate 60,800, forward strand.
GCACGGAAGAGGGCCCAGTTGGCGGCAAAATATCCGCCGTCTTTCACAGAATCGGAATACCCCAGCATGACTTCCTGGAAGTTGCCGCGCGACTGGAGCAGTTTTCGGTAAACAGGATCCTTCAGAAGTTGATCCAAAATGCCGGGGCCGGCCTCCAGGTCGTCGATGGTTTCAAACAGCGGGATGGCGTCGAAACTCGACTTGAGCCCGCCGCGACCGTCGGATTTCACCAGCCCTGCCTGCCAGCCCAGCAATATCACGTCCCAGATGTCCGCAGCGCGGGCCGTCATGCTGAGAATGTAACGGTGCGAGGCCGCCTCGCCGTGAAGCTCCTGGATTTTCCGGAGAGTCTCAAACTCTTCGAGTGTTCGCCGGCCGGCATCAGAAAGGCTGATCCTGCCCGGGCGGCGCGCCAGCAGAGTCTGGATGGCCTTGATCAGCGCCTCTTCGGGTTCGGTCGGCAGGCCGGAGGCCTTGAGGACCTCTTCCGCCGCCGCGCGCACCGGCGAAGAATGCTGCCGGAAGTCGAGGCTGACGGCGTGAAAGCCGAAGACCTGCACGGCCGAAAGCAGACGACCCGGTGCGAGACGGGCCACGCGCGGGCTCGGATGATCGAGCAGTAACCGTTCGATTAATTCGACATCGCGTTTGAACTCTTCTGCGTCAGCGTAGGCTCCGGGTGCTCTTTCACGCGTCCTCTCCAGCCGCCAGCGCATGATGCGGATTTTGCGCCGGTAATATTCGTGCGGCTGGTCCACATTCTCAAACATACGCGTCACCGGAAAGCGTCCCATGTCCCGCTCGATCTCCTTCTGAATTCTCTTTTCGAGCGCTGGGCGCGAGCACGGATAGGAGATCAGACTGAGGAAATCGTCCAGCCGGCGAATGTAGTAATCAAGTATGCTCCGACGAAGGCGTTCCGCGGCATTCAGACTGGTTTCAGGAGTCACGTTGGGATTGCCGTCACGGTCCGTTCCGACCCACGATCCAAAGCGGATGCAAGGGACCTCCCTTGCCAGTCGCGGCGCGTATCGGCACATCTCCTCCACGAACCGTTCCCAGAAGATCCCGGCCAAATCGTAGATTGTCCGTTCGAGAAAAACCAGGGAGTTCTCGACTTCGAGTTCCGGCGTCACGGGGCGTTCGCGTGTTTCCTCCGTGAGCCACAAAGCCTCAATCCAGGGGTCCACCGATTTCTCGACCGAGTGCTCGGGAGACTGGCCCAGAGTTTCGAGCGAACGTCCGATGCGCAGAACGTGATTGAACACGCTGCGGCGCTTGGCCTCTGTGGGATGTGCCGTCAGGACCGGCTCAATGTGCATCGAGCGCACCAGGCGGGTGAATTCCGTTACGGGAACATTCTGTTTCTTAAGGCGGCTGAAAGTCCGGCGAAGCGACATCGGCGCGCCGTCCTCTTCCAATTCGTACTGGCGCAGCCGACGGATGCGTTGCCGCTCTTCGCAAAGGTTGACCAGATGGAAAAAAAGGCTGAAGGCGTGGGCAACGTCCGCCGCACGGTCGAGAGGCAAACTCCTCACGGCGCGGTCTCCGGCAGCCACCAGATCAGGATTGGAACCCTGCCGCAGTTGCTTGGCGAGGCGGCGCAATGTCTCCACAGCCTCAAATGTTTTGCGGCCGCACTGCTCCTCGATCAGCGCGCCCAGGCGCGTCGTCAGCAGGCGGACTTCACGGCGAAGGTTCTCATCCATAGCTCTTGATCGCTTCCCGAGATGGTCAAAGCCCTCACGCAGGCACAGCCAGAATGGTCTCGAGCGCCTTCCGCAAGGCTTCCGGATTAGCGTCCACGCGCAACCGCTGTCGCGAGTCCTCCGCTGCCGAGCGATGGCGTATGACGTAGTCCGTATCTTTCAACTGGTGGCCCGTGAGGACAGCGATAATGTCTGCGTGTCGCTCGATCTTCCCCGCGCGCACGAGCTTCCGTATTCCGGCAACTGTTGCAGCGGAAGCAGGCTCGCAACCGACACCATCCTCAGCCAGCGCGGCCTTCGCTTCAAAAATCTCCTCGTCGGTCACGGATTCGCAGAGACCCCCCGTCCATTCGAGAACGCGGCGCGCCTTTTTCCAGTTGGCGGGACAACCGATGCGAATGGCCGTCGCCTCGGTGTCCGGTTTATCCACCGGAATCAATTCCCGTGAGCCGGACTGAATCGTGCGAAAAAACGGATTAGCCCCAGCAGCCTGAACCACGACAACCTTCGGAACTTTTTCGATGAAGCCCATCTCTTTCAATTCCCGCAGCCCTTTGCCGATTGCGGAAGCGTTCCCCAGATTTCCACCCGGCACCACGATGTAATCCGGCGGCCGCCAGGCGCGCTGTTCCATCATTTCAGCCACAATGGTTTTCTGCCCCTCAATTCGAAACGGATTGATGGAATTCACAAGGTACAGGTCCATTTCAGAAGCGACCTGCCGCAGCAACTGGAACGCTTCGTCAAAAGTATCGCCGACTTCAATGACCGTCGCGCCGAAATCCAGTGCCTGGGCCAGCTTCGCGGCGGAAATCTGACGATAAGGGACGAAGATGATGGCTTTCATTCCCGCCCGGCCTGCGTAAGCCGCCATGGATGAAGAAGTGTTTCCGGTAGAAGCACAGGCCACGATGCGCACTCCGAGTGAAGCCGCGCGCGTCATGCAGGCGGTCATACCGAGGTCTTTGAACGAGCCTGTCGGGTTGATGCCCTGGTGCTTGATGGTCAGATGCACCGGCCCGGCCCACCAGCCGGCGCGGCGCGTCCCAACCAGCGGCGTGGAACCTTCCGATAATGAAATGATGCGGTCGTTTGGCCCGACGAAAGGAAGCAATTCCCGGAAGCGCCAGACGCCGCTGCGGTCAACAGGTTCGCCGCTCAGCCGGCGCTGGTGCCACGCTGCGCGCAAGGCATCGGGATCCGTGATATCGAATTCGTACTTAACATCAAGCAATCCGCCGCAGTAAGCGCACTGGTGCAGTTCTTTCCCGGGGTCCTGCTTCCGGCCGCAGGCTTCTTCGATGCATTGGAGAAAAGTAAATGCCATTTGAGTGTTGCCGGTAGAGTCATTCTCTGCCCGAGGAGGGGCGGGAGCAATCGCTATTTACATTGGCGCTTGTCCCATCCCTCAATCGACTCCGATGACGGTCACGCACGGTCAAAGTTGGAATTCCTCATGAATGGCCTGGACGGCTTCCTTCATGTCCGAGGACTTGATCGCAAATGAAATGCTCAACTCTGAAGAGCCTTGAGCAATCGCAATGATGTTTATTCCTTTGCGTCCGAGCGCTCCAAAGGCCCGCCCGCTGATGCCTGGGGTCCCTTTCATGTTCTCGCCCACTGTCACCACGATAGCGATATTCCGCATCACTTCAAGTCCGCCAACATAATCGTGAAGCATTTCCAACTCGAAAGCCTTTTCCAGCTCCGCCTTCACCCGGGCAAGGTCCGTCTGATGAATCGCGAAACACAGGACGTTGTCCGCCGAGGACTGCGTGACCATCAGCGTAGAAACATTCTCCAAATGAAGACAGTTGAAAACCCGCGCTGCAAGTTGTGGAAAGGAGACAGAATTCCTGCCGTTCATGGTGATCAGAACGGCGTCCTTTACCGAGGTGATGGCCTTGACCCCGGCCCGGCCGTTTTTCGCCGCGGGTACGATCTTAGTTCCGGGGCAAGATGGGTTGAAACTGTTCTTGATCCAAACCGGAATTTTCTTGTGCATCACCGGCTGGATCGTCCTCGGGTGAAGGACTTTGGCACCGAAGTACGAGAGCTCAATTGCTTCCCGATAGGAAATTTCCGGGAGGATGCGGGCTTCCGGTACCAGGCGTGGGTCCGCCGTCATCACGCCGTCCACGTCGGTCCAGATCCAGACTTCGTCGGCATCGAGGGTCGCACCCAGAATAGTGGCGCTGAAATCGGACCCTCCGCGCCCAAGTGTTGTGCATACACCTTCACGCGTAGCCCCGCGAAAACCCGTCACCACAGGAATAACCCCGTCTTTCAGCAGCGGCCCAAGCCGTTGCCGGGTCTTAGCCGTCGTTTCGTCGAACAACGGGCTGGCGTTCCCGAAATTATCATCGGTCACGATGCACTCAACGGCGTCAACAGCCTCGGATTTCATGCCTCGCGAGCGCAGGATGGATGAAACCAGGGTCGCCGACATCACTTCACCAAGACTGGAAAGAGTATCCATGCCCCGTGGAGTGATCTCGCGCAGCAGTGTAAATCCCGAACAAAGGTCTTCAAAATGTTTCACCTGTTCGGCCAGGCGAGGCAGCACGACCGCCTGCTCCGCTGCGGAGAGCAGCTTGTCCGCCACTTCTCGGTGTCTTCGCGCAAGTTCCTGGCGGGACCCTTTCCACGGCTCCTCCATTCCCTGGCTGGCTTGTGTGGCAGCCCGAATCAACATGTCGGTTGCGCCGCCCATCGCCGAGACCACGGCAACGACATCGGCATCTCTAATGTGCTTTTCCAGGATTTCCGCCACGCCCTGCATGCGCTCCGGACTGCCGACGGACGTTCCGCCGAACTTCATCACAATGAGCGGCCTTTTGGCCTTACCCGAACTTTCCTTCACTTTCACCATTTCTCTACCACAGACAAATAAGTGCACGCTCAACCATGCGAGCGGAGCCTCACGAGTCTCCGCCCTCAGCGCGTCTTAGGCTTCGTACTGCTTGTGGCTTTGGGTTGCGCGGCTTTGGCTGCTTCCTGGACAGCCTGCAAAAATGCCTTGGCTGGCAGTGACAGGTAGCGGTCACGACGGTAGATCAATCCAAGCTCCCTATAAATCTTCTGGCCTTCAAGCGGAATCAGCTTGAGCACCCCGGCGGCAACTTCCGGCTCTGCATAGGCCCGGTTGATCAGCGAAATGCCCAGTCCCGCGCCGACAAACTTCTTCTGCGTCTCCACGCTGGCCAGTTCCATCGAAATCTGGAGATGATCACGGAAATCACGCAGCAGGCGGTCAATCACCACGCGCGTGTGGCCGGTCTTGGGAAGAATCAGCGGGTGCTGGGCTATCTCTTCAACCGTCACGCTGCGGTTTTTGGCGAGCGGATGGTTCTTCGGGACCACGACCTGGACTTCATCGCGGAAGACCGGAATAACTTCAATGTTGTTTGCTGTTTGCGGAAGTGTCACAATGCCAAGATCGATGGCGCCTTCCTGGACTTTTTGCAGAATTTTGTGGCTGAAATTCCGATAGATGCTGATCTGAACCAGCGGATAAAGCTCGCGGAAATGGGCAAACGTCTGCGGCAAGACGTACAGGCATGTGGCCTCATTGGCCCCGATGTAAAGTTTGCCGCGCGGTGTCTGGTTGAGTTCGGCGATCGCCTGGAGGGCCTCTTTCTGAAGCGCCAGAATCTGCTCCGCATAGCGCAAAAGGATTTCGCCCGCCGGCGTCAATTGCACCTTCTTGCCGCTGCGATCAAAGAGCTTCTCACCACACTCCTGTTCAAGAAGGCGTACCTGCGCGCTGATGGCCGGCTGCGTCCGGTAAATCTTCTCAGCGGCGCGAGAGAAACTTTGCAGCTTCGCGACCTGGATAAAACTGGCTAACTGGTCGTAATCCATGACAGAAAACACACTGAGTTTACAAGTGATACATTTTACTTCATTTTAGCTCAGGCGTGGGAAGCAAATTGGGCAATCAGTATCGCGAACCGCGATTCCTTCAGCACCCGGAAAGCAGGGCCTGCATCCAGAACCTGGATTTCGACTCTTGCAGGGCATTGCCTCTGCCGTTGACCGGTGGGCTAAGCATTGCAGAAGAAAATGGCCCACTTACCAGCTTTGTTCTTGGCATGGGACAAGCGCATTCTTGCGGCTTATTGGAGTTTATGGGTTTCTGCCTTGCGGGTGTCAGGAGGATAATGATGAGGGGCAGAAAATCGAATAGTTGTCTGCGGGTAAAGGGCGGGAACACTGAGGTTTCACCAGAGGATTTGTGGAGGTTCGATTCCCTGCCCCTCATTCATCCTGACGACTCTGTTTTACCTATTTAGTTAATGGCTGTCAAGGTACGGAGGTACTAGTACTCTGGTACCACCCGCGCCTTTACAGTCATAATCAACAGAAAACACAGACGTTAGATGGCCATGATGGCTTTGCCACGCTGATAAAACAATGGTAAATACGCAAATTTCTGATTGTTACTGGCGACAGGGATGTCTCTTAAAAACAGGGCAGGAATTTCAACCACGGGACGGAACCTGCAGAAAAAGGAAAAGTCTGGTCTTACCTGCACCGGTCAAAGTTTGTCAGCGTGCAGAAGCGAAGGCGGACCGAAATATGGGGGCCGGGAACCGTGTTAGAACCACACACGGGGGTATTGGAAGGTAAGATTCCCGTGCCCCCCTCCCTACTGTTGCTGGAAAATATGTCACAGTGCGTTAATACCTGTCAAGCTATTCGTGAGTCGGTTTTTCGCCAATAGTTGTGCTGCCCACCGGGAAACTTCCAGCGGGTGCTGTGACGCTCCGTCAAGCTGCAAGCTGCCCCGAACGTCATCCACTTCCCCGTTAACTGACTTGATGAAATCTCCGCAACCTGACGCTGTGACGCCTGACCTCCCTGGCCTTGGCGCGACTTGCGATAAGCGTGCTAAATTGGTTCCGGCGGAGCTTGTGCGATGGCCGAAGAGCGCCGGATCAAATTTGCGTGGATGGACGTCCTGCTGCTGGTGTTTCTTGCCAGTCTTGCTGTACTTTACCCGATCGACGAGATTCACGCCCAGCTTGTTTTGCTTTCCATCGGGTTCTTCCAGGTCTTCGAGCGCAGCTTCATCGATGTAGCCGGCCCGCGAGGCGAGGCGTACAGCATTCTCATCAAGATTGCCCTTGCATCGCTGCTGATGGCCCATACCGGCGGGATCAACTCGAGCTATTACCTGATTTACTACATTCCTGTCGTGACGGCTGCCATGTACTCAGGTCCGTGGGGGACGCTGGGATGGACGGTGCTCTCGTCAGCCGCCTATTGCTCTTTTCTGATTCCGGCGCTGCAGGTGTATCGCTTCACGGCGAGCTCCGCCAAAGAACTCGCCATCCGCAACCTGTTTTTCTTCCTGGCCGGCATGCTCGTGAACCGCTTCGTCGTAGAAAGCCGACAGCAGGCAGAGCGCTATCGGCAGGTAGCCGAACAATTGAGGGAAGCCAACCGCCGGCTCGAGCAGGCACAGGCGGAGGCACGGCGGTCCGAACGGCTGGCGGCGCTTGGCCAACTGACCGCCGGATTGGCCCATGAGATCCGCAACCCCCTTGGCGTCATCAAAGGTTCGGCGGAGACGCTGGGACAGAGGATCCCGAGTAATGACTCCATCGCCAAGGAGCTTGCCGGTTATATCTCCAGCGAAGTCAACCGTCTGAACTCGCTGGTGAGCCGGTTTCTCAGCTTTGCCAGGCCTTTAGAACTGAAGAAGCAGCCAGAAAACATCACCCGGATCGTCGAGACCGCAATCAAGTCGGCCCAGGAGCGCTGGCCGGAATCGCGGATCGAGGTGCAACGCAACTACACGGACGATGTACCACCCATCCCGGTGGACGCGGAACTTGCTGAGCAGGTCTTTAAAAACATCGTCTTCAATGCCTACGAAGCCATGGGGAACGATGGGGGAAGGTTGCAGGTCTCGATTACCCGGGAGTTCAGCAACGGCCGTAGCGGAATTGAAATCGCATTCACAGACACCGGACCGGGCGTGCCTCCGGAATTGCGCGAACAGATTTTCAATCCTTTTTTCACAACCAAGAACGGCGGCGTGGGTTTGGGGCTTTCTATTGTTTCAAAGATCGTAGATGATCACGGCGGATGGATTCGGGTCGATCCTGATGCCGGAAGAGGCGCATGTTTTCGCGTATTTTTCCCGGCGGAATGACGGCAGCCATCGGGACGGATCCGCAAACCTGTGTAACAGCAAATGGCAACGATCCTGATTGTCGAAGACGAACCGAAGATGCTCCGCCTGCTGGAGCTGAATCTCGCTGACGCCGGCTATACAACGCGCACAGCCAGCACCGCCGAGGCAGGACTGAAAGTTCTCTCCAGCGACAAAGTTGATCTGGTCCTGAGCGATGTCAAGCTGCCCGGCATGAACGGTCTGGAATTTCTCCAGGCGGTGAAGCGCGCCAACGCCTCAATCCCTGTGGTGATGATGACGGCCTACGGCACGGTCGAGAGCGCCGTCGAAGCCATGAAAGAAGGCGCCAGCGATTACGTGCTGAAGCCGTTTTCTATTGAAGAAATCAAGTTGATCATCCGCAAGGAGCTTGAGGTCAGGCGCCTGCACGAAGAAAACCGCCAGTTGCGGGAGGCGCTGGGCCATCGCTATGAGTTTCATAACATCATTGCCAAAAGCACCGCGATGCAGGAGGTTCTGGCGACAGTCATGCAGGTTGCACCAACCAACGCCACCGTGTTGTTGGGAGGTGAGAGCGGCGTCGGCAAAGACATGATCGCGCGGGCGATCCATCAGCACTCACGGCGTGTGAACGGGCCATTCATCAAAATCAATTGCACGGCGATTCCGGAAAACCTTCTTGAAAGTGAGCTTTTCGGTTATGAGAAGGGCGCCTTCACCGGCGCCAACACGGCGAAGCCGGGCAAATTCGAACTGGCCGACAAGGGTACGATTTTCCTCGATGAAATCGGCGATATGCCCGGAGCGCTGCAAGCCAAGCTGCTGCGCGTCCTTCAGGAACGGGAATTCGAGCGGCTGGGGGGAACAAAAACCATCAAAGTGGATGTTCGCGTCGTGGCCGCCACCAACCAGGACCTCCGCGCAGCCCTCGAACAGGGAACGTTCCGCGAAGACCTTTATTACCGGCTGAACGTTGTACCTATCTCGATTCCTCCACTTCGGGAGCACAAGGAAGACATCCCTTACCTGGTGGACCATTTCATCGCCCGTTTTGCGGAAAGTTCCGGGAAGAAGATCGAGGGCATCACACCGGCTGCCATGAATGTGCTGGTTGATTTCCACTGGCCGGGAAATGTCCGCGAACTGGAAAACATCATCGAGCGCGCCGTCGTAATGGCCACTGGACCGAAAATCGATGTGGGGGACATTCGCCTGGATATCAGTCCACGCCCCGGGGATCACGTGGACTTCTCCGCCGCAAGCGCGGATGGCTCTTTATTGTCACTTCTTCCTCAGGGCATGACGCTCGAACAACTCGAAGACAGGCTGGTCAAGGAAGCCTTGCAGCGCGCTGGAGGCAACAAGAGCCAGGCCGCGCGTCTGCTTGGCCTTACGCGCAACGCACTCCGGTATCGCCTTTCAAAACTGGGTATGAGGGATGACAGCGAAGGATAAAAATCCTGGAGGCGGCGAGCCGATCACGATTTCAGCAAAAACTCTTGGCCAGCTTGCCCTGCCTGAATTTTGCCCGCGGTGCTTCTGGATTTCGGTGAAGGCCGAAAGGCTGCCTTTCCAGATTTTTCCCGGCATTTTCAGCGTGATCGACAGCTACAGCAAAAACCTCGTCCACAGATGGTTTGACCGGCATGGAGGGCCGCCGGATTGGCTCCGGCCGCTGGGGGAAATCAAAGCGTACAAGAACCCGCCGCATTATTCGAAGTTCGGCGTAATCGACGGCGCGACATCCATACTGCTGCGAGGAACTCCGGATGGCATTTTCATTATGAACGACAACTCCTACGCCATCATCGATTACAAGACTGCAAAGTTCACCGAGTATCAGGATGGTTTGTTCCCCCTGTATGAGGCACAGTTGAATTCATACGCATTCATCGGCGAAAGCGTTGGATTCAAACCCATCTCAAAGTTAGCGCTCGTTTACACCGAACCCGTCACGACCAAAGCCTGCTTCGCCGACGGTTCGAAGCTGACGACTGAGGGATTTCGGATGGACTTCACGGCACGAATTCTCCCTGTCGAGATCAAGCCCCAGCTTGTCCCGAAACTGCTGCAATCCGCCAAATCGATTCTGGAATCGCCTGCTCCGCCAGCAGGAATCCCCGGTTGTGAAAACTGCATGGCGCTTGCCGGCCTTTTGGCTTTAGCCTCCAGTTAAGTCTCTCGCTTACTCCATGCGGTCGGCTCCGGGGACCGGTGGCTGAAATCAACCACAATTGGCCGATATCAACCATGCATTTCCGTCTCCGACAGTCTCCAAAGCTGCGTCAGTTGCAATCTCTTGTGGAATGTGCAAGTTGCAGTTTCACGGTTGCGCGGTTTGGCAACAGTCTTGCCTATCTCGAGAGTGGAATTGGCTCGCTGACAGCGACGACTGAGCCAGGAGGTGGCCAATGAAAGCACAACAGTTCAAATGGATGGCAGGCATGGTCATGGCAGCGATAGTTCTGGCCGGTCTCCCGCTGTTCGCACAGGTGGAGACTTCAACGGGAGTTGCACGCGTGAGCCTGATCAAAGGCGATGTTTCGACGGAACGCGGAGACTCAAACGAGTGGATTGCGGCGACGGTGAACACTCCCCTGGTTCCCGGCGATACGATTGCCACGGGCGCCGGTTCACGTGCTGAAGTACAACTCGATTACTCCAACGTGGTGCGTCTTGCCGGGAACTCTGAAGTCAAAATTGCCGATCTGACCGATTCGCATATCCAACTCCAAGTGGCGCGAGGGACGGTGGATTTCGTCATGTTCAGCGGCAGTCAGGCAAGTTCTGAGGTGGATACGCCGAACGTGGCCGTTCAGCCCTTGCGCGAAGGAACTTATCGCATCGATGTCAACTCGAACAGTCTCACGCTTGTAACCGCACGCGACGGGCAGGCGCAGATTTCGACGCCCCAGGGCTCAACCACGATCAACGCAGGCCAGCAGATTACGGTCGAGGGCGAACAGAATCCTCAGTATCAGATCGTCGATGCCCGCCCGCTGGACGATTGGGACTACTGGAACCGTGAACGCAACAATATCATCAACAAAGCCCAAAGCTATGCTCACGTCAATCGGTATTACACGGGTGCGCAGGATTTGGACGCCTACGGTCACTGGGTCTATGTCCCGAATTACGACTGGTGCTGGGTGCCGTACGTGTCCGCCGGCTGGGTCCCATACAGCTATGGTCGTTGGGTATGGGAACCGTTCTTCGGCTGGACCTGGGTTTCATATGATCCGTGGGGATGGGCGCCGTTTCACTATGGCCGCTGGTTCTTCTACGCCGGCAGTTGGTGCTGGTGGCCCGGCTATGTGACGGCTTTCTACAGGCCGCTCTGGGCGCCGGCTTACGTTTCTTTCATCGGTTTCAATTACGGCTATTACCACTTTTCATTCGGGTTTGCGTATGGATACAGGTCAATCGGCTGGTGCCCGCTCGGCCCGCGCGATGAATTCCACCCATGGTGGGGACCTGGCCGCTCATTCACCGTCATCAACATCAACAATTACTATAACTACTATGGACGGGGCGGCTTCGATCATGGGCGCGGCTATGGTGGGTCGAACCTCGCTGTTCTGGCAACTGACTTCCATGTCCGCCGGGCCATTGTCACGATGCCGGCAGACCGCTTTGGCCGCGAGGCAGTGCCGCGCAATTTCCGCCCAGTGGATGCAGCCACGCTCCGCCAGGCGGAATTTGTCCGGGGCACGTTGCCGGTCGTGCCCACGCGCGACAGCCTGCGCGTGACCAATCGCCCGGCGATAGTGCCTGCTTTTGCGCGGAGCAACGCCAACAACGTGCATTTCTTCTCACGCCGACCGACAGCGACTCCCGCTATCAATTATTCGTTCAATACTCAGGCGGCCTCGATTCGACAGATGGTTGAGAATCGTAATTCCAGAGCAGGTGAAATGCGCCGCACCGTGGAAAGCCCCGCTGCGAATCGCGGATTCCAGGCTTCCAGGCCGGCAAGAGTGGAGACGAGGAGCAATTCAGCCCGTCAGGCCCCTGCTCCAGTGGTCCGAGAAACTCCCAATGGGCGTACGAATGGGAATTCCGGGTTTGAACGCAATGCCCAGGCGAACCAACCGAATTGGCGCCGGTTCGGGACGGGATCTCCGGTGGCTCAATCGCGAGGCAACGCCGTCCGGCAAGGGCAAGCTCCGGTAATCCGCGAGACGCCTCAGGGACGTGCCAACGGAAACTCGGGCTTCGAACATAATGTCCAGACAAGCCAGCCGAACTGGCGGCGGTTTGGGACTGGAACACCGGCAAGCCAGCCGCGCGGAAACGGCGTCCGGCAGACCCCGGCTCCTGTTGTCAGGCAGAACCCGCAGCCGCGACAGGACTTTCAGCCTCAGCGTGGACAGCCGCAATCAAACCAGCGCAACTGGCAACGGTTTTCCGGCAACGCTCCGACCGCGACACGCGAACTTCCGTCCCGCAATTCGCAGCCTTTCGGCGCGGGTACCGATCCGTCGTTTCGAGGACAGCAGAACAACGGCGGTTTTCGCCGATTCACGCCTCAACCGGCGCCACAGGCTCCGCCACGAAACGAAGGCCGCACCTTCGAAAATTCCGGCGGGGCGCCGCAACCTTACAATGAGGGCCGAGGTGGATGGACGCGCTTTCGGCCACAGCCCGCGCCACAAAGTGAAGGCGGCTTTTACAACGGGGGCGAGCGAGCGCAAGGCTACTCCCAACCGCGATTCGAAGGCCAGCGGCCGGGCTTTGGTTCAAGCGAACCTCGTTCCTATTCCCGCCCGCCTCTCGAGCTCAACAAGCCTATCATGAGCGAGCCCCGTTACCGGTCGTTTGGAGGATACCGCTCCGCGCCGGCTCCCAGCTATCACGGCGGATCTCGCGGAGGGCCGGCGCCGAGCTATCACGGAGGCGGAAGCTCTCGCGGCTCGTATTCCGCTCCATCACATAACTCGGGTGGCGGAGGTGAGGGCGGCGGACGTCATCGGCGCTAATCAGGTGGATTATCCCGTGAGTAACAACAGCAGGGACCCGCGGCGTGGGGTGCGGGTCCTTCCGTTCTTCCCGCAGGCTGCTGAAAAACGGATTTTACGCTCGTCATCATGAGGGCAGCGAACGATCCTGGAATTTTCAAAGAAACACAGCGCGGCGGAGCCGCAGCCAAACGTGGCACGGCCGTCCCCGGCCGTGTTCATGGGCGAGACGCCGATGCCACGCCGTGCGAAAATCTGTCCAAGACTCAAGCATTTTGGCGGTCAGTAGTACAGAGACGCCTTGCCTCGCTCAGCATGACAATTTAGCTTGTTTCAGCCACCGGTTAAGCCTTGACTTCGGCCCTGGAGAAGTGCGCCTCAATCTCCTCCAGCGTTTTCCCTTTAGTTTCCGGCAGGAAGAACGCCACCGTGATGAAATAGAAAACGGTAAAGCCCGCAAAAAGCAGAAACATCGTTGTGTAGCCGTATCGGCCCACTGTCGGCAGGAAGATCGCAGCCAGAAACGTGGCGACCGCTTCGTTAATGACCAGCGCAATGCTCATGCCGTTCGAGCGGATTCGCGTCGGCATCAGTTCCGAAAGCGCCAGCCAGACGCAAATGCCGGGACCCATGGCGTAGAATGCGACAAACAGGAAGAGGCTTAGCGCTACCAGCCAGCCGTTTTTCGAGCTTGGCAGCGGTGTGATCAGCGCATGCTGGATGTGCAGCGGGGCTGTGCGCGCCGCGTCGAGATCGCCAAAAGGATTTGAGAAGAAGGCCAGGACTTTATTGGCCGGCACACAGTTTGTCCTGCTGAGTTCCACCGGCGTTGCCAACGGATGGTTGGAGAGCGCCGCCGGCGTTACGGCACTGAAATCTCCGTAAGAATAAATGATTGTCAGCGTGGCAGGCTCTTCAGCCATGGTGGGATGCCCCGCTGCCGTCAGCCATTGGCGTTCAAGCTCGGGGGTGAAATTCAGCTTCAAACCCGCCTGATCGCCCACCATTGCCTGCACAGCATCGCGAGCGTCCACGCGATAACGTTCATTCCGATGGAAGAGGAACGCCGTCATCAGCAGCGACGCCACAATTCCCGCGGTCCCAAGGGAGAGCAGGAATTTGCGCCCCTTCCGGTCAACCAGAAGCATGCCCACGACGGTCGCAAGCGCCTGCACCACGGTAAAAAGAATGTAACCCCAGTGGGCATGCACGTCGGACAAGCCGCTCTGGATGAGAATCGACGTGTTATATCCGATGATTGAATTGATTCCCGTGGTCTGGTTCAGCGCCAGAATTACGCAGGCAATGATGAACGGAATGACGTATTTCCGTTGCAGCAGGCTTTCAGCGACGCGCCTTCCGGCAGCCTTTACCCGTTCCTCAGCCTGCGTGCTTTCCATTTCCTCGAGTTCGAGGCGCGCCTGCTCCGGCGAACGGGAGCGCAACAGAGCATCCAGCGCAAGCTGCTTCTTTCCCCGCCGGAACAGCCACCGCGGCGATTCAGCCACCACCAGTCCGCCCAGCACAAAAAGAAGTCCGGGCGGCAGCGAGACCCAGAAAATGCTGCGCCATGCATGGTCTTTGTAGGCAAACAGCAGCTTTGCGTCCCCCAGCCTGGCCACTTCATCGACGCGCAGACTGAAATACATGCCCACGCCAGCCGCCGCTACGATGCCGATAGTGAGCAGCCACTGGAACATCGCTGTTCCCTGCCCGCGATCTTCAGGCGAGAGGCACTCAGCCAGATAGAGCGGCACGACCACGCCGATCAGGCCGGCGCTGATGCCCTGGCACAACCGGCCCAGGATAAGCGGCTCATAGCCATGCGCGAGAGCGATAATCGGAATGCTGATTGCGAACAGCAGCCCGCTCAGGATCATCAGCCGTTTCCGCCCCATACGGTCAGCGAGCAAGCCGGCAAACAGCGTGGAAATCACCGTGCCCAGAAGGACCGCGGCAACAACGAAAGAGATCTGTCCCGCGTTGAGCCCGGAGGTGGCTTCCAGGTAAGGCAAAGCTCCCGCAATGATGCCCACATCGATGCCGTACAGAAGTCCGCCCAGGCCGGCCACAAATTTCAGGAAACGGTTGTACGTTGCCGGCTGGATTTTGAAGACCGTGGAGGTTTGCATTTGGACCTCTTCTTTCTCTTATGCCTGGCTGCCTTCGGGATTCCTCTATCAGGATGCCTTCCCTGAACGCGCAAGCAGGCTGAGTTCTGCACGAGCACCGGCCGGGCGCGACTGCTATGCCAGGGCTGAAACCATACGTTCGCCTGTGATATAACCATCAGCCATGCTGGGCGTTAGATTATATCGAATGGGGACTTGCTGTGTGAAATTTTTCGGGAGTGTCTGAAAATGCTCTTCAAATATTTTCCAGGAGCCCGCCTCCCGCTGCAAGCCGGCGCACGACGGACATTTGACACAGGCCCGTTCAAGGCTTTAACTTGAGGGGAAGCCTTCAGTCGAGAGGTCCGTATTCTCGCGCAAGCGTCCTCCTGAAGGGGGCGGCCGAATAAATCCATTGAAAAGGGTGGAGGCATGTCCTTTGTATCTCTGTTTTCGCTGCCGACGTTCATTCATCTGGACGTCATCCTGGACCACTTCATTCGGATCGTTACAATCCTCGCCGCCGCCTACGTGGCAGCCAAGATCGCAAAAAAGTCCATCCGCACGGTCAGGATCCACATCATCGAAACGATGAAGCGCCGCGGCAAGGCCGACATCGAAATGGAAAAACGCGCCACGACGCTGACAGGAATTCTGCGGAAAATGGTCGTGATTGGCATCTGGGTTCTGGCAGGCGTCATGGTGCTGAAGGAGGCGGGCTTCGACATCGGCCCCATCCTGGCAGGCGCCGGCGTCGTCGGTCTGGCAGTCGGTTTCGGTGCGCAGAACCTTGTACGGGACCTTGTTGCAGGCATGTTCATCCTGCTTGAAAATCAGGTCCGGGTCAACGATGTAGCCATTATCAACGGAACAGGCGGCCTGGTCGAGCAGATCAATCTGCGCACGATTGTTCTTCGCGGGTTGGATGGAACGGTCCACATATTTCCCAACGGAGCTATCAACACTTTATCGAATATGACGCACGAATTCTCGTATTATGTATTCGATGTCGGTGTTGCGTACAAAGAAGACACCGACCGCGTTGTCGAAGTTCTCAAGGAACTCGGAGATGGGATGATGCAGGACGAAAAATACAAGCCGCTCATCCTGGCCCCGCTGGAAATCCTTGGCGTGGATAAGTTCGGCGACTCGGCGGTCATCATCAAGGCCCGCTTCAAGACCCTTCCCGTCCAGCAATGGACCGTGGGGCGCGAAATGAACCGCCGAATTAAGAAGAAATTCGACGAACTGGGCATAGAGATGCCGTTCCCTCATCGAAGCATCTATTGGGGAGAAGCAAGCAAGCCATTCGCCATCCGCTCCGAACAGGACCGAAACGAATTGAAGGCCCTGATCCGCGAAGTCCTCGCGGAGCAATCCTGGCAGGCCAAATCAACGGAATCAACGGCATCACGCGCGGAAAATCAGGAGAGAAAATAACCGAAGGCCGGCCTGATCGAGGCGTCCGCCGTTCATCACCCTCTGGACAGCAGCGCCTTTAAGAGAAGAAATGGGTTCGCAATGAAAACAACGATGCCTGACTTTACAGAATTCCGCCGCCTGGCGCACCAGGGGACAGTCGTCCCCGTCTATCGCACTGTTGTAGCCGACCTGTTGAGTCCCGTGTCCGCTTTCCTCAAGCTGGCCCCTCAGGCGTTCAGAAGTCCCGGGCCGCGCGGGCGTGAAAACTGTCATCACTGCTTTCTCCTCGAAAGCGTTGAAGGCGGCGAGCGTGTCGGCCGCTACACCTATTTCGGCGTTGACCCCTTCCAGGTTGTGAGGTGCCGCGGAAATCAGATCACTCTGGTTCGCGGCCGCGAACGAATTCAAGAGTCGGGCAACATTTTCGAGTTTCTCAGGCGCGTCGGGTCGAAATACAGTTCGGTTAAACTTCCGGAGCTTCCGCCCTTCAGCGCAGGCGCCGTGGGATATCTCTCTTATGAAGCCGTCCGCCAGATCGAGCGTCTGCCGGCGCGCGTGGAACCTGATGTTGACGTGGATGACGCCGTCTTTATGTATTTCAGGACGCTCGTCGCGTTTGATCACGTCCGCCATCGCCTGTTTTTGATTTCGAATGTACTGACAGAAGAAGGGCCGGGAAACCTTCGCGCGAAATACGAGCAGGCCGTTCGCGAACTTGACGGGCTCGAGCGCAGGCTCGCACGGCCGTTGCGCCTGCCCTACATCCGACCGCCGCGCGGGCCGCTTCGCGTCCGACCCAATATGACGCGAAAGCGTTATGAGGAAATGGTCGAGCGCGGCAAAGAGTACATTCGCGCGGGCGATGTTTTCCAGGTCGTCTTGTCGCAGCGGCTGACGGTCCCTGTGCGCGTGCCGCCCTTCCAGGTTTATCGCGCGCTGCGCGTCGTCAATCCCTCGCCTTATATGTATTACTTGCAACTGGGCGATGCCACGGTGCTGGGATCGTCGCCGGAGATGCTGGTCAAGGTATCCGGAAGGGACGTGGAATATCGCCCGATTGCCGGCACGCGCCCGCGCGGGAAGACGGAAGAAGAAGATAAGAAGCTCGAGCAGGACCTGCTCTCCGACGAGAAGGAGCGCGCCGAGCACATCATGCTGGTCGATCTGGGCCGCAATGATGTCGGCCGCGTCTCAGAATTTTCCTCCGTGCGTCCGGAGCAGATCATGTTTGTCGAGCGCTACTCGCACGTCATGCATCTGGTCTCGCTGATCAAAGGCAAGCTCAGACCGGACGCCGACAGCTATGCCGCTCTCGCCGCCTGTTTCCCCGCCGGGACCCTGACCGGAGCGCCCAAGGTTCGCGCCATGGAAATCATCGATGAACTGGAACCCACGCGCCGCGGCCTTTATGGCGGCGCCGTTCTCTACGCGGACTTTTCCGGCAACCTGAATTCCTGCATCGTGATTCGCACGGTTCTCATCAAGGACGCCAAAGCCTACCTTCAGGCTGGCGCCGGCATCGTGGCCGATTCTGTCCCCGCGCTGGAGTACGAGGAATCCATGAATAAAGCCCGCGCCATGCTCCGCGCCTTCGCCATGGCAGAAAAGGGATTGTAAGGGGAGTTTCTCAATTCCCGCCTGACCGAGGTTATGGCACTGTCGGTTGCACCGACGAGGATTTTTTCCCCTTGAAGCCGGCGGCCTTGGAGTGCAGCCGCCTTGGAGTGCGGCCGCGAAGCTGCCGCCTTCATCAAGATGGGAGACAATTCCCGTACCCCACTGTTTGCATCCAAGTGCCACGGCCGTCTCGGCCGTGCTCATGGGCGGAACGCCCCTGCCACACAAAGGAATTCTGCGCAACCCACAAACATTTTGTCACGGCCGCGCTCATGGCTTGCGTCGAGGTGCCACGGCGGTCTCGGCCGTGCTCACGGGCGGGACGCCCCTGCCACGCGGTGGAGAAAAAGCTTGACTTTTAGCGTCCAATAGTATAGAGTTGTAGCGTATATCGACCCGGGCCGGAAGGCCAGTATGATGGCCTACTGAAAGAAGAAGGGGCCGGTCAGAGCAGCGAGGGGCGGTTTCTGGTCACGAGGGGGCTTCTTATGCTGCAATCTTTAGAAAACAGATATGTTATTTATATTTTGGCCTTGGAACTCTGGGAAAATGGGACAAAAAGATGCGTTTTTGCCAAAACGAACCGGAGAATTGATTGAAAACAAAGGACCGGCCCTTCAAAATGGGACAAAACGAACCGAAAAACGAACCGGAGAAGTTCTTTAAAATCAGTTCCTGCGGAAAAAACGAACCGGCGCCAACCGAAAAACGAAGCGGGCCATCCTGTTGAAAACATTCAGGAGCAAAAATCAGGAAACAGCATCCAGGAAGCTAGAAATGTAATCTTTGCTTCCGAAGGAGTTTCGGCTTTCCCCGCCAGTGGCGCCCTCGATGAAGCGCACTGCAGTCTCGGAATAATTCACGACGGCGCTGCCAATCCAATTGACAATTCTCAGGTTCGAGCAGAGACTTTCCGGCAGTTCAACCTGAAGACTCGTGCGAATTGGAGGTTGTCGAATGCCCTCGCGTCGAAAGTTCATCCAGACCAACTTGTTCAGCCTGGCAATGTCCATGACGGCAGGGAATGCGCTTGCCGCCGGTCGGCCTTCGACGGGAAGACCTGCTCAACCGCAGATCGATACGGCGCGCGATTACTGGAACGACTGGCCGCGATACATGACGGCGCAGATGAGCGAAGCGCGTGCACGACGGCTGGCGGAATTGCGTGCGATGCGAAGCGAGGGCGACGTACTCGCTCGAATTGAGAAAGTCCGCTCGATTATGTGGAAACTTCTCGGCGGGAAGTTCGAAAAAACTCCGCTCAATCCGAGAATCGTCGGGACCATCGACCGCGGCGACTATCGCATCGAGAAGATCATTTTTGAAAGCCGGCCCCTGGTTTTTGTCACGGCCAACCTTTACATCCCGAAGAAGACGAACCCGCCGCATCCCGGTGTTATTGTGCCGCTCGGCCACTCCGACAACGGGAAATCTTTCTACTACTACCAATACGTCTGCCAGTCGCTTGCGAGGAAAGGTTACATGACACTGGCGTTCGACCCATTCGGGCAGGGCGAGCGGCTGCAGTTTCTTGACCCGCGAACCGGCAAGGGACTTTATGGGCCGACGGAAGAGCACGATCAGGCCGGGCGGCCGATGCTGCTGCTCGGTTCGCAGTTCGCGCAGTATCGCGTCTGGGACGGCATTCGGGCCGTCGATTATCTTCTTTCCCGACCGGAGATTGACCCCGAGCGCATCGGCTGCACGGGACAGTCCGGCGGAGGGACGATGACGATGTATCTGGCCGCGCTCGATCCGCGCATCAAAGCG
This sequence comes from Terriglobia bacterium, assembly GCA_035652895.1. Lineage (GTDB taxonomy): Bacteria > Acidobacteriota > Terriglobia > UBA7540 > UBA7540 > SCRD01. Next base: position 80,532 of record DASRCX010000026.1, read on the forward strand.
GCAGCGGCTTCCGATGGCCAGTCTGAAAATGTTGCCGGGCCATCCTATGCTCCGCCGGGCGCGGTCGACGATGCCGAGCAGAACGTGGCCGGCAGCCTGCCGGCGGGCATCGATCGCGGCGATTTATACCTGGCCTTTGCGCCCAAGCCGATGCTGATTCTCTATTCCACCATCGATTCCGGCTTCACCTATTCGCCGACTTACGTCGAAGGAACGAAAGAAATTTACGACGAGGTCCGGGCCGCCTATATGCTGATGAACGCGACTGAAAAGGTGAAGCTTTTCGGTTCTCCGTTGCCGCACGCGTTTGATTTCTTCAATCGCCGCGAAGTGTACCGATGGTTCAATCGGTGGATTGGAAAGGAAGAATGGGGCGATGGCGAAGGAGAGTTTGAAAATTCGCCGCCGGGGACATTGAACTGCACAAGCACCGGCCAGGTCCTGACTTCGCTCGGCGGACGTTCGGTCGTGCAACTGAATACAGAACGTCTTCGCGAAATCACCCGGCCGAGGCCCACAATCCGTACGGCGGATGACCTGAAATCCGCGCGCCGGCGCGCTCAAACTGCGCTCAGAAACCTTCTCGGCCTGCCGGCTCAGCGTACGCCCTTAAATCCTGAAATTATTTCATCGAACGTGTGGAAGGATGACATCGCTGTCGATGGTTTCACGTTTAATTCCGAGCCGCTCGTACGGGTGACAGGGTGGTTCCTCAGGCCGGCAAAAGGCGGTCCTTTCCCCACCGTTCTTTATGTTGCCGAGGGAAACAAGAACCACATTCTTTACGAGACATCAGAGATCAGCGGCCTGGCGCGCAAGGGCGTAGCCGTCTGTGCGATTGATCTGCGCGGACTGGGCGTTTCCACACCTCGCTCACCCTCTGCGGGGCCGGTTTTCTACAATGACGTTCCGCTGCGCGAGCGTTATGCGTGGGCGAGCTTCTGTCTGGGCAAGCCTGTCCTGGGGCAACGGGTTTGGGATTTTCTTCGCTGTCTTGATTATCTCGAGACCAGGCGAGAAGTGGACCCGCACCGCATCCTTGGGCTTGGCGAAAAGGGTGCGGCGCTGGCCGTACTGCTTTGCGGAGTGCTGGATGAGCGCCTGCGCTCGATGCTCCTCGACGGCCCAATCGCTTCGTATCAGTCGATTGTCGAGTCGCAAGCGTACTCGCTGGATCTCTCCTGGTTTCTGTTTGGCATCCTCGAGCACTTTGACCTTCCGGAACTCGCGGCGCTCCTTGCACCCCGTCCGTGCTGGCTGCTGAACGCCGCGAACGCGACGGATGAATCGCTTCCTGAATCAGAAGTCACTTCGATCTACGAATACGCTGTTGGTGCGTTCAAAGTGTCCAATGCAGAAGGGGAAATCAGGTTTGCGGTCCGGCCCGAACACGCGAAAGCCGATGTCTTTAACGAATGGCTGAAAACGGCGTAAGCGACGCGGTCATGCTTGATAAGATTTCTTGTGCTGCAATTCCGGGCAATCGGGCGCTCTTACGCTGTTTTTGCGGCGCGGTCCAGCTTTTCTTCCAGCCGCTTTTTTACTTCCGGCCATTCGGAATCGATGATGCTGTAATAGACGGTGTGGCGGATGCGGCCCGTCCAGGTCAGCATATGGTTGCGCAGCGTTCCTTCTTCTTTAGCACCGAGCCGCAGGATCGCTTCGCGCGACGGCTGGTTCAGCGAATCCGTTTTGAACTCCACCCGAATGCATCCCAATTCTTCAAAAGCGTGGCGCAGCATCAAATACTTGGCTTCCGTATTGGCCCCCGTCCGCTGCCACTTCTTTGTCACCCAGGTGGCGCCGATTTCCACTCGCAGATTGGCAACATCGATGTTCAGATATCGCGTGCTGCCGATGGCCCCGCCGCCGGCGCGATCAATCGTGGCGAAAGGCAGCGAGGTACCCTTTGCCTGTTCTTCCAGGGCTTTCTCGATAAACGCGCGCATGTCCTCAGGGGTTCGCACATTGATTGGGGTCCAGCGCCACAACTCAAAGTCAAGGCCGGCTTCACACAATTGCGCGTGGCGCGAAAGGCTGAGAGGTTCAAGGCGGACAATCCTGCCTTCCAGCGTGACAGGACGGATTTCCATGGGCATATCTATTTCCAGTAAGTCGGTTCGATTCCCGGCACCTCCGGTCGTAATCCATTGGTCGGAGCAGCCCGAACCTTTCCAGGGTCAGCGCGAACCTCATGCGATTTTATCAGACATTCCGCCGGCCGGATTTTTCCATTGTGCTGATCCTCTTCATTGTCACAGCGTATAATGAATCGTCCGGAAGGGCATGGCGAACTGATGATATTAGTCATCGATAATTACGATTCGTTCACATACAACCTGGTTCAGTATCTCGGCGAACTCGGCGCGCAACTCGAAGTACGCCGCAACGATCAGGTAACAATTGACGAGATTGAGGGGATGGCGCCGGAGCGCATCGTGATTTCTCCCGGCCCTAAAACGCCCTCCGAAGCCGGTGTCTGTCTCGATACCATCCTCCATTTTTCCGACCGGGTGCCCATTCTGGGAGTTTGCCTTGGGCACCAGGCCATCGGGCAGGCGTTTGGCGGCAAGGTGGTCCGCGCGCCTGAAATCATGCACGGCAAGACCAGCCTGATCTCCCATGACGGAAAGACCATTTTTTGCGGCCTGCCCAATCCTTTTCCGGCGACGCGCTATCATTCGCTCATTGTCGAGCGTGAAAGCTTGCCGGACTGTCTGGCCGTTTCCGCCACATCGTCTGACGGCCTCATCATGGGCCTTCGTCACAAGAACCTGAAGGTGGAGGGCGTGCAGTTCCATCCCGAATCTGTCCTAACAGACGCCGGTAAACAACTGCTGGCAAATTTCCTGAAGCTGTAGGGTTGATTCATGGATCGACATCGGGGCGCTTTGGGTTGGGAACCGCTGGCTTCTTGTGCACAAAGGGTTCGGAAATCGCGCGTCGGAAAAGTTTACAACCCGATTTAAAAGCGGTAATGTGAACTGCTTGAAGCAGACGGCAACACCACCGCAAACCGAGCGCGAACTGGTGATCTGGAATGGGCCGCACGCGTGGAGGCAGCAATGGCTTCACAACCCGTTTATGACGTGATCGTCGTGGGTTCCGGGGCGGCCGGCGGAATCGCCTGCCATGTGCTGGCGACGCAGGGGCTGAAAGTTTTATGTCTCGAAGCCGGCCGCAGAATTGAATCCGCCAAAGATTTTCACACACACACTTTTCCTTACGGCTGGACTTACCGCGGGAATGGAAAGCCGGGCCAGTACGGCAAGCTTCCGCAGGGCATGGAGTGGAAGATCAAGGAGTGGACCGATCACCTGTACACCATTCCTGACGAGGACCCTTACGCGCTCGCCCCGGGAGCAAAATTCACCTGGACGCGCATGCGCGTTCTCGGCGGGCGCACGAACTGCTGGGGACGCGGCTGCGATCGCTTTGGTCCGCTGGATTTCAAGGCAAAGAGTCTGCAAGACGGCTGGGGCGAAGACTGGCCGATCACTTACGATGATGTGGCGCCTTACTATGACAAGGTCGAACAGTTTATTGGCGTGGCGGGCAGCCCGGAAGGCGTCTACAACACGCCCGGCGGCAAATACCTCCTTCCACCCTTCAACCCTCGCTGCGGAGAATGGCTGATCAAGAAGGGCGCAGAAAAACTCGGCATCAAAGTCCGGCCCAAACCTCTGGCCGTTTTGAGCAAACCTTACCACGGCCGCCCCGCCTGCCATTATTGCGGCGGCTGCAACTGGGGATGCGAAGTCGCGGCGCGTTACGGCAGCGTGGATTCCGTTTTTCCCCATCTCGAGGGGCTTCCAAATTTCACTCTCCGAACAAACGCCGCCGTACACACCGTGCTGATGGACCGCAACACCGGCAAAGCCCGTGGCGTTACCTATATCGATGCGAGGAACAAACAGGAGTACGAAGCCTACGGCAAGGCCGTTGTTCTGGCCGCCTCGATGGTGGAATCGATCCGCATTCTGTTCAATTCCCGCAACCGGGAATATCCCAACGGGCTTGCAAACTCCAGCGGCACGCTTGGCCGATATTTGATGGAGCACGTGGCTTTCAACGATATCCAGGGCTTCTTCCCGCAACTCGCCGGCCGCCCCACAACCAATGACGACGGGCCGGGCGAATCCTGTCTCTATATCCCGCGTTACAACTACGGGCACAAAGATACGAAGAAGTATCTTCGTGGTTGGCGATTTGATTTCTACACGGGCTGCGGAATGGGACCCGGACCCGGCGCTGAACTGCCCGGTTTTGGCTCGGCGTATAAGAAAAAGATCAAGGAACTGTATCCCGCGGCTTTTTCCATTGGCGGTTATGGCGAGGGTCTGGCCTTCGATTGGAACTATGTCGAAATCGATCCAGACGGCTTGCGCGACAGACTGGGGATACCTCAGGTGCGGTTCCACACGTTTGCCGAATATCCGCACGCCTTCGCAATCCGCGACGAAATGTATGCGCAAATGGAAGAAATTATGAGGGCGGCAGGAGCCGAGATTTTCCCGTACAAGAAAGTGGCCCCGTATCCTTTGGGCAGCGTGACGCATGAAGCCGGAGGAGCAAGAATGGGCGACGACCCGAAGACATCCGTCCTGGACAAATGGAACCGCTGCCACGACGTCAAGAATATTATCGTCGCGGATGCCGCCTGCTTTGTGACGCACCCCGAGAAGCAGATTACCCATACCATCATGGCACTGGCGTGGCGGGCGTGCGACCACCTTGCTGAAGAGTTCCGTCGGGGGAACGTGTAATTAATTTCAAGCGCCAAAGGGTTAGCTTCATGAGTGGAAAACTGATTGGAAGACGGCACGCGCTGAAATATTTCGGGCTGCTCAGCAGCAGTGCGGCAGGAATTGAATTTCTGGAAAACTGGCTGCCACAGAGGCCGGCTCTTGCCTCTTCGATGCCGGGGATGCAGGGGCCCACGAATGCAGACGAGTCAGTCCCCACCCCTTCTCCGGCGGATACGGAATCGCCTTACGTGCTGCGCTTCTTCAAGCCGGACGAGTTCCGCACCGTGGAGATCCTCACGGAAATGATCATCCCCACGGACGACCAGCCCGGGGCGAAAGAAGCCAAAGTGGCCAACTACATCGATTTCGTTGTCTATTCGGCGGCGGAATTTGAGCCGTCTTTGCAAAAGCAGTGGATCGACGGACTACACCTGATCAACAAATTAAGCGCTGAAAAATATGGAAGTGCCTTTTCAGATCTCCCGGGCGCGCAGCGGGAAGATTTGCTGACGGAAATGAGCGCGCCGGAGCACGACCCAAATGCTGAACATCCGGGATATGCCTTCTATAAACTCTTAAAGAGCATGACGCTCGAAGCTTTCTTTACGTCCAAGGTGGGCTTGATCGATTTTCTCGAATACAAGGGGCTGACTTTCCTGACGAGTTTTCCAGGCTGCACCCATCCGGAACATCAGACGTGACGGGTTGCCGTCTTTCAAGTCAATGACAATTTCACAGACCATTGCGCCATCCGGGAGGACCGTTGTGCCTCAACCATCAAAATTGTTCACTGTCCGACTTTTGAACGCCATTATCTTTCTTACAATCCTTTCCGCGATAGCTACTCCAGTCCAGGCAGTCAAGAAGCCGCTCACTCCGGCTCTGGTCACGCAGGAAAGTCAAATTGTCGCCCCATCGATCAGCCGCATTATGTGGCGGCCGGGACACGAACAGGTCAGTTACATCCGTGACCAGGACCCGGGTTCAACGCTTTGGCTCTACGACGTGAGCACGCGCGAGGCGCGCCGCCTCGAGATTCCCGGCAGCGTGAATCTCAGCACATATCAGTGGTCGCCCGACGGCAACGAAATTCTATTCGAGGGCGGAAATGATCTCTGGCTGTTTGATGTTCGCACAAGCCAGACAAAGCGGCTGACAAACGACCCTGAGCGCGAAGAAGAGCCGACATTTTCTCCCACGGGCAACAGCGTCGCCTTTGTGAAGAAGAACAACATTTACACGCTGGCGCTCCGTACGGGGAAAATCACACAACTCACTGCCGACGGAACCGACCTTATTCTCAACGGAACGTTTGACTGGGTTTACAAGGAGGAACTGGCAGACCGCTCCACCGGACGTTCGTATGAATGGTCGCCCGACGGGAAGTGGATTGCTTATCTCCGGCTCGACGACCATCCGGTGCCGCAGTATCCGCTGATCAACTTTCTCTCCCGGCACGTCGAACTGTCAATGCAACGGTTTCCGCAATCCGGAGATCCGAACCCCAAAGCCTCTTTCCACGTTGTTTCGGTTGATGGCAAAACGAGCAAGTCCTGGGAGTCGAGTTCGATTGAATACTTCGGCCCGAGGTTCGCCTGGACGCCGGATTCGCAATCGGTCTCGTTCCTTACGTTAACCCGTGATCAGACCGTAGAAACCGCGCATCTCTGGAATATCGAATCGGGCGCTGACCGCACGCTGGTCGTTGAACGCGACAAGTACTGGATCAACTCGCTGAATCCTCCGCACTTTCTGAACGGGGGCCGCTTCCTTTGGCTTTCCGAGCGCGATGGCTGGATGCATCTTTATCTCTACAACATGGATGGCCGGCTGATCAGAAGACTCACCAGTGGAGACTGGATGCTTGACAGGCCGCTTTTTTCTGACCTTCCGATGTTTCAGTTGGGCGGCAATTCAGGCTGGGTTTATTTCCTGTCAACGCAAGCTGATCCGCGGGAAAGGCAAATCTATCGCGTCCGGTTGGAAGGCGGCGCAGCGGAGCGGATCTCCAAAGAAGCGGGGACTCACGTCTTCTACCTTTCACCCGACGGCCGCTACTTCATCGATAAGTTTTCCGATTATAAGACCCCGCCCGTCACGCGCCTCTACAAATCCGATGGCGAGGAGATTACGGTGCTCGACAAGCCGGCCAACCATCTGGACGACTATGAACTCGGAAGCACCGAATTCGTCACCGTCAAAGCCCCGGACGGGACGGAACTCTACGCGCGCATGGTGAAGCCCCCGAACTTTGATCCGCACAGAAAGTATCCCGTAGTCGTAAAGGTCTATGGCGGGCCGGAAGTGCAACTGGTCGTGAACGCATGGGGAGTGACTTCACTTGAAGACCAGCTTTTTGCCCAGCACGGTTACGTGCTTTGGACGCTGGACAATCGCGGATCGTGGGGGCGCGGCCACGCCTTTGAAACCCCGATTTTCGAGCACCTGGGGCGACAGGAACTCCAGGACCAGTTGGCTGGCGTGGACTATCTCAAGTCGCTCCCTTATGTCGATTCAAGCCGGATGGGAATCTGGGGGTGGTCTTACGGCGGCTACATGACGCTTTACACGCTGACTCACGCCCCGGACGTCTTCAAATGCGGGGCGGCCGGCGGGCCGGTCACCGATTGGAAGTTTTATGACAGCATTTATACCGAGCGGTACATGCGCACGGCGGATGTAAACCCTGATGGATATCGCGAAGCATCGCCTCTCGAAGCAGCGGGAAACCTGCGCGCCAACCTGCTGCTGATGCACGGCGTGGACGACGACAACGTGCATCTCCAGAACACCATCAATTTCATCGAGGCCCTGGTGCGTGACGGCAAATCATACGAGCTTTACCTTCAGCCGGGCGAAAAGCACGGCTTCAGCGCGTATTCAGCGCGTCTTTATCTCGTCAACCGCCTGCTGAAATTCTTTGATGATAACCTGCACCCGACGGGAGAGTGAGTTTTGCTGCTTGCATGTCATCCCGGGCTGAGGACCCTTGCAGCATTACAACAGCGATGAAGGAACGCTTCACTGAGTTGGGAATTCAGAGCTTTTCTCCGAGAGTAGAGAGAAGCTTTTTCATGGCGATTGGAGCCCGATTACCGGCGTCGTCTGTCCGTGAATTCAATCAGCCTTTGAAGCGTCTGACGCGCCTCGCCGGAATCGATAGCCTCTGCGGCAACCGCCACACCCTCTGGAAGGCCGCTTGCTTTTCCTGCGGCCACCAGCGCCGCAGAGGCGTTAGCCAGGATGCAATCCCGCAGCGCGTTCCGCTCGCCTTCGAGCACCTGGATCAGCAGTCGCGCGTTCTGTTCGGGATCGCCGCCCGCAAGCGATTCGCTTTTGGATCGCGCAAGTCCGAAATCTTCCGGCTGAACGTGCCGGGTCCCGATCCGGCCGGAATCGTATTCCGAAATCTTTGTCGGACCGGTGATCGTGATCTCATCGAGGCCGTCCGAGCCCGCGACGACAAACGCCCTTTTGGTTCCCACTGCACCCAGGGCTTCCGCCAGCATTTCCGTCCGCGCCTGGTCGTAAACTCCGGTCAGTTGATGCGAGGCTTCAAGGGGGTTGGTCAGCGGCCCCAGAAGGTTGAAAATCGTCTTGCTCTTAATGCTCCGGCGAGCGTTCATCACGTGCTTCATGGCCCGATGAAGGTGCGGTGCAAAAAGAAACACCATGCCCACATGGTCGAGGCACGCGGGAATATGCTCAAGCGGCAGGTCGATAGCCACGCCAAGCGCTTCGAGCACATCGGCGCTCCCGCACCGGCTTGAGATCGAGCGGTTGCCGTGCTTGGCGACAGGAACCCCGGCTGCGGCCGCAACCAGTGCCGTCGCGGTTGAAACGTTCGCCGTGCCGCTCCGATCACCGCCCGTGCCGCACGTGTCGAGCAGCGCTTTCGAATCGACAAATGCCTCAACGCGCACGCCGGCGTCGCGAAGCACTTCCCTGGCCTGCGCCCGCATGACCTCCGCAAATCCCACAATTTCCGCCGCCGTCTCGCCTTTGTCCCGCAGAGCCACAAGCAGCGAAACAATCTGTTCGTCCGGCGTACGACCCGAAAGCAATTCCGCCATGACTGCGTGGGCTTCCTGCCGCTCCAGGCTTTGGCCCTGCTTCAGTTTTTCGATGGCTTCAGAAATTTGCATATTAACCGGAAGGATAACTTCCCTTTCCGAGTGATGAAATAAATCCGCCGGTACTTTTCCCCTCACGCCTCGAACAGCGTTTGCATTTTGCACTTACATTGCCTATACTGGCTGATTCTGCGGACATCGCATGGATGTATTGTACGATGGAACGGCGTTCCGCGGGAGCGGTTTGACGTAACAGGGCCTCAGGCTTTCTTAATTTCCAGCATCGCGGCAAAGAGGAATTCAGGCTGCGACATTCGCCATCTATGAAGATTCACGAATATCAGGCAAAACAGATCCTTTCCCGCTTCGGAGTTTCCGTCCCTAAAGGTGAGGTCGCCTACACGCCGGAAGAAGCGCGCGACATCGCAGCGCGCCTGGGCGGAACCGTTGTCGTGAAGGCCCAGATCCACGCCGGCGGCAGAGGCAAGGCCGGCGGAGTCAAGCTTGCGCGGTCAGCCGCCGAAGCAGAGAAAATCGCCGACGAAATTCTCGGGAAGAAGCTTGTGACGGCGCAAACGGGCCCCGAGGGCCGCATCGTCCGCCGGCTGCTCATTGAAGAAGGCCTCGACATCGCGCGGGAATTTTATCTGGGCCTTGTGGTTGATCGGATAGCTGCAGCGCCGGTCTTCATGGCATCGGGCGAGGGCGGCGTTGAAATCGAGGTCGTCGCCGCCGAGCACCCGGAAAAAATTCTGAAGGAAACCGTCAACCCCGCCGTCGGCCTCCAGCCGTTTCAGGCGCGCAAGATCGCCTTCGGGCTGGGACTCGATCCGCTGCTCGTCAACGAAGCCGCGCGGTTCTTCACGGCGCTTTACCGTGCTTTCCAGTCAAGCGACGCTTCGCTTGCGGAGATCAATCCGTTTGTTCTGACGCGCGACGGGCGGCTGCTGGCGCTCGACGCCAAGATGAACTTTGACGACAACGCGCTGTTCCGCCACAAGGACATCCGCGAGCTTCGCGACCTGGATGAGGAAGACCCGCTGGAGGTAAAAGCCTCGAATTACAATCTGAATTACATTCGCCTCGACGGCAACGTCGGCTGCATGGTGAACGGCGCGGGCCTTGCCATGGCCACGATGGACATTATCCAGTACGCAGGCGGGCGCCCGGCAAACTTTCTCGATGTGGGCGGCGGAGCCAATGAAGAACAGGTCCGGCGCGGGTTTGAAATCATCCTTGGAGACCCCAACGTCCGCGCGGTGCTCATTAATATCTTCGGCGGCATCATGCGCTGCGACATCGTCGCCAGCGGTGTAGTGGCCGCGGCCAAAAGCCTCGCCATCAAAGTCCCCGTGGTTGTGCGCCTGGAAGGAACTAACGTCGAACTCGGCCAGAAAATTCTGCAGGAGTCCGGCCTGCAATTCATCGTGGCGCACAGTATGAAGGACGCGGCGGAGAAAGTCGTTGCGCAGACAAGAAGCTGAGAATTTAAGTTGTTGATGGATCGGACGATTGAACGATTTGTGGTTCGTGATTTCCCATGGGGCGGCCCCGGGTGCTGTTTTAACATCGATGCTGGTGCTCTCAAGAGAGAGGCCGGCTGACTTGGTCAGTGAGACAAATGAACAGATCGGACCTTTGCAGCATCGCGCAGCACAGCAACATTGACACGGTGCACGGGTAACCACAAATCACAAATTGTTAGCGGCATATTCCTATGTCTATTCTCGTTGATGAAAACACCCGCCTTCTGGTCCAGGGGATCACCGGCCGCGAGGGCACGTTTCACACGCAGCAGGCTGTGGCGTACGGCACGAAAGTCGTGGCCGGAGTCACGCCGGGCAAGGGCGGCGCGAAGGTGGACGGTATTCCCGTCTTCAACACCGTGAGCGAGGCTGTTGAAAAGGCCGGCGCGAACGCTTCGGTGATTTTTGTCCCGCCGCCGTTTGCCGCGGACGCCATCATGGAGGCCGCCGACGCCGGATTGCCGCTGGTTGTCGCCATCACGGAAGGCATCCCAACGCTCGACATGGTGATGGTGATGCACTACCTTCGAGGAACACGGACGCGCCTGATCGGCCCCAACTGCCCCGGCATCATTTCGCCCGGCAAGTGCAAGATCGGCATTATGCCCGGCTCGATTCACCGGCCCGGGAATGTAGGCGTGATTTCACGCAGCGGCACGCTCACTTACGAAGCCGTCGGCCAACTCACCGCGCTCGGCATCGGGCAGTCCACGTGCGTCGGGATTGGGGGCGATCCCATCATCGGAACTTCGTTCGTTGACGCGCTCAAACTGATGAATGAAGATCCGGAAACGCACGGCATTGTTATCATCGGAGAGATCGGCGGCACGGGCGAAGAACTGGCCGCCGAATACATCAAGGCGAATGTCAAAAAGCCCGTGGTGGGCTTTATTGCCGGACGCACCGCACCGCCCGGCCGACGCATGGGTCATGCCGGAGCCATCATCTCCGGCGGCAAAGGCACCGCTGCGGACAAGATTGCAGCCTTCAAGGCCGCAGGCATCCACGTCGCGGAAAGCCCGGCGCTGATCGGAGAAACCATGGCGCGCGCCCTCCAGGCGACGGCGAGTTCTTAGCGCAAGATCGACGCGTCCCGACACACGGGATGTTTTACATGAAAAAAAGTAATCTGTAATGCGTAACCAGTCATTTTCTGGTCAATTTCCATTTGGTTTCACTGAATGATCGAATAGAGAGGCTCATGTCAATCGAACGCACACTCACCATCATCAAACCTGACGCCGTCGCTGCGGGCCACATCGGCGATATCATCCGCATCTTTGAATCCAGCCAACTGAACATCGTGGCCGCACGCATGGTCCGTCTTTCCAAAAAAGAAGCGGAAGGATTTTATGCCGTTCATCGCGGCAAAGGCTTCTTCGAGAGTCTGACGACTTTCATGAGTTCCGGCCCCGCGCTGGTGATGGTGCTGGAGGGCGAAAACGCCATCTCCCGCCTGCGCCAGTTGATGGGTGCCACGAATCCTGCCCAGGCCGCTGAAGGCACTATCCGCAAGCTCTATGCGGCGGACATCGAGCACAACGCCGTGCACGGCTCCGACGCGCCAGAGACGGCAGCATTTGAAATTTCATATTTCTTTCCTGGGATCGAACTCATCTAAAGCGCCCGTGCTGCAAATCACAGGAGTGGATTACGCCGTCCCGCGCTGGCGTTTTCTCCTTTCCTGCCAATTGTTTGTGAACTATCGCGGTTCCTTGCGGAAAAAGCCTGTGGAATCTCGCTTCCCCCGTTATTAAATAAAAAGTAAACAGTCAATTATGAGCCGTTGTGACGAAAGTCACTGAAATGCCGCCTTGGGGATGTTCTAATGGCGAAGTCCGGTCATACCTTCGAGCTCGGAGTCGCTGGACCGGGGGAATGAGCATGAACTTATGGCTCCGTATGCCGCTGATCTTCGGAATTGGTTTTGCATCGGGCTCCTGCACAGCTTTTCTGCTGTTCAGGTCCAGACTCACCTTCTACCGGCAATTCATCGAAAGCCGCCTTGCGTCAATTGATTTCTCAGGCCGGCCGCAAAAAGCACCCGCTTCCATCTGCAAGGTTCGGGAAGGCGGCCATGCAAACGCCCGAAACCTCAGCGCGCGACCCCATTAATCTTTCTTTTTTCCCTCGAAAAACACCCCCAAAGCGCGCTTGTCGTTTCACCGACATTACCTTCGGCCCGACGCAGCCCGCTCGCTTCCGCTCTGCCGAAAAACCCAGGTTGAATTTTGGATATTACTCATATACTATTGAGCCGATTGCAAACTTGGAATTCCCTTAGGCTCCGCGCTCCAAGTTGCGCGGTTGTTGAAGAGGAGCCGTGTTGGCTACAAAGCACCGTCTTGACCGGAGCGGCTACAAACCAGATGAGCCATTGGACCAGTTTTGTTCTGCCTTTCGCGTTGGGGTTCGTCGCCGGAACAGCCATCTGTTTTATTCTCCTCGCCTCAAAAATCAGGTTCTACAAAAGGTTCATCGAACAAAGGCTTGACGCCATTAATCGGACGATCTCCGCGCAGGCTTCTGCCCGTGAGCCTTCAAAACCGGACGCCGGAAAGAGTCCGTGGCCACGGTCTGGCCAGTCCCGCGAAGGGCCGAACCCATTGGACAACAGTTAACCGGGTGGAGTTCTTAGCGCGCATCTTCCCTGCCCGACCGCTGGAAAGCCTCTCAACTCCAGGAGGCTCGCAGCCCTTTGCCGCGTTACACAACGAGTCCAATCACTTTCCCTCTACGAAATCTTCGGCATTTAAGTTAAAATGGACTTTTAAGTATGGATTCAGCGGACCATTTGATGGGCGGGCAACCGGCAATTATCCTGTTTGCCCACGGCAGCGCCGTCGAAGAAGCCAATGACGGTGTTCGGGAACTCGCACGACGGATCAAGCAGGCCGGCGGATATTCGTTTGTTCGCGCTTCGTTTTTGGGACCGGGTCGGCCGGAGTTGGGTTCAGCCATCCACGAGGCCGTCGACAGAGGGTTTCGTCGGATCGTCGTAGTCCCCTTTTTCCTGACGCTGGGAATTCATTTGCGCCGCGATCTTCCCAGGCTTGTTGAGGCCGAAAAAGAGAAGTATCCGGACGTTGATATCCAGGTGGGCCGCTCGCTCGAGGACCATCCAGAGATGGTTTCGCTGGTCCTTAGCCGCATTCGAGAAGTTACTGAGGAGACCAGGGTAAGGCCGTGAACCATTCCCGCCACGAAGCATTTCTGCGCAACGTCTGGTACACGAATGAGCGGACGAAGCACTTCCAGTTTCAGATGACAAACGGCCATCGCTTCGAGTTCCGCCCGGGCCAGTTCATTTCGCTCGATATCGAACTGGACGGCCGCAAAGTGCGCAGACCTTATTCCATCGCCTCTGCGCCGCGTGAAGATAACGGGTTCGACCTTTGCCTCAACATGCTTCCCGAAGGACGCGTCTCCTCATGGCTTTTTAATCTGAAGCCCGGCGATAAGATTGCTTTCTCCGGCCCGTTTGGTTTTTTCGCCCTCCGCGAACCGCCCGATCCTGTTTCGGCCTTCATAGCCACGGGAACCGGCATCGCGCCTATTCGGGCCATGCTCCAGCAGCTATACAGCCGCCCGCATGACGCTGAAGTGTGGCTGATATTCGGTGTTCGCAGCGAGAATGACATCCTTTATCGGGCGGAATTTGAGAAAATGGCCGAGCAGCACTCAGGTTTTCATTTCATTCCTACGCTCAGCCGTCCGGGCCCGGGCTGGACGGGCCACACCGGCTACGTTCAGCGGCACGTCGTCCGTTATCTCGCTGGGAAAAAGGGACTTCACGCTTACATCTGCGGGCTGCGCAAAATGATCGACGACGTCGCACAGGAATTCCGCACGATGGGCTACGACCGCAAGGCACTCAGCTACGAGAAGTACGATTAGCATAGCTCGACCGAAGCAACTTTAATCACTTGTGTCTGGGAGTAATTTCCGTAGGAGTCGAAGGCGTACATGCTCGCGCGCCACGCAACCGTCGTCGAAAAATCGTTGTTCAAGGAGACACTCTCGTTATGCCACTGAAAGAACGGACCGCCGAACCCCCGCGCAAGGCATCATCGGCGCCGGGACCCGATGAAATCTGGGCCGACCTCATGGAGGGCAACCGCCGTTTTCAGGCCGGTAACCCGGCACAGCGCGAAATTGTTCGCAGGCGGGCCGAACTTGCCCGCGAGCAGCGCCCGCAAGTCGTTGTGCTGGCGTGTTCGGACAGCCGCGTTTCGCCAAACCTGATTTTCGACAAGGACCTGGGAGAACTGTTTGTGATCCGGACGGCCGGCAACGTGGCTGACCCGGTCGCGCTGGGCAGCATCGAGTATGCCGTGGAGTTCTTGCATTCAAAGGTCCTTGTGGTTCTGGGCCATGAGAATTGCGGCGCAGTAGCAGCAGCGGCCTCGGGTCAGAAAGCTCCCACTGCGAACCTTGAATCCATCATCGCCAGGGTCCGTCCGGCCGTCGAGCGATTTCAGGGCACTGCACAGGGCGATGAACTTCTCCGGCAGGCCGAGCAGGCGAATGTCCACCAGAGCGCCGCAGCGCTGCTCGCGGAAAGCCCGCTGCTCGGCAAGAAGGTTGCGGCCGGCGATCTTACCGTCATCAAGGCCCTCTACTCCTTGAGCACGGGCATGGTTGTGCGCCTGCCGGATTAATTGTGCCGGCAGTCGCAGGTTGCGCCTGCGCCGATTGCGCGACAGCATGTTCCTCCTCTCGTTCGTTGACTTCTATCCCGCCGCCTTCTATGATGAGCTTGCGACTGGGTGGTGACCCTTCCTTTGATTGGCAAAAGCGTTTCGCACTACCGCATTGTGGAGAAGCTCGGGGGCGGCGGGATGGGCGTGGTGTACCGGGCCGAAGACACGCTGCTCGGACGCTTCGTGGCGCTGAAATTCCTCTCTGCCGAAGCCGTGTCCCCGGCGTCGGCCGCAGAGGCGGATCCCATCCGCCACCCGGACCGTGATGGCGTGAAGCCTGCGGTCGAGGCCACCCCCGCGGCCCTCGAACGTTTCCAGCGCGAGGCGCGGGCGGCGGCGGCGCTCAATCATCCGAACATCTGCACGATTTATGAAGTCGGCGAGCACGAAGGCCGGCCCTTCA
>DASRCX010000027.1:0-27109 GCA_035652895.1 Terriglobia bacterium
ATCATAAAACCTTTCCGCCCGCGCATAGATCAGGTGTCCGGCGCGGTTGGCCCGGTACATCCACGTGGAAGGCTTCAGGTCGTCTAAACTTAACCGGCGAACACTGAGCCCCGCCACGTTGGCAATCAGCGAAAGCGAAAAAACGGTCATGGCTAGCGCGTAGGCCACGCGCGGCTGCCGAACTAGCCGGAGCAGCGCGTTGACCTGCTCCGCGATGCCGGAAGGCCTTTCTCCGGTCGTCGCCAGCCGGATCTTTGAGATCATCCAGGGTGGCGGGGCAATCTTCTCGGCGGAGCGGCACATCTCGATTGCCTGGCGAACGTCCGAGAGCAGTTCACGGCACGGACCGCATCCTGCAAGGTGCTCTTCAACCTCGGCCCGGCGCACGGCGTCCAGCCGTCCTTCCAGGTATTCACCGGTCAGGTTTTCGAGTTCCAGGTGCGTCATCGTCGCGCCTCTTCAGCCTTCACTTATCCATACGTTTTAATACTCGCGCCAGTTCCAACCGTCCGCGGTTGATCCGCGATTTCACCGTGCCCTCGGGAACATCCAGTACCTGCGCGATTTCGGAGTAATCCAGGTCCTGCAAGTCCCGCAAAATCACCGCCTCGCGCAGATCGGGCGAAAGCCTGTTGAGCGCTGCCTGTAATCGCTCTCTCCGCTCGCGGGATTCCACCTGTTCCGATGGCTTCCCGCTGGAAGAATGATCAGGAATCGGCAACTGTTCGTCCAGCGCCGAAGTTGCGCGGTCATTCCGCGTCCGCCGGTAGTGGTCCACCAGGTGGTTCCGCGCAATGCGGTTCAGCCAGGTCGTGAATTTTGCCTGCGCCGCGTCATAAGTCTTCAGAGTGCGGAAGACCTTAATAAAGACTTCCTGCGTCAGGTCTTCGGCGTCGTCCGCGCGGCCGGTGAAACGATAACACAGATTGTAAACCTTGTGGGTGTGCGCCTGAAGAAGGGCCTCCCAAGCCGCATCATCGCCCTTGAGACAGCGCTTCACCAGTTCCAGTTCCGTATCCACTGGCACTCTCCCTGGACCGACGACGGCCAGGCCGTTTACCCAGGCAGTAGAAATCCAGCCGCATTGTAACACGGCGGTACAAAGGGATCGTGGCGAACCGCAAACCGCGCCGGCGCCCGCGTTACAGGTGTCGTTTGGCTTTTAATTCGGCCGAGATGCCGGCGGCGGCTTCCTTGACCATGGAGGGGAATTTCCGCATAAGCTGCGGCGTCAGGCGGAACTTTGGTGCCGAAACGCTGATGGCGGCGATGACATTCTTTGAGGGATTATAGATGGGCGCGCCGACGCAGTATCCACCTTCTACGGTTTCTTCTTTGTCCTCGGCGTAGCCCTGTTTCCTGATCTGGGCGAATTCATTGAAGATGGCCGCGCGGTCGGTCAAAGTATGTTTCGTCAGTGGATACACGCCGCAGACGTCCAGCAGCGTCTGAATCATCACATCATCCTGAAACGCGGCAATCGCCTTACCCAGGGACGAGGCGAACGGCTGGAGGATTCTCCCCGCGTAATTCGTCATCTTGATGTGCTGCGGGCTCTCGTACACATCGACGACGCGGATATAGTCGCTGAACAGGCAGGCCAGCGTGGTGGTTTCGCCGGACTTCCGGCGCAGGTCCTGGCAATAGCGGCTGGCGATTTTGCGCAACACGTCGAGGTTCTCCTGCATGCCGGTCACAAAAGCGCCGGCCGCAAGCGAATAGTTCTTGTCTCCATCCCGCGAGATATAGCCCAGATTTTCGAGCGTGCGCAGCAGTCGCAGCGTAGAAGGCTTCCCGAGGCGCAGGAACGCGGCGACTTCGCTGAGGGAGATGGGACGGCGCTGCTTCCTGAGATGATTCAGGATGTTCAGCCCCAGCGCGAGGCTGCGCGAATTGTTTGACGACGATGCGGCATCCATAGCAATCATGCTCATTTTACAATTCCCCGCTCGCCGTTGCCGCAGCGAAATGTGTTTGCCCTCTTCATGGGTTTCCGGTGATCGATGCCTGGCGCGGAATTGCAGTGGCGAATTGCGATAGAGCGTCTGCTTGTGCTGACAGGCGGCGGTTGCCGTTATCATTGTTTTACGGCGACCGCAGATCACCGCTACAGCGGCGTTACATCCGCGCGCAGGCTGTGTCGCACTTCATTATCCATTCCTGAAACCAGGCCTTAAATGCGTCGGCCCTGGCGATCTGGCGCTTGCCGCGCGGCAAACTCGGGCTGCCGATATCGAGCCCGCGAGATTCAAGCGCCAGCTTGATGGCCCACGGCGGCGGGAACTCTCCAATGCGGGCGATGAGCGCATCGAGAAGATGTTGCAGCCGCCTCGCTTCTTCAGTCTGCCCCGTCCTGAAGGCCTGATAAAGCGCAAGATGCAGTTCAGGGCAGGCAGCCGCGAGGCCGGAGATTGCACCGTCGGCTCCGTTTTCGAGGGCTTCGAGAAAAAGGTCGTCGCTGCCTGTCAGGAACGCCATCGGCATGGCTGTCTTCGCCTGGCGCAGCAAAGGAAGGTTTGACTTATCGCCGGAACTGTCCTTGATTCCCACGGCGTTGGGAGCGGAACCGATGAAGTGCAGGATGTCATCCATCGACACCGCGCTGGCAAATTGCGGGATGTTATAGAAGATAACGGGCACCGGGATTTCAGGCGCGACACTTAAAAGGAAATCCAGAACATCGCCTGAGTTGTGATGAAAGAAAAATGGTGGCGGCAACAGGGCAGCGACCGCGCCGATCTCCGCGGCACCTTGCACGAGCCGCAGCACCTGGCCGCAGTGCTCGGCCCCGACGCCCGCGATCAGCACAGCGCGGCCGGCAATATAGCGCGCAGCGTCCTCGAAAAGCGAGAGCCGTTCTTCGACTCCAAGTGCTGCGTACTCGCCCGTCACTCCTCCCAGGCAAAACCCTCGCACGCCCTTCGTGAGCAGAAAATCGAGAATGCGATGGAGCTTCTCCGCGTCCGCTGAGCCGTCTGGACGAAAGGGAGTGGGTACGGCCGCAAATACACCGGACAGTTCAGGTGGAACGGATTTGTGCATAACCTTTTGCACGTTGCGGGACACTCAAAAACTTCCCAAATCGGGAGTTTCATGAGTGTATGTAGAATTTCGATTTTCTGCAATAAATTCTTTAAAAATCACTATCGTATATTGTTGTTGACATCCATTCCATTTTGATCTATACCGTTTCCGGTTAGGCAAAATACCAGGTAGCGGCACAATCCCCCAGGCGTCGGGGCAAACAATCTGGCCGGTCGGCCATTCGAGGGCAGGGAAGCGCAGTGAAACTCTGAGCGAAGGGAAGCCTCATCCGTGCGCATCGTGCGCCCGATTCCGTCGCCCTCGATGTTTCCCGAGGTGAATGTCAGCTTGGATAAGGAGGAGAAAGATGAGAACCAAAGTCCTGGCCTTGGTCGTTCTCATAATGCTTCTGCCCCTTCCTCTGTTTGCGCAACGCAACAGCGCGGCTGTCACGGGCCATGTTTACGATCCTTCGGGCGCGCCGGTGCCGGACGCGACCATTAAGGCCCGGCAGACATCTACCGGAGCGATCAGCACCACCACATCGAATGCCATCGGCCTTTATCAGTTTCCGTTTCTGAATCCCGGAAACTACGAGTTTTCGGTTTCAAAGCAGGGCTTCAAGCAATACGTCCAGCGCGGCATCACTCTGAGCGTCGCGGCGCAGGTTACGCTGGATTTCAAGTTGCAGATCGGAGCGGTGACCCAGACGGTCCAGGTGACCAGCAACGCACCTCTGCTCCAGACGAGTTCAGGAGAAAACAGTTGGACAATTTCCTCGGAGCGGATTTCAGCCATTCCGGTGCGCAACCTGAACACCATCATGAGCACGTGGTTTGCTCCCGGCGTCACGGTCAGCACCGGCGCGAAAAACCTGAGGCCGTTTGATACAGCAGGAAGCCAGGGCGAGAATATCGGCGGCGGAATTTCCTCGCAGGGCGGTTTCGGGGGGCAGCCGGGGCAGGCGGGCGGCAGCGGCAATCTGGTGCTAGTGGATGGAGTGTCCGCCAACACGCACGCTGTGGGCGTTGGCTATAACGCGATTTCGGATACGGTGCAGGAAGTCCACGTGCAAAGCACGATGTACGACGCCCAGTACGGCTGGACGACGGGCGGCGTGATCAATACGATTACGAAAGGCGGAACGAACACGTGGCATGGCCACGCCTACGAATACCTCCAGAACACCGTACTGAACGCCGCCACCTGGCAGGAAAACTATACTCACCAGCCGAAAGGCGCGTGGCACCAGAACTATTACGGCGGCAGCGTGGGCGGCCCCATCCTGAGAAACAAACTGCTGTTCTTCTTTGCCTATCAGAAGATCAAGCAGGTGCAACCGGATTACTTCTCGACTTCCGTTCCCACACCGGCCGAGAAGAACGGCGATTTTTCCGATCAGCGCAATCCCGACGGCAGCCTGCAGGTAATCTACGATCCGCTCACGACGTCTTGCAGCGGAGGGACCTGCACGCGGACGCCGTTTCCCGGTAACATCATTCCTCCAGACCGCATTAACCCGGTGGCGCAGGCGGTGCTGAAATACATCCCGGACCCGCCGCCGAATGCCGGTGATCCCAACACGCATTTGAACAACTGGTTTCCTACTTCAAAGCAGAGGAAATTCATTGACGACTTTCCGGAATATGATGGGCGGCTCGACTACAACATTTCCGACAAGACCCACATGTTTTTCCGGTATGGCTGGAATTCGTTGGCCGAGACCCGCAGCTACAAATACTCCTTTAACGGCGAACCGTACAATCTTGCCGAGACCAGCGGCAATTCACCTTTCGGCAGGCAGAATGACGACTTTACGTTAGAGGTGACTCACACGTTCAATCCCACAACCGTACTGCAGGTCCGCACCGGGCTGGACCGTTTCCGGTCAATCAGCGGCAGCAGCATCAGCCAGGGATTCAACGTCTCCAGCCTGAATTTTTCCCCGACGTTTGTTGCTGAGGCCAGCCGCTGGTTCCCGAAATTCAACTGGTCCGACTATGAGGGTGCGGGTTCCAGCCCGTTGGGCATTACGCCTTCCGATCTGACCATTACGAATGAAGCGGTGCTGGCGAAAATCTACAACCGGCACAACATGAAGTTCGGTTTTCAGAACATGGAAGTCGGCGAAAATGTTGAGCAGCCGGGATTTTCGGCAGGAAACTTCAGCTTTAACGGCGCTTTCACCGCGGCCGATCCCAATTCCGCTCCCAGCCCGACTTCGGGAAACTCTATTGCCGATTTTCTGCTGGGCTATCCGAGTTCGGGTTTCATCCAGATCAACAGCGCGCCCGCGCTGATGATGCATTTGTGGTCCGTGTTCGGCCAGGATGACATTCGCATGACGTCCCGGCTGACGCTGACCGTCGGCCTGCGGTGGGACTATCAGGGCCCGCTCACCAACCGTTTCAACGCCCTCACGCGTGGTTTCTGCGTCACGTGCCCGAGCCCGATCCAGGTGCCCGGAATGACGATCAACGGCGTGGACTATCCGGCCATGAATCTGCACGGCGGGCTCGAGTTTGCAGGTGTCGGAGAGAACCCTCGAGGCATTCAGGACCCGCATTACGGAAACATTGGTCCGCGTTTCAGTTTTGCCTACCGCTTCCGCCAGAACACGGTGGTTCGCGGCGGCTATGGGATCATCTATGCGCAGGCGTGGCAGAACCCTGGCGCGGCGCCCGGCTTCAGTCAGACCACCAATATACTCGCTCCGGTTCAGGAGGGGATTCCCGCTACGATTCTGACCGATCCTTTCCCGAACGGCATTCTGGCGCCGTCGGGCAGTTCGTTCGGCCTGGCCACGGCGATCGGGCAGGGCGTCAGTTTTACCGACCCGGCGACGAACATCCCCCGGACCCAACAATACTCGCTGAGCATCCAGCACCAGTTCCGGCAGAACTGGCTGGCGAGCGTTTCCTATGTCGGCAGCTACATCGATCGCCTGCCCGTCAGCAGGAACCTGAATTACCTTCCGCTTTCGGCACTGGCGCTTGGCGCTTCTGTGCTGAACGCCAGTGTGACGAACCCGCTATACCAGGCCCAGTTCGTACAGGCCAATGCTCCGTACTACAGTCTGTTGAAGGGAACTTATCTGAACTCGCCGACCGTCAAGCAGCAGCAGTTGATGGTCCCGTACCCGCAGTATCCCGTCAACGGCGTCACGGAAAACTTCATTCCCATCGGCAAGAACAAATACAACGGCCTCTGGATGGACCTGGTCAAACGCATGTCCCACGGCCTCGACTTTGACGTGAATTTCACGTGGTCCAAGACGATGCAGGCGGTGAACTTTTTGAACCCGACGGACCCCGCCCCGGTGTGGTTCCTCTCGCCGTTTGATTCGCCGGAGCAGTTGAAGTTCTCCGGCGTGTGGGACCTGCCATTCGGGCCCGGACGCGCTTTCGCAAACAGCGGAAATCCTTTCATCAGCCGCATCGTGGGAGGCTGGTCAGTCAGCGGGGTCTCGCGCTGGCAGGCGGGATTCCCCATTCCGTTTCCGCTCGGCGTCGCTCCCACGGGTGCTTCCGTGAAGGCCGCCCACCAGACCCTTGAGCACTGGTTTAACACATGCATCGTCGGCACGAAGTGCCTCCCGGGAGAAAACCCCGCGTGGGTCGTCCTGCGCCCGTTCCAGTTGATTGAATGGTCGCCGTACCTGCCGAACCTGCGCGGGCCGAGCAGCTTCCAGACCGACATCTCCGCGGTGAAGGACACGGCAATCAAAGAGCGCTACAAACTCGAGTTCCGCGCGGACTTCACCAACGCCTTCAATCACCCTGACTGGGCGTACACCAGCGTGAATAACAACGCCAGTTCCGGGACATTCGGGCAGTACGCGCCTTACAACAATCAGACCAATAACCCGCGGGTGATTATGCTGTCGCTCCAGTTGATGTTCTAAGAGGTTGCTCAGGGCCTGCCGTAACGGCGGTGGGAAAGGCTTGGCGTGAGTTTGGGAAGCAAAAATTCCTGAAGCATGTTGGCGACCGCGTCGAACCCGATCCCGATCATGCCGTTTTCGAGCGTTGTTCCCCAACCCCTGCGGTTCTGCGGCGGCAGATAGAGGTTGGCGATGCCACCCGCGGCGAAGTGCCCGAGCACGGAAGAGAAATCGGGCTCCCAGTGTCCATTGTCGCCTTTGCAGATCACCGAGCGCGTGATGGCGTAGAGCAGCCGCGAGGGGACGCTGCCGTCCGCCTTGTAGTAAAAGCGCGGGTCCTGTTTCAGGATCGAGGGCAGCAGAGCGTCGCTCATGAAGGCGCCGATGCCCAGAGTGGCGTAAGCCGCTCCAAACCGCTTTGCGAAGCCTTTCTCTCCATTGCCGTACCCGCTGTACATGCCTGTCGCCTGCTCACCGCCGACGAACGCGGTCGTCAGTCCAAGCGTAAACGGGTTGAAGACGGTCTTGAACATCAGTTGGAACTTCTGCCGCGAACTGAGCGGAGCGGTGTGGGGATAATACGTGACCAGATAATTCGGGATGAAACCCAGCACGAGCTGTTTCTCTTCGTGCTCCAGTTGATACTGGGCGACTTCGGCGCGCGAAGGCGTTACCTTGATTGACGTCACCAGCGGCGCGAGCGCCAGGACGATGCGCGGCGCCGTGTAAGTCTCGCCGGGCTGGAGCGTCACAAAGATGGATTGCGATTCAAAATCCGGCGCGGAAACGGTGAGTTGATAAGTTCCCGGAGCGACGCCGGCAAACGAGAATTGTCCGTTGTCGGCGGCACGCACCTGCTCGACCGTCCGGCCATTGCTCGAAAGGGTCACGAGCGCTTCGCTGACCGGCCCGCCGTTCGGGTCGGCAACGCTGCCGCTGATGCTGCCCGGGGATTGCTGTTCTGCCGCCTGCTGTTCGGCGGACGCTGCCTCCGCTGCCTGTGCGGCCGCCCCGCTGGAGCCTGTCCCTGCTGCCGCGGCCTTTGTGGCCGGAGCCTGCACAGCCAGCCCGAGCGCCGGTAAACACGCGCCCATGCAAATCAGAATCCCCAGCCGGCCCCTCCAGCCCGGCACGCGCCGCCGACCGGACGGCCAAAAAACCGTTCGGCTGGATTGCATTCGCGTCCTCAGTTCTGCGCCCCTTGTCTATCTTTCCCCGATAATACTCTGATGCAAATCGCCGGTAAAGAGTGCACACCCGCAAACTCCTTCGATGCATCACGCCCTGAAACCCGTTGCTTCCAGCACGCCGGCGCCGCCCGAACCGGCCCGCCGGCAGTCGCTGGATTTCGAGAGTTGCTATGGTTTGCCGGGAACCGCTTCTGAGATACACTCTGGCGGTCCATTTATGCTCATAAAACTCCGCTATGGTTTGCCGGGAACCGCTTCTGAGATACACTACATCCCCCCGGAACCCGCTGTAATCCGGGGGGATAATCCCACATAAAAATTCAAAAAAGCATGAGTTGCATGGGCGGGTCCTCGGCCTTCTCGCGTTTTTTTCCGACATAAACCTCCATTTTTTCGAACTGGCGGTCGGTCACGGAGATCAGCCGCACCTGGCCGTGGCTGGGCAGGGCGCCGTGCACTTTTTTCCGCAGCACTTCTTCGCTTTCCTCGCTGGCGATGTAGTGGACGTAAACCGAATACTGCAACATGGTAAAGCCCTGCTTCAGGAGCGCGGCGCGGAATTGCGAGTACTCCTTGCGCAGTTCGGGCTTATCGACCGGAAGGTCGAACATGGCGAACAACCACATGGCTCGGTATCCTGAAAGCGCAAATTGATGGCGCGGCATCGTTCAAACGTTTGCGGGCGGCGGAACGGCTTAAATTCCGTGACACCGCCGCTACAGCAGCGGAATTTCCAGCGTCTTTTCACCGTTCTCAATGGCGGCGGCCAGCGATTGAGCGGTCCGGTTGACCCAGTCGAACAGCGTTCTTGACTCGCCGTTCGCCGTAAACCTTGCGAGCAGAGCCTCAAGCACGGCGCGTTTGGTTTCGCGGTCGAGTTCCGGTTCTGCGCCGCGCGCGTCGCGGAGGGCGGCAGCAACGCGGTCCACGACGGGGCGGAACGGCTCCATCAAATCATCGGCAAGGCAAAACGCGTCATAACGGTTGTGGTGATGGATGCCGAGCGAGGGATGCAGTCCCGCGGCACACAGGGCGCGCGCACAAATGGCCCGCAGGACGGCATAGCCGTAATTGAGAATCGGATTCAAGCCCTCGCCCTCGGGATTGCGTCGGAAATCGTCTTCTCCGAAGAGGTTCTTCCAGTAAATGCGGGCGGCGCGTGCCTCAAGGTTCTGCGGGTCGCCGGAGCGCACGCCGGCCGCCAGCATCTCAAGCCCCCAGTCCTGCTCCGTCCGTTCCTTCAGCAGCCGTGCCTGGGCCAGAATTTTGGCTTTCACAAGCTGCTGCCACAGGCGCTTGCGGTTCGGCAGAGGCAGGTCCGCCTGGGCGCGGAAGCGCTCCGTCTGCGTCGAGTGGTTTCGAAGCGGCAGCAGCATCGCGCAGGGCATTCGCTTGTCGTTGTAGGCGATGAAGATCCCGCCCGCTTCCGCCACACCCGCGAGCACTGCCTGCGTGAAGGAAATCTGCGGGTGCGCGGCGATCACCACGGCAATGTCGGCGAGGGGCACGGTCTGTTCCTGTACTGCGCGGGCGCGCAAGCCGGATTGCGGGTCGCGGCCCTCAGGCGCTGCCGCCGCTGATGGGTTGAAATCGATGACCAGCAGGCCGTTCCGGACGCTCAGGCGCGCCGGACACTCTGAAAGATCGAGGATTCGTTCGTTCATGGGCTTCTCTCTTTTTTCGGTTTCGGGCTGGCGCCGCTCCGGCGATTCGAAATTTCCAATCTGAGATTTGAAATTCGCTGTTCTCAGCCCTCGCCCCTGGCGGCGCCTCTGCGAATTCGTTCAAGTTCCTCCAGGAAATCCTCCCGCTCCTTGCGACTTTTCTCCGCCCGGCGCACTTTCTCATTCAGGTAGCGCTGGCCGGTGATCCGGGTGTTTTGAAGCGAGTCGGCCCAGCCGCGCAATTGCCTTGAAATTCCCTCTGCGCGCGATTTCAAATCTGAAATTTCAAATTTGAGATCGCCGAACTCCGCGATCCCCTCCAGCAGGCACAGCATGGAGCGCACTTCACCCGCCGAGCCGCGCGCAATGTACAGGAAGGTGAGCAGTTCCTGCGTTGTGCCGCGCTCAAAGCCCTCCGCAATGTTGTTGGAAACGGAGACGGCCGCCCGCTCGATCTGGTCGCGCAGGCTGCGCTGGCCGCGGAACTCGCGCTTTTTTGTAAGCACGTACACACGCCGCCCCAGGTCAATGGCCGCCTGCCAGACGGGCAGTTGCTCGAAGCGTTCGTACTTCATCGTGCCGCTCCTTTTCTGATCTGAAATTTCATATTGAAGATCTCACAAGCTCTCGGCCAGCGGCTAGCTGTCTCCGTAGTCTGCGATCTGGAAATTCTTGCTCAGTCGCGCGCCTCCGTAACATCCCCAATCGGGCTGATGGCCACTTTCCGGGCGTGCCACTCGGCAAGGCTGTTTGGGACGACTCGAGTAAAAGACTTTGACTTGATCATGTCAGCCTTTTTTCGGGCATCGTTTACGGGCACGAGGCCGATTTCTACAACACCTGAGGTGAACTCGCTGAAGCTTCTTACGACGAGCAGTTGCTGGCCCCCGTTCCTATCGTCACACTCAATTACCTCGCCCGGTGAGAGGGAGAACTTGAATTTGACGAGTGGGCCGTGGTCGCGCTGGACGACGGGCTTCCCGGCTTTGAGGCGCTGGTAGGCTTCCGCCATTGAGACGACCTCGCCGCCCCATTTCCCTTCGTTTCCGTGTTCGTCGAGTTCGGCGTAGATTTCAACGTGATGGTTTGACTCGCTGGTCACATGCCGGGCGCGCCGTCCGTCTCCGAGGGCAAAGACGGGCAGGGCCTTGCTGATTCGCACGTTCCTGATGACCACGCCGCTTTCAGGGAACCTGGGAAGGTTCTCAGGATTGGAAAATGCCTTCCTGGGTTCGACGCCGCCCAACTCCTCAAGCTTTTGCTGGACCAGTTTTCGGACGCCTGCGTCCGCGATCTTTTCGACTTCCTGCTTTGTGAGGGAAGCGAGCGGCTTGCGGACCCGGACCTCGCCATCCTCGCCCATGGGCCGTGAATAGATGGTTTCTTCGTGCAGTGCTCCGGACACTTTTTTCGAGACACGGTGCGAGACGATGATTTTCTCGATTTCTGCCCGGACGGAGTCCACGAAGTTGGGCCAGGGGGCTTCGAGGGAGGCGAAGCGGCGGCGGTGCTCGAGCGGGGCACGCTGTGCGGCGTCCGAGAGGCGCTTGATCATGGCGGCGTCCGTCAGGCCGATGACGACGGCATCCACGGCATGGTGGCGATGGTCGTCGCGGGATTTGGGAACGGCGCCGCCGTCTGTCGTGGGGCCGTCGTTGAGGACGGAGTTCAGCTTCCACAGACTGCGGAAATAGGCCGTCGCCTGGCCGGAGGTGGCCTGCACGCGCCTGCGCCCGTCCGCGTCGTTGACCCCGCCATAAAGAAGCCCGAGATACTTCGCCGCAAGCGCGGTTGCGTAGGCGGTGTCGTTGAGTTGCCGATTGCGGAAGTCCTCAAGGAAATTCTCGAGTTGATCGTCGCTCATCATGAAGCGCTTGAGCTTCAAGGCCACGGTCTGACGGTCTCCGGCAAACTTTCTGACGCGATCAAGGATGGCCTCATATCGGTCCGGGTCGCCGTGGTAAGCCTGCCAGGGTGTTCTGTTGCCTTTCACGTTGCGGTTCTCCGGGACATAGCAGAGGGTAAGGTTCTGGAAGGAGTTGTCCATCGAGCGGCTGAAGGGGATGATGTGCTCGATGTCGAACTGCGGCTCAGGACCGAGCAGAGATCGCATTGAGATGGATTTGCCGGTGTAGGGACAAGTCCAGTGGCACTCCTCCGCCAGAAGGACCTTGCGAATGTCATCGGCACGTGGCTCCCTGATGCCGACGTCGGCCCTGATGATGGCTTCAGCGGCCCTGGCGCGGGCGCTTTCATTCCGCCGATGGTTCTCCGAAATTGTTTGGCGTTGTTTTTTGGATTTTTTCAGGTCGCGCGCAAGTTCCAGATGCACGTACGAGGGCTTGCCGTAAAGGCGAACGAGGGCATTGACAACCTTGCGTAGTTCGGTCAGGCTGCGCGTAACCGCCGGATTGCGGATTTCGGCCAGCGCCATTTCTACGGGCGGCAGCAGGGGCACGGGCTCGCGCGCTGCAAATGAATCGGGGTAGAGCCTCTTGCGGGCCTCGCCGTAGGTGAACCCCTCTCCGAGCAGGGGAACGAATTTCTCGATGGCCTTGCGGGAAAGGTTCATGTAGTCCGATTCAAGCGAAATGTCAGCCAGTTTCTCAGCCTGCTCCTCGGTCAGGTTGAATTTTCTCCGGGCCGCCGCCTTGAGCTTTTCGGGTTTCTGGAACGCGTTGACATATTCGACGACGCGGTCCCTTTCTTCGGGCGACATGGCCAGCCAGCGCTCACCGAAGGCGGCGTAGAAGTCGGCGTTGGTTCGGTTGCCCTTGATCCGTTTTTCACCCCCACTCTCCAGGTTGAATTTGTAGCCCTTTTCAAGTTTGAGAAGTTTGGATATCTGTTTGAACGTCAGGTCGCCCTTCGTCTCCAATTCATCGATCAGCATTTTGCGGTCGGCGGGCGTCAGAGGCATGTCAACATCGTCGGGTGGAAGGACCCTGAGATTATTGACCGTTTGAAGCAGGCGGAACTTTTGGGAAATCAGAAGGTAAGCCGGGGCACGTTTTTCGCCGGGTTCGAGTTCGCAGTTGCCGACCGTATCCGGATCAAACCAGAGCGGGCGCTGAAAGAAGATCGCGTCATGGATCTGCTTTTTTCGTTCCGGGGTTAACAGGTCGGGGTGTTGCGACGCCTGGGCCTCCCAAATGGCGTCAAACTCCTTTTCATACATGTCGCGCGCAGTCCAACGGCAGCGGATGCGCTCCACGGAAGGATTCAATCGCGCAAAATGCTCCCCGAGGATCCGAGCGCCGGATGCCTCCATCGCCCTGCGCAGTTCAGCAATGCCCTCCTTGACGGCTCCTTCGTCGTCGTTTTTCTTTGCCGCTTGCTTCCGGTTGCTCAGGAAGCCGCGGCGCTGCGCAAGGTGATACAGCGCCCGCCCGAGCAGGTGCGGCTCGAGCGGCTCGTCAAGGGCCGAAGCGCGGAGGATGTAGGGCATGGTGTGCTCGGGCTCCGGAAACGCGCCGGAGTTCGCCTTTGCACGGAACCATGGTGAGGACAGGATCTTGCTGTCGAGTTGGTTGAGCAGGTCCTGGCGCTGCTCAGGTGTCGTCGGCGGCCTGTGCCCGCTTAAGGAACGTTCGGAAATATCCGGCGCAGACGGGAGAAGTCCAAAGCGCTGGAGCA
Organism: Terriglobia bacterium; assembly: GCA_035652895.1. GTDB lineage: Bacteria > Acidobacteriota > Terriglobia > UBA7540 > UBA7540 > SCRD01. The sequence goes on from DASRCX010000027.1 coordinate 13,398, forward strand.
GGTTGAAGACCTTTGTCAGACGCCGCTGCCGCCGCTACAACAACCGCCGATGGAGGCGTGCTTCACGGCGCTTCAGGTTTCTCGACTCCTCGCGGCCGGACTCCACGTCGCCCTCCATGCCGGCGTCAAAGACGCGCACTCCGGTTCGAACAACTTGGGCCGGCTCGCCGTCAATAAGTTCGATAATGGCCCATCCGAGAGAATTACTGCCCAGATCAATTCCCAGAACATAATCCAGATGTTCAGACACAAGTCACCTCTTGACAAAGAATAAATTGGCGGTATTATACACCTGTGTATCTCAGCAGCGGTTCCTGCTTATCTTAGTAAGCGGGTTCTACCTGCGTAAGGCAACGCTCGAAACAGCGACCTTCAGCCCCGCCCAGTGCGGGGCTTTTGATTTTAAGACCTGCCCGCTCAGGCGCAGGGGTTCCGCGTTGCAAACTGCCCTCCCTGGCGAAAATGCACGGCCTTTGATGACGCATGAGATGGCTTTGGCGCAGGCTTGCAGATTGGCTGCCGCAAAATGAATTCCGATCGAGAAAGGCGACCGCTTGAGCCGTGCTGAAGACTCCACATGCGGGAACTTCGATTGTGAAAGGGCACAACTTCAGTTGGGTCAAAAACGATGGTCTGCCTGATTTGACCCTGACGCTATCACGCCTCGATCCGTGCTTCGGACGCAGGGATTGACGATAGGAACCGCGGGCTTCCGTTGAAGAGTACGATATGAGAAGAGTCGCGCGCACTCCACGTCGAACTCGTGCGGCGCGCCTTCGCGTGTATGCCTGAGCCGCCGTTCGGAGCAAAGGGCGTCGTGTGCTTCCGGACCGGGCATGGAGGAGCGGCGCCGCAGGCTGTTGCGCAAATCCTCGTGTTGTAGGCTACCGCCCAGTGAAACTGCTCCGAATGGGACAAGTGGGATTTTCGTCAAATATTCAGAAATGAATTGTCAACTACAATAATATCAAGAGGTTGGGAAAACAGGGGGCGGTGGCAAATCTCGCGCGCGAGAAACTTTTGTCCTCTGGGCGCACATCGTGCAAGAATTCCACTCTCGATAAATTCTTCGCACTCGTAGCCTGGCGGAGGGAGAGGGATTCGAACCCCCGAGCCCCTTTCGGGGCTAACGGTTTTCAAGACCGCCGGTTTCAACCACTCACCCATCCCTCCGCAGTCTGTTTTCTTAACTTACATGCTCTTCCGTTGATCGTCAATCGCCACGAGTTCGGTGAATAGTCGCAGGGCGGTTGCCCAAGCTGGTGTGCAGAGGTAAAATAACAATGTCTTGCGGGACCTTGTGCGAGTGATTCATCAATCCTCAGGCCGGTGACGGGCCGGGGCAACCGCTTTTGCGATCTTCCAATAAGGACCGCTGCCGCGGATGGCAGTTGTCGGTTGTTTCTCCAATAGAATTCGAGGCGCTGAACGTGAGTCCAGTGACTGGGTCACACACATTTAATTCTTCTTCGATCCCGCCACCTCGAGTTGCGATCGAGAATGTTGAGCCTGAAATTCAAGGCGGACGGTTTCCCATCAAGCGGATTGCCGGCGAGCGCGTTGTTGTGAGCGCAGACATCTTCGCCGACGGACATGATGCAGTCTCTGCTGTGCTGCTTTTTCGCCGGGTTGGAGAGCCGGCGTGGAATGAAACGCCGATGGTGGAAGAAGTGAACGACCGCTGGCGCGGCAGCTTCACGGTTCTCGAGCTCGGGCAGTACGAATACACTTTGCAGGCCTGGGTCGATCATTTTGAATCCTGGCGCAGGGGGTTCATCAAGAAGATTGAAGCCGGACAGGACGTTACAGTTGATGCGATGATCGGTGCGGACCTTGTGGAACACGCGGCGCGGCGAGCAGCGAACGGGGATGCGCAGAAATTGAACGAATACGCTGCGGCCCTTCGAATGAGAGACGTGCACGCGCCGGCCGATTTCATGACCATCGCGCGAGACGAACATTTAGTGCGGCTGATGACGAAACACTGCGATCGCAGCGCCGCTTCGACCTACGGAAAGCATCTCATCGTTGAAGTTGACCGCGAGAGGGCGGGCTTCGGCGCATGGTATGAGATGTTTCCCCGCTCCTGCTCGTCTGAACCCGGGCGCCACGGTACGTTCCAGGACTGCATCCGGCGGTTGCCTTACGTGGCTGAGATGGGCTTTGACGTTCTTTACCTTCCCCCAATTCATCCCATAGGAAAGACCAACCGGAAAGGGAAGAACAATAATCCGGTTTCCTCTGACGATGACATTGGCAGCCCGTGGGCGATCGGATCTGCGGAAGGCGGACACAAAGCGATTCATCCGCAACTCGGGACGATCGAGGATTTTCGCCGGCTTGTTCAAGCGGCCAAAGATGCCGGGCTGGAGATTGCATTGGACATCGCCTTCCAGTGTGCACCGGACCACCCTTATTTGAAAGAGCATCCGGAATGGTTCCGCTGGCGCCCGGATGGCAGTGTGCAGTATGCGGAAAATCCTCCAAAGAAATATGAAGATATTTACCCGCTGAATTTTGAATGCTCCAACTGGCGGGAACTGTGGGAGGAACTGAAAGAGGTAATACTGTTCTGGGTGGGCCAGGGTGTCCGCATCTTCCGCGTGGACAATCCTCACACGAAGCCTTTTGAATTTTGGGAGTGGGTTATCAAAGAAATCAAGGGTCAATATCCTGATGTTATCTTCCTTGCAGAGGCCTTCACCCGACCCAAAGTGATGTACCGGCTTGCGAAGCTTGGGTTCACGCAGTCGTACACATATTTCGCTTGGCGCAACACGAAATGGGAACTGGAGCAATATTTTAAAGAATTGACCCAGACCGAGGTCCGAGAATTTTTCCGTCCCAGCCTATGGCCCAACACTCCGGACATCCTTACAGAATATCTTCAGACAGGTGGGCGACCGGCGTTCATTATCCGGCTTATTCTTGCTGCAACGCTCGGAGCGAACTACGGATTATACGGGCCGGCATTCGAACTTTGTGAAAATAGGCCGGTGAGGCAGGGGAGCGAGGAATATCTCTATTCCGAGAAGTACGAGATCAAATACTGGGACCTTGATCGGCCAGACAGTCTGAAACCCCTGATCACCCGGGTCAATCGGATCCGACGTGAAAATCCCGCACTGGCGAGGAATGACCGGCTGAGGTTCCACAGCATTCACAATAATCAAATCATCGCATACAGCAAGACCACAGAAGACCTCGCAAACATGATAGTGGTCGTCGTGAATCTCGATCCGCACTACACGCAGTCAGGCTGGCTGGAGTTGCCACTCGATTATTTTGGCCTTGATCCCCACCAGACGTTTCAGGCCCATGATCTTCTCACAGACGAACGCTACTTATGGCAAGGCCCAAGGAATTATGTGGAGCTTAATCCACACGTTATGCCCGCACACATTCTCCGGATACGGCGCCGCGTCCGGAGCGAGCGTGACTTCGACTATTTCATGTAAGCATTCAGGCTTGTGGGCGGGGGCCTTTGAGTGCCTCGCGCTTCTGTCGGGAATCAGAATAAGTGAATACAACGCAAAAAGCGACATTCGGAACGCTGCGCAGGCTGGCGGCCGCCTACGGTATTCAGTCCTCTTATCTGAATATCCTGGACGGCAGGCGGCGTCAAGCTTCCGCCGAAATCTTAACTTCCGTGCTGCGGGCACTGGGTGCGCCCCTGGCGCATCCCGAAGATGCTTCTGTCGCCCTCAGGGAACGCAGGCGCGACATCTTCCGCAGAGGTCCGGATCCCGTGGTGACAGCCTGGAACGGGCGCGGCGCGGAAATCAGGTTCCGGCTTCCTGTGAAAAAGACTGCGCGAGTGTGGCGCTGCTCTCTGAAGTTCGAGGATGGTGCAGAGGAAACCTGGGAACTCTCGCCGGATCGCAAAGCGGGCGCATCGCGTTTGAAGAAGACGAACGTCGAAGGCGATTCTTATTGGGAGTTTGACATGCCGTTGCGGCAAGGGCTGCCGCTGGGCTATCACTCGCTGACAGTCGAATCCGGAAATCACTCTTTTCAGACGCTGGTAATTTCGGCGCCGCGCAAGGCGTTTGTTGATGCGCGCTGCGCCGAAAAGTCCTGGGGCGTTTTCATTCCGGTTTATGCTCTGCGATCGGATTCCAACTGGGGGGTTGGCGATTTTGGCGATCTCAGGGAGTTGATCACGTGGGTCCGCGAACGTGGAGGGTCTTTGGTGGGCACGCTTCCCGTGCTGGCGGCATTCCTGGATGAACCTTTTGGCCCGAGCCCGTATTCACCGGTTAGCCGGTTGTTTTGGAACGAACTGTTTCTGGACATGAACCAGATCCCTGAAATGGAGCAATGCCCGGAAGCGCGAAGGGTGATGTCGTCCAACGTTTTCATGACGGAACGAAAGGAGTTGCAGTCCATGCCCCTTGTCGATTACCGGCGGGCGATGGCCCTGAAGCGCCGAGTGCTGGGACTTCTTGCACAAACGATTTTTGATCGCCCTTCGCTGCGGCAGCAGGAATTTTTCCGTTACGTTGAATCTCATCCGGACCTGAAGGATTACGCCGAGTTCCGCGCCACGTGCGATCGCCGCCGCTGTTCGTGGTGGGTGTGGCCCAGGCCGGCGCGCGATGGAAAAGTGAGCAGTGAAGATTATGACCTCGAGGACATGCGGTATCACCTCTATGTGCAATGGCTGGCGGAGGACCAGATTCGCAGTTTTGCCAAGGGCCGGGATTCAAACGGCGAAGGTTTGTATCTGGATTTGCCCTTGGGCGTGAACCCGGATGGCTACGATGTGTGGCGGGGGCGGTCTTTGTTTGTGCTGGACGTCAGCGCCGGCTCGCCGCCGGACGGCTTCTTCACGAAGGGACAAAGCTGGGGTTTCCCGCCCATGCATCCGGAAAGGATGAGGGAACAGGGATACGCCTACTTCAGGAAAGCGCTTCAGCACCATCTTGCGCATGCGTGCGTCCTGCGTATTGATCATGTGATGGGTTTGCACCGGCTGTTCTGGGTGCCGAAGGGTGCCGAGCCGCAGGACGGAGTTTATGTGCGCTACCCGGCGGAGGAAATGTACGCGGTCCTGACGCTCGAGTCCGTCAGGCACAGGGCCACTATTGTGGGAGAGGATTTGGGGACCGTTCCGAGCTACGTTCGGCCTGCGCTTTCGCGCCACAAGATCCTGCGGACGTACGTTCTGCAATTTGAAGTTACCCCCAGCGGCCGGAAAACTCTCCCTGCTCCCTCGGAGAATTCGCTGGCCGCACTAAATACTCATGACATGCCGCCGTTCGCCGCCTTCTGGGAGGGATTAGATGTTCAGGACCGCGTCGCCCTGGGATTGCTCGACAAAAAAGGCGCAGAAATCGAATTAAGCAATCGGCGCAAGTTGAGAGAGGCGCTTGCGAAGTTTCTGTGCCCGAATGCTGACAGGCGGCGACTTCCGCCGATTGCCGACGTGCTGAAGGCTTCATTAAAATATCTGGGCAAAGGACGTAACAGAATTGTCATTGTTAACCTTGAGGATTTATGGTTTGAAAAGCAACCGCAAAATGTTCCCGGGACATGTGAAGAGCGCCCGAACTGGCGGCGTAAGGCAAAATACACCCTCCGGCAAATCATGGGAATGCCGAAGGTCCGGGAAATGCTTGAGGTCCTCAAGAATGCAAGGCGTGGAAAGGAGGATTGATGGATATGCCTGAAAACAACCCCACGCAGGCAGGCCGAGCGACGGGTGAAGTCTTTCCCGTACGGTATGATGTTTCGATGCTGACGGAGGACGACGTTTACCTTTTCAACGAGGGATCGCATCACCGGTTGTACATGAAACTGGGAGCGCACTTGCGGACTGTCGATGGGCAGGGAGGAGCGTGTTTCGCCGTCTGGGCGCCCAATGCCGAACTGGTGTCGGTGATCGGTGATTTTAACGGATGGGACAAAGAGAGCCACTTGCTCCGACCACGCGGCCTCTCAGGAATCTGGGAGGGCTTTATTCCCGGCCTCCAGCGCGGGGAATTGTACAAGTTTCACATCAAGTCGCGTTATCACGGATATCGGGTGGACAAGACGGACCCCTTTGCCATTTACCGGCAGGTGCCTCCGGAGACAGCCTCGCGCATCTGGGACCTGAATTACGAATGGGGCGATCACGAATGGATGGCGAATCGTTACAAGCATAATTCCTTATCCAGCCCGCAATCGATCTATGAAGTGCACCTGGGTTCGTGGGCCCGTGTTCCGGAGGAAGGGAATCGACCGCTGACTTATCGCGAAATGGCACATAAGCTCGCAGATTACGTCATGCGGATGGGCTTTACGCACGTCGAATTTCTCCCTGTGATGGAGCATCCCTTTGCAGGTTCATGGGGTTATCAGACAACCGGCTACTTCGCTCCGACCAGCCGCTTTGGGACCCCGCAGGATTTCATGTACCTGATCGATTATCTTCACCAGCATGGAATCGGCGTTTATCTGGACTGGGTCCCATCGCATTTCCCGACGGATGAGCACGGGCTGGCTTACTTTGATGGAACGCACCTCTTTGAGCATGCTGATCCCCGCCAGGGCTTTCACCCGGACTGGGGAAGCTACATTTTCAATTACGGCCGGAATGAGGTGCGCAGCTTCCTGATGAGCAGCGCGCTGATGTGGCTTGACATTTACCATGCGGACGGGCTTCGCGTGGACGCGGTTGCATCGATGCTCTATCTCGATTACTCACGGAACGAAGGCGAGTGGATCCCCAATCAATATGGCGGCCGCGAGAACCTGGAAGCGATCAGCTTCCTGCGCCGTTTTAACACGGACGTTTACCAGGCCCACTCCGACGTTCAGACGGTCGCGGAAGAGTCAACGGACTGGCCCATGGTTTCGAAGCCAACTTATGTTGGTGGGCTTGGGTTCGGGATGAAGTGGGACATGGGATGGATGCACGACATGCTCGTTTATATGAGTCAGGATCCCATCTTCCGGAAGTACCATCACAACACGCTGACTTTCCGAATGCTCTACGCCTTCACTGAGAATTTCGTGTTGCCGCTTTCCCATGACGAAGTTGTCCACGGGAAGGGATCGCTGATTGGAAAGATGCCGGGCGACGAATGGCAGCGGTTCGCCAATCTGCGCCTGTTGTTCGGATGCATGTACGCGCAACCCGGGAAAAAGCTGCTTTTCATGGGCGGGGAATTCGGTCAGGTGAAGGAATGGTCGCATGAGGAGAGCCTGGAATGGCACGTCCTTCAATATCCATGCCATGCGGGCCTGCAAAAATGGGTCGAGGACCTGAATCACATGTATCGCCGCGAGCCGGCGCTTTACGAACTTGATTTCGATCCCGCCGGGTTTGAGTGGATCGACTGCAGTGACAGCGACAATTCTGTGGTGACGTTTATCCGCAAGGGCCACTCAACGGATGATATTATTCTTGTTGCCTGCAATTTCACTCCCGTCCCGCGAACGAACTACCGCGTCGGTGTGCCGCGAGGAGGCTACTGGCATGAAATCGCGAACAGTGATGCCACACACTATTGGGGCGGAAACTGGGGCAACTTCGGCGGCGTCGAGGCAACGCCGGTTCCTTTTCATAACCGGCCGTGGTCCGTTTCAATTACTCTACCCGCGCTCGCGATCGTGTTTTTCAAAAGCAAAGGGCAGCGTGGATGAGCGTTCCACTGGGAGCAACATACCTGGGAGATGGGCGGTGCGAATTTCTGGTCTGGGCGCCCAGGGCGTCTAAGGTCGATGTCCAGATCGTGTCGTCCGCTCGCCGAACTGTCCCAATGCAGGAGCAGGAGCGCGGTTATCATCACGCTCTCATCGAGGGAGTATTTCCTGGAACGCAGTATTTTTTCAGGCTCGATGGAAAGACTGAGAAGCCGGACCCGGCTTCGCGCTATCAGCCCGAAGGCGTGCACGGGCCCTCAGAAGTGGTCGATCTTGCGTTCGATTGGCAAGACACAGGTTGGACGGGCCGAGACCTTGCGGACTATGTCATCTACGAAATTCACGTTGGCACATACACGCACGAGGGGACGTTTGAGTCGATTATTCCTCACCTCGATGGATTGTGCGATCTCGGCGTTACAGCAATCGAGCTGATGCCCGTGGCGCAGTTTCCGGGCGAGCGCAACTGGGGATACGACGGCGTCTATCCGTTTGCTGTCCAGAATTCCTATGGTGGACCGCTGGGGCTTAAAGCCCTGGTCGATGCATGCCACATGCGTAATCTGGCCGTAATCCTCGATGTGGTTTACAACCATGTCGGTCCGGAAGGGAATTACCTGGGGTTGTTTGGCCCGTATTTTACCGACCGCTATCGCACTCCCTGGGGAGACGCGATCAACTATGACGGCCCTGAAAGCGATGACGTGCGTCGCTTCTTTATCGAGAACGCGATTTACTGGACGAATTATTTTCACATCGATGCGCTGCGGCTCGACGCGGTGCACGCAATTGTGGACCCATCGGCGCGTCCGATTCTTGAAGAACTTGCAGCGGCCGTTCATCTTCAGGCGAAGGAACTGAAGAGAAACATTTACGTCATCGCGGAAAGCGACCGAAACGACTCAAGAATCATCCGCAGCCGAGAGGCAGGAGGGTATGGGCTGGACGCGCAGTGGTGCGATGATTTCCATCACGCGCTGCACGCGCTTCTGACGCCGGAGCGAAACGGCTATTATCAGGATTTCGGGCAGGTGGAGCACCTGGCAAAAGCCTTTCGTGAAGGGTACGTTTATTCCGGTCAGTATTCAGCGTACCGGAAGCGGAGGCATGGCAACTCGTCGCATGGGCTCCCAGCGGAGCGCTTTGTTGTGTTCGCACAAAACCATGACCAGGTTGGAAACAGACTCCGAAGCGAGCGGTTGAGCCGGCTTGTTTCTTTCGAGGCGCTCAAGCTGGCGGCGGGCGCGGTATTGCTTTCGCCGTTTGTGCCGCTGATTTTCATGGGAGAAGAATACGGCGAGACGGCGCCGTTCAGCTTTTTCACCAGCCATTCGGACCCTTGGCTGATCAAAGCCGTGAGAGAAGGCCGCCAGAACGAATTCGCCGCTTTCGATTGGCACGGCCGGATACCTGATCCGCAAAACGACGAAACCTTTCGGAGTTGCAAGCTGAATCACGATCTGAAAAAAGCGGGAGACCATCTGACGCTATATAATTTTGTGCGTGAATTGCTTCGATTGCGAAGGGAGCTACCGTCCCTGTCGCTGAACACCGGGAAAGAGATCGAGGCCACTGCTTTTGAAAGAGAAAAGCTCCTGTGGGTCCGGCGTGCGAACGAATACAGTCAGGCGGTGATGATTTTCAACTTCCGCGACACACCGGCGAATGTAACGCTGCCTTTTCCCAGGGGAAGCTTTAGAAAGGTCATCGACTCCGCCGATCAACTTTGGAATGGCGCGGGGAGTACTTGCCCTGACCGGCTGGGTGCGGACGGTGAGGCGCCACTCTCGCTTCCCGGATGTTCGTTCGTCCTCTACCAGTCCCTTTGACGGGATGGGCCTATGGCAGACAGGTACATCTGCATCCACGGACATTTCTATCAGCCGCCGCGTGAGAACCCCTGGCTTGAAGCGATCGAGGTACAGGACTCCGCCTACCCTTACCACGATTGGAATGAGCGCATTTCGGCTGAGTGCTACGGCCCGAATGCCGCCTCGCGGATATTGGACGGCGAAGGCCGTATTCAGAAAATCGTCAACAACTATTCCAAAATAAGAGCTTATCCTTAAATAACCGTTGAATTGTGGGAGGACTCGAGATGAGATAAAGCCCCGACACGCCGCAGATACAATCTTGGGAGGTTTCCGATGCTATTTGGGCGAAAGTTGAACCGCTGATTCCTGTTCGCCAACGGCCGCCCGAACGAAAATACAGACGTTGGCCGCGCGGCGGGTAGAAGCCGATGGCGTCGCGCAAAGTTTTTCCCGCCGTCGTCTATGTATTGCGAACGCGCTGCCAGTGGAAGGCGCTGCCGGAGGAGTGTGGCAGCGCGAGCGCAATCCATAAGCATTTCCAACAGTAATACTGGGGGCCTTCCTGGCGCAGAAGGCGGCCAAGGCGCGCGGCTATCAGCCGAAGATCACGCACCGGTGCGAGTAAGCCCGAGCCAGGACGACACAGTTCGGCTATCGGGCTCTGCTGGGCGGTGGAGCGAACCCATTCCTGGCTCAATCGTTATCGCAAGCTTCTGGTGAGCTTTGAAAAGGCAGAAGAAGGCTACTTTGTGCTGTTAACCCTGGCTGCGGCCGTGATCGGCTGGCTTCAGACGATTATTATTTACGGATCAGCGCTTAGTCGATCAACCGAATCGTACTCGAATTGAGACGCCCCCTTCATGACATCAGACGCTTGCCTTGGAGCGAGTAGCGCGTCTCCGATTGTGAGGTCCGCAGTCTTTCTACAGCAGGAAGCGCCGAGCACTTTTCGGCGTCGTTAAGATTTTGTCGAGGCCCGGGGTCAGCAGAAGGTCCGCCGGATATCGGTCCGGCACGATGAGCAGTTCGACCGAGGAGACCTTTTTCAGAAGTTCGCTGGATCCTTTGAGGCCCACGACGAAGAACGCAGTGGAGAGAGCGTCGGCGGTGACGGCGTCAGCGCACAAAACGGTGACGCTGGCCGTGCCCGTCACTGGATATCCCGTGCGCGGGTCGATGATGTGGGAGAATTGTTCGCCCATGATCTCGACATAGCGTTCGTAGCTGCCTGAGGTAGCGACGGCCAGCCCACTGGGCAAGGTGAGCTTGCCTAGAATGCGCGAGCGGTCGAAGGGGTCGCGCACGCCGATCTGCCAGCCCTCTTTCCGCGACGGGCGCCCGAAAGCGCGCACGTTGCCGCTGAAGTCGATGAGGAAGTCTTCGATCCCTGCCCCCAGGCAATAGTCGCAGGCGCGATCAACGGCGTACCCCTTGGCGATTCCCCCCACGTCCACCGCCATGCCAAGGATGGGAAGAAAGGCGGTTCCGTCATGGAGCACCAGCCTGCGGTAATCGACGAGTTTCAAACGCTCGCGTATAGACTGGTCCGACGGAATTGTCATCGGTGCCCTCGCGCCGTTGAATCCCCAAAGACTTGCCAGCGGGAAGACCGTGTAGTCGAAGGCGCCGTCGCTCAGGTTCCCGAAGTGCCGGCAGAGATCGAGCACACGGAAAGTATCTTTTGAAACCGCAACCGGCGCCGCACCCGCCATTCTGGCAAGCTCGCTAATGGCGCTGTCGGGCCGGTACGCGCTCATCTCACGTTCCATCCTGTCGAAGATCGCGCGAATGTGTTCGGTAACGGATTCGATGCGGTCGGCATAGGCCGCGCCGAGCGTGATTCCAGCCATCGTTCCCATGGAGCGGAACGACCGGCTGGGGAGTTCAGTGTCGCGAATGAAACCGCCACGCAGACCTGCGCCACCTAACAGGCCACTGAGAAATCCCCGTTTGTTATGCTGAGCGAAGCGAAGCATCCCTGCTTTACTTTGAGAATCCATGCCAAAATCCTTTGCTTCGTTCACAATGGCATGTCCACGACCTCTTCCCGCAAACCTCTCAGGAATACCAGGGACGCGTGCGGTTCTTGAGGCTGGAAAGCACGTCGATGGCGGTGTTCACGTCCTCGACCACCTGGAAATCGAACATCCCCACATTGATAAAGTCGGCGCCGTTCTCAAAGGCATACCGAAAACCGTCTTTGGGATGGAAGGCGCCAGCCGCCAGGACTTTGAAGGCGATCCACGGCTTTTTGATGGTTGACATAACTTCGATGGTCTTTTCCGGGAAGAGGTCGAACATGTTGTCATCCCAGTGGCCCTGGGCAAGCTTCGGATCGACAATCGAAAACTCGACGCGATCCTTGAGCGGAGTCGCCGACCAGTACTTATCGCTGTGAAAAGTCTTCACATAGTAGTCGGGATCAAGTCCCGCCTTCTCGCATTGGATCGGTACCTCGATCGAGTGTGCGCCGATGCCCGCCGGAACTCCTTGCTTCTTGATGTAGTCGAGCGCGTTGGCCAGAACTTCCAGTTGCTGATCTTTGACGAAAAGGTCTCCTTCGACCCCCCGAATGTAGAGCGTGGTCCCTCCGTAGTCGATGGCCTGATCGATGACCTGCTTCATGTCTGCCGGTTTGGGTTGTCCCCAGATCTGGACGAGCGTCTGCATTTTAGAAGAGTTCAGCTCGCGATATTTCGTAAAGAGGGGCATCTGCTTGGGGTCAGCGCAAAAGGTGTTGATGCCTGCGCGCTCGGCCAGTTCGAGAGTCTCAAAAACCTTGCGCTCCGTGTTGTAGGCTTTGAAAAGCTGAGGGCCGTAAATCAGGTCCCGGGAATGCGAATACCCGCCGATCAGGTTGCCGCCCAGAATGAGGCGGCTGATTTTCAGATTGCCTAGGGTGCCCTTGGGCAGTTCCCCTTTCAAATCTTTCAGGCTCAGGTCCTGCAGCTTGATGGTGGGCCCCGTGATGGCGTGGACCTTCTCCCAGTTATATTTCCTGTCCGCCGCATATCCGAGAACTGCCAGGACGGGCGCACCTATCAGGTTCTCAAGGGTCTTGCGCCGGGTCATGGAAAGGGCGTCAGTTGGCGTGCTGGTATCTTGTGCGGTCGGCTTCTTCCGCGATTTCCAGCCGTGCCAGAACCGGTCAAGCCCCCACAACGCTCCCGCGGGCACAAACAGGAAGACCACCAGGACCACCAGTTCCACCAGGGTCTTGTTCACCACCATGTAATGGCCTTCCACCGGAGCCCAGTAATTTGTCCGGATCAGGGGCGGTTGCGCCAGGTAGTAAAGCGCCAGCAGCACGATCCCGCAGCCGCTGGTGAAACGGGTCACAACGCCAAGGATCAGAGCTAACCCGATCAGGGTCAACCCCCAAGTATTCAAAAGATCAACCGCACGCAGCATGCCCGGACTCGATCCCAGCCAATGGAAAAAGCCTGGGAAGAAACCGCGTGACAGCAGCAGATAGGGAGATGCCGTCCAGTACGGCGTCAGCAGCTTGGCAAGCCCTTCGTATAGCAACTGCCATCCGATGACGATGCGCAAGCACAAAAGAATGGCACTCATCTGCTTCCACGTCAGAGCTTGTTCAGCAAGCCCTCCCTTGCTCGTTTCACTCATGGTATTAACCTGTTCCGTCTGGCGCTTGCCAAATCGGGCATTATGAATGTCCAGGACGGTCCGCTGGAATTGGCCTAAAATACCGGGTTTATTAGACGAAAGGCTATCGTTTCGTAGAAAGCCTCGCAGTGATGCCAATCACATTTGCGTGTGCTACTTGCCTTAGCGTGGGCACCCGCGGACGCCCCTGCTGACGCGGAGCCTTGTCTTCTACGCTTTGCGAGTTCCTCAAGGGAATGGGGTGCGACGAGCGTAGGGTTCTTGAACCCGAAATCGTAAGTTAAAGCCCACTTTGGGAGGGGAATCAGATAATGAGAGGCTCTTGTCAGCCTGCTGTCTTGGGTTGGAGGTCCAACTTGCGCGAAGTTGGAATTTCATAATGTAAGAGTTTGTCGAACAAGGGGTTGCGCTTTTCGAGACCTCCCCAGGCCGAGGACAGATGGAGCACCGTGCGATGCCCGGCGCGGCCCAGAATCGCTCCACACAGAAACACCTGCACCCGCAAGCTGGCGGGCCGTCGGTAGCTCGTCATCCCGGTGGCGCGCTGGAATTCGCCCAGCAGGTTGAACAGCATCAGGATTGCCAGGAAGGCCGCCTCGGTGGCATAGAACTGCTTCAGGCAGAAATCATCGGCGGCCA
>DASRCX010000028.1:0-21015 GCA_035652895.1 Terriglobia bacterium
CATAACTCATGTATACCGCTATTACCAAACCATGTCAAGATGAATATTTATGTTACATGCCTACACCAAAGCCCGGAAAACTTCGCCAACTGCTACGGATAGAAGCACTTCACCAGATTGTCATGGGGGAAGATCCGTCAGACTTTCAGCGGGATTCGTTGAAGAGAAGAGAAATAGGATTGAAGCTTTGGGTTGTTTGCACTAAGCTTTGCTGTTATGTCGGGAAACTCCGAAGATCCCGTGGACGCATATTGGGATTTTGTACAACGTGTATTGAAATCGCTTGACCTCGTTCAAGTGCGCGAGGCCGGCTCCCTGATTGCAGATTCACTCAAAGTCGGTGGCATCATCCACGCATTTGGCACAGGTCATTCGTCTCTCCTTGCGCAGGAAATCTTTTACCGCGCAGGGGGTCTTGTGGCAATCAATCCTATCTTAGACGTGCGCTTGGGGTTCGAGCGTGGAGCCACGGAGAGCACGGAGTTCGAACGGAGTTCGGAAGCCGCGGATGAGATTGTCCGATTAGCGGGCTTTGAGCAACGGGATGTTGGCATTGTTATTTCCAATTCCGGGCGGAACGCGCTGCCAGTCGAAATGGCGCTTCGCATGAAAGCCGCAGGAATGAAAGTGGTGGCGCTGACCAGCCTGGCCTATTCGCGTGCTTCGGTTTCCCGCCACGCTTCTGGGAAGCGTCTTTTTGAAATCGCTGATTGCGTGCTGGACAACCATTGCCCCCCGGGCGACGCGTCGATAGAAGTTCCAGGTATGCCTGCGAAGATGGGTCCGCTTTCGACGATCGTGGGAGCGGCAATTCTGCACGGGGCAGTTATCGAAGCGGCGCGGCAACTTGCCGTACTGGGAAAACCTCCCGCTGTTTTGATTAGCGTCAACGTAGGAACAAGCAGTGTCTGGGATTTGAAGGACCAGTTAGCACCGTACGCTTCGCGCATCCGATATTACCGCCCTGGTGGTCTCTAAGAATGCGCCACATATCAAGGAGAATCCCGATGGACAGGTTACGCCGCCCGTTGTTCCCATTGCTCGTGCTCCTATGGAGTAGCACCTGCCTTCATGCTCAGATTACGTCAGGTTCGCAGCTAGGGCATGCGGGGATCTCCAGAGAGACTTGGCATGCTATGAGCGGAGGCCCCTGCGCCTGGTTCCGGCCAATTGAAGACCCAGATCATAGTCTTGCTGTCTCACGGATCGTCACTCTCTTGCGTTTTTACAATTTCCGTTGCGTCGCCATGCCGATTGGAGCAGCGCCTCCCCAGTCTTGGGGAGATTTCCGAAACTTGTTAAGGGCTGTTCAGGCGGCCGATATAGATCTTTGGGCGATCCTCATTCCACCTACTGAAGGCGGCGATTCCCATCCTTACGACACCGATTATGTGAAGTGGGTACGGGTTCTATCTGAACTCTCGCTCAAATACTCGCACTTGCGCGGCGTTAACATCGACGATTTGTTCATGGGCTTCAACGGTAAGACCTTCACGCATTCGTATCTCCATCAGATTTATGAAGCCAAACAGAGCATCAACCCTCATTTCCTGTTTATACCGACCGTATACGAGCTTGACGACAGGACCGTTGCCTTTCTCGAAGGGTGTGTGGATGGGGTATGGCTGTGGTGGACGAATCTGGAACGCAGCTTGGGGTTTGCCTCATTTCTGGAAAACACGCAAGCGGTTGTCGGCCAGCGCTTCCCGATATATGGCGGATTATATGCCCAGGGAACTTCTTGGCATAAGGGGGAACCCGGTGTGCGAGCGTTCCTTGGGTCGATTCAGGCGGCTTGCCAATATTCCCACGGTGCAGTCGTCTGGGGCCTTTCTCTTGATATTAACGATCCACTACTCCAAATTGCCAAAACTTACAACCTTGGAGGAACAGCTAAACTCGCCGATCAATGCGGTCAGAGCCAAGCATCTGGCAAATAAAGATTCTCTGAAACACTACGGGCTGAAAGCCGGTAGGTTTTCGACCGACTGAAACTCCTACTGGCGGCTCAAGCAGCCTGGAGAATTCCCGGCTCTAGGCTTCAGGGGCGCTGCTGCCAGCGCGTGTTCATGGTTCGGCGAGATCGCCTCTTGGATGATGCTCACTTCTCGTGCGTGACCCACTTGCCGTATGACCTTCCGCGCTTGCTCTGTAACCTCCCCACACAGAATCTTGTACCGGCCCTTCGTAATCCAGATCAGATAGCACTTGATGTCCCATACGGCGTGCCCGCTCAATCGATATTCGCTCATCCGCCTCGGCCTCCTCAGGAAATTATTGGAGGCTAAAGCTTACCACCTGGAAGGTGGTGGGATTTGACACGTCAAACTAAAACCTGTCTCTTCACGGATAAGACGCAAGCCGCAGGGCCATGCGGCGCAACTGCAAGTCCGCCCGGCGCGAGTAGGGAGAGGAAAGCACCTCGTAAGTAAAAGGCGAGGCGCCAGCGGGAGCAATATACCCACCGTAGCCATTGGCATAGCAAAGCGGGATCAGTTGACTTTGGTTCCAGAGAAATTCACCCGTCTCGAAACCGATTTCGAAGGGAATTGCAAGCCAGGAGATTTCACCCAGTCTGACTTGTGTAAGCGTAAAGGCAGCGCGGGTTCCCCAGAGCCTTCTCAATCTTTTTAAGCTTGTGATATTTTCGAGTGCCTCTTCGGCTGCTTCTGCGATCCTGCCGGCTGTCCCTGAATTGTGGACTAACTTTCTGGACAGCCTGCGGAGCGTCAAGTCCATGACAGCCTCGCGGATTGACAGTGAGGCAACGTCGAGCGGTTTATAGACGGCACACCTTACCTGGTCGGCTGCCATGCGGCTTAATCGCTCTAGTTCACCAAGCGATTGATTCCTCCGCGTGAATCGGGTGCTGATGTTCGCGGCAGCCCCACATCCCATGAGCGCGAAACCTCCAGCAGGTTCAAGAAGCTGCGTTAGACGCCCCAATAGATCACCAGAAAACAGCGTGTTCTTGTAGCCCAGCACAGTTGAATGACACGCGTAAACGCCGAACAGCGCTGTCGTATCGCATGCCGAAAGGCGGAGCAGGTAAAGCGGCTGAGAGCGAGATTTTGTTGGCCGATTACGGTCGGAAGCAACGCCCTGAATGATAACCCGTGCCATCGCTGCCTTGACAGAGTTCATTCTCAAAGCGGCTTCCTGAACAACAGCCTCGATTCTTTGCTCCAGCGAGCGCTGGAATCCAGGCTGGGGCGGGGGTGAGGTTGGCGAAGCAACGTCAAATGGGGATGTGTCAATCAGAGGGCCTGAATGCGTGTGAGTAGCTGCGACGATGATGTTTGAAGCTGGTGCTCCGACAGATCGCGCTGCAATCGCACGAAGGCGCCGGGCCCACCGTCGAGAGAAAAGCAGCAGATCAGCAATGATGAAGACAACCGTGCATCCACCATCTTCAAGAACCAAGGCGCGGGCATAGAGGGGATCAAGCACGCCGGTTGAGCTCCCCGTTCGCCGCACATATCCCGCCATGGGGTAGCCTGTGGGAGGAGTAATCTCAGTCTTTGCCCAACCGGCTCTCAAAGAGGGCATTGTAATTTCCACCAAAAGCAGCGATAGACTCCTGGGTCGGAGTCAGTCCAACTATCCCGAGCGCATGCAACCAAGCGCCGCCAAGTGGCGGCAGAATCGGCGGAACCAGGCGAGCGTCCGGACAGAGCTTCTTTAGAGTTTTGCGAACCGGGTTAAGGATAATCTTTCCGGCCTGGAAAACAGAGCCTTGGTAGCTCACTTGAGGGCAAATGAGACGAAGTCTTTTCGTCACCACGGCAGCCTGCACGCCTAACGCCTCGCCAGCCTCTCGAATCACAGCTCGGGCCACTTGATCACCACCTTTGGCCATTCGGACCACCAACACTGCCAGCGCACCCAGTGAGGCTGGGGTGGGATCCTCATAGATCATGGGGAGGAGGTCGTAAAACGAATTAACGCCGAAATGTTTAAGAAAGGCCGCCTGCAATTGAGTGGCCGGGCCGGTGCCATCGAAAGCGTGCGCAGCACGCCGCAAGCCTTCCCGGGCGATCCATTGGGAACTGCCTTCGTCACCGATAAGCATGCCCCATCCACCCACCTGGACGTACCTCAACCCGTCGGCTTTTCCGAGTACCACAGAGCCGGTTCCGCTCACGATCACGACGCCAGGGTTGTCTCCCAGTGCCCCTTGAAGCGCAATCCGCATGTCGCTGAGGACACGTACAGTTGCCTGGGGGGCAAATGCCCGCACTATGCGTACAATACGCGAACTCCCCTCGCCGTGTTGGGTGACGCTAGCGCTGCCCACAACGGCTGCTCTTATCCGTTTGGCCAGACTTCTGGCCTTAAGGACTCGCTGAAGCCCTGCAGTGATGCTGGTCAAGGCCTTTGACCAACCTATGGCAAAAGCATTCCCTGGCCCTGTTACTGCATGACGGACAATCTGTCCCTCGCTGTCAACGAGGCAGAGACGCGTCCGCGTTGCGCCTGAATCGCCAATCAAAAAAAGAGGCTGTTCAGTAAGGGCAGATTGTTGTACGCTCACAAGCAAGTTGATACCCCGTTCACATGATGTTTGCGCCCCGGCCCGAAGATGGTTTGCCTCTGCTGCAGGCTGGTGAGGTGATTTGCGCCAGAGATTGCACTTCCACCTCAGCTCATTGGCGAGTCCGCTGCGAGTGGAGTTTTATCATGACGACTCCCAGAAGAACGAAAAAACCTCCTGTTCCCATGCTAAAAGAATTTCTTCCAAAGGGCAAAAGACCGGAGCCCGCCGTCAGAAGGACGAGCCCTATGGTGACGATAACAGTACCGGCAATGGGAGCAGGACTCGGGAGATCTTGTGCCGGAATCTGGCTGGCCTGGCTTAGACGGGTAAAAAAGGTTCTGGCGCGTTCCTGCGCTTCGCCCTGAGCGGGGAAATAGCGTGCAGCGATGATGAGAGCGACAGTGGTCAGCAAGGCGGGGATGACGATGCTCAAAGCCTGGAAGTCGCCAAGGTTTGAGGGTTCGTGAGTTGCCAGAGCAATGAGGAAAACCAGTCCGGAACCGATTCCGACGAAAAACCCCGCCAATGCGCCGCTGGTTGAGAGACGGCGGCTAAGAAGGCCTGCCAACATGGGTAAGACCGTGGGGGGCAAGAAAAAGCTGAAGGCCGTGACCATCGTATTGAAGATCGTCCAGTGCAAGTAAGTCACGGCCAGGGCAATACCGAGTGACCCGACGGCTCCAAGGGCGGTCAGTATTCTTCCAACAACCACCAGTTCCCGCTGACCAGCCTCCGGATGGACCCAGCGCTGGTGCACATCTACAGTCAGAACGGCAGCAACTACATTGTAGCCAGAGGCAAGAACCGACATCGTCGCAGCAAACAGTGCTGCCACTTCCAGACCGAACATGCCCGGAGGGAGCAGCGTCTTTGCGACCTGTGCGTAAATGGTTTGGGGATCGAAACGGCCGAAAGGAATAAAAGCCCGTGCTAACATCCCCGTGAAAATCCAGAGCGGCGGTAGAACGAAGAACAGCACGCTGGCCAGCCAACCTGTTCCCCTGCAATCGCGCTCGGTGCGTGCGGCGTAAAACTTCTGAATCAGAGCCCAGTTCCCGGCGAGGGAAAGACCGCTCAGCACAAGGAAACCACCCACATAACTCCAACTGTAACGGGCCGTAACGGGGTAGAAGAATCCCGGCGGAACACTTGCCACCCACCCATGCCATCCACCGGCTGCATGCCAGGCCAGCGGCAAGAGCAGAACAATGGCTGTCATGACTAGAACGAACTGCACGAAATCGGTGATGACAGCAGCCCAAAGTCCGCCCAAAACTGTATAAACCAGAGTAATCGCCGCCGCTGTGCTCATTGCTGCAACGGCTGAGACTCCCAGCCCTGCCGAAACGAAGGTACCGATGGCTTCAATCTTCAATCCCTCGTCAAGTATCTTAAGAGGAATTCCAGACCAGGCAAAGATCTGCCGGACGGCGGGTGAGAAGCGGGTTTCTAGGAACTCAACGGGAGTAATGATTCCCGCCCGGCGCCAGCGACGCGCCAAAAGCCAGGTGATTACTATGGTTGCCGGAACAGTAGTCCAGTAAATTGTCAGCGCAACCGCACCGTATTCATAACCCAAGCCGGAGTAAACGACGATCGAAAGGGCGCTCACGTATGACATCACAAAGGACACCCCTCCGATCCACCACGGCAACTGCTTACCTCCGGCAAAATACAAATCCAGAGACTTCATATGCCGCGCGTAAACGAGTCCGACCCCGAGCATGGTCAGGAAATAAGCAACGAGAATGATGAGATCAACCACGCGCATAGGAGGCTGGGAGGTCGTGCGGAAGGGGCTGGACAGGCTCGGCATTTCCGGTTTCGAGCGACTTGTGAATGGCTTCCAAAGCCGCAGTTACTTGACGCCCATCAAGTCCGGTGACGTGTGGGGTGGTATCGTCGCGAATTGCGAAAAGAAAGTCTTCAAGGCACGATGGGAAGGCACCGCGCAGACGCCCAAAAACCTCGCATGTCAAGAACCCTTTGGGATAGGTGAATGAATCCTTGCTGCTCACCTCAATCGATTCGTACTTGCGATCCAAGTGGATGTGTCCGTCGCTTGCCAGCACTTCCACGAAAGAATCCACGATGCTGGGAAAAGTGTTGGGATAAATCCAAGCGGATTCAAAAGTCGCGAAAGCCCCTGATGAGAACTTTACCTGGGCTTGGATAACATCGTAGGTTGGAATGCCGCGTGCCGCAAGGACTTCCTTGCGCCCCAGCGCGCGCGCTTCAACGGCTTCGTCATCCAACAACCAGCGAATCAGATCCACGTCATGGGAAGATAGGAACCAGGCTGGTGTCGTCTGGGCAGGCCACGTGATGTACTCTGTCGGAACGAAGACGGTGTCATTCTTACGAGCATAGGCAGCTAGCGGCCGACCGATCTTACCGGAGGCAAGCGTTGATTTAGCCTGCTGGTAGGGTGGCAGCCAGCGGTGGTTAAAGGCAACTTGGATTTTCCGCCCCTTGCGGTGGGCGATCCGGAGGAGTTCGTCGGCTTCGTCCACGTGGGTTGTAAAAGGCTTCTCCACAAGAACGTGCCGACCGGATTCGAGAGCGTCCCGAGTCGGCTCGAAATGGAGAAAGTCGGGTGTTGCTATGACCACGGCATCGAGGTCGGGTCGTTCAAGCATCTTTCGGTAGTCTGTATAAGTGTGTTTGACCCCCGTCCGTTCGGCAATTTCAGCGAGGCGCTCTTCCCGCCGAGTTGAAACCGCCACCAACTCAGCCAAGGGATGCGCAGAATAGATCCGGGCATAGAGTTCACCCATAATTCCAAGACCGATAATTCCAATTCGCACGCGCTCCATCGTGACTCCGCCTTGAGAGAAAGGACGATTCAAACTATCTGGTTGCCTGATGAACCGGATCGCGGTATGCATCGCGCGGTCCTTCCTCTCCAAGAAGCCGTAAAAAGTTTTCCCGCAGGATAGCTTCTTTGGCCGCGTCGGAAATCCGCGCGGTAAGTACCCTTCCCAATCCGACCGCCGCCTCCAGATAAGGCATGTCCGATCCGAAAAGGATCCGGTCTGCTCCGACACGCTCGACCATGCTCTCCAGAATCGTTCGGTGGCTCTGAGAACCGGTGATATCCAAAAAAGTGTTTTCGGTGTGCCGCGCGACCTCGATCGCCTGTCCGTAACCTCTCCAAGTGACGCCAGAATGGCCGATTACGATTTTTGCCCTCGGAAATTTGCGGGCCCTTTCCAGCAACAGCAATGGCGAGCAATCAGGATCTGAATCCCAAGTGTGAACCAGCACGATGGCTTCAGTTTCATTGGCATAGTCCCAAACCGGCTGGTAGCCTGGGCCGTTGATAGGATAACGATGGAGAGCCGGGTGTAATTTTATGAGAGGGGGCGAATGAAAGTGTTTCCATCGTTTGAGTTCTTTGATGGCCGCCCCCGCCGGTTGGGGATTTACTGTGACATAGCCCCGAAATCTCTGTGGGAATGTCTTGAGCACCTCGGCAACCTCGTGGTTGCCCCGCGGACAATCCGTGTAACAGGCTCGAGTGGAAGTCACGGCAATGATCTCAATATTGAGCAGGTCCATCGTTTCGATCATCTGCTCCACTTCGAACTGATAGGCAGGGAAATCCGGATGGACTCCGATATGGCCGTGGCAATCGACGATCGGGATGGGTGATTTCATGCAGCGGCTCCTCGCAAAAGACGACGCAGGTTTCCGCCGGCAATGGCCAGCCTGGCTTCGTCACCGATGCGGGCAGTACCCAGCACGAAAAGAGCTGCCGCAGGGTTATAGAGTGGCAATCGGCTCCCAAAAATCATTCGATCTGGGCCGAAATGCAGCACGAAAGCCTCCAGCTGACGATGCGCCACGTAGGTCGAAGTATCGAAATACAGGTTTGGAAACTTCTTGAGCAGGGGAAAGAGATACCGGTCGGACCGGTAGCCCGTTTCGAGTAACAGAATCGGTAGTTTGGGAAAATTCTCAAGTAACTCAACAAGCGCTGGCCAGCCAATGTCCTCCAACGCGACAAGGGTCAACACAGAGTGATCCTGAAGATACGCGTACAATTCGCCGGAACACCAGAGAGCAGGTGAGAAATTGTGCCGGCTCACGCCGAAGTGTAAACGTACTGCTGCAGGGTTATAAACGGAAAGGCGGTCTATCGATTCTCGGTCTGGTAAGCCTGCCCACACTGGAACCAAGCGTTTGCTTGCGATCTGGGATAACTCGCGGTTGCCTTCCTGCGCGTCATACTCTTCACTTGCAAAGTGTGATACCAAGGCTCGCTCAATGCCAAAACGTTCCATTTCTGCAAGAAGGTCCGAAGTTTCGAGGGCCAATTCACCGTGCACACCAGATCGACCCACACGAACGTTGGCGTCGAAGACATGCCATGCTGCCACCTCCCTGAGGCAGGTTTCAAGTGACGATGCGCACAAGGTGTTCTCCTTGCGTTAAATTGCTGAGTTCCAGGAATCCATTTTTGATTTCCGGCGCCGTTTGCCTTCCATCGACAAGCACTGTTCTTGGGATTGTCGGTACCTGAAGTCGAAGCCTGGTTACGCCGCCACACCAAACGCGAAGCTTCATTCCATGGGCGGACCGCTGTAACAGAAGCAAAACAGGGCTCGACGCTGCAACGATCGTTTGCCCATTGCCGTTCACCGTCCGCGCGTCAGCCGCGAAAATTGTTTCATGAGATTGCACCTGCAAGGTTCCTAAAATACGCCCGTCGGTTGAAAGTGGGCCGATCTCCAAGGCTCCCGGGGCGGTGCGAAAGAGCACAGTCCGTACGGATTTGGAGTTTACAAGACGAAACCCTTCACGGTGATCGTCGGATATGACAGCAGGCGCTACTGTTTGCTCTGCTCTCCGATTGAAAGTCATTCCGACAAGAAAGTGGGCGAATTTTCCGGACGGAGATTGAAGGCGGAACTCATATGCCCGCTCATTCACCGGGTGGTTATCGCCTACTAGGCGATCGCTGGCAACCGGGGTGGCAGTAAGAGTCCAATGAGTGTTCCAGCCCGCCGCTGCGAGTCGCACAAGCGCTTTTCGTCCGATGATCGCGGCTTTGGATCCATCGATCCTTGTGGCGTCACCCATCGGAATATGGAGGAGCCATTGATAGGTGTGCGCGTTCGAGGCGTGCAGTTCATCCTTCACAATCAGCACGTCGGGTTTTAGAAAGATAAATTCACGACGGAATTGGTTTAATGCACCGTCGTATGCCTCAGCGAGTTCTGCTGAGAGGTAATCCATCGCAGGCGAAAACAAGTGGGTGGTAAAGTGTGGGTACTGCGCTAGGGCTTTCCAGTAGCGCCCGTCCTCACCAGGCTGACTGAAGGTGTCTTCATTCACAAGCACAGTGTTGTGGCCCGGCGCTTGCATGAAGTACGTGGGGTAATTCGGGTCCCGGTAATAGTCCGCATAACCGGCCTCACTGATTAACTTCTCGCCCAATGCCGCTACCTGAAAGCTGCCTTGATCGTGATGCTCATGATTGAACCAAGGCCCTACACGGATGGAGATCGCCGTGTCGGTCGGCTTCCACCCGCTCCTCAAAACAGCGCTGCCCCGCCCAGGAAAAATCCTGGAAGGAGGAGGCGCGGGGGCCACAGGGGGTGGAGTGGAGCAACAGACAAGATCAAGAATGCCCGGGGCCATCTCCAGCAAGCGCCCGGTGTGTTGCACTTTGGAAATCCCTACCAGTGTCCCGACTTCCGCCGTGTCGTAGAAGGCGCGCAGAGATGGATCGCCGCCGTATTCAGCCTCCCAAGCAAACCCTGACAGCCCTCGCAATTGCCCGCCAAAATCTCCGGTGTCGAGAACCAAGTCGGGTGTGACCTCTGCGTAGCGCAGCCACCAGAATCCCTCGACCATTCGCTTTTCCTGGGGCAGCGAAATGTGGAACGCGCGAAGAGCCGCCGTCCCGCAGGCCATGCCTTCCATGGCGAAGGCTTCATATCCAGCCGGCTCGGCTTCGCTTCCGTCGCCTGGGAAAAGGCCAGTCAATAAGTGTTCATAGGCAGCAGCAAGCTCGACAAGCGCTGTACCCAGCCGACCTGTCCACTGTGGTGTGTCACCATAGAGCGCAGCTACGCAGGCGAGTGCCCCGCCAACGGAGTTAGCCATCCAGTTACTGGCGGCAATGGGCATTCGGTCCATCAAAAAGTACTCCTCAACGGTTGGCTCGATCGCATTTCGATATGCCGCCTGCGTGATGATGCTTTTCTCTTTTTGAGTAAGCCGATCGGCAATCAAATCGTACCCAATGGCGGCACGCTGGGAGAAAACGCCAACTTCATAATAAGTATGGAGTCCATGCGCTGCGAACCAGGGAGGGGTCCAGGTGGGCCACTCTGACACTGTCAGAAGGCCACATCTTGCCGCTTCGAACGCCGTTTCGCTTCCGCTGAGCGCGTACGCAACAGCGTTAAAGCTGATTGCATTGCTGTAATTTTCAAGCAGCCTGAAGTAACCCGGGAGACCCGGAAATACCGATACGGTTGACATTGCGGCAATCCAATTTCCAGCCTTGGGACTGCACGTGAGTCTGGCGCGCAGCGATTGTGCCTGAGTGAGAACTGCACCGAAAAGCGGTGTGGAGTGAGAGAGATTCCGCAACTCTTGCAAACGTACGGAGGAAAGGTAGGCCCGCGGATGGCGAGGAACAGATCCCACAACCAAAACCCAGAATTCGGTTTGAGCACGTCTGTCGGCCACAATTACACGACGGAAACCCGGCACTCGCTGCAGAAAAGTGACTATGTATGCCCCTGGAGGAAAAGCTTTTCCTGCAGGGGATAGTTTATTAGGAACTAGATGGCTTTCGTTGTCGAAGGCCTGCACCTTAATCGGCTCTTTAGATTCGACCCTAAGCAGGAGCGATGCTCCCGGGTTGAGCGGGACTGCGTCAAACCAGGGGCCACCAGCGGAAGATCTGACCAGTTTCGGAGAAACGAGAGGAAGTTCCGCGGTTCGTTGTGCCGCGATTTCAAGCTGCCGCAAAATCAGCCGATTTGCAGAACCCTTTGCAGGCGATTGCACGACGGCCTCAAGTATTACCGCTTGCACTTCTACCCCAGTTGCCGGGAGGGCCAATGATTTTCCGATCTCGCGTACAGTGTGGAGTCCGGGCGAGTCCGGGAGAGTCAATTCGTAAAGGTGCCCGTTTTCTCCAGCCAACATGAACCGTACCCACTTGATCGGACCACCCACGGCGACTTCATATTGCAGATTAAAAGATGAGAGATAACTGGCGTGGAACTGCAGCGGCTTAATCATCCCAACGCGAAGTACATGCTGCCCGAGGGACGGCACATTTCGGACGAGACAGGAAGCGCCGCCGGTTTTCTTGGTGTAGAGAGTGGGATCATAGCCTATGTCCTGGACGAGGGGATAACTCATCCAGGCAGGAATTCCGTGACTGAAGTCATCATGAAAGATCCACGGGCTAAAAAACGGGCGAGAAGCCTCGACTTGCGGCAAGGCCGAAACCCGTAGGACCGCTTCTCCTGTCACGAGCAGACATACGCTGATCATCCGAAGGAATTTCTTCATCGTACCCCCGCGGAGCCCTCTGGGCCGAAGCGCGAACCAAGTCTGTAAGCGAGCTTCCGTACTTTGTCACAGGCTTCGACAATATCTTCCACATCCTGAGGGGTTCCAAGGAACAGGTAATGCGGAAACCATATCCCCTCCTGGCAGATCCGTTCGCTCTCGGGGAGGCGGAGTGATTCATAATCCTGTGGCGAGTGCCAAGCCCCACAACCGCAGGGAGGAAAATTCTTCCGCTGGAAGAGGGGATTGCGATAGAGAGGGTGAGGATATGCAGGCTCGGCGGGAATTCCCTCTGCGGCGAGGGCCCTGATGAATCCATCGCGACTTAGCCCTGAAAATTCCCTCGGATCATAGCGCAGAGTAACAAGATACTGCGGGTGTGATGTCACCCGCGGATCGGGATCGGCAATATGCAAACCTGAGAACGAACGGAGAAGATCCCGCAGATGTGCGGCGTTTTCCTGACGGATCTTAGACTGCGCGGGGAGTTTGGCCAGTTGTTCACCGAGAAGTGCGGCCTGGAAACCTGTCATGCGGTAATTGGTTCCCAGCGAAAAGTGCTCGAACCAGCCTCCTGATTTATGCCGGCCGTGATTACAGTATGCCCAGGCTTTTTCCGCCAAAGCTGCCGAGTTGGTTAAAATCATTCCTCCTTCCCCCGAAGTCACCAGTTTGAAGGCCTGGAAGCTGAAGGTGGCTGCGTCTCCGAAGTTTCCTACAAGAATATCGCGCCAGGCGGCGCCGTGAGCATGGGCGGCATCTTCCACCAATGCGAGACCATGTCGGCGGGCTATTTCCGGGAAACGATCCATGTCGGCAGGGTGCCCGCCGAAATGCACCACCACAATGGCCCTGGTTCGAGGAGTAATAGCCGCCTCAGCGGCTTCAGGAGAAAGATTCAGCGTAGTCGGGTCAATGTCGGCAAACACAGGCACCCCGTGGCAGAGCAACACGGTTGAAGCCGTGGCGATGAATGTGATCGCTGGCACGATGACTTCATCGCCGCATCGGATGCCCAGTGAACGCAAGGCCACTTCAAGCGCTACCGTACCGTTGCCGCAGGAGATGGCATATCTCACGCCGTGCAGGGCCGCAAAGGCCGCCTCAAATTCTTCCAGTTTTTTGTTGTAACCACCCCACGATCCGCTGCGAAGTACTTCCAGAAGCGAGTTTTTCTCGCCCTCGCCGTAGTCGGGCCAGCGAGGAAAGGGCCTCGTACGAACCGGAATTCCTCCCTGAATGGCAAGCTGCATTTCATGACCTCCCGGAGGCCGCTGAGTTGCTTGCATACTTCAACTGTCTCGATATTCGCGCACAAACGCCCTTCAGAGCAGCGGCCATTTCCTTGTCGCGCCCACGGTGCACTCGGATGGCAGGCCCCGAAATACTGACTGCTGCCACCACCCGCCCCTCACTGTCCGTAATAGGCGCAGCCACACAACGCGCACCGGAGGAATCCTCCCCGTCGTCAATTGCGTATCCTCGTTCACGCACTCGTTTCAGATCGCGTTCCAGCCTGGCCAGATCGCAAATCGTGCGCCTAGTTCGAGGGTTTAAAGGATGATCCTTGACCAGCGCTTCGAGTTCTTCGTGTGAAAGTCCGCTCAAAAGGCACTTCCCCAATGCCGTTGAATGGACAGGACTGCGCATCCCTGCATGGGCGGCCAGCCGGAACGCATGAGGACTTTCGAGCACATGGATGTATAGCACTTCGCCTTGGTCCAGTACCCCAAGGTTGACCGTCTCATGAAAACGGCTATGCAATTCGGCAATTAACGGAGCTGAACAGCGAACAAGGTTCTCCGATGGCAAACGCATGCGTATTATCTGCGCCCAGCGCGGAGTCAACGAATAAAGCCCGCGAGAATCTCTCATGACATAGCCGAGATCCGCAAGCGTGTACAGGATGCGGAACACTGAACTCTTGACCAGCCCGCTCCGTTCTGCAAGTTTCGCCAAGCTGATCTGATCCTCGCCGCCGAATGCGGCGATTACTCGCAGTGTACGTTCGATGGCGGAGATGTAGTTTCTTGCCGGCATGCTCGCTTTTCCCTCTAACTTATACTCAAAATCTATATGCAAGGCAATCAGAATTTGCTTCGGATGAACTCTGTTATTCTGCATGTAAGAATATAAGCACGTCATCGAAGGATCGGACAACTGCCAGCCTTTAATTTGCCTGAACGATACTCAGACGCTGGCACACTGTTCTGACCAGCGAAATTACGTTTAAAACGTGGGAAATAGATTCGCTCTTCAGAGCCGTCGGACCTTATGGTCTTCAATAAAGCGGTCATAAGGAGATACGTTTGGCTGTGCAGTTCCTGCAACACGACCTCCTCGTATTGTGGATTGATCGCTATTCTTCTGTGAAGAATAGACGAAAACGCCGTCAAAGCGGATTTTTCGTCTTGACTCTATCTCGGATTCCGTGCTAGCAATGTCTCGTTCGCTGAAAAGACATTCTGTCTAGCAGAATGGCTATCCATTGACATTGGGGGCTGAGAGGAGGAAAGAATGAGTTACACGAAGAGAGCCACCGTTCACGCTGGTCTCGTCCTTTTACTGCTGAGTGCTTTGGGGACGGCGGTGCTAAAGGCTCAGACAGCCCGCGGAACTATCTTGGGAACCGTCAGAGACGCCTCCGGAGCGGTCATTCCCGGCGCCACGGTGACGTACACCAACGAGGCAACCGGCATCCGGGGAACTTTCACAACAACCAATTCGGGTGACTATGTATTTGTCAACATGCTTCCCGGAACTTACACCGTCACTTGTGAGAAAGCGGGTTTCAAGACTGTGACTGCCAGCCATTTGATCCTCCAAGTGGATCATACCTTGAGGCAGGACTTTACCCTGCAGGTAGGCACTGTTACCCAGACTGTAACTGTTTCATCCGCAGCTCAGATGGTGCAGACAGACAACACCACCATCGGCGGCGTGATCTCCGGCGAATTGCTCCAGGCTATCCCGCTCAATGGTCGCGACTTCACCAACCTCATCGCACTTGAAGCGGGCGTCACCCAGCCTTCCGGCGGGATTCAGACGTCGGTTTTCGACCAGCATGGCTTGAACGACAACTGGCGAGCCTTCAGCATCGACGGAACACGACCCGGTTCTATCAGCTATACGATCGATGGAGTTCCAGACAACGATCAATTTTTCTCCAAAGCTTCTGACATTCCTTCGCAATACTCGCTTCAGGAATTCAAGCTCATGAACGGGCTTTATTCTGCGGAGTATGGTCCGGGGACCGCTCAGGTAAATGTGGCAATCCGGTCGGGCTCGAACCGATTCCATGGCAATGCCTACGACTTTATTCGCAATGCTTCCTTGCAGCCGGAAAACCAACTGAACAAGACCTTGAATTCACTGCATCATTCGCGGTTGCCTCTCTCCGACCCGCTGAAGCAGCAGAACCAGTTCGGAGCAACCGTGGGAGGTCCGATCATTCACAACAAAGCTTTCTTTTTTGGCAGCTATGAAGGCGGTCGTCGGAACGTCCTGGCCGGCGGTATTACGTCCATGATGGTTCCCACCGATGCAGAACGCAATGGAAATTTCTCGGACTGGCCATATCCGATTTATGATCCCAGCACAACGGTGGTTTCCGGGAACCCACCTACGGTAACCAGAACGCCATTTCCCAATAACATTATCCCTCCTAACGATATCAACCCAATTGCCCAAAAGTTGATGAACTATTATCCTCACGCTGACGTCAGCTGCACGATGCCCTGCACAAATTTCGTCGCCGCTAACCCGAAGTCCCGTATCACAACCGATACCGTCACAGGGCGTGTAGACTACAACATCAGCAGTCGAGACCGGCTTTCCTTCATTATGTCGATCTGGCGCGACAACGCTCCTTCACCTTCGGTGATCCCCATCAACAGCACGCTGGTGCTCACGCATAGTGGGATTTACGGGCTGAACTGGCAGCACTCTTTTTCTCCCACTATGATTAATGAAGCCAGGCTGGGATATAACCGCACCTTTTTCCACGAAGGGGCATCGAGTGCATTTGGACCGAATCTGGCTGCTCAACTCGGTCTCAAAAACACTCCCAATGTTCCGGCCTTTTACAATATCCCACTCGTTGCTCCCACACAGGGCTATGCCGGCATCGGCAACGGGAATAACGGTTATACCCAGACGGACAATATCTTTCAATACGCTGACGACCTGAAATTCATCCATGGCAAACACACTTTTGCAGTCGGGGCTCAAATTCTTCGGTACCAACTGGCCGACCGCGACGGGTTCAATGCAGAAGGCAAGCTGACCTTCGATGGCCAATATACTGGTATTGACCCTAAGGCCTCGGCGGCGGGACAGGCTGGACCGACGGCTGGGAACGCGATCGCTGACTTTCTGCTGGGCGATCCGTCCACACTTACGCCTCCACTGCCAATTGCCTCGGACATTTATGACTTGCGAGGCACCGGAATAAGCCTTTATGCTCAGGATGACTTTCGCGTGACACGGCGCCTCACTCTCAACCTGGGGGTGCGTTACGAACTACCGCCGGGGTTGCATAGCATTGACAATAGCGGCGCGGCGCTTAATCTTGCGACACCGGGCGGAGGGTTGATTTGGGCCAGCCGGAGCTTTGTCCAGCAGATGTCGCCCGCCCTCACGCCGGCACAACAGCAGACCTATATGCAGTGCTGCGTGACCAATGAACTGGTGCCGCGTGATACCACGGACTTTGCTCCCCGCATCGGTTTTGCTTGGCGACCTCTTCACACTGACCGGTTCGTCATTCGATCCGGTTATGGCATTTTTTATGGCCTGTACATGCGCTTCTATGACGGAACGAACTTCGACAGCAACTCCCTTTACTCGATCACGGCGCCTCCATATCCGAATACAACAGGGTTAGAGTCAGTCTCACCGCTGGCATTGAGCGGCCTGTGGCTGGCACCGATTGTTGGGAATCCTTTTCCTTCGCTGTTGGCGAGACCTTACTTATTCGGGATTCAGACCGAATGGCCCAAGAACCACACGCCCTATACGCAGGAGTGGAGCTTTGATACGCAGTATGCTTTGAACCAGAATACGCTGCTCGACGTTGGCTACGTGGGTTCGCATTCCATCCATTTGCCGATTCAATGGCACTTCAATGAGGCGTTTCCTCCACCCGTGGTTGGAGATCCCTGCAACTACCTCCAGGATGCCTCGCAGGCGACGGGAGGAAATGCCGCCTGCGCAACTGACCCCAACTTCGTTCCCATTGACCGGCGGGCGCCCTTTGTGAATTTCTACACCCGCTCCTACGCCAATGCCAACATTCTGAGCTCTTATTACAACGGACTCCAGGTGCGGTTGACCGAGCGCTTCTACCACGATTTGAACCTTGTGGTCAATTACACCTATTCGAAGACAATCGACATGAATTCAGAAATTGCCGCGTTTAGCAATCAGGCTAACTTTATCCAGGACGCCCACAACCTGCGCGCTGATTATGGTCCCGCGGACTTCGACCAGACTCACCGTTTCACGGTCGGATATGCTTATGGTTTGCCCTTTGGTTCAGGGCGGGCGCATGACCTCGGACGGTTTGGCAACTGGACAGTGGGCGGGTGGAATGTCAGCGGCACTGTGACGCTGGCGAGTGGCCTGCCTGAAACGGTCTTCTGCTGCACGCGGAGCCCGGATCAGTTCGGAAACCTTTTCGGCAATCGCATCCGTGCGAACATCAATGGCAACCCAGTGGGAGGCATTACGCAAACGGTGTTTCAATGGATCAACCCATCCGTCTTCTCCGTGCCAACACCCGGAACCTATGGAAACAGCGGCCGCAATATTGTTCGAGTTCCCGGGCAGCGACAGACCGATATTGCGTTCGTCAAGCAATTCCGCATCCATGAGCGGCAGAACCTGGAATATCGCCTGGAGATGTATAACCTGTTCTCGAGCACACATACCGGCACGCACTTTTTCAATAATGTCGTGACCAGTAGCCCGGCCAACTGTACTCCTGGGCCAAGTGGCAACTGTTCGTTTGGATCTCTCGTACCGTTGAACGGTGCCGGAGCACTTAATTTCTGGAATCCGCGTATTATCCAGATGGCACTGGTTTATTCGTTCTGATCGAAGGGGGGTGTTGCTGGGTTGTCTCTCGCAAGCAGGGCTTGATGTTCAAGCCGTGAGAGCACCACGGGGCTTCATGAAATGCGAGGGCTCCACGCTTCGAAAAGGAACATTGCCTGTATCGCTTGGCGCGCCGGATGCCGGAAGTGCACTTCTTTGCTGCGTAGCCCTCTTCGGTGGCATTCATAATATGAAGGGCAATGTTTGAGGGGTCGACGCTGCTCCTCGGTGACAGGAGGAAGCCGTGTAACTCGATCTAATGGCCCCATCGCGTCAAGACCATCGAAGGCGAATGTTCGGCTGTCTCGTTGCTATATAGTCCGCTAGGCGTATCGAGGCGTACGGGCGTGGGTCGCGGTTTCTTGTTGCTGATTTCCCGCCTAAATATCAGCTGGAATACCAGCGAAAGAAAAGTTACTGTTTTCTCGGCGCCTCGTCGCAGGACCCTGCTCTTCGAGGATCGGGCACGACCACCAAGCCTAAGTTTTAGTTCTCCACTTGCCCGTGGTGTCGCAGGGTGCAAAGATGGTTTCATATTCGTTTCTGATAAAACCGGGCGGCTTGAGGGACTCATTTTGGGATGGCTATTATTTCTCCTCAAGTCGCCTGGCCTTATACCGTGGCATCGATTCTTGAGGATTTTTGCTTTTCCCTTGGGTTGCAGGCCGAAAGTCAAATCATGATAACAATCGATTGGGTCGTAGTGCTGGTCTATGCGCTGCTTGCACTGGCCATCGGCGTTTACTTCACGCACCGCGCTGGCAAGAACATTGAAAGCTATTTTGTGGGCGGTCGTTCGCTTCCCTGGTGGGCGATCGGGTTTTCCACCGTGGCCACCTTTACCTCGGCGGGGTCCGCTTCAGCGTTCACGATGCTGGTTTATACCGGCGGACTGCTCGGCAACTGGTGGTGGTGGATTCCTTGGATGATCTGGATGCCGCTTGTGGCGGTCATATGGTCAAAGTTCTGGCGGCGTCTGGGAATTGTTTCGACCGCTGAATTTGTTGAAGTGCGTTATGGCGGGCGAGCCTCGGGCATCTTCCGATCTGTGGCGGCGATTTATTTCAGCCTCGGCTGGGCCGTGGTGCTGATCGCCTATGTCACAGGTTGGATAACCAAATCGGTAGGGCCCTCCTTGGGATGGAGCAACATGGCAGTGATCCTTTTTGCTGCCGCGGTTACCTTGTTTTATACGCTGCTCGGAGGCCTTTTGGGAGCCGTCTATTCGGAGGTCTTTCAGTTTGCCTTTTTCGTCCTGGCCAATGTCATTTTCATCCCGGTAGTCATTCGCCGTCTTGGCGGTTTGGGTAACGTTTACCAAAGTGTGGAGAAAATTGCCGGAGCCCAGTTCTTCCGCGCCACACCCCCAGGGGGAGCCTTCACGGGCCTTACAATTTTCGCGCTGGTTTTGCAGGGGCTTTTCTTTGCAGCGTCGCCGGCTGGGGGCGAAGGTTTTACGGCGCAAAAGTTCATGAGCGCCAGGAACGAATTCCACGCTCAGGTAGGGCAGTTGTTCAACGCTTTTCTTTCCCTCGTGGTTCGTGTCATACCATTCTTCTTTCTGGGAATTCTTGGCGTGGCCGCATTTCCCCACTCAAGAGTCGCCGGGGAGCGGGTATGGGGAGATCTGGTTAAGCTTTTCGGCCCTCCCGGTTTAAAGGGGCTGCTAATCGCGGGCGAGTTTGCTGCCTATCAATCGGCGGTGAGCACTGAGTTGAATTGGGGTGCCTCCTATCTCGTCAACGACCTGTACAAGAGGCAGATTAATCCCGGCGCCAGCGAACGCCACTACGTTTGGGCGGGTCGCATGGCTACTTTTGGTCTGTTGGTTATCGCGCTGATGGTGGCGGGGTTTTTCGTGAAGGGAATGATGGCTTGGTTTCTCTTCATTAACAACGTCATGATCGCTTTTATTCTGCCACTTTCATGGCTGAGATTTTTCTGGTGGCGCCTGAATATTTGGGGAGAGATTGCCGCGCTGGCAGGGGGACTGCCCCTCAGCTATATAGTGTGGTTTGTATTCGACTTCGCACACAAGCCTTTCTGGGAAGGCTTTCTGCTTTTGTTCGGGGCAGGATGGGTTGTCATCGTGGCCGTAACTCTAGCGACCGCACCTGAGAAACGCGAGACGCTGATGGAATTCTATTTGCGCTGCCGACCTCCCGGTTTTTGGGGTGAAATCGCGAAGTCGATTTCCCCGGAAGAACATCGGCGACTGCGTGCGGAAACGTGGAGCGACATTTACGAATGTGCACTTGGGATCGCGTTTTGCACCGGTGTCGTGGTCATGACCGCCGAGTTGTTTGGCAGACATTGGGCGGTTGCTAGCTCCTGGGGCTTGGTCACCGCCGTTACCTTCGGCCTTTTCTGTTCCCGATGGTCCGGTAAAGGGATTTTCAAACAACTCCGTTCAGATGATTTTCCCAAACCTGATGATTTCAGCCCGTACGATTGACCCTTACTCAACCCCGATTCCGAAGTTGAAGTCCGGAATCTATGTGAGTTGAGGGATGCCGCATGACGAATCTCCCTTCAGGTTGCCGGTTCAGGATTGAACTTCGGCGAAGTGGGACCGAAGTAAGCTAACAGGCGGTCGAACAAGGCGTTACGGTGTTCGAGACCGCCCCAGGCCGAGGACAGATGGAGCACCGTGCGATGCCCGGCGCGGCCCAGAATCGCTCCACACAGAAACACCTGCGCCCGCAAGCTGGCGGGCCGTCGGTAGCTCGTCATCCCGGTGGCGCGCTGGAATTCGCCCAGCAGGTTGAACAGCATCAGGATTGCCAGGAAGGCCGCCTCGGTGGCATAGAACTGCTTCAGGCAGAAATCATCGGCGGCCA
>DASRCX010000029.1:0-57101 GCA_035652895.1 Terriglobia bacterium
CCGCGAGACGGGCAAGTCGCTGTTTCCGATTGAATACCGGAAGGTGCCGAAGTCGGATGTGGACGGCGAGGTGACGGCGGAGACACAGCCGTTTCCGCTGCTGCCGCCGCCGTTTGCGCGGCAGGAGTTCACGGAGGACACTGTCACCAATCGCACGCCGGCGGCGCACAAGGCCGTGCTGGCCCAATTGCGCAAGCTGCGCTACGGCGGGCAGTTCATTCCTCCGAGCCACGAAGGCACAGTAATCTTCCCCGGCTTTGATGGTGGCGGCGAGTGGGGAGGGCCGGCATTCGACCCAAGCACGGGAGTGCTTTACGTCAACGCCAACGTAATGGCCTGGATTTTGCGACTCATTCCTCGCCCGAAGACCACCGGCATCGTCAACGGGCGGCAGCTTTATCTGGGCAATTGCTCCACCTGTCACAAGGCGGACATGAGCGGCAGTCCGCCGGAATTTCCTTCGCTTAAGAATATCCGCCGGAAGTACAGCGAACAGCAGGTTGCACAGATCATCCGCAAGGGCGGCGGGCGGATGCCGGCGTTTGCGCAATTGGGCGACGCGGCCATCCAGGCCATTGCTTCCTACGTGACAACAGGGAAGCGCACCTTCGTTCGGGCCTCATGGAATGCGGCCGAAATGGGTCCGTGGCTGAAGTATATTTCTGACGGCTACAACAAGTTCCTCGATCCGGATGGCTATCCTGCGATAAAGCCACCGTGGGGCACGCTGAACGCCATCAACCTCAACACCGGCAAACTGGAGTGGCAAATTCCCTTTGGCGAGTTCCCAGAACTGGTCAAGCAAGGAATTCGCAACACAGGCAGCGAAAATTACGGTGGCCCCCTTGTGACGTCGGGCGGACTGCTTTTTATCGGGGCCACTGACCACGACAACCAATTTCACGCCTACGACAAGACGACTGGGAAACTCCTGTGGGAAGCCACACTCCCCGCTGCGGGGAATGCCACGCCCGCAACCTATGAAGTGAATGGTCGGCAGTACGTCGTCATCGCTGCCGGAGGCGGTAAATGGGGCGCAAAGTCTGGCGGAACGTATGTGGCATTCGCGTTGCCGAAGTAGGCAGCAGATGCGGAATCGGGAGACCGGGATTTTTCATAGAAATGCAAGGACTTTCCAGCATAATTACCGAACGGTGATTGATATCACCTCAGCATGTGACCACCCTCACTGTTTCCTGATCGATTACAGCGTACAAGTTCTTGTATAATAATGAGTTCTTTTGGAGCGGCCCATGGGCAAACTACATGATCGGTTGGCGGAACAGGCGCCGGCCCTGCGAGAAAGGATTCGAACCATCGTTGCCGAACACGGCTCGACGGTTATTTCGGAGGTGACCGTCAGCCAACTGGTTGGCGGCATGCGCGGTGTGAAGGGGCTTCTTTGTGACACATCGGTTGTTGAGCCGGACAAAGGCTTGCTGGTGCGGGGAATACCCATCGGCGAATTGAAGGACCGTCTTCCCGAAGAGATGTTTTACCTCCTTTGCACAGGCGAACTTCCTGACCAAGAAGCTCTCACGGGCCTTCAACAGGAACTCCGCCAGCGTGCGGAAGTTCCCTCCTACGTTTGGAACGTGCTGAAAGCCTTACCACCGGACACGCATTCGATGGCGATGTTCAGCACAGCCATCCTTTCGATGGAGCGTGAGTCCGTGTTTCGGAAGCGCTATTCGGAGGGAATGCACAAAACCGACTACTGGGAACCAACGCTGGAAGACTCGCTGACGCTGCTTGCCCGGCTGCCCGCTATCGCGGCCGGTATCTACCGCATCCACACGCGCAAAGGCGACCCGCTCCCTCCCAATCCGGCACTCGATTGGGGGGCTGATTATGCCTCGATGCTGGGCTTGCCCGACCCTACCGGCGAATTCCGCAACCTGATCCGCCTCTTCCTGACGTTGCACTGCGACCACGAAGGTGGAAATGTCAGCGCCTTTACATGCCACACGGTCGGCTCAGCGCTTTCAGACGCATTTTACGCAGTGTCGGCAGGCATGAACGGTCTTGCAGGGCCTCTGCATGGACTCGCGAACCAGGAATGTCTGCACTTCGTTCTGGAGATTCGCAACCGCTACAATGGCGTGCCCACCGATGAGCAACTCCGCGACTTTGTCTGGGAGACCCTGAACAGCGGCCGGGTAGTACCCGGCTACGGCCATGCTGTGCTTCGGGTCACAGATCCACGCTTTACGGCCATCTACGAATTCGGCAAGCGAGTTTGTCCCAACGACGAGATATTCAGGATTGTTGACCGCCTCTATCATCTCACACCGGGTATCCTCAAAGAACAAGGCAAGGTTAAGGACCCGTGGCCCAACGTGGACGCTGGCTCCGGTTCACTGCTCTACCTGTTTGGCCTGACCGAGTTCGACTACTACACGGTCCTCTTCGGCGTTTCGCGGGCGCTTGGAATGTGTGCCCAGCTCGTCCTCAACCGGCTGCTCGGCACACCGATTACCCGCCCCAAGTCTGTGAGCACCGAATGGCTCCTCAAGGCCGTCAGTGGCGCCCCCGTGCCCGCGCACCACAATGGGGGCGGGAAATAAGACAGGACTGTTTCCAACGTCGCAGGACAAATCAACCTGCCAAAAGGAATGCACTATGGTCCTGGCAAAGATTCACCTGAAATCCGTCCAGCAGGGCCGCCAATTTGTCGGGGAATCAGGGTCCGGCCACACCGTTATTATGGATGACGCTGAAGGCAACACCGGCCCCAAGCCTATTGAGCTGGCGTTGATCGCCCTTGGCGGCTGCACCGCGTTCGATGTGATCGCTATTCTACGGAAGATGCGCCAGCATGTGACGGGTTACGACGTAGAACTCCAGGCTGAACAGCGTCACGAGCCACCGACGGTCTTCACTCGAGTGACCATCCGCCACAGGCTTCGCGGCAGTGTCCAGCCCGAGGCGCTTCGGAAAGCGATTCGGCTTTCGGAAAGCAAATACTGTTCAGTGAGCGCGATGATCAGCAAGACAGCAAGAATCGAAACGACCTATGAAATTGTGCCGGAGGCCGAAACAACGGCGGGATTCGACGTCAGCCACCGTTCGGTTGAGCGCTGAATGTATTGGACTGCCGTTCCTGTAAGCTGTCGCCCTGGGCGGGGGCTAAGAATCACTACCCGCGGCTGGGATGGACGACTCTTCCCCTTCTCATTCCCGGCCTTGCTGAAATCAGGCCGCTTCTTTCACCTGAAGATGCGCATCGACTACCCTCATGAAATCTCGGGGGGCGGCACACCGCTCGAGATAATCCGCCGCGCCCATTTCCATTGCTTCCATGTAACAGTCGATGTCAAGCGCCCTGGCGACCACGAGGACAGGCATCCTTGGGTTCATCTCAAGCGCCCGCGCCAAAACCTGCCGGCCCTCAAATGCAGGGCTCCCCTGCCCCACTACCGCCATATCAAAAGTCTCACGTCCCAAAAGAGCCAGCGCATCCGCATACCTGTTGCAGACCACAACTTCGTGCCCAATGGCCCGAAGGATTCCGTAGTAATAGCGGACGTCGCTCGGATCTTCATCGACCAGGAGCGTCCTGAACCTGGGCCGACCAGAAGCAGGTTCAAACCGTTCACTGACTGCCTTGATCGGACTGACCATGGTTTCCTCCCTATTCAGGCGGCCTCTCGCCCATGCTTTGCATCGCGCTGCAAGAAGCCCACTCCATTACTCCCTAAATAACCCTTAGCACCTCGCGTTTCCATCGAAAAGAAGAAAATATCAATCAAACCCGTTTGAATTTTCTAAGTTTTCTCACAAGCGCTCCAGATTAGATTTTGTGCCGTTTCTCACCATTCGCGCCGGGCTCACATTTAAGTTCTCGCAGTGCCGACCGGGGGCCTGGTTTACAGGCAAAAGGCTCTCGGCTTATAATCACGTTTCTTCCAATTGACACAAAGGCGGGCCCCATGGCTATTGATCCTGAGAAAAACACATCGACGCGAAGCAGTGCCGTTGCAGCATTCAACGAGCGTATCCGGAATAAGACAGCCAGGGTTGGGATTGTCGGTCTAGGATACGTCGGCCTGCCCATTGCGTTGCTCTTTTCGGCCAAAGGCATCGAGGCCACTGGATTTGATATCGACCCCCTCAAGGTGGCGACTCTCCGCCAGGGCCGCAGCTATATCAAGCACATTCCGGAGGCTGACATCGCCGGGGCCCTTGCTCACAGGCGTTTTGATGCCACGACGGATTTTTCTCTCCTGCGCGAAGTGGATGCCATCATCATCTGCGTTCCGACGCCGCTCGATGATCACCGCGAGCCAGACCTCACGTATATCCGCAGCACGGCGGAATCTATTGCTGCAAACCTGCGCCCCAGCCAGCTTGTCGTGCTTGAAAGCACAACCTATCCCGGCACCACTGAGGAAGTTGTTTTGCCCATCCTCGAGAAGTCGGGACTGCGCTGCCCTATCGCTCCTTACACGGTAGAAAACAGCGAGGCCGTGGGCAACACGCCGTTCGAACCGGATTTTTTCCTGGCCTTTTCCCCGGAACGTGAGGATCCTGGCAATCCGAATTTCAGGACACACCAGATTCCCAAAGTCGTTGGCGGAGTGAACGCCCCAAGCGCCATGGCGACGCAGGCGCTTTATCAGGCCGCCTTTGACAAGACGGTTCTGGTCAGTTCCTCGCGCGCCGCGGAGATGACCAAGCTGCTCGAGAACATCTATCGGAGCGTCAACATCGCGCTGGTGAACGAATTGAAGCTCCTGTGCCAGCGCATGGGGCTGGACATCTGGGAAATCATCGGCGCGGCAAAGACCAAGCCGTTTGGGTTCTCCGCCTTCTATCCGGGGCCGGGCCTGGGCGGCCACTGCATCCCTATCGACCCTTTTTATCTCACGTGGAAGGCGCGGGAGTATGAGTTTCCTACGCGTTTCATCGAACTGGCAGGGGAAATCAATACCTCGATGCCGCATCACGTGGTGGAAAGGCTCGCAGGGGCGCTGAACGAGCGCAATAAATGCCTGCATGGATCCCGCATTCTTGTCCTCGGCGTTTCCTACAAGAAGGACATTGACGATCTGCGCGAATCGCCATCGCTCAGGATCATCAAGCTGATCCAGGACGGCGGGGCGGTCGTTGATTACAACGACCCGTATTTCGAGCGCCTGCACAAGATGCGCCAGTACGATTTCGGGCTGGAGTCGGTCCCCCTGACGGAGGAATCACTGGCGCGATACGACGCGGTTGTCATTGCCACGGACCACTCATCCTACGATTACGAATTCATCGGGCGCCACGCGCAGCTTATCATTGACACGCGAAATGCCATGGGGAGATTGAATCAATACAGAGAAAAAATAGTGCAGGCATGACGGTTTTCTTTCAGACAGGAAAGGGATGCCCTCCATTTCAGTTTAAGAAGTTGCTGAAAGAGCCCAATGGTCATGCTGAGCAATGCGAAGCATCACTGATTTCTATGAAAATAAATACGCCGATTGTTCGCCGCTGTCACGATGACAACCGCAACATCCGTTTTTCAGCAACCTTTTGAGCAACGCGGCCACAGGAACCACGCCTCTATAGCCTCCCGAACTTGAACCACGCATCAATGATGTTCTTGCCGCGATAGATCAGGGTCCGCTCATCGAGGCGCTCGCTGGCGCGTCCAATACGGGGCCCCGGTGCAGCGGACGTTGTGAATTCCACTTTCACTTCAACCGGCCCTTCGATGCGGTAAGGCTTGAACTCATGGAGGCGCGTCACGGCTCGTTCCGCTTTGGCCCGGATCAAATCACATGCGACGGGGTGAGGCAACGTGTAACCCGCCGTCGAGCTGACACTGGACTTTACCTCCGCGCATTCCACCTGCGGAACCAGTTCGCGAATCTCACTGCAGGCCGCAGTATCGCCCGCAAGCATGATCGCCGGCACACCCATCTCACCCGCCACCATTACGCGGATTCCAATTTCTCCCGCGAGCCTGCCGTTCACCCAAAGGTTCTGGATATTGAAGAAAAAGGAGTGCGGAAGCACGGCGTTCTTTGCCCCGGCCATGGCATGCTGGCCTACAAAGACAATCGCGCTGAACGTTGAGTCAAATTCACGGATAGGCGGGATGGGCGAACCGATCAGCAGGCGTGCCTTTGGATGAATGTCGCTCGCTGAAAGGGCCTCACCTCCATCATGCCCGTCCCATACAACGACTTCCGTGGCGCCGCCGGCTGTCAAGCCTTCAACAGCAGCGTTCACTTCGCCCGTCAGAAGCTTCTGCGATTCCGCCCATCGAGGGCTTTTCAGAGGATTGCACTGGTCCGTCCAATTGAAAATCCCGTCCACGCCCTCCATGTCAGAAATGATCAAGACCTTGAGCCCACGCGGTTCGTTTGACGGAGATTGTTCAGTTTCGCGTGCGGAGGGGATGGCGCCAGCAGTTGCTATTCCCGCCCCGGTCGCAACGCCGCTCTTGAAAAATTCCCTGCGGCTGATTCCGCCGCTTGCTTTATGGACCATTGGAGTTGGAATGCGCAGCCATCAAAAGTGCCAGGCTGGCCGCGCAAGAGTGCCTCAAGCGTCGCAGACGAACAGTTCCGATGCAGTGTTTAAACAATTTGTTCTGATTCCGGGTCCCAGCGCACTTCCCGTCCCTGCCGATAAGAAGCCACGGCCATCTGACATGCGATAGCAGAGCGGTAACCAATTTCAAATGGGCAATTGGGCTGCTTGCGGCTGCGGACGCAATCGAAGAAATTCTGCATGTGGAGTTCCGTCTCGTCACCACCGCTCACGATATCCGGAGGCATCGCCTCGCCTGCCTCAGCCGACGTGCCGCGCCGCGTCCGCTTGGGAACGTAAGTTACAACTTCATGGCCCCGCCGCGATATTGCGCCTTCTGTCCCCAGCACAACCTCATCGGCATGATAATAGCTGCTGCCGAAGCCGGAATTCCAGGTGAAGAGAATCTTGTTCGGAAGCGCCATGGAAACATCCATCGTGTCCGGCACCTGCATTTCCGGCGAGAAGTAATTCGCTCCACTCATCGTCACCCGCTCAGGAATATCGAGGTCCATTGCCTTGAACCAGAAGCCCACCTGGTGAACCATGTTCTCAAAAACGTTGCCGCCGGAGTAGTCCCAGTAGAACCGCCAGTTGATCACGCGATTTGGATCAAACGGATGAAGGGCGGCTTCACCCTCAAAGGCCTTCCATTCGACGTTCTGCGGCGTACAATCCGCTGGGATCGGCCGCTTCCATCCGCCGTAGGGCGAATTGCGGTACATGTGCGCATGAATGGCTGTGATCTGCCCCATCGCCTTCGTATGAACAAGCTCCCGCGCGCGGGCCTGCGCCGCGCTGCTGGTGGACTGGATGCCGATCTGCACCACGCGGTCTGATGCAAGAAATGCGTGTCGCATACGGCGCGTGTGATCGGGATTGAACGCCATGGTCTTTTCCTGATATACGTCCTTGCCCGCCTGAATCGCCGGTACGAAGTTGAGCGCGTGCTGGTGTTGCGGCGTCGCGATTAGCACAGCATCAATACTCTTGTCATCCAGCAGGCGGCGGAAGTCCGAATATGTCTTCACGCCGGGTGCAACCCGTTTGATCTCTTCAAGCCGTCGCGTATAAATATCAGCCACGGCAACCGCTTCGGTGTTCGGAGCTTTGATGGCGGCTTTGAAGATCGCCGTTCCGCGCTCGCCGGCACCAATCAGCCCGAAACGGACGCGATCATTCGCACCCAGAATTTTCCCCGAAGGAACCAATCCTGAAACCGCTATTGCCGCGCTTCCTCCAATAACATTACGCATAAATGTTCTACGGTCAGCCATTATGACCTCCTATCGCTGCGCAGATGAGATTCGCCGGGCCTGCTCGCCCCGGTACGAGCACTAACGAAGCTGCTCAAGGAACCGCGGGCTTTCTCTGGGTCTTAACGAGTGACGTGAGCATCGTACCCAAAATGAAACCAGCGCCCAGTGCTGCGAAACCGTAAACGAAGTTTCCGGTACGTTTGTTCAGGTATCCGACGATCACCGGTCCGAAGTAGCCGCCCAGATTGCCGAGAGCATTGATCAGACCCATCGCGGAGCCGCTCACCGATCGCGGGAGAGTCTCCGAAGGGATAGCCCAGAATGGCCCGAGAGAACCAAACGACCCGGCACCTACCAGAGTGATGGCCAAAAACGAAAGAGCGAAGGAGTGTGGGCTCAGCAGAACACTGGCCAGCAGAAACACTCCGCCCCAGGCCAGCGCTCGCGCCACGTGCCTTCGGCGCTCATGCACCTTGTCAGAGTGGCGCGAAATCAACACCATGCCAATGCCTGTAACAATAAAAGGAATCGCAAACAGGATTCCCACTACAAGGTCGCTTAAACGCTTTTCGCTGTGGAGCGCGCTCGGCAACCAGAAGAGATATCCGTAATTGCCGCTGTTCACAAGAAAGTAAATCAGGACCAACAGAAGGACCTGCGGCCTCAGCAGGAGCTTGAGGTAGGGCTCAGAAGCCTGGAAATCCAGTTCCGCGCCTTCGCGTTCCAGGGTGGTTTCAAGGAATTCGCGCTCTTCCACCGAGATCCAATTGGCCTGGTGCGGTCGATCTGCAATAAATATGATCCAGATGATCAGCCAGACAAATGGTATCGCACCTTCCGAAACCAACATCACGCGCCAGCCCCAACGGCCCAGAATCCAGCCCGAGACAGGAGATGAAATCACCACCGCTGTCGGCAGGCAGAGCATCCAGTAGGCGTTGGCCCGTGCGCGTTCCGCCCTAGGAAACCAATGTGCCAGCAGCACCAGCGTCGCGGGCCACACGCCACCCTCCGCGATTCCCAATACCAGGCGCATGACCCAAAACTCCCGCCAGGTGTGCACGAGCCCGCAGGCCACGGCCGCCAGGCCCCAGCAAACCAGCAGGATGCTGATGAACCGCTTGGCGCTCCAATGTTCCGCCAGATGGCCGCCGGGAATCTGAAGCAGCAGATACCCCCAGAAAAATACGCCGGCAGCGCTCCCGGCTTGCTCCGGGTTCATGTGGAGTTCGTGGCTTATGGAAGGCAGTGCGAGGGAGATGTTCGTCCGGTCCACGAATGCAATCGTGTACATAATAAACGCGACCGGAATAATATGCTGCCAGCGTTTCTCAGGAATCGGCATAAACGCGCAGGATTATACCAGACCCGCAAGCAGACTCAATTGCTAACTTGCCGGCCCGCTATGCCGCGCAATTCTGGTTCCTGTGGAATTTACATTCGGAAACGCGCAACGGGCCAGGCCTTCAGGCAGGCTCGGGAATTCCGGATTCCGCCTCAATAACGCGAGGAGCCTGATGAATCCGGTAGA
Source organism: Terriglobia bacterium (assembly GCA_035652895.1). Classification (GTDB taxonomy): domain Bacteria; phylum Acidobacteriota; class Terriglobia; order UBA7540; family UBA7540; genus SCRD01. The sequence continues at coordinate 9,316 of DASRCX010000029.1, forward strand.
AGTGATTCAGCACGACCGTTCCTGATGGTGTTGCATAACCCTTTCGGATGGCCTCTGTAACATAGGCCTTGGCCATCACGACGGCGTCGTGTGGTTGCCGTCCGTGCGCGAGGTTCGCGGCGATTGCGGAGGCGAACGTCGATCCCGGTCCGAAAGGAGCCTCAACCTTGAAGCGTTCGCCGGCGAGGGTTTCGCTGAACTCCTGGTCATAATAAACATCGAATGGTCTCTCAAAAGCTCCGCCGGTGACGACAGCCGCGCGGGCGCCCATTTCAACCAGCTTCGCCGCTGCGCTCTTCATTTCCGCGGGTGACCGCACTTCAATTCCCGCAAGCGCGGATGCTTCGGAGGCATTCGGCGTCACGACAGTCGCACGGCGAACCAGCAGCGTTCGCACGATTTCAGCGGCTGCGGGCTCGCTTCCCGCTGCGTCACCCATCCCGCGCAAGTCCGGGTCCACAACAACCGCGATGGACGGGTTTGCATCCAGAACCTCGCAAACAGCCTCGGCGGAAGCCCGCCCGCACATCATTCCGATTTTGATGGCGCGAACGTTCTGCTCACGAACGAGCAAAAGAATTGATTCCTTGATCCACTCGGAAGGTGTCGTGTGCAGTTTTGGCTTGCCTCCGGGCTGAGGAAGCGTCAGAGCAGTGACGACCGCAACGCCGTAGCAGTTATGTGCCGCAAAGGTCTTAATGTCGGCGATAATTCCCGACTGCCCGGAGGGATCAAATTCCGAAATTGACATCGCAACTGGCGGGGGTTCGTTCAACACGATATTGACTCTTTCAGATGTAACTGAGCGGCCGACGGGAACGCCATTCAGGATACCTTGGCCGCTTTCCTTTCATAGCTCTCCATGCACTCCCGCGAGCAGAAGTGCAGAACTTCTTTGCCGATCGTCAGTTTGTGCGAAACCTCAGTAGAGACGAACATTCCGCACACGGGGTCGCGGACCGTCGGCACTTTGCGGGCACTCGCTGGCCGGCCCTGACCACTCTGCCGGTTGTTGTGGACGTTCTTCGATGCTCCGCCTATCATGCCCCGAATGGTCCGAGATATCGTCCAAACCACACCGGCCAGAAAGATCAGGTCCATGACCGCGTCAAGAAAAGCTCCCATATCTAGTTATGAGGACGCGTAAAAGGTTGTGGATGCCTCGTTTTCTTCACGGCTTTACTGCTGCCCTGGGGCTTCCCTCAGCCTCGTCCAATTTCGATTTAATTTCCTTCAGTCCCGGATAATTCGGGTTCTTTTTATTAAGTTCGTTCCAGTACTCTCTTGCAGCGCGCAGGTCATGTGTTCCTTCAAGGTTCACGATAATCAGATTGAAGATTGTCGGCTGATGGTTGGGATCGAGGGCCAGGGCCTTCTTGTATTCCGCGATGGCCTGCTCCGGCTGACCAGTATAAAAATACGATGTTCCCAGGTCCGTGCGTGCGTTGATGTCACGGGGATTCAGCGTCAGAGAGCGCTGATACCACTCGATCGCCAGCTTGAAGTAGTGTTTGTCATAAAGATAGTTTGCAAGCTGCAAGGGGATTTGTGCGTCCTGCGGGTTCTGGTTGGCGCGTTGTTCGTAATTCTGGATAATCTGTGCGACCTCGAGCGGCGGATGCCCGTTGGGGAGCCCCGTTGCTGGATTGATATCAGGAGTCCCCATCGCTCCTGTCGAGGTCGCGCTGGCATCAGAAGAAGCAGCAGCAGCCGCAGCAGCCTGCGCAGGAACGCTTGCCTGGCGCTGCGACTTATAGATAAAGCCTGCCAAAAAACCAACGCTAAAAAAAATAATGGCGGTAACGACCGTTTCGACTTTCACTCCATCCTCATCGACGGATTCTCGGCCTTCAATCCGGTGAACTTTATAGTACGATATATGGTCGGCTAATGGTAGTGCGAACAGGCTCGTGTTGCCCCCGCTTGGGGACGTCAACAGCCCAGGCGCGGACACAGCGGATGAGGAATTTGCCCTGTCGGACTCACAGGCGGCTGCAGGAGGTCTTTTTCACAATTGCCGGGCTACAGGACCATGGTGAAAAGCCTCGCTTTGCCGGCAACAGAGGGTACACCAAGCCCGGGAACGTTTCCTGATGTTCCCTCAACAGATTTCCAGCCAATATCACGCAGGGAGGTTCTATGCCAGAAGTTTATCGAAATCTGATCGGCGGCGAATGGGTTGAGTGCAAGTCGAAGCAAACCTTCCCCAACATTAATCCTGCCAACATCGATGAAGTCCTGGGACATTTTCAGGCGTCGGGAGCAGAGGAGGTCCAGGCGGCCTGCGATGCGGCGGCCAAAGCTCAGCCCGCGTGGGCAGCCCTTCCCGCACCCGCCCGAGGCGAATACCTTTTCAAGGCCGCGGAAATCCTCGAATCACGCCTGGCCAAGGTGGCTGAAGACATGACGCGCGAGGAAGGTAAAACCCTTCCGGAAGCCAAAGGCGAGGTCAAACGCGCCATCAACATCTTTCGCTACTTCGGCGGCGAAGGCGCACGCTCGTTCAGTTACCATATCCCATCGGAGCGGCCGAACGTCTTCTGCTACACGATGCGCAAACCGCTCGGCGTGGTCGGGCTGATCACTCCCTGGAATTTTCCGAGCGCGATCCCGGCTTGGAAGATGGCACCCGCGATCGTCGCCGGCAATACGGTAGTGATCAAGCCGGCTTCGCTGGCTCCGCTCAGTCCCTACCGGCTGGTCGAGGCGATGGTCGAGGCCGGCATTCCGGCCGGCGTGGTCAATTACGTCACCGGAAGCGGCGGTGCAGCGGGCAACGCGCTCGTAGAACATCCCGCCATACGTGCCATTTCATTTACCGGCTCTTGCAGCGTCGGCAATGCGCTGCACGAAAAGCTCGCCGGGCGCAAAGTTCGTGTCCAGCTTGAAATGGGCGGAAAGAACCCGACCATCGTACTGAAGGACGCCAATCTCGACTACGCCGTCGATATTCTTGTTAACGGCGCATTCTTTTCTACCGGCCAGAAATGCACCGCGTGCAGCCGCGCCATCATTGAGAAGGATATCTACAAGCCGCTGGTGGAAAAACTCGTGGCCAGGACCAAAGCACTGAAAGTCGGCAACGGCCTCGAGCCGGGAGTGCAGATCGGCCCCGCCGTCGATGATAAGCAACTCGAAACCGACCTGAAGTACATCGAAATCGCCAAAAAGGAGGGTGCCAAGCTTCTGTGCGGCGGCAACCGTCTGACGGGCGGAATCTATGACAAGGGTTACTTCGTCGAGCCGACAATTTTCGACGGCGTGACTCCGGAGATGCGCATCGCGCAGGAGGAAGTCTTCGGGCCGGTGCTGGCACTGATGGCCGCCAATGATTTCGATGATGCCATGCGTCTTGCCAACGGTGTGCAGTTCGGACTTTCGGCCTCGATTGTGTCTCGCGACTTGACGCGCGTGCATCAGTTCATCAATGACATTGAGGCGGGACTGATCACCGTGAATCTGCCTACGGCGGGCGTAGAATACCAACTGCCGTTCGGCGGCACCAAGGAATCCAGCTTCGGCATGCGAGAGCAGGGCCCGCTGGCGCTCGACTTTTACACTGAGACTCGCACGGTTTATTTGAAGTACACTCAGTAGCCTGAAGCAGCAAAGGCATCAGGAGACAACGATGAAGAAGACACAGCAGTTTCTCGCCAGGCTCAAATTGCCGGTCGAAGATAATCACGCCCTCAGACCAACGTCGCTCAGGTTCAAGGACGGGGGGCAGTACCGGTTCGAGATCCCAAGCGTTGAAGGCCCGCGCGTTTTTCGCGAAGTACTGGACGCCGCCCAAAAGCTGAATGTGCCCATCCATCGCGTCAGCCAGGGAAGCGGCGTCATGCTGCTCAGCAAGGCCGAAATTTCTGAGATGGCCCACATCGGCCACGATCAGCGAATTGAGGTCTGCCTGTTCGTCGGACCGCGCGCCACTTTCGAAACCGGTGCGCAAACCGTCTCAACTGCCGGCAAAGTGATCGGGCTTCAGCATCGCGGCGCCGATCAGTTGGTTTACGCCATTGAAGACATCAAGCGCGCGTGCGATCTGGGGATCCGGAGCATTCTGCCCGCAGACCTCGGTCTGATCTGGGTGGTCAATGAAATGAAGAAGAAGGGTGAATTGCCGAAAAACCTGGTCATCAAAAGCTCGGTGACGCTGCCCGCTGCTAATCCTGCAACTGCACGGCTGTTCGAGCAGGCTGGAGTTTCTACTTTGAATATTCCCACCGACCTCAGCCCTGCGCAGATCGGCGCCATTCGACAGGCCGTTGATATTCCAATTGATCTTTACATCGAAGTTCCGGACAATTTCGGCGGCTTTATCCGCTACTACGAGATGCCGAAAATTATCCAGGTAGCGGCTCCGACTTATTTCAAGTTCGGACTGCGCAACGCTCCGGATATTTATCCTTCGGGCATCCACATTGAAGATCTGGCGGCCAAAATGGGACGCGAGCGCGTCCACCGCGCCCGCATTGCGCTTGACCTGCTTGAGCAGTACGCCCCGGAAGCCAAAATGTCCCCGCTGGGATCGAAAGACCTCGGTATTCCTGAAGTGTAGCCAACCCGCCGTACCGCCGCTTCCGCCGTCGGATTTCCCGATGCGTGGCAGGCCGTGTTCTTCCACCAAGTGCGGCTGATTTCGTGCACTCATTGTTAAACGTCTGTCAAATGCGGCAGGCTGGTCCCTCCATCTGGAAACTCCGCTCATCCAATTCCCGTCTATGATTGTAGGTAGTCTGGGCCATGCGAAGGTTTCTTTCACTCCCGAAGCCGCTTGTGTTCGCTGTAGCGGTAGTATTCAGCGCCGCCGCTGTGCTTTACAGCATGCTCTGGATGTATTCCATCCGCTGGATGAGCCAAGTTGAACTCGGCTTTGATTTCAACTACATCGGCAACCAGCATTGTGAATACGTCAAGACCGTCGAACCCGGCGGTCCGGCCGACCGCGCTGGTTTGACACCGGGCAGCCGCATCATTGCCATTAACGGAAGGCCGATAGATGACCGCGACACGCTTTATGAGATTTGGGCACATCAGAAACCCGGAAATACCGTTGAACTGGCCGTCTTGCGTGATGGAGCCACTACCCCAGTCACTCTCTGGGCAACTTTCCGAGAGCGTCGCTCTCCTTCAAAGGAAGCCGGTCTCACCGAGCGATTAAGTCAGGGCCTTCTTAATGCCTATCCGCTCGTGTTTTTAATTGTCAGCGTCCCCGTGCTGTTTCTCCGAGTCGATGACCGCAATGTGTGGTTGTTGGCCCTGATGTTTGCGTCCTTCACCGCTGCGCCGCCGCTACCGAATTATCTTGCGGGCATGGCCTCTCCCCTGCGTGACTTCGCCATGGTTTATCACGCTCTTTTCAATACACTGTTGGGAGTGTTTTTCTACTGCTTTTTTGCAATGTTTCCTGTCCGGTCGTTTGTAGAACGCCGTTTGCCGTGGCTGAAATGGACCGGCCTGGCGATCGGACTCTTTTTTGTCCTGCCTGGACTCAGCAGAGGCGGCCCTCATGCACCTGCCCTGCTTGGAAAGGTTGTGGGGATTGAGCCTGCAAGCCACATTGTTTGGCTTCTATACAACTACGGCTTCATCACGCTCGGTTTTGCGTCCCTCATCGGGAATGCCGTCGGCGCCACAACTCCTGAAGCCCGCCGTAAAATTCGCGTGATCCTCTGGGGAACACTGATCGGTGTCGTACCCGTCTCAGTGCAGAGGGCCCTCAGCGACTTTTTTCACATTCATCCGCCAATTCCGGTGGTTGTTGTTCTTGTCCTGATGCTCTTTCTCTTCCCACTCTCATTCGCCTACTCCGTAGTGAAGCATCGTGTCCTTGAGGTGCCGGTTTTGCTGCGGCGTGGCGCGAGATACTTGCTGGTTCTGCGTGGTTTTACGATTCTGCTGGCGTTTGTCAGCATCGCGGTGATCCTGATTTTCGCCCTGGTACTGGCGCCCCACCTCGAAGCACTTCCGGGCGGCGGGATTAGGGGCGGCATTGCACTTGGGGCGGGTTTCGGGACAGTACTTCTGTGGGCGGGAATGCTGGTCCATAGAAGAGTCGGCGAGAAAATCGACCAGGCGTTTTTCCGGAGTGCATACGATGCCCGCATGATTCTCGAGGACCTCGTCGAGAAGACACGCACTGCGATGGAGAGAAACGAGCTTGCCGCCCTGCTCGAACATCATCTCAACCAAGCTTTGCAGCCAAGTTCGATCGTGATCTATCTGGAAACTGACGGTAACCAACTCTCAGCCGTACGCGGAAACACCCCGGCAGATCTTGCTACCCTTTCACCCGCTGATCCGCGACTTGCCCCAATCGTTCAAAAAGGCCAGCCTTGGGAAATTTCTGAAGTGGAGGAGGAGAAACTGTCGCACCCTTTCCCGCTTGCTCCGCTGCATCCGGATTGCCTGGTACCCGTGCTGGGGCGAGACAGCCGGCTGGTTGGGTTGCTGGTACTTGGCCAGCGACTCTCCGAGGAGCCTTATTCCCGCGAAGACAAACAGTTGCTGGCGTCTGTCGCCAGCCAGGCAGGCGTGGCGCTTGAGAGCATTCGCCTGGGCGAGCAGATCGCAGAACGCATTGAAGCCGAACGCCGTGTCGCTCAGGAAATGGAGTTCGCCCGCCAGGTACAGTCGCGGCTGTTTCCGCAGAAGTTCCCGAAGCTCCGAACACTGGCGTACGCGGGCGCCTGCGCCCAGGCACGCGAAGTTGGCGGAGACTATTACGACTTTCTGGAACTTCGTCCAGGCCGGCTGGCACTGGTGCTGGCGGACATTGCAGGTAAAGGAATTTCCGGCGCGCTGCTGATGGCCAATCTTCAGGCCAATCTGCGGAGCCAGTATGCGCTCGCGCTTGATGACATCCAGCAGTTGCTCGTTTCAGTCAATCGTCTCTTCTATGAGAACACCAGCGACAACAGCTACGCCACGCTTTTCTTCGCCGACTATGACGACTCAACGCAGCGCCTTCGGTACGTCAACTGTGGCCACCTGCCGCCTCTCCTGCTGCGCGCAGGCAGTGCTTCCGTGAGCCAGACGGAAGCGCAACCAGTCATTGAGCATCTTGATTCCACATCCACGGTGCTTGGGCTTTTTGAGAATTGGCAATGCAACGTTGCGGAAACAACGCTCAACCCAGGCGACCTCCTGCTGCTTTACACTGACGGCGTTACGGAAGCACTCAATCGCGCCGGTGAAGATTTTGGCGAGTCGCGCCTGATTGATCTCGTATGGTCAAATCGAAACCTGTGCCCGCAGGCGCTGATCGGTTCGATCATCAAGGCCGTGCAGCAGTTCAGCCACGAAGAACAGGTGGACGACATTACGCTGGTCGCTGCGCGCTGCCGGGGATAACGGTCTGTACAAACGACCGTGCTGTAAAATCTTTCGGGAAATCAGTAGAATGTCGCCATGCGCAGCGAAGAGTTTGAGCAACTTGACCGAGACGGCTACGTGGTCCTGGAAAACTTCATCGAACCTGACTTCCTCGAGGCGCTCCGTCGGCGCACTGATGAATTGCTTGAGCAGGAAGGCAGCGCGGCAGGATCAGAATTCAAGCAGGAGCCGCACACCCGGCGGCTTGCCAATCTTGTGGATAAGGGAGAACTGTTCGAACGTGCGATCATGATGCCGCGCATCCTGGAACTGGTTGGGCACGTGCTTGGACCCAATTTCAAACTGAGCAGCCTTAACTATCGTTCAGCGGATCCGCATTCCCCCTCAGCCCAGCCGCTTCACGTAGATGTCGGTGCTCTTCCGGACGAAAAGGGCTTTTCGGTCTGCAACACCATATGGATGCTCGACGATTTCACGCCCGAAAACGGCGCCACTCGCTGCATTCCTGGGACACACAGGTCGGGCAGATTGCCACAGCAGGTGCTTGCCGATCCTTCCGCCCCGCACCCTGATGAAATTCTCGTTACCGGCAAGGCGGGGACTGTTGTGGTGATGAACGCACACCTTTGGCACGGCGGGACCGCCAATCGCACGGACCTTCCGCGGCGCGCTCTTCACGTCTTTTACACCCGATGGGACAAACCGCAGCAGCAGTACCAGAAGAGACTTCTTCGGCCTGAAGTGCAGGCACGGCTCAGTCCGCAACTGCGCAGGATTCTCGCCCTCGATGATCCGCTGAACGACAAGCTTTGCCAGGAAACCACGAGCATGAGCGGTTTTCTGCGCTGATTCCGCCCGCTGCGCCGCCGGCGATTAACTGTGTTAAACTTGACCTGTGAGATACTTGCTCGCCAATGTGGTTTTGTGGGCGGGTTTGATGTTTCCACTCGCCGTGAGGGCCCAGTCGATAATAGTGAGGTTCGGCCCTGCGGCTCCAATCCGCGACGGCGGATTTATTTTTCGTCCGTTTCGAGTCCGCAGCGACAATTTCATTTTTCCGCCCTTTTTCGGATACCCCTCCGATTACCCATTCACTTACTTCTATCCCGGCCTGTGGCCGCCGCTTGAGTATCAGCATCAGGAAGCCGTAAGAATCGCCCACGGGGACGTCGAGGCTCATGTGGCCGACCAGGAAAAAGAATACCTCGCAAGTCAGGTCCAGGAACTCGCGAATGAGGTGCGTTCGCTGCGCGAGCAGGCCGCAGCCCGTTACACGCCGGCACAGGCCGGGCCTGCCGTTGAAATTCCAACTCGACCTTCCACCAAGGCTGAAGGCGGCCCGCAGGAAAAGTTCCCCTCAACAGTATTTGTCTTCCAGGACGGCCGTGAGATGGAAGTCCGCGATTATGCGGTTTTCGGCGATACCTTATGGGTCTTCAAAGGCGACACAGTTCGCAAGTTCGCTCTCTCTGATTTCAATCTCCCTGCCAGCAGACAAGTCAACGAAGAGCACGGCGTCGAGTTCCCCCTGGGCAAAAAGCATTAGCCTGCTCGCCTGAAGGCAGCTTCGAACTGACCTGCCTTAATGCCGCTTTTCCTGCCTGAATTTCCGCCATGCAATCCGGGCTTGCGTTCCTGAACGGACGACTTCATAATCTTCCCTTTTCCGAATTACTTTTCTGCCACCGTCAAAAGGAGGATTCATATGTCATCGGATGAATTGCGGGCACAGGAAGACGACCACTCCGCCCCAACTCGTCGGAGTTTCCTGAAAGGCGTCGCCGCCCTCGCCATGGCCGGGCCGGCGCTCGCGTGCGGCCGTGAGAACGAGGTGAAGCCGTCGCAGGAATCGCAGGCGTTGCGGCCTCTGCCTTCGGGCAAGCCCCGGCTTCTCTACATCGGTACGTATAGTTCGCCAGAGGGTCCCGAAGGAAGCGCCGGTCGTGGGCAGGGCATCTATCTCTTTGAAATGGACCCCTCCACCGGAGACCTGACTCAGCGCGAGGTTTTTGCCAATCCCAGAAATCCGTCGTGGCTCGCGCTGAATCCCGCCAAGACGCATTTGTACTCCGGAGACGAATTACAGAAATTCCAAGGCAAAGCCTCCGGCGCGGTAAGCGCTTATTCGATTGACAAATCCACCGGGCACCTCACCTTGCTTAACACGGTTAGTTCAGAAGGTGCAGGCCCGGCGCACATCAGCGTGCATCCGTCCGGGCGCTACGTTTTCGCGGCAAATTACGCCGGGGGGACAATTTCCGTTCTCCCCATCAAACCCAATGGAGAACTTGGCCCGGCTACAGACGTGCACAAGGACCCGGGTCCCGTCGGCCCACAGCACGCCGCAAGCGCGCCACCGGGCAGCTTCGCCATCAGCGGCCACGATGCACCGCACGCTCACATGATTGATTCCGATCCCACCGGCAAGCGCGTCATCTCGACCGACCTTGGCATGGATAAAATCCTGGTCTGGAATTTCGATGTAGGTAAAGGCAAGCTGACGCCGAACGATCCGCACGAGGTCCTCGTGCCGTCGGGCGACGGCCCGCGACACTTTGTTTTCCATCCTAATGGCCGCTGGTTTTACTGCATCCAGGAGGAAGGCTCCGCCGTGGTCGTCTTCGATTATGACGCAAATACCGGCAGGATGACGCAGAAGCAGGTGATCTCAACGTTGCCCAAAGGCTTCGTCGGAACCAATTTCTGTTCAGAAATCAGAATTTCACCCGACGCGAAGTTCATTTACAGCGCCAACCGACTGCATGACACGGTGGCCCTTTTTTCGATCGGCCAGGACGGCACCCTCACCTATGTCGGCGAGGAGTGGACCCGTGGCGACTATCCGCGCAGCTTCACGCTCGATCCCGCAGGCGATTTTCTGTTTTCGTGCAATCAGCGCGGCGATGCAGTCACAACTTTCCGGGTTAACAAGCAGACAGGTCGCCTGACCTTCACCGGCCAGTACACGCCCGTCGGCACTCCCGCTGTCATCGTGTTCCTGACCTGACTTAGCGAACTGGAATTCTCCAGGAACGCTCTATTCTTGTTATGGGCTTCATGGCCCAACCGAAACTGAAGAGTTGTTCTGTTCCTCCCGGATAAGGATCAGAGCGCGCAGGATAACTCGCGGGAAGCGTTTACGCCCGCTCTGACTCACCATTCGAGGCTTCCGCTAAGGGCAGAAAGAGTTCAGGCAGGGGCTTGCTTTAAATTCGCCGAACACTTGAGCGCCGAAGCCCTCACCGCGATTTTTTCCCAGGCCGGAAGAGTTGCACAAAGACCGCGCCCATGGCGATCATGAGGGCGCCCCACCACACGGGGGCGTGCAGGTTGGAGAGCACGGTACTGGGCGGATGCGACCACTCCGCGAGTCCGCTGACCAGAATCAGGACACCGTATAAGAACAGCAAAATCCCCACGAAGAGCCAGACTGGGATCATGTGACGATCTTCGCTCATTTCAAAGCTCCCACGGTCAAATTAATGATACGTTCTTCCGCTTTCGCCGAATCGCGTTTATTTCCTAGCGGAAGATCCATTGCAGCACCAGAAAGACCGCGAAGCAGACACCCGCCCAGAATACCGGCCGCTTGACAAGGGGCAGGTCGCCTTCGCTCGGCAGTTCCGTCAAGCCCATTACCAGGCCTTGCAATTCGGCATCAGGCCTTGGTTTTGTCACCAGCGTCACCAGCACGGACACGGTCACGACGGCAACGAATGCCCAAAGCGCCTGCCACATCTGCTGCGCGAGCGGTTTGGCCCCGGCGTAAAAGCAGAACCGTGCTACAAGGTCCGGATGGCCTCGCATCAGCACAAAAATCGTGATTGCGGTGGTGATGCCCGCCAGCAGGCCCCAGAACCCAGCCTTCTTTGTGGCTCGCTTCCAAAGCATTCCGATAATGACAGTACCGAAAAGCGGAGCGATGAAAAAGCTGAACAGGGCCTGCACGTAATCCATCAGGCTGCCGAAGTGCGTCACAATGTATGCTGCCGCAATGCTGATGAGCAATCCGATCATTGTGCACCAGCGCCCCATGGCGACGTAGTGGCGGTCGCTTGCATCCTTTTTGATGAACGGGCGATAAATATCGTAGGTCCACACGGTGGCGAACGCGCTGATGTTTCCTGCCATGCCGGACATGAAACCTGCGATGAGCGCCGTGATGCCCAGACCCAGCAGGCCCGGACCCAGATAGCGGGCCATCATCAAGGGCAGAACCTGGTCATAAGTGTGCTGCCCGGCCGTAGCCACGTCGGCGGGATAAAGATGGAATGGCAGCACGGCCCGTCCCAACAGGCCCGGGAGGATCACGATGAACGGTACGGCCATCTTGAAGAATGCGCCGATGATCGGCGCGGTCTTGGCGGCGCGAATGTCCTTGGCCGCGATGATGCGCTGGACCACCAGAAAATCCGTCGTCCAATAGCCCATTGAGAGAACGGCCCCAAGGCCAAAGACGATAGCCACCCACTGCACGCCCATGGGGTTTTGCGAAGGGTCAACCATCGGACCCCACATATGCGTAAAGTCCCTTCCGGGAAAATTTTGCTGGATGTGGGCGACCATGCCCGACCAGCCGCCGGCTTCTATCAGTCCAAGGATGGGAATCAACAGGGCGCCGAGCCAGATGAGGAAAAATTGGATGACCTCGTTGAATATGGCGGAAAAGAGCCCTCCGAGGGCGACATAGATGCCTACGGTCAGTGACGAAACCCAGATGCTGAAATGAAGGTTCCAGCCCAAAATTACCTGCATCACCACGGCCATCGCATACATATTGACGCCGGACATCAGTATGGTCATCACAGCAAAAGTGATCGCGCTAAGGCCGCTCGTGGCGCGGCCGTAACGCAATTCAAGATATCCCGGCACAGAGTGCGTCCTGCAGATGTAATAGAAAGGCATCATGACGAGCGCAAGAAACAGCATCGCCGGGATTGCCCCTACCCAGTACCAGTGCGCCGCAAGGATGCCATACTGGTAGGCATTGCCGGCCCAGCCGAGCAGTTCAAGAGAGCCCAGGTTGGCAGAGATGAACGCGAGCCCCGCCACCCAGGCTGACATTTCCCGGCCGGCAACAAAAAAATCTTCGCCGCGCTTGGCGTAGCCCTTGAGATAGAAGCCAATACCCAGCACGGCGGCAAAGTAGATGACAATAATCGCCAGGTCCACCGGACGCAGGCTGATCATCCTGCCCGTTACAGCCGCCGGAACAACAAGCAAATGCGATAGGAGAACGCCGATCTCAATCATCTGCCATCCTTCACTTTTGGAAATTTATAAACAGCAATGTCTGCACACATGCGGGCGCATGAATAGGAGCGCCTGACCCTGCGGTTCCAGGTCCCCGGCCTTTCCCATGCCACATCAAACCTCGCCGCGAAACCCGTCCTCACAGAAAACAGCAAGATGTCATGTTCTGGCCGGATGTTCAAGAGGAAAATGAAATCGCTTTCAACCAGGACCGCGCGGAACGTCATTCCGACCGGTCAAAAACCAGGGGTTAAAATTCCCTTTACGCCTCGTAAGCCGCTCCTGTATCATCAGGCGGGGAAATTTCAGATTGCTAAGGGCCAGCCTTCCGCTGTGTTCTGGTCTGCCCTGCTCCGGCGCATGGTTGCCGGCGCAACCCATTGATTTCGAGGAAGAGACAATGGACCGACGCACCTTCAACCGAATCCTGGCAGGAGCGGGCCTGGGCACCGCGACCGCGCCTTCCCTGTTCCAGGGCGTATCGGCCAACCCCTCGCAGGCAAGCGCACCAACAGCCCCTTACCAAATTTCGATTATGCTTTGGACTGTATTTCGAGACATGCCATTCGAGCAGCGCCTCGAAAAGGTTTCGGAAGCCGGCTACCACGCGGTTGAACTCGTGCGAGAATTCGAGGACTGGACGGATGCCGACTTCCGCCGAGTAAATCAGAAGAAGCGGGCGCTTGGCATCACTTTCGACACCACAGCCGGAATGAGCCACGGGGTCGGAAATCCGGCCGAACGCGAGGCCATGCTAAAAGATTTGCGAGACATGATCACCATCTGTGACAAGCTCGAATGCCCTCGCCTGATCGTGATGTCCGGAAATGTCGTACCGGGCCTGACGCGCGAACAGCAGCACGAGAGTTGCATCGAAGGGCTGAAGCGCGCCGCAGAAGTGGTCGATGGGAAAAACATTACCATCCTTGTCGAGAACATCGATCCGGAAGAGAACCCCCGCTACTTTCTGACCTCAGTGGCGGAGGGATTTGAAATCATCAAGGCAGTCAATCATCCCCAGGTGAAGTTTCTTTATGACTTCTATCACGAGCAGATCGCTGAAGGAAACCTGATCGAAAAACTGGAAAAGAACATCGACCTTGTCGGGCTTTGCCACATCGCCGACGTGCCTCACCGACACCAGCCCGGCACTGGTGAGATCAATTACGACAACATCTACAAGACGCTCGCCAGGCTGAACTACAACCGTTATATTGCCATGGAGTTCCTGCCCGAAGGCAACGATCCGGTTCGAGTCCTGCGCGCCGCCCGCGAGCACGCTGCCCACATCGTTGCCGCCTGACTCAGCAGTCACGCGCGAAATCGCTTGCGACAAGGCGCTTCAAGCGTTCAATCGGAGCGAGTCCGACTGTGCATGCCGAACTCCCTCAACATGCATTCTTACTGGTACAAGATATAGATCGGCCGGGGAGAAAGTTGCAATATCTCCTCGGGAGTCATGAGATGGTGTCCGATCTTCACATCGTTCTTATAGAACAGCTTGAATCCAGTGAACTGGACCGGCTGTCTTGCGATATATGATCTGTATGTGGAAGTCTTCAATGCAGGTGCTCCGAACCCATCCATGTCCATCACGATCTGGACTTCAGGCAGGGGTTTGATGTCGCGGTAATCGGTCACCATGCGCTCGGTGAAGCGGTGGACGACAAGGATTTTTGGAGGCAGATTGTTTTCCTGCACAATCTTCGCAAGAAATCGGGCGGCAAAGTTGATTTGAACAGCGCTCATAGTGCCTATATACGCCCCCGGCTTTTTCCCATCCGTCAGGGAAAACTCAGGATCCAGCGCAAGCTCTACGTTCGGCCGTTTGAGGTATTCTTCAAGCCGCGGCACTTCCGCCTCCACCGTGCTCCAGCCGGGCTGCACGTCTAGAAACACCAAGCCCTGAATCTGGTCCGCCATGCTGATCGCTTTTTCGATATGGCTCGGCGGCATGCGCAGACGGTACTTCCCGTCGCGCCCCGGAATGCCCTGCGCGGAAACCACAATGTAATCCACAGCCGGCAAAACCGGCGTTGTGGGGTCAGCCTTAGCCCATTCGTGCGCCGCCGACGTGAGCATGGAAATCACCTGGGCCGGCGGATATTCCCCCAACACACCCATCCGCTTGGAATAGAAATTGCCATAGTACGCGACGATCCGCTTGAAAGGGAGAACGGCGCCCGGGTTGGGATAAACAGTATGCACAGGCCAGAGCGGCGCGGGGCATGGACGGAAAACGGCCTCCTTGGTGATGACTGCCGCTGATCGGCCCGTTGCAGCAACTCGGTTAATACCAGGCCGCACCGCCTTTATTCGCCCCATTGCAGGGGACGATCCGCAATGGCCCGGAGGCGGGTTGTTCGCAAGCTCAAGTACTTTTGCGTCATAAGCCGCTTTATCCAGAGTAGGTGGCAAAGCTACGCTCGCCACCGACACGCTGCTCGGACGATCCTTTGTGCTCGGTGTGCTGCCGTACAGGAGAATCAGAGCGCCGATGCCGGTGAAAGCAACGGCGCATAGAACAACGATGACTTCCTTCCGTTTCATGCCTACATTGTACACAGCTTCCTCAAAAACTACATGACAAGGATCACATTGTCGGCAGGAAGCTTGATGCTCCAGGACTGGCAGGCACTTCCACTTCCGGGGCCTTGACCTTCAAGGGGTTAATCTTGGGATATCAGTCTGCACGACATGCAGACGATGATAAATCGATCAAGTCTCTCTCAACGTTCCCTATAGTGCCGGATTCTTGAATCTCACCGGCGGCGCGACTTTTTCTGGACCGTTTACCGGCAGCAGGAAATCAAAATCACAGCCTTGATGCGCCTGAAGGATATGGTCAAGGAACATCCGGCCATAACCACGCAGGTAATGCGGTTCAGGCGGTTTCCATGATTTCAAGCGTTTCTTTAATTCAGCATTGGATACTTGTAATTCCAAACGTCTTCCATGGACATCGAGTTCGATCAAGTCACCGTCTTTCACCACAGCCAGCGGCCCTCCGACGGCTGATTCCGGTGAAATGTGGACCACCATCGTTCCAAAACTCGTGCCGCTGATGCGAGCGTCGCTTAACCGCACCATGTCGCGTACGCCGGCTTTCAGCAGCTTTGCGGGGATGGGCAGATGGCCCCATTCCGGCATGCCTGGCGCGCCCTTTGGCCCGGCGTTTTTCAGCACCAGAATGCTCGATTCATCCACATCCAATTTGGGGTCATCAATGCGGTTGATCAGGTCAAGATTGTTCTCAAACACCACGGCACGGCCACGATGCCTGGCGAAATGAGGCGAGATGGCCGACTGTTTGATCACTGCACCAGCCGGCGCCAGATTGCCGCGCAAAATGGCCGTGCCACCCTCAGGCCGCAGCGGCTCGTCAAGCGGTTTGATGACCTCACGATTAAAGCAGGCGGCCTGGGCGAGATTTTCAGCGACGGTCTTGCCCGTAACGGTCAGCGCCTTGCCGTGCAACAGCGGCAGGATCTCTTTCATCAGGGCGGCATTTCCCCCCGCGTAACAGAAGTCCTCCATCAGGTACCGGCCGGATGGTCGAACGTTCGCCACGACGGGAGTTGTCCGCGAAAGCTCGTCAAACTTTTCAAGTGGCAGGTCAATGCCCAACCGTCCCGCAATGGCTATAAGATGCACGATTGCGTTGGTCGATCCGCCGATGGCCATATCCACGCGGATCGCGTTCTCGATCGCCTGAAGCGTCATGATGCGTGACGGCCGCAGATCTTCCCTGACCATTTCCACGATGCGTGCACCGCTCTTTTCGGCCATGGCCAGCCGGCGCGAATCTGATGCCGGAAGGTCCGCCGATCCGGGCAGCATCATACCCAGCGCTTCTGCCACGCAGGCCATCGTGGAAGCCGTTCCCATCACTGTGCAGTGGCCGGCGCTTCGTGAAACGCAGGATTCCACCTCGCACCACTCTTCTTCGCTCAATCGGCCGGCGCGGACTTCCTCCCAAAGTTTCCGCACGTCGGTTCCTGAACCCAGTTCCTTGCCGCGCCACATTCCTTGCAGCATGGGGCCGCCGGTCAGCATGATGGCCGGAATATCGGCGCTGGCCGCGCCCATTAGTTGCGCCGGAGTGGTCTTGTCGCACCCTGCGAGGAGGACGACACCGTCCAGCGGGTAGGCCGTGATGCATTCCTCAACGTCCATGGCCATCAGGTTGCGGTAGAGCATCGTGGTGGGCTTCATCAGCATTTCGCCTAGCGAAATCGTAGGGAATTCCAGAGGGAATCCGCCAGCCTCCCATACACCACGCTTGACGGCATCGGCCACCTGTCGCAGGTGCGCGTTGCAGTTATTCAACTCGCTCCAGGAGTTGCAGATACCAATTACCGGCTTTTCCTGAAACACACGCTCGCTGAAGCCCTCGGCGCGCAGCCAGGCGCGATGAGCCATTCCCCAGCGGTCGTCTTTGCCAAACCACGCGCTGCTGCGGAGCGGGCCTCGATCTTTTGTTTTTGTAGTCTTCATTAGCGGTTTCCCTTCCCTGAAAAGCCTTCAATGAAGGCTGCCGACGAACAGAGTCTGTAACAAGGCAAATTCGCGCCACGGCTTTTCACCAACTCGCATGTCCAATAGTTGGTCGCAGCGAAATTCGCGGTTATTATGATACAGCAACCCATTACAGAAGGAACAATGGGGCACGCACGGCCGCCCGCGCGAAGCACCCATCTCTCATGCGGACGCAGAAGGGTCTGAAAGTGGCAAACAGAAGGTCAAAAGACAAGCTCAACAGAAGGCAATTCATTGGGGCTGCAGGGGCTGTGGCCGGGTTCGGAGCGATTCATCCACTGCTGTCTCGTGCTGAAACCAATAGTGAGAGTTCACCGCACGACGGCGCCAGGCACACATTCACATGGAAAGGCGAACTTTTCCTTCTCGATGGAAAGCCGTTTCAGATACTTTCCGGGGAGATGCACTACGCGCGCATTCCCCGCGATTACTGGCGCGACCGTTTGCAAAAACTGAAGGCGATGGGTCTGAATACAGTCTCGACTTACATGTTCTGGAATTTCCACGAGCCTCGCCCGGGTGAATTTAATTTCACAGGAAGAGCAGACGCAGCGGCTTTCATCCGCATGGCACAGGAAGAAGGACTATGGGTAATCCTTCGCCCAGGCCCATACAGCTGCGCCGAGTGGGACTTCGGCGGCTTTCCCGGATGGCTGCTGCGCACGCCGGACATCCGGGTCCGCAGCACTGACCCACGCTTTATTGTGCCCGCGCACCGTTACATGAAGCACGTAGGCGTTGAGCTGGCGTCCCTTCAGATCACACGCGGCGGACCGATCCTGATGGTGCAGGTCGAGAACGAATACGGCTCCTTTGGCAGCGACCACTCCTACATGCAGGTAATTCGCGGGATGCTCCTCGAAGCCGGCTTTGACGTACCGCTCTTCACCGCCGACGGCCCAACGCCGCACATGTTATCAGGTGGCACGCTGCCAGATGTGCTTTCGTTTATCAACTTCGGCTCCGACCCTGCAAAGCAATTTGAGCGCTTTGCCCGCTTCCGGCGCAATGTGCCGCGCATGTGCGCGGAGTTCTATCCTGGCTGGTTTGACCATTGGGGAGAAATCCATCATCGCGGCAATAATCAGGACCTGATCGAAGGTGTCCAGTGGATGCTTTCGAACGGCGTTTCGTTCAACCTTTACATGTTTCACGGCGGAACGTCGTTCGGATTTACAAACGGGGCCAATTTCAATAAGGCGTATGAGCCCGACGTGACAAGCTATGACTACGACGCACCGCTCGACGAGGCAGGACGTCCACGACCAAAGTATTTTGATCTGCGGACATTGATTCAGCAGCACTTCCCAGAGAGGCGCATCCCATCATTGCCGAAGCCGCTGCCGGTAATTGACGTGCCGCCCTTTGACCTTGCGGAGTCCGCACGGCTGGATGATATTCTCGGCAAGCCAGTCCGCTCCGCCACTCCGCTGCCCATGGAATCGCTCGGACAATCCTACGGGTTTATCCTCTACCGCTGGACGCCTGAACGTCCCACCAAAGGCCGCCTGAGCATGACCCGCATGAGCGATTACGCCCTGATCTATCAGGGAGACAGCAAGCTGGCCGAACTTGACCGCCGCTTTGACCAGAACGCAGCAGACGTGGACCTTGCTCCTGCGCAGCCCATGGACATCCTGGTCGAAAACATGGGCCGGATCAATTACGGCCCACGCATGGTCGATGACCGCAAAGGAATTACGGAGCGGGTAATGCTGAACGGTGTTGAACTGAAAGGCTGGGAAATCTATGCGCTTCCCCTCGATGATCTCTCGAGACTCCACTTTTCCTCGAAACCAAAGCGTGGTCCGCGCTTCTATCGCGGAAGCTTTCAGCTAACGGTCGTGGGAGACACTTTTCTAGACATGCGCGGATGGGGCAAGGGCCACGTCTGGGTCAACGGTCGTCACTTGGGTCGGTTTTGGAGAATCGGCCCGCAGCAGACCCTCTATCTTCCGGCGCCTTGGCTCAGGGCAGGCGAAAACGAGATCGTTGTCCTTGAGCTTGAAAGCGGCGGTGGACAATCCATCCAGGGCCTCAGGGACCCTGTCTATGAGACTGTCGAAATGGAGTAGCGTCCACGGCCTGCCGCGAAGCCTCCAACCTGCCTAATCTGAAGAACTGCACTTCCCATGCCTCCTGATCTTGTCGGGTGGCGCGGGCCTTCGATCTTTGCTGATACCGGCCGATAGTCGCACGCGGACGCTGACCGCGACTCGGTTTAAGACGTCAAATTGATCGTGCGAGTCTCGCCTTTAAGCTGGATCTGCTGAAGCTCCTGGATGTTTCCGCTGCTTTGCTGAAGTTGGACCTGCGTGTCCGGGTTCTTCTTTCCAATGGTGCACTTGCAATTACTGCTGGCGACAACCTTTGAATTCTGAATGAACTCAACTTTGTCAAGCTTCTCATTCACCACCACGCTGTATTCGCCTGCTTTTAGCGTTTGCCCGCCGGGCAAGACAACATCTTGTGTGATTTTGACCGTCTTTGATGCACCGAGGGCAATGCTCGCGAAAAGAAAAGCCCCGGTCACAAAGATTGCGCCTGTTTTCAGCATTCTCGACAGCATGTGTTGACCTCCGGAGTGGCAGTAACTTTCAACACCCAACAATGCCGCACAACACAGGAAATGTACGTGACTGGAATCACACATCCAGTTTGGCATCCTGCAAACCGTAAGGGGAAGAAATCGATGTGGGGGAACAATCAAAGAACGACAACGCCAAAGAAACGGGCGGCCGACGGCGTTGGCGACGGCCGCCCTCTGCTTCGAAAGACCCGGCGCTGGTGAGTGATGCTTCAGTTACCTGCTGGAGGTGTTGTAGTAGCGCTGGTTTGCGCTGTTGCTGATTCGAGTTGCGGCACCAGAACCGTGACCTCCACTCTCCTGTTTTCTGAGCGGCCTTCCTTGGTTTTGTTCGAAGCCACCGGAACGTCCTCGCCATACCCAATCTGATGGACCACGGCAACCGGGATATTGTGTTTCTGCGTGAGGTACCGGACCACCGCGTCGGCGCGGCGCTGGCTCAACCTCGGGTTATAGGCGTTCGTGCCCGTGCTGTCGGTGTGTCCTACTACCTGAATCAGGTAGAGCTTCAGAGGGCCGACCGCTTCAGCCACCCCATCGAGGGCCTGCTTATTGGCCTTCGTCAATTGACTCTTGTCCACCGCGAACGTCACGGCTGTGTGGTGCGCAGCTTGAAAGTTTTGCAGATTGTTAATCATGCTGTGGGCCTGGTTGGCCGCAGCAAGACCTTTCTCCGCTGTTTCGTTGGCAGCCACGGCACGCTCGTCCGCCGCCTTGGCAGCCTGGACGCCCTGCTCCGCGGTGTTTTGCGCCTGAGGGATTCCCGCCTCGGTCTTTTCGCTCAATGCCTTGATGTCCTGGGCGTTCTGATTCGATGCCTGCTCCACGGCGCCGACCCGCGTCTCCAGCGGCGCCTGGTGGTTGCGAACGAAGTTACGGGTGGCAAGGCAACTGGCCGCCAGCAGCGCCAGGAGCATTACTCCCGCAGCAGTCAATTTTCTATACACCGTCAGATTCATAGAGGTCCCTCCTTGCGATTCACAATTTCCGCTCGCCGTGCGGCGGGCCACTGCACAGAATTCCGGACCACGCAAGCGCCATGTTTTTCCTGATCCTACTTCACGGGGAAGCCTGGGAGGTTCGACTTACGAAGCTGCGAGCAATTTTCGGACCAGCCGAGCAAAGCGCCATCAAAACAGCACGTTCAGCGGCCATGGCAAGCCACCCCAGGGAGCACTCCCGTCACAATGTTGTGCGAATCGCTTAGCAACAGCCTCCAGGCCTGCTCATGAACCCGGTCCCTGCCAGGTGAAAGCGTCCTCCGCAGGAACCCTGCCATTCGAGTTTCGACCCAGTTTGGCACTTCTGACGTTCACACATGCGGCCCTTGCCCGAGCTAATGCTCTTACTCGTTTATTCTCACTTCAGCATGCCAGCACCGGAAACTGTCAAAACTGACAGTCCAACAGCACTGCTCAGGAAGAACGCGAGAACACTTCCATCAATTTCTTGTTCCGTCGGCAGTTATGCGGGTCGTTTACTTCGCGGTGAAAACCGGTATCACGCAATGTACAGTAAAGGATTTAATCGTCGCGGCGGTAAAGGTCGCGACAGTAAGCCATTTCAGGCGAAGCCTTTGGGGGACCTGCTCATCAACTCGCTGGTTCGTTATGATACTGGCGCTGTCCCCGTAAATTCCAACTGAAAAGGGTTGAACCCTGACGATTGCTGTCCAAAAACCTTGCACGAGGCATTCAGCGACCTTCGGTCAATCCTGCGAGGGCAGCAATTCTAAAGAGGGCCCAGCCGAGGGCGATGGAAACCAGAAACAGGGCCCATGCATTGCCCAAGAAGGCAAACACTGCAGTAAGAAGAGTGAAAGCCAGGTAGGAAACCGCACCGACGGGATGAACGTCGCTCGCAAACATGTATGCGCTGAACACTGAAGTAAAGATGATCAGCGCTATCAGCGACGTGCCCGCTCCGATCAGTCCGGCCTGTGACGACGTTCGAACGCGGATGCCGTCCACCAGCAGTGGCCCGGTCAGCGCACCAGCCACAGCATGCGCCAGTCCCACGCCCAGCGTGAGCGCTGGCACGAGGCCGTTCATCCGCGCTTCAGGCATCCAGGCTATGTGTTGCACCACAAGCGTTGCGCACCCAAAGACAAGGGCAGCAGCAGTTCGCGGGTAATGCCTTATGTACGACCCGAGAAGCTTCTTCACGAATTCCCTGCTCCCGAACGCGCCATAAATCCTATGCCCCTGCTTGCAGTTTACACTACTGCATTGCTTGAAGTGGGATAAGAGTCACATAATGAGACCGATCCGTCACGAAAAGATGTACAAATGCTAAGTGAGATTTGCCCCACATCCGCCAACTGGAAACGGGCAAAATAAGCGCCAGAAAACCGGTGCCCTATGCAAGCTTATCCTCTGTCTTCACCGCTAAATACAGGATTACGGACATCAGCGTCATAAGGCCGGCGAAGTTGAACGCCATATTCCATCCGACGTGAAGGAAGATCGCCGCAGTGACGATTGGCGAATGCCATCCGCCGAGGTTCCCCAGCATGTTCATCAGCCCCGAAAGCAAACCCGAGAAATTCGGTACAAATGTCTTTGCAGGCAGCCCACGGCAGTATCTCTCTGGCGATCAAAGCCGCCGCTGGCATTTCAGTACGCGATCCAGTGGGAAATTTGCTTGCCAATGCGTTAATTCCGCGATGACTGGGCGTGGAATGTTCCAAAGGCTGCGTGCTTGCCGGGATAATCCCAGGCCATGCCGTAGTCCGAGTACCGGTAGCGGGCAGATCGCGCCAGTTGCATATCATGCACATACAGGTCTTGGACATCCATTTCCTGTGCGCTTCCCCTCCGAACATCGAAAGCAAGAATATGCCGGATGATCACCACCGCGCGGCCCGGCTCCACATCTGCTTTTTCAAACCTGACGGCCTTCATTCCTCCTTTGCTTCCTTTGACTCCCCGTAGAAATGACCGTTTCCATATCTTCTCGAGGGCTTCCCGCTGGCCCGGACTCGTGGAACGGTCCAAATAAATCGCTACCAAGACTGACTGGTCTGCGCTCTTATCCATGACTCTTCCTTCAGGCGAAACCCATTCAACCACGACAACCAGGTTGTCCAGCCGAACAGCGCCGTAGCGGCCTCGCTCGATCTTATAAATCTGCACGTTGTGACAATGATGCTGGGTCGGGAGACGGCCCTGCCAGCAGGGACAGGGAGGATTGCACTCACAAGCTTCCGCGAAAATCCCAGAAACTTCCCACGCAGGAGCCGAGGCGGTATTGGCTGCTCGGGATTCCGACCCGCTTGCGGACAATGCGGTTGGGGACAACCCACACACCAGTACTGCGTAAAACAAGAACGCGAAAACGTGGAATCGTCTGCTCAATACCTCCCGCCTTTCCTGCAAGGTAGCACCTCCTTCGTGAGACGATTGACGGCGGCTAAAGGCAACGTCCGGTCTTCAGTGTTTGCCCTGCAGCTTTGAATTGGTGCCAGTGTACCACATGCTCGCAGATGCTGAAGGTGATTTTGCTTTTCGAGTTCCCGGTCTAAAGATTTCCGCGCGCTTTATCGTCCCGGCAACGCGTGCGGCCAATTATCGTCCTTGGACAAAACAGTGACGAATATTAAACAAATGGCTTACAAACTTTTGTGCCACGGAAAACATCTCATCTCTGACTGTCTAACAACTGGCTGAAAAACAGATTTTACGCTTGTCATCGTGAGCGCAGCGAACAATGCCGGCATTTACTGTCAGAAAAACATCAAGATGCTTGGCTTCGCTCAGCACGACAACTTGGCTTTTTTCAGCAACCGGCTAAGGGTTGATTCAGCAGGATCAGGGGCGTATCAAGTCTAACGGATGCGAATGGCTACCGGACTGGAAAGCAGCTCGGGAACCACAAGGGTCAGGGTGCCTGGTAGCCATTCTCCATGTGAAGGCTTTTTCCACTCATTGCCTGGACTCGAGCCAGAGCGCTATAAGCCGCCGGTTGGTCACACGGCGCCGGAGAATTTCGAGTTGTACGTCCTAGCACAGTTGCCACGGTTGATGAGTGATTCGCCGGTGGCCAACGACCGCTGTGGCCTGGCGCGTGTTTGCCGCTAATCACCCTGCCGAGACTTACTGGCTGTCACGGCAGGTTCGGGCCCTCGCAATTGCGCCAGCATCTTCTGAATGGCGGTTCCCAGATCATGCGGAGTGCTGATCCTGTAGATTTTCCCTCCAAGGGATTTCGTGAGGAAACCCAGCGAATCTGGAAAAAGGTTCTCTGGTCCATTTTCGAAGTAATAGAACCTGGGCATGCCATGATAATGGAACATCAGCATTTCTCTGGGAAGTTTTTTCATCCAGCGGTATGAGCGTCCCAGGATGATGACGGCATCAGGAGGCGGCTGTGCGCTCAACTGGCGGTTCGTGAGCGTGGCCAGCATCTCCGCCCAGTTATTGCGCTTCTTGAGGGTGTCAACGGAAACGACCCCGAGGTTAAGGCCATTGAACGCCTCCTGGAGTTCGGCAAAACCGGAAGGTTCAAACGAATCGGTGTGATAGATCACGCGTTCCTGATCCAGATTGAACGCCACCAGCCGCACCGACGAGCAAGGCGTCTGCTGAAGCAGCGTGGAGAGGATCTGCAAGAGCATCATCTGGTAGCCGGTTCCCAACCGCGTTGCGCGCGGATTGAATGCACCGGCGCTGAGTAGCACGGCCAAGCGAAGCCCGCCAGGTTGCGGCCCGCGCCAAGTCGGGATTCGCAGCGAGGAAACCTGATTTGGCGCCAGCACCATCGGGATCGATTTCTGGGAGTGGTGGGGGACTTTAATCCACCATGTACGCCTGCACGTTCGGCCGCGAGGATCCAGCATCAATACCTCGACGCGGTAGCGACCTTCGCCCACGGAGAAACCGCCCCTCACGACGAAATACGCTTTTCCCTTTCCCGGATACACTTGCGAAGGTTTAATGGAGAGCCCTCGGAAAACTCCGAACGTCTTCAACAGTACAGGCGTACCACCCACAGGGGTCACGCGAAGGTAAATTGTCACGCGGGTCTTTCGCCCCCCAAATTCCTGAAATGGGCATGTGATTACAAAACCCGTATCGAAGTGGAAGGTAAAATCCAGAGACGTTTTCTCACGATCAATTGTGCACTTCAATGGATCTGAATGCGAACTCTCGTCAAATAAGTGAGTCGCCGCCGCCCGCTCTTCTGGAGACAAAACTTCCTGACATCTGAGAGGCACGACGCACAGCAAGCTTGCCATGACTACCAGCGCAAGGGATACAAAGGTTTTCTCGACTTGACTTTCCTTACGCATGCGCCCGCTCTCGCAAGCAACCATGGCCGTTCCCCGCCTGCCGCCGCGCTTTTCAGATTATACCGACAACTGCGCGTGCAGACACGGCACACTTGAGCGGCTTCGAACACCCCTGACGCCACGCCCCCTTACAACAGCATATGAACTCCGTATAGATGGTCCATTATCGGTGCTGCAGCTACCTGTTCCTCCATTTTAGTCGCCGTAAGGCGCCGCGGAAGCTGAAGGCGTAGTACGCAAGATTGGCGGTGCAGAACACCACGGCCACTGTAATTAAGAGGTCCAGTGGAATATTGGGATAGACGAGTTTATCGAGATAATGCAAAAGGAACGAACCCTGATAGGCCACGTAGCCGGCACGCTCCTCGAGTGTCTGCTCCAGCAGGGTCAGAGGACAGGGAAACCAAGGGACAACCTCTATCACGATGCTGTATGCAAGTGAGATGATGTGCCACCACCGGAGGCGCGGATAATGGCGCACGAGGAAAACCCCGCCGACGACCCACAGGACAAAGAGCAGGTGGACCGCCAGAACCAGTTCCGCCAAGACAAGATCGATATTCATCTTCCCCTTCTTGAGCATATCGGAACAACTCTTGATTGACCACGGCGGGCGTGGAGCCTTTCTCGTCTCGAAGCACCTCATGGCGACTTTCAGCACAGCAGAGCAATGCATGTTTTTTGTATGGTTTACAAGGAGAAAACAAACAGCGCCCAGCCAACTGCGGACGACCGGCTCGGTTATACAAAGAGTCTCCTCAGGTTGCTCCAAACCGAATGGGTACCATATGGACCAATGGTTGTAGTACCAATGGCCGATTGTCGTCGGAGGTAATTTAGCGTTCAATAACCGTCGGGGAGGAAGAAACGATGGATGAGAGCACAAGTATAGCCATTATTCCAAGTTCTCACTTCAACTGGACAGCCCGGATTGAGTATAAAGAATCATTTTTAGACCGCGACGAAGCTATCCGGTATGCTTCTCGGCACGGATACAATCTGATCGTGAAATACACCAAGGGAGGTACACGCTTCGACGTCATGAGGGACCTGGACCAGACATGCACGTCGAGCATTGAAGCAGAAATGGTCGAGAAAGTCCCCGTTGTCGCATTGCCCGTTGAGCGTGGTTGGGGCCAGACCGTCGCCGAAAAACTCGTGGGCGTCCTCAGCAAGTTTGGCGCTGTTGTCGATCGCGCGTCTCAGCAAAAAAACGTCGCGACGTCGACCCATCAGGCGCTGGCAACCAAGTAATCAGGCTATCTTGGGCCAAATTAATTCCCGCAGCCACTCTCATCAAATTCACCGGGCGCCAGAATTTTCCTCCGCCCGATGCACAAGCCGGAATTGCGTCATGGCCTGCGCCTCTTGAAGAATCTGTCAGGGCGGCGCAGGCCCAGTATCGCCTCTGCCTTACGCTAACGCTGTAAAGAGGCCTTCGATTGCGTTTCCGACGTCAGGCGCGATGGACGCATTGCTGAGGGCGACGCCTGCCAACAATCTTTCCGCCTGAACGATGAATGCGCACAATCCAAGAGGCACTGCCCCGCGACCAGCGGGGCCATGATAAACTCCATCTCTATTCTGTTGTCGGAAGATAGCGAATGTCCCATCCAACGCACGACGACCACGCTGATAAATTACTGGGCATGGACCGACGGATTTGCAGGCGTGATTTTCTCAATTCAACGCTGCTGGCTTCGGGGAGCCTGCTTCTCGGCCCGCTGACGCCCGCTCAACTTCTCGCGCAGGGCAAGGAATGGACCGGCTACGGCGGGGTGGGCGACTATGCAAACTCGAACGGCAACACCGCTGAAGTTATGGATGCGGGGCACAAAATCCGCGACCATGTCTTCGACAGCCCGCCTGCCGATGCAACCGACACGGGAGAGATCTTCGATTGCGTCGTTGTGGGCGGCGGAATCAGTGGCCTGGCCGCCGCACTATTTTTTCAGCGCGAGACGCGTGGAAAGCTTTCCTGCCTGGTGATCGACAATCATCCCGTCTTCAGGAGGCGAAGCGAAGCGCAACGAATTCGTTGTTGACGGCCAGCGCCTGACGGCACCTCAGGGATCCGACCATTTTCAAGTTCCATACCCGTACAGTTTCATCGCCCGTTTCTACGACTTGGTTGGAATCGATTGGCACAAATTCGAGTATCAGACCTGGGCCAATTCTTCGCCGGAAATGCCCCTCGGCCGCACGTTTGAAGCCATGCCTTCACCTGTTGGCTACTTCTTCGGCACAAAGTTCGGACAGAATCCCGGCAAGTGGATCATCGATCCGTGGAAGAAGCGGTTTGAAGGTGCACCGATTCCGACTTTCATGAAAAATGAACTGCTCGAGTGGCGGAAGAAGAGCCGCGACAGCACAGGTCTTCCGTTTGAATATCCCGGCGACACCACATCCCGGCGGCTGGACAGCATCACGCTGGAAGAGCACTTGATGGAACAGGGGCTCAGCCGCGAAACGATCCGCACGATGTTAGTTCCCAGTGAGGGCGGCGGCTTCGGCCTCGGTCCCGACGTGCTGTCTGCCTACACGGCCTATGCCTTCGATGCCTTGCGTGCGCTCGATGACAGCCCGGAAACGGGCTGGTACGCTTTTCCCGGCGGCAATGCCGGCATCGCCCGCCACATTGTGAAGACCCTCATTCCGGATTCGATTGCAGGCCCCAAAACGCTCGAAGCTGTGTGCGGCGGCCGGATTAATTTTGCAGCGCTTGACCGGCCTGGACAATCTGCCCGGATCCGCCTGGACGCAACAGTCGTCCGCGTCGAACACGAAAAACAGGCACGAAATTCCGATTTTGTCCGGGTGACCTACACGCAGGGCGGTAAAGTCTATCGCCTGAAGGCGCGCTCGGCCGTGATGGCCGGAGGCTGCTGGACCAGCAAACTAATTGTGCGTGATTTGCCTGAAAGCCACCGCGAAGCCTATTCACAGTTTTACCGCTCGGCCTGCATGGTGGCCAACGTGGCGGTGCGGAACTGGCGCTTTCTTTACAAGTTGGGGATTTCAAGTGCTCAGTGGTTTGAAGGCATCGGCTCGTTTACTTCCGTGCACAAAGTCCCCGTCTGGAACGGTGCCCCGCCCACAATCGGCCCTGATTCTCCCACCGTGCTCACCCTCAAGGTGCTCTTCTGCTATCCGGGGCTGCCCATCGAGGACCAGGGCAACCGCGGACGCATGGAATTGCTGTCCACTTCCTACCGCGACTATGAACGGAAAATCCGGGAGCAATTGACTGAGATGTTTTCGCAGTCCGGCTTTGACCCCCGGCGCGACATTGCCGGCATCATCCTGAATCGCTGGGGCCACGCTTACGTCAATCCGCAGCCAGGCTTCTTTTTCGGTAAAGACGGCAAGCCCGCGGCGAGAGAGATCCTGCGCGCCGCGCCGTTCGGCAGAATTGCTTTCGCCAACACCGACCTCTCCGGCACGCCGGACCACAAAACCGCCGTTCTGGAAGCCCACCGCGCCGTCGGTCAGCTTCTTGACAAAGTGGTCGCCTGATATTGTCGATTGTTGAGTGCTCTCATGTCTTGAAAAGGCCGACGACATCATTTCGAGAACAAGGAGTATTGTCGTTTTTATTACCTGCGCAGCAACTTCCCCTTTTCCGTGCCTGCTGATTGGGGGCACGAATCCGGCTGTTCATTCGCCTCCAAATGTTCCTGACTGCGTTCGATGACTTCGATGATAATGAGTAAGCGCAGGCAAAACATGATATCATCAGTGAATTAGGTAACCTTTAGAGGGCAGGATGCATCAAAATTCGACAAATCGGAGATGAAGGTAGAGTCAATGAAGGCGTCAAATCAATTATCCGCCATCAGGCTCGGTCGATGAGTGCATGCGAAAACAGGCTATTTTGTTTTTGTCGCTTTATGGGTTACTGATCTTTGGCCGTATTCACCTCCGAGCGGAGATGGCCGTTCCCGTGACTTCTGGGTATCGCACATCTTCGCGGTTCGCTGATTGGAAAAACTTCGGGCTGTCCCCGAGAGACCAAGCGCGGGTGAGCCGGCTTTCGCTCAAATATTCCGCCCAGAGTTCCAATGACGCCTCGCTGCGGCTGAATGAACAGAAGAAAAGTTCCAGACGTGTCCGCCGGACCAGGCGTTCACCTTCTTTCCATGTCAATGCACTGACTCCCGTCAGTCTATTATCAAGCGATGCCTTGCATGGCCCTCGATCCGCATATGAAGGGTTCTGGAACGGCCGTTCCCCTCCTGAAGTCTGACTTCTTTGGCCAACAATTTTGCAGGGATTCATCAACCGAGTAAAAACGCTTCTTCAGCCCGCAAAATATGCATGTCCTTGTTCCGCGTGCTGAGAGGCCATCACACAATGCCTGGCGACGCCGGAATGTAAGGTGAACCAGGGGACCCCAAAGCATTTTTCGGCGCCCGACGGGGTGGCGCATGCGCATTCAAGTTATCATCGGAGATCGGCGGCTCAATCAGTCCAGGCCGTCTCCAGACGGGCGTTTATGAGCCGACTTTTAAATGAGGTGAAAAAGGCAATCCATTTATCGACCGCGCATATGAAACTTGTCTCCGGCCTTCTGCTCCTGTTGATTTCGCGCCCGCTGTGGGCTCAAACACAATCTGCACCATCATCGGCTCCGGCGGTGCGGACTTTCACCGTCCAGGAAGCGGTCAATTATGCTCTGGCCAATTACCCTGCCGTGCGAGCCGCCATCGAAAGGTACGTGGCTGCGCGTGAAGGGGTCAGCCTTGCGGCGACGAATTATCTGCCCAGCCTCAATATGATCTGGCAGGACAACAGGGCTACCCGCAATAACATCGCCGGCCTGCTGCTGCCGCAGTCAATCATTCCGAACCCTTCTGGAAGTGTCACTCCGGAATCCGGACGTTCCTTTTGGGGCAGCGGAGCCGGAGTTCTGCTGAGCTATGAACCTCTTGATTTCGGCTACCGTCACGCCCAGATGATTGCGGCGGAATCTACCGCGAGCCGAACTCAGGAAGAATTGACCCTGACCCGCCTTGATGTAGCGTCATCGGTCATTGACGCTTCACTTGTGCTGCTTGCAGCTCAGCAGGAGGTCAGGGCGTCGCAGGCGGACGTGGACCGCCGCGCAATCTTTGCAAAGTCCGTTCACGCGCTGGTTGACGCCCACCTTCGCCCGGGCGCTGATGCCTCGCGGGCTGAGGCCGAGCTTGCGGCTGCCCGCACGCGCCTGGTCCTTTCTCAACAGGCAGAGCGCGTCGATGCGGCCGTGCTTGCCCAAGTTCTGGGTCTCGCCGGTACGGAAATCACGATAAAGCCAGGCCCCTTTTTACAGGCTCCGCCTGAAAAAATCTGGACCTCCGGGCCCATCAGCACACACCCTGCTGCGGTGGCTGAAGAGCGTCGGGTGGAGGAATCGCAGGCGCGTTTGTCGGTTGTGGACCACGCTTATTACCCGCACATCTCTCTTCAGGCGATGGTATCTGGGCGCGGCAGCGGTGCAAATGCGCAAGGTCTTCCATTACCCACCTCTCACGGTCTATGGCCTGGCGATGCAAAGAACTGGGCGGCGGGAGTCTCCGTGACTCTTCCTGTTCTGGATTTTGCATCGATCCGCGCTCGCAAACGCATTGAGATGGCTAACGAGCGACGCGAGCAGGCAATCTACGATCAGACGATTCAAAACCTCACGGGGCTACTAGCTCAGGCACAGGATCTGTTGGATGCCTCGCGTGAGGTCGCACGAAATACGCCGATAGAATTGCGGGCTGCAACCGAGAGTGAAGCGCAAGCGCGGGCTCGCTTCCAAGCCGGACTTGGAACCATCGTGGACGTTGCCGAGGCCCAGCGGCTTCTGCTGCAGGCGGAAATCGACGATTCTCTGGCCACTTTAAACATTTGGCGGGCATTAGCTCGCCTGGCGGCAGCCCAGGGGAACCTGCAGCCGTTTGTCGATCTGGCAAGCCAATCCCCGGGAGGAGGCCACTGACCCGTGTGGATACTTAAGGCAGCGCTTCGCAGACCGATCACTGTCATCGTTGGTGTCATCGGCATCGTCCTGTGCGCGGTTTTTGCGCTCACGCGCATGCCCGTGGACATCTTCCCCGATCTGAACATCCCCGTTATTTATGTCGCTCAACCTTATGGCGGCATGAGTCCTGCTCAGATGGAGGGTTATCTCACTTATTACTACGAGTACAACTTCCTGTACATCGCGGGGATTCAAAGCGTCGAATCAAGGTCGATCGAAAACTTTGCGCTGCTCAAGCTCTCCTTCTTACCGGGGACCGACATGAACCAGGCTTTAGCCCAAACCATCTCCTATGTCAATCGCGCGCAGGCTTACATGCCGTCGGGAACAGTCCCGCCTTTTGTTCTGCGGTTCGACGCAGGAAGTGTGCCGGTGGGATACCTGGTGTTTTCAAGCAGCACAAAAAACGCGAACGATATTCAGGACCTCGCTTTGCACCGTGTGCGTCCGTTGTTTACCACGCTCCCTGGCGTATCATCTCCGCCCCCATTTGGCGGCAGTTCGCGCACGATTGTCATTCACGTCGACCCTGAAAAGCTGAGCAGTTACAGAATGTCGACGGGAGAGGTTCTCAAAGCTCTTCTGTCCGGCAACCTGATCGCTCCGGCCGGCGATGTCCGGACAGGAGCCCTTGACCGGATTACGCCCATAAACTCCGTAGTGTCAGACTTCCGTCAATTGAATGATCTTCCGATTCGCGCCGGCAGCGGGCCCACGGTTTACATGAGGGACATCGGCTGGGTTGAAGACGGCGCCGATCTTACTCTGGGCTACGCACTTGTGAATGGCCACCGGACGGTATACCTTCCTGTAACCAAGCGCGCCGACGCTTCAACGCTCGCAGTTGTAAAAGAAGTCAGGGAGAGCATGCCCAGATTCCAGCATGCGCTTCCGCCCGACGTTCGTGTCGCCTTTGAATTCGATCAGTCAGGCTATGTAAAGGACGCACTCAACTCGCTGGTGCGCGAAGGTCTGCTGGGCGCTTTGCTAACCGGGCTGATGGTGTTTCTATTCCTGCGAGAATGGAAAAGCTCGGCTATCGTGATCGCAGCAATCCCATTCAGCCTGCTTACTGCAGTCGTCGGGTTGTGGTTGGCCGGACAGACAGTTAACATCATGACGCTCGGCGGGCTGGCACTGGCCGTCGGCATTCTGGTGGATGAAGCCACAGTTGAAATTGAAAACATCCATCGCAATCTTCGGGACACGCCCTCTGCAGCGGTTGCTGCTTTCAATGCCACACGCCAGACGCTGCTTCCACAATTTCTGGCAATGCTGGCGATCCTGGCGGTCTTTGTGCCCTCCTTCCTGATGGTGGGGATAACGCGGTCGCTGTTCGTCCCGCTGTCGCTCGCAGTTGGTTTTGCAATGATTGCTTCGTTCGTGCTTTCCAGTACGCTCGTGCCCATCCTGTTTATCTGGCTTCACAAGAAACCAGTGAGGCACGCTGAAGACGATGCGCATTCCGTGTTTGAGCGCTTTCGGGAATGGTATCTGAAGGTGCTTAAACTTTTGTTCAAACGTCGGAAGACTGTTCTATCTCTCTACCTGGGAGTCACCGCGTTCGTCATTCTTCTGCTGGGCCCTCAGCTTGGCCGCGAGATTTTTCCCCGCGTGGAAAGCAATCAAATGCAGTTCCGACTTCGCGCTCCGGCCGGTACGCGCATCGAGACAACGCACCAGATCACATTGAAGGCGCTTGACGCTGTTAAAAAGCTGGCCGGACCTGAAAACGTTGCAAGCAGCATCGGGTATGTCGGAACCTATCCGCCGAGCTATCCCGTCAATCTCATTTATCTGTGGACCAGCGGACCTCAGGAAGCAGTTCTGAGAGTGGCCCTGAAGCCGGACTCCCATATTCGGGTCAGCCAGTTGGAGGACCAGCTTCGGCAGCAACTGCCGCGGATTCTTCCAGGAACTTCAGTGTCCTTTGAGCCGGGCGATATTATCAGCCAGATTATGGATTTTGGTGCGCCCACCCCTGTCGAAGTGGCCGTCCACGGGCCGAACATGACGATCAATCACGAATACTCGGAAAGAATCCGATTGCAACTGGAACGGAACAACCACCTGCGCGACCTGCAGTACGGTCAGCCTCTCGAATATCCGAGCTTGAACGTGGACATCGACCGAGTAAGAGCAGGTCAGTTGGGCCTCACGGTCCAACAGATCGCACAGTCATTGAGCGCGGCAACCTGGTCAAGCCGCTTTGTGGCCCGGAATTTCTGGCAGGATCCCGAGACTGGAATTGGATACCAGGTCCAGATCGAAGTGCCGAAGGAGCAGATGAGTTCCCTCGAGGATGTGGCCAAAATTCCTCTGACGCAGGGCGGCCCTTCGAGCCATCCGAATCTGGGTGACGTAGCTCAGCTTTCCTACGGGAACGTCGTTGGCGAATACGACCGTTACGACATGGAACGCATGGTTACTCTGACCGCGAATGTCGAAGGCGAGGATTTGGGCCGCGCTGCCGACCAGGTTGATGCCGCCATTCGAGCAGCCGGGCCGCCGCCGCGCGGCGTTACAGTGCACGTCCGCGGCCAGATTGCCCCAATGCGCGAGACTATCCACAACCTGGCTCTGAGCGTGTGCTTTGCGATCGTCGTGATCTTTCTCTTATTGGCGGCCAACTTTCAGTCGATGCGGCTCGCCTTCGTCGTTGTCTCGACAGCACCGGCCGTCATCTCCGGAGTCATACTGGCGCTGCTTCTGTCCGCTACCACTCTGAACCTTCAATCCTTCATGGGCGCCATCATGGCGTTGGGGGTCTCGGTCGCAAATTCCATTCTTCTGGTGACCTTTGCTGAAGAACATCGACGCGCCGGTGCAGATTCCGTCGAAGCAGCCCTTTATGGAAGCACGAGCCGCCTGCGCCCAATTCTGATGACAAGTGTCGCAATGATCGCCGGCATGATCCCCATGGCGCTTGCACTCGGAGAAGGATCTCAGCAAAGCGCTCCACTGGGTCGAGCTGTGATTGGTGGTCTGGCTGCTTCGACATTGGCTACGCTGCTGGTTCTTCCGCTTGTCTTTGCAAAGTCGCAGGAAAGGGCAAATGCGGCCTCGCCCTCGCTCGACCCAACGGATCCCGGCAGCAAATACTATGTCCAAGGTATCTTGGATGCTAAGTAGCTGAGAGGAGATTTCATGAGAGAAGCAACGTCGCATCAAAATTCGCCAAGGTCTCTTTTGCTCAAATCGGCAGTTCCTCTGGCTGCTCTGGTGGCTCTGTGCCTTATGCTTCTGAACTCAGGCTGCAGTTCCACGTCAGCCTCCGACGGTTCATCCACCGACACGCAGTCGCAGACGTCCGCCATCCCGACAGTTGAAACAGTCAAAGTTGTTTCCCAGCAGCTCAAACTTGTGGTTTCGCTGCCGGGAGAACTGCAACCTTACGAGGCCGTCGCCATCTATCCCAAGGTTTCGGGCTTCGTCAAATGGATTGGAGTGGATCGCGGGTCTCGTGTCAGGCAAGGCCAGCTTCTCGCCCAGCTTGAGGCCCCGGAGATTGTGGCGCAAAAGGCCGCTGCTCAGGCAAAGCTGCAGGAAGTCGAAAATCAGCGCGTTGAAGCGGAAGCCAAGCTTGCTGCCGACGATGGCACTTACTCCCGGCTGAAACTGGCTTCGGCAACGCCGGGCGTTGTTTCAGATAACGAACTCGAAGTGGCGCAGAAAGTCGCTGAGGCTGATCGAGCTCGCGCGATCGGCTTGCGCAATTCTGTGGAAGCGGCCAAAGCCACTCTGCACTCCGCAGAAGTCATGGAAGGATACCTGCGCATTACCGCGCCGTTTGACGGGATTGTGACGGAGCGCAATGTGCACCCCGGCGCCCTGGTGGGACCCTCCAGCGGCTCTCAGCCGCCGATGCTTCGGGTTGAGCAGATTTCACGCCTGCGCCTCGTCGTTGCCGTCCCGGAAACTTATGTAGCTGGAGTGAACGTCGGCGCGAAGGTTAACTTTTCAGTTCCTGCTTTTCCTGATCGCACCTTCACAGCTACGGTCGCCCGCATCCCGGATTCACTCGATCCCAAAACGCGAACCATGCCTGTGGAACTGGACGTGACCAACCCTGACTGGGAGCTTCATCCGGGAATGTTCCCTGCGGTCTCCTGGCCTGTTCACCGTCCCCAGCCTTCGCTCTTTGTTCCCCAGTCAGCCGTAGTCCGCACAATGCAGGGAACCTTTGTGATTCGTGTTCGCAATGGAAATACCGAATGGGTCGCCGTGAAACAAGGTGCGAGCACCTCAGGCGCCGTTGAAGTTTTTGGTGACCTGTATCCCAACGATGAAGTCGTCCTCCACGCGTCAGAAGATCTTCAGCCGAATATTCGAGTGAATCCCAAGGCCGTGAAGGAATAGAGATCAATGAGAGTACAATGCGCGAATCATAACTGCCCGGTATGCCGGCCATGACCAGTCTATCGGCAAGGGCTCTTTAAACGGAAGTGCGGGGATTACCGAAATGTTGGCCGCAACGCAATAAACCGCGCCTCATTTTCTGGGCTTCATGTACCCGCTTCTTTGCACTGTGCGATGCCAGCCGCCGCGCTTAATCATTCAGTATCAGAAAGCCCGACGCAATAACCTGGACGAGGCTCCCGAAGTGGACAGCCCATCATGTTCATGAATGCCGAACTCTTCAGGTCGCTGTGCAGCAAGGCCGCCGCGACATGATTCTGCTCCATGATTAAGCAGCCCAGAAGAAATCCGCCGACAATCCTGCATCCTCCAGGCGTTTAAGCCAATCGTGCCCGGGTGAACTTCGGCCGCTTGCAGTGCGTTTCGAATCCGTCCCTTGAGGCGGAATCAACGCTGGCTGCCGATATGATAGACTTTGGTAGTTGCGTGGGAATTAGATGCTCTCGAGGGTCTTGGTTGCCGTGGGTTCCATCTTCCATTTTCATTGAAACACCGGCTGCTGGCACAATCGAAAACATTATAAGCTCCTGATGTGCGGGGGTGGCGGAACTGGTAGACGCAAGGGACTTAAAATCCCTTTTCCCTTACGGGAAGTGAGGGTTCGATTCCCTCCCTCCGCACCACATTTACAAGGGTTTATCAGGCACGAACTACGCTGGGCATGGTGGCTCATATTCTATGCTGTGCCCAGTTTTGTGCCCACCCAGATGGGCACATCCGACGATGTCAGGGCCTTCTGCTGCTCTTCGAGTTTAAAGAATGCTCGTTCTATGGCGTCAGCCCCTTCGTGGATGTAGCGCTGGGTGATCAAGATCGTCGAATGGCCAGCAATTTTGGCCAGCGCGTATACGTCGGCCCCGGCTTCGGCCAACCGAGTCAACGCCGTATGGCGCAGCACGTAGGGCTCGAACGGCTCGATTTCGGGAAGAGCCGGATTCAGTTTTCTGGCCCGCTGAAGAATGGCAAAGGCCTTCTCATGCTGCCCTCTTGTCGTATTGTGATTAACGTGCCCTTGACGAGAGGCGCTCGGAAAAATCCACCCATCGCTTGGGCGGCCTTGAGCTTCGTAACGGTCACGCAAAAGCCCGAGGACCCGAGGCGTCATGGGCAGTATGCGGCGGGCGGCCTTGGATTTTCCGTCGACGATCCGAATCATCCCCCCAGTACGATTCAGAAGAACGTGCGACCATTTGAGGGCAAATACCTCTCCAGGGCGCATTCCCTCTTCCACAATGATGGTGGCGCAATCCCTCCATGGCTGTGGGCAGGCATCGAGGTAGCGCTCAACTTCGTAAGGTGTTAGGACTCGGTCACGTTGCCGCTCACCTTTTGCGAGGTGAATCTTGATTTGACGGTCGATTTTACCCCACTCGAACGCCAAGTTCAGGGCACGGCGAAGAGTCCGAAGCGCACGATTGATGTACGAAGCGGAATAGCGAACGTGCTGGGCGGCGAACTGTTGAGCGTGCTGATCGGTTACTTTATCGATCCGCAGTGCCCCGATATCAGACTTGGAAAGCATCTTGGCACCTGCCGAATAGTACTCAACTGTGGCAGGCTTTACCACATGCTTTGTCTTAACGAACGGGACGAAGTCATTTTCGAGAAAGCGCCCAAGCGTTGGAACACGTTTATGCTCCCGTTCCCAATTGTCCCGGCAGGTTTCACCGCAGAACCTTCCTTGAGCAGTTATGACAGCGGTAGCACCGTTGAACATTTTCTCGCACTTGAGGCACCGGATTAGCTCATCAGGCTTGCAGTTAAGTTGACGGGCTTTGGCTTCCCTCGTAATCTGCTCCTGGGCCAGCGCCGCTCTACGAGCCGACTCCATGTTGCGAGCAACCTTGTCGTTGCTCTGCCGCGTGGACTCCCGGACGAGCTTTCCGTGCCACATGAATTTGTACCAGTAAACATTGCCACGCTTATAGATACTCATTGCTTTTTTCTCCTCTCCGACAAGGTTCGTTTGGTTTTGGCTTTCGACCTTTGCGCCCTGCCCTTGCGGTAGTAGTATTCGAGTGATTTCTTCTGCTTCGCCTCAGCTGTGCACTTGGTTGAGCAGAACTTTTGGGCAGTCTTGTCTGCGATGAAATACTTGTGGCATTGTGGACATACCATTGCCCGCCAGCGATCCTGCATCAGGTCGTAGATCGCACGCTGGAATGAGCAGCCAAATTCCCAAGTAATCGCCCCGGCAACCCTGTCGATGACAGGCCTTCCCTTCGGGAAGTCACTGATCTTGATGCCGCCGCTATTTTCATCACCCATCTCATTTATGACCCTCCACGAGTTTGGCGATTTGGGCGTTGGCTCTGATTTCCACACCGAAAATCCAAACTCACCTTTCCGAAGCGATTCCAATTCGAATCCGAGCAAGAATAGAAGACGGCTGCCATCCGCGTCATCATTCCTCCATACGCCGCGTAGCAAGTCACGATAGAAAAGCAAGGGTGGCTTAGCAATGGCTGCGGCCTCTCTTGCGGCAGCGGCTCGTGGTGCCCAGTCATCGATAGTGTCCGAGAATAAATCTGGCCATTTGCGATGAAGCTCCATCCAGTCATCGGGTGGCGTCTCGCTGAGGTGCAAAATTCGCCACCAATCGTTGGCTGTTCTATAAATCCACTCCGTCAAGTAATCAGGGAAAAATCGAGGATTGTCCCTGCGGAAGTTTAACCAGTCCTGAGGGCTGTCCCCCATATTTGCGAAGGCCGCGAGAGCTTCAAACTGGAGAAGTCTTTCCTCTCTTGCTTTCCGATTTGAAGTTTTAATTGGGATAGACCGTTGAGCCATGAATCGCCTCCTGCTATTCTGCCATTTGATTTTCTGATATGGAAAGTCATTTGTCAAGGAGATAATGCATGACCGAGGTGATGACTGAGATTAAAGAGAGCGAGACGGAACTCATGACGGTTCGGGAAACCGCTAACTTTCTCCGGCTTAAGGAGTCCACGATCAGGGACTGGGTTCTGCGCCGCAAGATCACATTCGTCAAGCTGGGGGGCAGGGTCTTCATCCGGAAAGTAGACGCAGAGGCCCTTATAGAGAGGTGCCTGGTCGAGGCAATCCAATGAGGGGCGATGGATGGCTCTATGATCACGCAGGAAGTAGAAAGGAGATTTGCTCCAGTGGAGCTCAAATCACATGCGAATGAATAACTACGACAGTTCTCTGGCCCATTACCACTGTTCTTCTGAATGGCACCTTTGGCAACTAAAGGACCGCAAAGACATTAGAACACCCTTTGCCGCAGTCCTATACCCCTTCGCGTTCCGGATATCAAAAAACAGCGGATGTTTTTACTGTTCCGCTGAGCGCATTGCAGAACACTTTGGGACGAGCCCTGACACCGTCCGCCGCGCAATGGATGCACTCACTACCTCGGGTTTCTTCGTTGTCATCGATAAGGAACTTTTTCATTCGACCATTTACCGGGTAGTGCCACACGACGAATGGGCACAGGCCCACCCAGGGCGTTGCGTCGTCAGAACTGAATTCCCATGGTCGGTAGAAGAAGGCGACCAACTCGGAGAGCAGCTGTATACGTTGAGCGGTGGGCGCGTGAAATGGTTTCTCAATATTTTGATCGCGCTCCGCAAGACCGGGTTCACCGACGACCTGATCGTGGAGAAATTCAAGCTGTTCCTTGAAGTTCGTCGTGGCCACGGCGCGTCAAAGTCTATTCCCTTTCGATTCCTGAAATTTCTTCGGCAGGAGGTTCAGGACGCGAAAGCCCGAGAAATAGAGACGACACCTGCATGACGTCAGTTACCATCAGATGCCGAGACATCGGGTTGACTATCCAATCTGCAGACGAATACAGCCAACGAAGCCGAAACCACCTGGTTGCGTATAGCACACGTGCGAGTCGACCGTCTGGCACACTTGCGAACCATTCGATGGGCACAGGTGCTCGCGCCGACTGGCATCGGTGCTGCACAAATAGTCAAGGAGTGAGGAGTCAAAGGAGGGAGGGGGGAGAATCGGGAGTTGGAAGATACCGCAAGCGGGCTGGTTCGCTCCCCTACCCCATTTCTTGTGACCTTGACCAAAGCCGCCTGCACGGGGGTGAAATATGAATATACGGCACGGAGTCTCACATTCAAAGACCTACACTGGCCCAGAGCTCCGACCAAGTGGCAACTCTGCCCAGACCATAGGAGACGTGCTCGGTCACTTGCGCAGCGGCACCACCACCGCTGAAGGTACGGTATCAGAAATTTCGGACAGTTTGTTTCAGCCATCCTCCTTGGCAAAGTATCAGTACATCGACGAACTGGTCCTTTGCTGCGCCCAGGCTATCGAGGACCTTGCCGATCTACCGTGCAATTCCAGAACGCGGGCAGATGTGATGGGGAGGGCAATGGGACTCCTTCGGGAAAAGCATGGAATCGACGCTCCACGCGGCTGGTACCCGGTCATGAAGCAACTTCGGGCAATGAACGAAGTCAACGTCGACACGGATCAAGCATATGAGCGGGAGGGCGTTGGTGCACAGCAAGAATTCAGGCAAGCGCACTGCAACGACGCGCCACGACACAAAAAGTGTGGTCGCGAAGGAGAAGAGTGGGACGCGGTCCCTCCTGAAAGTGTGTTAAGTAGCGATCGCTCGGTTCTTGAATTTGTTGACGGGGGACATGAGTTACTCTCCCTGGCAAATGGAAATCCCGATATCGAAGCGGAATTTGTCGCTCTCGCACGGGAACGCGGCGTGCCCAGAATCTACAAGCAAGGTTTGGAGTTTTTAAACACGCTTCTCCTGAGATTCGAGACTGCGCCAGATGCAGTGCTCAAGGTTCGGGATGAACTTCAGCGCAGGGTTGAGAAAATGGAGAACCATCAAACCATCCCCTCCGCCTAATTGTGTGGCGTAGATAGGAAACCGTCCAGGAAACGGACGCAATAAAGAGAGGATTGATAATTAATGGACATAAGTACATTTGCTGATCAGTTTAAGCTGAAGATCAAAAGAGACAACTGTGATGAATATTTCATTCCCTGCAGGCGTGGCCAGATTTATGACCATGGCAATGGCCAGTTCGCAGTCATGGTAATTGGTCCAGCCGCTACGCCCCGGACATGGAGCGCGGTGCGCCGAACACTGGTGGCGGCGGGGTTTACCCTCCACCAAGACGGCGATAGTGAGGGCACCCTCTCTTTCGATCCGGCCAATGCCAAGCGGTCTCGGCTGGCCATTCGGGTCATGGGCGCCCGCAGGGTAAAGCAGTACTCTTCAAAAGACCGCGAGAGGAGGGCCCAACACCTTGCAGGCGTTCGCTGGAATCGGTCGGCCCTCTGTGAAAATAGGGCTTTTACGCCCTAGAATCGATTCCCTCAGGCTAGGCAGTAGATACGTACCACCAGCGGCAGAGCGATTGAAATTTGGGCCTGAAAGAGTCGTTCGGAAAATGAACAAGTCTCAGGACCTGACACACCGCGTGAACCAGTATCAGGAACAGTAGACCTCCACGCATAGACTCCAGCGTGGAGGTGGAGGGCCGAATTTAGGAGAGACCTCTATGAGGCTTTGTGTCCAGTATTTAAAACCGATTGGAGAAGGATGGCCACCGTGCTGTCCAGTACCCTCGGACTGCTGGTACTGGTTCGTCCGTGGACTGCCGCATCGCAAATCTCTGGAATCAATTCCGGAGCCTGAGCCGGATAGGCATAGAGCGCTTGTAGGGCCTTCGCCTGACAAATCCAGATTGGCAACCAATGACGAGCTTGCATCCTGCCCAACGAAGGCGGTAGTTGCACACCGAGGCAGCAAGCACGTAATGTCTCACGTTCTGGACGGGCTCGGCTATCCTGTGATTTGCTGGATGCGCGAAAGTGGAGCCATGCATGGATTCTTCGGTAAACTTCGCACCATGCAGAACCGCCTCAGTCCGCATCGGTTTGGCTACTGGGGAACCGTTCTGTCCTACCGAAATCAGCGGAAATTTGTTCAGGTTGAAGGGAAAGAAATCACTTTGATTGACGATAGTTGGGAACTTGTGCAAGGCGTATCCAAACCTAATAAGCGCCGGCATAGAACCGACTGGCCCGAGGAACGCCTGTAGGAGCTCCTGGAGTGTGACAGGCTCGCGTGAATTGACGGCAATTACCCGGCACGGGTCATGCGTGTAAAGGCCGCGTATAAACGAGGGGAGTTGGAGCCCGCTCCACTTTTACTCGCCGCAATCGAGATAATCCAATCGGCATCAGGAATTTAGCTCCGAGGCCTCAGATCTGGAATGCCACTTCACATAGAAACCACTATCTGATTCTAAAGGAGCTACAAAGAGTCATCGTACGCAATGGTGGCTGAACCGCGCAGAGAGTGGTGAGTTTTGTGGCAAGTTTAGGCCACTTTCGTGCAACTTGGGCCTCACCGCAAAGAAGTCGCTTTGAGGAATGGCCAGATGCCAAACGCCGGGTTTTCTAGCAGTGCCAGCCTCGGGAAATGAGGTCCTGAACCGGCTGTCCCGTCACGCACGAAGCCTATTGTGGACCGTGCCAACACTCACCCCGAGCTGTCGGGCGATTGCCGCCATGGAGAGGCCCTGGTCCCGAAGCCGAACTACCTCTGCGGCGTCGGCCTCGACCGCGGGACGGCCAAGCAGCCGGCCTTTTGCTTTGGCATTGCGCAGCCCGGCACGGACTCGTTCCTGAATTAGGGAGCGCTCAAATTCGGCCATGGCGCCAATGATTTGAAACATTAACCTTCCTGCTGGGGTCGTGAGATCAAGGTTGTCCTTCAAGCTGATAAACGCGATCCCAAGCGCTTCGAATTCTGCCAAAGCGTTGACCAGATGCTTCAGGGAACGTCCGAATCGGTCCAGTTTCCAGACCAGAACCGCGTCAAACTCGCGCTGGCCGGCATCGGCCATGAGCCGGTTAAGTTCTGGTCGGGAATCCTTCGCGCCAGACGCCATGTCGGTGTATTCACCAACGACTTCAAATCCACGGCGGCCGGCATACTCCCGCAGCTCCCGGAGTTGCATGTTGACGTCCTGACCGTGATTAGTTGTGCTGACCCGTCCGTAAAGTGCAACTCTCATTTGGTTTCCTTTCGAGGCCTTCCCCCCAGCTTGGCATTGCGCCGCGCCGCGGCGACCTTGGCTTCAGACCTGGATCGCCCGCCAATCTTGCCACCTTTCCTGCCGATCTTGGCGAGCCACTCACTGACTTCCTTT
Source organism: Terriglobia bacterium (assembly GCA_035652895.1). Taxonomy (GTDB): domain Bacteria; phylum Acidobacteriota; class Terriglobia; order UBA7540; family UBA7540; genus SCRD01. The sequence goes on from DASRCX010000029.1 coordinate 51,921, forward strand.
GGTGGTTTTGCCATATCCTAAACCAGCTTTCGTATTAATGATACCAAAGCCGCTTTGGGTTCGGCAAGGACTTTGTCGGGAAGAGCAGTGTCTCAGCTTGAACTGGGGCCTGGCTTGCGTCGGTGGCCTTTCAGGTGATGCTTCTTGATTTTGCCGGATTCACAGGACTCTACTGGTTAAACCCGCGATGGGGGGCCGGATTCGCACTTCACCTTGGGAGCTTGGAAGAATTTGCGGGATTCGGCCTGACGCGCTGACCCGGTGCGATCTGTGCCCTGCACGTACGAACTATCCCGGCATCAGGGCCCGACCAGCCTGTAATATCTCCTGAGCCAATAAGGCAGCAGGAAGTACGTGCCGTCATCTACTCTTTTCCCGCCGCTGTTGCCATCCAGGGCGTACGGATTCGTGTTCCATTTCGAGATACACCGCTCACCGGGAGGAATAACTTTTAACGACTGCCGTTGTCCAGCCTCGTTTGGCAATTGGGAGAGGGGCAAGTCCAGCCGCTGCGAATTGTGGACGGTCCAGTAGATCATGTCCATCGGAATTCGCCGCAGAGTATCGAGCGCGCCCTGCGCATCGTAGTTCTCGGCGCCCGTGCCCACATTGTAGACATAGTCCCACAGCGGATTATGTTCCCCCTCCGCATGGCGCCAAAGATTCGTCAGGGCTGCCTGGTATAGCCGGCGAAAGCCCGGGCCATCCTCGTATTGCAGCACCGGATAAAAGGAAAGGAATGCCAGTTCTTCGTCCGAGAAATTGAAATGGGTGAGCGGGGGCAATTTTGAAAAGCCCTCCGTAACGCGGGGGAGATACCCGTCCTGCTTAATAAGCCGCTGATAGGCTTCCAGGAAGCTTCTGTCGCCGCTCACGTGATATGCCACGCGCAGCATGAAAAGCAGCTCGAGCGAGTTCAACGGCGCGTCCTCATGCCCGAGGGTCGTTTTGAAGTAAGCCAGCGAAAACCTTCCCCAGGTTGTTATCCGGCCACCGTACCCAGCCAAATTCCACCCGTGCTCGCGCAGATTGTTAGCCACATTGACAGCCGCATTCCGGATAGCCTCACGATCGGATTCGTCCTCTGACGGCAACAAATCGTACGCAATTCCATAAACGAAAAAGTGTCCCACGAGCTCGTCCGAACTTGTGTCACCTTTCCATTTCCGCATGTGGTCGGGGACCCAGTGCCACATTCCATCCGTGTCTCCCCGCTCATTGCGATGGATATACGATCTTGCCGGAAAGCCGGAAATGCCCGTGATCGAGAGCAGCCGATAGAGGCCCTTCAGGGAATCCTGAGCGTTGCGTAACGCGTCAGGTGAATGCGTCGCGGCGTAACGGAAACATTCCGCCGCAATGTAAAGAGAAGTCCACAACCCATCGTTGTCGTTGGAATCGGGCTTGCTCGACGAGATGTTGCCGGCCCACGTCAGAACGGCGTCTGCGACCAATCCATAACGATCATTGCACCGGTGAAGCCGCTCGATGAAGAGGGCGCTCTTCTCTTCGAGGCTGAGCTCCTTAAAATCAACCAGGGAGGTCCAGGTGCGGGTTAGTATCTACGCCCAGTGAGGTTCAGCAACGACATTAAGAACTGCGTTGTCCGCCAGATAACGCCGGCCCCAGAAATAGAACCAGCGTTCACCACCGTGCACTCCAGGCCGAAAACAGATGGCACCATCCGGTGTTCCGATCCATACCCAATCATCTTCTCCCACCGCAATGCTCGTGAGCGGCAGGATGGGCAAGCCTTTTTGGGGCGTCCAGACTATCGCTTTCCCTGAGTGGCCGATCTCGATAAGCCCTCGCGGGCTGAGCTTCCAGCGCTCGCCTTGCCGGCTCTCCGCTTCGGTCGCAGCCGGGCGGTTGAGGGCATCCTGAACCTCCTTCGGGATCGCAGCAGCCGCCAGGCCGTACTGATGGCAGGTTATCTGGCGATAGACAAGCTGTTGGGTCTCGCCATGCGCGGCCGAATTGCACGCGAAATCTGCCAAGAAAAAGGCCCATGCTACAGCTCCGAGAACCCTGCGTCCGTTCGCCTTATTGGAATTCAATGCACTGCTCTCCTGAATTCTGGATTATTATCGCGTAAGGCAGAGAGAAGCTTCATGAGAAACCGAATTTTGATTTAGGCAATCGTGGGATTTCTGGTTGCATCTGGTTGGATCATTTACAGCTTCGTAACGCCGCCTGATATCCTCGTCGCTAATATGCAAAATCCCTTCGTGGAGGCACTGGCCTTTACAACCTGCCCGTTTGCTATCGCTGGCCGTTATTTCCCCCTCCGGTTCTGGTGGGTGGCTCCAGCGAACGCCGCGTCGTATGCGGTGATCGGTCTGATCGTAGAAATGTTGCGACGGGAACTGAATCCTCCTTCCCTGCCTGATCGCTCTACCTGAGAGGACGATGGCAGGTTTTTCAAACTGAGACACTACCCCGTCGACTATTGGGCCAAGTGACAGCCATTCAAAAAACCCTTCGGGAAGTTGCCGTCTAACTGGTTGATATTGCGAGGACGGTTAGACCGAATTTCGGCATTCAATAATCAAATGTTAATTGAACGAGATTGCCAGTCAGAAATAACGCCAGGAGCACGGGACTCGCAAGGCATTTACGGAGGCGCCTCGATTTGCCTCCGGGGGCATGTCCAGAAAATGAACAAATATGCAAGGACTGAAAACAACATAATGTGCAGCAACATGGGGCTCCGCTTCAGGGAGCCTGTGTTGGGAGGCTTTAGTGCATAGAGGCAGATGCCTCGGGTCGGACTGGAGATGTTCCCAGAGAAGTTTGGTCCATCCACCTCCGACGCTCAAGTTTAGGCGACCTCCAGGGCCCTTATCGGTGGTCACCAGCCCCCAGGCCTAACCCCCTTGGTTCGCATCGGTGGCCGCAAGGTCTCCCGGCAACACCCCCGATGGCAAGATACTCGATTAAAAAACCGCGGAAGGATATACCTCGCGCAAAATCTAGAAGGACAATCATCACAGGTTTTTCTGACCCCGATCACTCAAGACGAAGCTCATCTGGGAAGATTCTGGTTAATGGACAAACAGCGGTGGCTTCTGGTGCAGCAACAGCATCCTGAAGTTGTGCTACCTGAATACAGCACGGCTTCACCTCACACGGCAACCTCAGCATCACATTACTGCCGTGCCAGCAACTTCGGAATCGGCCCATAGGCAGGGCTGAGTAGAGCTTGAAGCCACGCCTTTGGGGGCGTGGGCACGCGAACCCCGGGGATTCCTTCCTATTTTCGCATTCCCAAAAAAGCCTTGCTCTTGCCGTTTTCTTATGGCATTAATACCGAAAGATGAGGATCGAACCTGGAGGTCCCCAAGCCTCTCGACTCCGCCAACGCAAGTTTGAACTGGTGCGGCGTTTCCATCTTCCCGACGACCTGCTGCCCGGCTCGCTTTCCCTCTCGCATCTCCGCTGTGGCAAGCCCACCTGCCACTGCGCCGAGGGCCCACGCCATCCCGTCTGGTCCCTAACCTTCATGGTGCGCGGCAAGAAGCATGTCCAGCACATCCCCAAGGAATGGGTGGAGGATGTCCGCCGTCGTGTGGAAGCCGGACGCGCGTTCCAGGATGCGGTACGGGAAGTACTGGCCGCCAACGCCCAACTGCTGGCGCTGGCTCGCCAGCAAAGGCGCAAGGCGCGGTGAAAGGGCCGACGCCCCGTCGCCGGCGGAGGTACGCGGGCAAGTGTCTGCGCCTGGAGTCCTACTTACGATTCCCGGGCGATGGCCGAGCCCAGCCGCGCCTTCCGGCCTCGGCGCTGCTCTGGGCTTTGCTGATGGGGCAATGGCTGCGGCGTTCCAGCTTCGCGGCGATCGAAGCGCTGGCGCATTCTCCCGTCCGCCTTGCTTTACGCGTGTCGCGCCGCTTCGGCGATGACGCACTCGGCTACTTCACCGAGCGGCTCGACCCCATGACGACGCGGCTCGCCGCCGTCACGGCGCTCCGCCAAGCCAAGCGCAATAAGGCCTTCGACAACGGTCGCTTCATCGGGCTGGCCTTGGATGGCAGCGGAGCGGGGCGGTCACGCGAAGCCGGCTGTCGGCTGTGCCGTCCCTGCCGGAATCCCCAGCAGGAGGTCGTGGGTTACCACCATCAGTTGGCAAGGATCCGCGTGGTGGGAACCGGGCTGGTGCTGCCTTTCGATGTCGAACCCTACGGAGCCGGCGATAGCGAGTTCAGCGCCAGCCGTCGGCTGTTGCGCCGTGCGGTCCAGAATCTCGGCCCGCGCTTTGCCGACTATGGGGTCGCCGATGGCGAGTATGCCCGCGCCCCTTTCCTTCATGACGTGGGTGATCTGGGGCTGCACGCCATCGTGCGGCTCAAGGACAATCTCCCCGCATGGCTCCAGGCGGCCCGGAAACGATTTCGCGGGCAGCAAGTTTTCCTCTCCGGTGAGGACCGCATTGAAATCTGGGACGCCGACGACTTCGACCCTTGGGAAGCGCTGTGCTGGGAGACCGTGCGGGTGATTCGTTATCGCCAGTCCAAGGCGGACGGGAAGGTGTTCGAGGCCTTCTGGCTCACGGACTTTTCAAGTCGACAAGTGGGAAGCCGGGAAATCTTCCGCCTGGCCAAGAGCCGCTGGGACATCGAGAATCAAGGCTTCAATGACGCCCAAAACCGTTACGGCTTCAAGCACATCTGCCACCACCAGGCGAACAGCGTACTCGTCGTTTGGCTGTTGGGCTGTCTGGCGCTGATCATCGAGCGGCTCTACCGAATCCGCTCCCTCCGTCGTGGGACTCACCCGATTCTCACCGCCATCGCCCTCTGGCAGATCCTCTGGCTCAGCTTGTCCCGCCCCGCCCCCGACGACACCAGCTAACCGGCAGCGCGCCTCCCCCCACCGGCCAACTCATCGACAATTCAGGATCGCCGCTGTGGCTGTCCACAGCCTCGCTGAACTGCCCTCGAAAATGCATCCGCCTTCGTCTTGCCACACCGGTGCGACGCAAACCGCATCGCTCCTGCCGACCTCCGCCCCCCATCCACAAGCTTTCCGAAGCTGCTGTGGACGAGTTCACTGGCTTGATGTAGTTTCAGCATGCACGTATAATAGTGCTGCACGAATATATGTGCTACTCATTAGAGGTCTGGTTATGAAAGCAAACATCACTCTCAAGGTCGACGCAAAGCTGCTTCGCGAGGCGCGTGT
>DASRCX010000030.1:0-19595 GCA_035652895.1 Terriglobia bacterium
CCAGCGTGCACGAGTTGATCGCCGCTCTCGAAAGCTATATCGCCCAGCCTCATCAGAAGCCGAAGCCTTTCATCTGGACGGCCAAAGCTTCCGACATCCTGGAGAAAGTCAAGCGCGCAAGAGCGGCGCTGAATAAGTTACGATCCGTATGACGCACTACACTAAGGGCAACGGCGGAAGACGCACAGTCGCTACATTTTCCGCTACAGTGGCCCATGGTCTGACGATGTACTGTGGAGTTGATTTATTGAAATTGCTGGCGGGGACGACGGGACTCGAACCCGCGGCCTCATGCGTGACAGGCATGCGTTCTAACCAGCTGAACTACGTCCCCAGTGTATTGGGCGCAAGGGGTTTCCCTCACGGTTGGCAAGAGTGTTGTGAGCACAGATGCAAGCGAGAAAGTGAAAGCCGAGCCCTGATCCATGGTGGGCGGTATCCGGCTCGAACGGATGACCTTCTGCTTGTAAGGCAGACGCTCTGACCAACTGAGCTAACCGCCCTTTGAGGCCGCGCAGCGGATCATCCGCGCAAGCTCAAACTGCGCCTGCCTTGACACTCCCAACGTAGAAACTATACACTAACGAATTTGGGACGGTCAACTCCCCCAGTGTTTCGCGATGCAACTATCACGTGAATACGCAACTTACATGAGCAGGGAGCTGTTGAAGCGCCTTACGGCTGAGGGATTGATCCAGTTTGAGCAGCCGGAGTACGTGAACGAAGTGATGTTGCAGGTCGTGCTGGATGAACTCAGTGTGGAGGACCGCATCAACGATGAAGCCCGCAGGATCCTCGAAGAACACAGCGACCAGATGAAACAATACGGGGCAACCTATGAAGACGCTTTCAAGGCCATCAAGAAGCAGATTATCCGGGAACGGAAGATCGTGCTTTAGGCTGGAGTCTTCCTGACGAGCTAATGAGATTATCCCACGAAAAAATCATTCAGCTTTCCCACCGCATCATGACGGCCATCGAGGAGTTGGACGAAGTGGAAATTTTCGATGAGCCTAACAACATCCGGCAGGCGATCGTGAGGATCCTGACCGACCTGCTCCGCGAAGAGGAAAAAATCGAGCAGACCGTCCGCCAGCGCATCGCCACGCACAAGCGAAGCATTCCCGAAGGCGGCGGCGAGTGGGAGATCCTTTACCGGAAATACTACCTCGAGGAACTCCGCAAGCTGGGTGTTACACCCGTTGCTGAGCGCAGCTGATTTTCCTCTCCCCTTTCTATCCCTGAGAAGAATGGCCAATCCGGAGGTCGGCGAAGCACATGCTTCAGTCGCGGCGTTTCAGCACCGGCGGCTTTTCGTCGTCCGGGTTCTGCTGGCCGCCTGGCTGTGCGGTTGGCGAAGTCTTGTTATCGGGCTGGCGCTTCTCGAGCGTCGGGCCGCCCTCAGCCTTTTCCATCTTTCGGCGCATCGACATCACGCCCTCAAGCCGCGCCTTCATATCGTTGAACTCAGACGTGCTCACGAGATACTCGTTGCGGCTGGGAAGGATGGATTTGATTTCCTGTTCAGCCTTGATGATGCGCTCGGCCGTTGGAGGGTGGTCCGCAAAGATCGTGGGCACGGAGCCGGGGTCGCGCCGCTGCTCCTGCACAATCTTACCGAAAAACGCTACATAAGCGTTCGGGTCATAGCCCGCTTTGTACATGTACTGTATGCCCAAATAGTCAGCTTCGGCTTCATCGTTGCGACTGAATTTCAGGAACGCCAGAGGCACCCCGTTCATATAGGCTTCCATGACCCCGTAATAAACGCCAACCGACATGGGGGTGAAGATAAGCGGCAGCATGGCATATTGCAGGATCGTTGCCTTGGTCATTTGGCTTGCCCAATGCCGCGCCGCAACGTGGGCGATCTCATGTGCGACGACGCCCGCAACTTGGTCTTCCTCCGTGGCCGCCTGAAGAAGGCCGGAATTGACATACAGAAACCCGCCGGGTAGCGCAAAGGCGTTGATGTCCGGAGAGTCAATGACCTTGACGGTCAGCGGAATCTTGAGATCGGAATTGCGCGCCACATTCTGCGCGACCCGGTTGACGTATTCATTGATGACCGGATCCTTGATAATTCGTGCAGACCGGTCGATTTCCGTGGCGTATTGCTTGCCGATCGCAATTTCCTTCTGTTCGGAAATGATGCTGCGGTGAGCGACCCTGCGGTTGCCGATGGAATCGACATCCTTCTTTTTATCGGACGCCCCGGCCGAAACGGACGCCAAAACCATCATAAAGGTCAGGATGAGAGGGACACCCCTATGTTTCCTCATGGCGGTCCTCCTTGCTTCGATTATATCGCGAATATCCTTACGGACCCCAAATTTACTCCCATCGCTGCGTGCGCGGTTTTCATCTCCGGCTGGAGGAAAGGGCGGCAGCGCACGCCTGAGGTTGACCTTGCACGGAAGTCGCTTAACCGCAGGAAGGAACGCCGGTCCCCGATTTGCCGTGCCGTGCAGGAGGGATCGAGAAGATCCTTGGAGGATGGACGTTCCGAGCGTTGACTGTTAAGCCCCTGACGAGTTAGATTGACTTTTTGTATCTTGTTGAGGGCCGAAGGCAGAGGGTTCAAGCCCAGTGTGCTGGAAAGGCTGGATTTCTTAGTATGGCGGTAGCTAAGATACATCCCGGCCAGGTATGGTGCAAAGAAGGGACGGGGGAAAACTGGCTGGTGACCAAAGTTTATTCGGAAGCTTTCAGTTCTTACGCCATGATCCGCAAGGTTGGCGGGGAAAGCAGTCATGTCCAGCGCTTGAAAATCCTGAAGTCTGCCGACGGCATGACCCTTCCCGGTTTCAGGTTCTCGCAGGAATCTGACGCATTCTAATAGCGGTCTATTATATCGCTTATGAGGCCGGCCCCTTCTTCGCGGGCTGTGCGCCGGATTGGAAAACCCTCGTATCAATGATTTCCTCGGCAGTAAAACTCGTCGGCGGTTTTATCGTGACCTTCATCTCAGGGTCCGGTTATCCGGGGGTCATGCTCCTGATGGCGATTGAGTCGGCCTGCATCCCGCTGCCATCCGAGATCATCATGCCGTTCTCAGGCTACCTTGTTTCGACGGGGCGCTTCAATTTGTGGGGCGTCGCCGTAGCAGGCGCCTTGGGATGCAATATCGGTTCGATTGCGGCCTATTTCATCGGGGCCAAAGGTGGCAGGCCGCTGGCGGAGCGCTACGGCCACTATGTATTCGTCACCCGCCATGATCTGGAAATGGCAGACCGTTGGTTTGTGCGCTATGGCGACTGGGCGGTATTTTTCGCGCGCTTGCTTCCGGTTGTGCGAACTTTCATTGCCCTCCCTGCGGGAATCGCCCGTATGAATTTTCTTCGCTTCAACGTGTATACCTTTCTTGGGTCGCTGCCGTGGTGTTTTGCGCTGGCTTATGCAGGAATGAAGCTCGGCGAACGGTGGAAAGATCTAGAGCCGTACTTCCATCGCTTTGATACTGTCTTTGTGATTCTTCTGGTGATCGGGGTCATCTGGTTTGTCCGCAACCGCTGGAAGAACCGCCTACCGGCACTCTGAACTCCCCGGGTAAACGGAGTTCATTTGTCTTGAAATGCACGTCTTGTTGATGCTTCGGTGCGATTTGCCTTCAGAACCGCAGGATATCCTTACTCTAAATTGATCTCACCGGCATCCTGACAATATCGTCCACGGCCGCGACTTCGCGCATGACGAAGGGTTCGCCGTAGCGCACTCCGATCATCAGACCAAAATGCCGCGCAAGCGAGGCCACGCGTTCGCGAAGGTCCTTGCGGGAAGGGAAGAGGTTCTGCATATCTTCCTCACGGGAAAACTGCGAACTGTATGCAAGGATGGCTTTGAGCTTCTTTTCAAACTGTGCTGTAATATCCACAACAAACGACGGGCGGACCGCAGGCATGTACAGACTTGAATAGATAATCTTGTGCGGCCGGAATGGCTTGCCCTTAAGCGGCAGCTTCGCGAGCCCCGCGTAAAAGCATGCTTCGTAGCCAATCTGACCAGTCGTGTAGTGGTCCGGGTGGCGGCCTTTCCAATAGGGGAGGATTACGGTGCGTGGTTGCAGATCGCGGATTGTCTGCGCAATCTTCAACTTGTATTCGCGAAGATGCTCGATGCCGGCATCCGGCATAAACAGGTTTCCACGGTGCGCGATTCCCATGATTCGCGATGCCTTGGCCGCTTCGCGTTCGCGCAGGGCGGCATTGCCACGCGTGCCCGACTCACCGGCGGTCAGGTCGAGAATCCCAACTCGATAGCCGGCCTCGACCATTTTAATGATTGTTCCGCCGCATGTCAGTTCTGTGTCATCGCGATGAGCTGCAATAGAGAGAACGTCGAGTTTCATGTCGGTTTGGGTCCTTTTCAACTTTTGAGGACGGCTACGGGCAGGGTATTGTTCCCGCGAGTTTGTGGGCTCTCTTCAACCTGCCTTAAGCAGCCGCGCAAACTGCTTTTCATCCAAGCCGTACTTGAAGGCTTTCCTGCCATTAACAAAGATAACGGGAATCTCATCCCTGAACGCGTGGCAAGACTCTAAGTCCTCCAGAATGTTAATCTCTCGCAGTGCAAAGCTATGTTTAACTTGAAGTCTCTTCAACTGCTCTTTGGCCTTGTCGCAGAGGCAACAATCCGGCTTCGAATAAATAATAACTTCAGGCAAGGCCACGCCTGAAATCCCTTCTCTTCGTGAGCGAGAACTCTGCTCCTTCGTCCGCGGTTGCAATCCTCGGCTTGCAGTTCTGGATTTATAAGCGAAACTGCATCAGCGCGGGTTCGGACCTCAAGTCACATTCGCGAAGCTCCAATGAATGTTCGGCAAACTCCAAATTCTAGGGGCAAATCTCGCAGGCGGTCAAGCAGGGCCCGGTACGGATTTGGGAAACGTAAGGTGGCGAAAGGAGTGTTGCGTCTCTTGATGCCGGATTCCTGATATGGCGTATATAATCATCTCTGCGTTTCAAAACAACAATGTCAGTTGAAATCCATCATCGCCCTCTCGATGGCCAGGTGGCGCTTGTCACGGGCGCCGGTCGACGTATTGGACGGGAAATTGCCCTGACGCTGGGGGGCGCCGGCGCGAGTGTCGTGGTCAACTACAACCAGTCGCGCAGTGGTGCCCAGGCCGTCGTGCGGGAGATCTGCGCGCTGGGGGCGGAGGCGGTTGCATTGCGCGCGGATGTTTCTAATTCCGTGCAAGTGCGGCGAATGTTCAAATCAGTGGAGAGGAAGTTTGGCCGACTTGATGTCCTGGTCAACAATGCCGGCATTTTCTTTCCTGCGCCATGGGACGAACTCACGGAAGAGCAGTGGGACCGTGTACTCAGTGTGAACCTCAAGGGGCCGTTCTTCTGCGCGCAGGAAGCGGCGCGCATCATGCTACGCGGGAGGGGAGGCAGCATCATCAATATCTCATCGCTCGGCGGGCTTCAGGCGTGGCCGGATTACATGCACTATTGTTCTTCCAAAGCGGGGCTTATTATGCTGACGCGGTGCCTGGCCAAGGCCCTTGCGCCTGACATTCGGGTCAACACTGTAGCTCCCGGCACGATCATGATGTCCGGTGAGAAGCGAACCAGACCGCTTGATCGCATAATTCGATCGACCCCGCTTCGAAAAGCCGGACGTCCAGAAGATATTGCAAATATGGTCTTGCACCTTGCCTGTCACGGTGAATTTGTTACGGGGCAGGTCTTCGCAGTGGACGGAGGGAAATCCATCCCATGACTCGCGGCTCATATTTTCTTGGGCGAATGGACCGCGACTTCTGAAATCTGTCGGAGCAATTCTCGAAGACGGGCCACTGAGAGACTCTCTTCGCCATATCGGGTTGCGTAATAGAGATGCGTGAACTCTTTGGCAGGGCCGAAAACCGGCGTTAACGCAAGCCTCTTTGCGAATTCCATCGGCGTTTCTGAGGGCATCTTTCGAAACCCCTTTTTCCCGAGGATGTCGAGAAGTCGCATATAGCTGAAAGTTGCCTCCCGTAAACTCAGCGGCCTGCTGGGACGTGGGAACATCCATACCCACCGGAACTTAAGTTCCTTGATGTTCCACTCGGACCCGGCAAGTAAGAGACCTGCGCAGATCCCAATCACGGCCAGCAGCAGAAGAAATTTGCGCGCGGCCACCGCATCTTTCAGCCTCAATGCCAGACCCGCCATTTCGTTGCGCAGCAGACCAAACCGATGTTGGGCATTCTGTTGAAGTGCTCGCGACTGCGACTCAACCTGAGCAGCGAGTTGCATCTGGTGTGAGAAGTCGTAATTGATCACCCACTCGCTCCAAAACAGGCTGAGTGCATCCATGTAATCGTCCAGCTCGGAGGCGACCACGGGATGAGGGTCGGGCGGCGTCGGGTCAAAAGGTATCCATCCGTACGACGGAAAATAGACCTCGACCCAACTGTGAGCGTCGCGTGCCCTGACCACAAAGTCTTTGCCGAAACGGTTGTAGGACCCGGTCTGGAAGCCATTCACAAGGCGGGCCGGGATGCCGAGGGTCCGGAGCATGACGGCCATGGCGGAAGCGAAATATTCGCAATAGCCTTTTCTCGATTTGAAAAGAAAGCTGCCCATCGGGTCCGCCGAGTCGATGCCCTGCGGCTCAAGCGTGTACTCAAAATTACTGCGAAGGTAGTTTTGCACGTCCACCACGCGGGCATAGTTGCTCGTGGCTGCTGATGCGATTCTTTTCGCAAGTTGGCGGACCTTGGGATTAAGGTCAGGTGGGAGGCTTAGATACAGGCGGCGTATGTCACCGGGGTAATCCTCGGACGACTTACTCAATACTGCGGGCGGAGGCAAACCGACCTGCGAAACCACCTCGTATTGCGTCGTTGAAAAGACATGCTGAGGGTCGTGCAGGGAACCTGTTTCATCCACTGTCAGAAGCCGCATCCGGCCCGCAGTCTGCCGTACGGATGCCGCGGCGAACACGACATCTGACGAAATAGGAGACAACAGGACCTTATAGCGAAGCGCTTTTTCGGGGCGGCTCTCCGCGCCTGGATCACGAGGGATTATGAAGCGCCCGTGGGAGACCGGCGGCACAGTCGTTAGCGTCGTGTCATTGTTATACCAGTGCTTACCGTCAAAGCTGGCGAGTGCAAGTCCGCGCCACAAAACGCCCTGATAGTTTACGGGACTATCTTCTGGCAAAACCCGAAAAACCACCGCTCCCGAGCGCATGATGTGACGAAGATCGCCCAGTTTGACGGTTTCTGAAAAGCCAGTAATATTCTGTGTGCGGGGCTCGAGTCCTGTCAGATAACCGGAGCGATACCTCGGGATAACAAAGAACAGGACTGGGGCCGCCAGGACGATTCCCAGGCCAAGCACGGCGGCCGTCATCCCGAGAGACCGGTCGATTTTTGCCGGGCTCCCGGCCGCTGCAAGAAAAATGCCCGTCCTGGGCCCTTTAGCGAGTTCAATAGATTGCCTGACTTCCCGGCTGATAAATGCAGCCACTGCGAGGACGATGTAGATCGCGAAGAACAGCAGAAAGTTTGTATTGATCGTCAGCACGGCGCTTGCAAGCACCATCAGCAGCGACAGCGCGGCAAGATAAACGTCGTCGCGGTGAGTTCGTGCGGAAAGAACTTTGATGATGGTTGCGAACAGAACGAGATGGACAGCAGCATTCAACAAGCCTTGCAGCATGCTGAGGCCTGTGGACAGAACCAGAAAATCCAGAAAGAAAAAGGGGATGTAGAGCACGGTGAGGCAAGTTACGAGAGGCGAGGGAAGTTGCAATTCCCAACTGCGAGCGTATCCGCACAGCCTGATAGCAATTGCAATGAAAACCAGGCCCATCCAAAGAGAGTTCAGCTTTCCTGTTGATGCCAGCATCACAAAGCTGATTGCGAGCATCAGCAACAGCGAGCCATTAAAAAACCTGTCAACAGCGGTCAATGGCTGAGGTGCAACGCGGCCAGCCTCGGCGTCATTGGTCATAAGCGCAACTGTTCCCAAACCATCAAAATCGTCAGATGCCTCAGGATCCATTACCCATTCGAAGGGCCAAGGCTTGGACACGGAGCTTCAAGGCAGGCTTGAAGATTTCAGAATATCATCCAGATGTGACTGCCATCCGCTCGGCAGAGCAGTGCTGGTTTGGAGCATATGGACAGCGTCCCGTATGGTGAGATCATCGGGGACGCGTTCGAAGCAACAGCGAACAATGGTCTCGTGAATGTGAATGGGTTTGAAGATGAACTCCGTTCCATCGAAGCGGACGGAAAGCAGGGTCTGCTGCCACGTTCCGTCTGCGTCTTTCGCTTGCTCCAGCAGAAACCGCCCGCCCGTTCTCAGACGCGCCAAAAAGCCCCAACCAATGGTCACATCCCGGATCAGTGTTCCATCAACTTTGACCATTCGCTGCGAAGATGGATCAATCCACATCTCGCCGGCCATGCCTTCGAGCACCAAAGATTGCCGCGAACTTGGAGAAAAATCGGGCGCTGGTTGAAACTTCAGCATGATCGTGCCGTTTGCATCTCTCCCGGCGTATGTATAAGTAAAGGCGGCAGGCATGTCTTTGATAACGTTGTCCCGCCGCAGTTGTTCACTCTGCTGGTCCTTGAAGCGCGCCTCTTGAAGCTGCACGTCCGCGGCAATCCTGGAAAGCAACTGCTCGTTTTTCGCAACCTGCTGCGGGTCCGGCGGATGCCTGTTCACCTCGATCAGGAGACTGACTCTTCCATAGCGGGTCGCAATCTCTTCTGTCGTACGCGAGCCATCCGATGAAATCGCGCGTTGAATATAGCGATAGTAGTGGGCAGGATGCTCGGAAGCCTGCAACTCATTCCAGGCCATATTCTTGACGAGTTGAGAAATGTTTGATGTCGGAAGGTTCAGCCCCTGCGCACCGCCTGCCGCGATAGTCGCGCAGCCCGCGATCAACAGAGCCGTTGTAAGGAGCAGCCGCACCATGCGGTTTGGAAATGTCTCCCACATAGATTGCTTGATTGTATTTCTGTCCGGACCCCACCGTGAATCCATCCGGCCCATCCTTATCCTGTTACGGTATACATCTGTTAGTCTGCCATTTCAACTTTTTGGCGAAGTCCCATGGCTACAGGGGAAAGCCTTCGACGTCTGCCGACCATGAATTTGCGAAGAAACAAGACCGCCGCGGCTTGGTGATATCGGGCTTGAACGTTTGTTGACATGTTCCGGGCGGCACGAGCAATAGAAGCACTGGCATCTTCGCGTCTTTAGGTGGTTTAATACCGGGTCGGTGCTGAAATCAACTCGGAGGAGGCGAAATGAAACGGGTTGGGTTCATGTTGAAGGTTAAGGCTGAGAAGATCGATGAGTACAAGAAGCACCATAAGAACGTTTGGCCGGAGATGCTGGACGCGCTTCGTCGCACAGGCTGGCACAATTACTCGCTCTTCATGCGGAACGATGGAACGCTCTTTGGGTATTTCGAGACGCCAACCGACCTGAAAACCGCCGTGGCAGAGATGTCCAACGAAGAAGTCAATGCCCGGTGGCAGGAGATGATGGCACCTTATTTTGAATCGTTGGACGGCTCGCGCCCTGATGAGATGATGCAGGAGCTTGAGGAGGTTTTTCACCTTGATTGAGTAAGTGAGGCGATTGAAGCGACAGAGTTGCCCGCGGGCCTGTGCCGCTAAGGCCAAGCATTCTTATCCCTTCCGCAGCATTGCCGGCCGCGGCGGTCATTTGATGTGGCGTATGCGCAGCGGTGTAGCCGCACGGTCAGTGACAAGTTCAGGGTGTTGTTTCCGGAACGTTTCCGTCACACTGCACGACCAGCAGACTGGCGCGCATTTGTTAAAAAGCTCCGGCAGCTTTTCAGCAGGGAATTCATTCCATGGGATGATCTCTTTTTCGGGTGTCAGCAGCGCGGGTTTATGGTCCACCCACCATTCCTTGACTTCTGCGATCGGCCTGCCACAGAAGACGCAGTCCTTGTCGCTGAACCAGTCGATCACAACGTTCCGAACAAGGCAATCCGAAGGCCGCATGGCGATCTCTTGCAGACACTGCTGTCCGCAGTCTTTGCGTTCAGGCCAGTTGCTGCATTGGGAAAGATGCATCTGCGGCGTGTGAGTCAATGCTTCGCGGGCGGCCTCTCTGGCATCAATCTCGACGGCCGCAGTCTGGTGAGTTTCAGGACAGGTTACCAGGCGTTTTCCCCGCAAGCGGAAGTATGTTAGCGCACTTGAAAAAATCCGATACAGCAGGAACGCCGCCACGGCCAACGCCACGATCCATAAGAATGCAGTAACCATATCAGCCCCCCTTCCATCTTGCTTATAACAACAGCGCAAACCTGATGATGTGACTGACATCACAGCCTTATGTGTCGGCAGGGTCAGGGACCTGTGTGTTGTCGGGATCGCAGGCAGGGAAGGAGCGCCAGCATGCGGGCCTGGCCAGGCCGTTCAATTACTCGAAGGTTACTAGAAGGTTCGTCACTTTGCAATCGCCATGCGGGGTAAGTACATTCTAATGATAATGAGAGCTCTAATCACAGGTTCGGGCGGCCTGATCGGGTATGCCTGTTCACGACTGCTTTGCGGGGAAGGCTGGGAGGTTATTGGCGTTGACAACAACATGCGGGAGTATTTTTTCGGCCCGCAGGGATCCATCGCGCCAACAGTCAGGTTCCTCCAGGAGTCGTTCGTAGGGTACCGCCACTTTGCTCTGGATATTCGAGACCGCGCGGCGATGCGCAGCCTGATGCGTGAAGAGCGGCCGGACTTGATTATTCACGCCGCCGCGCAGCCTTCACATGATCGGGCCGCGTCGATACCCTACGAAGATTTCGATGTAAACGCTGTGGGGACGCTGAACCTGCTGGTCGCGGCGCGGGATTACTGCCGCGACACGCCGTTCTGCTTTCTGAGCACCAACAAGGTTTATGGAGACCGCCCCAATTCGATGCCGTTGGTCGAACAGGCCACGCGCTACGATTATGCGGACGGACGGGACGGGATCGATGAAACAATGTCCATCGACGCCTGCCTTCATTCAGTCTTTGGAGCATCGAAGCTGGCGGCAGATGTGATGTGCCAGGAGTTCGGCCGATACTTCCAGATGCCGATCGGGATCTTTCGTGCGGGATGCATGACCGGCCCTCAGCATGCTGCCGTGCAATTGCACGGCTATCTGGCCTATCTTGTCGATTGCGCCGTGACCGGCCGGGAATACACGATTTTCGGGTATAAAGGGAAGCAGGTCCGGGACCAGATCCATTGCGATGACGTCGCCCGGCTTATGCTGGAATTCTCCCGCTCTCCGAAATGTGGCGAAGTTTATAACCTTGGCGGCGGAAGGCAAAACAGCATTTCCATTCTTGAAACGATCGACCTGCTGGGAGGAATGGGCCTTGCTGTCAACTACCGATACGACCCGAGGAACCGCGTGGGCGATCATATCTGTTATATCTCGGACCTCAGTAAGCTGCGCTCGCACTTCCCGGCCTGGAAAGTCGATCGCAGCGTGAGCCAGATCATTGCAGAGATTGTCGAGGTCCGCACAAAGGCGCAATCAGCCGGCGCTGAGATGCTTCCTGCCGGTGTGCAGCATTAGAAGCGTCATGATCGACATGCCGTTGATGAGGGTGGCTTCTGCGGGATTGAAAAGTAGGCGGTTCGAATGGAACGGGACTGATTTGAAGGCAAGCCTGGCAAGGCTGGGAGGGGCGAAGCTTGGAGTTGAACGTCCATGCCGGTGCATGGGGGCAAGCGCTTGAAGCGCCTGTCGCTAGAGGTCGCGAAGGTGGGCCCGAAAGCCTTGATTTGCGTGAGAACTGGCCTGCGGATTTGCAACTTTGGCGTGAGATTGAACGATCCCGCGAGATCGAGTGGCAGCGCCATCCCGGCAGGACCTCGAAAAGGCTTCACCGCAGGGCGATCCTGGCAGCGCGTTCACTGCCCGTCTTTCCGGGTCGCAAAGTCCTCGAGATCGGCGCCGGCAGCGGCATTTGGACTGCTCATCTCGCTTCAGTTCTTGCGGGGCGGAATCATCTTACGGCCGCGACATTCAACGGAGACTTAGCGCACAAGGCGCAATCGAGAAGGCTGCCGAACACAACATCTATACTGCTGAAGAATTTCGAATCGGCACTTTCCAACCAAACCTTCGACTACGTTGTCGCTTCCGACATTTTGGACGATCGGCTATATCCCACCGTTATCGATACCGCATTTCGATGCCTGAAACCCGGCGGCCAGTTTATTTTCTTCGCGCCTAACGCGACGCGCCTTACCGCTGTTTTTCAAAAGGTCACGAGACTGTTCAGCCGACGCGACGCTGGCGCAGGTTCACCGAGAGGCGTCGGCGTTCAAGGTTTGCGTGCGGCAGCGGCTGATTGGGGATTCAGAGATGTGGAAATTGAATTTATCGAGGTCCTTCCTGCGCCTCAATCTGCGGTGGGTCCGCCCATAGAGCTGATCCTTGAAAAGAGCCCGATTGCCCGCTGTTTTGCAAGGTCGGTCTGCTTCCGCGGCGCCAAGCCTGGCTCTTCTCCCGTGGAGACCCCACCGCCGACCAATCTTGCAGTGCACCACGAGCTTTTGGGGGCCGTATCGGTCGTAGTTCCTTGTCATAACGAAGAGGCAAATATCGAGCGGCTGGTAGGGACCCTTCTTGGAATGTATGGCGATTATATCCGCGAGATCGTGATCGTTGACGACAACAGCACGGATGGAACTGCCGCAGTGGGAGAGTCCCTGGCGAGGTCAAACCCGAAGGTGAAACTTCTCAAACGGGACCCTCCGAATGGCGTGGGCCGCGCACTTCGCGACGGTTATGCCGCTGCGACTGGCAAGTATATCCTGTCAATTGATTGTGACTTCGTTGCAATAGCTTCGGAACTCCATGGGCTATTTGATGCCGTGGCGGAGGGTTGCGACGGCGCGGTCGGCAGCCGATTTTCTCCGGAGTCGGCGCTGGTCCGTTATCCGTTCTCGAAGCTAATCTGCAACCGCGGATATCACTTGCTGGTGAATCTGCTGCTGGGCAAGCGGGTACGCGACGTTTCGAACAATTTAAAGCTCTACCGCGCGGAGATTTTCAAGGATCTTGACATTGAAGAAGACCATTTTGCAGCAAATGTCGAAACAGGCCTGAAGCCTCTTCTGAAGGACTACTGCATTCGGGAAGTCCCTGCCTCATGGATTGACCGGTCGGCGGGCATGGGCCATTCCTCATTCAATCTGCTTGGGGTGGGCCCTGCTTATCTCCGTGTGCTATTGCGGACCGCCTGGCGAGTCCGGCGTGGCGACTACGGTGGCTGAGCCTGAGTATTACTGGTTGATCGAACTGCACACTCTGTTTGTGGTTCCAGTGGTATTCCAAAAAGAACAAATCCTGCGTAAGACTGTCGGGGACTGGGGCCGACCCGAATCCTTCCGGAAACTAAGGTGAAAACTGACATGAGCGCCTCCCGGCGCGTGCCGTCTCTCTGTCGCACCAAAGCTTTGTTGGAGAGAATCGCTCGGAGTCAGCGGTTCTTGTTAGTGCTTTTCTTCTTTATTTACACGGCTGGTTTTGGTTTGATTGGTGCGAAGAAGATCCTCTGGAACGACGAACTCTTCACTCTTTATATTTCCCGCCTTCCCCATTTTGATGACATCTGGGCCGCGTTGAAAACAGGCGCTGAGCAGACCCCTCCACTTTCTTTTGCAATAACCCGCGCTTCTGTGTGCATGTTGGGGACCTCTGGCTTAACGATAAGGCTGCCGGAAATCCTGGCCTTCGGGTTGATGTGCTCCTGCTTGTTTTGCCTGGTTTCCCGGAGGACGTCGCCCGTCTTTGGTTTCATATCCATGCTATTCCCGTTCATGACGACGGCCTTCAACTACGTTGTCGAGGGGCGGGCCTATGCTCTCGTAGTCGCTTTCACGTCATTTGCTCTGCTCTGCTGGATGTGGGCAGGGGAAGGACGGCGTCGGACCCTTGCCCTGACGGGTCTGGCTGTCAGTCTCGCCGCGGCGGTTTCGTGCCACTACTATGCCGTCCTCGGCCTGTTCCCCTTGGGCATGGGGGAACTTGCGCGGACGTTTCGTCGCAAGAAGTTCGATGCGGGGGTTTGGCTGGCGCTGATACTGTCAATGTCACCTCTGCTGATTTTTCTGCCACTCATCGAGAGTGCGCGGAAATTCGCTCCGCACTTCTGGGCAAAGCCTCGCTGGTCTTCGATCGGGTACTATTATGAGCATTTCCTTCTGGCTCCGTCCGCGGTTCCTTTGCTCGTGATGTTGCTGGCGGTGGCTATTTATTGTTCCTTCCTTCGCTCGAAAGCAGACGAACGACGGCAGCGGACAATACCCGATGTTCCCCCGCACGAAGTGGCTGCGGTGATTGGTTTCCTGCTGATACCCGCCGTTGGAGTCATTTTGGCTAAAACCGTTGTCGGTGCCTATTCGGATCCGTATGCGTTGCCGGCGGTGATCGGCTTGAGCATCATCATCGCATGGGGGCTTTACAGCGCACTGGAGGGGCAGGAAGCGCCGGCTCTTGCCTTGGGCTTATTGCTTTGCGCATTTCTCACCATCAAACAGGCTCAGACTTACCGGCGCCTGGTAATGGAAAGATCACTCAAGGATTCAACTTACGCATTTCTCGAAGCAAACGCCCAGGGTGATGCGCCAATCGTGATTTCAGGCCCGACAAACTTCACTGAACTCACGTACGGCGCTCCACCTGCCCTTGGTACACGGTTGATTTACCTTGCTGACCCCGGATTGGCTGTTCAGTACACGGGAACCGATGATCCTGACCGCGGCCTGATTGAGATGAAGTCCTGGGCAGGTCTCAATGTGCTGCCGTTTCGGAGCTTTGTCGCTTCAGCCGGACCCTGTTACATTTATGCGCAAAGTTCCAGGGACCAATACGCATGGACGGTGCGCGCGTTCCAGGCAGCCCGTTGGAAGGTCACGCTGGTCAATTGGCGGGAAGAGGGGGTACTGCTGTCTGCGGAACCGGGCCACGACAAAGAGCCGACTGTAAGCGGTAAATAGCCTGACTTAACCCGATCCTGGACTTGGTTCCGGTCAATTTGCCAAGCCCGAGGAGGCAACACCATTTCTGATATCGAGGCTTGACGACTGGCTGTGGGTTTTCTAAGATGGCTTCCAGGCCCTGAACTTCTCGAACCTGATCGAGGCGATGCTGAAACAACGCAAGCCGCGTCGAAGCTTTCGAGTCCGGACTTCGCCTGCCACTCTGGCGATTCCGGACAAACTCTACTTCCGTATCGGGGAAGTCAGCCGGCTTGCGCAGACCAAGCCCTATGTCCTGCGATACTGGGAAACGGAATTCCCGACGCTTAAGCCGGTGAAGAGTTCGACTGGCCATCGCCTATACCGCAAGCCGGATGTTGAAATGGTCTTTGAGATCAAGCGCTTGCTTTACGAAGAAGGGTTCACCATCGAAGGCGCGCGCAAGTACCTTGCAGGGAATTCCGGCGAAACAGCGGACACATTGTCACGCGGTCAATCCCGCCTGAGCACCGCCCATGTGCAAGCCATCAAGCGTGAGCTTGAGGGAATCTTGACAATAGTTTCCCGATGATGCTAGCGTGAATCTCTGCTCGATTCAGCCTATAATTGAGCATAAAGTCGCCGATTGCCGGGACGTAGCGCAGCCTGGTAGCGCACTTGCTTGGGGTGCAAGTGGTCGCCGGTTCAAATCCGGCCGTCCCGACCAGTAATTGTTTGTCGCGTGATGAGCGGCGAGTGATGGGTCCTCGAAAGGCCGCCTGAGTTTTATTCTTTTTTGGATCACTCGCCGGCGTTGTGCAGCCTAGTCGGGGCGTGGCGTAGCCTGGTAGCGCGCTTGGTTCGGGACCAAGAGGTCCCCAGTTCAAATCTGGGCGCCCCGACCAACAATCTTAAAGATTTACCTGGTTTCAAAGCCTTCCGAAGACTACATGAGATTCGACACTTGAATTTCCCGGATCGTGCTCACCCGTTCGAAAGGGGATTCTTCGCCGTTCCCGGGGCACCGCTTACGTGTAATTATTCAGCGTCGTCCGGAAATTTCCTTGTCGTCACCCGAAATTCGCAAATTGGCGGATGCGGCTGTGTTGTAATCCACCAGAGATTCAGCTGCAATCGGCAGCTTTCTCGCGGGCTGATAGCAATCAGGGTGGTGATTCAGCTTCGAGGAATTTCATCCATACGCGTAGAAGGGAGCCCTTGCGGCCGGGAACGTTTGAGCGGCGGGCAATGCATTTCCGGAAATAGAATCGTTGGCAGGTAACAGGCGCTCTACCTGTACCAGAGAATTCGTGCGCACTCGAGTGGGACCAAAGCCAACGGGTGATAAGGCACGATACGAGGCGTGAAATCATTTGCCGGGCGGGTCGCTCGAACAGAAGCCGTGTACTGATACGCGTTGGAGGCGCCAACGAGTGGAGCGGCGCATTTCATTTCTACAACCTCGGCATGGGTTCCGTCCGTCGCGTCAGCATATAACTCGACCCGCACGGCCTCCGCGCTCAATTCATGCAGATAGACCTGAACATTAAAAATGTGTAGCCCATCATGCGAAGTTACGTTGAGCGACCCGAAGCGGAGATGAGTCCAGGACCTTTCAACTTCTCTCCGCCAACGGACAAGACCTTCCAGGGCCCCGGTCCCAGACATTATTCGTTCACGGTAGGCGTTCGCACGCGCTATGTAATGAGTTTCCGTATATTCTCTGACCACGCGATTGGCGGAGAATCTTGGTGTGAGGCGGGACATGCTTGCGCGGACCTTTTCGATCCAGGCGGTCGGAACCCCTGCCACATCGCGCTGATAGAACATGGGTATAATCTCGTTTTCGAGCAGCGAATAAATCTGTTCAGCGTCTCTGCGGTCCCATTCAGGGTCGGAATCGTGCTCCTGCCCGTCTCCTATTGCCCATCCCACTTCCGGTGAGTATGCCTCGGCCCACCAACCGTCAAGCTCTGAGAAATTCAGACCTCCGTTGACGAGCACTTTCATCCCGCTGGTTCCGCTGGCTTCCCACGGCCGCCTGGGGTTATTGATCCACAAGTCGACGCCGCGGGTCAGATGTTCGGCCATCTGCATGTCGTAGTCTGCAAGAAATGCGATGTGCTGCCGCGCGGGCGTATTGCGGATAAAGTGGATCCACTGGCGGATCATCTCCTGGCCATCATGGTCGTCAGGATGCGCTTTTCCGGCTATAACGAGCTGAACTGGCCTTTCGCGGTTCGTCAGAATTCGGAGCAGGCGCTCAGGATCCTGCAGCATCAAGTTGGGCCGCTTGTAAGTGGCAAAGCGCCGTGCGAACCCAATCGTCAGCGAATTCGGATCGAAGATGTGAGCCGCCTGGTCAATTTCTTCAGGACTTGCCCCGTGTCCGGCGAGTTGGAGTGAGAGGTAGGAGCGGACGTATTCGACAAGCTGATGGCGATTCTCCGTTCGCATCTTCCAGAGTTCAACGGCCGGGATAGAGTCTAGCGCGCCAGCCAATTCTTCGAGGTCCCCACGCCATCGGTCCTTGCCGGCGGCCTCTGTCCAGACTCGGTCCGCCGGCCCCGAATCCCAAGTCGGGACATGAACACCGTTTGTTACATGGGTGACCGGTACCTCCGCACGGGGCCAGCGTGGAAACAGTGGCTGGAACAATCGCCGGCTGACTTCGCCGTGCAGACGGCTCACGGCGTTTACTGCGCCGCTGCCACGAATGGCGAGGTATGCCATGTTGAATGGCTCCGAATCGTCCGCCGAATTCAAACGGCCCAGGCCCAGGAGTTGGGAGAGCGGGATTCCAAGCCGCACTTCCGCGTAGCGGCTGAAGTGCCGTTTCATCAGGGCCGGTGAGAAGCGGTCAAACCCGGCTTCGACCGGTGTATGGGTGGTGAAGAGGTTGCCGGGACGGGTCGCCACCAGCGCCTCGTCAAATGGCAGCTTTGATTCTTCCATGAATTCGCGGGCGCGCTCCAGTACAACGAACGCTGCGTGACCCTCATTAAGATGGCAGACTTCCGGACGCAGTCCCAGCGCTCGCAACAGTCGCCAGCCGGCGATCCCGAGGATTCGCTCCTGTTGCAGGCGGGTTTCCGGACCGCCCCCGTACAACTCTGAAGTCAGACCGCGATAGTCGGGCAGATTCGCCGGATCATTCGAATCGAGCAGAAACAAACGCGCGCGCCCCACTCGAACTTCCCACGTGCGCAGGTAGAGTCGAACACCCGGTAACTGGATGGATACTCGCAGCCATTCCCCGTTAGGCTCGCGGAGTGGAGAGATCGGCAACTGCGTTGGATCGTTATAGGGATAGAGTGGTTCCTGATGACCATCGGCATCGATCCTCTGGCGGAAATAACCCTGCTGATATAAGAGCCCCACGGCATAAACAGGAACACCCAGATCGCTGGCCGCCTTGAGTTGGTCGCCGCTGACGTTACCAAGTCCTCCCGAATATATCGGAAGAGCATCGCTCAGCATGAACTCCATGCTGAAATAGGCGATTGCCTTGAATGGAGGATCAGGATACGCCGTCGTGAACCAGTGTTTACGCGTATCGTAATACTCGAAGTAACGGCGCGCCTTCTCCAGTTTTTCGCAAAAGGCTGGATCTGCCAGGCATTGGTCGAGCCTCTCACGTGAGACTGTCTGGAGGATGACCCATGCATTGTGTGTAAGCTTCCAGAGTTCCGGATCAAGATGAGCCCAAAGTTCGTCGGCCGCATGGTCCCATGACCATCGGAGATCCAGGGCCAGATCCCGGAGCCAGGCGCTATATTGTGCAGAATCCATCGGCGACATCCCTGAATCACTTCGCGTGTTCAAGTTTATCAAGACCGATGCTGGATGACGCATTTTTATCGTTGGCTGCGCGCCTGCCGCTTGAACAGGGCGGGTGTTGCCGGAGCGGCTGATAAATATCAATCGGCTCTGACATTCTGGTTTCAGAAGCACAGCTTCGCGCCCACCCGGACCTCGAGGATTGCACGCAAAGTGGATTGGGGAAAGGAACCTTGGCTGGTAGAATACGTCCAACAGATTGTGATGACCGAAGTGACCGCGAGCAGTTTCGGTGCTGGTCTTATCGTTGCAGATTGCCTGAGGCGATTGTTTCTCAGGGCAAGGACTTTTTGTTGCGCAACCTCCATTACCGGGATATGGTTTTGGACATCCATTATGAGCGCAGCGCCAGGGACCGCCTTCATATCAGGCTCAGTCGCGTTGGCAGTGTCTGGCCGAAGAACGTGCAAGTTATGAATGAAAACGGAAAGAGTATTAACATCGAACATACTGGGACGAGACTGGAATTCGATGCGGACAATCACGCGCTTTATCGGATCGAGTTGCCGAGGAATTAACTGGAAATTCACCTATGCAGGCTGCGCATCATGAAAAGAAGAGCATTTCTGAAGCGTACCATCACATTGCCGTGGCTCGCACAAACCCTGCCCCTGGTTGGGGTCTGGAACAAATGGCATTATTTCTTTGAAGGCCGCATGCGCGTTCAAATCCCGGACGAGTGGCTGCATGATGCGGCGCGAGCGGGCATTGTCCTCTGTCGGTGCAGTTATCACAAGCTGAACCCCAGTTACCAGATCGGTGAAGGCGCGTACACGAAGATCCCGGAACGAAG
>DASRCX010000031.1:0-48534 GCA_035652895.1 Terriglobia bacterium
GTCTGCCTTGGAGACGAACCTGGCCAGTGCATCGGCGGTGTCGTCCTTGAACTCGACGCTTTCAATCTCGGTATTGAAGTTCTTCAGCGACAGGTGGGGGTTGTCGCGAAGGTGCGCTTCAATCGCGCCCTTGATGGCGTCTTTGGACTTCAACGAACCTGCAATGCTGCACGCAGACAGCGCGAGGGTACACGCGACGATGGCAATCGGCAATTTACGCAATGCTTTCTCTCCTTAAATTCAATAAAACTACAATATTTGGTCGCGGCTTGTCAAAAATTCACCTAGGAACCTCAGCCCTGCTCGTGCAATCCCCTGCCGGATCCGGCTTCAACCGACGGGGGCGTGCGACGGGGGAATTGCCTTGCTGAAATAGGCTAGTTTGACCCTGTCTTACTCCCGGGTTCCTTCCGGTTCATTTTGTTGGCTGGCACATATTTTCAATAATTTCTCCGGTTCGTTTTCAGGTTCGTTCCGGTTCGTTCTTGCTCTATTTTGACACAGCGTGATTGATTCTAAAGAACTTCTCCGGTTCGTTTTTTAAAATTGACGTGTTTTTGTCCCATTTCCCCTCGCCTGTTCAGGCCGAGCCCTATGCAACTGTGTGTACAACAATGAGATACACAAGAGCCGACAATCTTTCATTGCCGAAATGGCCGAACCGGAGCCGAAATCGCAAATACGATGGTCTAGCCTATCAAAGGCCGCAGAATCTGGCCCAGACCACGCTACAAGTGTATACTTTTCCGCCCGGAAAGTCAAGCTTTTTTCGAACTCCTCAGACGCGCGTACAACTCGCCGGAAGGACCGCTCGAGGAGTCTTTGCCTCGATGGATGGGTTCTCGCACGGCCGGCCCATGGCTGACGTCACTGTCGTCGTGCTTCGGGAAAGCTGACGACTGCCCGTGGACCAAGTTCTCTATAATTGGGGGGCCTGTGACTTTAGTCCTCGCAATCGCGCCTGCAATTCCATAGATTAAAACCCGAATCCATGTTCCGCGATGCAACGGGCGCATTGCGGCAGCGACTGCTTGCCGGGGCCAAGGGGAAAAAGAAATCATGCCAGTGAAAAAACGCATTCTAATCGCCGCCGCAGACCACGATCTCATAACGAGGCTGGCATTTTATTTCGAGGACAACGGGTACGAAACCACCGCAGCCTGGGGCGGACGCGAAGCAATCGAACAGCTCCGCTCGAGCCAATTTGATACTGTTTTGCTCGGCGAATATCTTCCGGAAGTAGATCCAAAAGAAATCTGGCAAACATTCCGTCAGCTTTCGCACAAGCCGCGGATTGTGCTGCTGGAAGCTGCTCAGCCCGACCCTGAAATGGCAGCAATGTATTCAGAGGCAGGAGGCAACTGCATCGTTCGCGGGAACTCGGCTTATCTGATTTTTGAAGCAGCCCATGAGTGCCTGAAGCGCGAAGATGCGCGGTTGCACGAGGGAACCGCATCCGCAACTGGACGCCCGTGAATCATGAAGCTTTTCGCAGAGCGGGCCAGCGGGACGGACCGCACCGAATGATGCGGCCCAATCACTATCCGAAGGAGTGGAAAAATGAACAGGCCATCAACAGATCCGCCCGGCCAGGCAATGTCTTTCGCTGTTATTTCAACGGACGTTGAGGGTGCGTCCGAGCAAAGGAATGAGTCGCCGCCCGGCATCCTTGTCGTCATACCCGATAACCGCATTCTGAGGGCTGTAGAACGCACCGTCTTTGCACTCGGAGCGAAGCCTATCGGCGCCTCAAGTCTTCGGGAAGCACGCGATATTCTGGATCGCATTGAAGTCTCCCTGGTACTTTGCTCCGCGCATTTGCCCGACGGCACATTCCACGAATTACTTCCGACTGTGCACTGGAAAGGCGCCGGGATGGTGGTTGTTTGCAAGGGTGCATGTTCTTCGGGGACGCGAATCGATGCCCTCGAACTCGGCATTCTGGACTATATCAGTTACCCGCTCTCCGAAGAAGAACTGCAATGGGTCGTACAAAACGCGCTTGCGAGGAGGTTGCGCGGCAAAACCATGGCAACCGGCCTGCGTTAGAATGGACGGCATTGGGCATCCTGCCTGGTGGAAAGGGAGAAACGGCGTGGATATCGACGGAACCCAAATAGTTAAGGAAACTGTTCTCGCCACACCGGCCTCCACAAAAGTCTTCGAGCCGTTGGGAACCGATTATTGCTGTGGCGGCGATAAACGCCTTGATGAAGCCTGCAGGGCCGTCGAAGGCAAAGCTTGCGCACCGGCGGAACTTGCTCACGATTTGATTTTCATGCGGCCCGAGTTGAATCGCACCGCCTGATTGTTGCCCTTTTCGAGTGGAGACAAAGATGAACCGCGTGCACCGCTGGCTTTGCCGGTCGAGCGGCTGGAAGAGAATGCTGGAAGAAACAATCCTTCCGTCCGTCGTAGGGGGCCTTGATCTCGGCGACAACGTGCTGGAAATCGGTCCCGGCCCTGGCCTCACAACGGATTGGCTCCGGCAGCGTTTGAATCGACTCACAGCCGTGGAAATTGACCCGGAACTGGCGAACTCACTCGCGAACCGCATGCGCGGCACAAATGTACGCGTGATCCGAGGCGACGGCACGGCGCTGCCTTTCAAAGACCAGTGCTTTTCGGGGGCCGTGGCTTTCACGATGCTTCACCACGTTCGATCCATTGGACTCCAGAATAAGCTTTTTGAGGAGGTCCGTCGCGTTATCCGGCCGGGCGGCGTGTTTGCCGCCGTGGACAGCACGGACGGCCTGCTGATGCGCCTGCTCCACATTCGCGATACTCTGGTCCCGGTTGACCCTTCGACGCTGCCGGCAAGGCTCGCGGCCGCTGGCTTCACGAAAATCTCTGTTAATACAAATGGAAGAGGCTTTCGCTTTTCTGCGGTTTGCGCATGAACAACGAACTGAATCTTGACGCGGAAAAAGGGCCGCACGCCAGGAGGACCGAATATCCATCGCGGCTGGCATTGCTCGACCCCGAGGTCGTTCGCGGCATCGCCAGGCGGTTGCGGCTTGTTCATCTTCTTGACCGCTTTCCCGAGCGCCGCATCTGGGCGCTGTTCATGTTCATCAATGGCTTCATTACCATCGCAATCCTCGCGGGGGTGGCGATGGTTTCCCACACGCCCTTTGTTTTTCCTTCGCTCGGGCCAACGGCAATTCTGCTTTTCTACACTCCGCTTTCGCCGACCGCCACACCGCGCCACACGCTTTACGGTCACGCCATCGGCATCGCGTGTGGATACGGATCGCTGCTGCTGCTGGGTCTGCAACATGCCCCGCCCGCCATAGAGAGCAACGTGGACATGCGACGCATCATGGCTGCCGCCCTGTCACTTGCACTGACGGCAAGTCTGATGATCTTGCTGAAGGCCGCGCATCCGCCCGCGGGGGCAACCACGCTGATTGTTTCGCTCGGGATCGTGACCAAACCGTTCTACCTGGCAATCATCGAAGTCGCTGTGGCGTTGCTGGTCCTCCAGGGGATTGCGATCAACCGGCTGGCAGGCTTGAATTATCCGCTCTGGGCGAAACGGGTTGGCGTGTCAAATGGCTCCGCGCCGGCGGGCTCGGTTGCGGAAGAGACGGAAGACCGGGCGGTCAATCAATAACGCCTGCCCGGGGTATTGGAGGGCCTACCGATGCCGATGAGTTACGAGCGTATCGCCATACCTGAGTCGCAGGTCCCGCGCGCACAGTCGCCATTCCTTCAGCACATGCTGGAAACGTATGCGAGCGAAACCAATAAGGTGATCTCCGTTTGGAGCGAGTTCGGCTACGGGGACCTTGCTTTTCGGCCGCACCCGCGGTCGAGCAGCGTAGCGGAAATCATGAAACACCAGTTGCTTTCGGAACGACGGTTCTTTGGAGAGTTTCTGGGATCGCCGGAACCGCCGCCGGACAGGGTTCTTCCAACGGTGGAAACTCCCGAGGACTATGCGCGGCACATGCTGGAGTTCGCACTGCCAAGGCTTACCTTCCTGGCGTCGAAGCGGGAGGGTTGGTGGACCGAAGAAGCGCCGTTTTTTGACGTGAAACGCCAGCGTATCTGGATTTTCTGGCGGCGAGTCTTGCACACGGCACACCACCGCACTCAGCTCACCGTCTATTTAAGGCTGCTAGGGAAGAAAGTCCCTTCCACCTACGGGCCGACTGCGGACGTCACCTGGCAGGGAGCAGACCCGACAACTACAGTGGATTCTGCCGGCCGGCGATGACCCATTTCCGCCCGAATCAGATCGGCATCCGGCGAAGGCCCGCTTGATGCATTATGGATCGCCCACGGACAGAATCATCCTGCCCGTGGGCGCACGAGGGGGAAACCTCATTTCACCGGCGAACCGGAGGGCTGTGCCGCCTGCTTATAATAATCCGCGTTCACTTTGGCGAAGTGTTTCCACGCTTCAGGTAAATCTTCCTCCGGGAAGATTGCCGAAACGGGGCAAACCGGAACGCACGCACCGCAATCAATGCACTCTTCGGGATTGATATAAAGCTGAGCGGCTTCTGCAAACCCGGCCTCATCCTTCCTGGGATGGATGCAATCCACCGGGCACACGTCCACGCAGGCTGTGTCTTTGACTCCAATGCAGGGCTCTGCAATAACGTACGCCATAATGTTTCCTCCAGACTGTTTTCACTTTTAGTATGATTCGCTGACCGAAACTCGGCAACGACCTAAGTCGGAGGGTCGTCAGGCGCTATCGAATGAACTTCGGGTGCTGTTGCGGACAGATGCGCCCAGCGCAGGAAACTACTGTCTCTTTCATTTATGTGGCTACCTGGCTGCAGAACCGGAAGGCAGGGGTGAGGCCTGCAGCCTGCGGCGCGCCCAAAACGGCGAAGCTATTGCTGATGGCGCGCTGCCCTGCGAAGAAGCGTCACACCGGGCGAATTTACGCACGCGGTCTTTCGCGGCTTTATTGCCAATAATTGAAAGCAGCGTTGTCGCGATCTGTTGCGGCGGTTGTGAAAGCACCCTGCCAATGTCATTGCGAGGCGACGGAATAAATGCGCACCGGCCCAAGCAATCCCGAAGGCAGCAACGGCGAGTTGGCATTATACGGCTTTACGTCCGCATATGTATATTTCGTCGCGCCCGGCTGCTGATCGCCGATCAGCCGGTTGACCCACGCGTTCGTGACCCTGATCGTCAGTTCATTGGATCCGGGCTTCAGCACGCTGCTCACATTCACCCGGAAAGGCGTATGCCACACAATGCCCAAGGATTTTCCATTGACCTCGACTTCTGCCAGGTTTCTGACGTCGCCCAGGTCGAGCCAGATTTGCGTCCCCGGTTTGAACCAGCTTGCCGGGGCGTTAATGGTTTTTGTGTAGGTGCCTGTCCCCGAAAAGTACTTCACGCCGGCGTTCGGGTTGTCGCTCCATGAAGACAAGGTATCGAGAGTGATAGACGGCGGAGCGCCGAGGTCCGGCGGAAAGGTAACCTTCCACGGACCATTGACAGTCTCAAGTTGAGTTTGGACCTTCGCCGGCATGGTGCGCGATGTTTCACGGGTTGGCTTTCGGAAAACAACAAAGACCGTACCCCAGGGTTCGAGCTTCAGGGGAACGGTGGTGCGTCCTTCCGCAATCCTGAATGACGCCGGATCGATCTCGCCCGTGTCGGGATGCCACAATTCAGGAGCTTTACCCGTTACGCGGAAGGTCGCTTCAACATGTTCCGTGCGGTCGCTGCGGTTGTCTACGAAGTAAATATCGCCATTTGTGAGCTTGCGGTGGACAAACAGGAGCGTGGTGTCGCTTTCAGGCCTGGTGTAATCGAAATCCGGAGAAACGTGCATGGCGTCAAGGGCTTCGCGCAGGCTTTCTCCGGCATAAACCGTGCCTTTGCCGACCCGATGCACTCCGGAACCGTCGCCAAAGAGTTCATTCGCCAGCCGGTGGAACTCCGCCTGATTGTCAGCAAGGCTTGGATCGTCCATGGGCTTCGGCCCGGCGACGACCGCGCCTTGATTCACAAGTTTATAAATAGCTCGCAGCACAGGCAATGACATATGCCTGCTGTAGGGGTCGAGCCCCAGCACACGATAACTCATGCCGCCTGGCGTCGTCAGCCGGCCGTTGCTTACGTTCAACTCATGAATCAGCGCGTCGGCGTTGATATAGTCGAATCCGTATCCCGCCGGAATGTTGGGGGCCTTGTTCGCAAAGATCGCGGTGAGGTTCGAGTCCTCGCCGTAGAAGTAAACAACGTCCGCGCCAAAATGCCCCTGCTGCAGGAGATAGCTGCACCGGGCGAGATAATTGATCCACGGCCCGGCCTCGTCGGCCCACGTCTCATTGCGATTGAACCACTGGCCGAAAGGTCCGAGCGTGAGTCCCGGCTTTTTATCAACCAGCGGCTGGTGCGCCGACTCATGAATCACAATGCGGTTGATGCCGTTGATGAACTCCTGGTCGGCCGTGGGCTTCAACGTTTGCGGCGACCACGCCCAGGGAGCGGCCGCTGCTGTCATGGATTCCGCGGCGGCAATGTTCTGCCCATAGATATGGGCAACAGATGCCGATTCGCGGTCATCCGCGTTGTAACCGTACTGCACTTTATTGACGCCAGGCGTCTGCGTCCACATGGCACCCATGGGAATATCATCCAGCTTCTTCACTTCCATTCCGTCGCCGACGAAGGCGCGTCCGCTCTCGTGCGATTCCCCGTAGTGCCCAAGGCCCCACTGTTTCAGAGTGGTTTCGATGGTCCCGTAATGCTCATCGGCGATCAGGTCGGCGATGGTCTTGCGGAAGTCCCACAGAAAGCGGTCGCTGGCCGCCGAACTCTCGACGATCTCTCCGGCAAGCACGGGCATCCAAGGCACAGGATCGTAGCCGCGCCGCTTCTTGAACTGGGCGATCATATCGTCGGTCCAGTTCTGTGAGCCGGCTTCCCAGCTGTCCGTAACCACGTACCCAAGGCCATGCTTTCCCATGAGGTCCGGGCCGACCGTGTCCTTGTAGGTTTCGAGGTAGGCATTCATGTAGCTTTTGACATCCGCACCGTTCAGTTTGTCCACTTCAAGGCCGGTGGCTTCGGCCGTGGCGGGGTGATTCGTAATTCCCAGCAGCGAATACCCGAAGCGGAGGATGACCCAGTTTCCGGGCGGCGGCGTCCAGTCGAGCGTCCCATCGGGCCGCATTTTTGAAGTCAGGTTGATGACGTCCGACTTTTTGACCACGTCGCCTGGCTGGTAAGCCGGCGTCGCAAATTCGTAAAGGTCCGGCAAGGTAGTGAACGCCGCTTTTTCTTCAAACCGGTTCACGCGAGCGCCCGGATGAAGCACGAGTTCCGCGACCTGATACTCGGTGGGCGGAGGACCAACCCTGAACCCAAGCGATGCAGGGTTAAGACCACTGGCCCACGGCGGGAGCGGAGGAGGAGGCGTCCGCTTGAAAGTGACGCGGAAATATCTCGCCGTCACCGGCGGAAATGAAACGGTGTGCTCCGGCGCACCGCTGTCGGGCAACTTGACAATCACACGAAAGTTCTGGCCGTCGTCGCTGGCCTCGAGTGCCTTTTCCGGCGGGGATATTCCTGCCAGTGCCGCAACGATCCGGTTGGGATTCTTCGTCACGATCGTGATGGACCTGATCGTTGTGGGCTTTGGGAATTCGTACTGGATCCACGCTTCCTGGCCGACGGGTGGGATCGGGACGCCCGTGGTTTTTTCAAGGTCGCCGTCGGTAAGCATGGCCGCATCCAATGAGCCTCCGCTCGAAGTGATTGTCGGGTGCAATGATTCGAGCGGGACGTCGGTTGCGGGCCGTCGGTACGCAACCACCACCGAATCAGCATAGAACTGCGGAATGGGTTTGCCTTCCCGGCGGGAGCTTAGCGCGTCCTGAATGCCGATGTTCTGAAATGCGCCGGTGTTGGACGGTGGATGCGCCAACCTGCCGGCGAAGGGCTTTCCGCCCTCCACGCTGGTTTTGCTCCACACATACTTCTTCATGCCTTGCGACGGCTGCACCCACGGGCCGCCGGTCTCACTCCAGCCGGGAGAACCTGCAATCGCTTCTTCCAAGCCGTACTCGTTGGCGAGCGTGGTGGCATATTTGAAGGCGTCCTTCCACTCGGGCGTCATATAGATCAGGCGTTTCTTCACCACCTGCGGCGTTGACAGGGCAGCGTCGAACGTCTGGAAGCCGCCCAGCCCGATCTTGTGCATCCACGTCAAATCCAGCTTGATGCCTTCCTTGGTGATATTGCCGTTCATCCAGTGCCACCAGACCCGCGGCCGGGCGCTCTCAGGCGGATTTTCAAAGCCGCTTTTGAGTGCGTCCGTGTTGTTTTGCGCGGCAGCGGTACTGATGCCGAGGAAGAGCGCCATGATCCCATAAGTTAACTTGCGCGCGTAAGCCTGTCTGTTTGCCATCGGCCCCTCGCTCTTACGATGAGTATTAAATCTGCTTACCTATCGATCAGGGCACAGGGCGTCCCTGTAACGGGCGGTATCATAGCACGCGTCGGAACACTTCGAAAGCAGGATTGCCATCCTGAGCGCTCACCTGAGCGTTGGAAGCATTTGCCGATGTGGAGTAACTCATCGGGCGTGGCAGAACCGTGGCACTCATGGGCCGCGCGAGCCTCAATCTGCATGCAAGGCAACAAAATCGTGGAGGGAAGAAATGCAGCCTGCGGGGATTGCGCGTCTTCTATTTCAGCCGCTAAGAAAGCAGAACACGAAATGCCGGCTGGGCAGCCGCGCCGATGGCGGATGAAGTGATTCCAAACCATCAGGCGCGCAGCGACACAGAACCGGCTGTTGATCTGCAAAATCCGCTTCCCACTCAGCGCCCGAAATTGAAGGTCAACTGAATGAAGTCATGCACGCGGTAGCCGTCGTCAAGCAGCAGAACGTTACCGCCGTACAGGAAATAGTGGCAATGTGGAGGCGGCGGCGGCAACTCCTGAAGCATCACCACGGGCAGCGGGTGGCAGTAAGGCCGGTAGCGTGGCCCGACGACGTAACCGTAAGCGAAGGCGACACGGGGTGCAGGCTCACGGAACCAACGCTCATCGCGGTGTTCACGGTAAAAACGCTCGACCTCGATACGGTCGTCGTCATCGAAACGATAGTACCCTTCGCGGTTGCGGTACCAGCCTCTGTGACGGCCGTTGTCCCAATGCTCGTGGCGGCCGTGCCGTTTTTCGTGCTTGTCCTTGTCCCGATCAGGGCCATGGCCGGGAAGCGCCGGGTTCGGGCGCGCCAAACCCGCCAATGAAGCCGGTCCAAGCGCCACACATGCTCCAACCGCGAAAATCGTCAGATACGTTGAGAATTTCTTCATGAGCTGTCTCTCCTCGGCCCGCCTCAGACAGCCCTTAGAAACGGGGGCTGTGATTAGCAAAGGCGCATCACATGGGAGCTATAATCTCCCATACCCCTCCCCCTGAGTAACAACTTTTGCATCAGTGCGGGATGGTGTCAAAGAACCGTCGTTCTAAGACTATTGTGCCAAAGAGGCAAGGACCAGCATTCAGGACGACGGAATGAGGCGGACGTCACGGATTTCCCGCTCCAGACGGCCCAGGCGGTCAAGCGCTTCCTGAACGCCTGCAGCGCCTGCATCACGTGCTGAACGCGCATGGGCCAGGGCCTGCTCGGCAATCCGGCTTACTTCGTGGAGAAGTTTCCTGACTTCTACTTCCAATCGTCCGCGGCTTTCCTGGACGCGGTTCATCACGTCGCTTTGGACGCGTGCGCTGTTGGTTTCAAGCAAATGACCGAGGAATTCCACAGCATCCCGCTGGATGACTTTTCGTGCGCCGACAAGACCAAGAATCAAGTCCGCCAGCCATCGAAGCGGCGACGCCGGCTGCGCGATCTCGATGAGATCAAGGAAGGAAAACTTCGAACGAATCCGAAACCCTGCTTCTGCATCCAGGGCGTGCGGCATGCGGCTTAATTCCGGAACGCCCGCCTCAGCAAGCTTGCGCAGAAAGTCGTTTCCCATTTGAACGAAGCGTTGGGTAACTCGCCGATACTCGCGTTCGGCGTCCTGCTGCTCCGCGGCAAGCCACGGCAGCACGTGTTTTTTGGCAATCTCCTGCGCCAGTCCCATCAGCGCGCGCCGGTAGGCCGGTCCGGCCCGTCGGGGAACTTTGGAAAGGGACTCTTGAAATTCCTTCACGGCCTGCGGCAGCACGTTGCGGAGAAAGGCTTTGCGACGGTCCACAAGGGTGTCGGAAAGGCGCTGCTGCTCAGCCATAAGAAGGAACCCAAGTTCTCGCATCGAGCGTTCCGCCTCAGCGATCGTGGCCTTCATCGCGGCGATTCGCCTTTCAGACTCTTCAATCGGGCGGTCGAGGGCCTCATGTTCTTCGGCGACAATTGCCAGCAGTTCTTCGCTCAGACGATCGAGCCCCCGCTCACAGGAAGCCAGGATAATCTGCCATCCGGAATCCTGTACGAGACGTTCGAGCGCCGCAATCAGCCGGGGCCAATCGCGTTCCGGCCCGCGATTTTCCAGCCGCTCCGCAGCGCTTACTTCGTAGAGCAGCCCTATCGGCCGTTTCAGGCGTTTTTCAAGGAGCCGGCGCGTAAACTCTTCGGCGGCGCGCCTCTCCGCCTCCGTTGTGCGGTCCGCTTTATTGAGGACTACAATCAATTCCTGAACATTACGGGCGACAACTTCAACGGTTGCAAGTTCGTCGCCGGCCAGCGGCGGATCAGCGCCCAGTACCACCAGCGCAGCGTCAATGTGCGGGATGAAATCCCGGGTGGCGGCGGTGTTCCCAGCGAAAACGGATCCCAGGCCGGGAGTATCCACAAGGCACATCCCTGTGGACAAAAGTTGGCTTGGCACAAAGACCTCGACTCCGGTAACCCCCTTGGAGTTCTCTGGATTATGCTCCTCTGAAACGTACCTCTTGACTTCTGAAACAGGAATTTCATGCCATACAAGGTTGCGGTCCTTCAGCCGAGCTTTGCGCTGTTCGCCGTAACGAATGACCGTAGGAACGGCTGTAACAGGAATAAAGCCAACTGGCAGAATGGGATCACCGATCAGCGCGTTAATAAGGGTTGATTTGCCTCGCTTGAACTGGCCAACGCAGGCGACATAGAACCGGCCTTCAGACACACGCGCAGCCAGTTCACGAGCTTCGTCGGCGACGCGGTCTGTACCAAGTTCTTCTCCCAACCTCGCCAGACGCAGAAGCCGGCCGGCGCCATTCAGTTCCGTTGTCACAGCAGGCAGGGTCCCGACCGAATTGTTCTCGGTTTCTCTTGCGTTCAACGGCCTGTCATCCGGGCCTGTCGCCATGCTGCCTCTCTGGTGCCATGGGCAAGTCCGCGTCTAAAGCGGTCCCGTGGCCTGTCCAAGCAGGAAAATCATTTTGAACTATCGGGGATTTCCTG
Source organism: Terriglobia bacterium (assembly GCA_035652895.1). Classification (GTDB taxonomy): domain Bacteria; phylum Acidobacteriota; class Terriglobia; order UBA7540; family UBA7540; genus SCRD01. Next base: position 11,381 of record DASRCX010000031.1, read on the forward strand.
ATCAGGTGAACTGTCAGATTTGCCGTGCAGCGCCCATTCGGGAAACTCCCCGGCTCAGGAGTCATTTTCCCAATGAAGGGCGGTTAAAGGCGAACTCCAACGCCTGCCTTCATTATCATGTCTGTCCGCTGTTCAGTCAATCTGCCGACGGCCTCGCTTCGAATGCGCCGGACGGAAAACATAAAATTCCGGACAGGAAACTTCAGTTTTTGAACGTTTTGCCACGCCGGAACCAAATGGAGAATTGCTGCCATCAGGTCACAGCACTCGCAGGGCAACCTGGAGAGCCTGCTTATGTAAGATACCCGCTCAGCATGCCATGTCCGCGACTGAGACACCCGATTGCCGAGGCAAAGACCCCGTCAGCGTTTGTGCCTCCAAGACTCATGGCTGTTTTAGCAAGAGTTTTAATTTCAATCTAGTACATAGATTGACAGCAGCGGAAAGGGTCTGTTAGGCTCATGAAGATTAGAGGCCCTTAATGGTTTCGCGGGGCCTCTGGCACAACGCAGCGGGTGGGCCAGGCTTTTTCGACCGGCATCAGGAACATAAAAGTCTGAAAGATCGCGTCCTCTCGATTGTGGACGAGGAACTTGCATGGAAGAGCACAGAATTACACCGGTCAATCAGACTCGCAGCCTCGAGCGGCTTGATGGGAGTTACATACACGAAGACCGAATCCTTGACGTTGCGCCTGAAGAAGCGCCCCGGCTGCTCGATTATTGGAATATCATCCTCAAGCGACGGTGGACCGTACTGACCTGCCTGCTGGTCGTTTTCTCAACAGTCGCGATCGCCACGTTCAAAGAAAAGCCTGTATATGCGGGAAGGATCCTGATCGAAATCAACCCTGAAGAGCCTCAGGTCCTGAGCTTTCAGCAAATCGCGCAAGCGGGCGCCTCCTGGGACCTTCAGAGCTATCGTGAGACCCAGTACAGGATTCTGAGGAGCCGATCTCTGGCGGAACGCGTCGTGCGCGACTTGCGACTTTACCAATATCCCGAGTTCTATCAGAGCCGCAGTTATCTGGGCCTGGTTACCAAGAACCCCAAGCACATCCCTTCGCCGTCAGACCCCAACCCGCCGGACCCCAATTCTGAGGCATATCGGAACAGCGTGGCCAATTTCATGGGATCGCTGAGCGTTAATCCAATTGAGCGCAGCAATCTCGTTGAAGTAACTTTCTTCTCGCACGACCCGGCCCTGGCGGCGCGCATTGCCAATCAGCTTGGGGAGGATTACATCGACGAGAATTTGCAGGTGAAGTGGAACGAAGCATTGAAAGCTTCAGAATGGCTTTCCGGCAGGCTCGTCGAACTCAAGGCCAAACTCAAGAAGTCTGAGGACGCCCTCCAGGATTATGCGGCGAAGAATTCGATCCTGTTCATCCAGAACGCCGTGAACTCCCAGGCGGAAAGCATGGCCAACGCGCGCCTCGATCAACTCGTGCAGGAATACACGAAGGCTCAGGCAGACCGCGCCCAGAAGGAGGCGCTCTACAGCCTGGTTCAGGAAGGAAAGGTCCAGGACCTTCCGGGAGTGCTTTCAAACAATCTCATCCAAAATCTCGAAGTCAATCTGTCTGACCTGAAGCGCCAGTATGCTGAATTGACGGCTACCGTAAAACCCGGATATCCGAAGGCAGTGGCCTTGAAAAAGCAAATTGACACGCTGCAGGCCAATCTGAATCGCCAGAAACAAGCGCTGACCAAAAACATTGCTCAGGAATATCAGGCAGCCAAGGCACGGGAAAAGTACCTCAACGAACTCATCAAGAAACAGGAAAAGCTGGTGGATGTGGTCTCGCAAAAGACTATTCAATACAACATCCTGAAGCGCGATGTCGAAACGAACCAGTCGCTCTACGACGGGGTCCTGCAGCGGATGAAGGAGGCGCAGGTGGCCGCCGGACTGAATGCCAGCAATATCATGGTGGTGGACCCGGCGGAAGTACCCAAGGGCCCGGCAAAACCGCGAGTTGTGTTGAATCTTGCTTTTGGCTGCATCCTGGGCTTGAGCCTTGGTGTCGGTTTGGCATTCCTCCAGGAGTTCCTGGACAACACACTGAAGACCCCGGACGAAGTTGAATCGCTGTTGCGCCTGCCTTCGCTGGGCATGATCCCGTCAGTGCATTTGAACGGGTCTTCAAAATCATCAGAACCCGGTCTCGTCGCTGCCGGGGATAGTGCAAATGGCTCCTATGGGCTTGCACTTCAAAAGGACCCGATGGCCCTCGAGGCTTTTCGGTCGTTGCGAACATCGATCCTGCTATCGGCAAACCCCGTACCCAAGGTGCTGCTCGTTACGAGCGCGCTTTCCGGCGAAGGCAAGACGACAACTACCATCAATCTTGGCGCAACGCTCGCCAGCCTGGGCAGCAGGGTCGTTATTGTGGATTGCGACATGCGACGACCCGCCGTCCATCGCGCGGCCGGAGTAAAAAACAGCCCCGGCTTTGTTCAATGCCTGACCGGCCGAGTGACGCTTTCCGAGGCCATTTTGCCGCTAAGCGGGGTTCCGAACCTTTACATCATCCCTTGCGGGCCGATTCCTCCCAACCCGGCAGAGTTGCTCTCCTCTCCGAAAACGTTGGAACTGCTGCGAAAGCTGCACGAAGAATTTGAATACGTTTTGGTGGACTCGCCGCCACTCTTAAGTGTGGCAGACAGCCGGATCCTTGCCACATTCACGGACGCTGTGGTCCTTGTGACTCGAGCCAACGAGACCCCTTATGAGGTGGTACGCAGGGCCCGCTCATTGCTCTATGGGGCTGGAGCACGTATCCTGGGCGTCGCGCTGAATGACGTCAATATTCACAAGAATGGGTACGTCGGCAAGTACGGATACTACCAACAGTACGGATATGGATACGGAAGTGATTATCGGGCTGAAGGCCCGGAAGCATAAACAGGCCAAAGGTTTCCAGTGCCGCTGGCTTCAGCACGACAGTCAATTTAATTCCTTCATTGTCTGACCCGCAATTAAATGTCTTCAAGCGGCTTCGTCGCTATGGTAACTTGAGACTGGCACAGGTACCGGGGGAGTGCCGAAGCGTGGAGAACCTCAGATGTCATTTGGATGAAAGGTGATCAATGCGAATTGTCGTGACCGGTGGTGCAGGATTTCTGGGCAGGCACTTTTGCGAAAGGATACTTTCGCTAGGGCACGAAGTTCTCTGTTTGGACAATCTGCTGACCGGACGGCGAGAAAACATTACAGCGTTTGAGGAGAACCCGGCTTTCCGGTTTGTTTCCCAGGACGTCTCCGCAGGAGCGCATATCGAGGGAAAAGTCGATGCCGTTGTCCACATGGCATGCCCGGCCAGCCCGCCTGACTATCTTCGATATCCCATTCAGACCCTGGAAGTTGGGACCATTGGTACGCGGAACATGCTGGAGTTGGCCAGAACTCATCGCGCTCGCTTTTTGCTCGCCAGCACCTCGGAAGTTTACGGCGATCCTAAAGTCAATCCGCAGACGGAAGATTACTGGGGCAATGTCAACCCGATCGGACCGCGAAGCGTGTACGACGAAGCCAAGCGCGCTTCCGAAGCCCTGACGATGGCGTACCATCGAAAGCACGGGATCGACACGCGAATTGCAAGAATATTCAATACGTACGGTCCATGGATGCGCGCGAATGACGGCCGCGTCGTTTCCAATTTTATCGTCCAGGCCCTCCAGGGAAAGGACCTCACAGTTTATGGCGACGGAAGTCAGACAAGAAGTTTTTGCTACGTGAGCGACCTGATTGAGGGTTTAGTTCGTTTACTGTTGACGGAAGCCGGCACTGGGGCGGTCGGCAGCCTGGGAGAAGAGTGGGGGATTAATTATCCGATAAACCTGGGCAATCCCAGAGAAGAGAAGATTGCGGATATCGCCCGCATCATTCTGAAGATGACCGGCAGTTCCAGCCGGGTCAGGTTTCATCCTTTGCCGGCCGATGATCCCAAGCTCCGGTGTCCGGACATCTCCCGAGCGCGCCGGTTTCTGGGTTGGGAGCCGAAAGTCAGCCTGGAAGAAGGACTGGCGAGAACCATAGAATATTTCCGGGATTGAGCCCACCTGTCAGTGTCGCATAAGAGGCTTTCCGGCCTATCGATTCCGGGCCAGGTGCCACCCTGCCCTGTGGTGGATTATGTTGCGGAGTTCCAGTCCGGTGTTCCGCATGCAGGGAATCCATAAGCCAAACCAGGAATTTAGTTCGTTTTTCAAGGTCGGACAGCGCGTTGGGTTTAGAAACTGCTCGAGGGATATGAAGAACAATAACGAATTGCTGCCAGTGTTAAAATCGATCTTTGCGAACCGGGAGACCGCGTGAAGAGCAATGTGATAGTGCTGGGCGGAGGAATGACGGGCTTGGGTGCAGGTTTATCCGGCCTTCCAGTGTTCGAAGCGACGGAAAACCCGGGCGGAATTTGCTCGTCCTACTATGTGGCGCCGGATGGGGGCGAGCGATGTTCTTCCGCGCCTGAAGACGGCGAGTGTTACCGGTTTGAAATTGGCGGGGGCCACTGGATTTTTGGCGGCGATCCGGTTGTCCATCGCCTTATGAGGTCTGTCGCAAAGCTCCGCACATACTCGCGGAAGTCCTCGGTGTGGTTCCCGCAGAAGGGCGTCTTTGTTCCATATCCTATTCAAAATCATCTGCGCTGTCTTGGCCCCGAGATTTCCTCCCGAAGCTTACGAGAGATCCTCGAGGCTGCAAGCGGAATGAAAAATATCCGTACAATGAAGGACTGGTTGCAGTCGAGCTTTGGAGAAACACTCTGCAACCTCTTCTTCTTCCCTTTCCATGATCTTTATACCGCCGGGCTTTATGAGCGGATCGCCCCACAGGACGCGTATAAATCGCCCGTGAATCTCGATCATGTAATTCAGGGGACACTCCGTTCATCCCCCGCTGTTGGGTATAACACGACGTTCATTTACCCGGAAGAAGGACTCAACGTGCTGGCCCAGCGCCTGGCTGAGGCGTGCAACATCCATTACGGCAAGCGCGCCATTAAGATCGACGCGGCTGAGAAAGAGGTCTCCTTCTCCGACGGAACCACGGTTCGGTACGATGCACTTCTAACCACACTTCCCCTGAATCGCACAATTGAATTGGCCGGACTCAAAGTCGATGCCATACCTGACCCTTCACCTTCCGTCCTGGTCCTCAACGTCGGGGCCGTAAAAGGGCCGGCCTGCCCGGAAGACCATTGGGTTTACATACCCGCCACGAAGGCGGGATTTCATCGCGTAGGATTTTACAGTAATGTTGACGCGTCATTCTTGCCCAAATCCGCCCGGAGCAGTCAAGAGCGTGTCAGCATCTACGTTGAACGAGCATATCCCGAGGGAAGGCAACCCGGCCGTGCCGAAGTGGATGAATACAGCCAGAACGTCATCAAAGAATTGCAGGAATGGGATTGGATCCGCGAAGTTGATGTCGTCGATCCCACTTGGATAGACGTCGCCTATACATGGTCATGGGCCGACTCACAGTGGAGACAAAAAGCCCTTGTTGCTTTGGAAGCTCATGACATTTATGCCGTCGGCCGTTATGCCCGATGGGTCTTCCAGGGGATTGCCGATTCAATCCGTGACGGCCTCATGACAGGGGCGGCGATGAGGGCGTGTCAAGGCGCCGCGTACGAGAACAACAGCACGCTGGTCGCGTGCGGCGCGTTGCGAACTGGGGCGGAACGTGAAAAAACCGATTGAAATTTATGAGCGGCTTTATTGAAGGGCTGGCCGGGAACATCCAGGTCTTTCGGCTGAATTTGCGCCGACTTCTAAGTGGGGCTGTCGCTCGAAATGCTTTGTCGCTCTACTCCATTCGCTTTGCAAACTATATTCTCCCGCTCATAACCGTTCCCTATCTGGTGCGCGTCCTCGGAGCCGAGGAATACGGACTGCTTGGTTTTGCCCAGGGGCTGGTGGCCTATTTTAGCGTGTTCGTGGATTATGGGTTTGACTGGTCAGCCACCAGAATAATCTCGGTGGAGCGGGAAAACCGCGAGTCTGTGAGCCGCACGGCAATGGGAGTCTGGGGTGCCAAATTTATTCTTTTGTCGATAAGCATTATTTTGTTGCTTCCTGTTACCCTTTTCGTTACGAAAGTGAGAGGGGCTGCGGCGTTGGTGTGGATCGTTTTTGCATCGCTTGCTGGAAAGGCGCTGTTTCCAACCTGGCTCTACCAGGGCCTTGAACGAATGACGGGCATTGCCATCATTAATATTTCGGTAAGGTCAGCCGGCCTGATTGCCTTGATTCTGTTCGTCAAGCAACCGAAGGACCTTCTTCTTTGTGCCTGGATTCTGACAATTCAATCCTTCTTTGCGGGTCTTCTCGGCGTGGGCTGGGCAACGTTCCGATTGAAAATCCGTTGGACCCTGCCGGGGATTTCCGAAATATGGGATAGTCTCAAGAATGGCCTGGCCCTGTTTTTATCGGCCAGCGCCACAACGCTCTACACTTCTGGAAACGCCTTCCTGCTGGGGTTGCTGGTGAGGGATTTTTCAACTGTTGGGTACTATGTTGCAGCGGAGCGGCTGGTGAGGGCAGCCATTGATGCCATGGGCCCGATTTCCCAGGCTTTTTTCCCCAAAGTAGCCAACCTGGCCCACGCCTCAAAGGAACTTGCGCTTCGTGAAGGCAGAAGGATATTAAGCGTTCTTGCTCCATTAGGGGCCGGAACTTTTGTGTTCACTTTCGTGCTGGCTCCGGAAATCGTAAGAATTATTTTCGGATCAAAGTTCATGCCCGCAGTTAACGTCGTACGAGTACTCTCTCTGTGCATTCCGAACGTTGCCCTGGCCACGGTCTGGTCAACGCTGATGATGTTGTCATTTAAGCGTGATTACGCCGTCTTAATCATCCTGTTTCTTGCCGGGATTCTTAACATCGCATTGGCCCTTCTATTGGCTCCGATATGGGGGGCGAATGGAATGGCCACCGGCGTTGTAATGGCCGAGACATTTGTGAACGCAGCCTCCTTCATTTATACTTTGAAGCACGGTCTGAATCCCGCGAGGTTTCGTCCGGCGTACGTCCGGAACTCATGATCGAAAGGACCCGTGAGCCGTGCCTATTGGGGAGGAATTCGCCGCCCTTGCCCCGGAGTTGAGTGATCACTACAGATTCTCTGTGCGCCTGCTGATGAAAGTCTGCTACAGCGCGTATTACCATGTCTATGGAACTCCGGACCTTCACACTCATACCCGTTGGCGCGCCGTCAAACGTCTTATGGCTGAAAATCCGCTTCCTGAGCGCGCACATGTCCTGGAAGTTGGGTGTGCGGACGGGATAATGTCATTTCAAGTGGCTCGAAGGCACAGTCAATGGATGGTGTGTGGACTGGACGCAGACGAGCGATCAATAGAATCCGCTCGCCTGGTAAAGGTCCGAGGCGGTATCCATAATGTTGACTTCCGTGTCCATTTCGCGCCGCGCCTCGAGTTTGTACGGGCAGCGAGTTGCGACGGGGTGTTGCTGTTTGATGTGATCGAGCATGTGCAGGAAGACACAGCCCTTTTGTCTGAAGTCTATCGGGTTTTGAAACCGGGCGGCTTCGTCATTTTGTCTGTGCCCACACCGAACTACCCGCGGGTTTTCGGCTGGCGTTTTCATAGTTCGGTCGGGCACGTCAGAGAGGGTTATTGGCAGCGCAACCTGGAATCCCTCTTTCGCGCAACCGGGTTCGAGATCAATGCGTGCAAGCCTTATACGTTTCCTCCCAGCGCCTTAGCTTGCTCTATTTTCTATCGTTTGCTTCTGGGAAAACGTGGCTTGCCGGCGCTTTTCTCGCCGCTGCTCGATTTAGTGTGCAGACTCGATCTTCTATGGCCCGTCAGGACCGAGCGATTCGCGTGTTCTATTGCTTTAAAGGCGTCAAAGCCAGTGAGGGCGGCGGCGCCATTGGATTCACAGCCGCCCTTGCCAATCTACGAGGGCGGGCAGTCAAACTCGGTTTAATGGTTTCTTAGTTCGCGATGAAGCGGAAACTGTGTAAGCAACACGCGTTTGAGGGCAGCCCAATGTCATCGCTCGGAAGGTCGCGGCGGCCCCTGTGTTTCTTGCAGAGTGATTTTCGCAACGGGTAATCATGGCAGTCTAAGAAATGGCGCCGCCTGCCCGACGGCCGGCGAAACAGGACCAGTTTAACGATGCAAGATCCAGGCAGGAAACCACGCATTGCAGCAGTAGTGGTTACTCACAACCGACGTGCTCTGTTGGAGAGATGTCTTGCGGCGCTCATCCATCAAGTTCGCCCACTCGATGAAATCCTGGTGATCGACAACGCATCCACCGACGGGACTGGAGAAATGTTGGCGGGAAAATACGGGAACAAGGTTACGCACGTTCGGCTGAATGAAAATCTTGGCGGGTCCGTCGGCTTTTATGAAGGCTTTCGATTGGCGTATGAGAAGGAGCATGACTGGATATGGGTGATGGACGACGATGTAGAGGCACTGCCTGACGCGCTGAAAGAGTTAACGGAATCGCCCTCGTTCAGCGACTCTTCGGTTGGCCTGTTGTCCTCCTTAGTACTCGATGCGGACCTGAAACCACAGATTGGGAGTTACAAGCGGTTCAACAGGTTCATGGACACGGTTCCCGCCGTCAGCGAGGAGTCGCTGACGCGATCGCTTGTTCCTATTGAGGCCGCAGGTTTCCTTGGCGTCATGGTTCGAAGAGAGGCGATAAGCACGGTCGGACTTCCGTTGAAGGACCTGTTCATTTACTGGGACGATACGGAGTTCATTTATCGGATTTCCAGACGATTTAAAGCCTTTCTGGTACCGTCCAGCAAAGTCATCCATCGCAATGTCTGGGCCCCACCACGGCGACGCAGGTTTTCTGATCTTTGGAAGCAGGATTCAGGGGTGCCGTTTGCGCAGTCATGGAGAACTTACTACGTGGTCCGGAACACAATTTTCGTCAGGACAAGGTATGTGAAGCCCTGGATTGCTCCATTCATACTGGCGAAAACACTATTGAAACCCGTCGGAGTTGCAGTTTTTTTCCGTGATCATAAGTTAGCCCGGTGCAAACTCCTTTGCCAGGCGACCATCGACGGAATCTGGGGACGGCTGGGGAAGCGAGTCAGCCCTTAAAAAACTGGCGTCCGGATTTATCACGCGGCCGAGGCCAACGGAAAGTCATCATGAATGAGCTTGCAGTTTCCATCGGTGTTGTTGCGATTATTGCGTTGATTCTCTGGAGGTACAAAAGCGCATTCAGTCTTCCCTTTTTCTTTGCAGCGTATTTTGCGTGCATCTACCTGGGGCTCTTACGAATTCATGCAGAATCCGGGGGATCCTCTTACGCGTACGCCGCCGAAGGCTTCGCAATGTTCTTTGCCGGCCTTCTGGCGGCCGACTTGCTCTTTAACTATGTCATTCTTCCCGGCCTCGGAAAAAATAAGAAGTCGAGGCAGCAGTCTGACAGTACATCATCGGCCGTACAATCCAAACCTTCCAACCAGCCCAGACCTACCAAGATCAGGCTGTTGTTTCCTGTCTTGCCTTTGAATGTGGGGCTGTTTGTATCACTTTCCGCTGCCACGTTTCTGACGATCGTGTTTTTTGCACAGCAGGGCATCCCAATTCTTTCAGGTAATCCCGCACTTGCCTGGGTCCAGTCAACAAGCGGAATCGTTAATCGGATAATGACAGTATTTGGCCCTGGTTGTTACGCGGTCCTGGGGCTTATGGCCTGGGCAGTCCATCGTGAAACCGGCAACCGCGCGGCGAGGGGAATGACGTATGTGGGGCTCGGCCTTTCAATCATTGCCGACGGACTGCTTGGGACAAAAAGTGCAGCCATCATGGTTTTTGTCTGGTTTAACATCATGCTTTACTACATGAACAAGAGACGGGAATTCTGGAGAACTTTATTACCGCTGATCATTATCGTAGTCCCGGCATCGGCGGCGATCGTCGCAGTCCGCATGATGTCAACCCAGGGATACTGGCAGGCGGAGGGCATCTATGAAACCTATTATGACAGACTTACAAAAACGGCTGCGGAGCCGCTGGACTTCACCTTCAAGTACATGAGTCGCTTTGGTCCTATGCACGGCCGGGGTCTGCGTCTTGAAGCAAAACGAATTTGGGAGCAGTTAACAGGCCAGCCTAAAACCCCGGTCCTTTCCGAATATGTTTACAATCTTATGAACGACATGCCTCCAAATGGAGTTGACTTGTCCGTGACTCTGACTCCCATGGGGACCGGATATGTGGAGTGGGGGTTGATGGGGCTATTACTATATTCATTTCTCCAGGGGTTGGGATTCGGATTCATTCACAGGTACCTCTACCATGCGGAGACTCTGAGTATTATTTCGCTCGTACTGTGGGGCGGAATTTTAAATTACGCTATCCTCGTCAGCAGCACGGGGATCATCCTTGTCGGCATCGAGGGCTACGCATTATCTGTGATTCCCCCATTGGCCCTCCTTGCCCCCTTTTCTTTGTTCTTCCTGCTTCCCCTGGCCCGTCGCTACAGAGAATCTTTCGCCGTGAATGCCGCCGGCAATCCAAGAAATATGAACAACAGGGGTGCCGCCGCAAATTGGCAGAGGAAACCCAAGGCTCTCCAGGGTCGGAGTGCGGAATAAGGAACCCTATGCGGAAAGTTCTGTTCATGGGCTACGCGTTAAGAATTGGGGGCACTGAACAAGTCCTTGCCACAGTTCTCCGATACCTGGATCAGCAAGCGTTTAAACCCGTGGTCGTGACGTACTCAAGAGACCGAGGGTATCCTCTTCCGGACGGCATTTCCCACTATGCACTCGGCATCCAGGGAGGCGGAAGATTGGTACGAAAGCTGGCGGTGAATCTACTTGCGGTCCTTCGTTTGCGGCGGATTCTTCGTCAAGAGCGGCCTGATATCGCGGTTGGAACGGGCGCGATGAGTAATTGGGCTTTGATCCTGGCGGCAAAGCTTACGCCTGAAAAGATGGTGATTATTGTTGGGGAGCACGGTGTCGGCGCAACGGAAATTCGCAGTGACAGGATTACTGCAAATATCATTCGTCTTCTCAACCGGTTCCTTTATCCGCTTGCCGACCGAGTTATCTCCGTCTCGGAAGGAGTGCGGCAATATCTATTGCATGATCTCAAGCTTCCTGAGACGAAAGTCATCTCCATCAGCAACCCGGTGGACGTCGAGGCGATCAAGAGGCTTTCTCAGGAGCCGGTTGATCATCCCTGGTTGGTCTCGAAGAACAGGCCCGTCATACTCTGGGTTGGAAGAATTGAGACAACGAAGGGCTTGCAATATCTGATCGGCGCATTTGAGCGCGTGCTGACAGAGATCGACGCTCGGCTCATCATAGTAGGCGAAGGTTCTGATCAACGCAGAATTCATGATTTAGTGACGCAGAAAGGACTTCAGGAAAAGGTCCAGTTTACAGGCTATGATCCAAATCCGTATCGTTACATGTCACGGTCAGATGTCTTTGCGTTCCCATCCCTGTGCGAAGGGTTTGGACTTGTGTTGGCGGAAGCAATGGCGTGCGGTCTGCCCGTCGTGTCAGCAGACTGTGTGGCAGGCCCTGCCGAAATTCTGGAGAATGGAAGATGTGGAATTCTGGTTCCCGTAGGTGATGAAAAGTCACTTGCAAATGGAATTCTGAGAATTCTTACTGATTCTGTACTGCGCGAAGGCCTTATCAGGGCGGGCGCACGTAGGGTGGCTGATTTCCAAGCCGCTCATGTCGTAGCTTCCTATGAGCGACTCTTTCGCGAAGTATGCGAAGAGCAGAGTTCGGGCGATAGTTTGGCCGTTGGCTGCGAGGATTAGGTGACCTCCTTCGTTCTGGCCTCAGTGGTGCAAACCCGCAGGAAAAGCAAGGTTCTCCAGATGGGTTGCTAAGAAGGCCGGTATTATCCTGGAGATCGATTCCATCAATTCGAGTTACCTTTCGCCGAATTCTCTCGGTTTTTCCGTGGATGCTGATTGGGCTTGTGTCATCTTATTCGGTGCCCGGGTCGTTCGGCAACCAGTCGAATGACTCCGGCGGAAGATACAATCGCGGGTTTCGGACGGAACGGAAGCATGTATTGCCCTCGTAAGGATACTATTCATCATTTATGACAGGTGGGAGCTACGCCGCTGCAAACGGGACCCGCAGTGCGTGGACGATCAACGAACGACATGGAACATCTTCGACCTGTTTGGTTTGGGCCTCTTCCTGCGAGCCCGCTCGTTTCCGTGCTGGTCACGAACTACAATTACGGGAAATACATTGGCGATGCAATTCAAAGCGTTCTCGCGCAGACATATCCCAAATTCGAAGTGATTGTTTGTGACGATGGTTCAAAGGACAATTCCTGCGAGGTCATTGAAACCTGGTGCAGAAAGGACCCAAGAATTCTGCTTATTCGACAGCCTAACGGAGGTCAGGGCGCAGCTCTGAATACCGCGTTCAGTGCCGCCAAGGGAGACGTGATCGCCTTGCTCGATGGAGATGATATGGCGCTCGAGCGCAGACTTGAGCTTGTCATCCAGGCATTCCAACAACATCCGGGGACCGGCATGGTAACTCACCCTCTACGAATTCTGGATGCTCAAGGTCGGCCCGGCGGACGAGAACCCGAGGAACCACTCGATGAAGGCTGGCTTGCGCCCGCACTGCTACACGGACCGGAACCTGTCTTCCCACCAACCTCCGGCCTGGCCCTGAGAGTGGAGATCGCGAAGCGTATTTTCCCACTGCCTCCCAGCCGCGTTGCCAGGTCGCATTGGGACTGGCTCATACGCGAAGCAGCCGCATTTCAGGCCCCGGTCGCAGCGGTTAATGATACGCTCGGTGTATATCGTCTGCATGGCCACAGCTTGTTTGGCCATTCACGCCTGGTCACGCTGGATCAGATCGAAGCCCGCCTCGCAGACCTTAAGGAAGCGATGGAAGGAAGGAAGTTTTATGCCCGTTCGTTCCTGAATGCCGAGCCAGATGCAAGAGTCTGTAATGCGGTGGTTGGTGTAGTCTTCCTGTCGCGTGCAGCATTGTTGGGAGAGCGTCTGCCGTTCAGGCAGATCGCGAATTACTCATTCGGCAAAGCACGTTGGATATGGGGTTGTCTTTTTCTATTACCCCCCTGGCTAAGAAAACGCATTTACCTTTGGGCACGAGAGGGGCAAATTCCGCTGAAAGGAAGGAAGCTGAAAGGGCAGGCTGTCAGGGTTCTAGAAGGTCTTGCAGGGAGTCTGGGGATGAGTTGGAAGCCGGGACGAAGGGTTCGCCAGCAGAACTTCTGATCATCTTCAGGCGTAGTTTCTCCCAAATCAGAAGCAACCAACGTGTTATTGGAAATACGGCCTGATGGGGAGAATATTCTCGACAGTCAATGAAGGTCCCTACAAAGGCGCTATGGCAGCAATCGAGGAGTTAAAGATACTGACTATTAACTGGCACACGGCCTACCTGTACAACCTGTCGAAAACGGGACATCGATGGTCAGTTCTCAAGGAGTGGGAAGACTGCAACCGTCCGTTCCCTGCGAATTTTGAACGGATCGATTGGCCGACCGCGCGCCGCAAGTTCCCAACATTCGACATTGTGATTGGGCACAGTATCTGGCTTGATATCGGGAGATTTCTTCCTTATTGCCTCCGCTACCACAAACCTTACATTCAGGTGATCCATGGCAGAAGGGCGCGAGGAGGATTCAGCCGCAGCCGCCTTCGAAGATTTGCAAAGCAGTTGTATTCCAACCTCGCTTTGCAAACCATGGTCAAGCTGGGATTGATACATATTGTGTTTATCTCGTCCTATGCGCGATCTGACTGGGGTCTCGACGGGACAACGATTACGCAGGGCATACCTTTGGATGAAATGGGGCCTTACGAAGGCACGGAAGCGTCGCTTCTTACCGTCGGTAATTTCCTTCACCGGGAGCATTTTGCGTTCGACGACTTGATGCGCATCGGGACTCAGGTTCCGGTCAAAATTGTTGGACGGAATCCGCAAATCCCGGGCTGCCGCCCCTCGAAGGACTGGAGCGAGCTTCGAGCGTTCTATCGCAGTTGCCGGGCCTACCTGAACCTGACCCGAGAACCGGAGGATGGCCATAACCTCGCAATGTTAGAGGCGATGGCATCAGGGATGCCGGTGATCTCCTTGAGGCATCCCTCAACTCCCATACAAGACGGGGAGAATGGTTTCCTTGTTGAGAATTCCGAGCAAGCCGTCGAACGCGCCAGACTTCTTCTGGCTGATCTTGAATTTGCCCGCAAACTCGGGAAATGTGCTCGGGAGACTGTTGCAAGGAATTTCTCTTCGAGTGCCTTCCGAACAAACTGGAACAACCTGTTGTTTTCCAGCATCGGGCGGGCTTCGGTGCCACCGGCTTCCTGATCAGGCAAAGCCAGGCTGCCGTAATCGAGGATCGGATTCAATTCCAAAATGAGAGTATTGTTGGAGGACGGGTTTTCAGTCGAGAAAGGGACGGGTGTTGGTCGGTACACCCAAAGCCTCGCAAACGAGCTCGCAGGACATCCGGAATTCGAACTGCTTCTCCAACCTGCGCCAGGTTGGATCCGTAATATGCGTCCTCTCCTTCTGCGGCGCATTGCTTATGCAGCCTGGCTGGAGACGGGTTTTCAAGACCAGATTCGAAGGCTGGTGCCGGACGTAGTTCACTTCACAAATTACCTGGTGCCGCGGACGCGCAGGGCGCAGACCAGGTATGCGGTCACGATCCACGACTTAACAGCATGGAAATTGCCCGGGGCTCTTCCCTCGATGTACGCAAGGTACATCCGGTTAGCGATTACTCGTGCAGTAAAGTTTGCGGACGTCATACTCTGCGACTCGCACGCCGTAAGGAACGAAGTCATTGAGCGTTTCGGACTGGATGGGAACAGGGTTCGAACTGCCTGGTACGGAAGTGCCTGCCTTCCCGCCGTTTCAAATGAAACCCAGGAGCAATTGTTGAGAACATTCGAAGACAAATTCGGCTTGCGAAAGCCCTTCGTTCTTTTCGTTGGAACCCTTGAGCGGCGCAAGAATATCGTCACTTTGATTAAGGCGTTTGCCCAGATGTCAAAAGCGAGCGAACTTCAACTCGTTTTGGCGGGGAGGCCGGGATTCGGATTTTCCGAGATTGAGGCTGCGATCAGACATCAGCCGCGGCCCGAGCGTTATGTCCTTACGGGCTACGTTACCGACGATGAACTCGCTGCGCTTTACTCACAAGCGGCCCTGTTTGTCTATCCATCCCTGTATGAGGGCTTTGGAATTCCCCTGGTCGAAGCCATGGGAATCGGACTTCCCATTGTCGCTTCGCGAATTCCTGCCAGCGAGGAAGTTGCGGGAGACGCCGCTGTTTATTACGACGATCCGCTGGATGAGGCCGCTCTAGCTGCACGAATTGACGAGGTTTTCAGCAATTCTTCAATCCAGGCAGAATTGGCCTTACGCGGCAAGCAGCGGGCAGAAAGATTCCGATGGGAAAATGTTGTGGGGATGTATATTGACGCGTACAGGAGTTCGCTGATCAACCGTTGATCGGCCTCGCCTGCTGTGGATGGCGGTCCTCATCCTTTTCATTTTCCTGTCGGCAACCTGTGTGCAGGCCCAATTTGCGACCTCGGAAGATTGTGCAGCGGTCAAGCGAAAAGTATGGAAGCGTGATCGAAAGCCCGGCCTCGCCTACCTTCCCGTGACAGCAGAGCTGTCGACGTATTCTGGAAGCTTTTCCACAGCTAATCCGTGGCTTAGAAAAAGCTTTCCTTCTGCAACCTGTCGAATGCCTTTGGCCAGATCTTGTACGGCCCTGCCTTTCAGAATGTAGCCGCGCACTCCTGCCTCGAGTGCCTGGAGGACATAATGGTGTTCACCATGGACAGTCAGGATGATGGTTCGGGCGCCGGGGATCGATTTGTTAATTCGCCGGGCTGCTTCGATGCCGTTCAGGTGAGGCATTGAGAGGTCAAGGAGAATAACATCTGGCTGGTGTTTGTGCGCGAGGGAGACGGCCTGCTCCCCATCAGCAGCCTCGACAATGACCCTGAACCCCTCTCGCTCAAGAAGCGATTTGAGGCTCCGACGAACGGGCGTGTTGTCGTCGGCCAACATCAGTCGCAAAGTCATGCCAGGCTTAAGCACCTTCTTTTGTCCCGGCCGCGGAGGTTCACTCATTTTCTGCGACCGATTCGTTCTTCCGTCGACTTACCAGTGTGAAGCGCAAAACAGTCTTTGCATTCCGCGTACAACAATCCCCCTCTGGCATGCTGCATTCGTACTCACTTGGTTGGTTACTCTGTGGTCCAGCCGTAAACCGAAGAAAGCCCGATCAGGGTTCCCGCGGGCCGGTCTTCTCAGCGATACCAGTCGTATCCTATTGTCAGTGGAAGGGGGCGGTCAATCAGGTAAAAACCTTACAAAACCCGTCAACAATCCCCGGCGGGAATTGCAAAGAAATGAAAAGCTGCTGCAGAGAGCAACTTGATCACGCCGGACGTGTGATGTGGCGGAAGAGGGTTGATTACGCACGCCGGCAGTTCAGGGCTGCACGAGGCCGCGGCGGATTGCATATCGAACGAGACTCGCAGTCTCATGGAGATCAAGTTTTTCCATGATCCGAGTTCTGTGAGATTCTGCGGTCTTAACACTGATGTTCAACAATGATGCCACTTCCTTGGTTGTTTTCCCTTCGGCGACCAATTGCAAGACCTGAAGTTCTCGAGGGCTAAGCGAGTCATTTGGGATATCAACCTTGTTAAGATAGGCGTCAACAACAGTATCGGAGATGTCAGAACTCAGAAAAGTAGACCCTCTTGAAACCTCACGAATAGCCTGGACAAGCTCAGCGGCTGCGCGGCTCTTCAGCACGTAACCCCTGATGCCGGCTCGCAACGCTTCAAGGACGTATTGGGCCTCCGTGTGCATCGTCAGCACGACTACCTTCGTGGACGAACTGACCTGGCTGATCGCCTTTGCTGCGCCAATCCCGTTCATCAGAGGCATTGCGAGGTCAAGGACGGCAATATCAGGCGTCAACTCTTGAGCGAGTCGAGTGGCCTGGTGGCCGTCGGATGCCTCGCCGACGACCTTGAAACCCTCATGTTCAAGAAGGGCCTTCAACCCTTGACGCACCATTTGATGGTCATCTGCCAGAAGGATACGTATAGGCATCTTTTCCCTCCGATGGGACGATTACTGAAATCTCTGTGCCTTTGCCTGGAGAAGACTTGATGCTGCATTCCCCGTGCAGCGGGATCAGGCGTTCTCGCATGCCGATCAGCCCAAGTCCGCGGTTACCTTTTTTCCCCAGAACTGACGGCACATCGAATCCCACTCCATTGTCGCTGATACTCAGATGAATGTTGTTACCTTCTTTTTGAAGCCGGACTGACGCACTCGTAGCCCTCGCATGCCTGGTAGTATTGGTCAAGGCCTCCTGAACAATGCGGTACAAGGCAACTTCCACCTGCGGTGAAAGCCGGCCGTTTGTATTCCCCTCGACTGTAATTGGTATGCCAAAACGCTTGGACACACCCTGCGCCAGGAACTCGATGGCGGGAACAAGTCCAAGATCATCGAGGATGGTAGGACAGAGTTCGTGGGAAAGGCGACGCAATTCCGATTCAATCTGCTCGATCAGTCCCTTAATCTCGCTGATCGTCTGCTGCCCGGAAGGAGGCAGAGTTTGAGCCAAACTATCGATAGCAATATGGACGGACACCAGAAGTTGGCTGGCCTCGTCGTGCAGTTCATGGGCGATATGGCGAGCGCGTTCTTCGAGAGTTTCATTGAGGCGGTGCAGGGCCTGCTCGGCGCGTTTACGTTCAGAGATATCACGGGCGATGCCTTGGATGCCAACCGTCTTTCCTCCGCTTATAATCGGGCGCGCGCTCACTTCTACAGTAATCGGCCGCCCATCCTTGGCCAAAATCTCAAATTCCTGCGTAACTGGACTGCCGCCGCTCATAAGCTGTTCAAACAGCCTTGCGGCTTGCTCGAAATATTCGAGGGCCAGGACATTGACCGGGACCGGAGGAGGTTCATCGCGTCGGTATCCGGTAATTCGTTCGCCTGCGCGGTTAATTGAAGTCAGCCTGCCTTCGCAATCGGTCGTAAAGATAATGTCGTTGGCGTTTTCAAACAGTTCACGGTATCGCTCCTCGCTTGCCTGCAGGGCAGCGTTAGTTTCACGGTAACCGCTGATGGTCATTTCATAAGGCGTCAGGCTCTCGATCAGGAATTTCGCTGAAGACCTCAGTAGCCCGTTCATGTCCGCTTTCTTGGAGATGAGTGGGAGGACTTGCTCGAGCGCTTCGCAATGGAGTGTGACCATTTGAATCAGGCTGACTTCCTGTGCGAGGGCGCGACGTCCCAGTTCGTAGGCCTCTTCCAGCGCAGATTCATCGGCCCTTTCAAGATAGGCTCGCAAAGCTGATCCGTAGAGGCCCAACAGTTCTTGCTGGCCGGTTTTCATTGCGGCCTCCCCAGGAACTTAGCGACCAGGACGAGGGCATCATCTGTTACCTGTCCGTCCTGCGCGAGGATCCTTTGCGCTGTATCGCCAGGCCTGTCACGCAAAATTACGCGTTCTTCAAATCCACGCCGGATGCCATCAGTTGCGAGAACAAGCGTATCGCCCGGCACAATCTCGACGGCGGCGGCATGAAGATTCGGCAGCCTGGACCCAACAACTCCCTGAGATGACATCATAAACTCATTTGTTTGTTTTCCATCAGCCGAGATGCGGAAAAGCACGCCTTCGACGTTGCCCACTCCCAACCACTCCATTGAATTGTCAAGTGAACTGAAGAGGGCAAGGCTCATCGCGACCCCGCGGGTTTCCCGCAGCCTTTGACTGCAATGTTCAATGATGTCCACTAGCGGCTCGCGCGAATGCGCTTCCACACTGTCCAGAGCGATCCTGGCGGCCCTGGCTGCCTCTTCGCCGTGCCCCAGACCATCAGCCACAGCCACCAGGGTCCCTCGCTCCACCATCTTGACGAGATGCAAGTCCCCAGATTGGGATTCACCCGGCATCTTCCTCCCTGCCACTCCCCATTCGATGATGTTGAATCCTATTTGACCCATTTAATCGCCGTAACCGTCGTTCCGCGACCCTCACGAGAAACGATTGCAAACTCATCCATCATCCGGCGGACGCCCGGCAAGCCCAGGCCCAGACCGCCCGACGTAGAGTAGCCATCCCTCAATACCGCCTCGGTGTCCCGGATACCCGGCCCCTCATCCGCAGCCTGAATAACAATCCCTTTCCTCGATTCCGTGTCAATAGTCCAGCAGATAATGCTTCCATTCTTTGCATAAAGCAGAAGGTTGCGCGCGAGTTCCGAAATTGCTGTAGCGATCACGGCCAGGTCTGATAGTCCGAAACCCAGTCGCTCGCCCAACTCTCGCCCTTGCTGGCGTGCCACAAGAATGTCACTATCAGTTCTGATGCCCACCCGGATCTCATTTTTCGTTAGGGACATGACCAATCCGTTTCATCCTGTGGTTCATGTATTCGAGACCCTCTTCGAGGTCAAGCGCAGTAGCCACACCTTCCAGCTTCAGGCCCAACTGCACCATTGAAAAAGCCACCTCGGGCTGAATTCCTACAATGACTGTTTCGGCCCCGCGCAGCCGGATCATGTTTGCTATTTCGCTGAGAGTGCGACATGCAAACGAGTCAAGGACGTCAAGTGCAGTGACATCCACAATGACGCCGCGGGAACGGTAGGTCCCGACCTGCTGTGTCAACGCGTCACGGAGCTCTATGAGGTCAGCATCTCTCAAAGCCGACTGCACAGATGCAATCAAGTAAGGGCCTTGTTTGAGGATCGGGACGAACATGATCTACCTGCCTTTCTCCTCGTCGAACGGCCCATTTATCCGCGCCACTCGGAAGCCGAGCAGCCGGTCAGCCTCCTCGATTCCACCGCGAAGGTCCCCGACCGTGTTCATTTTTGTCAGGTCAACTCCGATGGTCACCAGCGTATGGGCAATCTCAGGCGAAAGTCCCGTAACGATGGCCGTCGCCCCCAGCAGTCGGGCGGCTTCAACCGTTAGAACCAGATGATTGGCAACAGTCGAATCGATGGACGGTACCCCGGTAATGTCAATCACTACAACCTTGGCGCGGTTGGCACGGATGCCGCGCAGCAGTTGTTCGGTCAATTGGCGCGCGCGCTGAGTATCGATCACTCCAACGATCGGAAGGATCAAAAGGCCTTCGCGCACAGGCAGAACAGGAGTGGAGAGTTCCCGGATAGCGTCTTGCTGCTCACGAATGATCCTTTCGCGCTCCTGGACGAATCCCGCAGCCACGGTCACGACAATTCTTCGGGCGGCCGGTTCGTAAGCATCGAGCATGCGGCTGATCAGTCGAGAGTCCGATTGATATTTCTTGAGCAGCGATCGCAATAATACATCGCGCAGAATCAGAATGATGCCAACGACTTCGTGGGTTTCAACCCCCCTGGGAACAATGCGCTCAGAGAGGTTCCGGGCATAGGCCTGGAGGGCCTCGACGGCGCCGGTTTCCAGGACATCCACGTAATTATCATAAATAGACGTGGCCTCGGCGACGACCTCCTCTTGGGACATGGCTTTCAGTAGTTGGGCTTCGTTAATGCGGCGTGCCCATTCCTCGCAAAGCCGGGCTTTGGATACTCGCAGATGAGCGACAATCTCGGGAAGAAAACCAGCCGAGCCAGTTTGGGGCTTGGGGCGCATGGTTAATTTCGTGACCCGGGGCATAAGGGAAGTCCTCCTTGAAAGCATCTAATTCTCACTCTGACCCCCGTATTTCCGCAGTGATGGTAATCACCGAGTAAACGATTGGAGCAGGTGGAACCGAGGCGCGATCTGGCATATTGTGCTGTAGCTTACCGGTATCGGGATGTACCGTAAACTGATAGCGGTCCCGAATAACCTTGTGATCCTCAGCAAACTGTCGTGCTGTGGATGCAACAGCAGGAGGCTACCCCAACCTTCTGCCATCGCTCTGTCGTTATGAGTTTTGCCCTTTCGGAGGGGGGCTGTCAATTCCTTTTGAATACTTATAAGTCCAGTAACTACCCGCCCCCTGTTCTCCGGACAATCGGAAGGGCCACGCTCTCCTCTGAGGGCTCATCCATGGTTTCGATGGCGACTGCCCAGGTGTTTACGCAAATAACACTATGCAAACCATTTCTGGACGCGGCAGAAATTTGCGTGCCTTTTCCTCCTTAAACAGATTGCCAACCGCGTTACAACCAGATTAAGCAGATCTTTCTTCTGTAGCTAACTTATTGATTCTTTGAAGCCCGCCTTGCGAACTCGGCAGCGGCAATGGTAGCGACCGAGGGCTTTTGGCAGGTGATGTGCTGGCAGCGCGTGATACAAGGCTGGATTTGAGGTTATGCAAGTGACGGGAGAAGTTGCCACTCTCGAGAGTCGCCGTGAATTCTTGCCTCCTGAGGACCTGATTCTGGGTATCTCTGGAGCCATGAATGACGTGCGCACCAAGTTTGAAAGGATTGCGCATACTGACATTCCTGTCATGATCCGCGGTGAAGCCGGAAGCGGAAAAGAAATTCTTGCCAGATTTATCCATAGCAGATACCCGGGAGAGAAAACCCCATTGCATAAGATAACCCCGGCAGGGCGGGATGGATGGCGCAAATCTGCCAGCTTCGTGCGCACGCTGGGCGGAAACGCTGGCGCACGGCTGGACAAGGGCATTGATGGAAAGTTGGGTTGTATCGGTACGCTGTTTTTCGATGAGGTAGCAGACCTCAATGTAGCTTCTCAGGGGGTTCTTTGCCAATTGCTGCGAGACGGTGGACCGTCTCCACCGGCTTCGTCAAACTGCATTTCTCAATTATTTCGCGTCATTTGCAGCACCAGACGCGATCTCGAACAGGAAATGAAAGTCGGGCAGTTCAGCAGGGAGCTCTTTTATTCCATCAATGTTGTCACTCTTTATCTCCCGCCTCTTCGTGCGCGGACTGAGGATATTCCCCGCCTGGCAAGATACTTTTGGGAGTCCTATCAGGAAGAGCTTCAATCAGCCGCGCCTGAACCATCCAGTGAATTCCTCGCTGCCCTCCAGGAATATGATTGGCCCGAAAATATCCGTGAACTCGCCCAAGTGATGAGACGGTACGTGCTCATGGGTTCGGAACGGGCGATTATCGATGAACTGAGGGAGGACGGACGTCGTTACCGAGCACTCGGCTCTTCTGCGGGGTGCAGCATTTCGTTGAAAAGCATTGCAAGGCAGGAAGCCCGGAAACTTGAGCGCAGAATCATTTTCAATACCCTTCGGGAGACTCAGTGGAACAGAAGGAAGGCCGCCCGCGCCCTGAAGATCAGTTATCGCTCTTTGCTTTATAAGATCAAGGCGGCAGGGTTGCCTCCGAAACGAATCGACGTGCTTCGGGAGAAACCAAATTGAAAAATAACAATGACCCGAATCCCGGAATTGCATCCATGGATCAACCGGACGCAGCGGAGTTAAAGAGGCGCGCGGCGGAAGATGCAGTCAAAGATGCAGATACATTCGCAATGCACTCCCGACCGGACCACAGAACGGTCTCAAGGGCCAGAGCGTCGGACCTCATTTCGAATTTGTTCAAAGCAAGACAGTCGTCGGCTCGATTAGGATCAGAAGAAGGAATTGATGGACTGTTCATTCATCCCTGCGAAGGTGCGGCCAAACTTGTTCTTTCCGACGAACTTCAGAAGATTTCCCTCGAGGATGAAGTTGCGGCGCTCGCAACTGAACCGATAAGAATCTTTCACGTTCAGGCCCCGGCTCCCTGGGTAGAGCAGATCCTTCCCGGGAATGCTTGAGAGTACGGCCCGAATGTAGTTGATCGTGAATACGGTGTGCCGACCTCTCGGTTCCATGAGTTTGCAGGGAATAGCCGGATCAGACCTTAAGACCACACATCCCCGCTCGGGCCAATGCGGGTGACTTCCCACGTAATAGTCTGTACCGACCATGAGGACTTTCCGCACATGGTCCGTGAAAGATTTTGCACATCTCGCGTAATTGCCAACGGGAATGTCACGCGACGTGGTGCGCGGAGATGGCTGTCCGCAGTCCTCTTTGATCCATTTTGAAATTGAGCCGGGGTGCAAGGCAGTTCCTACGTCTGAATAAGTTTGCGTGATATGGACCGCCGTTGACCCGCCGAATCACAAATCGCCCGCGCTCTGATGGACAGTTTGCCGCGGCTAAGCTGTTGCAAACATGAGCAAAGGCCTGGTGCATGATTCACATAAGAGGCGGCTCCGAGGGATGCAGCAAACCCTGCCTGTTTGGCATGTTGTGTGCGTGTAGAAATGCGTG
Source organism: Terriglobia bacterium (assembly GCA_035652895.1). GTDB lineage: Bacteria > Acidobacteriota > Terriglobia > UBA7540 > UBA7540 > SCRD01. The sequence continues at coordinate 34,677 of DASRCX010000031.1, forward strand.
CACTCGTCGTAGCGGGTCGGCGAAGCGTCATTGTGGCAATCCGGCAGTGCAACGTTCTTGGATGCGGATCAGGTGCCTACGGAGATTGCCGTACGCCAGATTTCCAATATAAGCCGGGAAAATCCCGACGTATCGTGAGCAGCGCAAAAAGAACTTGAAGGAAAACGGCATGGAAACGATCTCAAGCATATTCGATGGTCGACTGGTTTCGTGCCAGGACCTTCCACCGAAGGCAACGATATTTGGTCTTTCTGAGGGGATGAAGGGCTTGTGGCAGATCGTCGAAAGGGTTGCCAGTGCCAGCGTTCCTGTTCTCATCCTGGGCGAAAAGGGAACCGGCAAGGAGGTTCTCGCGCGCTTTATTCATTCATGCAGCCCAGGACACGCGGCGCCTTTCTTGAAATTGATCCAGCATTCTCCGGATGGCCATAACGGTGACGAAGTCGCTTTCCGCCTTGGATCCGGTGGACTCGATTCCCACGAGGAACCTGGGAACAACGGGAATTCCAGCCACCGTGTGTGTACTCTGTTCATTGAGGAAGTCACTGACCTTCCCCAAGACCGCCAACACGAACTTCTGAAATTGATTCAAGGTTGCAAGCCTTTCATTTCAAATGGTTGCGCCGACATCCCCGTAACGCTGCGGGTTATCGGCGCAAGCAGCCACGATTTGGAGCAGGAAGTGGCGGCAGGAAGGTTCCGCGAAGACCTTTTCTCGCTTCTTAGTGTTGTGACACTGCGCTTGCCCCCATTGAGGGACCGCAGAGAGGATGTGCCGCAACTCGCAAATCACTTTTGGCACATCTATAGAGAACGTTTTGGATCCCAGGCGGCGCCCCCCAGTGCGGGGTTGATTGAGCATCTTCAACAGCACGACTGGCCGGGAAATATCCGCGAATTGGAAAGTGTGATGAAGCGGTATGTGGTCCTGGGCGCAGAGGGAATCACCGGCGTTACAAACTCTGGACGTGACCAACGTCTGCACTCTTCCGACAATAACACTCCCCGAGTTTCGTTGAAGGAAATGACCCGTCAGGCGGCGCACGCCCTTGAACGCAAAATCATCCTCAGAACTCTTCAGGAAACGCAATGGAATCGTCGTCGAACCGCCCGGGCCCTGAACATCAGCTATCGTGCGCTCTTATACAAGATAAAGGAAGCCGGATTGATTGCCGAGCAGCCGAGGACGCCCGCAGGCGGTTCCACCAGCGCCAGTCCAACATCGGGGAATAAGGTTTCAGAGACCGAGGGTTAGGGAATGTCTATTCTGAATAGTCCATTGAAAGAATGCGGGGCAACGTCTGGTGGAACGTGGTATGCGGCTCATACTCGACACCAGCACGAAAAAACCGTCGCACAGATGCTTGCAAATAAGGGGTTCGAAGTGTTCCTCCCTCTGTACACAGAAGTCCGCCAATGGCGGGATCGACAGAAGCGGCTGGAACTGCCGCTTTTCTCCTGTTATGTCTTCCTGCGAGGCAACGTTGACCGGCGGCTTGCCATTCTGACAACGCCGGGTGTTCATGGACTGGTGACCAGCGCAGGCAAGCTGGCTGCAATTCCTGAAGAAGAAATTGAGGCCGTGCGAAGCGTTATCAACAATCGCATCAAGGTCGAACCACACCCATTTCTGAAATGCGGGGACCTTGTCCGAGTGAAGTCCGGCGCACTACGCGGGCTGGAAGGATTTCTGGTGCGGAAAAAGGGAGAAACTCGTCTGGTCATTTCTGTGAATCTGCTGGAGCGATCTGTGGCAGCAGAGGTCGACGCAAGCATGGTTGAGAAGGTGACGGCGGCAGTGAGAAAGGAAGCGACAGACATCGTTTCGGCTGGTCCTGGCAACCGGTATAGGGATGGCATTTTTTCAGCGGGAATTATGCCGGACACACTCCAAATGGTTTCAGCGCAGGTGCCGATCGCACCGAGATAGATGGGATTTTCTCAAGTTGCTTGAGGGCATGAAGGGAGTCGGAAAATGACTCGTATTTGGTTCTGCTTGGCGGTCTTAACAGTGTCGGCTCAGTCGGTCGGTTTGGCACAATCCGTTTCTACACGGAAACAAGCCAACCTGCCCGTCACCATCAGCAGTTCGAATTTGCAAACCACAGACGAATGGAACCGCCGCATTGAGGATTTGGTTGAAGCCGCCGTTTCCAATACTCAGAGCAATCCCTCTCCCGCGGACTACCGGATCGGCCCGGATGACGAACTGGCAATTAATGTCCTGGAAGCCCCAGACCTCTCAAACGCTTTTCGTGTTTCTGCCGACGGCAATATCTCAATGCCGCTGCTTGGAACAGTTAAGGTCGCCGGTTTGACACCCCATGAAGTCGAGTTGGTCCTCCAAGCCTTGCTGCGGCGTACTTATATGAAGGACCCGCAGGTGACGGTCACGGTGGTTGAGATGCAGAGCCACAGTGTCTCAGTTCTGGGCGCTGTCCAAAAGCCAGGAGTTTTCCAGATTCGCGGCACCAAAACACTCCTGGAGATGCTCTCGCTGGCTGGCGGCCTGGCCTCTGATGCGGGAGACGCTGTCCTGGTCATGCGGGGTGCCAGTAACGATTTCGATCATGAACCTGCGCTTAAGCCTGAGGTTCAAGGCGCTGCCATGGGCTATGCCCAAATCGATTCCAGTGCAGGCTGGCAACAAAAATCTTCGGACGATCCCCAGAAGGGGCACACAATAGAAATCAATCTTAAAAGTCTGCTTAATTCAGGAGACCCAAACTATAACATTCCGATATATCCCGGCGACATTATAAAAGTAAAGGCGGCAGGCATTGTTTACGTCGTCGGTGATGTCAAACGACCGGGGGGTTTTCCTGTCAAAAATAATGACCGCATAACAGTATTGCAGGCAATCGCCCTGGGTGAGGGATTAGCGCCTGACGCAGCCAAAGACCGAGCGGTAATTATTCGTGTTGCGGATAACGGCAAACGAATTGAGCTTCCTGTTCCTTTAAGCAAAATCCTTGCTGGTAAGACACCAGACATGCCACTTCATCCGAAAGATGTTCTATTTGTCCCCAAGAATGGTGCAAGGTCTGCAGGGCGAGAGGTTCTTCGAACATTTTCACAGTGGGTCGTTTGGCGAGGAATTCCCTGAGATCGTAAGAAAACCTCAGGCCGTTAAGGATTTTCTCATGACAGAGGAAAATAAAATTCAACTCTATAAGCCGCGAATGCTCGACAGTTTGTGGAGGCTCTCTTCCAGGACGTCAGGCCCGAATGCAGGACCTGTCGAAAGCGATATAGATCTTTTCTACATTCTTCGTGTGCTTCGAGACCGCCGTCGAGTGATTCTGGTTGCTGTGATTGTCGCCGGGCTGGCCGCAGGTATTCTTTCACTCCTGATGAAGCCTGTCTATCGTTCGCAAGCAACTATTGAGGTTAGGGAAGCTTTGCCGGATATTGAAAGTCTTCAGCAATTGCAAATTCGGAATGCTGCTCCCAATGATGTGGTCGTAACCGAAGTTGAAACTGAGATTGGGATACTGAAAAGCCAAACGCTTGCTCGGCAGGTGATTGATCAACTCAATCTGGCCAAGCAGCAAGAAGCGAGCTTTTCACTTTCAGGAATGTTGAGCGCCGCATGGCGTAGGGTTGTTATATGGTGCCTCGGCCCGGGGGACAGTCGGCAAACTAATGTGGATGGAAAGGCATACGAAAGGCTTCTGAGTACATTTGCCTCTTCGTTGACTGTTGACCGTGTTGGAAGTAGTCGTCTTGTCAGAGTTGCCTATGAAAGTGGCGATCCGCGTTTGTCTGCGCGCGTCGTTAATGCCGTCGTCAATGACTATCTCAAGCTCCATGAGAGTTCGACGGAGAAACTCACCAAGGACCTAGCCGAACAAGTCAAAGATGCCAAGCGTGAGCTTGAAGAGTCCGAGGCGAAGATGACAAAATACGCACGCAGCAATGGCCTCCTTTATTTGCAGAATGATAACGGAACATCTCAAAATATCGTCGACGAGCGTCTGAGGCAGATTCAGGAAGAACTGACCAAAGCGCAGGCGGACCGGTATCAGAAGGAGTCGGTTTATCAGTTAGTCCAAAAAGGAGACTACGGATCACTTCCAGGGGTCTTCCAAGACAGGCTCCTCCAAGATCTTACTGTTCAAGTCGCCGACTTGGAACGCCAATACGCGCAACTTTCAGCCACGTTTTCGGATAACTACCCCAAGGTCCAGCAGATAAAGAGTCAACTCACTGCTGTGAAGGAGGCACTGGCGCGCGAGCGTGAGCGTGCAGCGGCTAATATCACGGATCAGTACCTTTCGGCAGTGCATCGGGAAGCACTTTTACTGAAGGAATTCCAGCGGCAGATGGGCTTGGCTTCCTCGGTCGCAGAGAAGTCGAATCAATACAACATATTGAAGAGAAGCGCGGATTCCGACAGTCAGCTCTACGATGACCTGCTGCGCAAAGTGAAGGAGGCAGATTTAGTAGCCCGAATCAGGGCAAACAATGTTGACATTGTAGACTGGGCTGAACCGCAGTATCTTCCTGTAAAGCCTAATATCCTGCTCAACTTGGCGGTTGGCATGATTTTAGGGTTGGCGGTAGGCATTGCACTCGCGTTTTTCCAGGATCGCCTCGACACTAGCTTAAAGACCCCAGACGAGGTTGATCGCTTTTTGGGTGTGCCCGCATTGGCAATGATCCCTTCGGTGGAGTCTCTGCCGGAATTGGTATCGAACGGGAACAATCATAATGGCAACGGGCTCTCGCTTCCCGACGTTTTCAACCCTTCGGATTTGAGCAAAAGCGAACGGTCCTGGTACAGAATCGACAAGCAACTTCACCAGGAATACTCGCCTTTGGTTGAGGCCTTTAGGACTCTGGGCAGTTCGGTGATGTTGGAAGCTTCAGGCCAGAAGAGAACGCTGAGGAGTCTTGTGATTACTAGTTCTCAACCAGGCGAAGGAAAGACAACCGTTTCAGTCAATCTGGCTATCGCACTTGCACAGCAGGGAAAGCGAGTCATTCTGATCGATGCTGACCTTCGGCGGCCTTGCGTTCATCGGGCTCTCGGTTTCAGAAATATCCGTGGTCTCTCAAGCTACCTGGGAGGGTTGAGTGACTGGGCTCCTTGCGTGCTGCCTGGTCTCACGCCGGGGCTCGACACCTTGCCTGCCGGCAAAACACCCCGGAACCCGGTTGCGCTGCTCTCATCTTCACGAATGAAGACCCTGTTGGATCAGGCGCTTGAAGAATATGAATACGTGATCGTTGACTCTCCCGCACTCATGCCCAGTCTGGCGGATGCTCGCATCCTGGCCTGTCTGGTTGACGGAAGCATTCTCGTCGTCAGGAGCGGGATGGCACCCAGGGAATATGTCATTCGGGCGCGCAAGCATTTGAACAACGTTTTTGGAGTTGTTCTGAACAGCATGGATGTGCGGTCACCGGATTACTACTATTACGGATACGGGGCGTATGGTTACGGGCCCCGTAATGACGATCAGGAACCCGGTGAAGACTCGTACGGGAAAAGAATCGCAGAGATGTGAGATGGGTCATGTTCGCGTTTCAGCACGGAAGCTGGTAGCGCTCGGAAACGAGGACATTGTGGCTTCGTGCGGACAATTGAGCAACCGTTGACAATTCGCAGGGCATGGTCAGCGGTTAACTGTATTGCTTGCTCAAAGGAATTTCAGCGACGGACTAGCCGCATAGGGCGTGGAAATAGAGACGTTTTCAGGGGGCACCGGCCGTGTGGCTCAGAGGGCGGAGCTATGGCCAAATGAAAGAATCGCTGTCTGAAACGAACCAAAGCGGAAAAAGAGAACGGGCAGGCAACGTCCAGCCGCTATTCATCGATCCTGGGTCCCACGTGCTGGTCGTGTTACCCTGACTGCACTCCCCCTTGTCCGTATATCATCCAAGACTCGAGGTTTTCACCAGGTGACACTCATGCCACTTCGCAATATGCGCTTTCAGTTAAATTCAGGGGCTCGTTCGTTGTCATCGCTGGCGGCAACTTCCGCTGGAGAATTGTCCATCCCCAGTGAAAAGCAATTTGGGGAATTGCTCTGTCTCGAGCGGCGAAGGGCGGAAAGATCCCGTAAGCCATTTCTGCTTATGCTGATTGATTTGCGCAAAGCCCTGGAAAACGACCATGCGGGCAATCTGGTCAGCAACGTCTGGTCTTCAGTCTGCTCAGCATCGCGAGACTCGGACATACGAGGCTGGTATGAGCAGGGAAGCACCCTCGGTGTCATTTTCGTCGAGCTTAAGCCCGATGGACCAAAACCTGTAACCGATATCATCCACTCAAAAGTCGTCTTGGCGCTTTCAAGGTCCCTGAAAAGTGAAGAACTCGAACAGATTACCATCGACATGTACTTGCAGCCGGACAGTGCTGCAAATTGGCAGCAGTGGTCTGGACTCTACCGCGACTTGCGAGAGCGAGAAGTATCTGGAAAACTTTCCCGTGCAATAAAAAGGGGGCTGGACATTGTTGGAAGTGCGACCGCCCTATTCCTGCTCTCGCCTCTGATGGCGCTCATTTCTTTATTGGTTAAGCTTTCTTCAAAAGGTCCGATCCTTTTCCGTCAGCCGCGTGTGGGTTATCGGGGCAGGATTTTTACATTCCTGAAATTCCGAACTATGCATGAAGACAGTGACGCGAACATGCATAAACAATACGTCCAGCGATTTATTTCAGGGCAGGCAGAAACTTCGGGATCGGTCCCTGTCTACAAAATCAAAGACGACCCGCGAGTGACCCGAATCGGCAAGTTCTTGCGGAAGACGAGCCTTGATGAGTTGCCTCAATTCTGGAATGTGCTCATGGGCGACATGTCACTGGTCGGTCCGCGACCCCCGATTCCTTATGAGGTTGAGTGCTACGACATCTGGCACCGGAGGCGGATCCTGGAAGTAAAGCCTGGCATGACAGGCTTATGGCAAGTTCGTGGCCGGAGCCGGACAACGTTCAATGATATGGTTCGCCTTGACTTGCAGTACGCGAAATCATGGTCTATCTGGCTTGATCTGAAAATTCTGTTTGCAACGCCGCGCGCCATGATTTCCGGTAACGGTGCCTACTGAGGGCACATCTCTCAGCCTGTACCGGACGATTTGCTCGTTCCAAATGAACGCGCCCGATCAGCAGGAGCAGCGCGTTGTCGAAATTGGCCCTGTACGAACTCCTGGACAGCAATGGAGTGCTGGCTTTCGCTGAAAAATGGGAACTTCAGGTTGATTTCTTTGCGAGTCGAGCGCGATCGGTTAGGGGTGCGACATGATTGAAGTTGGAGTGATCGGTTACGGTTATTGGGGACCAAACATCGTCAGGAATTTCCAGAACCTGGAGCGCGTTCACGTCGCGGCGATATGCGACAAGAACCCCACGGCTTTACGGCGTGCGAGCAGCGTCAATCATGGCGTAAAGCTCTTTGACAACCCGGGAGACCTGGTCACAATGCGCGATGTCGACGCTGTCGCCGTTGTATCTCCAGTATGGACTCACTTTGATCTTGCAAAGGCAGCCCTCGAGAACGGAAAACACGTGTTTGTGGAGAAGCCATTCACGCGCACGGTCGCGGAGGCAGAACAACTCATCGAGATAGCAGAGAAACACAACCGGATCATTATGGTTGACCACACGTTCCTCTTCACAGGCGCCGTCCGGAAAATCCGCGAACTGATTGATGAAGGAGCTCTTGGAACCCTTTATTACTATGACTCGATGAGGGTGAATTTGGGGTTGTTCCAGCATGACGTCAACGTCGTCTGGGACCTTGCTCCCCATGATCTCTCCATTCTGGACCATCTGATCCGGAAGAGCCCGGAGGCGATTGTTGCCACAGGCGAGCAGCACCTTAACGGTCTCGAGGATGTCGCGTTCATTACAATCTATTTCCCGGGAAACGTGATCGCGCATGTCAATGTGAACTGGTTGTCGCCGGTAAAAGTCCGCACCACCTTGATCGGCGGCGAAAAAAGAATGCTGGTCTGGAATGACCTTGAAGCGGACGAGAAGATCAAGATTTACGACAAGGGCGTTCAGGTGAGCGGCGGTCAGGGAGTCTATGATCTGCTGGTCAGCTACCGTTCCGGTGATATGTGGGCACCCAAAATCGAACAATGTGAAGCCCTGCGCACGGAGCTATCCTATTTTATCAACTGCATCACCACCGGTCAGAAGCCCTTCAACGATGGTGAATCGGGCTTGCGGGTTGTCAAGATGCTGGAAGCTGCTGAGACGTCTTTAAAAGGAAAAGGAAAGGCAGTTTACCTATGAACGAGTTCGTGTGCATTTCTCCTGACGTTAAGCTCGGCAAGGACGTAAAGCTCTCCAAATTCATCAACCTCTACGGCTGCGAAATCGGCGACGGGACAAAGATTGGAGCATTTGTGGAAATCCAGAAAAACTCCAGGATTGGGAAACATTGCAAAATTTCAAGCCATACCTTTATTTGCGAGGGTGTCACTATCGAGGATTTTGTGTTTGTCGGACACGGCGTGACCTTTATAAACGACACATACCCACGGGCCACTAATCCTGACGGAACATTGCAAACGGAGAATGACTGGACAGTGGAACGAACGCTGATTAAGAGAGGGGCCTCGATCGGGTCAGGAGCAACCATTCTTCCCAACGTGACGGTAGGAGAGAACGCCATTGTTGGCGCGGGGGCCGTTGTCACTAAGGACGTGGCTGACAATGTGATCGTTGTTGGCAATCCTGCCAGATTTCTGAGATCGATCGCAAGAGGAGGAAATCATGTGCTCAGCTTTTAATGTGCCGTTTCTCGACCTCACCGGATTGCACGCAGAGATCGAAGAAGATCTCGTGGCCGTTTTGAAGCGGGCACTGAGGACTTCTGAATTCGTAGGTGGGCCCGAAGTTGAAGAATTTGAATGCGAATTTGCCAGATTTTGCGATGTGGACTATTGCGTGGGCGTTAGTAGTGGAACAGACGCCCTGCGGTTTGCCTTAATGGCTGCAGGGGTTGCTCCTGGCGATGTCGTGATCACTGTTCCCAATACCTTTATCGCCACTGTGGAAGCAATTTCGCAGGCCGGCGCTTTGCCACACTTCATCGACATTGACAGCAACACCTATAACCTGGATGTTCAAAAGCTGAGAAACTATCTTGAGAATGAGTGCATCCCGGATGGCAGAAGAGGCAGGCTGACGGACAAGGGAACAGGGAGAGACGTGACAGCGATTGTTCCTGTGCATCTTTATGGCCAACCAGCGGATATGGACGCAATCCTCGAGTTGGCGAGGCTTCATGACCTGGTTGTGATCGAAGATGCTTGCCAAGCACATGGTGCAGAATACTTCTCGCAAAAAGAGGACCGATGGAAAAAGGCAGGGTCTATGGGGACGGCGGCCGCTTTCAGCTTTTACCCCGGTAAGAACCTGGGCGCCTGCGGCGAGGCCGGTGCCGTTACAACGAACAATCCTGACTTAGCTAGGAAGGTCCGGATGCTGCGCGACCATGGCCAGGCTAAAAAGTATTACCACGAAATGGAAGGCTACAACGGCAGGCTGGATGCAATCCAGGCTGGGATTCTGCGGATCAAGCTGAAGCGCCTTTCAGATTGGAACGAGAAACGACGTGAGGCGGCTGATTGTTATCGTGAACTCTTCAGGGCGACTGGCCAAATCGTCATCTTGCCCGATGAGCCGGAATGGACTAGGCCGATATACCACTTGTTTGTTGTTCGAGTTGCGCATCGGGATGAATTCTTGAAGTTCCTTACTGCGGCAGGTATCGGGATTGGCATCCACTATCCCATTCCTTTGCACCTCCAGAAAGCGTACAGACACTTGGGATACAGGTGTGGTGACTTTCCCGTTACTGAGAAAGTTTCCTCTGAGATCCTGTCGCTTCCGATGTACCCGGGGCTTACGCGAGACCAGCAGACCAACGTTGTGGAAGTATTACGTCAGGCAGCCATTGGATTGGCGAAGAACAAAAGACAAGAAGTTGCACAACTACAGCCAGCAACTTGAAACGTTTGAGTCCATGCCAGATGCGATTTCATGCCGTATCCAGGTTGAACCCGGTTCACGCGTTGATTGTACGTTGAAGGCTGACAGGGAGGACGTCAAGAGAGTGAGAGTTCGTCGTGTGTTAAGCGCGTTTCGGTATCGGGCTGTGTCCATGTTTCAACGGCAGAAAGCTCTGTTTCGTAACCGAGAGCCTGTTGTGTCTTTCACGTTTGATGATTTTCCCCGTTCCGCATTGGAAGGGGGAATCATCCTCAAGTCTTATGGTGCGTGCGGGACATATTACGCTGCTATGGGACTGATGGGCCAAATAAGTACCAATGGGGAACTTTTTTGCCTTGAGGACCTGAACCAACTACTCATGGAAGGACACGAACTGGGCAGCCATTCCTTCAGCCATCTCTCCTGCAGGAGTGCGCACCCGGACGCGTTCCTAGCAGACGTAGAGAAAGGCGGGAATGAGGTTAAGAAGCTCACTGGCGAATTCGTACCCCAGCATTTTTCCTATCCTTTCGGGCACTACAACCTCAAAGTTATTCGCCGCATCAACCGGCTTTTTGCCAGTTGCCGTTGCTCAGTCGGGGGGATCAATCTTTCGCCTATCGATCCTCATCTGCTCCGCGCAAACAATCTCTACAGCACGACTTTCGACATCGGGACTATCACTCATCTCTTTCGAGAGACCATCCTGATGCGAGGATGGCTCATCTTCTATACTCACGACGTTAGAGAAACACCATCCCGCTGGGGTTGCAGGCCGAATGAATTTGAAAAGGTGGTCCGCTTGGCAGTGCGAATGCGTGCTCGAATCCTTACTGTGGGGGCAGCACTAAAGGCGTGGGGATTGGAGTCTGCTAATCTTACTTTCCAGCTTGGGCTTATCTTTTGGTTTGCTGGCTACTTTTTCGGATCGGCTTCCGTATATGTTACGTGATGGCAGCTTCTTTTACACTGAAGCTACGGCCGCTCCAGGACAAGAGGCTGCCAGGTGAGTGCCCTCTTTACTAACCGCGAAAATTGTCTGCCGATTTTTAATCGTCTTGATTTTCGCGACGAAACGCAGCCTGCATGTCCGAGTTTTCAAGCATATCCCGGGTTATATGGAAAGATACTGATAAAGTTAGGTCTATTGTTATGGCTATGATTAGTATCTTCTGCGCTGACGCTTGGCGGACAGTGGCAGATTGCGATTGTCCGAGTCCGAGGCCGACAACCTACCAATGACGTATTCGGAAACGAAGCAGCAAGGCATACATTTGAAGGTGTGTTCCGGTCGCGGCATTGGGTTCCGGGATTTTGAACATCAGGGACACACACCTAAAGTGCAGGGACTTCCGCGGTTTGCAAAGGGGAGCCTGCTGTCATCCGAGGACGTAAGCATGCTAAGTGTCAAAGGGCTATCGAAGTTCAAACCGAAAAGTCAGGGAAAGAAAGGGACGACAGTTTGGGTCGATATGGACAATTCTCCGCACGTTCCTTTTTTTGTCCCTATTATTGAAGAACTGGAGCAACTGGGGTACTCGATTCTGTTGACAGCCCGAGATTGCTTCCAAGTCCGTGATCTGGTCACCCTTTTTAATTTGCCTTGTTCGTTTGTAGGCCGCCACTACGGAAAGCACATACTTGCAAAAGTTGCAGGGACCTTTTTGCGCGCCTCACATTTGGCATACCTGATCCACGATAAAAAAATTGGCCTTGCAGTGGCCCACGGGTCTCGTGCGCAGGTGATAGCGGCCAATCTGCTGGGGGTTCCATCTTGCTCACTTGGAGATTATGAGTTTGCGAAAGGCATTGTGGGGTTTAAGCCCGACTGGATGATGGTCCCTGCTGTCATTCCTGATTCTGCCATCCAATTTGACACTGCTCGGGTTGTTAAATATCCTGGCATCAAAGAGGATGTTTATATCCCGAGGTTCACACCTGACCCCTATTTGCGGGCTCGCTTGGGCCTCGGGGAAGATGACCTAGTCGTTACTGGGCGCCCGCCAGCTGATGAAGCTCATTACTTTAATCCTGCAAGCGACAAGCTCTTCCGAGCGGCAATTAACTTTGTGACAATGGAACTTGGCGCCAAGGTTGTTCTGCTCCCGCGCAATGAAAGACAGGGAGCATTCGCGAAAACTCTTTGGCCTGAGCTTTTTGCTGAACGAAAGATCATTATCCCCGACTGCGTTGTTAATGGCCTTAGCCTGATATGGATATCAGATGCTGTCATAAGTGGCGGTGGCACGATGAACCGGGAGGCTGCTGCGCTCGGGGTGCCCGTTTACAGTGCTTTCCGAGGTAATGTCGGAGCTGTTGACCGCTACCTTGAACAAAATGGCCGGCTGGTTCTGCTGGAAAACATTACGGCCATTCGCGAAAGGCTCGTCATTACAAAGAACTGGCGGAGGCGCGCACTTCCTAATATTCAATCTCGTGCCTTGAGAACGATTGTTGACAACATCGTTGCAATTGTTGAAACGGGCAGACCCGGTCAGAAAGCAGCAGCATAGCCTTGGCTGCACTGAGTTGTCTGGCCTTTATCAATCTCACTTTCCTCATTGAGAATCGCTGTGTCACGCCGCCAATATCTAGGCTCGTGGGGCGAGTTTGCCGAGTCTCTGCTTGCACACCCTGAGCGCAATTGATTTTCGGGTAAGCAATGCGACACCGATGGGATGCGTTGCCGGGATCGCAGTTTAGGTTCGGTCGTAGTAGTTGGCGAGACCCTAACACGTGAATACGGGAGGAAAATGTTGAAGCGTCGTTGACAACAGGGAGTTTACCCACCTTTCGGGCCAAGCGCGCAGCTTGTGCGCGAACCAAGTCTCCAATTTCGGGTTGTCACAGGTATGGATACTGGTGGTGGGGTGCGTCATAATTAATGTAACTTATGGGTGATTCTTACGTCTGATAGAGCTGGAGGCAAGAGATGCGAATCGCCCCGCAAATTGCATTGAGTGCAGAACAACGGAAACAACTCGAGACCTGGGCGCGGAGTCGCCGTGCGCCCCTTCGTTTGGCCGAGCGGGCGCAGATGATTTTGCTGGCCGCCGAGGGTTGCCAGAACCAGGAGATTGCTCGGCGGGTTGGCAGGAGCCGTCAGGCCGTGGCGCGCTGGCGGCAGCGTTTCTGCGCTCATGGTTTGGCGGGGATCGAGCGAGACGCGCCGCGGCCCGGACGCAAGCCCAAAATCTCTGCCGCACGAGTGGCGGCGATCATACGCAAGACGACTCAAGAGACGCCTCCGCAGGCCACGCACTGGAGCACACGCGCGATGGCACGAGCGACGGGCGTGAGCGAGGCCACGGTGCGACGCATCTGGCGGGCCCACGGGCTGAAGCCGCATCGAACCAAGACCTTTAAGGTCCGTAGCGACCCGGCGTTTGCCGAAAAGCGGGAGGATATTGTGGGCCTTTACCGGAATCCTCCTGAGCACGCTTTGGTGCTCGCGGTGGACGAAAAGAGCCAAATCCAGGTGCTGGACCGCCCGCAGCCGGGCCTTCCGCTCGCGCCGGGGCGCCTGGCCACGAGGACGCATGACTATAAACGGCATGGGACGACCCCGCTGTTCGCCGTGCTCAACATCCTGGACGGCAACGTGATCGGTGCTGGCATGCCCCGGCATCCGCATCGCGAAGGGCTGAAGTTCCTCCAACGGCTGGAGGAGAAAACACCCACCCACCGGCGCCTCCTGGCTCAACATGATCGAGCGGTTCTTTCGCGACCTCCGCAGCCAGCGGATTCGCCGTGGCAGCTTTGCCAGCGTGCACGAGTTGATCGCCGCTCTCGAAAGCTATATCGCCCAGCCTCATCAGAAGCCGAAGCCTTTCATCTGGACGGCCAAAGCTTCCGACATCCTGGAGAAAGTCAAGCGCGCAAGAGCGGCGCTGAATAAGTTAC
>DASRCX010000032.1:0-64549 GCA_035652895.1 Terriglobia bacterium
GGATCAATTGTGCCTGAAGCAACAGCATAACGCAGGTGAGACACCCAACGGCAGTTCGCCTTTCAGCCGGCGTAGCTCAGTCGGTAGAGCAACGGTTTCGTAAACCGTAGGTCGGGGGTTCGATTCCCTTCGCCGGCTCCACGTTTTCCTTGAATTTCTAGCAGTAACCGGACACAGAGTCCGGATTCACATGACTTGGGGCGGTTGCTTGACTCCAACGCGGTCATGAACCCGCGCGGGCAAATAAGGCTCAGCACCTTAGACCACGCGGGGAAGCAACGGTTGTGCCGACCTAACGCCGGAGAGACGATATGCGTCGAGCAGACCGAAATGAACGGGGAAGGACTGGCGTCCAAGGCGACGTACAGATTCCCGCCATTCCCGCTGAGGCTTCCCATTCAGGGTAACCTATTTCTGGGCAATAAGTACCTGGCCGGGTTGACCGGAGAGAAGCGGGTTTGAGGCTGCGCTTCTCGGGGTATCCTTGCTGAAGTTTTCCTGAAACCTTCGGGAGTTGCGGCAGTCAATAGATAGGTTTGGGACGCCGGATGTGTTTTCTGCACCCCCTCGCCGAACCTGAGGAGCCCGTAGCAAAGTGACCTTGCTGAGAGAACTGACGGAACTGCTCGCTTTCGGTTCGACCGACTTCGCGCGGGATTCTCTGCCCATCCCTGCTGATTTAAAGACGCCTTACAAAATTGAGCGTTTACTTGTTGGTCCATCCGACAAACGCGGATCTTTTGACGAAAAGGCTGTGGACGTCCCCTTCGTCTTCCGGCATCAGGGCCGCTTTTACATGACTTACCTAGGCTTCGAGGGAATCGGTTACCAGACGGGTCTGGCTTCTTCACCAGACCTCTTGAACTGGCGGAAGGAAGGCGTGATCTTGCCGCGAAATCCGAGGGCTAACATCCTCCGGTACAATGCGGCGATGACTTGGATTCTGAGAGAGAACGATGTATTTGGGCCAGGAAGGCTGAAAAAGATAAGAGGTCGCTACTTGGGCACCTACCTTGCGATGCCAGGCTCGGGCTACGAGACCGGCCCGGGAGTTATCGGACTTTGCTGGAGCCGCGATCTGCGTCATTGGGAGATTGAGCCGCCCTGCCTTCTTCCCCAAAACGGTACGGAGTGCGAAAAAGCGGGACTCTACAAGGCCTGTCTTGTGGAATATCGCGGTCTCTATCACATTTTCTACAATGCAAAAAACCGGGCCAGGGGCTGGCGGGAGCAGATTGGGGTGGCGACTTCCCGGGACTTGAAAACCTGGGTCCGGAATCCGGCCAGTCCAATTCCGCAAAACGGTCCCGCTGGCAGCTTCGATGAGCGGTTTGCCAGCGACCCTTGCGTCCTGAAGTACAAGAATGAATGGGCTGTTTTCTACTGCGGGCTGGACCGCAAGGGCGTGGCGCGTGATTTGCTTGCGCTTTCGCGTGACATGGTCCATGTCCGGAAGTGCGAAGGATCCCCGATTGCGCCAGGACCCAAGAAAACCGTGGATTCTATTGATGCCCACAAGCCCTCAATCATCATACACTGGGGGACAATGTATCATTTCTATTGCGCCGTTTCTCACGAATACGGAAGGGGGATTTCCGCAGCTGCGTCACGCCCTGGCCAAAGATCCGTTAGAGCGACAGGGAAGCGTTCTAATGTGCCTCGACGACTTTCAATCCATTCCGAGAACTGAATGGAGGGCTGCTATGAGAGGAAAGTTTTCGCGCCGCCGGTTTCTGGAAAGCATTCCGCTTACTTTTGCCGCGGGCCGCGCGCTGACGATCCCCTGGACATCTCTTGCGGCCACACCTTTCCCGGGACAGTTCCAGCCCAATTATGATTCACTTTCCGCATACCAGATTCCGGAATGGTTCAAGGAAGCGAAACTCGGCATTTTCCTGCACTGGGGTATCTATTCTGTTCCTGCCTATTCGAGCGAATGGTATCCGCGCCTGATGTATCTCCGAAAGAGCCCCGTCTTCGATTGGCACCGCAAGCACTGGGGGCCGCAATCAATGTTCGGCTACAAGGATTTCATTCCCATGTTCCATGCGGAAAGGTGGAAGCCGGAGGAATGGGTGGACCTCTTCAAACGAGCGGGCGCACGGTATATCGTCCCGGTGGGTGAGCACTGCGACGGTTTCCCCATGTACGATTGCACATTCACACGGTGGTGCGCCAGCAAAATGGGCCCGCAGCGCGACATTGTGCGCGACCTCAGTCGCGAAGTGCGTAATCAGGGTCTGAAGTTGGGCGTTTCCATTCACCGCAACTGGCACTATTCGTGGTACACCTACGAGAGCGATTTTGACACGAACAATCCCCTCTATTCCGGACTCTACGGCAGGCCCCACGTTCCCGGCCCGCTCATCAACGAGTTTTCAAACGACGTCTTGCAGGTAGCCCCGCAATGGTTTCTCCAGGACTGGCTTTCGCGGACTACGGAGATTATCGACAAGTACCACCCCGATCTCATCTGGCTCGAATGGGGCGTCCAAGCCGAGGAATTCAGGCCCTATAGGACGGAACTGGCCGCGTATTACTACAATCTGGCCGGGCAACGTGGTCAGGAAGTCGTCCTGACTTACAAGGGCGATGCTTTCCCCGAACACGCCGCCGTGCAGGATATCGAACGAGGCACAGAAGCTGAAATTCGTGCCCTCCCCTGGCAGGCTGAAACCTCTATCAGCAGGAAGTCTTGGGGCTACGTCGAGGATGATGAATACCGAACGCCCGGAGAGATCATCCATGAATTTGTGGACATCGTGAGCAAAAACGGCAACATGCTTCTGAATTTCGGCCCCAAGCCGGATGGCACATTCTCTGAAGAAGCCCTCAATATTGCCCACAGCCTAGCCCAATGGACCGGGGTGAATGGAGAAGCCATATTCGGGTCGAGCCCCTGGAAGATTTACGGCGAAGGGCCGACGAACTACAAGAGCGGTACTTTTGGAGAATCCAAAACCAGCGTTTCCGCTTTCACTTCGCAAGACATTCGCTTTACAACTAAGACGGGGGCCATCTTTGCCATCTTCCTTGCCTGGCCGGAGCGGCAGGCTGTGATTAAGGCGCTTGGCAGCAACTCGCCATATGCCCCACCCAAAATCTCGGAGGTAAAGCTCCTCGGCGAGGATGCGAAGCTCAGGTGGCATCGGACTGGGGAGGCTCTGGTGATAGATACGCCTCCAAGGAAACCTTGCGATCATGCCTACGTTTTCAGTATCCGATAGCATACGAGAATTTGTCGCAATTTGAGGGCATTCCCTGGTCTATGCCAGCGCATTGAGGTGACCACGCTGCAGAGCGTCAGGCGACCCCGGAGGAAGCGATCGCAGCCTGAGAAGTGCTGCCCGTTTATTTCTGTAAAAGGAATTCCGGATTCAGTCCTCGAGCAAGCAAAACTGGTCGTTTCGCCATTGCCAGATCGGATGCCCTCAGCACAATGTTCGAGCTTTTGTTTCCGTCCGCTCTCAGAAAGATTGCAGTTCCGCGGGATGCGCAACAGCCACCCAGGAATGCATCTTCTACCTAATCCAGATGGATCACCGGGGGTCCCATTATGGGCGGAAGCCGACCGGAAACTGTCAATAACGAGGTCCTCTACGTTCTTCGCTTCGAGATTTATCACGGAATCGAATGACCACGACCTTAACGGCAAGGAGGGCTCACTCGAATGCGTTCCGCCCAGACCCGGAAGTCACGGGCTTGTGAGGGTAACCAGGAACGTGCATCTTGCATTCGCGGACGGCACGCCGTTTTTCCCCCTGGGAACGACGTTATACAACTGGGTGCATCGGGAGGCAGCATTGCAGGAAGAAACACTCCCGACGCTAAAAAGGAATCCTTTTAACATAATCCGCTTCCTTGTGTTCCCAAAGTGGTACATGTAAAACCGCGTCGAACCGCGAACTTACGCTTACGTACAGGAACCCGGCGGCAAGGTTGACTTCACGCGTCTCAATTCCCCCTATTTCCAAAACATCGAGCGCCGCGTGCGTGACTTGATGGAACTGGGCACTCAGGCGGACTTGATCCTCTTTCATCCCTATGGCAAGTGGGTTTTCCCAAAATGGATCCGCAGCAGGATGACGAGTACCTGCGCTACGCTGTCACTCGGGTCGCTCCGTATCGCAATGTCTGGAGGGCAATGGCCAATGAGTTCGACTTTATAGATCCACCCAAGGATTGGGACCATATTTTCCAGATGGTCAACGCACTCGACCCCTATCATCATTTGCGCGGCATTCATAAGCGATACATGTTGTACGACCATGCCGAACCGTGGGTCACCCATTGCGTAATCCAGCTTCAAACTGGCGACGGTTACGCTGTGGCCTTGGGCGCACGCCCGAAATATAACAAGCCGGTGATCATTGATGAATACGGTTACGAAGGCAATAATGGAGCCCGCAGGGGGAATCCATCCGCCCACCGGGAGGTTTTGCGATACGGGGACTTTGCCATGGCAGGAGCTTACCGCTCGCACCGCGAAACTTACGTGCATCCCGGCGATATTCTCTGGTGGGCCGTGGGAAGTACGCTGGTCGGTGAAAGCCCGGCGAGGCTCGCCTTCCTGAAGAAAATCTTGTCGGAAGCCCCCTATCAGAATCTGGAACCAAATCCTTCTATCATAAAGGGTGGCGTGGCCCTGGCCGTCAAAAACGAGTATTGTCTGCTCTACTTCTCGGCAGCAAACCTCAAGTACATCGCGGAGGTTCAGATTGAGGGAGCCGGGCCGTTCGACCTTGAGTTGATTGGTCCCTGGCTGATGAAAATCTACAAGGTTGGCCTGGTCAAAACGGGACACCATGCCTTCAGGCCCAAATGTACGTCGAGCCTTCTGTGGATAACTCGCAGCAGCCAGAGCAGCAGTGTCACCCGTTCGATCGATGAAATCCTCTGGCATTCCCAAGTGGAATGGGAATCAAGGTTGATGCACGATTAGCCTCACCACGAGAACTTACTCCCGAAACCCATCTTGAGGGCAGCTTGTCGTTGTAATCCAAGGGAAGAGGTGCAGGCTGCATCGCCGCACTTCCTGATCCAAATATGGCAACAATCGTTCGTACTGTTACCGTTGTGATGCCGAAACCGGGTTTCCTTCGGCGCAAAGTATCCGGCAGGGGCGTCCCTAGTTTGGGCCATTCGGCCCCTGACCGGGAGCGGTGCCCACGACGAGCCTGACCCTGTTTTGCTTTTCCCTCTGTTTCTGGGCTGCCATGGAGATCGCGGCCAGGCGCTTCACCATTTCCGCCACCTCAGCAGTGCGGTGCGTCCTGCGATAAGCCACAATCATGTGATAGATCGCAGTCTGGTCTGAGGGGTCAACTTCAAGCGCCCGCCGGGATTCCCTGATCACATCGTCCATGCGCCCGGCCATCAGTTCAAGCTGGGCAAGATCATCATAGGCCAAAACGAAGTCGGGCTTCTTTTTCACCGCGCGGGTTGCGGCTTTTAGAGCTTCCTCAAATTCCGGTGAGCCGGGATGAACGCCCTTTCGGATCATAATTTCAGCCAGAAGGTAATTCAGGACTGCGTTATCGGGGTCCTGCTGAAGGTGCTCTCGAACGTAGGTGAGAGAGCGGTCGAGGTGATTTTGCTGAATGAGTTCAATGCCCATGGCCACGCTGGACATCTGCTGCGATGGCTTCAGCCGGCTGGCGAGTTCGAAATCGGCTGTGGCCTTCGTGTAGTTTTCAAGCTGGACATAAAGAACTCCGCGCTCTGCATGCAACTGCCATGAATTGGGCATCAGCCGCAGGCCGGCGTTAACGACGTCAATCCCGACTTGATAGGAGCCGTGGTCAAGCGAGATCGTGCCCAGGTCCAGATAGTTACGAACATCGGTGGGGGCTAGAATTATGGCGCGCCGCAGGGCGGCAACGGCCTTATCCGTTTCGCCTTGAGCTTCAAAACAGGATGCGGCAAGGTTGAGCGCATCGACATTCGGATGCGGCTCCTGGAGCAGCGGCTGCAGAGTTGTTATCGCTTGCGCGTAATGATCAGCTTGATATTCCGCCACTCCGAGGTTATATCTCGAGTGCCAATCCGCTGGCTGAAGGGCCAGAATGCGGCTGAAAACAGGAACGGCCTCCGCTGCGTGTCGATCTTCGAGCAGACATCCGCCGAATTCCGAAAGGGCAGTGACATTGTCTTGGATCACGTCCTTGCTTTTCTCAAAATGGGTCACGGCAGCGTTGCAATCTTTGGCCTCAAATGACAAAACGCCCAGCATCGCATGGGCCGTCGGATCATCGGGCCGCAGCCGGACTATGCGTTCCAGCAGCGGTCGTGCAGAGGCCGCGTGGCGGCTGTTGTATTCAATCTGAGCCGCACCTTCCAGCGCCGGCAGAAAATCCGGCTGCAACCGAAGAGCATTCTGAAACGCCTTCAGTCCGTCGCCTGTCCGCTTCATCGTGGTCAGAACGATCCCCTCAAGCGCCCATGCCCTGGGGTCCTTGGGCTGGGCCTCGACGAACTGCTGTGCCAGACGCAGGGCCATTTCAAGATTTCCGGACCGCAAAGCCTCAGTAACTGTCTGTGCGCTGGCCGCCTGCGTCTGAGCCCGCACATCCAGAGCCAGGACCATTGAAAAGGACACGAAAGCTCGGACGAGAATTGAAATACAACGTGATTCCTTCGTCATCGTGCTTTCTCCTGACGCACTTAGCAGAACCCATACTGGGAACCACCGTTCACGTGTTCGAACAATTTCTACGTTAACAGCCTCCACTATTAGCAGACAGTACTTAAGAAGCTAACCAGGACCCTGTTCATTCCATCGAAAAAGAGAGCGTCTTCCTGCCCTGAAAAGCCGTAACCTCTTGAGGTTCTCCATGGAAACTGTAATGCGGACAAAAGACATTCAATTGAAGAGCAGCGAACTCGTAGCTGCAGTTAGTCCACCCCGCTGTTTTGCTGCGAGGATAATTTGCGCCATTATGTCCCGGTACTTATCGAAAGTGTCATCGACAACTGTGATGGTGGGAATCTGATAGGGACTAAGATTAAGGTTCTTCGGATCGAAATAATGAAATCCTGACTCGTGGACCCCGCTGCTCCCTCTCCCCGGCGCGGGAGAACTCAGGTGCTGAAAGGCGCGGACATATTTCAGCGTGGCTTGCGGCCAGGCGGGGTCCGAGAACACCTGAAAGACTGGTATAGTCGACATCAACGCATCAAAATACATTTCGCCGCAGGCAAGCACACCGGGAAATTGCTGAGCCAACCCTTTCACGAGTTCACGGGTTCCCTCGAACATGTCGGCCTTGGTATTGTTGATCCAGCCGCCTGCGATATCAAGGAAGTAAGCATCCACTCGGAAGCGCCTGATGAAGTCTGAAATCCGTTCAGAAAGCCATTGCCGCCAAGATGAAACTCCCAGATTCATCCATGGCATCCAGCCCTCCATGTGACGGTCGTTGTCCCAATCCACCCAATCGAGGTAATAAGGATTACCATCGATCTGCGCAGTACCGCCGTCCGAAAACCTGGAATAAACGGAAAGGAGCCTGTTGGCGGAGTTGGCGCCAAACATCGGTACAAAATGGAATCCCATTGCACGCCCCTGATGAATCAGGGTCTCAAGCCTCTCAGCACCGCCCAGCCGCTTGTCCGGCTGATAGAGCGGATAGTTCCAGTAGTACCGTCCATCCCAGGCCGGCAGGAAGACCAGCACTCGCTCCGGCGATATCTGTGTCGCCACCCAACGCAGAATACGCAGCATCTTCGCGTAATCATTGAAGATGTACCCCGTCCAATGCATTCCATGCAGGGACACAACCAGTGCGATCTTTCGAAACCATGTTGGAACATCCTCACGAGTTTCCCAGTTTGGGATGTTGAAAGCGCGCTCAAGATGGTCGTAGTGTGGCTGAATCGCACCTTCCATAGTCGCTGCACGGCCCGCCCGCCAGACAGGGCTCTGGATTGAGTTCTCCCTCTCCCAGCCCGCCCGCTCGTGAACGATTTCCACCCGGTAGCCTTTTTCGCCCGGCTGAAAATAAAAACGGCTGGCACGTACGCGTTCCGCAAGCACTGAAATGAAAAAGTGTTCCTGCATCCCAGACCGCACTATAACGAGCGGCGTATCCATGCCGCGGGCAATAAACAAGTCACCGCCGCCGAAGGGATATCCAAAAAGCAATTCGTCATCCTTCGGATCGAAAAAACCCGCCGCTCCAGCCGAGATTTCCCCACGCGGC
This sequence comes from Terriglobia bacterium, assembly GCA_035652895.1. Lineage (GTDB taxonomy): Bacteria > Acidobacteriota > Terriglobia > UBA7540 > UBA7540 > SCRD01. Next base: position 8,202 of record DASRCX010000032.1, read on the forward strand.
ACGCCCCGAATGATCGCCGCAATCGACTTGATGGGTTTCTCCATTTCGGCGCTGACATCCCACTCGATAAACGATCCGTTCTTCCGGATCCGCGCATGGAGTTGGCCCGGCGCACGCTCTTGATTTCCGGCCCAGACGAACTGCGAACAGTTGACTTCCAGCCCCCCGGCTTTTTCTTCAGCCGTCATCCGGGTGATATCGAGGCCGTAAGTATTCTCAAACGTATAAACCCGAAACGAAAACAGGAGGCCTTCAAACTGCACGGAGGGCTCGGGGAAGTCGAAGCTGAACTTCATGAAACTCTTCCCACGCGGGGGGATGAAAACGTCTGAACTGGAAGTCAGCGGAACGATGCGCGCCAAACTCACACTGCTTCCGCCCGAGGGGGCCAGCAGGCCGGCGCCTGCTGCTCCCATTGTCTTCAGCACAGTGCGGCGGGAAACTCTCCTCGACATCAAGACCTCAGGCTGCTGGAAACCGCTGCTTCAGAGTGGGGATTACTTGACGAAATTCTCACCTGCGCGGTTCACGCCGGGAACACATTCGCTTTCCAATAAACGACGTACCGCTGGCCGTGCACCTGATAGAGCGGGACCATCGGTACCAGGCGCCCCTGAAATGCCGTCTGAAAGGCAAGCGGCTTGCCCTCCGCGCGTTCCACCCAACGCATCGGATCGCTTGTGACCGTCTCGATTGTCGGTGCATTCACGGCGATGCCACCGGGCGAGGTGTTATAGCCAATATAGGTGTTCTCCTGGCTCAGACCGCTTTCGCCCAACAACCCTGCCAGTACCAACGGACCGTACATCATCGCCTGCTGCGTCTCATCGCCCGGAATTGGCGCCGCATGCAGGCTCATGGGGATGCTGACCTCCACCCGGTCGCCGTCTTTCCAGGCGCGAACCAGCGTCAGATAACTTGAAGGGCTTGAAAAGGCCGCCAGCGGCTGCCCGTTGACCTTGACGGTCCCTCCTTTCACCGCCCAATATGGAACCCGGATGTTGATGGCCAGCGGGGTCGGGCGTTGAACATGCAGTGTGAGCGTTGTTCCTTCCTCCTCGGGAAACTTCGTCTCCTGACTCAGCCGAACTCCCTTCTCCGGCCAGTTCACCTCTGAGGCGATGAAGAGGTTCACGTAGATGGCATTCTGATCATGGAAATAGATGGTGTTGTTGAACTTTGAGAATTCTTCCGCTCCCGTCCCCGTGCAGCACCAGAACGAGTCATACGGCGTGTTGTAGTACTTCCACCAGCCGCGCCCCAGCGGCAGAAAATAGCTCTTCAAGCCGTTCGGGTCCTGCGTTCCCAGGCGGCTGTTGAAAAGCGTCCGCTCGTAGTAATCCATCGCCCGCGGGTCCGCTGTCCATCCGTAAATGTGCCGCGTCAGCTTCAGCATGTTGTACCCGCAGCAGCATTCCTCCATATTCTGCCCGACTTCCTTCCCCAACTCGCCCGGCCGCCCCACCCAGTGCTCGTCATAACTCGTCCCGCCAGTGCAGTAAGTACGGCGTCCCGTGACTTCCTCCCAGAAGTAAGCGGCAATACGGTGGAAGCGCCTGTCGCCAGTCACTTCATACTGCCTGGCCGCGCCAATCATCTTTGGGATATTTGTGTTGGCGTGAAGTCCGGTCAGTTCGTCCCGATACTCGGCAAGCGGATCAAAAACCGCGCGATGATCAAATCGCCGCGCCGTATGCAGGTACTTTTCTTTCCCTGTCACCGCATAGAGGTTGCACAGCACCTCCAGCATTCCGCCCTGTTCGACTTCCAGTACGCGCTGCATGTGATCATCGCTGAGCGGGGCCGTCCATCGCCCGACCCAATCGGCCATCCCCTCAAGTGTCTGGAGCGCCTGCTCGTTGCCACAGTGCGTGTACATGTCCAGGTGCCCGGCCATGATCTTGTGCAGAGTGTAAAAAGGCGCCCACACCGGAGTGCCATCCCGCAGCCGGTCAAAAAACGTTTCCGGAAAAGCGCTCAGATAGCCGTTGCCGTGCTTCTTCTGGCACTCCGCCAGTATTGATACCAGTTCGTCCGCTTTCTTCTTCAGTTCCTCATCTCCGGTAGCTCCGTACATCAGCGCCGCCGCGGAAAGATAATGCCCGCCGGCGAAATGCCCCCGCAACTCACAATCGGGTTTTTCCCATCCGCCCAGAGGCTCCGCCGTGGAAGTCAAACCCGCCTCCAGGCGGAACGTGTGTGCCAGGCGGTCGTTTGGGAGCATATGGAGATACTTCTGGTTGGCCTCCATCTGCTCCTTGAAAATACCGTCCAGCAGGCGCACCTGCTGATTGGGAAATGGCAGGACTTTCCACGGCACGACTTCATGAGTAACAGATTTTCCGCCCTCTACAACCGTATCCACTACGGGATTCTGAGGAGGATTGGCGCTTAAAGATCGAGGAAGCACAGCCCCTGCCGCTGTCAGTGCTGCGATGCCGATAAAATCTCTTCGGTTAAGATGTCCGTTCTCGCTCATGGGTAATATGCCCTCACGGTTAAGCTAAGAGACCAATACTGTCTCCGATACTCAATTAGAACGACAGTTTAGCCGCGAACTGAATCCAGCGAGGTAACAACTGGCCTGTCACCCTGCCGAAGATTGCATCCGTCATCCCCGTATCGACACCGGTCAGGTTTGGATGATTAAAGATATTGTAAAACTCAAATCGCAGCTCCAGATTTGCCCTTTCGGTAATCTGCGTATTCTTGATCAGCGCCAGGTCTGTTTCTGCGAAGCCGGGCTCCCGGAACTGCTGGGTTTTCTCATTGCCGTTCGCTCCCAGCGAGGGGGCTGTGAACTGCCCGGGCGAGAAGATCGTACCATTGAGGAAAGCGCTCCGGGAAGTATTTTCGTGATAGCTGGTCACGTCAGGATAAGAGTAATTGTCGCCGTTCGCCAGATAGTCGCCACTTCCTGGAGCGAAGCCAACTATCTGTCCACTGCTGTTATAAAGGGGGAGGAAAGGCGCGTAATTGGCGACCGTGAACGGGTAGCCAGTCTGATAAATGGAGGTGCCGCTCAACATCCAGCCATCGGAGACGTGACCCAGCCACCCTCGGCCCTGACTCAGCCCGGGGATTTGATACGTTCCAACAATTGAGATCCGGTTCGGGGAATCCCACACCGAAGGGCCGTAGTACTGATGCGGGTTGTCAGGCGTAGGATAAACCCCAGCGTCATCACGAGAATAGGAGCGCGTGTATGAAGCATCAATGAACTTCCGGCCGAATCTTCCTCGCACGTCAAAAACGATGCCGTTGTAATTCGAGACTCGGTCATTCGTTGTGTAGAATATCTCGCCGAAGCTGGGGTTCAGGCGCGATGGCACGCACGGCCCTCCCTGCGGGCAGTGTCCCGGCAGAAGGAGGTCGCCCGGCAGTTGGTTGATATCGACTCCGTAGCTGACAGCCGTAAGCTGGCTTCCTCCCGACAGGAGATACTTCGCATGCGAGCCCGAATACCCAACACTGGCAACGAAATTACGCGAGAGCTTATGCTCAAGCGTGGCGGAATAAATATACGCAACCGGTGACAGAAGATTAGGATTGATTGCTCCGATGTTGTTGTGAAGCCCGACGATCCCCCCGTGATCGTTTAGCTGGCCGGCCGGAAAGCTCGGGTAGGTATATCCGAATGGATAGGTATCACTGGTGCCGAGAGTAAACAATGGAGGCGTCGAGGTTCCTGAGAAAAATGTTGGAAAGATCAATCCGGGTGGATTGCCGCGAAATTCTTCCTGAACGTTGGCAGAGGTCGGCCAGTTGTGAAAGACCCCCGCACCACCGCGCAGGACCCATTCATCCGAGCCCTTGATGTTCCAGGCGAACCCGCCTCTAGGGCTGAAGATATCCGTTATTGAGTGATTGAGCGCGTATTTGTGCTGAACCACGTAGCCATTGGCAATCTGCTGATCCGTGGTCTCCCCGGGGCCGAAGAGAAAATTCCCGAACACGGTTTGTGCACTGCGGGAATAAGGGTTACCAAAATTATCAAAGCGAACGCCGAAGTTCAAAGACAGGTTCTTCGTGGCCCTCCAGTTATCCTCACCGAAAATGCCCCAGGTCTTGTCGGCAGCGTTCCAGTTCCACGGGACAAACTGACCGGTGAGAGGGCTGAACGAAACGTTTGTCTCATAAAAAGGCTTGTCTTGTACGAGGTCCAGCAGATTGTTGAACTGGAAAACAGGCTGTGACCACGGACCCTGAAAGTCTTCCACGTCGTCTCCAAACCAGCCCTCGTAACCGAACCGCAACGTATGCGGTCCTCGAATGTTGGTCAACACGTCGCGCCAGTGATAGTTGTGCTGAATGAAGTCGCCGTGAGCGAACCCTGTGCCCAGCCCCGCCATTCCCACGACATTGATGACAGGCACTTTAAAGAGCCCTGTATTAGGCGTCAGACCCTCCACCCGGTTGAATCCGAAAATTGCTTCATTCAGCAGCGACGGCGAAAACGTGTGCGTCTCGTTAATCTGGAGGGACTTTTGATAGGTGTTGTTCGTTGTCACAAAGGCCGGTCGGAGCGATCCGCCTCCAAAATCCAAAGTTGTTCGATAAAAATTGCCGTAGATGCGATCGTTCTTGAAATACTTGTCGATTCGCAGGTTCCACTGCGTTCCATTTCGGAAGTTAGTGCTGTTGAAAATGCCCGTATCGATCATCGGTAGATCGCACGGCAGATTATTGGTTGCTGATGTCCCGCATGTGGTTGGGAAAAGGTCGGCTGCGGTCTTTGACACACCGGTAACAGTCGCAGCGGTGGGTTTGTACGTGCTTAGTAACTGCGTCCCGAGGGTGTTTGGATAATTCTGCTGGGCCCAGGCGGTAAAAGCAGGATCTTCAAACGTGGTCGTGCTGTTGCCGGTGGACGCGGACGAGCGCAACGGTTCGATTGAAAAGAAAAAGAAAAGCTGATGGTGTGGAATGATGGGCCCGCCAATATCTCCCGCCATGTTGTTGCTGTGAAAGGGAGAATAGTGATGCACAAACTCTGTGCCGGCAAAGAACTTCTGGTTCGTGAAGTAATCGCTGACGCTGCCATGAAACTTGTCTGTGCCCGAGCGTGACGTCATGATCATTACAATCGAACTGGAACGTCCGTAGTCAACGTTAAATGTGTTCGTTTCTACCGTTGCTTCCTGAATCGAGTCCGGATCCGGCGTGAGGTTCAACACGCCCGGACGGATGGAACTGGTCACATCAAGCCCGTCCACTACGTACATGTTGGCAACACCGCCCTGGCCGTTCGCGCTGGCATCGACCTGCGTCTCCGTCGAATAGTTGTCAACCCCGGAGCCCGGGCTGCCTGCATTCACTCCTGTGCCCACCGTTCCAGGCGCCAGGGTGACCAGCGAGATCATATTTCGCCCCGCCAAAGGCAAAGTCGAGATCGCCGTATTGGGAATCGTCAGCTGATTTTTCGTTTCCGCCGTGTTCAGAAGAGGAGCAGTTGTGGTCACCTGAACACTCTGTCGCATCGAGGCAAGCGTGAGCGTCAGCGGAAGGTTCAAGGTTTGAGCGGTTTGCAGTGAAATCCGGGCAGTAGTCTTGGAAAAACCGGCTTTCGTTGCACTGACTTCATACGACCCCGGGGCCAGGCTTGCAAAGTAATAATTCCCGGCACTGTCTGTTGTGGCAGTCTTCACGACCTGTGTGTTGATATTCAGGAGACTGACTGTCGCCTGCGGAACCGCAGCGCCCGACTGGTCACGAACCACGCCTTGCAGGTTGCTGCTGAACTGCGCATAACCCGGAGTTGCGCAGACAACTGCGATGAAAAAAAGCGTAGCCGTAATCCCATTGAAAGCCCTTGCAGAGTGCTTCACTTTAGAAGTAATCATAAGGTTTCACTCCTCCACACACTCTTTATCCGAGTATTGCCTTTCCGCTGTGCCCCGGCCCGGCGCTGAGGACAACGCTGCTGCAGCAGATGTCGTCACTGCAATTTTTAAAACTCACTAGCCGATATTCAAAGGCCCCATCGCTTTCCTTGGCTTCACAACGAAGAATGCCGGAATTGCACCGGAGAACTTCCGCCCGCCTTGTTTTCCTTCTGGAAACCGCCCCTGGAATGTGAAAAACCACGCCCGGCCCTCTACGAGCAGGCCACCCTTAAGCCGACCAATCCCGCACGCCAAGAAATTGCATCTCCCCAACGCACCCCGTTATGGAAGCGCTTGCATAACATCGCCATAAAATCACAATGTTCGGTGGATGTCAATACTTTTTATGGCGTCGATAATTTTAAATTGTTAAGCCTTCGGCATAAGGAACGGGCTCCTGTCAGACAGGAGCAAGAAGAGCACCAGACAAAGGAAAAACCAAAGATCAGAGAAACCTGATAAATGAGTCGGCGCCGGGTAGCGGCGCCACCAAATTGCTCGCATGACAACGGACACTTTCAGCCGCAACTGCGACGGCCATGAAATTGCAACGCAAAATTGAGGACGCAATGCGCTCGACGTGATGAGTGATCACGGTCACAGCCTGCCATAAAGCCTTTCAATTAACGTCAAAGCTGGAACTTGTGAGGATGAGGAACGGCCATGGACACGAAATTCACCCGGCGCGAATTTCTCCGGCGATCAGGCGCCGCAGGAGCAGCAGGGGCAATAGGTGCGGCCTCGGCCGATGTCCATCCTCCGGGCTGGCACGGGACAACCCGCGTCGAGACCATTGCGACCAACTGCGAGATGTGCTTCTGGCGATGCGGCGCACTCGCTGAAGTCAAAGACGGCAAGCTCCTGAAGCTTGAAGGCAATCCCGAGCACCCGTTGACCCAAGGGCGCCTCTGCGCGCGCGGCAATGCAGGGCCGAAGCTTCTCTACGATCCCAACCGTTTGAAACAACCGATGCTGCGCGCCGGTGCGCGAGGTGAAGGAAAATTCACGAACATCAACTGGGACCAGGCGCTGGATTTCTTCGCACAGCGGCTGATCGAGTTGAAGGCGAAACACGGCCCGGAAAGCGTAGCGTTTTTCCCCCACGGCGCAGGTTCAGCATTTTTCAGCACTTTGATGAAAGCCTATGGAACGCCTAACAGCGCTGAACCAGCCTTCGCGCAATGCCGAGGGCCGCGCGAAGTAGGTTATGCACTGACGTTCGGACGCGCACTGGGCTCGCCAGAACCGGTGGATTTGGAGAATGCGAGAGCGATTGTGCTGATCGGGACGCACATCGGTGAGAACGTTTTCACCTCTCAGGTCACCGCGTTTGCCGAAGGTCTGGCCCGAGGCGCGAAGCTGATCGTCGTTGATCCGCGTTTTTCTGTTGCCGCTTCGAAGGCCGACTGGTGGCTGCCGATTCGCCCCGGCACGGACATCGCCCTGCTGCTGGCCTGGATGAACATTCTGATCGGAGAAGATCTCTACGACAAGGAATATATTTCCAAATACGCGCAAGGGTTCCCTGACCTTGCGGCTCATGTGAAAGAGTTCACGCCTGAATGGGCGGAAGCTGTCACGGAAGTGCCGGCAAACCAGATTCGGGCTACCGCGCGGGCAATGGCCGCGGCCAAGCCGGCCGTCGCGTTGCACCCGGGCCGGCACACTACCTGGTATGGTGATGACACCCAGAGGGCGCGAGCCATGGCCATCGTCACGGCCCTGCTTGGAAGCTGGGGACGCAAGGGCGGAATCTTTCTTCCTACAGAAATCAAGACCGGCACCTTTGCCCTCCCGGCTTTCCCCCAGTCGAAGCGTCCCAGGGCCGATGGCGCGGGGACTCGGTTCCCTCTGGCTTCCGAAGAACAGGGAGTGACCAACGGCCTGGTCGACGCGACAATCACGGGCAAGCCTTACCCCATCAAAGCCTGGATTGTTTACGGCCAGAACGTGCTCGAGAGCATCCCGCAACGCCCCAGGACGTTGGAAGCCATCGGCAAGCTTGACCTGATGGTCGTGGTCGATGTTCTGCCCATGGAGCAGACGAATTACGCCGATCTCGTCCTGCCCGAGGCCACATATCTTGAGCGCTATGACATGCCGCAGATTGCCCAAAGCGCCAAGCGGCCGTACATCGCGATCCGGCAACCTTCGGTCGAACCGCTTTACGAGTCGAAACCCGGCTGGTGGATCACACAACAAATGGCGCGGCGGCTGGGACTTGAAGCTTACTTTCCATGGAAGACTCCGCGGGAACATTTGGAAACGCTGGTCGAGCCGCTGGGCGTTAACATTGACGAACTCCTTACACGCGGCGCAGTCGCTTTTTCCGGCCGGCCTTATATCGATGACCGCTTGCCGGAAGACGGCCCGTTGTTCCCCACCCAGAGCGGCAAGATCGAGCTTTTTTCTCCTCTCCTCAAGCAGTTGGGCTTCGATCCGCTGCCACGCTATACGCCAGTGGATGAGCCGCCGGTGGGTTATTTCCGACTGATTTATGGGCGCGCGCCGGTCCACTCCTTTGCACGCAGCCAGAACAATGCCTGGCTGGATGCACTGATGGACGAAAACACAGCATGGATCAACGAAGACGCGGCGCGTGACCTGAGGCTAACCGATGGCCAGGAAGTCGTTCTCGAAAACCAGGACGGCGTAAAGAGCCTGCCTATTCGCGTACGCATCACCCAAGGCATCCGTCGCGATTGCCTGTACATGGTGCATGGCTTTGGGCACGAATCGAAGCGGCTCAAGCTCGCTTATCATCGCGGCGCTTCGGATACGGAGCTTATGACTCGCGTCAAAGTGGACCCCATCATGGGCGCGACGGGGATGCGAGTGAATTTTGTCCGCGTGCTAAAGGCCGAAGGAGCGTAGGGAGCAAAAACCAAATGGCACGCTACGCTATGGTCACGGACATTACGAAGTGCGTTGGTTGCCAGGCCTGCACGGTGGCGTGCAATTCGGAGTGGGACGTTCCCACTGGTTTTGCACGGACCCATGTCCATTCGACGGGCGTCGCGGGCAAATTCCCGGACCTTATTTCCACTTTTTATGTTGCTCAGTGCAACCACTGTGACCATCCTGCCTGCATTACGCCCTGTCCGACAGGAGCCACGTATCAAGCTGAAAACGGCATCGTGATGGTGGACCGCGATCTTTGCATCGGGTGCGGTTACTGCGTGGAGGCGTGCCCTTACGATGCGCGCTATATCAATCCCGTCACGAAGAAAGTGGATAAGTGTGATTTCTGCTGGGGGCGAATTCAGAAGGGGCTTGAGCCCGCCTGCGTCGCCACATGCACCGCTCACGCGAAGTTCTTCGGCGACCTCGAAGACCGAGAGAGCGACGTTTACAAGATGGTGTACGAACGGGGGGCCCGAAGGCTCGAGACAGCGGAAGTTGCCATTGGGCCGAACGTCTATTACCTGGGGAAAAAGGAGCATGTGGATTTACTTCTGGCCACCTTCCCACCCCGCCGCCCACGGCTGCTCCGGGCCGGCGAGGTCTGGCACGGGTATCTGAAACCACTTGTTCTCGCCGCTATTGGCGCCACTTTTCTGGGCCAGGCTATCGCATTTTTCCACCAACTGTATTCCGGCGAAGATCAGTTTGAGGATTGGGAGTAAATGACAATGGGAGTCCAACCTTTTCCAGTCGCGCCAACGCCACTCAGTGTCGAGCAGGCGGAGGCGATGTCACAGCGGCGCCTCAAAAAGCACCACGTGGCCATCATCCTGCTCCACTGGTTTAACGCCATCGTCTGGCTGTGCGAACTGGCTACCGGCGCCGCCTTGATTGCCTCGCCCTATTTTCGTGTGATGCCCTACTGGTATATCAGCATGATTACAAGTGTTTTTGGGACGCGGGCCAACATGCTCCGCTTTCATATTGCCGTCGGAATCACTTGGGTCATCGTATTCCTGGTTTACGGGACTTTCGGTTTCCACACCTATCTGGCGAAACAGATTTTCGAAAAGGAAATTGCTCTTGACCGAGACGACTTCAACTGGCTGATTATTCGCGCCCTGCGCATCCTGAAAAAGTCCGACAAGCCGCTTCCACCGCAGTCGAGCTATAACGCCGGCCAGAAGCTTTTTGCCTTGCTGGTTTACGCCATGGTTCCCGTCATCATGATCACCGGCCTCATCATGGCTTTCCATCTCTTCAGCACCCCTGCGGTAGGATGGGCTGTGGTGCTCCATTTTGCGGCTGTCGGACTGGTGGTCTCCGGGCTGATCATCCACGTTTACATGGGCGCGGTGTTCCCGGAAGAGAAGGCGGCATTCTTTTCCATGCTGACCGGTATGGTAAGCGAGCTTTACGCCTATCGACACCATTTCAAGTGGTGGAGAGAGGTCAAAATGCAGGAAGAGGCCTGGAAGAACAAGTTCCGTAGCGGTTTGGAGTCGCGACAAGTTGCACCGCCAATGTCGTCCCCAAACCTTGCCGCTCCTCCTACAGCAACGGAAACAAGTGAAGTGAAGCATGGACCTCCGGGATGGTTCCAGCGTATTTTTCGCGCGCCGGAGTACTGGCCTCCGTACGCGGTTGGTGTTGGTCTGGGTCTCACGCTTCTGGCCACTTTTGTATTGATGGGCCAGGGTCTGGGCGCCTCGGGAGGATTCACGAGCTATCTGGTTGCTTTCATCGCCTGGGTGGCACCCAACTATGCGAGCCACCATCCCTACTGGAGCAATTATATCCAGCCCGGGCAGTCTCCCCTGATCACTTTCCTTGTTTTTGAATTGATTGGGGTAGTGATTGGAGGATTCGTCTCCGGTTGGCTGGCCGGCCGCGTTCGAATCGCAGTCGATAAAGGGCCCCGGACCTCGCGGTGTACACGGTACGCCCTGGCGCTGGGCGGAGGAATCCTGACTGGATATGGTGCGCGCCTCGCTCGCGGCTGCACCAGCGGTCTGGCGCTTTCCGGCGGTGCCGTCCTTTCCGTTGGTGCTTGGGTTTTCATGCTCGCCGTCTTTGCCGCTGGCTTTGGCGGAGCCTGGTTTATGAGGAGGTATTGGCTATGAACGCCCCTTACTTCTCGACCTTTTCACTCTCCACTTACCTGGCGGTGGCCGTCCTGCTTGGTTTCTTCTTCGGCTTTTTCCTCGAGCGAGCAGGATTTTCGAGTGCACACAAGCTCGTGGCGCAATTCTACTTCAAAGACTTCTCCGTGTTGAAAGTGATGTTTTCGGCCATCGTGGTTGCAATGCTTGGGATCGCCTATTTCAGCCTGATCGGTTGGCTTGATATGAGCCAGGTCTTCGTGCCACCCACTTATGTCTGGCCGCAACTGGTGGGCGGACTCATGTTGGGGGCCGGATTCATCATCGGCGGCTATTGACCAGGCACTTCAGCGGTGGCGGTCGCCATCGGGAAAATCGATGCCCTGTTCTTTGCCGTCGGAATAATGGTAGGAATCTTCCTGTTCGGTGCGAGCTTCCGGGTCATCACCACCTTTAACTTCTCGAGCCATCTGGGGAATCTGACTATCCCTACCTGGCTGAACGTGAATACTGGAATCGTCGTTCTGGGCGTCGTTGTGATGGCCGTAGTGGCGTTCTGGGCGGCGGAGAAGAGCGAAGGGCCGTGGAGCGTTTTCGGTCGGCTCTATGGAGAATCGCAGTCGAAAGGAGACGACCGGCGATGAAAACCGAAATTAAATTGACTGGCAAGGGTCTCGCGGCTGCTGCAGCCATCTTCCTCGGAATTGTAATCGCCGTTGCTTCCACCATTGCCCGCGGCACAGGCTCCGAACCGCTGAATGCCGTCGCGGTGGTGCAGAACATCATCCAGGAAAAAGACCGCATCGCACCGCGTGAGTTGGCGCAATGGATCATCGAAAAGCGGACGGATTTTGATCTCATTGATATCCGTGATCCGTGGAAGTTTGACGACTACCACATCCCTACCGCAGTCAATATTCCGTTAGCGGATCTATTCAAGCCCGCGGGCCTTGCACGGCTTTCGCGCGGCAAAAGGATCGTTCTTTACGGTGACGGCCGCGGGCACGCTGCGCAGGCGCAACTTCTGCTCAGCATGAAGGGCTATGACGCTTATTCTCTGCGTGAAGGAATCAATGGCTGGTGGTATGACTTGATGACGCCGACAAGCCTACAAACCGCAGGCGCATCGCCCAGCGGGTATCAGCAGGCAAAACAGGTTCGAGATTACTTTATGGGAACGCCAGGAGCTGTTGTTGCGCCGCAGGCGAAGCCCGCAACCCCGCCTCCTGTGATTCCGCAGCAGCCAACAGAGCAAAAGAAGGTTCCAGCAACAAGGTTGAAACTTGGGCGGGGTTGTACATAAACGCGGCGATTACATCGGCTCGGGCTTCGGCTCGGTGGGCGGAGTGTTGCTGTTCGCTATCGCCACCGGCTTCTGGGTCTGGCTCGCGCCGTTCGGGGTTATGACCCAGATGGCCGTGCTATTCCACACGGCTTTTGGACTCGTGAGTCTCGTTCCCTATGCGATCTGGCAGACAAGCCACTGGCTTACGACGCGCAAAGCTCCGCGACAGGTTCGAAAAATCAGCGGGTACTTAGGATTCTGGCTGCTATTAATCAGTATTGTGGCCGGGGTCGTGATTACCTGGGAGGCAGGGTTTGAAACCTTTGTGAGTCATGGATGGGCGAGAGTCCATCTATGGGCCGGTGTGCTTGCTCTGCCGTTTTTGGTCTATCACGCTCTCCCGCGTAATGCGAGCGAGAATCAATCCGGGCCGCGCGCTTTGCTTTTCCCCTTTGACTATGAGCCCGCCCGAAGGCGCATGTGGGCACGGGCTTTGGGGACGGCCGTCGGCATTTGTGCCCTGCTTGTGGTCAGTGCGGAACTTTATCGGGCGCGTTCCATTTCCTCCTATCTTCCCCCCGCAGTCTGGAAGCCCTCGGGAGGAGCAAATCCCTTTTCTCCCAGCAACTCGAATACGGCAACCAGCGCCCCGGCCCCGCCGGAGGCTATCGGCAACTCGCAGTCGTGCGGCACTTCGGGATGTCACACCGCGATATACGATGAATGGCGAGTGAGCGCGCATCGCTGGTCCGAAGAGGACCAGTTTTTTCAGGCCGTGCGCACAGCGACAACCGAAGCCCAGGGAATCGAGTCCACCAGGAAATGCGGTGGCTGCCATGCGCCGGCCTCGATGCTCTCCGGGTACAACGATCCCCGGCTGGGCAAGGACGTCCCGGGTTATCACGAAGGCGACTCGTGCATTGTCTGCCATGCCGTGCGACATGTGGATGAGCGCGGGATTGGAAGCTATGTACTCGGGATCCCGAAGTCTTATCTCTACGAATACAGCGACCTGCGCGCGGCAATCTTCATCAACCATTTTCTCATTCGTGCTTACCCCACTCAGCATGATCGCGATTATGATCTCACGATCGCCCGGCAACCCGAATCCTGTGCACCGTGTCACAAGGAATTCGACAAGGTCGAGGGCTACCCCGGCCTTCTCGAAGTGGAAACGCAGTACGAGGACTGGAAACGCAACGAATGGAACACAAATCCGGATACCGCTGATCGATTACGCTGTCAGCAGTGCCACATGTACCTGCAAACAGCCGCGGGCGAGAAAGGAGACCCTTATGACCTGAGGATTGGCCTCGGGCGGAAATATCACAGCCACCGTTTTGCCGCTGCTAATCAATACATGCCTCTGGCGCTGGCTCTGTCGGGTGCTCCGCTGCAGGTTCGTGATGTCGAGCAATGGCTCCGTGGTGATCGCTTGGTCCCCGAAATCCAGCAAGTCTGGCCACGCGGCCCGATTGTCCCTCTCGAGATCAAAGCGCCCGCCAGGGCACAACCGGGTGAATGGATTAACTTACAGGCGCTGTTGACCAATAAAAAAGCCGGGCACTCCTTTCCCACGGGGCCGCTCAACGTAGTGCGAGTCTGGATTGAACTGGAGGTACGCGACCAAAAGGGAAGGGTCGTTTTCCACTCGGGAGACATTGATGCGAAGAACCACGTCGAGCCCGGCTCTTACGTCCTTCGACCCATAGCCATCACCGAGGAGGGCCAGGTGATTATGACGCCGGACATTTGGCACCCCAAGGGTCCCATTTACCGCCCCGCCATCGCTCCCGGGAAAACAGAAGCTTTTGACTATCGTTTCAGAATCCCACAAGGGGTCGTTGGGCCTCTCGTTGTCTCTGGGCGCCTGCGGTACCGCAAAGCCAATCAGTTTTTTATGGATGCCGTCTATCCACACCGGCACCGCGAAGCTCCGGTCACTGATCTATCGAACGCTTCCACTCACATTGCGATCGCTCACGGAGCGACCATGCATGGCCGCCATGCCCTCCGGGCAAACGTCGGGCCCCCATCGGCTGAAAAAACTGGAACAAAGCGGGGAATCAGTCATCTCTATAGATAGAACCCGGCACTAGGGGACGAGAACTCGAGAGCGAGGGTTCCATGAGCGCAAAAAAGACATACAGAGCTTATTGGTATAAAAGCGAAATCCAATGGGAGGCAAGCCGGCGCGGAAAGCTCTGCTCCGCTGGGAAGCCGGAACTGGAAATCTCAAGCCCTCCGGAGTTCAAGGGAGAAGCCGGCATCTGGACGCCTGAGGACCTCTTTGTAGCTTCGGTGAATGCCTGTACGATGATGACGTTTTTAGCGTATGCACATCACAAGAACCTGGCTCTCATGGGTTATGAAAGCGAGGCGGAAGGTCTCTTGGAATACGTGGATGGCAAATACCGGTTCACGAAAGTCGTCCTCCGCCCGCACATTGAGGTCGAGTCCGAAGACGCTGTTCAGCAGGCTCGGCAGATTCTGGAAGATGCCCACAAAGGTTGCTTCGTCACAAACTCAACCACCGCTCAAGTCGAGCTGTTTCCGCTGATCCGCATCTCTCCCGCACAATCGGGCCAAAGCGCCATGCCCTGACCGCAAGGCAAAACCGGCGCACCTTAAGGCCCGGACCTCGGGAGAAGACCACAGGTTTTCCTCCGTGAAAGCGATGTTACCTACCCTTATCGCCGGGCGGCTGAAATTCTCAGAACTCACCCGCCAGGCTTTCAGCCACTTTCATACCTTCAGGAAAATCCTCTGCCGGTAGAGGAAATAGAGGAAGAGCCACTGCGTCATGAGCACACTGACTGCCCAGAAAAGTGGCTGGACAGCGCCCAAGTGGTTGATGAATCCGTGAACGAAAATCGTGGTGATTGTTCCAAAATCGAACAAGTGCGACGCCAGGTAGATGGTGATAGCGTTCACACCAATGACTGTGAAAAAGAACGCCCAACGCCTGTAGCCCTTCACGTCGATGATCCAGTAGAAGAGGGCCAGCAACAGCAGGCTCCAGCCCCCCGCGAAGAGCACAAACGAACTGGTCCAGACGTTCTTGATGAACGGGAAGTTGAAGCTCCAGAGATAGCCAATCCCCAGGCTGACGACGCCCGCCAGCACCAGACCCAGCGTTTTCTGATCGGGAGTGCGCCTGGTGCGCAACCACTGGCCCGCCAGCACACCCAGGAGCGTGGTCGCAATCGCAGGGAAAGTAGATAGGATTCCTTCGTTATCCCCCTGTGCGAAGCAACAGTATGGCCGTGGCAGCAGATGCCGGTCGATAAAGCTTGCCAGGTTTCCGTCCGGCGTGATCACGCCGGCGCCGACGCCCGGCACAGGAACCAGCTTCATAACCAGCCAGTAGGTCAACAGAATGCCGACAAAAAACGCCACCTGCCCGCGCACCTTCGTGTTCATAACGATGAGAGCCGAAAAGAAGTAGCAGAGCGCGATCCGTTGCAGTACTCCGGCAATGCGCAGATTGTGAAAGTTGAAATCGAGCAACCCGTTGTAAACCAGTCCGAGTACAAAGAGCACTGCGAGGCGACGAATAACGCGGCGGTAAACCTGACCGCGTTGGGACCCCTCTTCAAGGTGTCTCGACAGCGAAAAGGGAAGCACGAGCCCGACCACAAATAGAAAAAGAGGAAAAATCAGGTCGTAGAAATGAAATCCCGCCCACGAAACGTGCTGGAACTCCACGTTGAGCAGGTCAGTTGTCGGCCCGGGACTCATCTTGTGAAGAGCGTGGATGATTTCTTCTCCGCCCGTGATCCAGAACATGTCGAATCCACGCAGTGCGTCGATGGAAGCAACACGTTTACTGAGAAAGGAACCTCGATCTTTCTGCTGAGGAGTAACCGGGGAAGCGGAAGGGATCCCTCCAGCATTGAGAACAGCGGACATGGGGAATGCCTCCTCAAAAGTTTTCTATGAACGATTTATCGGTACGTTCTCCGTGATAACAGTGCTTCGGCGCCAACGAACCGAACCAAGTTTGAAGTGCCGCTCCGGGACTTGGTCATATCAGTCTGTGCACGTCCGTTCAACAACAGCGCGCGGTTATGCGAAGTAAAAGCACACTCTTCTTATTTCCCGATGGCCGCTGGATTCCTCCGCTCGCACGTTCACGTCCGGCATTGCAGCGGCGGATAGGCCGACATTCATAAATGTCGAACGCGTCCAATTGTACGCCAAGCCTGCTGTTGCGCCCAAAGCAATGAAAACCAGGGTCATTTCAAGCCTGTTAGAAATTCATCTCAAAGAATTTCGTTACTGTGTTCCTTCAATTGCCGGCCTTCCGGCGACTAGATAATATACACTCCAATACCTCCAGCCGAGTACAATTTCTGTGAGCAGTCGCCGTAAATCCAGCACTGTGAGCAATCCCCGAAATTGTTTGCCACCCGTTCTCGGGGAAATTTCACAAGTGCCAAGGCATCACGGACTGTTTCAGGGATCGGGCCCCGCATTGGCAAGGCAAGTTGCTCGACCATGTCAAGGCCAGCAGTGTTCCAATTCATCCAACTATTGCTCAGAAAAACTTTTGTGTCAGACGGCCCTGTATCTGTAACATTTCCGGCTCTGATAAAATCATGTCGTGGTGTTCTCTTGTTTCAGCAACGCGTAAAGAGGGCCTGTGTTTCAGCAATGCGAAGCGCTGCAGCATCTGCTCCTGTAGAGTCCGAAAAAGGATATTTCGGCCCGGGGAAGCCTCAATGAAGTTGTTCAGGTGAGGATTAGTCCGTCAGACAGAATGGCTCGATTTAACGGAATAACCGCGAATTTGCCGCATCAGCCATTGGAGGACGGTGTGAAATCAGCGTGTGGGTCTTGTGTTGTCTTGAAAAGTGCACTGTTCCATGGCGTCTCGATCGAACGATTTGAGCGCCTATCCTGCATTTTTCGTCGTGGGCATTACCATAGGAACCAAATCTTGTTTTTTGAAGGCGGTGAAGCTCATCACCTGTTCGCGCTGAATTCAGGCCTGGTCAAAATGGTTAAGTCCCTTGAAAACGGGAAGGAACGCATAACACGCATTCTATTTCCCGGCGACCTTTTTGGGCTGGAAGCCCTGAGTGAATTAACCTACCCTCTGACTGCAGTTGTCCTTCGTGATTCTGAAATTTGTTCCGTACCGCGCAGCCAATTTCTTTCATACCTGCGAAGCAACCCGGATATCTCTCTTGATATGATCCGGTTCCTCATAAGCGAAATCTCCCAGGTGCGTACGCAGATGACAAATATGAGTTTCAAAGACGCGCGAACGCGTGTGGCAACGTTCCTGTTATCGCTGGTTCCTCCGGATGAGAAGACCTCCGCAAATTCTTATTCGTTGACTCTGCCTCTCACGAGCCAGGAGATCGCCGAAGTTCTGGAATTGTCACCCGAAACCGTCAGCAGGACATGGCAAACGTTGCGTAAAGATGGACTAATTGCGAAAAGAGGCCGCAGCTTGCTCATTCAGAATCTGAGCGCACTCGAAGAAGCTGCAAGGCACTGAGTCTTCGTCCGCTACAGGTTTTGTGGCGGAAATATTCGATTCCGACGTATTTCGCCTGCCATCCATCGGCCGCGGAGCCGCACTCTCCCCGGAACACTGACTAATTTCGCTTTGACAAACCTGTTAGACGCCCAACATAAAACAACTACACAGCAAGGGATTGACATTCGTCATCTCGTGGTTTGCCCCTTCTCATCGACGGTTAGTTTCTTCTGACAAAGCATAACAGTTCGTCGGTGTTCTTGGGGGTGGTGAGGGGAACTGGGCGGAATACTGCGGCCTTTCTCCCGGATTGCTGAAAGCAATTCAGAGGCAGGCGCCATGCGCGATCTGCCATGGCGTTGGCCTTGTTGTGGATCTGGACTGCATGACGCTGATCAAGAGCATCCTGGCAATCATTCCTTTTCTGATCCTTGAACTGGTATTCAGTGCCTTGAGCGGTGCTCCGGCACGATCTGAGACCATCGGGGTGCCTTCCTACCCCTCCATTATCTTTGTCGAGGCGCCCTTAGTTACCGCAGGCCGGTCGATGCTCCGTTTCCTGCGGGGCAGCCATCTTGCGCGTATCGAACCAGGAACTCAAGCCGCTTCAGCCGTCAATTTAACTCCGGGATTTTTCGCTGTCGCTGACCCACAGGTTTCATTTGACGCAACCAGGGTCCTTTTCGCAGCCCAGAAAGAACCGAATTCCACGTGGCAGATCTGGGAAATGAAAGCCGACGGCTCCGAAAAACACCAGATAACGCACTGCGCCACGGACTGCTTTCAACCCGCCTATCTCCCGCAACACCGGATAGTGTTTACGATGGCCGCCGGAAAAGGTGCACAAAAAACCACAGCCATCTATGTTTCTCAGGAAAGCGGCGCGGACGCACAGCCCATTACCTTTGGGCCGGGCGACTTCCAAGTTGAAACGGTGCTGCGAAACGGGCGCATCCTTGTCTCGGCGAATTTTCCGCTCATCAAAGCCGGCACGAGTAGCAATTCACGAGCACTTTACACTTTGCAGCCGGACGGCTCCGGGCTCAGCCTGTTTAGGGCAAACACTCAGCGAGATATAGTTCCAACGGGAGCAACGGAGTTGGAAGACGACACGGTCCTGTTTGTGAAACGACATGAGCTTGCAGGACGCAGCACGGACGGGCAGCTTGCTTGGATTCGTCCCGGCGCCTTACACAACTCCGTCATCACGCCGCCGAACTCAGTCTATTGGTCAGCCCACCTTCTCGACGGGAATCGGCTGGTTGCAGCGAAAGCGGATTCCGCCCCAGGCGTAGCGACAGGAAAATCCGGATTGTATGTTTTCAATCTTGACACCAAGAGCATTGAGAAAACACTCTACCGGAATCCGGAATATTCGAGTGTCCAAGCTGTGCCAGTGGAACCTCACCCTGTACCTCTGTACTATTGGAGTATTCTCCACCCCGATCGGAATTATGGACGCATGGTCTGTCTCAACTCTTACCTTTCAGCCGATGCGCCCACCGGCCGCCTCCCAGGTCACATTGCGCGGGTACGAATCATCGCTCTCCAGCCGGACCACGCCACGGAGCGGGTTCTAGGAGAAGCCCCTGTAGAGAGTGATGGCTCGTTTTATATCAAAGTTCCAGCGGACCACCCTGTGCGGTTTGAATTGCTAAATCCGGGTGGCACAGTTATCCACGCCCAAAGGAGCTGGATTTGGGCGCGCCCAGGTGAGGACGTGCCCTGCCTGGGCTGCCACGAAAGCAAAGTGCTGGTGCCGACGGACCGCTGGCCTCTCGCGTTGAAGCGTCAGGCCGGCCCAGTACCTGTCGGGATCGCCGCAACGACACAGTCCGCCGTTCACTGAGGAGCCTATGCGAATTTCGCGACGACGATTTGTGACTTTTGCTGCCGCCGCCGGATCGTTATGGACGGCCCGCAGGTTTCTCGGAGACGGCCCTGCACGCGGTGCTTCCGATACCTTGGCTATACCTCAATTCATCGACGTCACTGCGAAGTCGGGGATTAACTTTCGACACTCTTTTGGAGAAAAGGAATTAAGCTCGATCCTGGAAGGCACCGGTTCGGGTTGCGCCTGGCTCGATTACAACAACGATGGGCTTCTTGATCTTTACGTCGTGAATGGCCGTTATGTTGAGGGTCTCACGAACCATTCTGCGCCGGACGGCGTGGATGCCACAAACCATTTGTATCGTAACAACGGCGATGGAACCTTCACTGACGTGACCGCAGAAGCGGGAGTGGGAGGCAAAGGGCTCGGGATCGGCGTAACTGTTGGGGACTTCGACAACGATGGCTACGAAGACATTTACGTTACCAATTACAATTCCGCCATTCTCTATCACAACAATGGGAACGGAACTTTTACAGACGTCACAGCGGATGCAGGAGTTGAGAATCCGTACTTCGGGACCGGCGCTGCGTTTCTGGACTATGACCGCGATGGGCGGCTCGACCTGTTTGTAGGCAATTACCTGAGATACGTTCCCAGTTACCGCCAATTCTACCCGGGTGATCACTACCCGGGACCCCTGGATTATGACCCTGAATTCAACCGACTTTTTCATAACAATGGAAACGGAACTTTTACGGATGTTTCCAAAGAATCGGGAATCGCCCTCCATCCCGGCCGGGCGATGGGCGTCACCGTCGGTGACTACGACAACGATGGCTGGCCGGACATTTACGTTGCGAACGACACGATGCCGAGCTTCCTTTATCACAACAATCACGATGGGACTTTCTCAAACGTTGCCGTGAACGTCAACGTGGCCTATGGACAGAACGGCGAAGCGACCACCGCGATGGGGCCCATTTTCGGAGATCTGGACAACGACGGCTGGCAGGACCTTTTTGTTTCTGACGCTCGTTTTCACCGTCTGTTTCACAATCCCGGCAAGGCGGGCGGCTTTTTCATGGATGTGACAAGTGACGCCGGCGTCGGTGAGGTATCCGGACAATACGTTGGCTGGGGAGACGGCATCTTGGATTTTGATAACGATGGTTGGAAGGACATCTTCATCGTCAACGGCGGACTGACCTGGCTGATCCCGATGGAAAGCGCGCTGCTTCGAAACAACGGAAACAACACTTTTTCGGATGTATCCACGAGGGCGGGAAGCTTCTTTGAACAGAGACACGTCAGCCGCTGTGTGTGCTTCGGAGATTATGACAATGATGGCTATATTGATGCCTTTGTAAGCACTCTCGGCGGAAACGGTATTTTACTGCATAACACGCCTCCGGCGGGAAAACGCAATCATTGGCTGACGGTGAAACTTGTTGGGACGCGGAGCAATCGCGACGGCTACGGAGCAAGTGTCGAAGCCACGGCAGGCGGTCTGCATCAGTATGTCCAGGCCGTTTCTGAATCCGGGTACCTTTCACAGAACGATCCGCGACCCCACTTTGGACTGGGACAAAACACTGAAGTTGACCGGCTGGTCGTACGCTGGCCAAGCGGGACTGTACAGACGCTGGAGCGTATTAAAGCCGATCAGATTTTGACCATCAAGGAACCTGAAGCTTAGATGCCGGTGGCGGCAAACAGGTGCAAAACATGAGCATCGATTCCAGGATGGCGGCGGTCAGAACAAATCGAGGGCACTCGTACTTTTTGGCGAGCTTAATGGTTTTTCTTGCGCTTGTGGCCGGCTCAGCACTGCGCGCCGCTTCTGAAGAGTCCCTGAAGATTTCACAGGACCCCGGCGACGCCGTCCCCCGTTATCTTAATCCCACTGCCCTGAAGCTCTCTCCGGATGGCAGGCAGCTTTTCGTGGTTTGTGAAGCCAGCAACCTTGTACTCGTGGTAGATACACGCACTCGGCGCGTGGTCGGGCAGGTGAGTGTCGGGAACAGACCCGAAGGGATTGCCATTTCTCCGGACGGGAAAACCCTTTATGTCTCCAACGAATGGAGCGACACCGTTACCAAGATTGATGCGAGTTCTTTTGATGTCCTTGGGATCCTCAAAACGGGATGGGGTCCGGTGGGGGTTACAACCGATCGCACGGGGAAATTCCTGTACACAGCCAATACTCTGGGCGACAACATATCAGTGATTGATCTGACGACAGGTGAAGAAATCAAGCGCCTCGAGGCCGGACACTTCCCTGAGTACGTTGCCCTCTCCCGGAACGGAAAGTGGATTTACGTTTCGAACCTTCTGTCACGAGTTGCGCCGCCGGATGGGCCTCCGGTGTCCCAACTGACCGTCATCGACACAGAACGTCAGATTGTTTCTAAAAGAATCTCAATTCCCGGCGCCATCCAGCTTCGGTACATTACCCAGGTTTCAGCCAACGAAGGCGGATACCTGCTGGTTCCATTTCAGCAGCCGCACAACCTGATTCCGTTGGTCCAAATTCAGCAAGGATGGTATCTGACCAACGGGATGGCGATCATTCGCCCATCGTCCTCCGGTCCGCAGCAAGCCACAGTGATGGAACTCCTCCTTGACGATATTGACCGCTACTACGCGGACGGCTTTGGTTCCGCCTCGACGCCGGATGGGCGCTACGCCCTGGTCACCGCATCCGGGGCCAACACTGTTTCCATCATCGACATTTCCCGGCTTAATCGCCTGCTGAACAAGGTGCCAGCGTGTGATCCTCTGGCTCTGGCGCATCGTCTCGATTCCGCGCGGCAGGTTGTGGTCAAGAGGATTGAGACCGGTCGCAATCCCACGGATGTTGTTGTCTCACCTGACGACAAATACGCCTATATCGCAAACCGCACGGGTGATACCGTCACTGTCATCGATCTGCAGCATCTAAACGTTTCCACAACGATAGATCTGGGCGGACCGAGAGTGATTACACCTGTGCGCCGTGGTGAACAACTGTTCTTTGACGCCAGATTCTGCTACCAGGGACAGCTTGCCTGCGCCAGTTGCCATCCCCACGAAGGCTTTGAAGACGGCCTGGCATGGAGCCTGGAAACTCCGGAACTCGGTCGCGATGTCGTGGAAAACCGCACGCTTTTGGATATTTCTGAAACCTCCCCTTTTAAGTGGAATGGCTTGAATCCTGATCTTGCGACGCAGGATGGGCCGCGGACTGCGATGTATATTTTCCGCTCTCAGGGATTCAGCCCTGACCAGGTCAGGGACCTTGTGGCCTACATCCAGTCCCTGAAACTCCCTCCTAATCCCCATTTGAACAAGGATGGGCAGTTAACAGAAGCACAGGAACGCGGCCGTGCGGTCTTCTTCCGGACGACAACCAATGATGGGGCCATCATTCCTGAACACGATCGTTGTTATTATTGCCACGCTCCGGCCACTCATTACACCTCACGTGTTCGGATGGATGTCGGAACCTCGACTCCATTCGACACCGTTAAGGAATTCGACATTCCTCAACTTGAGGGCGCCTACATGAGGGCGCCTTATCTTCACAATGGCGAGGCACTGACTCTGGAAGAAATCTGGACAAAATTCAATCCGGACGACAAACACGGAATCACTTCCGACATGAACAAAGTGCAATTGAACGACTTGATCGAGTTCTTGAAGACGTTGTGAGAGAGATCAGAAATATCGGCGGACATGCCGGAAAGGCAATCGTTGGAGGGTGGGATGAGTAATTTGCAGCGTGTGTTGTTGGTTACGGCCAAAGTCGTTCTGGCCGCTGCCAGTCTGGCAGCCCAAACACCTCCGCTTTATACAAAATGGATCAACTACACGGTGGCAAGCGGTTTCCCCGAAGGTGAAGTATATTCCGTGGCTGTGGCGGGCAACCGCGTATGGGCGGGCACGTCAAACGGACTCGTATTGATTCAAAACGGGAAAGTCGAAAGAGTTTTTACTACCGCTGATGGGCTCGCCGGCCGTGCAGTGATGTCCGTTGCAGTCGATCAGCAGACCGGCGACGTCTGGGCCGCAACCTTTGGGGGCTTGAGCCGGTACTCCGCGGGCCAGTTTAAGAACTACACAAACCTGACAAGTGGCCTCGCGAACGACCTGGTTTATAGCGTGGCAATCCAGGGCAAATACGTTTGGGCCGCAACCGCCGCCGGTGTCAGTCGGCTGAATACCGACACGGGGGACTGGACCATTTTCAATGAACAAAATTCGCCCTTTGATGAGCCTTGGGCCTATTCCATCGCCTTGAGCAAAGACAAGGCGTACTTAGGCCTTTGGGGCGGAGGGGTTCTGGTGTATGACCTTGAGCGCCATTACTGGAGGTCCTACACGGACCCGGATGGCTCAATGGAAATTGTTCTCTATCGCAACCAGGGGCTCATCCACATGATCGTCAGCAGCATAGCATACAACCCTGACACAAAGATGTTCTGGGCCGGCACCTATTTCGGACTCAGCGGGTACGATGGGCGGAACTGGCATAATTATCTCACCAAAGACAGCGGACTCGCCTCGGACTTTATCAACGCAGTGCAGTCGCGTGGCGATGAAGTGTGGGCTTGCACGCAGAAAGGGCTGAGCGAACTCGATTATAAGACAAACACATGGGTTACTTACCGGCCGGCGAACTGGCAAGCTCTTGATTCTGGAAAGACAGACAAGGCAGGGCCCGGAGAGATCATCATCACTCGACCGGACGGAAAGAAAGACAGGATTGAGACACCTACTTCGTTTCCGCACAACTACATTCTGAATATGGCATTTCAGGGGAAGGATATCTGGGTTGCTACGGCCGGCGGTCTGAGTCACGGCATCCACCCGTCAGAAAAGGAGGCACGACACCATGAATCCGCTTCAAACCGACACTGAGACCATTACCAGAAAGGAGGAACACAAACCCGTTGCAAAGAAGGCCATCAGCGCGCCACAGGTCTTGAATGAGGCGTATTGCTATGAGCGTCCTTCCTCATTTTCACGTGGCCTGCGCCTCGACATCAAAGGTGTAACCATCCTTTTGATCTCCGGAACCGCCAGCGTAGATGAGCACGGTCGAAGCATCCACGTCGGAGATTTCAGGGCACAGACCTGGCGTGCTTATGAGAATATCACCGCTTTGCTGGAGTCTGAGGGTGCATCCTGGAAAGACGTTGTCCGCACCACCTGCTACCTGCGAGATATCGAGCGCGACTACGCAGCATTCAACGAGATCCGCACGGCATTTTTCAAGCAGCAGGGACTCGATCCACTCCCGGCCTCCACCGGAATTCAGGCGATTTTGTGCCGGCCCGACCTGCTCATTGAAATGGAAGCAATGGCCATTTTTGAGACCGATCGAAAGTGACGCTGGGGCCGGCGGCCATACGTTCATCGCTGATTGCCGCACGACCCAGGGAAGGCTCACATGAATATTGCCGGACTAGTCAGTTTGTCTGATCTACCACGGACCTGTCCGCTCCTGTGCCGAAACAACCATCCGGAATACGGGGAAGCAAGAACACGCGTGGTTGAAGTCCGCGGAGTGCGCTTTGGCGATGGACGCCCGGTCGTGATTGGAGGCCCCTGTGCCGTCGAGAGCTGCGACCAGACGCTCAACGTTGCCCGCGCGGTCCAGCGCGCCGGCGCCGACATGTTGCGAGGCGGCGCCTATAAGCCGCGGACCTCGCCGCATGATTTTCAGGGCTTGGGCCTCGAGGGGCTTGCAATCCTGAGCGCCGCGCGTGAAGAAACCGGCTTGCCTGTTGTCACAGAAGCAATGGACCCGCGGCTTGTGGAACAGGTAGCGGAATTTGCGGACATGATCCAGATCGGTTCGCGCAACATGCAGAATTACCCCCTGCTTGCTGAGGTGGGCCGGGCCGGCAAGCCCGTCCTCCTGAAAAGGGGAATGTCTGCAAGCCTGGTTGAATGGCTCGGTGCGGCGGAGTACATCGCCAAGCAAGGAAACCTGGACATCGTTCTATGCGAAAGAGGCATCAAGGCGTTCGCGGCCGGTGAGTACTCACGGTATGTACTTGACTTGAACGTTGTTCCGGCAGTGCGGGCCTATACATTCCTGCCCGTGATTGTGGATCCGAGCCATGCCACAGGCGTCGCTGCCCTTGTTGAGCCCGCCAGCCGTGCGGCCCTGGAATTCGGCAGTCAGGGATTGATTATCGAGGTTGCAGACCCGACCGCGGCGCGGCCGAGATGTGATGCCGCGCAGGCTATCGATCCCGACACCCTGGCCCGCATCGTCCAGTTTGCGCACCGTCATATTGGGACGGCGCTGGAAAGAGTTGCGTAGGCGATTGTCACTGTCCAGCGTTCAAGTCTTCGAATGAGGGAGTTGTAATGATGCGATATGGACTTACGATTTGCTTTTTGTTTTGCCTCCTGTTGGCCGCCGCGTGGCAACAACCAAGTTTCTCCCAGGATTCCGGGCAAACGTCGCGGGGAGATATGCGTTATGCCAATATGCCTGAGCAAGCGGTTCCTTTTGGACATTTTCGCAAGCCGTATCAGGAATGGTACGTTGAGCCGAACACTCTCGAGTATGACGGTGCGGCGCGCAGCGTCCCGGATCCTGCTCTGAAGGGCTTGAAGACGGTGAACATTGGTTTTCTTGGACCGCTGGACAAATATAATCCCGAATCACCCTATGGCATTGCCATGCTGCACGGTGCACAGATGGCCATCGACGATGCGAACGCCCACGGCGGGTATCATGGAATACCGTTCGCGTTAAAGATCCATGATGATCTGCCTCTTTGGGGAGCATCGTCCATGGACATCGTGCAGATGCGCTACAACGAGCATGTGTGGGCCATGCTGGGTTCGGTTGATGGTGCTTCCACTCATATCGCCCTGCGTGCCACGCTCAAGATTGAAGTTCCGATCATGGATACCGCCACAACGGACCCAACTGTGACGGAGACACGGATCCAATGGCTCCTGCATAACTTTCCGGACGATCGTCAACAAGGATATGCGCTGGCTGATTATATCTTCAACCAGCTCAAACTCCGGCACGTGGGCGTTTTGCGTGAAAATGGGCGCTACGGCCGCAGGGGCGATGAGGAGTTTATTAATTTCGCCCGCCGCATGGGATTTCAGCCTACCGTAGTGGTAAAGTACGCCCCAGAGGCCAAAGATTTTTCCGAACAATTACGCACATTGAACCGGCTGGGGATCGATGGTCTGGTGATCTGGGGTAATGCAACTCAAGCCGGATTGATACTAAAACAAATGCGCGCCCTGGGCATGAAACAACCTGTTTTTGGCAGCAGCCGGGTCGCCTACCCTGAAGTAATAAAAATTGCCGGTGCGTCCGCCGAAGGGTTGCGAACCATTTCCGCCATCGACCCCACGCGAAAAGACCCGAAGTGGCTGGAGTTCAAGCAGCGGTATGAAGCGCGGTTTCATGTTGAGCCTGATGCGTACGCTTCCTACGCCTATGACGGCATGACCATGCTGATCGGTGCCATTCGGAAGGCCGGGCTTAATCGCGGCCGTATTATGGACGCGTTGCGCGACTATGAAATGAAGTGGTACCAGGGGGTCAGTGGCAGTGCTTTCTTCGATTACACACTTAACAACATTGCGCCTGTCACATTCTGCGAAGTCAAAGACGGGCGCTTCATTTACTGGCCTGAGCACAGGACTGACTGGAAGGATGGCAACCCCATTGCTTCCATTCGCTAAGCAGGAGTGAGAGCCTTTCCAGAAGACGTTTGATGCGAAAATGCGAGAACCCTTTACCAACACGAGAGGATTCCTGTGCTGCGTTGTGATCATCGGTGCGCTGGTGAGTGCGGGGGTGGCTCGCGCACAGGACCACGGCTCTCGCGTTCCCTATGCTTCAATCGGATCAAAAGGTGTGAGCTACGCAGGGCCGGGAAGAGAGGCGTCATACGACCTTGTTGGATCAACTATCCGCATTGGGGTTATTGCCCCGATGCACGGCCCTCAGAAAGCCGACGGCGAGTCGATTGTTCGAGCAGCGCAGATGGCCCTTGATGACGAATCAAAA
Source organism: Terriglobia bacterium (assembly GCA_035652895.1). Taxonomy (GTDB): domain Bacteria; phylum Acidobacteriota; class Terriglobia; order UBA7540; family UBA7540; genus SCRD01. The sequence goes on from DASRCX010000032.1 coordinate 35,744, forward strand.
CAGCCTTTACCCGGAAGCCTCCGCCTCACTCTCGCTGTCGGCGACGAAAGCGGGCCGGCCTGGGGCCGTGTTACGGATGCCGTCCTCCATCTTGTTTTTGATGACCACGCTGTCGCCCTCATCACTTCTGCAAACGGTGCCACGGCGCACTTGAGCGAACAGGTTGCCAACAAGATCGGTATTCCCGTTCTGACCCTCTCGACGGACTCTACGACTACCCAGCTCAATTTACCCTGGATTTTTCGCTTGGGCCCAAGCGACACCCAACAGGCGGTGGCGATGGCCCGTGATATTTACCACGTACGCGGTTTCCGGCACGTCCTGCTGGTCACGGAGCGAGACCATGATGGGCGCACCGGTGGCCATGAGTTCATTGAGGCCGCACGCCGACTTGGCGTTCCGGATCCGGCATCTTTGATCATCAATCCGTTGCAGCCGGATACGGTCTCCCTGTTGAACGTCGTCAGAACTCAACCGCCTCAAGCGATCTTGCTTTGGACAACCCCGGAAAACGCGCGCAAGCTGCTCGAGTCAATTCGGAGAATTGGGGCCCATATCCCTGTTTGTCTTCCACAGGAGGCAGCTCAAGAAGGTTCGGGCCTGAAGTTCAACCGAGAGGATTCGGATGGCGGTGAGAATGCCTCAGGCATGGGAATTTACACAGTAGCCGGCGTCACAGATGGAGCTTCTGCTTACGAATGTTTTGCACAGCGGTACCAGGCGGAAACCGGAGCCTTGCCCGGCCCGGTCGCGGCAGAAGCCTACGACGCGGTGCGGCTCATCGCCCGGGCCGTCCGCACCGCCGGCCCTAACCGCGCCCGAGTTCGCGACTGCCTCTCAAGCGTGCGGGACTTTCCGGGAACGTCCGGAGTTATCCGCTTTGATGGCGAGGGGAATAACACTACGGCGACTCGCCTGGTGCGGCTATATTGAACCGGGAAACATCCTCAGCTCTTGTTCACGAACAGTTGAGGCATGCTCCTGATCAGGAGAAAACGATGCCAGAACTGATGCGGTCTTCGGATCCCTACGACGTTATCATAGTTGGCTCAGGAGCCGGCGGCGGTATAGCCGCCTATAACCTTACGAAGGCTGGCGCCAAGTGCCTGATGCTTGAAGCCGGCGGATGGTACGACGCTGCGCGCGATTCCAAGTGGCTGGAATGGGAATATGATGCGCCGCACCATGGCGGGGGAAATTTCAAGAGCCCCGTCGATTACTTCACGGCCGTCGTAGGAGGCTGGCAGGTTCCCGGCGAGCCTTACATCAACGCGAGGGGAACCAACTGGATGTGGTTTCGCTCCCGCATGCTCGGCGGCCGCACCAATTCCTGGGGCCGGATTTCTCTGAGGAACGGCCCATACGACTTCAAACCTTACAGTCGGGACGGTAAGGGTTTTGACTGGCCGATAACCTACGAAGAGCTCGCGCCTTACTATGACAAGACTGAAGAACTGATTGGAGTGTTCGGATCGATTGAGGAAATTGAGAATCTCCCCAATGGCAAATTCCTTCCACCACCTGCCCCTCGCTGCTACGAACTTCTTGTTCAGCAGGCGTGCAACAGGCTCCACATACCGTGCATACCATCGCGCCTGGCGATCCTGACGCGTCCGTTGAATGGCCGGCCGGCATGTCATTACGTTTCGCAATGCGGCCGCTGCTGCCGTCTGGGTTCGAATTTTTCCTCTCCGGTGGTTCTGTTAACTCCGGCGCAATCCACTGGGAATCTCGAAATACGCACCGATGCGATGGTGCGTGAAGTCCTGACAGGGCCGGATGGCCTTGCCACCGGAGTTTCCTACATCGACAAGAAAACCCGAAAGGAAGTTCAAGTTCGCGGAAAAGTGGTTGTCCTCGCCGCCAGTTCATGCGAAACCGTCCGCCTGCTTCTGAATTCACGCAGCAGCCGGTTTCCTAACGGTCTGGCAAACTCAAGCGGACTCGTGGGCAAATACCTGATGGACACCGTGATGTCGGATGTCACCGGCTTCGTGCCGAAAATGATGGGCCTCCCTCCGCATAATGAGGACGGCGTGGGGGGCATGCATCTCTATATGCCCTGGTGGAACCTCGAAAAACAGAAGAAGAACGAGTTGCCGTTCTCGCGCGGCTACCACATCGAATTTGGCGGCGGGCGGCGTGGCATGCCCATGCCAGGCATTCTGAGCGGGACAGAAAAAATCTTGGGCGGGGGATACGGAGAGACATTGAAGCAGGACTGCCGGAGGCTCTACGGAGCATTTGTCCACTTCGCCGGGCGGGGAGAAATGATACCCAATGAAAACAGCTACTGTGAAATCGACGAAAATACCGTGGACCAATGGGGGATTCCGGTCCTGAAGTTTCACTTCAAGTGGGGTGAAGAGGAAATCCTTATGGCGCGCCACATGCAGGAGACCTTTCAGGAAATTGTGAAGACAATGGGGGGAGAAGTGATCGCGTCCGCTGGTCCCGAAGAACAGTGGGGAATCTCGGCAGGAGGACAAGGAATTCATGAGGTTGGTGGCGCGCGTATGGGCGACAATCCGAAGACATCGGTCCTTAATTCTCACTGCCAGGTCTGGGACTGCCGGAACCTTTTTCTTGCTGACGGCGCGCCCTTCGTCAGTCTGGCAGACAAGAACCCGACACTGACAATTATGGCTCTCGCCTGGCGCACTTCTGAATACATCATTGATCAGGTAAAGAAAGGCAATCTTTAGGAGATCGGCCGGGATGATATTGCGGAGCAAGGGTAATGTTGCACCGGGAAACCGAATTCGAGGGAAAAGGGTGAGTCCGGAACTGTCGAAATAGTTGGAGGTTGCATTGGCGCCTTGTTGGGCACGAACAGAACCACCATACGACTGCCTTTGACAGAAGAATTCAGAATGGCGTCACAGACCCCGCGGAGTCCAGTTCAGCGGCCGGCGAGTCGACTGCAAGCGGACGTATCTGATCCGACCGGTCCAAAGGCGGCTTATAGTTCCGGCGCGTACAAACCGCTCTCACCGCCCCACAATAGGAGAAAGTATGAAAACCAAGGCGACTGATCGAAGCATTCGTTTCGAACGACGCGACATTCTCAGATTGATGACCGGCGTGCCGGCAACTCTGATCTCGGTAGGGCCATTCACACCGGTGGTAGCGAATGCCGCCTCCCAACAGCCCGCGCACAAAGACGGCCAGGCGGCTTATCAACCCAAGGTATTCAATCCGCACGAATGGAGAACGCTGCGCATTCTTACAGATCTCATCATACCGGCAGACCAACGCTCTGGCAGTGCCAACCAGGCCGGGGTCCCGGAGTTTATAGATGATTGGCTGAATATTAAGGGCGGAAACCTGTTGGATGAAATCCGCGGTGGGTTGACCTGGCTTGATATGGAGAGCAACCGAATGTTTCAATACGATTTTGCGGACTGTCCAGCAGCAGAGCAAAAGCAGATTCTTGACCGCATCGCATATCCTGCAAAAGCATCTCCTGAAGACCTTGGCGCGGTTTCTTTTTTCAACAAACTTCGTGACCTTGTTGTAAGCGGGTTCTTCACAAGCCAGATAGGCGTCAGGGATTTACCATATCTCGGTAACGAACCGCTGGAAGAATGGAAGGGCTGTCCCGCCCAAGTGTTGTCCAAACTGGGGATTGATAACGGCCAGGCGAAAGGTTGACTGTTTGAGGGGATCAGAGTCCTGATGCAGCGGCTCTGGTGCGTCCCACCCGTCAGGTTGGAACAAACCAAACCGCCATTCCGTGGCTCGAGCAGAACGCAATCACAAGCCTCCTCGTGCGGAGGCAGAGCGAATAACCTCACACGTCAGTTGATAGAACCGCTTGTGATTCGCCCCCCAGCCGAACCAATCGAGTTCGGCCGCCATCCTTTGAAAGCTGTCGCTGGGAAACTCCAGCGCGACCCGCTGGATGGCTTCCCGTAAGACTATGTCCGTGTCCAGTCGCGGCGAACCCCGCGCGATATGCAGATCCAAAGTCTGACCTCACTACCTTATGGCGCAACAAGACAACTTTAAACCTCGACCTTATTAAGTGAAGGGTCTACTCAGCGTTACTATCACTCGGCTTCGCCGAGCAAGCGTTAGATTGATGGCTATTTGGCAAGGCCAGTGGCGGCTGAGGCGTTAGTTCTGATAGTCTCGCGGGGGAAATGGATACCACGATCGAACAGCCAGGATGTGCGCCCTGGTTTTATCTCTGTTGTAAAAACCCACGGTGGAATTGAGGCGGAAGAAATACACATCGCCCGGTCCGCTGGGGTGGAGCCCTACGATCCCATTCTCACCTCCGCCGGCTGCAATATCGCCGTGTCCGTCCAGAATCATGTAGATTTCTTCAGCCATATCGTGGTGGTGGGGGAAGTTGGTTCCGCCCGGAGCAAACTCCATCATGAACAAACTTGTTACAACAACGCCGCAATCAAGCTTGTCATTGCTGCCTTTTCTGTTCCCAAGTAGGAGCCTGTACAGCGTGGATGCAGGATGGCCTGTGTCCGTTTGCAGCCTGACGTCATTGGCATTAGCGATCTGGAGCCCTGGAGGCGCAGGCAAAGCAGTGCCCCGCGGAATCTTGAATCCCATAAGGACAAAACGGAGTGGGGAACTGGAAGGGTTGGCCATGCCATGGCGAACCTTCGGCGGGAGGTACATAAAGTCATCTTTCTTGACCGAAGTCCTCTGCCCGTTATAGTCGAGTGTTCCGTCGCCTGCAAGGACATAGTAAATCTGCTCCTCAGCGGGGTATGAAGTTTCCTTGCATTCCCCCATCGGATCAATCGTCACCTCTCCGTAGCGGGCGACGCTCCGCAGAATCGCAGGGGCTGCGTCCCCGACTCCGATCAGAGGTTTGTAATGGCAGCTCGACGTACTGATGTCCGTTGGCCTTTCCTGCGTGCGCTGGACGTTGCGGTGAATCCAGGTCGGATCGATTGTCCTCTGCGCCCGTAAGGCCCCCGGCGGGGCCAGCAGCAGGAATATAAACACGATTCGTTTCACTCTCCGGCCTCCAACAAAGCGTATGCCCTGTCCTCAACAAACACGTGGGCACAGGTTAGCATTCCGGTGTTCGATGAGAGCAGTGACTGGGCACTGGTTCAAACCCAGCCATCTTACCACCAAATTCCAAATTGCCCCGCCGGTGGAATCTGCGGGAGATTGCTGATAAGATGCGTGCCTCATGGGGAGGTCCATCATGCTTTCAAGACGTGGGTTCCTTCAGACCCCAATGGCGGGTGTGGTCGTCTTTCTCTGCAAGCAGCTTCGAGTTACGGCTGCTGACACAAACCGCTCTCCAAGACCTTTGCCATGGACACATTACGTCCGCATTTCAGGAAATCCCCTCAGGCTGGACCGTATTGATCAGATCATTAAGGAAGCGAAAGAAACACATGTCTTCGGCATCGAAACTGACAATGATATCGAAGGACGGTACGAGAGCTTTCTTGACCCCACGGAAAAATTGAAAGCGATCCAGGCCGTGGCAGAAAAGGCACATGCTGCCGGAAATTTCGCATTTGTGTATATCGCCGGCCTTGAATGCATCACAGCGAATGCCGCCGAAGTGAAACACTCACTCTATAAAGATCATCCCGACTGGGTGCAGAGGAAAATCACTGGAGAGCCGGCCTTGTTTGGAGGCGGCACTGCCTTTTGGATCAGGAAGGGCGATGAAGATGTCTGGGTAAGCCCCTATGCCCCCGAATGGCGCAAAATCTATATGGAGCACGTCCGCCAAATTGCAGCCACCGGTATCGACGGAATTTATGTAGACATCCCTTACTGGATGACTCACTTCACCGGTTGGGAAAAATCCTGGGTAAGCTTTGACAAGTTTACTGTGGCTGAGTTCAAAACCCGTTCTGGCCTCGACGCCATGAAGGACCTCAAGCTGGGCAACTTCTCAGATGCCAATTTTCGTCGCTGGGTGGATTTTCGAATCACAACCATCACCGAGTTCATGAAAGAGATTGCCCAGAATGTCAAATCTGCCAATCCCAATGCCGTGACGATTGCTGAAATCTACCCTGGGATTGAATTTGAGGCCGTGCGGGTTGGCTCTGATGTTTACGAACTCTACGGTGTAGTTGACGTGATTGCTCATGAGTATGAATGGAGCGGCGTAGGGAACGCCTCGAGAAAGACCCCTCTCGACTGGCTTCACTACATGATCGGCATGTACAGCTTTCGGGCTTTTGCGGGAGAAAAACCCACGTGGATGCTGAGTTACTCCTGGGACGGGGAAAAGGGCGTCAGCCCCGGCGAGGAAATGCAAAATCTGTTCTCCGCCCAACTTATGGCGGGAACCAATTGCTGGGACGTACAAGGGCACGTGATGTCCGGCTCAAATGATATTGCCATGCGGAAGGAGATTTTTGCGTGGATCGAACAGCATGAAACAAGGTTCTACAACACACGGACGCCTGTTTACCCGATCGGCGTTTACTTCTCGCCCCGCACCCGGGACTACTTCGCAGAAGACTTCCTGAATTCTTACTTCGGATTTATGGCGCTACTGATGCATTCCCATCGCGAGTTCCAGATTGTCACGCCAAAATCGCTCAAGGGCTTTCGGGGACCCGCTCTCGCTCTTCCGGACGCCCGCTGTGTGAGCGACACGGAGGTTGAGGCACTGACAGCATACGCGAGATCCGGGGGAAGCTTGATTGTTACGGGTCGTTCGGGGCAACTCGACCAAACAGGTCTGCAGCGCCCGGGAAATCCCTTGCGCCAGTTCCTTGAACTTCGAAACCCGACGTTGAAGTCCATCGGCGTTGCAAACCCGAAGCACGTTTACCTTCCGGATTGCCCCGGCGCCGCCTATTGGCAGGCTTTGAGCAAGGAGTTCAGTCCGGCGGCCTCCCGCGGTGATGCGACCGGACAGACGTTTCAATCACTCAGGCGCAATTTTGAAGCGAATGTTATCGGGCCCCTTCAGATTCATTCACCCGTGCGAATTAAAGCATCGCCCTTCGTCACGGCCCAGACGGCCCTCGTGGATCATAAGATTCACGTCTTCCTGGCTAACTTCAAGGGTCTGCAAGCGCGTAAAATCGCAACACAGATTCCCGAACGTAACGTCGAAATATCCTTCTTGTCGACCGGCCGAGAAAGAGCATTTATTCTGCCGTTCCTCGGGAAAATCCGTGAGCTTCCAACCGAACAGAGCGACGGCCAGTTACGCGTTGTAATTCCCCAAATAGAAAAAGGTGCGGTAGTCTGGCTGGATTAATCGTTTCTCCAGATACAAATGCACGCATCCCTCGAGGGACTACCTGGTGGTTTCTGACAGCACTGAGGCAGGACCAGCCTCAAAAAGTTTACGCTTACTTTCTATTGGTCAGTTCAAGCAGTACATTTGCTTGGAAGTCAGGCATTTAGCAATGCGAACGAAAGCCCATCTGGGCTTGCGTTTGATTTCATATCCGAAAAGATAAGAAAAAAGAGCTTGACAACGTAATGCATCGGCGTTACAACCGACCCCATAAAGACGTTACAAGATCCACGGTACATCAGGGATTCAAGGGTTGCGGACAAAACAGCTTTTCCGGGTTCAAGGTTTGTTTGGGATTGAACTTCAGCAGGAGGGAATGATGCCAGTAAACTCCACTTCCTCGGGTAGTCACGCTAATATTCGGGCGTCACATAGCAGATTCGCAAGCCCTGCTTCCCGTTTTGCGTTGGCGGCTTGCATGTTGGGGGCACTGATTGCGTATGCCATGCAGCCAAGTCCCGTCTGGGCACAGGGGACAGACACAGCTTTGCTGCGCGGGACGGTAAAAGATCCGACCGGAGCCGTCATTCCGCAGGCTACGGTAACCGCGACGGCGATAGCGACGCAGGTTCAAACCAGGACCCAGACGGACAGCGCCGGCCTTTACATCTTTAACTACCTCAAGCCGGGCACGTACAGCCTCAAAGTGGAAAAGAGCGGATTCAAGACGTGGCTTTTCCCTTCTCTGGAACTTCGCGTTGGAACCCAAACAGACCAGGACGTCACATTAGAGGTCGGGAGCACGCAGCAGACAGTTGAAGTCAAGGGCGCTGCACCGCTCCTGAATACCGTGAGCGCCGCGCTGGGCACAACCGTCAATGACCAATACATCCAAAGTTTACCTCTGCTGGATCGCAACATCGCTAATCTCTCATTCCTGGCGGGCGGGGTAACGCAGGTTTCAGGGGCCTCGGCGACCATGCTGGGCGGGACGGTCTTTGCATCGAATGGACAACGGTATGGCACAGCCGAATTCCGCCTGGATGGCGTGCTGGCAACGCGACCTGAAGGAGGCGAGGGTGGCAATACGGTTGTGGACTTTATGCCTTCAGTTGACGCCCTGCAGGAATTCAGGCTGCAGAACAACAACATGTCCGCCGAGTACGGAAATAACGGCGGGACCGTCGTTAACGTCGTCACGAAATCTGGGACAAACAATTTCCATGGGAGCGGTTACTGGTTCTTCCGCCGACCCGGTTTGGACGCGAATGACTTCTTTACGAACCAGGGTGGCGGCACAAAGGGTCAGTACGCGCACGATCAATACGGTGGATCCATCGGCGGGCCGATCAAACGGGACAAGACATTTTTCTTTTTTGATTACGAGCGGTTCCGCAATAACAGCCCTGTGATCGTTAACGAAACCGTTCCCACAGAACTTGAGAGGCAGGGAGACTTTTCCCAGACATTTAACAGCGACACCGGGAACCTTCAGCAAATTTACAATCCATTTCAGGTCTCCCCTACAGGCAACGGCGATTATGAGCGTCAGCCGTTTGCGGGAAACATTATTCCCTCAAGCATGTTTGACCCGATCGGCGCCAAGCTGGTCAACCTCTACCCGAAGCCTACAGATGCTGGAGTAGGACCTGCGCACCTTTTCAATTTCTCGGATAAGCTGATTGAAACAAATCCGTCGTGGCAGATGGACCTTCGAATTGATCAGAATTTCTCCGCTGCGAACCGCCTCACGGGGCGATTCAGTATGAGCCACTCTGAGGATAATGTTCCGGACGACTTCCTCAGCCCCGTTACTTCAAAAGCGATTACTCATGATGTTGCTCTGGAAGATACCTGGACCGTCAGCCCGACACTCCTTTGGGTTAACCGTGTGGGAGTGAACCGCGACAACTATCCTCTGATCACTCATGAAACCGTGGATCCCAGAAGCGTTGGCTTTCCGGATATCCTGCTTGACAACCCCTGGTACCACGAAGTGCATTTCCCAACAATCAGGGTGGACAACTACGCGACTCTCGCTTCGTACAACGGCTGCTGCACGGATACGGTAGAAGGTGACACGCAGTGGATGTTCGATTCCACCGCGACGAAAATTTACAGGAACCACAGCATCAAGTTCGGAGTCGAAGAGAGAATCTTCCTCAACAACTTTTTCCAGCCTGATAATACATCGGGTCTGTTTGAGTTTGGCCCGGACCCCACGATGCAGTTCGTATTCAGTCCTGACGGCTCTCAGGGGAACAGTGTTGCCGCTCTGTTGCTGGGTTTTCTCTTGCCAGGAGGTACCAACACGAATTTTCTGCGGCCTCACGTGGCCAACAAGTCTTCCGTTGGAGCTGCCTTTATCCAGGACGATTGGAAGGCCACATCACGTCTGACAGTATCTGCCGGCCTGCGCTGGGAATGGACCGTCCCGTATAGTGAACGGTACAACCACAACATGTTCAGTTGTTTTACCTGCCCTTCGGGAATTACCGTCCCGGGAGTGGGCCCGATTATCGGAACCACGATCCTCGCCGGGCCAAACAAGCGCCACGCGAATTCCTCCTTGTTTGACCTCGGGCCACGCCTGAGTTTCGCATATCGGTTAGGCAACAACACCGTCATTCACACGGGCGCTGGAATGTACCATGGCATGAGTTTCGCCACTAACTGGCAATACGGCGGGTTTGCCTGGCAGGCGGACGCAAACGCTACTCCCAGCCTTGACGGTGGAGTCACGCGATTCGCGACAATGGAAAATCCTTATCCTCTTGGATTCAATATGCCTCAACAGGGAAAATATGGCCCGCTGAGTCTTTGGGGATATGGCGACGAAAACCACGGAAGCGATACTTTCAGGACAGGCGAAATATACCAGTGGAATATCGGTATCCAGCACCAGTGGGGCAATATGATGCTCGAAGCGGATTACGTGGGAAACCGCAGCACACATTTGCCGTGGAACTACTCAACCGAAAACCGAAATTTCATCAATGCTGCCAACCGTGTTAAATATGGATCAGCAGGCTTGGCGCAGTTAGTACCGAATCCATTCCAGTACCTCTTCCAGGGTCCACAGGCTATTTTTGATGCGCCGGGTTCGATTTACAACAACGACACGATCCCTCAGATCAATCTTCTGCGGCCTTACCCGCAATTTGACGGCGTGTTCACAGGGTTCCCGCTGTTTGTTGCCAACAGCAGCTACCATGCATTCCAACTGCGCTTTGAAAAGCGCGCCGCGCACGGACTCGCCTTCGTGGGCAATTACACGTTCTCGAAATTTATCGACGATTCTGACGCAGGAGGAAATGCCTGGATCGGTGGTGGCGGTGGCGCCGGTCTTGGATTCATCGGCTCACCACAGGACTTCACAAACCTTGCTCTCGAAAAGAGCGTGAGCGCTAATGACACGCCGCAACGGTTGACGTTTGCTGTGATCTACGATCTACCGGTCGGCCGCGGGGAGCGCTTTGGAACACATATGAACAAGGTGCTCAACGGAGTCGTTGGCGGGTGGAAACTGACCCCATTCGTAACTTTCCAGAGTGGCCAACCGATTTCAGTCAATGATTCAAACCAGCTATTGGCTGATGGCAACCAGCGGCCCAACCTGATCGGCAAGCCTTGCAGCGGGGCCAGCCTCGATGCGATTGCCAATGGAACTGCGAATTATTTTAATACTGACGCTTTCTCGCATCCGGACGATCAGATGCCGGGCACTGCACCACGCTACCTGTCGAACTGTCGCGTGCAAGGAATCTACAACCTCGACTTGTCAATTGCCAAGCAGTTCCATATCAAAGAGAACATGTTCCTTGAAGTCAGGGGTGATTTCTTCAACGCTCTAAATACGCCTCGATTCGGAGCCCCACGGGCTAATACGGCTGACGGAACAGGTTTTGGTGCGGACGGCTTCGGGGCGATCTCTTATCAGGAAAACCAACCCAGACATGGGCAAATCGGCATTCACTTCGTGTTCTGAACTGTGCGGGCCTGGCCGGTTAACTGGCCAGGCCGCATTTTCCTCACGCAGACGGGTTTGTAACTATTGCGTAGCTGACGACAAATTGTGCTAAACGGTTATGACCGTTTATCAATTCCCGTAATCATAAGTTGTCCAGGGATCCGGGATGGGAAGACAGCGAATCACTCGATGTATCGTTGCACTTCTTGCCCTTTATATCTGCTTTGGGAAATTGACGGCCCAAGGCCCTTCTGAAAATTCCGTCGAGGCCCGGCAGTTTGTGGAAAAAGCAAGGACATTTGTTGAGCAGGGCCATTTGGCGGATGCCGAAATAGAGCTGCGAGAGGCCGTTCGCCTTGCCCCGGGTAATCCCTCATATTTGGGATTTCTCGGAGCAGTGCTCGGAATGGAGCAGAAGCTCCCTGAATCAACCGCGTATCTAGAAAAGGCCTTGCGCCTTGATCCTCTGGATCTGAAAACCCGCCGCAACCTTGCCTCAAACCAGTTTCAAATGGGACGATTTCAGGAAGCCAGGGTGAATCTCGAAAGGATTTTAAAAGCGGAACCGGGCGAGACAACGTCCACCCTGCTGCTAGGCATGGTGGACGAAGAACTGGAAGACTACGCGAACGCACTCGCTCTCCTCGAGTCCGTACCTCAGGAAGTACAAAAGCACTCCAAAGCCCAAGTGGCGCTGGTCCGCTGCTACTATCATACAGCGAAGCCCGAAAAGGCCCGAGAGGTTCTGCGCGCGCTCGGCGAGCATTCGGAGGACCCGGACGGCGTTTTCCTGGGCGGACAGGTAGCGGATCAATCCGGGGATTTTGCCTTAGCAGAAAGTCTCTTCCGGTCAATCCAGTCATCCTATTCGGACAAGCCAAAACTTGGTTATAACATCGCTCTTGCCCAGTACCACGCCGGGCATCTTTCTGAAAGCCGTGCCACGCTTATGCAATTACTTGACACCGGCCACGATACTTCTGATATTGAGGACCTCCTGGCCTGGTGCGAGTTCAAACAGGATCACATCAAGGAGGCTGTCGCCCGCATGGATCGCGCCATTGAGCTCGATCCCTCCCGCGAGTCCAATTATCTTGACGTGGGAATGATGCTGCTCCACGACAATCGTTACAACGGGGCGCTGGTTGCCGCGCGTAAGGCCGTCGAGGCGGCGCCGCGTTCGTACCAGGCCTACCGGCTTCTTGGACTCGCGCAGTATAAGCTGGGTGAATTAAAAGCAGCTGAAACAAGCTACGCTCATGCCGTGGAACTGAATCCCTCCGACAAGGAATCCCTGCTCGGTCTCGCTTCCGCCCAGGTGGACGACGGAAAGATCGATGCTGCGAAGGTTACTTTTGAAAAGGTCATCGGTTATTACCCGAAAGATGCCAACCTGTACCTGCAATATGGGAGGATGCTGCTGGTTTACCGGGGAACCAATGGCAGCAAAACGGAAGCTCAAGCGGTTGCTTTATTGAAGAAGGCCATATCCCTGGACAATTCGCTTGCGGAAGCGCACTATCTGCTGGGCAACCTTGACCTGACCCGAGGCCGGACTGAACAAGCTCTCCCGGAACTTGAACTCTCCGTGAGGCTTGATCCAAAGCCGAGCCACACACATTATGCCCTGGCCCGAACATACCTGCGCCTCGGCCGACGACAAGAAGGCATGGAACAGATGCGCCTGTTTGAGCAGTTAAAGGCGAAGGAAATAAAGAAGACGACAACCCTGGCAGGATCTCGCGGTCCGGTCGGCACGGAATAGACAAAACAATGTTCTCGGCGGGTAGCCGCGCCGCAGGATTACAGAGCGGGCAATGAAAGTTGCGGCTCTTTTCAATCCTTGACCAAACATATCGTCTTTGGACCGGGAGTCGAAGCACAAATATTAAACGGCAGCCCTTGATTGCCCGTTGTAGTGTGCCAGCCAGATAAATGCTTATTCGGCTGACCAGGCGACTTCCGTGTCCTTATATAGCGCCGAGCTGAAAGGTGGCGCTGTGTGCGCCATAATTTATGACGCGCTGCACGGGAACATAAGGAGGACATGATTTCGATGAACCGCAGAGACTTCCTGAAGAACGGTAGTGTGTTGGGAGTGGCAGCAGGGATGACAACGAAGCCGGCATGGGGAATAGTTCCTGCTCACAACTGGGGGAAATACGATTTTGGTTCAGGTCCGCAAGTACGCGACCGATTGAACCAGGGCCCCTTTCCACAATACCCACCTGACGCCGTCATCCCGAGCGATGAGGTGGTCATGACAACCACACCGTCAGATCGAGTGGTTCCTGGCTACGGTAAGGGACTGGTCACTTACATCACGGCGGACATGGGAACGGCAGAGATCAGGTCGGACAATATTCCGCAGGCGATTGAAGATCTCGTTCGTTTCCCTCTCGGACAAAAACTTTACATACGCCCCACCTGGAGAGAAATCCAGCCACGGCCGGGGCGTCTCGACTTTCCCGATTACCTGAGACTGGTGTTTGACCTGGCAAAAAGGTACGACAAACGCATTGGGTTCCGAATCCAGATGAGCGCTCCAGACTATTACAACTCGCATGCATTGCCTCAATTCGTCCTCGACAAGGTGCCAATGGTGAAGCTGACAGGAGGCACATGGCCCGGCTCAAAACGGGAAAACAATCCGGACGCTCACTATCAGCCGCGGTTTGATAATCCCTTTTTTCAACAGGCCTTCAGAGAATTGATCGGCCTCCTTGCAGCGGAATTTAACGGAAATCCGATCATTGAGTTTATGGATACTTTCATGTACGGGTTCTGGGGAGAGGGGCATACCTGGCCTTTCACCAACACCCCGTTCCCGGACTACGAGACCGCTGAACGGACGTGGGTGGACATGCTGGAAGTCCAACTCGAGCATTTTACGAAGACGCCTCTGCTCACCAATACCCAGCCGGATTACAGCCGGGTTGGAAACTCAGAAGTTCTCGACCGCACGGTTCGCAGCAATAATTGGATTCGGAGTGATACGATCTTCATCGAAAATGAGCAGATCGAAGCTCTCAGCAATCGTCCCCCCTGGATCGCCGTCATGATTGAACAAGGCATTCCAGGGGCGCCCCCCCAATCAGCGCGTGTGGACGAGGGGATTTCGCCCTCGGACGATATCATTGCTCACGTGATGGACGTGGGCGCCAATTACTGGTCATTGTGGAATTTCCACGGTATCAGCGCGGTCAATCTGATGAGTTGGTACCGAGCCTTTCCAAAATCGTTTGACCGGATTAACAGCCGGATTGGTTACCGGGTGAGGCCTTCCTTCATCTGGAGCTATAAAGATAATGGATACCTTGGCCTGATCATTGGCTTTGCGAATGACGGTATCGCGGGAGTTCCCGGGGTCTTGCGAGTAAGTGTGGAAACGCCAGAAGGCAATGTGTTAAAGAGCGGATGTCTTGACCCAGGATATCCTTTGCCGGGGAAGATCCGTCAGGCGCAGTTTGTGCTGCCCAAAGAGACAAAATGGCAGGGGTTGAAGCTGAGGGCGGAAATTGAGGTTAAAGGGATGCGACATCCTGTGCAGTGGGCCTGCCATCAGAAATTGAATTCCGATGGCACGCTAACCCTGCGCCCGAATGGCCGCCATGCTTCGTGAAAAAAGCGGCTGGCGTCATTACAAGCCGGAAAAGGTGAGAACAAAGAGGAGGTGGGATGCAGCACCGTGAGCTTGAACCAAGCAGCAACATGAAGAATAATCCAGAAGTTCAAACCAAGAAGCCATCCCGGCGCACCTTCCTTAAGAATCTCGCAGCCGCGTCTGTGGCCGTGGGCGGTAGTGCGGGCATAGACCAGGCTGCAATTTCCGCCAACCTGCGGGGAAACGGCGACAGGCAGCGAAAATCTGATAAGAAGGTCGTGGCCATCCAGGTCCCTGCGGTATCATTCAGCGACGAAGGTGTTGAAAGGGTCCTTGACACTGTCCAGGAAAGGGCAGGCGTTAATACTCTGCTGATCGCAGTCTTCAGCTATGGACGAGGGATTGAAGGAAGGCAGATTCCAGGACACCCTCTTCCCGATCATGGAGTGCAGAAATATGACACAGACATTTTCCATGGAGGCGATTACGCGGAAGTCCACCCGGAATTCTATCAGGACACCATCTTCAAGAATTTCCGAGCGCCGGACCTGGGCAATTTCGACGTGCTGGGTGAAGTTGTCCCCAGGGCCAAAAAGCGCGGCATAAGATGTATTTGCTGGTTCGAGGATGTCTATAATCCCCGCCTGCTGAGCAATTTTGAGAAAGCTGCCGAGGTTGATGTTTACGGGCGCAAGACCGGTGAAGCCTGCCTGAATAATCCACATATCCGCAACTTTCTTGTTTCGATGGTTGAGGACTGGACAAAATCCTACGACGTTGACGGTGTCATGTGGTGCTCCGAGCGGCAGGGGGCATTGAACAACGCAATCGACGCAGAAAAGGGGCAGGCCGTCTTGACCTGCTTTTGCGAATACTGCACGCGAAAAGGATGGCAGCAGGGTATCAACGTCGATCGGGCGCGGCAAGGATTGATGAAGCTTGATCAGTGGGTGCGGGCGGCATGGACACGACCACGGCCAAGTGACGGCTATTTTGTCACATTCTGGCGACTGCTGCTCGAATATCCGGAAATCCTGGCGTGGGAAAAGTTCTGGACCGACAGCCAACGCGAAGTTTACGGACTCATATATGGCACAGTGAAAAGCATTAACTCGAACGTTACGGCCGGCTTCCACATCATGCACCTCAACTCATTCAATCCTTTCTACCGCGCTGAACAGGATTACCAAAAGTTAAGTCAATTTGCGGACATGCTGAAGATCTGCATGTACAACAATTGCGCCGGGCCGCGGATGGCCCATTACATTGACGGAGTTCATTCCACGATCTGGCACGACGCTCCAGCGCAGTCTGTACTGGATTTGTACTACAAATTCCTCGGATATCACGGAGAGGCGCCGCTCGGCAAGCTGCCCGCCGCAGGGTTCTCATCAGATTATGTCTACCGGGAAACCAAGCGGGCGCTAGTCGATCTTGAACAAACCAGGATGACCGCGCTTGCTCCGAACACTGACCTTGCCGGCCCTGCGCCCGGGCTGGATGTTCCCGGAACATTCAGTCAGGTAGCAATCTACCCTGGAATCGATATCGACATACCTACCGGCAAGGGGCAAAAAAAGACACAGCCTTCTGATGTTCGGGAAGCTGTCAAAGCCGCATTCAACGCGGGTGCGCCGGGGGTCATCCTGTCACGAAAGTACTCTGAGATGAGGCTTGAGAATCTTTCCGGTGCCGGAGCAGCGCTCAAGGAGTTGGACATACGAACCTGACGCTCTGAGCCGATGGATCTGCATTCGGTATGAATCCGGAACCCAGGCCAGGAATTGGAGTGGCTCGTGTTCTTTAGACAAAAGGTTCAAACACAAAATTCAGCAGGCAAGCAGATGGCTGGCATTCTCTAACGACGAGATTTGCAAGCCACCTCTTTGAGTCATGCAGATCAAGCACATCAACCAGCAACTCTCGAAAAGTCGAAAAACGGAATTAGTTGTCATAGCACGTCGGATATTAAAAATATGAGTTATCAACCTTCGAACGGCATTTCTTGGGCCAAGTAGTTCTAAATTCATCTGGCGTTGGAGGTCAGTGGAGGGAGTGATGCGTACTCAGCCCTGGTTCAGTGCCTTCCTGCTACTTTGTTTCAGTCTGCCAGTTTTGGCCTCTGCCTCTGCGCAGCCGGAAGCTTATCCGCAAACATGCACGGTCAAACCCGTGGATTTCCACGGCTGGAAGGCCGAGCAGGTTGCAAATCCATGGACCACTTTAACCATCGTTCCACAATTGGGCGGCAGGTTGATGCAAGCCAGCTTCGGAGGCCACCCCTACCTGTTTGTAAATCCACAATATTATGGAAAGTATTTCCCACCTTCGCAGGCCGTCAGCCCGAACAGGTGGTTCAATTACGGTGGCGACAAGGACTGGCCTTTGCCGGAGGGAGTCGAAGATGAGGAACACTGGGCGAGCGCGCGTTCAGACATCCTGGACGACGGTGAATATTCGCTGGAAGTCCTTTCACAAGGGAAGGACTGTGCAGTACAGCTCACAGGGCCTCCGGACCCAAGGACCGGACTTCAGTATTCGCGCGTGATCGGCCTCGGAGCGAGTTCGCCGCGAATCACTTTTCACGCAGTTATGAAAAACGTCACAGGGCACCCAATCGAATGGTCCATTCAATCCGTCTCGCAGTATGATACCGCCGACCCTCGAAACCCTTCGGATTACAACCACAATTTCTGGGCCTTCACACCTGTTAATCCCAATAGCGCATACCTCGAAAAATATCACGTCCGCAGCGGTCCGAGTGACCATCCTTCCTTCTCGGTCCGCGATGACAATCTTTTTGCTCTCCACTGGGCATACCTCGAAGCTGAGGTGTGGCTGGATTCTCCTGCCGGCTGGGTGGCCGTCGTAGATGGCCTCAGCAACTATGCCATGGTGGAGCGGTTCAAATTCCGGAAAGGAGTGGAATACCCAGGCAAGGCTTCCGTTATTTTCTACGTGAACGGAGCCAGACTCCGTCTCGATTCAAAAGGTATGCCGACCCTGCCGCCGCTAAATGCGCTCGATACGCCTTACTACATGGAAGCAGAATTAAACAGTCCCATGGTGCATCTTGAACCGGAAGAAACTTATGCGTTTGACACCGAATGGTTCCCGACGAGGGTGGGCGACAACTTCAAGACGGTCAGCCACGCCGGACTCGTCAGTAATCCCCTAACGGCCTCGCAAACAGCGGAGGGACTGAGGCTGCGTGGAATTTTCGGCGTGTTTTACCCAGGCCACTTGGTGGTCCGTCTTTACGATCGCGACGGAATGCTGATAAAAGACGTTGATCTCATGAACGTTTCGCCTCTTGAGCTTGTGACGCTCGATAAAACGATCGAAACTCCATCTGGCGTGTCATGGCTTTCTGTCCATCTCGAGGACGCTGAGGGTTCGGATCGCGGCGCACTGGGCCAGGTCCATGTAAATCCGCAGGAGAGGATCCAATTGAAATGACGAGCGCAAAGAGATTTGCCTTTCCTTGGATTGGACTCCTTATCCTTGGTCCGCTTATTTCGTGGGGACAGTCAGGACCCGTCTCGGCGCGCATCGATGTAAGTGATAACGATCTTCTGACACAGCCTCCCGGGGCGAACTGGACCTCTTACAACGGCGACTACACCGGGCGTCGCTACTCGAGCCTGTCACAAATCACTCCAGAAAACGTCAGCCAGCTTCGGGCCCAATGGGTTTTTCATTCGAGAAATTCCCAGGCGCTGGAAGTCACTCCCGTCGTGATCAATGGAATTATGTATGTGACGAGCGGAAACGACGCCTTCGCCCTCGACGCGCGCACGGGACGGATTTTGTGGAGCCATTCACGCCCCTTAACGGAGGGGCTGATTGAGGATGCGTCCGCCCACCACAACCGCGGAGTGGCGGTCTGGCGCTCACGCGTCTATATGGAAACGGATGATGCGCATCTTCTTTGCCTCGATGCACGTTCCGGATATCTGATCTGGGATGTAACTTTCGGCGATATTAAGGAGAATCCTGCCAACGGGGCAACAAGCGTCCCTCTGATTGTCAACGGGAAGGTCATTGTTGCTCCTGCCGGCGGAGATGCAGGCGTGCGAGGAAAGATCGACGCTTACGATGCGGAGACCGGCAGGCTTGTCTGGCGCTTCTGGACCATACCCGGTCCCGGCGAGCCCAATTTCGGCACGTGGGGAAAGGGTGACACGTGGCAACACGGCGGCGCGACGGCTTGGATGCCGGGAACTTATGATTCCGAGACCAATACGCTGTTCTGGGGAACCGGAAATCCCGGCCCGGATTTTGAAGGGTCAGCCCGACCGGGCGACAATCTTTATAGTGATTGTGTCCTGGCTCTGGATCCTGACACTGGAAGATTGAAATGGTACTTTCAGTTTACTCCGCATGACCTGTACGACTACGATGCCGTCGAAACGCCGGTTCTTATCGATAGCAACTACAAAGGTCAAACTCGGAAGCTTGTCGTTGAAGCGAACCGCAACGGGTTCATCTACGTTCTTGACCGCATTAATGGGAAATTCCTGGGTGCGACGCTCTTCGACCCATTGGTGAACTGGGCCAAAGGCATCGACGCCCACGGCCGCCCGATCACAACGGGTATAATCCCCACGCCAAACGGGACGAAAGTCTGCCCTGGGATTGTGGGAGCAACCAACTGGTTCTCTCCTTCCTACAATCCTGAGACCCACCTTTTTTATTTCATGGCATTGCAGGAATGCAATATGGCCCGCGCCAAGCCTCAGCCGTTTGTAAAGGGAGAAAGCTACTACAATACAGGCGTTGAACGCATCGAGGGAGAGCCGGGCAGAAAAATCCTGGTGGCCTACAACGTTGACAAAGGGGAAATCGCCTGGCGTTATCCCCAGGTCGGGGAAGGCAATTCGTGGGCCGGAACGCTAACCACAGCCGGCGGCGTGGTTTTCTTTGGCGACGACGCGGAAAGCTTTGAGGCGATCGATGCCCGCGATGGGAAACCGCTCTGGCATTTCAATACCGGCCAGAATATTCACGCATCGCCAATGACCTATTCTGTTGACGGAATGCAGTATGTAGCAATTGCCGCGGGCAGCGATATCTTCAGCTTCACGCTACCCTGATAGTTGCCCTCTTAAATCCGCGAGACGCCTTTACGCCCGCAGATACGGTTTCAACTGCTCCCACCAGAAATCAAGCTCCCGCTCGTCATACGTGTCAAGCTTCAACCCCGTGCTCTGACGCATTTTTGCCGTCTTAAAAATGCCTCGCCGGACAAGGACGGACTTGGCGAAAACCATGCCATATGTTTCCTCAAGGTTAATCATCGGCAACAGTTTTTCGAAGAGTTCGTAAGCCTCTTTGGTTTTGCCGGCAGCCGCCAATTCGTAAACCTGCACATTAACGTCGATAAATTCACAGGCCGGCATCGTGCCGGACGACCCGCGCGACATCTCGTTCAGCAGATTTCTGCCGGCGCTGCCTGAGAAAATACCCGTCATCACCCCGGATTTTGCATAGACCTCGAGGCGATGTGGGACGGGGCTGACCTCTTCCTTGATATAACCAAGGTGAGGAAATTCACGCGCCTGACGAATGACAAAATCGGTTGGCATTGCCGGGCCCCATGGAGGGCCGCTGTTCTGGACGAAGATCGGCAGCTTAACCGCCTCTGCCAAAGAGCGGTAATAATCCGATGCGACATCAAGGCCAGCGCCGCCCACAAAAGGAGGAATGGCGATAATCGCGTTCGCTCCTTTGCTCTCCGCATGGCGCGCAAGTTTGACAGCAACGCCTTTGTAAGGTTCCTGTACGCCGATCACTACGGGCCGCCGGCCAGCCGCTGCGCGGATAACAACCTCCGCCCCGCGCATGCGCTCTTCTTCAGAGAGCAGATAGAATTCCGCCGCGAGCTGCGGCCACACGAGGCCATGGGCGCCGCATCGAACGCAGAAATCGACCTCGCGCGCGAGGTCTTCTTCATCAATGACGTTGCTCGATGTAAAGGGTGTTTCAAGGATCGCGAAGATGCCATGAAAACCCTTGAATTCCGTTTCAGCGCCATTCTTTGCAACTGATGTACCTGACGGCGCAGCCAGCGGCAACGTCAGTGCCGCCCCAGCAACGCGTTCAACGAATTCACGACGGTTAATTCTCTCCGACACTTCCGGTCCCCTTTCGTTAGCATTTGACCTCGTAAGGTTTTCAGTTCATGAAGCAATGCGATGTGCTCGGAGCACTTCTGCAAGGCGACGGGCAATAATCTTTTCTTCACCAGGTCTTAATTGCCAGGCACTAAGACTCAAACCGCCGCCTTGCCTCCCTGCACCGAGCATAATCGAAGGCTTCCCCTTAAGGAGTTCTTCTGCAGCCTCCTGCGAGGTCAGCGAGATGCGGCGCGGGTCCCAGAAAATGTCCATTCCGACCGTATTGTTTGCAATCTGATTGGGATCGTAATGGTAAGCAGTACTGACTCCCGGAATCTTATTAACAACGCTCGCGACCTCATCCAATTGGTGCCAGTACTGTTCGAGCATGGCCTTCTGGTCTGAAGCAAGGAAGAGTTCCAGCGCCTTGACCATTCCGACGATTTCTTCTTTGCCGATCTTCTGTCCCCGCCCAATCGTGTCCTCGTAAGGGCTGTTGTTCAGCAACGCATAGTGGATCAGGTCTTCCCTTCCCAGCAGCAGGCCCGCGCACTGCGGCCCTCGAATGTCCTTACCCCCGCTGAAGGCTACAAGGTCATAGCCCATGTTCACATACTCCCATAACCGTGAGATCGGCGGGGTGTCCGCTGCCGCGTCGTTGAAGCAGGGAAGCTGATATTGCCTGGAAAGCTTGACCCACTCGTCCACCTTGATCTGGCCCTCTGAATTCAGATAATTCGTGAAATGCATCATGGCTGTACGGGGGCTGACGGCCTTCCGCAGGTCTTCACGCGTCTCGATCTCAACCAGCTTTACTCCTGTGGCGCGGATCTGGTGGTCAAATGGATAACGGTGTGATTTTTGAATGATGACCTCAGACTTCATCCCGGTCAGGTCCGGAAGTTGTCTGATGAATTCCTCGTTGTCGGCTGTAAGCACGCCCGCATAGCCGCAGGTGATCGCTCCCGCCGCACCGGAAGTCACAAGTCCTGTGTAGCCCGACGGCAGTTTCAGCATCTCCGCGATTTTCTTTCCGGCCGCAACTTCCAGATCCGGGATGCTGACAAAGTGTTGCGCGGCGTAACCCATTACAGTTTCCACTTCAGGAGGGATCAGCGAGCCTCCAACCATCGTCAGCGTTCCCACGCCGTTGATGAGCGGGGCGACGCCGAGTTCTTCGTAAACATTCCCGGTCGAGCCAAAGCCCGTCACTTTTACAAGGTCCGGCCACCTTTCCGATGCCGCATGCTCGCTTGCGGCAGACCCGGCCGCAGGAAGTCTTCCGCCGCTCAGAAGCGAACCCACCGCCGCTCCCAAACCGCCCAAAAACCACCGTCGGTTCCACTTGATACCGATGCCCATTGCCGCTAACCTCTTTTCACTTTTCCCTCTGTGTATTACCTGACGACTGCAGCGATCCCGTTGATCTCCAGACGCGAATGGCCGGGAATTCCCGCCACTGCTACCGTACATCGCGCGGGCCCGCCGTTGGGGAAATAGGAATAATACACCTTGTTCATTGCTTCATAATCTTCGAGAGTCGCCAGGTACACATTGAGCTGCAGAATGCTGTCCATTGAGCCTCCGCCCTCTTCGACGACATGTTTGATGTTCTCCATAACTTTCCGAGTATGATCTTCGATGGTTGCACCCTGAACAGGCCCGCGGTCATTCGCGCCCTGGCCTGAAATGAAAATCAGGCCGTTATGCACGATCGGCCCATGAGGCTTCTGCTGGGGCGGTGCGGCACCCGCGAACATTTTTGGCGCGCCCCATAGCGACCCAGCGATCACCGCAAGGCGTGATAGAAACGAACGCCTCTTTTCTTTTAGCTTCAGGTCCATTATCTCCTCCTTTGTACAGTGCAGAGGTTTCCATCAGGAATGAACAACTTCCGCGATGCAGCTTATTTCAACCAGTGATTTGCCGGGAATCCCTGCCACCGAAACAGTGCATCGCGCCGGCGCTCGGTTTGGAAAGTAGGGCCGATACGCGCTGTTCATTGCCTCATAGAACTCCAGCGAGGCCAGGTAAACGGTGAGTTGGAGGACGTGATCCATGTCCCCGCCCGCCGCTTCCACGAGCTTCTTGACGTTATCCATCGCCTTCTGGACATGTATTGTGATGTCCAAAGTCGCCTCAGACTCACTTTCGTTGGCGCCCTGGCCCGAAACATAGATCAGGCCGCTGTGCACAACCGCTGGAGCGATTCCCCTTCCCGTGACCGGCTGACCGTCATAGCCGAGCTTACGAATATCGCTTTGCCCCTGCCCGACGGACGGTCTTGCCGTGAATGAAAGATCCGCCCGCTCATTCGCAAACGCCAGGCGCAGCATCGCTGCCAATCCCCTTTGCAAAACCTGAATTCCCAGCATGAACGTCTCTCCTCTTAGCCTGCTGGGCAACCTCTTATAAATCCTTAACAGGTCACGCCAAGGCAAGCTCATCGCTGACTATGGCGAAGTATATAACCAATCTGAGAAAGACTATCTGGATAGTTGCAGACAACCGAGGTACCCAGCCCCTGGACCGGTTATGGCGGCGTGAGGCCCGGATTCAACTCTTCAGCGCGTTTGAATTCGGCTGATGCAGTTTCGGGTTCGCCTGCCTTTCTGAGAGCGAGGCCAAGGTTGTAATGCGTCTCGGCGGAATCAGGGCTCAGCCGCAGCGATTGCCGGAACTCTTCCACGGCCTCTTTGTACTTTCCAGCTTCGAGCAGTGCAACGCCATAATCGTTGCGAACATCAGGGCGATCGGGGAATGATCTGACCAAGTCCCTGAATTGCTGAATGGCTGGCTGAAGTTCTCCGGCCTGCATCATAACCAACCCCAGGTTTATGCTCGCGTCCAGATAGTTCGGCTTTAAGGCGATGGCCAGGCGGAATTCAGTAATTGCAGTTTTCGGATCGCCAAGCCTGGCATGAGCCAATCCCTTGTTATAGTGCGCCTCGGCCAGATCAGGCGCAACCGCAACAGCCCTGTCAAACTCTTTCAACGAACCCATGCGATCACCGAGGGCCCAAAGAGCTCTCCCAAGCCCAATCATGGCTTCGGCGTAGTCAGGTCTGATCTCCAGTGCTTTTTCAAAATTCGCGCGGGATTCTTGCACGCTGCCTTTCTGTTCGAGGGCGAGTCCTTTGAGGTAATAAGCCGCCGGGTTCTCTGGCCAGTAGTGGAGGGCCTCTGCGACATCATTCAATGCTTCATCGGGTTCGCGTGCTTTTACATGGTCGGCTGCCGATAATGTCAACCGCTTTGATTGCGCCACCTTTGAGCGGAATTCGCTGAGGCCCGCAATTTCCTGCATTTCACTCTCTGCCTCGGCCGGTTGACCAAGCTGGCGGACTACCAGCGCCCGGTTGTATCGCGCCTGCTCGAAATCTGGCTTGAGGCGGATCGCCGCATCGAGTTCATGAAGCGCATCCTGCAATTTGCCTTGCACCCGCAACGCCAGTGCAAAATTGTAATGGGTATCAGCGTCATCGGGTGCAAATTGCACTGCCAGCTTGAATTCAGTGAGTGCCTCCGCCAGCTTTCCCAATCGGCGAAGCACAATTCCCAGCCGCAGGTGCGCAAGGGCAAAACTCGGCTGCAAACCGGTTGCTTGGCGATACTCGATCAATGCATCTTGCGGTTTCCCCTGTTGCTCGACAACAAGACCAAGATTATAGTGAGCCAAAGCATCCTTAGGGGCCAGTCTCGACGCCCGCTTCAGCTCTTCCGCAGCACCAGCAAGATCATTGTCCTTTGCAAGCGCGAGACCCAAAGCGAGGTGCGTGGGCGCAAAATCCGGTCTCAGAGAAACAGCGACTTTGAAGGATCGAATCGCTTCCTCCAACTGTCCTGCTCTCTCGAGAGTTACGGCCAGGTTATAACGAGCATCTGCGAAGCCCGGCCATAGGTCGCATGCATGACGAAATTTCTCGATGGCCGTGGCATAATCCCCCGTTGCAGCAGAAGCGATTCCATCCTTGTTAAGTGCGATCGCCGCCTTCTCATTCGAGACAGATGTCGGCTTCTGTTGCGCCGGACAAGGCACGTTGAAAGTTGCGAATCCTGCCCCCAGCATCAGAAAGAGGCTGGTCCACCAAAGGATTCTGTGATGCCCAACCGGACCCGAAATCCCTGGCATCTATGCTCCCCTGGATGTTAATCGGGCATGTCGAAATACCTTTTGTTCGAGCGAAACCGGTGTTGCTGCATTTGTCTATGAACTGCGCCGCCCTCAAAGCCCGCTTCGAAAATTCCCGCTGACGTCCGGACTAGAAGTTCAACTTCAGCCCCATTTGAATGATCCGCGGGTCACGTGCCGTCGTTACCTGGCCGAAGGTGCTCGAAGTGAAATTGCCCGAGGGGTTGTAAAACTGAGCATGGTTGAAGGCGTTAAAGAATTCCGCACGGTACTCGAGACCGACATTTTCACGGACCTTGAAGATCTTGTGAAACGCCATATCAAAATTCACAATGCCGGGTCCGTGGAAGAATGCTCGTCCCGCGTTGCCGGGGACCCCCAGGATTTCCGCCGAAAAAGTGTCCGGCGAAAAATACTGATGGTCAGCACTGCTTCGGGGATCGAATATCTGGATTGACTGGCCCGACCAGTTGGGTCTGTCCACACCCGAGCAGCCGCAGAGCGAGTAGTCGCCGCCATGCCCCATCGTGATGGGAAAACCTGTCGTGAATCGAGATATGCCCGAAAATTCCCACCCTCCGAGCAATACATTCGAAACACCAGAAGCAGGTCCCGGAAGGTTCCAGGTGTAACTGACGACAAAATTGTGGGCCACGTCAAACGTCGAGAGTCCCCTGCTCAACTTGGCATTGAACGGGTTGATGCTGTTCTCGAACGCGGAGGCGTCATCCAAAGACTTTGACCAAGTGTACGCTCCAAGGAACTGGACGGATCCGACCCTCTTCTCAAGCGTGACTTGAAGTGAATTGTAAACTGAATTAGCAATTGTCGATGTGTAACTGTTATTCGAGAAATCGAGTATGCCCTGGCCGATAAATCTCCCGGACGTCACTGAGTGGGGACGAGTCCCGTAGAGAAAGTTGCCCCCTCCGAGGTCGTAGATCGAGTCTTCCCCATTCCGGCCGCAACCGGGCGTCGCCAGGCACAACGCCGCGCTGCCTGGATTTGAGGAATATTGGGCAATCAAGTGGTGCCCGTTCGTTCCCACATAGGCCAGAGTCAGCAGCGTTGAACTGCCGATCTGGCGCTGTATGCTGAAATCATAATGCTGCTCATACGGGAGCACATTATTGAGGTCGAAGCCGGGGGAACTTGCAATCGGCTGGAGTTGGGCCCAGTTGATCGTCTGCGGGTTTGGAATCGTAAAAGGAAACCGCTGGCCGGGCCCGCCCGGTGTGCTCCGGTTCTTATAGGGCTCTTCGTAGTAAACCTGTGTGGGGCTCACGTAAAAGAGGCCGGCAGGAACGTCGCCCACTTCATAAAACATGGTTAGGTCTTCAACATTCGTGTAGTAAATCCCATATGACGCACGAATGCTCGATTTTCCGGGACCTCCAAAAATCTTTCCCAATACACCGTCGCTGAAACCGGGAGAGTAGGCAAAGCCGACCCGCGGCGCAAAATTGTTGTAATCGTTGGGTGCTATTCCCGACGCTACACCTGGATCCCCAGGGCACAGCCAGCCTTTCGGCGCCGTGGGATAGATGGTCGATTGAACATTGAAGTTGATGGCCTGAATTCTGCATGCGCTCGGCGTCCTGTCCAGTTTGTCCCGGAAAAAGGTGCTAGCTTCCCACCGCAGGCCGTAATTCAGAGTGAGGTTCGATTTCGCCTTGTAACTGTCATTAACATACACGGCCCCATATTCTGATCGCGAGTCCAGAAACTGGCGGCTTGACTGAATAAACCCAACAGGCGCTCCAATCAGATAATCAGCAAAGTCACTTCCCGTTTCGGAACCGTCAAAATCAAAAACGCCGTTTTCAGCGTAAGTGTTCCTTTCATTGATCTGAAACCGCTGATAATTGCCGCCGAACACGAGCGTGTGCTTTCCCCGGACCGAGGAGAAATTGTCGGATACCTGGTAAGTATTGTTGAATTGGCCGGTGGTCCCGTCCGGAAGGCCGAAACTGACGCCCGTATTGTCAAGGGTAGTAAGGGGCACACCCTGAAGATTCGGGACCACTGGAATGATCCCCAAACCTCCCGTCTGGAACCCGAAAGATGTCAGATCCCCCAGCCCCTGCTGCGGTTGTCGCTGTGTCATGGCAGTGCGGAAAAACGCCGCGTGGACTTCATTCACGTTTCGCGTGCCGAAGGTGCGAGTATTGGTGAGGACTGCCTGCATGGCCTGCTGAGGCGTAGTTGCTGCGAAACCCGGCACGTTGGCCGCAGGATATGGGGCAAAGAGATCAGTGTTGTCCAGGGCATAGTACAAGGACCAGTGGCCGTAAGATTGGGTCTCGAGGTCTGACCGGACCGAGAATCGATCGTCCCGCAGATGCTGCTTTTGAGACGTTGTTTCGAAAGTGGCCCCGCCCAGACCCGGCGACGGCTCCGGGATAAACTTTATTGTTCCAATCGCCGCGGGCGACCACGCGCTTTGTGGAATAATGCCGTTGGGGAAAACGCAATCGGCCGTACTCGTGCAGCCCGGACTGTAATACGGCTCTCCGTTGCTCACAGCATAACCCAGGCGATTCGTAAGCACTTCATTCAAACACCCGGCGCCAGGCGTATCGCAACCCTTTACGACAGCCGTGGAATCAAGCAAGTCGCTGACATCACCTGCGCGTTGTGCGTTTGTAGGTACGCTGATCAGGCCCGTAGAAATCCCGCGAGACTGCCGGGTTGCCTGGTAGTCACCGTAAATGAACAGCCGGTTCTTCACAATCGGGCCGCCTATCGTGCCGCCAAACTGGTTTTGTCGAAAGGCCCCGCGCGTGGAATCGAAGAAATTTCTGGAATCAAGCTTGTCGTTGCGGAGAAACTCAAACGCAGACCCATGCCAGGCGTTTGTCCCCGACTTGGTGACCACGTTGACGATTGCTCCGGCGTATTGCCCATATTCTGCAGATCCGGCGTTGGTGATTACTTTGAACTCCTGAATGGAATCCAGGTTGGGTACGAGGCCCGCGCCATTGTTCCTGCCCTCTTCAACTGTGCCCCCGTTCACCATGAACCCATTTGCAGCTTCGCGTCCGCCATTCACTGAAAAGTTGCCGGCGCTTCCGAGGCCTGCGGTGGGTCGGTCCTGGAGCGAGCCTGTGGTTGTTTGTGGAACGACCCCAGCCTGCAGCCCAAGCAGATCGATATAGCTGCGGCCGTTGAGCGGAAGAGATAGCATCTTCCGACTTTCGATGACGTCGCCGAGCGAAGTGCTTTGGGTAGCTACCTGCACGGCCTGGGCAGAAACCTCAACGGATTGCCGTTCACTCCCTATCGCAAGACGGACATCCACACGCAGGCTCTGATTGATTAGTAGCGTGATTCCTCGCTGGACGTAAGTCTTAAAGCCTCTTGCCTCAACCGTGACGCTGTAGTCTCTGCCGACAGGCACGACAGGAAATCCATATATCCCGCTGGAGTTCGTCGTCGTCTTCATTACCTGGCCCGTTTCACCGTTCACAAGCGTAACACTGGCCCCCGGCACAGCCGCACCCGAAGGGTCCGTCACTATCCCGGAAATGGACCCGCTGACGGTTTGCGACTTGAGCAGCGAGCCGACAGCCAATAAACTCAAAGCCAATCCAAAAGACATGATCAGATAAGCCCGCCCCCGTCTCATGTGAGAAACCTCCTATGATGTTTGTCTACTCCGACTGAGCAGAAGTCGTTGTTAAGTTTTGGCTTCGGCCAAAACAAAGTTGGGAAAATCCTCGAACACCCAGTTGTTCTTGAGCGTGTGGTAAATGATGCCGAGGAACTTGCGGGCCA